>QCBU01000024.1 GCA_003281505.1 Prochlorococcus sp. AG-347-J14 | reverse complement strand
GTACTTAAATTTTTTAAAATTAAAATCGTTAACTATCTCATCATGAAAAAACTATTTTTATCTTCTGCTTTATCAATTGCTTCTTTAGTTGTGGCACCATCAGTTTTTGCTTCTGGACCAGGAGAAAATGCCACAGGGAATTTCAAAAATACTCCGAATGACTGCAATACTTCACAAGATGATTGCGGAATTACCCCAACAAAATTCAGCGCAAAAATATATCAAGTAGCCTTATGTACATCTCATCCAATGCCAGAAGGCTCAGCCTTAGATTTACCTGGTAGTGGATGTGTAGATGTTTATAAAAGTGATATCGGAGAAGAAACTGGTGATATTTTTAGCGATACAGGAGCAACCCTATCAGCGGCGAATATCATAGTTCCGACAGCTGGGGACTACACACATGTAGCTGCCATTTTCGATAAAGATTTTAAAGTAGGTGGCCATCATATGGTGTATAACCTTGATAACCCTCCAACACCTATTAATGACAAACGTTATGTCTCCACTGCTAGCGGAGGTGCTGTAGAAGGTACAGCTTCAGACGTAGAGATGATGACTGGCGCATTTAATACTTTTATGCCACAAATAGCTTGTTCAAATGATGCTGGGACAGTCGAAAGAGTCTCTACCACTGGGAATAGTGGTACTTACAAAAATTTCCTTGCAGGTGGTGAAACTTTTTCTGGCAGAGTCCTCAAATCCGATTATTCACTAGCTACTGAAGATGCCGGAAATATAAATAATGGGACCGCTTATTGTTTGGGGGCAAAATACTTACTAAGTATTGTAGATAAAGCAACAACTATTAATACAAGTACTACAGGGATACATATTAAAATACTTGCCCCAAAAGGTTTGATAAGAATCAACCAAGGTAATGGTAATGGCATAGCGACAGGTTTTACTTCGCATGGAGAATCATTAGCAGTAACAGTGGTTCCAGTTGCCGCAAGTGAATAAGTTGGTGCAATTCATAATCAAATTTTTTTCATAGGCAATCTCATGTTTAGAGTTTCTCCTCCAGTTTCCTCTCCAAAACTATAGCTTGGTATTCCTTACATCTATTTTTAATAGTTTTGCATATCTGTTTAAAAGGTAAATTTTGTAAGTAACGATTATCTTATTTGGTTGCTTTAAAAAGTATTAAATACTGGCCTAAAAGGAGAAGATCCAAAATCAAAAGGAATTCCGTTAACGAACATTATTCCATAACCAAAATCGGCTACTTGCAGCTCTACCTCCAATCCATTTGTATTATCAGAGATAACGACTGGATTTCCACTATTAGTCTCAAAAACGGCAACCAATCTAGTAACTTGACTTATTTTTTCGGCTCTCGTCAACGAACTATCTGTTAAGAGAGCAGAGACTTTTCCACCTCCAGCTGATAAAGGCATGGTTTCAGGTCCAAAGTCTGCGCTTCCAATATCATCTGTTTCAGAATCTCCAAAATCATCAAGTTCTTCACTATGAGCCTCAGCGGAACATCCAGAAGAACTACTAACTCCTCCTGAACTAGTGGAGCAATAAACATTTCCTGCTAATGAAATAGTTCCCTTTAGACCAAACTCATTAAGTATTACCATATAAGCGTATGTATAAGTATCATTTGGAGGTCTATTAGAAGCTTGAGGTAAGTCTACTGTTCTCCCAGCTAAATCCGCCTTTGAACCTGTTGAAACCATTGATGTCACACAATTGTCTTTGCTAAATATTTTTGGTGATCCAGAAATAGGATTTTGTGTACACAAACCCATTTCATAAATAGTAATCTCAAATTTATCTGGTGATCCTAAGCAGAAATTGTTTGTCAGATTTGCGGAAATAACACCTGATGGATTTTCCGAAAAAACATTTTTCTTTGCTGTAGTTTGAGTTAATACGTCTTTACATACATCGGGTGTTGCAGCATATGTATTATTAGAAATAGGGGCTAATACTAACAAACCTGCGCTTACAGCTAAAGAGTTTAGGTTTTTGAGTAATTTAATTAGTTTTAATTTTTTCATTGTTTTAATAAGTAAATTTTAAATTTTTTTGTTTAGAAATCTA
>QCBU01000023.1 GCA_003281505.1 Prochlorococcus sp. AG-347-J14 | reverse complement strand
AGAAGGATATTATTTGAAGATTTTTGTTTGAATGAATTAGCATCTATCTCTAGATCATTTTCAGAATAATTAGAAATAGCATCTAGGTTAACTTCGGAAGCACTAGCTGATAGTGGTGATAAAAGACCAAGAACAGCTGGAGCAACCAACAATTGCTGGAACAGCTTCATAAAATTCCTCACACAGGATAATTTTCCTCTAATTTTAATACAATATAAATAAATTGCAAAAATACTAAGCCATTTATTTAATTGTACGAAGGAAATAGTGAACTGATAGGTTTGAGTAAATCCTCGTAATTTTTCCAATAACCTGAAGAAAGAGAGTTAATTTTTTCCCTTACTTGAGCACTACTTGCTGTAAAAACACTTCTTTTATTTTTTTGTGGTGAGAGATATTTATCACTCCATTTCCAATCAAGCCAATTGATCAAATTTTTAATGCCTACCTCAGGATTATGAACGACCTTATCATGATCGTAACTATATATTTTTGATCCAAATTTCCTTTTGTATTCATGCATTAGTTTCATCTGGTAAATATATAAATCAGTAATATCCTTTAATGAACTAGAGAAACTTTGATTTAAAAAATTAGTCCTATAAATTGAAAGAATATTATCAAGTGGATTTCGACTGCAATGAATAATTCTTGCCATTGGGAACAACTTATAGATAATTGGACAATATAAAAAGTTGAACAAATTCTTATCTGTAAAGATTTTCTTTTTAGAGTTAATCAGCTTGACTTTTTCTTCGTAAAGATTTTTAACTTCAAGCAAATCATCTGTTTGCTGAAGAGATTCTTCTAAAAAAGAAACCTCTCCAAGATCTTTAACTTCAGGATTAAGGCTTAAAATGCTCTCCAGCAATGTACTTCCACATCTTGGCATGCCCACAATAAATAAATATCTATTACTATCAGCAGTTCTCTTTATATTTAAATTTTTACCTATTTTTAAATTTCGATATTTTTCTCCAGTATTAAACTTTCTTTTAATATCAGATGGTTGAATCTTTAATTTTTCTTCGTTAGCAATTTTCAAAAAATAAGAACTTTTTTTATATTCTTTTTTCTGATGATAGATATTTGATTTTGAATAACCGAAATATATTTTTTCCTTTTGAGAGAGATTTCCAATATCAACATTTAATAAAGTTTTTAGTAGATCATTATGATCTGAGAAATCATACATAGTTGATAACTCATAATAACTATTTGAATTAAATTGATCATCTAATAAAATTTCTATATGCGTCTTGATAGATAGTTCTATCATTCCTAAATTTCTATACATGATACCCAAATTAAATCTTAATGGAATAAATTTTGGAAAATTCTTGATACCTTCCTTCAAAATTAAAATTCCTTTTTCTAATTCTTTATTTTTGAAATAAAGATCACTCAGATTAAGATATAAAATTTTCTGTTTTCTAAATAATTTTCTTAGTTCAAGAAGGACTTTTTCAGCCTGTATATATTTTTTTTGATTGATAAATATCCTTGAGATTAAGATTTCTCTTTGAAAATATAAAAGACTATTGTTTTTTAATTGCAAATTAAGCAGTAATTCTTGAGCCTTTTCATCTTCAAAACAGTCTATAAGTATATCGGCTTTTAAAATTTTATAAATTTGATTTTCTGGTTTTTTATTTATAGCTACATCAATAGAAACTAATGCCTCTTGAGACAATTTAATTGTTTTATATGATATTGCCAAATTATAATCAACATCAGGATTTTGTTTCTCTATATTTTTCGCTACTTGCAATGTTTTTAAAGCATCATTAAAATTGTTTTCTCTTCTAAAAATTTCAGCCAGTAGTATATAAGGTTCAATTTTTGAGGGATATTTCTTAATAGATGAAATAAATAAGTTTTTTGCAGTCTTTAGATTATTAATATCTTTATTAAATAGTCCGTATGAAATAAGTAAATCATATGTGTAAATCTTTTGATTAATTAATTTCTTATAAATTTCATTTGCTTCATATATTTTTCCTTCCTTATGCTTTTTCTTCGCAATTTCAATATATTTTAAAATTTCTAATGAATTATCTTTCATTTTTATTCAAAAGAATTAATTCC
>QCBU01000022.1 GCA_003281505.1 Prochlorococcus sp. AG-347-J14 | reverse complement strand
TCAATAAATAAAACTAATGAAAGTAATGAAGTTGTATTTACAGATAAAAAGGATGAAATTGAACTTTCAGATGATCTAAACAATGCAAGAAAAAAAAGAAGAAGATCTTCAGCAAACATTGAATAGAATATCCGAAGTTGGAATAGATGAAGTTGGAAGGGGTGCAATTTTTGGTCCAGTTTTTTCAGCAGTTGTAGTATTAACTGAAAAAAATAAACTTTTCTTAAAACAATTAGGAGTAAACGATAGTAAAAAATTAACTCCCAAAAAAAGAAAGTTACTTTTACCAAAAATTTTATTACTCTCGTCAGATTATGGAATTGGGCAATCCTCGGCTAGAGAAATAGATAAGTTAGGTATCAGAGTTGCGACAGAACTTTCAATGATAAGAGCTTTAAAAAAATTAAAAGAGAAGCCATCTGAATTAATAATTGATGGCCCCTTATTATTAAGACCATGGGAGGGAATTCAGAAAAACATAGTATCTGGAGACTCTAAGTTTATCTCGATAGCTTCAGCAAGCATAGTTGCTAAAGTTTCTCGCGATAATCTGATGAAGAGGTTAGAAAGGAAATTCCCAGGATACTTGATATTCAAAAATAAAGGTTATGGTACCAGAGAGCATCTTTCATTAATCAAAAAAAATGGAATAACTAAACTTCATAGGAAAAGTTTCTTAAAAAAATCAAATCTTATTTAATTCACACCAATCTAAAAAATCTTTTACGAGTTGCTTTTGAACCCTTGACTTTATACCTAACAGAATCCCATTTAATACCGAATGACCAGTAGATTCTAATATTTTCTTTGGTACCAGCTTCAGTAGAGGGGGTTGACTTACAGATACCCCAAGCAGCGCCTCACCTTCTAACCCAATATCAGTTTCTTCCAAATTCGCTTTCAAAATAAGATTAAAATCATCTACTATCCCCAAACCATCCAATTTACTTTCAAGGGCACTCATTTTTAAAATTCCATCTTTATTTTCTACCGCAATTAAGACGACAGGGTTAATATCTAATTGAAAAACCTTGAAACTTGTTACTGTATACTTGTATCTACCTACTCCTTCAGGTACTAATTTTTTGGAGTCAAGCATTGCTCCAACAACTCTTTCTTCTTCCAAAAGATATTTAGAAAGATATTCTTTATTACGTTTTACAGAAAGCTTTAGTTTCTGTTTAGCATCAAAAGACAATAGCATTTTCTATATTCCTCCAATGCTTATTTGATCTCTTTTTTTACGATTAATCATGCGCAAACAAGTTGCATATTTAGGTCCTAAAGGAACATACGCAGAAAAAGCAGCTCATATATTATCAAAGCTTGCCAATTTTCAGACACCTATATTTGTACCATGTAATGGGTTACATTCGGTCATTAAATCAATAGCGTATAACAATTGTGATGCTGCTGTAGTCCCTATAGAAAATTCCGTAGAAGGGGGAGTTACTGCTACTCTAGATGCCCTTTGGAAATTTCCTGAAATATTTATAAATAAAGCAATTGTTTTACCTATAAAACATGCATTAATTAGTGATGGAGAACTTTCAAACATTTCAGAAGTATTATCTCATCCTCAAGCATTAGCTCAATGTTCTGAATGGTTATCCGAAAATCTTCCAGATGCAATTCCTCTCCCAACAAATTCAACATCGGAAGCTGTGAATATGGTTAAGGGAAGTAGATTCAGAGCTGCTATCGGTTCAAAATCATTAATTCAAATCGAAGGACTCAAAGAATTAGCCTTTCCTATTAATGATGTTCCAGGTAATTGCACTAGATTTGTCTTATTGAGCAAGGAACCAACTTCTAATTTAGCTAATATTGCCAGTTTTGCTTTCTCATTAATATCAAATAAACCTGGAGCTTTGCTTGAAGCAATAAATTTTATTGCAGATTTTGGGTTTAATATGAGTAAAATTGAATCTAGACCATCAAAAAGAGAACTAGGCGAATATATAATTTATATTGATTTAGAAATAAATAATCATAATAACATTAAAAATTTTCTTGATTTGAAAAATAAGCTTAAGCCACTTTGCAATAATTTTGTAGATTTTGGAAATTATTCTTCTGAAAATATAGAACTAGATTAATTTATCCTCTACATTTATAAACTCCAAACTCCATTAAACCTTTTCTAAATGCCCAGTTCATTAGAAGAATTGTTGGAATCTCTCTAATAGACTTCACTATCGCAAATGGGCCTAGTGACAAAATTACAA
>QCBU01000021.1 GCA_003281505.1 Prochlorococcus sp. AG-347-J14 | reverse complement strand
TTTGGGATATTGCCCCTCTACAAGTTAGATTAGGTAAATAATAAATTCTCTTACTGATTAGCTAATAGAAACAAATGGCTCTATCTAGTCAAACTAAAGAAACTATACTGGTCGCAGATGACGAGGCAAGTATTAGAAGAATTCTGGAGACACGTCTCTCCATGATTGGCTACAAAGTTGTAACTGCAAGTGATGGAAAAGAAGCACTAAAGTTGTTTAAAGATTATGAACCTGATTTAGTAGTGCTCGACGTCATGATGCCAAAGTTAGATGGATATGGAGTTTGTCAAGAATTAAGGAAAGATTCAGATGTGCCAATTGTTATGTTAACTGCATTAGGAGATGTTGCTGATAGAATAACAGGCCTAGAATTAGGGGCTGATGATTACGTCGTAAAACCATTTAGTCCAAAGGAGTTAGAAGCTAGAATAAGGTGCGTTCTTAGAAGAATCGATAAAGAACAAATTCCTGGAATGCCTAATTCAGGATTAATTTTGGTTACGGATATAAAGATTGATACAAATCGAAGACAAGTTTTTAAAAGTGATGAGAGAATTAGATTAACTGGTATGGAATTTAGTCTTTTAGAGCTTTTGGTAAGCAGGTCAGGCGAGCCATTTAGTAGAGGAGAAATTTTGAAGGAAGTGTGGGGATATACACCTGAGAGACACGTAGATACAAGAGTTGTAGATGTTCACATATCAAGATTAAGATCAAAGCTGGAAGCTGACCCAGCAAATCCTGAATTGATATTAACAGCAAGGGGCACTGGATATCTTTTTCAAAGGATTGTAGATATTGCTCCTTTTGATGGTAAATAAATGGGTAAAGAAAATGTACAAAAAATTAATAAGCCTAGAGCTATCAGAAGATTAGTTATTTGGTACAAAAGAAACTCAGCTGTAACTTCAATTGTAGATACTGCTGCTAGTTCTGCGGTAACCGCTAGCAATGTGGCGGGGAATGTAGTTTCTGGTGCTGGCTCTGTTGTGAGCACAGCTAGTAATGTGGCAAGTAACGTTGCAGGTAATGTGGTTTCAAGTGCTGAATCTGTTGTGAATACTGCTAGCAGTGTTGTTTCAAATGCTAGTTCAATAGCTAAAAATACATTACAGCCATTAGTTTTTGATCCATTAAAAAGGTTACAAAATAACGATAACATTACTGATAGGGTTGAGGAATCTCAATCAGAAAGAATTTGGATTGCAGTTGATGGTATGGGTGGAGATTATGCTCCTGGTCCAATTCTTGAGGGTTGCCTCGAAGCAATAAGTAGATTTCCAATAAATATAAAGTTTGTCGGCAAAATTGAAAAAGTTAAAGATGCAGCAGAAAAAACTGGTTTAGCAGAATTATTAGAAAACGAAATTGATAGTAATCGTCTTGAATTAATTGATAGTGGAGAGCCTATTGGGATGAATGAAGAGGCTACTGCAGTTAGAAAAAGGAAAAATGCAAGTATAAATGTTGCAATGGATTTAGTTAGAAATAATAAAGCTGAAGCTGTCTACTCAGCTGGTAATTCCGGTGCCATGATGGCTTCTGCTATTTTCAGAATTGGAAGATTAAAAGGGATTGATAGACCTGCTATAGGAGCATTATTTCCGACAAGGGATCAAACTCGCCCGGTATTAGTATTAGATGTTGGTGCAAATACTGATTGTAAGCCATCTTATCTGCATCAATTTGCTCTTCTAGGTAACATTTATGCAAAAGATGTTTTACAAGTAACAAAACCAAGAATTGGCCTTTTAAATATTGGAGAAGAAGAATGCAAAGGTAATGATTTATCCCTAAAAACATTTGAATTATTATCTTCTGAAAAAAGTTTTGATTTTGGAGGTAATTGTGAAGGACGAGATGTATTATCAGGTGGTTTCGACGTAGTAGTCTGTGATGGATTTACTGGAAATATATTATTGAAATTTCTTGAATCTGTGGGAGGAGTTTTATTAGATATTTTGAGATCTGAGCTGCCACGAGGAAGGCGGGGAAAAGTTGGTTCCGCATTTTTAAAAAGTAATCTACTCAGAATTAAAAAAAGGTTAGATCATGCCGAACACGGAGGAGCTTTATTACTTGGGGTAAATGGAATTTGCGTTATAGGTCATGGAAGTAGCAAATCTTTATCAGTAGTAAGTGCTCTTCGCTTGGCTCACTCCGCAGTAAATCATGGTGTTATGGATAATTTAACTCAATTGCAAAAGCATCAAGTTTTAAATTCATAAAACATATTGAGTCAAATTTATGTTTGACTAATATAAGTAACTAAAAAACTCTTTTGGAAGGAATAATTTTTAATCAGATTGGAGTATCATTCAAGGGGAGCGGAAGTTATGTACCTGATCAAATTCTGACTAATCAAAAAATTAGTCAAAAGGTTGATACAAGCAATGAATGGATAAAATCTAGAACGGGCATCTCTGAGAGAAGAATATCAAGCTTAGGAGATAATGTTACTGAGATGGGCTATAAGGCGGCTCTAACTGCTATAGAAATGGCTAATTGGGATATTAAAACGATTGATTTGGTTGTTTTAGCTACTTCTACTCCTCATGATTTATTTGGATCAGCGCCATCTATTCAAGCTAAATTAGGGGCAACTAATGCTGTAGCTTTCGATTTAACTGCAGCATGTAGTGGTTTTTTATTTGCCTTAATTACAGCCTCACAATTTTTAAAAGGGGGTAGTTTTAAAAGGGCTATCGTTATAGGAGCAGATCAACTATCAAGCTTTGTTGACTGGAATGATAGAAGAAGTTGTATTCTTTTTGGAGATGGTGCAGGTGCATTAGCAATTGAAGCTACTAATGAATTTGATAATTTAATTGGTTTTGATATGAGAACTGACGGAGAAAGGGGTTCTTTTCTTAATCTTCCATCAAAAAATAATAAGGATTCAATAATTGAAAACATTGATTTTTTAAGTGGAGCTTTTTCACCAATTCAGATGAATGGTCAGGAAGTTTATAAATTTGCAGTTAGAGAAGTTCCGATAATTCTTCAAAAGTTGTTTAAAAAAATGAATTACACTTCCGATGAAATTGATTGGCTTGTATTGCATCAAGCTAATCAAAGGATATTGG
>QCBU01000020.1 GCA_003281505.1 Prochlorococcus sp. AG-347-J14 | reverse complement strand
TGGGAATACCTTGAAGAGGAAATGGATCTAAAAAATACACAAGAATTGCATAAAGGTTTAGGCATGGTTTTTATGCCAAATAAAGAAGAGAAAATTGAAAAATGTAAATCAATATGTGATCAGGAAGCAGAAAAATTAAAAGTTAACAAAACATTTTGGAGAACAGTACCTGTTAATAATAAAATTTTAGGTCCTCTAGCTAAAGCAAATGCTCCATTCATTTGTCAGTGGTTCTTATATATAGATAAAAAAAATCATGAGGATATTGAGAGGATTTTATTTCAATTAAGAAAAAGAATTGAAAAAAAAATAAGAGAAACTTTTAAAAACCATGTTGGGGATTGTGAATTTTATTTTGCCTCACTAAGTTCTCAAACAGTTGTTTATAAAGGCATGGTACGTTCTGAAATATTATCTGAGTTTTATCAAGATCTAAAACAAGAGAGTTTTAAAGTCTCATTTTCTGTTTATCATCGTAGATTTAGTACCAATACTCTTCCAAAATGGCCATTAGCTCAGCCCATGAGATTTTTAGGTCACAATGGAGAAATAAATACTCTCTTAGGCAATATCAATTGGGCTAAAGCTTCAGAAACACATATAGATGATTTTTGGGGAGATTTATCCAATGAAATAAAGCCCATTGTTGATGTAAATAAAAGTGATTCATCAAATCTTGATGCAACCCTTGAAATTAATATACGTTCAGGCCAACCAATAACTGATTCATTATTAAAACTTGTTCCTGAAGCTTTTAGAGATCAACCAGAACTTGAAAAAAGAGAAGACATTAAATCTTTTTATGAGTATTCTGCGAGTCTACAAGAAGCTTGGGATGGTCCTGCTCTTCTTGTATTTGCAGATGGAAATTTTGTAGGAGCAACGCTTGATAGAAATGGTCTAAGACCAGCAAGATATTCAATCACAAATGATGGTTTCGTAATAATGGGTTCCGAAACAGGGGTAGTAGATCTTGAAGAGGAGAGAGTAATAGAAAAAGGTCGATTAGGACCGGGGCAAATGTTGGCAGTTGATTTTCATCAAAATAGAATCCTAAGAAATTGGGAAGTAAAATCTGAAGCTGCTAAAAGGCATGATTATAAAAATCTGCTCAGTAATAGAACTATAAAAATTAAAAATAATGAATGGGGTAAAGACTGCAAACTTAAAGACCTTGAGTTGTTGCAACAACAAACTGCATACGGTTTTTCAGCGGAAGACAATGATCTTATCTTAGATTCAATGGCTTCATTAGCTAAAGAGCCTACTTATTGCATGGGCGACGACATCCCATTAGCAGTTCTTTCATCTAAGCCACACATTTTATACGACTATTTTAAGCAAAGATTTGCGCAAGTTACTAATCCTCCAATTGACCCTCTTAGAGAAAAACTTGTAATGAGTTTAGAGATGCATTTAGGAGAAAGATGTACACCATTTAAAATTAAAGATCCTAAACCTTTTATTCACTTACAAAGTCCGATTCTTAATGAGGAAGAACTCATTTCGATCAAAAAATCAAAAATTAAATCTCAGACAATTTCAAGTTTATTCGATATAGAGGGAGGTATTCAGGGCTTAGAGAACCAATTAAAAGCAATTTGTGAAGAGAGTGAGCTGTCTATAAAAGAAGGTTGCTCTTTAATTATCATTTCTGATAAAGGAATTAACCCTAAAAAGACTTTTATACCTCCTTTACTTGCTGTTGGGGCAATTCATCATTATCTTCTAAAAAAAGAAATCAGGCTAAAAGCTTCTCTAATAATTGAGACCGGTCAATGTTGGAGCACACATCACTTAGCTTGTTTAATTGGATATGGTGCAAGTGCAGTTTGCCCTTGGTTGACCTTCGAAGCAGGTAGACACTGGTTAAAACATCCAAAAACACAAAAACTCATTGACAGCAAAAAAATAAATCCATTATCAATAATCGATGTTCAAGAAAATATTAAAAAAGCTCTAGAAGACGGTCTAAGAAAAATTCTCTCAAAAATAGGAATCTCACTTTTATCTAGTTACCATGGTGCACAAATTTTTGAAGCTGTAGGCCTTGGATCTGACTTAATAAAAATTGCTTTTGATGGTACCACAAGTCGTATCGCTGGCATAACATTAAAAGAATTAACTAATGAAACACTTTCAATACATACTAAAGCCTATCCAGAGATCGATTTAAAGAAATTAGAATTTTTAGGATTTGTACAATTTAGAAATAATGGAGAATATCATTCCAATAACCCAGAGATGTCCAAGATTTTACATTCAGCGGTAAAACAAGGGCCAGGATACGATCATTTTGAAACTTACAAAAAACTTATTAGTAATAGACCGACAACATCTCTAAGAGATTTACTAACAATTAATTCAAAAAGAAAAAGTATTCCATTAGAGGAAGTTGAAAGTGTTGAATCAATTTGCAAAAGGTTCTGTACTGGAGGAATGAGTTTAGGTGCTTTATCCAGAGAAGCACATGAAGTTTTAGCAGTTGCAATGAATAGAATTGGTGGAAAAAGTAATAGTGGAGAAGGGGGAGAAGATCCAGCTCGTTTTAATGTTTTAAATGATATCGATGAAAATACTCAATCAGCGACGTTGCCTTTTATTAAAGGTTTAGAGAATGGAGACACCGCATGCTCAGCTATTAAACAAATAGCATCAGGAAGATTTGGAGTTACACCTGAATATCTAAGAAGTGGTAAACAACTCGAAATTAAAATGGCTCAAGGAGCAAAACCTGGAGAGGGGGGACAATTGCCTGGTCCAAAAGTTGATTCTTACATCGCAAAACTAAGAAATAGTAAACCTGGAGTAGCTTTAATATCTCCTCCCCCGCATCATGATATTTATTCAATTGAAGATTTAGCTCAACTTATCCACGACTTACACCAAGTTCATCCAAAAGCGAAAGTAAGCGTTAAACTTGTTTCTGAAATTGGCATAGGCACTATTGCCGCTGGAGTAAGCAAAGCTAATGCAGATGTAATTCAAATATCAGGCCATGACGGAGGTACAGGTGCTTCACCCCTTAGTTCTATTAAACATGCAGGTTTACCATGGGAACTAGGTGTTGCTGAGGTTCATAACTCTCTCTTAGAGAATAACTTACGTGAAAGAGTAATTTTGAGAACTGATGGAGGTCTTAAAACAGGCTGGGATGTAGTTATTGCAGCTTTACTAGGTGCTGAAGAATACGGTTTTGGTTCTGTAGCTATGATTGCTGAAGGATGCATAATGGCTCGGGTTTGTCATACAAACAAATGTCCTGTTGGAGTTGCCACTCAAAAAGAAGAATTAAGAAAAAGATTTAAAGGTATTCCAGAAAATGTTGTCAATTTTTTCTTGTATATTGCTGAAGAAGTAAGACAGATAATGAGTAGTATAGGTGTTTCTAATATGGAAGAACTGATTGGTAATCAAGAATTTCTCTCTGCAAGAAATATCGATCTTCCAAAAACTTCTAATATTGATCTTTCTTCTTTAATAAATAAACACTCAACCACTGATAGATCATGGTTAAAACATCCAAAAACTGCCCATAGTAATGGTTCTGTATTAGAAGACGAGTTTTTGTCTGATACTGAATTAATAGATTCAATCAAAAATCACAAAATATTAACGAAAGAAATTGAGATAAAAAATACAGATAGAAGCGTTTGTGCAAAAATATCAGGTGAAATTGCAGGACTTCACGGCAACACTGGCTTCAATGGCGAACTCAACCTAAATTTCAAAGGATATGCAGGACAAAGCTTTGGTGCCTTTTTATTGAATGGAATGAATGTCCAATTAATCGGAGAAGCTAATGATTATGTTTGTAAAGGAATGAATGGAGGAATACTCACAATAATTCCACCAAAAATAGATAAAACTTCCTCCGAGCAGGTTATTTTAGGAAACACCTGTCTTTATGGAGCAACAGGTGGGAAATTATTTGCATTAGGGAAATCGGGCGAAAGATTTGCAGTTAGAAATAGTGGTGCTACAGCGGTAACAGAAGGAGCAGGTGATCATTGTTGTGAATACATGACTGGTGGGAAAGTAGTTATTCTAGGTTCCACAGGAAGAAATATTGGTGCGGGCATGACTGGTGGAATAGCCTTTATAATTGATGAGAAGAATGATTTAAGTAATAAAGTTAACAGGGAAATAGTTAGCATTCATAAAATAACTTCATCAAAGCAGGAAGATATCTTATTGAAAATTATTAGAGAATATCAAGCAAAAACAAATAGCTTAAAGGCTGCCAAAATAATTGAAAATTGGTCTTATTATAAGAGTACTTTCAAATTAATAGTTCCCCCAAGCGAAGAAGAAATGCTTAATATAAAGAAAATGTAAATGCCTTTCTTTATAAAAACTGAAATCATAAAAAAAGAATACTTAATTAATCATGATTTAAAACAAAAAATAATTAACGAACATATTCATTGGATAAAAAAATTAAAAAAAGAGGGAATTAATATAAAAAGTGGTTTTCTAGTAGATGAGTTAAAGAGGCCAGGTGACGGCGGATTACTCATTCTTGAGGTAAATAATTATCAAAATGCACTAAAAATCATTAGAAATGATCCAATGATTAAAAATGATCTAGTTGAATGGAAATTAAATGAGTGGATAGATTCAAATAAATAAAAATGACTATCTTGGAAACTTTTTCATAAGTTTTTGAATTTCTTCAGCATGGTAACTGCTACGAGTTAAAGGAGAACTAACTACTTGCATAAATTCCAAATCTTTTTCCCCGAAAACTTTATAATAATTAAATTTTGAGGGACTCACAAATCTATGAACAGGTAAATGATTAGGACCAGGAGATAAGTATTGGCCAATAGTAACAATATCAACGAAATTACTTTTTAAATCCTCAAGAAGACTTAAGACTTCCTCATCTTTTTCTCCTAAACCAAGCATAAAACCTGACTTTGTATAAATTTTGGGCGAATATTCCCTTGTCCTTTTAAGCAACTCAAGAGTTCTTTCATATTTACCTTGAGGTCTTACTTTTTTATATAGCGAAGACACAGTCT
>QCBU01000019.1 GCA_003281505.1 Prochlorococcus sp. AG-347-J14 | reverse complement strand
TAGAAAAAAAATTGTTATTGAAGAAGCGAGATTATTATGGCAAAAATTGTTAAATGAAGGTTGGCAAAAAACTAATAAAAAATGGTGAGCAAATTCTACAAAATTTTTTTTAATTTCAGAAAATAAATGAACCTTTAGGGTATAGCTTGGAAATTTTTTCCTGTTGCAAATATTTCTTTTTTTTGACGTCGTTTTCATATCTTCTCAACATCATTAGATAGTTTGTAACTCCAAAAATTATTAAAAACACAATAAATCTTATTCCTGCATCAAAGTTCATATGAATATTAAGCTTTATTCTAATCTGACAATTACTAATCAAAAATCAATCGGTATTTATATCTAATTAATACGTCTAGTAAAAATCTTTTTTGATTGTACGGTATAAAAAATACATAATAAAAGTAATATTAAAATTGCACTAAAGCTTCCGATTGGGTTTGGAATATTTTGTGTAAAAGGCCCTGCTAAAAAAGAAGGTGTATTTTCTTTGAATTCTATTAATCCGTTATTTAATAAAAACCAAATACCCACTAGTCCTCCATGAATTCCTATGCAATTCCATAAAGAACCTTTATCTCTAATTTTTACTAATGATAGAAATATCCCAAGTAAAATAAATCCCAAACGTAATCCTACTATGTTCCAAAAGATCTCATTTGATAAATTATGAACAAAGCTAAAAATTATAGCTTGTAAAGCTATTGATATTTTTGTACCATATTCAAATTTTAATTCTTCTAGTAACCAGCCTCTAAAAATTATTTCCTCTGCGAATCCAACACCTAATCCCAGTAAAATAGAATTTAACAATATTATTGGAGAGAATTCACCTATCCAAGAAATATAATTTTTTTGCAATAGTGGTACCAGAATTAGAATTATTAAAACTAAAGCAAATAAAATACCTTGAGAAAAATGGAAAAAGTTTTTCAAGAATTTGTCTTTTGTTATCCCAAGAAGTATCCAAGCACTTGATTTATTTCGTTTGATATGAAACCAATATGGGAGTAAAAAGATAAAAAGTAAGAAAGTAATAATAGTACCAATTAAGGATAAGTTATCTTTTTCAAAATTAAACAATAAAAGTGGCTGAGATAAAGCCCAGCCAATTCCATAAAGAATAGGAATAAAAAATATAGTGGATAAAAATCTTGGTCTTAAAAGAAAAAAACTTCTAATTAGTATAATTAAATTTTTCATTTTAGTTTGGATATTAATTAATCCCAGCCTTTGCCTTTTATTATTCTAACTAATTGTTCAAAAAGTTTTAGCTTTTTCTTTTTACTATAATTTATGTTTTTTGAAAGATTAGATAAATCTTTATAAAATTGCCGAGTTATTTTATCTTCTTTATCACTAGGCCATAGTAAGTCTGAGCCCTCTTCATAATCTTCTTTATATCTTTCTTTATTCAAATTTTTTTTATATCGTAATAATTTAAATTTTACTTATTGCAAATGCTTAAAAGTGATGTTTATTAAATTTGTGTATTTATTTAAAATTTATGCTGATTAATCTTTCAACTTTAGTTTTTACATTATTATCTCCATTGCTTATTTTTGCAGTAATAGTATCGGTTTACTTATTTCATTAGGAAGTATTTACAAATAAACTTAATTAATTTAAGGGTGTATTATGCCTACTTTTTCTAATGCAAATGATAAAACTGCAATTAAAGCCATTAGTGTTAAGATCTTGTTCTTTTTGATGAAATCCATAATGCATATTAAAAATCTTTTTATTAAATTCTTATATAAAATAATAAATAATTAAAATTATCATAACAGTTATAATGGAACTCATATATATAGGAGATTTAGTTCCCTCAATAGCTTCTTATAAAAAGATAATTGAAAAATATGATAAAGGCATAAAAGAAGGGGAATTCTATGAAGAACCTATTGGAGGAGATTTTAATTACCCTGATTGGTAAATATGCTTACTACAAAAATAACTTTTGCCTTGGCAGATTGGATTAGAGAGTGGCGTAAGTGCCGGGATAAGAATCCTTCTATTGATGAGTGTGTAAAATTTGTTCAGTGGAAATTGGAAGATTATAAACTTTCTGATAGTGATAAAAGAATAATTGAATCAATTTTGCTCTATGAATCTGAATAAATAAGGGATTATAGACTTTAGTTTTTATATTTATCTATAAAAAACAAAGGATCATTAAAATCCTCTTACAAATTAAGAAAAAAGTAAATCAGCATATTTACGGATTTACTGAAAATATAAAAAGGAGTAATTTATAAATGTTGAGTTCGGAGGCAATCTAAATGATTGATAGTCCGCCTGAAATTTAGCAAATTCCAAAATATAGGAAGCGTATTCCTGAGAATGGGATTATTCGAAAATTAAAGTTCAATCAATTAGTCTGATAAGACTTCGCTTTATAATTACTAGCGACAATAGGGACTGAAATTATCGAGAGAAATCCCCGAATTCACGTATTCTAGGTTTATGAGTAAATAGACTTTAAAATATGTAATTTTATATCCTGTAAGAAGGAAATGAGATATTAAAGAGGACTGTTCAAACAGTCCTTTTTTAATGTTTCAGTAATTTCTTCTAAAATATTAATTCTTTTTGGATATTATGAACTAATAGAGTGATTAAAAATATTTCAAAATGAAAGATCAAGTCTTGTTTCCAAAAATTGAAGTACGTGAAAAGGGTTTTTTAAAAGTAAGTGATATTCATACTATTTATTGGGAAAGATCTGGTAGTCCAAATGGCAAAAAAATTCTTGTTATTCATGGAGGTCCAGGAGGAGGAAGTCAACCAAGATATAGAAGATACTTTGACCCAGAAAAATTCGATATTATTCAATTTGACCAAAGAGGGTGCGGTTCTTCAACTCCTTTCTCCGAATTAAAAGAAAATACGACCAATCATTTAGTTGATGATATAGAGAAATTAAGGATTCTTTTAAAAATAGATTCTTGGCATTTGTTTGGTGGATCTTGGGGCTCAACACTCTCACTTATATATGCGATTAAAAATCCCTCAAGAGTTATCAGCTTAACTTTGCGAGGAATATTTTTATGTAGAAAGTTTGAATTGTTATGGTTCTATCAATATGGTGCAAGTGAGATATTCCCCGATGAATTTGAAGAATATATTTCTGTAATACCAAATGAAGAAAGAAATGATTTAATAAGTTCTTTTTATAAATATCTAACATCTTCAGATGCGAATCTTAGATCAAAAGCAGCAGCAGCTTGGACAAAATGGGAACTCTCAACAAGTCATTTAATAAATAAAAAATTTGATTTTGATAAGTCTGAAGTTAATTCTTTTTCAGATGCCTTTGCAAGGATCGAGTGTCATTATTTCATTAATAATATTTTCTTAGAAGATGATTTTATTTTGAAAAATATAAAAACAATAGAGTCGATTCCAACAAAAATAATTCAAGGGAGGTATGACGTTGTGTGTCCTGTTAGGAGTGCTTGGGATCTAAATAAGAAATTAAATAATTCTGAATTAATTATTGTTAATGATGCTGGTCATTCAATGAGTGAAAAAGGTATTAGTATCGAATTAATAAAAGCTGTAAAAGGAATTCAAAATCTCTAAAAGTGAGAATATTAATTTAAAAATTACAGTCCATTATCTTCAATATTTTGTGCAATACTCCTAAGAAGTTCGACTATATCAGAATCTTCGCATCGAGTATCTTCTTTAAGTAAAATGCACTCGTCTCTAATACTTACATTAGTACTCCACCATATACCTGAACTATTGGTATCATCCCACTCAAATCTATTTGACATTACTTATTAATAGTGATTTCGACCTCTTCATTGACTTTAGTTGAATCTTTTAACTCTTCTTTAGATTCTTCTGGCCAGGCAACATCAAATCTTGCAATTTCTTCTGTAGCAAAACCTTCAGGATGACGAGTACAAATTTTCTTTCTTCTTACAAAAATATGATCAACTCGTTTTTCTTCATCTGGAGTAACTATCCTTTCTAGTTCTATTACTTCTGTAAAAGGAGTTGACTTTAACTCTTTAATAGGTTTTGGCATGTTCTTATCTTGTTAAATCTACCTTAAAGCTTAGATAACTAGACTGTGGATTTTTTAAATGGATTTACCAAAATCATTACCTGATTATTTAATTATGAAGGATTTAATCATAAATGAATAATAAAATAATCAATTAAATTTATATCCCTAAATTTAATTCATATTGGATTTGTTTGTTGTTATTAATTTTTTTAGGTCTTTTATTGATTACTGTTTTTTTCCTTGAGCCATGCTTTAAATATATTGTTTTTGATATATCCCAGTAGCCTTTTTTTTGTGTGATTTCTTGAATTTTTTCCCTAGCTTCTCTAGATGTTTTAGAAATATCAACTATTGGTTTAATGTATTCTAATTTTGAGTATTCTTCATTATTAAATTTGCTTAGTAACCAAGGCTCATGAATAAAAGTATCAGTTACTTTTTTTAATTCTGGTACCCATTTTTTTATAAATTCACCCTTAGGGTCGTGATCTTTTCCCTGCTTAATAGGATTGTAAATTCTATTGGTATTTATAGAGGTTGTTCCAGACTGCATTTGACATTGATTCCAATGTATTCCAGGCTCATAATCTATAAACTTTTTTGCTAATTCTGATCCTGAATCTTGCCAAGGTAACCACAAATTATAACTTGCAAAAGACATGAGCATTGCGCGCATTCTAAAGTTAATCCATCCATTAAAGTTTAATGAACGCATACAAGCATCTAAAAAAGGAAAACCAGTATTGCCTTGACTCCATAAAATAAGTAATTCGGTTTTATTAGTTCTAATATTTTGAAAATAAGGGTGAAAATCTTGGAATTCTAATTCTGGTTCGCTTTCAAGTTTCTGAATAAAATGACAATGCCAAGTTAATCTACTCTTCAACATTCTTGAATTATTATTTTTATATAAATTTGCTTGATAAAAAATCTCTTTCAATGAAATACATCCCCAACTAATATAAGGAGATAATCTTGAGCAGCTATCAAAAGATTTTTCTGGGCTTGAAATATCTTTTGAATATGAATTTAATTTTTCTTTAAAAAAATATTCCATCCTTTCAAGGCCTTTTTTTCTCCCTCCTTTTAATCTTCCTTTACATTCGTCTTTTTTAAAAGAAAATATTTTTTCGTCAGGTATTGCCCCAGCATTAAAATCAATTGGATTAATTTTTAATGGGCCTTTAATTAATCCTCTGGATGTATTTCTTGCCCATTTCTTTGACCAGTCATCCCTATTTATATTTCCTCTAAATACAGAAAACTGTAAATATTCTTTCCAAATTATTTTTTTATTTGAAGCCCATAATTTTACTTGTTGATCTCTTTTATAAGTAAGCCAATCTCCAGTTT
>QCBU01000018.1 GCA_003281505.1 Prochlorococcus sp. AG-347-J14 | reverse complement strand
GTTTATTGGTTTAAGTTCAACTTTTTTCAAAATTGGATTAGGCACTACATTTACTATTAGTCTTACGCCTAGTGGCCCATCTTCAGACTTTATTTTAACTCCTGAAAACCAACCACTTGCATATATTGCATTGAGGTCTTGATTCAAAATTCCATTATCAACAATACTTCCAGGCTTTATGCTCATAGAGTCATATGCAGCCAATTCAAGTTTTCTACCCTCAGGATGATTTTCCCAACCTTCGATAATTATTTCTGAAATAAGAACACTTTCTTTATTAATGCCATTATTATTTTCTGCTAGAAGAAATTTCTTTTCTTTTTTGAGATCAATCCCTTGAAATAAATCATTATTAATATTTAGAATTTTTAAGTTTGTCATCGATTGATTAACGTCATTTGGCAAATACTTAGCAGCCATTTCCGAATTATTTGATATCAAAATCAAGGGATAGCAAGCAACATTTGTAAAAAGCTTTCCAAATTTTAAAAAATGTTTTTGCATAATACTTTTGATTAAGATAAATAAATCATTATTTTTTCAATTAGGTTAAAGAAAATCATTTATCCTTCGATGAATTTCACTATAAGCTTCAATTAGACCTCCTAAATCATTCCTAAATCTATCTTTATCTAGACTTACAATTGTATCATTTTTTTGCTTTAGATCCCACAACCTACAATTATCAGGACTTATTTCATCACAGAGAAGAATATTATTTTCATAATCGTAACCAAACTCTAACTTAAAATCCACAAGTTGAAGTTGAATATTT
The DNA here is from genome assembly GCA_003281505.1 of Prochlorococcus sp. AG-347-J14. Classification (GTDB taxonomy): domain Bacteria; phylum Cyanobacteriota; class Cyanobacteriia; order PCC-6307; family Cyanobiaceae; genus Prochlorococcus_A. The sequence continues at coordinate 4,865 of QCBU01000018.1, read as the reverse complement.
TTAAAAAAATTTTTCAGGATTACATTGATTTTTAAAGTTAAATTTATTATTAAATCTAAATCATCAGAGCTTAATATATTCATTAATTCGATTCTATCTTTTGTGATAAGGGGATCACTAAGTTCATCATTTTTGAGATAAATATCAATTAATGGTTTTGATAGGCGAGTTCCAGGTTTAATAGTCGTCTGTTTACACAAAGAACCATAAGCAATATTTCTTAGAACAATTTCTAATGGAACTACTTGTATTTTTTTCGCAATCATTGTATTTTCATTTTCAAGTTCGATAAAATGTGTTGGAATATTCTCCTTAATAAGAACCTCAAAAATTTTTGCACTAATTAGGCAATTAAGTTTGCCTTTACCTTCAAATTTTTCTTTTTTCAACGCATTAAAAGCTGTAGCATCATCTTTAAATTCAATTTTTACTTTATCTAAATCATGATGAGTAAATATTTTTTTTTGCTTTGCCTTCATAAATCAACTGATATTTATATTTCATTAACTTAAAACCTTATTATCATTACTAAAGTAATTTTTGTAATTAACATAATTATTAAAGATCAATTTCAAGTGATTTTATCTCATCTTAACTGATTATTCATCGAAACTTCATAACCTCAAAAAAACAAATATGGGAATTCATTCGCTAAGTTCTAGAAGCTTTATTAATTTAGAAAATATATTAATAATTGGAAATGGCGGGAGGGAAAATTCTTTAGCTTGGGCTATCCAAAAAAATGAATTAGTTAAAAAAGTTTATTTGATTCCTGGTAACGCTGGTTCAGAAAGAATAAATAAATGTGAAAGAATAGAAATTGATATAAATAATAATAATTTACTATTACAGAAGCTTAATTTTCTTAAAATAGATTTAGTTGTAATAGGGCCCGAAATGCCTCTAGCAAATGGATTAGCTGATTTTCTTCGCAAAAATGATTTTAAAGTCTTTGGTCCTAATAAAGATGGAGCAAAATTAGAATCCAGCAAATCTTGGGCGAAGGAATTTATGCAAGAGGCAAATATTCCAACTGCGAACTTTTGGAAAGTCAATTCTCTGGGAGAAGCCAAAAAAATTATTAATTCAGCATCAATTCCACTTGTAGTAAAAGCTGATGGTTTAGCTTCAGGTAAAGGTGTTTTTATTCCAAAATCAAAAGATGAGTGCCTTAAAGCAGCAGAGTCAATTTTTAATGGTAAATTTGGCAACTCTGGGAGTGTAGTTGTTCTAGAAGAAAAAATTGAAGGGCCAGAAGTTTCAGTTTTTGCTTTATGCGATGGAGAACGATATACATTACTTCCAACCGCCCAAGATCACAAAAGACTTAACGAAAAAGATAAAGGACCGAATACAGGGGGTATGGGAGCTTATTCTCCTGCCCCTTTATTAACAAAAGATTACCTCAATAGAATTATCAAAGAGATAATTGAACCTACAATACAAGAACTAAATAAAAGAAATATTGACTATAAAGGCGTCATTTATTTTGGGTTAATGATCACAAAATCCGGTCCCAAAGTTATAGAATACAATTGTAGATTTGGTGATCCAGAATGCCAAACAATAATGCCCTTGATGGATCAAAATTTTGTATTTCTTCTTGAAAAATGCTCAATGGGAAATTTAACTGGTGACGAAAAAATTAATACTCCTGATAAAGTTAGTGGTTGTGTAATAGCGACCTCGAAAGGTTATCCCCACGAATATAAAACAGGCTTTCAAATAAAAATAGGTAAGATTGATACTAATGATTGCCAAATCTTCGACTCAGGTACTTCTTTAAGTGAAAATGGAAAATTATTAACCGATGGAGGAAGAGTCTTAAGTATTGTCTGTCAAGATAAAGATTTTGATATAGTTTTTGAAAAAGCATACAAAAATTTAGAAGAAATTCACTTTGAAGGTATTTACTACAGGAATGACATAGGTCATCAAGTCAGAAAAAACTTTTCTAAGGAGAATTAAATTTATGGTGGATACTAATAATAATGAAAGTAGAAAATATAACATCACTGATAATGAAGATTTGAATAGTAATTATTGGATTAATGGACTCCTAACATGGTGGAGTGGGTTCAGTTTAAGAACAAAGTTGTTAGCTATAGCAACTCTTGTAGTAAGCCTCCTAATGACAGGAATAACTTTTTTTGCCCTTAATAGTATACAAAGAGATGCAGGAATGAATGATACTAGATACGCTAGAGATCTTGGATTATTGTTATCTGGCAATGTTACAGAATTAGTTGCTAATAATCAAAAAAAAGAAATTTCAAATGTAGCTGAAAAGTTTTGGAGATCAAGTCGAAACCTGCGATATATATTTTTTACTGATGCTGAGGATATTGTTCAACTTGGGATACCGATCAGTGCCACACCGACAAGCTCAGAAAGTCAGTTTCAGCTCACTCGAAGATTAAAACTGCCTTCAGAATTAAAGAAGAGACCACAATTTCCCTTAGTTAGGCAACATGCGACACCTCAAGGTCAAGTTACAGATGTATTTGTCCCAATGTTGTGGAAAGGCAAATATCTTGGAACTTTAGCTTTGGGAGTCACCCCTAACAAAAAAGCATTAGCCAGTGCTGCCTTAACTAGAGAAGTAACCATTGCAGTTTTTATCTCTATTTGGGTTTTAGTAATACTTGGGGCTGTATTTAATGCACTAACAATCACAAGACCCGTCAGAGAGTTAGTAAGAGGGGTTAGAGAAATTTCAAGAGGAAATTTTAAGTCCAGAATTTCTTTACCTATGACAGGTGATTTAGGAGAACTGCTAAATGGATTTAATCGAATGGCCTCACAGTTAGAAAATTATGACGAAGCTAATATAGAAGAACTCAAAGCAGCACAAATCAAGCAGCAATCACTAATAGCAACAATGGCTGATGGTGCCATATTATTAGACTCACAAGGTAGAATTGTACTTACTAATCCAACAGCAAAGAGATTATTTCGTTGGGAAGGAAGATTCTTAGAGGGTAAACATTTTTTAAATGAAATTCCCGAGATTTTATCTAATGACTTACATACAAATATAGAATCTATCTTAAACAGGGAAAAGGAGAAGGACGATTTAAGATTTAGTTTAGGAGAACCAGCAAGAACCTTAAGAATTGTCTTGCAATCAGTTTTAGATACAAATAAAGTTGAATTAAAGGGAATTGCTGTAACAATCCAAGATTTAACGAGAGAAGTGGAACTTAACGCGGCACAAAATAGATTTATTAGTAATGTGTCGCATGAATTAAGGACACCACTATTTAATATAAAAAGTTATGTAGAGACATTACATGATCTAAAAGATCAGCTTTCTGACGAAGAACAAATTGAATTTTTGGGCATTGCAAATTCAGAGACAGATAGGTTAACAAGACTTGTAAATGATGTATTAGATTTATCAAGATTGGAGTCTGGGAAAATTATTCAGCTTGAGCATATGGATATAAAACCAGCAATAGAACAAACTCTTAGAAATTACAGACTTAACGCTACAGAAAAAAATGTTTCATTAGCTCATGATATAGAAGAAACTATTCCTCCAATTCTTGGAAATTTTGATTTGCTTTTACAGGTTTTTGACAATTTACTTGGCAATGGATTGAAATTTAGTCCAAAAGACAGCTCCTTAACCATTAGAGCTTATACTTGGCCAGATTCCTGTCCAGCGTTTCCTCCAAGCATTAAAAATGATGAGGCCCCTCAATGTGAATTAGTTTCACCACTCCCAAAAGTAAGAATTGAGATTGCTGATACTGGCTCAGGAATATCTCAGGCTGATCAAGAAAAGATATTTGATCGTTTTTATAGAGTAGAGAATTCTGTTCATACTGAGCAAGGTACCGGTTTAGGTTTATCAATAGTACGAGGCATAATTGAAAAACATGGTGGGGAAATTCGTATGGCTAGTGAATTAGGCGTAGGAACGACTTTCTGGTTTGATTTAGCCTTAGCACAATCTGATAAAGATGAATTATTGACAAAAGCTATTAATAATTCAGAATCTTTTTCAGGTTCTGAAATTAAATAAATTATCTAATTATTATCTAATCCTTTAAAAACATTTGAAACATTTTGATCAGGTACAACTCTGTGAGGGGCACCACTAAATATTTGTTCAAAATTTGAAAAAGAATCTTTTATTTCTGGACCACTATTAGTGATAATAAATTCTCTTATTCGTTTGTCATGCCATGATCCCCGCATTTTAAAAACATTTAAAGCTCTCGCCATCTCACCTTTTATTTCTACATATTGAAGTAACAATATCGTGTCTGTAATTGTTGAGATATGAGAATCAGTTATAGAATGACTTCCCATAAATTCTTCTGCAGTATTAGTAAAAAAGCCTGCTATCTCCTCTTGTTTTGTGTAACCCGTAACAGCAATTACAAACTGTCTAAATGCATTCAAACTTACACCTCTAGCTAATGCAGAGAGAGAATCAATTGCCATTCTTTTTGGTTTAAATTGATTAATTTGCGTTTTTATAATTTGCAAATGATCTTCTAAACCAGTTGATTCAGGATATGCACAAATAATTTTTAACAAACCATCACTTTCCATTTTTTCAAAATCTATTCCCCAACTAGTCGCATTCCTAAGCAATTGAGCCCTTGATTCTTCATATGCAAAAAGTATTGCTCTTTCATTATTGTTATAAGCGTCTTCAACAAATTTTGATACAAGCATTGTTTTGCCTGTACCAGTAGCACCAGTGGCGAGAATGATGGAATCTTGAAAGTATCCTCCACCACACATATCATCAAGATCTTTAACTCCAGAGCTAATCCTTATATTTGAGGATCTTTGCGTTAATCTCATAGCTCCTAAGGCAAACACACTTATTCCATCCATTCCCATAG
>QCBU01000017.1 GCA_003281505.1 Prochlorococcus sp. AG-347-J14 | reverse complement strand
GCTTTTTCACCTTTTTTTATTGATTAAATTTTTACATCAAAAAATCTTTTCCATATTAACAATCAATTTTCTTAAATCCATAATTTACATCTTTAAACCAGAAAAGTGGACCCGAAAACGGACGTCCACTTCTGAATAAATCCTTTGTGTGATAGTGGTAATCTCATTGATAACAAGCTATCCCGGGAGTGCCCTCGTCGGGATAAAGGATGAAAGGTTATGACACCATAAGACTGCTTTTAGGGTTTATTTCTGACTTTGAATATCATTTTACGGGAACTTTTCGGGAACTTTTATATTTTTGAAATTGGCTTATACTGAAGCCTCCTGAAAGATGTTTTTTGGCATTAAATCAGTATTCAAGCTACTTAAGCATAAAAAAAGACCCTTATGAGTCCTTATGAATGCTAGTGATGTTTTATGACTTGCTTTTTCAAGTGCCCTCGTCGGGACTTGAACCCGAGACCTCTCCCTTACCAAGGGAGTGCTCTACCGCTGAGCTACAAGGGCAATTTTAAAGTGGGCCGGGTTGGATTTGAACCAACTTTAATGCAGATATTGGTTATTGGAATACCAGTAAAGCTACAACCATGAGCAGGATGTTTATGAACGCATCCAGCTTTAACCAGGATATTTCGAACTGGGAACTAAATAATGTCACCAATATCAATGGAATGTTTCAGGATAGCTTGTTATTCAATCAAGATATTAGTAGTTGGAATATTTCCAAAGTCACAAGGCTTAATAGCACCTTCAGGGGAGCAGCAGCATTCAATCAAAATCTAAATAGCTGGGATGTAAGTAATGTAACTAGATTAGACAGAACTTTTTTAAAGGCTATTAATTTCAATAGTGATTTAAACAGCTGGGATGTATCGAAAGTTGTGAGCATGCACAGGACATTTGCCGGAGCAAAGAATTTTAATGGAAACATATCAAACTGGAACACTGAAAGTTTAAGGTCTCTAAGGAGAACTTTTGATGGAGCCAGAGAATTTAATAAAGATATCGGTAATTGGGATGTTACAGAGGTCACAAATTTTACGAGGACCTTTAAAAATGCCGATGATTTCGATCAGAATCTAACCTCCTGGAATGTTGAACACAATCCAGAGACACCAATTTTGTTCGCTCCAAAATTATCTATTAATAAAAAGCCATGCTGGGGTTTTAATGGATGTCCGAATGGTCCAAATTTAATTTCCACCAATCCATCGGATAATTCTTTTGGCGTAAATACAAGCCTAAATCTCACATTAACATTTGATAAAAATATAAAAGCATCAGAAACAAGTGGAAATATTTCTCTTTATAAATCTGAAGGGACTTTAGTCAAATATTACAGCAATAATTCATTGAATATTTCAGACAAAGTTATTACTTTACCAACAACGATACTTACTGCAAATACAGATTATTATCTACTTATCGATCCAAAAATAATTGAATCTTCTAATGGCATTAGCTACAGAGGAATTACAGATCAAACTGAACTGAATTTTTCAACTTACAGTAATGACTTAATCGCTCCAGTTATAATTTCCCAATCACCAGAGGATAATGCTACAGATGTTTCTACATCTGATCCAACAGTTGAAATAATTTTCAGTGAAAACATCGATCGTGGTTCAGGAAATATTTCTCTCTACAACTACTCAACAGATGCATTAATAAGATCATTCAATATCAGCAATAAAACTGATATCTCCGTATCTGGGAATGAAATGTCAATTTCATTAAGAGATTCTGACGGATCAATTTTGATAAATGATAGTACTAAATATTTTATTTTAATTGATGAAGGAGCAGTAGTGGATAAAGCTGCTTCTCCAAATTCTTTTGCTGGAATTGAGTTAAAGAATACCTATAATTTCACTACCAAAAGTGTTTCCTGCGGATCGATATCAGGAGTTGTCAGATACAAAAATGGTAAGCCAGTTAACGGTTCAACCGTAAAACTTTATAAGGACGATTCTCTAATCAAGACTACTACAACCAATAGTGTGGGTAACTATAGTTTTTTCCCTAGTAGCGCTGGGACCTTTAAAGTTGAATTTGTTAAATCAGCAGGGAAGAGAGGGAAAGGCAAAGTTGATTTAACGGATGGACCAGTTTCATCAGGGAGATTTATCAAAAATATCCAAATCAGTTCTTCATGTGAAGAATTTCTTGATTTAGATGGCCTTTTAATTGACCCTGCGGGGGTGATATACGAATCATCTACAAGACAACCGGTATCAGGAGTAACAGTTAAATTACTTTATGAAGGAAGTCTTGTAGACAACTACTGGCTGGATGACAGTGGAGGAAATAATGTCCAGGAGACAGGTTCAGATGGCAAATATAATTTTGTTCTGAAAGGAGATGTCGCACAAAGTGGTAATTACTCAATTACTGTGGATCCGCCCAAAGGATATGGTTTTGAAAGCACAAAGATTATTTCGGAAAATGGCATTTTCACTCCTGATCTTGGCGGCGGAGCACAGAACATTCAAATACAGGAAGATGCTCCAGATTCCGGAGAACTCACAACATATTATTTGAATTTTAACTTTTCTTTCACAGGCATTTCATCCACCACATCAAATGGTGTGATAAATAATCATATTCCTATTGATTCAAAGAGTGATCCAACTTTAAAACCTGATGTGCTAGGACTGGCAGAAGCCTGGACAGACGCATCAATACGATTCAGCAAAGCAGGTTTAGATGCTGTGAATAGAAGGCTAGAATGGCTTGCCAGGAATAAAAGATCTGATAAAAAATCATTTCAAGGCATTGATTTTTCTTTCTCAAATCCAATATTAGAGAAGGTTTTTAATGGATCGGGGAAAAAATTTAAAGATATAGAAAGTAAAGATTTTGAAAATTGGGCAAGGACAAACTGGAATGATAAAAGGATGAAAAATGGATCGGACCAAATAATCGATGATCTCGGCAATAATTCAGTAGAGATTGCTTTTGCAGAATTACGCGAAAAAACATTTGATCCTGATTTAAATCCAAAAGGTGGAAAATTTCTGGGAAACTGGTTTTTATGGACTGATGGAGAGATAGTTGTTGGTGATTATAAAAAAAATGTAACATCATCGAATCAGAAATCAGATGCATTTAACTTAACTTTTGGTGCGGACAAAAAATTAAAAAATAATTCTCTGCTTGGCTTCGCTTTTACTTATGGTAACGATCATATAAAAATCGGCTCGGAAGGAAGCAAGTTGAATTCAGATAACTTTAGTGTTTCTATTTATTCCTCTCAGAAATTCAAAGGTTTTTTGCCCACAGATTTTCAGTTAGGAATTGGGAAAATGGATTTCTATACAACCAGATTCGAAGACTCAATTGCCCACAAAGGCGAGAGAGATGCCAATCTTATCTTTGGATCTCTTTCTTTCAGACCCGAACCGATTTCCAAGGGAAACATTACTTTTAATCCCTATGCACGGATTGAAGCTTCTCATATATCATTAAATCCATTTTCTGAATCAGGCAGTCATCTTGCCTTGACTTTTAAAGAACAGGTAATCAACCATAAAATTTTGGCCCTTGGATCAGATTTATTCAGCGAATTTGAGATTAAGGAATGGGAAATAAGACCTTTCGCAAAGATTGAATACAATTTCGACTTCACAGATGATTCTATTGTGGATCTGAATTATGTAGATGAGAGTACCACCAATTACAGATTTTCAATTTTGAACTCATCGGATAATTTCCTCAGCAACACTATTGGATTGAAGATGAATAGGAAAAATAGATTCGGAGCTGTGCTTTCTTACAAAAATGAACAGGGAGATTCAAAAAATTCAGATTCCTACCAATTACAGATTAATTGGAATTTCTAAATACTAAAAAAGTGGATTAAAGAATAATTGCAGCACTCCCTTGGTAAGGGAGAGGTATCGGGTTCAATTCCAGAAGAGGATACTTGACCAATTGGCCAATGTAACTGAGATCTCATAGATCAGCATTTTAACTAAAATTCAAATATATTTAACATAGTTTGTCTTTAGCAATGCCACTATCTTCATACCGTATGCACCGAATTTATCTTGCAGCGACCATGAATTATGGTCTTGGTTCTGATGATCCAGAGGAATCGGCCCACTACAACAAAATCAGAAAAGAGATGGATGATATGAAAAAACAACCAATTAAAAAAGGAATTTCCATAAATTGGGACGCCTCTGAAGGAATGGATAAATGAACCTGAATACTTTTTTATTAGTTAATGAGAGTCTGATGCTTATTGGCCTGCCTTTATTGATGATTCTTAAAGGCAAAAATTGATCAATTTCAAACATCTTACCCATATTTAAATTCAATTGTTGATCCTTTATCCGTATATGGGAGTTCCTCAAACCGTACATATTTTTTAGTCGGATAGCTTGCCTGACTAGTTAGAACATGATTGTAGTCGTCATGAGCAAATGTCTACCAAATCAACTCTAAAAGAAGATCATAAATCTGAGATTGAAGAAAGATCAGAAGAAGAAATTCTTGAGGAAGAAATCAGGAATCAGCAAACATTGGATAGCTTTGTTGCATCTGATAAGAAATGGAGCTGATCAAAACTTATTACTAGGAGATAGTTATGAACTTAAAAAGATCGCCATTCTCAATCTTGAATAAAGAGAGTAGAGAAATTGACTATATCAAAGGAGTTTACAAGAGAAAAATTCAAGCTGAAATTGAATCTTATAAAGATCTCGAAGATGAAAATGAAAGAGATACAATCCAAGCTCAAGATATATTGATGCTTGATAGAATCTCAATTTAGTTAACCTTTTCTTTTTTTCTTTACCTTTTCATAAACTTCATCAGCCTTCTGTTCTATATTATCCAGCATATTTGAAATTTCCTTTAAAGTTGCCGAATTACTTTCTTTAACTACAGTATTTTTTGGTTCAATAATTTTAACAGGGTCTTATTTAACTACAGTATCTTTTGTCTCTTCAGTTTTAATTCCAAACTTACCTTTTATAAAATTGGCTATAAAGATCACAACAGGTACATGAGCTAGACCACCTATTACTATTCTTGTTTCTGAAAAAGCCATCTAATAGTTAAAAGTTCTGAGATATTTAAGCATAAATTTAATTTTTAAATTCGTTTTATTAAGCAAATAAATATTAGTAATCATTTCTTGATTCGTAGATCAAAAATCTTGCTATTAATTAAGTAGAGACTTTTTTATTAATGCCATTAGACATATTTCTAATGAACATGTGTGTTGTAGTTATAGCATTGCTTATCAGAAGAGAAATAAAACTTAAGAAGGCGAGATAAATTATGAAGACGCAAATTTTTAAAGAGCAATACATTCCAAATATCCATGCTATTACCCTTTTACTAATGCTTCTTCTATGTCTGTGGTTACCTCTAGCACTGAGATTCTTATTAATAATTTAGTCGGACTAATAAGTTAATACTCTTATCCTTAAACTCTGCTGTATCCTAATTTTGTTTTAAAGATCTTATATGGAACTCTTGTTCTGTTCATGGCTTCAATAACTTTATCTCCCACAGTTCCATAAAATTCAACAGAAAAATCAGTTCCTAATTCAGCATGAGCCTGAAGATAAACACCTAAGGCTGGATTAGCTAAATGAGCTAATAAAGCATCATCATTTTTATAAACTTCTGACCATACGAAACGAAGAGGATCATCAGGATCTTGATCAAAAGTATGATGAAGCATTCCTGGTTCTTCAGCTTCAACAGCTTTATCTGTCTTATCTGCAATTTCTAAGTATTCAGCAACCTTATCTTCCTTAATTTTAAGTTTTGCAAGAAGCATAAATGGAGTTTCTGATCCAAAACAAGACATAAAAAAAAGACTCTTTGTAGCCTGAGTGATGGGGATTTCCATCATGACAAATTAATTAGAAACTAACAACTCCATCAATAGTAAATTTTTATCACTTTCGAACACTTTATGTAGTGCTAGGATTTTTAAAAAGGCCAGGTGATGGGGATTATCCTGCTTTTTGAATGGGGCGAAAGTATCGTCCTTTTTTTATGGGCATAACTTTCTAATAGCCTCTTCTTATTCTTGTTTTTTTACTTCTTCAGCATCATAAACTGGACAAGTATTCTGATTAAGTGATGAGAAAAAAACATTTTTTTTAAAACGTTTGAATATAGGCGTCAATAGTAGACGTTTCATTGCTTATATTTGCTAAATTGCTCAAACATACTTAAATACTGCAGAGGAAAAACTCTGGTTAAATTTTCTATTCTCTCTTCATCTAAGACAACACCCTTTGGTAATTTCTTAATTAACTTTGGAATAGCTTTTTTTGTTTCTAGTCTGC
>QCBU01000016.1 GCA_003281505.1 Prochlorococcus sp. AG-347-J14 | reverse complement strand
AACATCATCAACTCTTCCCATAATCCATATATATCCATCTTCATCAATGCGCGCTCCATCTCCAGCAAAATAAACATTTTTTTCTCCTTTGAAGGAAATATATTCCCAATAACTCTCCAAATATCTCTCTGAGTTTCCGTGAATTGTTCTCATCATTCCAGGCCATGGTTTCTTAATAATTAAATAGCCACCCTCGTTATCCTTAACCTTATCCCCATTCTTATCGACAATTTCAACTTCGATTCCTGGTAGAGGGAAAGTAGCTGAACCTGGCTTTGTAGCAACGACTCCAGGCAAGGGACTTATCATCACACCACCAGTCTCAGTTTGCCACCAAGTATCAACAATAGGGCATTTATTTTTACCAATAACATCCTTGTACCACATCCATGCTTCAGGATTAATTGGTTCTCCAACTGTGCCCAAAAGTCTAAGGCTCTCAAGATTATATTTATCAGGGATTTCACGCCCAGACTTCATAAATGCTCTTATTGCAGTTGGTGCAGTATAAAAAATAGAAACCTTATATTTTTGAACAATTTCCCAAAAAGCCCCTAAATTTGAGGGTCTTGGCACTCCCTCGTACATTAAGGTTGTAGCACCATTAGATAAAGGCCCATAAACTATGTAGCTATGACCTGTAATCCAACCAACATCAGCAGTACACCAGTAAATATCGTCATCTTTTAAGTCAAAAATCCATTTAAATGTCAAATGGGACCAGAGATTGTAACCACCTGTAGTGTGAACTACACCTTTGGGCTTTCCAGTAGAGCCTGAAGTATAAAGAATAAAAAGTCTATCTTCGCTATTCATTATTTCTGGTTCACAATGATCTTTTTGATCTTTTAATAATTCGTGCCACCAAAAATCTCTATCATCAACCATCGAAATATTTTTTTGAGATCGTTTAACAACAACTACTTTTTCAACAACTTTATCTGCCCCACTTTCAATGGCCGCATCAACTGCTTTCTTAAGTTCAATCACCTTATCTTTTCTAAAGCCACCATCAGCAGTAATAACAAATCTTGCGTTTCCATCAATTAACCTATCTTTTAAAGCTTCTGAAGAAAATCCTCCGAAAACAACTGAATGAGGTGCACCAACTCTTGCACAAGCTAACATCGCAAACATTGCTTCAGGAATCATCGGCATATAAATACATACCAAATCTCCTTTTTTTACACCAATTGCTTTTAATGCATTAGCTGCTTTACATACCTCTTTTAGAAGTTTTTCGTAAGTATATTTTTTGCTATCTCCTGGTTCGCCTTCCCATATAAGTGCAGTTTTTCCTCCAAGCCCTCTCTTAATGTGTCTATCTAAGCAATTATATGTAATATTGAGTTTCCCTTCTTTGAACCATTTAAAAAAGGGGGCATTTTCGTTATCTAATACAGTTTGAAATGGCTCAAACCAATCTAATTCAGATTTTGCATAAGATTCCCAAAATTGAATAGGATTATTTGATGCTTGATTTTTTAGACTTAGTAATTCTTCTTGAGTACTAATATTTGAGTTTTCTGCAAATTTTTTTGATGGAGGGAAAGTTCTCTTTTCTTCAAGTATGTTATTGATTGAATTTTTTTTATCTAATGACATTAAATAAATCCATGCTTAATAAACTTAGTCGAAAAGATTAAGATTTTCGAAAATTTTAATATTAATTTAGCTGTAAGATTTATTTCTGAAAAATCTAATAAATACGGCTTAGAACAAATTCTGGGAGAGCCATTAAAGCTCTTTTATATTCTGAATCAGGAAGCCAGGCTATAGCTTCTTTAGAAAGCATTGCAAAATCCTCAGCTAGTTTCCTGGAATTTTCAATAGCATTAGAGTTCATAATGATATTAAGAGCATCATCTAAATCATCTTTTTCAGCAAGTTCTCTGTTTATAAGAACTGACAATTTTTTATTTTCTTCTAAGGCATATAAAACTGGGGCGGTAAGATAACCACTAGCAAGATCACTAACAGCAGGTTTTCCAAGTTGTTTATCATTTCCAGTAAAGTCAAGAATGTCATCTACAACTTGGAATGCTAAACCAATATTTTTGCCAAAATCGTACAACGAGGTTAAGTTTTCATCATTAATCCCACTCAAAACTCCAGCTGCTTTACAACTATTAGCTATTAATGATGCCGTTTTACAATAACTTTTGTTGATGTATTTGGAAAAAGATTGAGCCGAATCAAATCTATTTAAATTTTGTTTGATTTCACCTTCTGCTAAATCCATAATTACTCTACTAAGTAATTTAACTACATTTACATTGTCAAGATTTGCAAGGTGCCAACTTGCTTGAGCGAATAAAAAGTCACCCGCCAAAACAGCTACTCTGGTATTAAATCTGCTATGAACTGTATCAACTCCTCTTCTTGTAGAAGCCTCATCAACAACATCATCATGGACTAATGATGCTGTATGAATCATCTCAGTTATTTCAGCAAGCCTTTTGTGTTTGCTTGTTAAGCAAAATTCAGGGGATATAGCCTTTGAAATCAATAAAACAATACCAGGTCTCAACCTTTTCCCCCCAGCACTAAAAAGGTGTTCTGCTGCGGCTTGAAGAATTGGATGACCAGCTCCTATTAGATTTTTCAGTTCTAAAATAAGATCATCAAGATCATTTTCAACTGGTTGTAGTAGCTCTGTTACTGTATTCATGATTAACCTCTCTTATATCTTAAGGAATCAAACATTACTTCGGAGGTTAACCAATCTAATTTCTTTATTAATTCCAAGCCAAAATTTTACTTTATTGGAAAACTCATCTCTTTCTGAAGTAACAAAAAATTTTACATTTTCGAAAGAATTACTCTCATAGCGGTCAATTTTTGGAATAGCAAATGATTTATTAAATTTTTTTATTAATGCTACCGATGGATCAATAATTTTTATATTTGAATCTATTTTTTTTCTTAAAAAGTCATAAATTAAAGGATAGTGACTGCATCCAAGTATTAATTCTTCAATATTTTTGTTTATTAGTGGTCTTAAGTATAAATCTGAAAGACTATTTAACTTATCAAGATTTAATTTTTCTTTTTCGATTTCTGATACAAGTTCTGGACATTCTTGCTGAAAAATTACCTTATTCTCTTTTTTAGAATTTATAGCTTTCTTGTAATACGACGATCGAACAGTTGTTTGTGTTGCTAGGACACCAATTATTTGTTTATCAACTATTTCCGATACTGAATTTATAAGGTCAAAACAAGGAGCCATCAAATTATCTTCCAGAATATCTAGCGCACACGCATTTGTAGTGTTACAAGCAACTAAAAGTGCATCCAAATTCTTATCAATAAAAAAAGTACATATTTCCTTTGCAATTAATCTTATCTCTTTAGAGTTTTTGCTCCCATAAGGTATTCTTTTTATATCCGCCAAATAAAAAACTTCTACATCTTTACGCGTTTTTAGTAAAGAATTAAGAATAGTAAAACCACCTATTCCGCTATCAAATATACCTATTTTTAGTTTCACCCTACTTTATCTAGATACTCGAGGATCCCTTTTGCAATTGCATAGGCTAATCTTTTTCGATGGGTTATTTTTTCTAATCTTCTTGCATCTAATCTTCCCGTTAAAAATCCAATTTCTACAAGGACTGCAGGCATCCTAGTATTTTTAATTACATAAAATCTACCTTGTTTAACTCCTCTATCCGGACTCCCAGGGGAAACTCTTAAAATTTGTTTTTGAATCCGTTTCGCGAGTAATCTTCCTCTCCACCCTCTGTAATAAAAGGTTTCTAATCCATTTATGTCCCTTCTTTTCCCTCTTGAAGCATTTGCATGAATACTTACAAAGATATCTGCATCCATATTATTAGCAATGGAGACTCTTGGAGGCAAATCCAAATTAACGTCATTTGTTCTAGTCAATCTGACTTTGACACCTTTCTCAGAAAGTAAATTTTTAACTATTTTTGAAACCTCTAGAACAACATCTGTTTCTCTAATACCGCCAATACCTATTGCTCCTGGATCAGGTCCTCCATGCCCTGGATCGATTACAACCTCAAACTTGTTTCGTTTTACCTCTGGTAGTTTCAAATAACCATAGTTGATTTTCTTCTTGTAATTTAAATTTTGATTTGTTTTAATATTTCCTTTCTTCTTTTCAACTAAACCTTCACCAATCTTTTTAAATGAATTTTTTGGGTTAAATAGTTTAATTCTCCATTTATTTTGATCTAAGCCAACCATTCGCCAAGTCAAAGGTTTTAAATAAGTCTCTTCCTTAAATTCAATTACTAGTCTTGTTTTACCCTTAGATGGTTTACCTAATCTAATTTCTTTTATTGAGCCATTACCTTTTATTGTTCTGGGATTTTTTAATTCTCCTGGGAAATCTACCCAGAATCTATCTCCCGATATTTGGTTAGCCTTCTGAAAGTATGCTTTTAAATTTGTATTTGATTTAGTTCTTAATTCTAAAAACCCATTAGTATTTATAGCCCATGCCGCAAGAGCACTTGAAGATTTAACGGGAAGGATTGAAGAATTTAAAAATAAAAAAACGGAAAAATAACGAAAAAGTTTATTATCTAAAAACTTTATCATTAGTTTGAAAACAATTTGTTTTTTCTATGTTTAAGGCTTGGCATCTGCTCCCTAATTTTCTTTACTCTTTCTTTATCAGCAGGAGCTATTGCAGCTCCTTGAGTCTTTCCGGCATCAGATAAAACTGTCCCCCAAGGATCAATTACCATTGCATGGCCATGACTTTGCCTTCTTCCATAATGTATACCAGTTTGAGCTGGCGCAACTACATATGCTGTATTCTCAATTGCTCTTGCTTGTAATAGGATTTGCCAATGATCTTTTCCAGTAAATGCTGTAAAAGCTGCGGGAATCATAATTAGCTCTGCACCGTTAGAAGACAAGTATCTATAGAGTTCAGGAAATCTAACGTCGTAACAAATCGATAATCCTATTTTGCATAAACCTGGAACATCTACAACAGGTGGGTAATCTGATCCGGATAAAATAGTGGACGATTCCTTGTATAAATTTCCATCTGGCAAATCAACATCAAACAAATGAATCTTGTCGTATTTTGCCAAAATCTGTCCATCTTTCCCAAATAAAGCTGACCTATTAAAAGTATGACTGTCATCGCCAGCAGGGACAGGATACCCTCCTCCCAAAAGAAATACTTGATATCTTTGAGACATAGTTTTTAGGAAATTTGCACACTTCTCAGACAATTCAGAAGCTAATCTAAGTTTTTCATCATCTCCACCTAAAAAAGCAAAATTCTCAGGCAATCCTATTAACTCAGCACCTCTTCTAGCGGCTAATTCAATCTGCTCTTCTGCTTCAATAAAATTTGCTTCAACATTTGAAGTACTTGTAATTTGCAATGCAGCTACCAAAAAATCAGTCAAGACTTTACTCCTAATAAACAAATTCGTAAATCATGAGGCACGAATCACACCTCTTTCAACTTGAGCTGGAACAATATCTAAGCAATCAAGTTCAGAGCAACATTTAAAATCATCTTCATAATCTCCAAGACTTGTCAATCTTTTGCCATGGGTTGCTGTTTTTAAACATTTCAAAATATCATTTTTCCAAAAATCCCAAAGTGCCAAAGCAGCTTGTAATTCGTCATTCAGAATATTAATTTCGAAATCACAGTTCTGTTTTAGATATGAAGCCAAAGCACCAGCAGCTAAAGAATCCTCAAGTGAATAAGATCCTTCCCAACCACTGCCAAGTATTAAAAGATTTTCTGTTTTTAAAGAAATGATTTTTTCGGCAACTGCTTTCCTATTTGGCAGACCCATAGCAAATAAATGTTTAGCATTTTGAACTTTTTGCAATGATTTAGTCCCATTAGTCGTACTCATAAAAAGTCTTTTACCATTAACAACTTTTTTTGTAACTGATAAAGGAGAATTTCCTAAATCAAAGCCCACAATTTTCTTTCCGCCTCTCTCTCCAAGCATTAGTCTTTTTTCAGCTTGCCACTTAATTGCGGATTCTTTTAATAAATCTAAATCTGCAAAAACTTGTATTGAATCAGCTCCATTTTTTAGAGCCCAAGAAATTGTGGTTGTAGCTCTTAAAACATCAATGACAACTGCGATGTCTGGATTTTTTTCCGGAACATCCTTTGCAACGTGATAATAAGTAAGATTAATAATCAAGTCCTTTCTGGCTTTATTATAGAAAACAGTTACTTAATTTGATTATTTTTTTTTAAAAACAAACTTATTGATAATATATAACTAATTTGTTTTTACAGAAATCTTATCAAGTATTTAATTTGAAAATGAATAATATCCGCACAATAAAAGGTGGAGTTAAATTAAAAGGAAATGTAAAAGTACCTGGAGATAAATCTATTTCTCATAGAGCTCTAATAATTGGAAGTATTGCTAAGGGTGAGACGACAATTGAGGGCTTTTTACATTCCGAAGATCCACTTTCAACTGCTGATTGTCTTAGAAAATTAGGTGTAAAAATACCTGAAATAAAAAAAAATAAGCCTTTTACGATTTCAGGATTGGGTCTTGATGGATTAAAAGAGCCCAAAGAGATTCTAAATTGTGGGAATTCGGGTACCACCATGAGATTATTAATGGGGTTACTCGCCGGTCAAGAAGGCAAAAATTTCATTTTAACAGGCGATATTTCTCTTAATGAAAGACCAATGGGGAGAGTGGGTAAACCATTATCGTTGATGGGTGGCAAAATTTTTGGGAGAGAAAAAGGAAACAAAGCTCCAATCTCAATTGATGGCAATAAACTAAGAGGATGTGTTATAGGAACCCCTGTAGCAAGTGCTCAAGTAAAATCCGCAATCTTACTAGCAGGTCTCAATGCTTCTGGAACCACTTCTGTTATTGAACCAGCATCTTCAAGAGATCATACTGAAAGAATGTTAAAAGCATTTGGAGCAGACATCAGTATCAGAGGAGAATTAGGAAGAAATGTAGTTATCAAATCAGGGGGCGATTTAATTGGCCAGAGAATATTGATTCCTGGGGACATAAGCTCTGCTTCTTTTTGGATGATTGCTGCATCAATTGTTCCAAATTCAGAGGTTTTAATTCAGAATGTCGGATTAAATCCGACCAGAACAGGGATTTTAAATGTGATGGATTCAATGGGGTGCAATTATGAGATTTTAGACAAATCGACCATTGCAGGTGAACCTATTGGATCTATTAAAGTAAAGACTTCAAATAATTTAAGATCATTTACTATCGAAGGAGATATTCTCCCAAAACTTATAGATGAAATTCCTATCCTTACTGTGGCTGCCTGTTTTTGTAATGGAGTTTCTGAAATTAAAGATGCACAAGAATTAAGAGTTAAGGAAACAGATCGATTAAATGTCATGGCACGACAATTACAAAAATTCGGTGCTGAAATAACAGAAAAAGAGGATGGGTTAATTATTAATGGGCAATCAAAATTTCATTCTGCGGAGGTAGACAGTGAGACAGATCATCGAGTAGCGATGAGTCTTGCTATTGCTTCACTTCTTGCGAAAGGCACCTCAAAAATCATGAGGGCAGATGCAGCTAGCGTCTCGTATCCTACTTTTTGGGAAGAGCTTGCCAAACTAACTAATTAACTAAATTAAAAGTTTTTGTCTAAATTAATAGAAGTTTTAACTAAAGATGGTAGTTACTCTCTAAGAAGTGAGTTTTTTCAAGAAAACTTCCATAGTTCATTGGGCGCATTGGAGGAAACAAAGTTAAAGTTTACAGCTACTTCTAATTTGCAAAGATTTAAGGGTAAATCTCTAAATGTTTTGGATATATGTTTTGGTTTAGGATACAATTCCGCTTCTTTATTGGATGAATTAATTAAACAAAAATCGT
>QCBU01000015.1 GCA_003281505.1 Prochlorococcus sp. AG-347-J14 | reverse complement strand
ATCAATACCTTGAATAAAATTTAAATCCAAAACTAACCTGTAAAAGTATTTTTTAAAAAAAATGAAGTTTTTTTGAGTAGTTTTAATTTCTATATTTGTTGATACTCCTGCTAACTCTCCAGCTATATTTTGAGTGATTTTAAGAACTTGCTTTGCATCTTCTAGATTTAGATTTTTATGTTTCAAAGAAAAGGTTGATTCTTCTTGTTCAATTTCTGCGTCAGGAAAAATATCTTTTATATTCTCTTCAAATTTTAATTGCCATGGAAATTTCTTTATGTATTTACTTTCTATCACTAAATTATTGGTTATCGAATCAATTTCCCTAAGATCAAGGGTGTCCTCAACTTTAACGCAGCCACTTAAAAGTGGAATTAATAATAAAAGTATAAAAAAAATGATCAATGAAAAGCCTTTCTGAAAAGGTTTTGTTTCACCAGTGGGAGTCTCAGTTAAATTAATAAATTTTTTTTTCTCGAATACTTCTCTTTTTTTTCGCAGTGAGTTAAGAGATTTTTTATTTAGTGATGGGTCGCTTTCAAATTGTACGTTCCAATTTTCTGGCTTTTTAATTTCAGGAGAGTCTATAACTTCCATTAAATATTTTGCATTTTCTCTCGTCTTATTATCGTAAGATTTTAAAAGTTCTTTACAAAACCTTTTAGCCTCGTCCTTTTTATTGATACCACAAAGGGCAGTAATTAAGATTGTTCTTAAGTTCACTCCCTCTTTACTTGACAAAGGAAATGATTCGATTAAAGGGAAAAGAAATTCAATACAATAATGATACTCACCCCTAGCCAAAGCAAGTTCTACTGTTTCTAAAACTTGCTCATAAGTTTTCATAGGTTAGGCAACTATCATTGTACCTATTCCAGAATTTGTAAAAATCTCAAGAAGTAATGAATGTTCTATTCTTCCATCAATTATGTGAGCAGCTTTGACTCCTTGTGCTAAAGCTCTTATACAGCATTCTGTCTTTGGAATCATACCTTCAGTCACAATTTTTTTATCAATAAAATCTCTTGCCTCTTTGAGATTAGTTTTTTCAACAAGACTATTTTTGTTATCTTTTTCTTTTAAAATCCCTTGAGTATCAGTAAGAAGAATAAGTTTTTCTGCATTTATTGCAGCAGCAATTTCCCCAGCAACAAAATCTGCATTGATGTTATGGGAAATACCCTCCAAGGTTGATCCAATACTAGAAATGATTGGGATATATCCTTTAGAAATAAGAGGATCTAATATTTCAGGATTGATTTTTGTAACCTCTCCCACTAACCCATGGCTCCCATTCCCAAGTTCTCTAGATTGAATTAAGTTACCATCAAGACCTGATATCCCCACAGCTAAGGATCCAGTTTTATTTATGCCTTTTACAATTTGTTTGTTAACTCTACCCATTAGAACCATCTCGACAATTTCCATTGTTTTTTGATCAGTAATTCTTAATCCATTTTCGAATTTAGGAGATATTTCTAATTTCTTTAACCAATTATTAATCTCGGGTCCACCTCCATGAATTACTATTGGACAAACCCCAACGGTTGATAAAAGTGCTATGTCTCTAAAAAAAGCATTTTTTAAATTATCATTCTCCATAACAGAACCACCATACTTGATAACAATTTTTCTACCTGAGAAACTTTGTATATATGGGAGTGCTTCGCTTAATATTGATACTCTTTGAGAATCATTCATTATTTAAATTTATTAAAACTTGATTGAATTTAGAAATTAGGTTTTTACAAATATATCCCTATATTCAATAAAAGAGAATAAAATCAAATTCTTTTTTATTATCGTCGATAATAAATTCTGATTCAAGACCTTTAACGAAAAAATCTGTTTAATCTTTCTTGTTTTTCAATCCATTTTTCTAGGGGAACAGCGTTTAATTCGAAACGCATTCTGAGACCATTTTTCCCTTCCTTTGTAACTTCTTCTATTTCTTTAGTTGGGGAGGATTATCCTCGTCCCACAAATTTATAGACTCTAATGAAGATTCAAGATGAGCTTTTATCCCATATCTCCATCTTGTAACATCTTTAACTAGTGCAGTTAATTCTTTTGGTCTATTAAATTTATTTGTTGCGAAATTTGTCTTGTCAAACAACTCCACAGGAGGTATTTCGGAAGTTTTTAAACCTAATCCAATTAGAAAAATAGGTACTCCATAAAAAAAAGTAGGTACACTTAAATTTACTGAGTCTGTAAAATAAGCAGTCATTCCAATAAAAGCTAATATACCCCCAGCGGTTACGATTAAGTTTCCAGGCGATAGGTATTTCTTCATTTTGATTTAGTAGAATGAGATTTAAAAGGTCTATCAAGTATTATGCAAGATCCTAATACTGTAAATCAAGGAGATTTAATCTTTAAACTTGATCAAGAAAGAGCATGGTTATTAGAAAATCTTGATAAGGGTAAATGGCCAGAAATTAGAAGCGAACTTGCCGCACTTGAAAGAAAAATAAGCAAGTTAATTATAAGTGTTCAAGAAAATAATGTTGATAATTGATTTAAAAAGGTATTTCGTCAACTTCAGGTACCAAAGGTGAACTATCCCAACCGGAATTTTTGGCGCTTTCTTTTTTTTCAAATGACTCATTATTTTCTTTTTGATCAGACTTAATAAAGTCAACTTGCGGTATTTGATGAATCTTTGATGCTGTTAGTTCTGGTTGCTTTTCTTTCGTTCCGTCTTTTCTAGTGACAGAATTCATCTTTAGACGTCCCTCAATAACAATATTCTGCCCCTCCTTTAGTTCATCTAACATTTCTTGGGCAATATTTCCCCATCCTATGATCTTGAGATCTCTGACTGGATCTTCACTACGTAATCCTTTAAAATTAACAATCATTTCTGCAATTGGAGTTTGGTTTTCTTTGGTATACCTCATTTGGGGAGCACTATTAATGACCGCCTGAATTAAACAATGATTCATTATTTTCTATTTAATTAAAGATATACTGATGCAAAATCAAGGAAATTGCTATAAAAATGTTTGGATCCTATCAGGAACTTCTGATGGACCTGTAATAGCTCAAAGGCTTCTTGAACTTAATTATTCAGTTTTTGCAAGTGTTTTAACTTATAAAGCAGGGAAAGCTTATATTGAAAATCCAAAGTTACATATCATTACGGGTAAATTAAATAATAAAGATCAAATAATTAATTTCATAATTAAAAATAAAATCAAATGCGTTGTTGATGCTACTCATCCGTTTGCCGTAATAATTTCTAAAAATCTTAATAAAGCATGTAAAGAGATTAATATACCTCTCTTACTATTTGAGAGGAAATCTTTAATAAATAACAATAATAATTTTTTTTATATTGATGATTTAAAGGATATAAATAACGTTGATATAGAAAATAAGAATATTCTTTTAGCAATAGGATCAAGATTTCTTAACGATACAGCTAATTATTATATGAATTGTAAAGCAAATGTATTTACAAGGGTACTTCCAACTTATGAGAGTATAACTAAGGCTTTTGGATCATGTATTAAAAATTCAAACATAGCGATACTTGAACCGAGTAGAAATAATAAAAGCATTTTAGAAAAAAGACTTTGTGATTTTTGGGAGATAGATTATATTCTATGCAGAGAATCCGGAAGTTATTCTCAGAAAAACTGGGAGAGTATAGTTTCTGGAAGTAAAATGAAGTTATTTTTAGTTAAAAGGCCGAAAGTTAAAAATGATTATTCTTACTCTTTTGATCAATATCACAATTTGATAAATCACATAATTAAAAAATATTGATGTTTAATTCATTATGGAAGTTTTAGTTATGATCACAACTGAATCAAGTAATGCAAATGCTTTGCGAATGGCTAAATTACTAATACAAAATAAAATTGCAGCTTGTGTTTCGATAAAGCAAATTTTTTCAATTTATAAGTGGGATGATGATATTGAAGAAACTAAAGAGTTTGAAATCACAATAAAAAGTAAACTAGAATTTAAAGATTATTTAATTGAATTCTTAAATAAAAATTCCACATATGATGTCCCTCAAATTATTTACAAAAAATACCATGCTGAGATGAAATATTATGCTTGGTTGAATAAAACTATTTGATTAAATTATTTTATTAACTCTTTAAGATCAATATCTGATCTAGATCCTAATTGCGTAATTATTTGTCCCGCACAAATTGAAGCTATCTCTCCGCATTTTTTGAGGGAACAATTGTTTATTAATCCATGGATAAATCCTCCCGCATAGATATCTCCCGCTCCTGTAGTATCAATAATCTTGCCTTTCGTTATTGACTCAATTATTTCAACATTATTTTTGTTAACTATTAGAGAGCCATTACTTCCAAGAGTTACTATGACTAATTCACATAAGGAAGATAGGTCTTTTTGGCAGCTTGTTAATTTATCTTTTTTAAATAGACTTAACACCTCGGATTCATTACAGAAAACAATATCTACATATTCATCAATTAATTCCAAGAAACTCTCACGATGTCTATCTACACAAAATGAATCAGACAATGAGAGGATTATTTTTGTATTAGATTGCATTGCAATTTGGGCGGCTTTAACAAAAGCTTTTTTAGCTAATTCGCTGTCCCATAGATACCCTTCTAAATATAAGTATTTACTTTCCTTAATTACGGTAAAGTCAATGTCTTCTGGTTCAAACTCTATTGATGCTCCTAGATAAGTGCACATAGTTCTTTGTGCATCAGGTGTAATCAAAATAATTGAATGAGCTGTTGAAGCACCTTCAATAGTTGGTGGAGTATTAAATATAGTTTTACTTTGTTTAATATCTTCAGAAAAGAAACTTCCAAATTGATCATTTTTCACCCTTCCAATAAACTGCACATTGTTTCCTAGCTCTGCTAAACATACAACCGTATTTGCAGAGGATCCCCCTGATATTTGTTTAATAACTTTACAATTTTCTAACAATCTCTGAGATTCTTCGGAATTAATAAGATTCATTGATCCTTTATCTAGATTATTTATCTCAAGAAACTCATCTTTAATATTTACAATAATATCTACTATTGCGTTGCCTAGACCAATGAGATCAACCTTTTTATTATGTTCAAAATGTCTAAATGATTCCTTCATTAACTTGGAACTAAATTACCTTAGAAGTGCTCTTTTAGGACCATGAATTGGGTCTTCAATTACTATAGTTTGATCTCTATTAGCCCCCAACGAAACAATGGCAATTGGAACCTCCATTAATTCAGCTAGAAATCTTAGATAATTCATAGCATTCTGGGGTAGATCAGATAGTTTTCTACAATCTGCTGTTGAACATTGCCAACCTTTTAATTTTTTGAAAATTGGTTTACATTTTTTTAAGTCATCTGAATTTGTAGGAAAGTAGTCTATTTCTTCTCCATCGAGATCATATGCAATGCAAACTTGAATCTCATCTAATTCATCTAATACATCAAGTTTCGTAACGGCTAAACAATCAAGACCATTTACAGATACAGCATATTTACCGATAACTCCATCAAACCACCCACATCTTCTCCTTCTTCCAGTAGTGGTTCCGAATTCACTGCCTCTATCACAGAGTTGATCATTAATACTCCCTTGCAATTCTGTTGGGAATGGCCCTTCACCTACTCTTGTGGTGTAAGCTTTTGCTACACCTATGACTCTATCAATTAAAGTGGGACCAACTCCAGCCCCAATACATGCCCCTCCTGATATTGGGTTTGATGAGGTAACAAAAGGATAAGTCCCATGATCCAAGTCTAGTAGAGTCCCTTGAGCACCTTCGAAAAGAATATTTTTCTTGTTTTTTGAGGCTGCATGGATAGTCCTCGTACAGTCAACAACATGCTTTGATAATCTTTCCCCATAGTCAAGATATTCTTCAACAATATCTTCTAATTTAAGTGGTTTAATGCCATAGATTTTTTCTAGTAGACCGTTTTTTTCTCTTAATGGAATTTCGATCACATCACTTAGCCTTTCCTTATTGAGCAAGTCTCTTATCCTAATGCCATTCCTTTGTGACTTGTCCGCATAAGTTGGGCCAATGCCACGACCTGTTGTGCCTATTTTGTTTGAACCTCTATCAGCCTCCATCGCTTCATCTAATAATCGGTGGTAGGGCATTGTTACATGTGATGTTGATGAAATTTTTAATCCTGAGATATCAATTCCATTATCAATTAACATGTCAATTTCTTTAAGCAAGATTTTTGGATCTACAACAGTTCCGGATCCAATTAGACAAGAAGTATTTTTATAAAGTATCCCTGAGGGAATTAAATGTAATTTTAAGACTTTATCATCTACAACTATAGTATGACCTGCATTTACTCCACCTTGGTAGCGAACGACAACATCTGCCGAACGACTAAGTAAATCCGTTATTTTACCTTTTCCTTCGTCACCCCATTGGGCTCCGATTACAACAACATTGGCCAATTTTAGAAGAGCATTATTTTTGTGCGAATATTTAATATATTCAAAAATCTTGGTTTACTTTTAAAAAGTAAATGAATTGTATCAACTTTCTCTTAGAACCATTTTTTCAGCTAGAGAAAATTCTTTTGTTAAACGCTCCTTAAGTTTATCTGGTAAAGGTCTACTTGCAAAGTTTTTGTAATGACCTGCCATAGCATTTAGTGCCGTTTGCATGGTGGTAAATGATTGGGTTTTATTTACCATCCCTCTATTTCTGTATCTGGAAATATAGTCAGTTATTAGGGTAAGAGCCTCACTTCTCACTTCATCTTTATTTGGAGAGTCTTTTGGAGTATCAACAGCTGTTTGTAATGTTTTAACGACTGAAATTGTATCCTTGGTATAGTCACCTGTCATAGAGGTTTTTGCAGCTATGGAAGGGGAGCTGAATAGTGTAAAAACAACAATTAACGATATTGCAAAAGATATAGCTTTGGAAAGATTCTTAAAAAATAATTTTGATGTCCAATTCAGTAACATAACTTAGCTCCCAAAAAAAATAAGCTTTAAGACTTTTTATTGTACATTATTTTAGATTCGGAAATAAATGTTTCCAATAATTTATCAGTACTAATTTTTAGCTTAGTATTATTTGTTCTGCATAAAAGTTCTACTTCTTTTTTTATAGAATCTCTGCCGATAATTATCTGAAAAGGAATACCAATTAATTCCGCATCTTTAAATTTCACTCCAGCTCTATCATTTCTATCATCAAGAAGGACATCAATTTTATTAATTAAAAAGTTGTTATAGATTTGCTCAGTAAGATTACTTTGAATAGGATCTTTTAGGTTTGTTGGAATAATAATAACTTCAAAAGGAGAAATCTGGATTGGCCAACAAATTCCTTCTTGATCATGATTCTGTTCGATAGCAGCTTGAGCTATTCTTGTCACTCCTATTCCATAACAACCCATCCATAAATTTTTTAACTGACCATCCTTATCAGAGAACTTTGCATTTAATTTTTCACTATATTTCTGACCTAGTTGGAAAATATGTCCAATTTCGATACCTTTTTTTTCTTTAAGTTCTTCATCATCATCAATACTTACTTTATCTCCTTTTTTGGCATTCCTGATATCCCCTATTAGATAGTCTTTCGAATCAAAAGAAAATTCTTGAAAAACTTTATGGAAATTAACTTTATTTCCACCACTTATAAACTTTGAAAGGCCACTTGCAGAATGGTCAATTATCCTTGTCCATTTTTTATCCCAATTAGAAGTGGCTCTGATAGTTTTATTATCTAAATCTGGACCGATGAAACCTATGGGAAAATTAATTAGATTTTTTTCGATATTATTTTTGTCTTCAATCTTTTTAAGATTAAGGAGATTGAAATTATGAAGTTTATTAATTAAGTTAAAAAGCTTTACTTCATTAATGTGTTGATCGCCTCTTATGCATGCAAGAATTGGGACCTCAAATTCTCCTTCGAACTGTGCAATAAATATTACTACTTTAACAATCTGACTAGGGTCAAAATTATTATTATCGCAAACCTCTTGGATTGTTTTTTGTTGAGGTGTCTCCAACCACTCTGCAATATCATCTTTTAGTGGAATAGGTTCAGAAGGCAGAGAAACAGCTTTTTCAATATTTGCAGCATAAGAACCACTTTTTGTAAACAAAATGGAATCTTCCCCAGCATCAGCTGTGACCATAAATTCTTTAGAGGAGGCACCGCCAATTGCTCCACTATCAGCTTCAACCCCTACTGTCTGCAGACCACAGCATTTAAAAATATTTTCATAAGCATTGCCCACCTTTTCATAGAAAGAAGCTAGATCGTTTTCTGAAGAATGAAAAGAATAACCATCTTTCATTATGAATTCTCTACTTCTCATCAATCCAAACCTTGGCCTTATTTCATCTCTAAATTTTGTCTGAATTTGATAAAAACATTGAGGTAGTTGCTTATAGGAGTTGATAGTCTCGGATGCAATACTCGTGATCACCTCTTCATGAGTTGGAGCTAAACCAAATTCTTTGCCCTGTCTATCTTTGAGATTAAACATTATTCCTTCCCCTTCGGTATATCCTTCCCACCTTTCACTTTTTCTCCATAAATCTGCAGGATGAAGTTGGGGTAATAGTAATTTTGTACAACCAATACTATTAAGTTCTCTCTCTATTATTGCGGATATTTTTTCTATAACTCTAAGCATTAATGGCATGTATGCATAAATACCGCTGTTCACTCTGCGAATATACCCAGCTTTTAAAAGTAATTGATGTGAAATAATCTCAGCTTCAGAAGGTGTGTCACGAAGTGTCCCCAGAGGAAATGAGGTTGTCACGCGCATACAAAAAAAATCCTTAATAATATTTGATTTTATCAATTAAGATGAAAAAATAATCCAATGTGTCTTGAGTCCCTCAACCCGGCTAGTCTAAAAATATTGTTTCTGCTAACTTTTTCAGTAATGAATTTCTAACTCTTTTAAAAGTTCATTATTACTAAAACATTTTCTTAAGTTTATGGAAAATATAGATTCCAATATTTCTAGCGAAGAGGAATTAGTAGGTATTGATGAAGTTCAAAAATTCCTAAATAGATCAAGAGCTTCTGTCTATAGGTATACAAACACGGATTTAAGGAATCTAAATCCTAGCTTTAATCCAAGAAAATTAAATCCCGAATTTAGAACTGATCAAAAAGATCCTTTAAAATTTCATCCTAATGAAGTAGCAAGATTTGCAAAAGATATTTTAAGAATTAAGGAAGTTACTGTGGAGGTCTTTAATACACCTTCCTCCGCTGCTCAAAATATACTGGTGCAAATATTAGATGAACTTAAATCTATTAGGTCTTTGCTGGAAAAAGAGTAATTAAAAAGTTACTAGTCAATGTTTTGATTTATTGACATTTTGAATGTAAGATAATGATGTTAAATTATCTCCTTAATCTTTACCAATTAAGAGTTCTTGAGTTACACGAAATCAAAGCAGTTTATTCAAAGTAAATCAAGCGAAGAATCTTCTTATGGTTCTGCTCGAAGTGATTTTGAAAGAGATGATGATGACCCTTTAAGTATAAGGAGTTTATCAATAACATCTCTAGGTATTACTTTTGCCATTTTGACAATTTTTTTACCTTCTATAAGCATTTTAATTGGAAGACCTTTTTCTCAAGGAAATGAGATAATTCATAATCACGATTTTAAAAAAGATGGACCTTAGTTCAATACCTCCATCTCCAATGAAGGGAATAGTAAATATCGTTGTTGAGATACCTGCAGGGAGTAGGAATAAATATGAATATTGCTCTGATGCAGGAATAATGGCCTTAGACAGAGTATTGCATTCTTCAGTGAGGTACCCTTTTGATTATGGTTTTATCCCAAATACCCTCGCTGATGATGGGGCTCCTCTTGATGCAATGGTGATAATGGATGAGCCTACTTTTGCTGGTTGTTTAATAAAAGCTAGACCTATTGGAGTTTTGGATATGCATGATTGTGGAGCATATGATGGAAAACTTTTATGTGTGCCTGTGGCTAATCCTAGACAGGCTAATATAGTGAGTATTAATCAAATTGCTCCTAATCAGCTTGAGGATGTTGCTGAATTCTTTAGGACAAGTAAAGGACTTGATGGAAGAACAGTTCAAATAGATGGCTGGAGGGATTTTGATGTGGTGGAAAATTTATTGAAAAGTTGTATTCCTCTAAAAAAGAAAAACCTTAAAGTACTTAAGAAATCAAAGATTAGTAAATTAAATTGAAAAAAATAATTCTTTATAGTTATCTAAAATGCTCTACTTGTCGAAAAGCTGCAAAGTGGCTTGAAAGCAAAGATTTAGAATTTAAATTAATTGATATCGTAAAAGAACCACCACTTGTTAATTATTTAAATCTCGCCTTTGAACAATACTCTGATGATGAGAAAAGGATTTTTAACACAAGAGGTCAAGCCTTTAAAACGCTTAATCTTGATATTTATGGTTTATCAAAGGAAGAAATCATTCAACTTCTTTTAAGTGATGGCAAATTAATCAAAAGACCATTTTTGATTTACGAAGAGGAAAAAGTAATATTAGGTTTTAACGAAATTGAATATGCCAAACAATTTATATAAAGTTAAAAAATTAAAACTTTATTAATTTCATGCCTGCCTTTATTAAAAGTTTTTTGAAAGAATGGGGTCTACTAATTCTATTAACTTTTTTTGTTTCTTCTTGTAGATCTTTTTTAGCAGAACCACGTTATATCCCTTCTGGGTCAATGCTCCCAGAATTACAAATAAACGATAGGCTAATTATTGAAAAATTTTCGCTAAGAAACTCTTTGCCAAAAAGAGGAGATATTGTCGTTTTTAATTCACCTTACTCCTTTGACGAAAAATTAATTTCATTAAGATCTAAGCCTCTACCAAAAAAAAGATATTGTTTTTTGATGAGTTTTCCTCCAATGTCGTTCATTCCTGGATTGAGGGATCAAGCTTGCGATGCTTATATTAAAAGAGTAGCGGCACTTCCTGGAGAGATTGTCAGTGTAAACTCGAAGGGTGAATTAATAATAAACAATAAATTAATTCCTGAACCATACGTCTCTAATAAGTGCTCATTTTCCCTCTTTAATAAATGTGGTGAATTTGAAAATATAAAAGTTCCTAAAGATCATTTTTTAGTTTTAGGTGATAACAGGTCAAATAGCTGGGATGGAAGATATTGGCCTGGAAGTAAATTTCTTCATAAAAAAGAGATAATTGGTAAAGCATATTTTAGATTTTGGCCTCTTAGTCAAGTTGGCTTTTTCAATAAATAAACTCTTTTTTCTGCCTCTGACTTCATCTGATAAAATTTTTAAAAAGAGTTTTAATTTAAAGTGCTCCTGAAGCTGTTGAGTCAATTATTCCTCCTAAATGGGTTGTAATGTTGAGAGCGCTAATAACAGGGGGCTTGTTGGGGTCATTAAAAAGATCAATTATAGTTATGCCACCATTACCTTGTTTTATCATCCAAATATTTGAATAATTAATCCCAAGGATGTTGCAAATTAGAGTTTTATTGACTGCATCATGAGCAACCAGAAGGCTTAGATCATTATCCTTCTGAGATAAGCAAATTTTATTAAAAGCTTCTACAGACCTTTCTGATACATCTTTTATAGATTCACCTTCTGGCATTATTACTTCTTCAGGTTTATCATGCCAATTTTTAAGTAAAACAGGCCACTTTTCTCTGATTTCTACTTCCAGTTTGCCTTCCCATAATCCGTGACTAATTTCTACAAGTGAATCTATTTTTTGTATTTTTAAATCTTTGCTATTTTGAAGGATTATTTGTGCAGTCTCATAAGGCCTATTCATGGAACTTGAAAATGCTTTGTTGAAAGAAATATTTCTCAAATATTCGAAAGTCTTTCTAGCTTGATCTTTTCCGTTTTCATTTAAAGGGATATCAATTTGGCCTTGGAATCTTCCTTCTTTGTTCCAGTTAGTTTCACCATGCCTTATAAGAAATATTCTGGAATCTCCAATTTGATTTGGAATATTTTTATTCAGATGGGAGGTTTGATTTAAGCATTCAATTTGGGTCTTAAAAGAGTTATCTTTTTTTGAAATATTGAGTATAGAGAAAGAA
>QCBU01000014.1 GCA_003281505.1 Prochlorococcus sp. AG-347-J14 | reverse complement strand
CAAGGAATTGAAGCTTGGGGATGTTCCGGCACACCTGCTGATTGTGTCAAATTAGCACTATCTGAACTCTTGGATCATAAACCTGATCTGGTATTATCCGGAATAAATCACGGGCCCAATTTAGGGACAGATATTTTTTGTTCTGGCACAGTCGCTGCAGCCATGGAAGGTACTTTAGAAAATGTTCCTTCCATGGCAATAAGTGTTGCTAGTTTTAAATGGAAGAATTTTGAATTTGCTGGAGAAATTGCAATGAATATTGCCGAACAAGCAATTAACGGTAGTTGGCCAGCTTCACTTTTGTTAAATTTGAACATACCTCCCTGCGAAAAAAACAAGATAAAAGAATTTTCCTGGACAAGATTATCGGTAAGAAAATATAAAAATCAATTTTCCAAAAGGGAAGACCCGAGAGGTGATGATTATTATTGGTTAGCAGGTGAAGTTGTTTTAGATCTTAAATCGAAAGGTTATGGTCCTAAGGATTGGCCTAGCGATGTATCTCAAATACAAGAAAATAAAATATCTCTTACACCTGTAGAACCAGATTTATTTTGGAGAGGTAATTTAGATGACTTACCTAAAATTAATAATTCATTTGTAAATCCTTCTTAAAAGCCATAAAGAAAAGCAAAGTCCAAAAAAATGAGCAGCGATAACTTGCGTGTTACTGAGAACTGATAATATTTCAAGACCAGTAATTGGAATATCAGATGTCGCTGTTATCAATTGTCCAGTTGTTTGAGAGGATGCTTGTATAAATAAGGCTCCCATAAGAGCTTGATATCCAATTAATCCAAACAAAATTCCAAATAAGTCAACTATTAGTCCTCGTTTTATCAATTTACCGGTTTGTCCTCTTGAGGGTCTTGCGTTGCTTGCGATTGCTCTTCCTGTTCTAACTATTAACCAACCTTGCCAAAGACTAAAAAGTAGTAAAATCAGGGATATTGTTGTAAGTGATAGACCAGGCGCTAAGCCAAGCTGTCCTTCGCTGTTATTTACAACATTTGAAAAAAGCAAAACAGCTGCAACAACAACACCTAAAATGGACTGAACCCAAAAGCGTATCCATCCAATGCGCCGCATTCCAAATGAAAGGGACTGAAAATCCATTTTGTCAGACATTCATTTGATTGAATAAACTGTAATCAATCCAAATTTGCCACTAAAATCATAAAATTGCACGTAATCTTTTGATCTCTTTAATATCGCCATCTGAAGTTAAGAGTCCTACCTCAATAGCTATTGGAAGTTTTGATGGCCTTCATGCTGGCCACAGACAATTAATAAAAAGTGTAGTTGAAGAAAATCAATATACCCCAACAATTGCAAGCTTCTGGCCTCATCCCCGAGAAGTTCTTTACAAAGAAATGCGTCTTAGACTAGATCTTCCTAATGAAAAACTATCTATTCTTGAAGATCTGGGGATAGAACAATTAGTTCTAATTCCTTTTGATATGAAACTATCCAAATTAAGTGCGGAAAGATTCGTAAGAGATATTTTGATAAATCAATTACAAGCAAAAAACATTTCTGTAGGTGCTAATTTTAAATTTGGTTTCAAAAGAAGTGGAGATATAAATACAATAAAAAATATGATTAAGGATACGGATATTAAACTAAAAATTATTCCAATTTTAGAAGACAGGGAAGGTAGAATTAGCAGCAGCAGAATAAGAGATCTATTAGAGAAAAGTGATCTGAAAAATGCTTTCAAAATTCTTAATAGGCCTTATAGTTTTAATGGAAAGGTTGTTAAAGGTAAAGGAATTGGAAAAACTATAGGATGGCCTACCGCAAATCTTGAAATAGATGGTAGAAAATTTTTACCTGGAGAAGGAGTTTACGCATCTTGGACAACCATAGAAAATTCCAACAAAAAAATTGAATCTGTTATGAATCTTGGGTCTCAACCAACAATAAATCCTTTATTGCCATCTGCAGTTGAAGTTCATTTAATAAATAAAGATATCGATCTATATGGTTTAAATCTATCTGTTGAACCAATTGAAAAACTTAGATCTCAAATCAAGTTCAAAAATATGGCTCAACTTTCTAATCAAATCAAAAAAGATAGAGATAATGCTCTGAAAATTTTTAAAAACTACAAAAAATAAATTACAAATGCTGAATTCCAATACTAAAGACGCTGAAGATTTAAGAATTTATCAAATTATTGACGCTAATCTAGATAGAGCCAGAGAAGGACTAAGAGTATTAGAGGATTGGGCTAGATTTGGCCTAGGCAAAGAAAAATATGTTGAAAAGATTAAAAATTTTAGACAAATTTTAGGAAAAAATCATTTAGAAGTTTATAAACAATCTAGAAATCACATTGAGGATAAATGTAAAGGATTGACTCATCAAGAGCAATTCAACAGAAAAACTTCTGAGCAAATTATAAGTTCTAATTCAGCTAGAGTTCAAGAAGCATTACGAGTCATAGAAGAATTCTCAAGGCTGCAGAATCATGAGCTTTCAAAAATCGCTTCTGAAATTAGATATGAAATATATACTATAGAAATTGACTTATTAAGTCATAGCAAGTTTAAGAAGTCGGAGGAAATATTGAAAAAAAATGACTTATACGTAATCACAGATCAAAAAGAAAATTTATTAGAAATAATAGAAGAGATCTTAATTGCTGGAGTAAGAATTATTCAACACAGATTTAAAACGGGAACTGATCAAGATCATCTTAAAGAAGCAATTCAGATTAAAAATATATGTAAAAGATATAATTCTTTGTTTATCGTTAACGATAGACTTGATATAGCTCTGGCATCTAAAGCTGATGGGATTCATCTTGGTCAAGACGATTTAGATTTAAAAACTGCAAGAAAACTTTTAGGATATTCAAAAATTATCGGCATAAGTGCAAATAATGCAATTGATATTTCAAATGCTCTTAGAGAGGGTTGTGATTACATAGGAATAGGGCCAGTATTTGAAACTTCAACAAAAAAGAATAAAATACCTTTAGGTATTGAAAATATCAAAACACTAACAAAGGATTTAAAAATCCCTTGGTTTGCTATTGGAGGAATCAAGTCAAATAATATTTCATATTTAAAAAGAAATGGGTTTAAAAAAGTTGCCTTAGTTTCGGAATTAATGAATTCTGAAGATCCTAAAGAAGACGCTATGATGATCCTAAAAAAGTTGTCTCATGAAAATTAGGGTGAATGGAGAAGAAAAAAAAATAGAACTTGACAAAGAAAATGCTCTACTATCTGAAGCTCTTCACCTTATGGGATATAAACCAAACACAATCGTAGTGGAGTTAAATAATTTAATTATAAATTCAATAAAATGGGAAAAAGTGAAGCTTAAAGATGGTGATAATTTAGAAATTGTTTCAATAGTTGGTGGCGGATAAAAGAAAAATATTTAATGTATTAAAAATCTTCATAATTTTTTAAGTTTAGGCTTGAAACAATAACCGTTTTTCTACCGTTTTCGTTTTATATTTTTAGTACTCAAATATAACAATGAAAGAAAAAATTAATAGTAACTCAAGGTCTCTAAAATGGGAGCAAAATGGGGAGTTAGCACATAAAGATCTTTCCGAGTTGATTGAAAGATTAAAAAATGTAGAAAGTGAACATACCTCATCTGAGCTGTCTAGATTAGGTACAAAATCAAACATAAAAGATTAAATTTGTTACTTAGATCTTGTTTTTATAAAAATTTGTACCAAATTAAAAATACTGAATATAAAATAAATGCCGAAAAGATTTCCAGAGTGGGTAAATACAGAAGTCGTGATAAAAGCAATCAAAATGAGAGAAGAAGGTATGCTTTCAAAACAACTAAATTTATGGATAGAAAACTTATTAGAAATAGAAAAAAAGTGATTATTTAGGAAATACTTTTAATAATTCTCAGAGCCGCCATTGCTGCTCCATAACCATTATCTATATTCATAACTGAAATACCTGGAGAACAGCTTGACAACATACTTTTTAGAGCAGTTTCTCCATCCTTGCTAACGCCGTATCCTACTGAAACAGGTACTGCAATTATCGGTTGAGCTAACAATCCTCCCACAACCGTTGCCAAAGCCCCTTCCATTCCAGCACAGACTATTAATACATCATATTTATTAATTTCTTCTAACTGACTCATCAATCGATGAAGTCCCGCCACTCCAACATCTATAAAAGATTGACAATTCACTCCATAAATTTCAAGTGCTAATTGTGCTTCAAGTGTTACGGCTAGATCACTTGAGCCTCCTGAAATTATAGCAACTTTTCTATTTGTATTTAGTTTATTCAAATTTTCACCAATTATTAGACAATTTGCTTCTTCATAAAATCGCGCATTATCATACAAATTTAAAAAATTATGAGCTTTTTCACTATTAATCCTTGTAACGAAAACGACCTCATTTTTACCTAATACATTTTCAGTTATCCTCTTTAATTGATCGATACTTTTGTCTTGTCCCCAAATCGCTTCAATGATCCCAAGCCTTTCTCTTCTTTGAAAATCAAATCTAATATCTAAATTCATACTTGCTTATCTAACTCTCCCTCATAAATTAATTCAAAAGGATTTTTACTTACATTTAAAGCAGCCTTAATATTTTCCTCAAATTTTTTTTGGACTATATTTACTTCTGACATTGGAATACTTTTCCATAATTTCTTACTTTTCCAATTTACTAATATTAAAGCCTCTTCTTTTTCTTTATCCCAAAATAATTGTCTCCCCAGAAAACCATCTTTAGTAGATAACCATGGATCCCATATTTCTTTTTCAGCATTCAACCATGCTGCTTTTGCATCGGTAGGGACTTTGAGTCTTAATTCCTCTATGACTATTTCACCTTGATATTTGTCCATAGGAAAAGCATTTAAATTTGGATTATTAGATTGAAAAAATAAAGCAAGTAGACATACTAATATTAAGCAAAATCGTTTAAATTGACGCTCACAATAATTAAAAAATTTCATTTTTCTCGAGTAATACTACTGAATGGCAACTTATACCTTCTTCTCTTCCTTCAGGTCCCAATTTTTCATTTGTGGTTGCTTTTATTCCAATATAATCAGTATCAATATGCAAAATATCTGAGATATTTTTTTTCATTATCTCAACATAAGGTTTAATTTTTGGTCTTTCAGCAACAATAACACTATCAATATTATTTATTTCCCATTTTTTATTTCTTATCAAATCAATTACTTCTGACAATAGAAATAAACTATCAGCATTCTTCCATTTTTCATCCGTTGGAGGGAAATACTTACCAATGTCTCCAAGAGAAAGAGCACCAAGAAGTGCGTCCATAATTGAGTGACAAAGAACATCTGCATCACTATGACCATCTAAACCCAAATTATCAGGATGATTTAATTTAACACCTCCAATTATTAGGTCCCTACCCTTCACTAACCTGTGAATGTCGTAACCGTTTCCGATGCGAAAGTTCGGAGATGACTTGTTCATAATAATATTGCTTCAGTTTCTAATTTTTGAAAAAAAAGGGAAATCCTAGGTTGATTACTGCGAAAATCAAAAAGTATTTTCTTACTATTCGACACTCTAACAGTAAAAAGCTTGGTTATTTTCCATTATATTAATTTTAACCAATGCTAAAAATTATTTATTAGTTCTTTTGTGAAATAAATGCCCTGAATAGGGGCAGTCACTTCTCTTATTACATCTGTGGTTTTTGATAGCAAACTAGAAGTTACAGTAATTAAGTCGCCTTCTTTTATGTAAGGGTTTCTTTTAGAACCTCTTGCAGCTCCAGAAGAGTAAGAGATTTTCTGCTTAGAAATTGATCCATCACTGTTGTATCTAATCAAAACGACCTTACCTGATAATGGTTTTATTGGTCCAGTTACATCTATTGCATCAGATAATGTACTCTCCAGAGGAAGTTTAAATGTTCCTGGATTATTAATTCTTCCATAAATATTGACTTCTACAAAACGTGGCGACAAACCAGTAACAACTGATTTGGAAATTTGCTCTTTATTTAAATTTTTTAAACTAGGGATAAATATCTGATCATTGTCAAAAAGTCTTAAATCATTTTTTGAATCAAATTCGTCGAGAAAATTATTTAAATTTACTACAGCAACTTTTTTACCTCCCCCTTTTCCTAGTGGCAAGTTTCTTACAATTTTAACTCTTGTCAAATCGCTCGATGATGTTATACCACCTGCCTTCCGAATAACATCTGAAATATTTTTAGAATTTTCAGTAGATTTACCAATGTTTGATTGATTATTAAGTGTTTCTTCATTTTGAAAATAATTTTTTCCTAATGTATTGGATATTTGGTCATTGACTAACTCTTTAGAATTTCTACTCTTATCATCAGAATCTTTGGATGTTTCTATATCACTCAAAAAGTTAGATAAAGATAAAGAATCATATGCGGGGAATGTATAACTACCTGGATACCTTACATCTCCCGTTATGATTACTTTAATTTCTTTAAATTTGGCAATCTTTACTTTGATAGCTGGTGAAATAAGAAATTCTGAATAATTTTCATCTAATAATATTTCCAATTCTGATGGGGTTAAGCCACTTACGTTAACTTCTTGAAGCCTTGGAAGATATACTTCGCCTTCTTCAGTAACTGAGAAAATACCAGTTAATTCTGAAGCTGGATAAAAATCTATAAAAAGACTATCACCTTTTCCAATAATATAATCTTCCAATTCCTTTCTAGAATCTAAATAAGAGGAAGAAATTGATTTATTGTTTAAATTAAAAGAGTCATTTGTATCTGATTTTGCTACTTCAACACAAAAAAAAGTACTCAAAAAAATTATAATTGGAAAAAATTTAGAAAAATTTTTGGACAAGAAAAAATCCCAATAATAATTAATATCTTTATATTATAGTCTACAGTAAACACTTAGTTTTACTAGAAGATTTACCAAGTTAATAGAAATTAATTTTTAATTTGCAAATTTGAAACATAGAAACTAAGGCGAAATTTTAGCTCACTTAATAAATTTTCATTATTTAATCGCAATCTAACTTTCTAAGTTCATCACTTTTCATAAGATCTCTTCTTCTGTTATTAGTTCTTTTTAACTGCTGCTCTTTTCTCCAAAGTTTTATATCTTTGTGATTGCCACTTGTGAGGACATCAGGTACTTTCATATCCCTAAAAACTTGCGGTCTAGTGTACTGTGGATACTCCAATAGGGATGAGTTATGACTCTCATTAATTAGGGAATCTGGATCCCCAAGAGTACCAGGCAATAATCTCGAGACTCCATTTATAATTGTTGCAGCAGGGATTTCACCTCCAGATAGGACATAATCGCCTATGGATATCTCTTCATCAGCTAAACATCTAATCCTTTCATCAAAACCTTCATATTGACCACAAATAATTATTATTTGATCCAATGTGGACCATCTCGCAAGATCCTTTTGCTTTAAGACTTTACCCTGTGGGGTCATCAGCAAAGTTTTACTTTTAGGTAATTTTCTAATTGATTCATATGCCTTATAAATAGGTTCAGGTTTTAATACCATACCTGCTCCTCCTCCATAAGGCTTATCATCTACTTGCCTGTAAGAACCTTCTCCATATTCTCTTAAATCAAGTAAATTTACATCGATCAAATTCTTATCTAGAGCTCTTGTTATGACCCCTAAATTATTTATTAATTCAAAAGCTTTAGGGAACAATGTAATTACATCAAAATTAAAACCACTCATCTAGAAATCTTCCTCATAACCAAATTCAATTAACCTTGATTGTTTTTTTCTCCAATTTGGAACAACTTTCACAAACAACTCAAGGTGAACTGGACCATCAATTAATTTTGACATATTTGATCTTGCTGACTGACCAATCATTTTTAACATTGAACCTTTCTTTCCAATAAGAATTCCTTTTTGAGGTGATCTTTCAACAATAATAGTAGCCAAAACGGCTGTAAAATTTTTGCCATTTTTTCTTTTCATTTCCTCTCTCTTTTCTATCTTTACTGCGACACTATGAGGTACCTCTTCTCTCGTATTTATTAATACCTGTTCTCTTACTAAATCAGATAATAAGTTGTCTAATGGTTGATCGCAAATAGTCTCCTCGCCATAAAGTTTTGGCCCCTCTGGAAGAAAATCAAGTGCCATATCAACTAGTTCAGAACATCCGTCTCCTTGTGAAGCACTTACAATTTGAAAGTTTCTATTGATTCCAAAAAATCTTCTATATTGATCTAATCGTAAATTCCTAAATTCTTTATTAACCAAATCCCACTTATTTAAAGCAACAATAAACTCAGTTTTATTTTCAATTAGAAAGTTCAAAATATATTCATCACCTCTGCCTGGTTCTTCACTTGAATCAATTACAAAAATTACCATATCAACTCCATTTATTGCAGATTTTGCGTTTTTTACTAATATCTCTCCAAGTCGATGATGAGGTTTATGAACACCTGGAGTATCAACAAAAATTATTTGCCCATTATCTTTAGTAAGTATTCCTTTTAATTTATTTCTAGTAGTTTGCGCTATTGGAGAAGTAATTGTTATTTTTTTTCCAATCAATTTATTTATTAAAGTAGATTTGCCGACATTTGGCCTTCCTAGTAAAGTTACAAACCCAGATCTATAATTGGTCAAAGACTTTTAATGCATCAATAATAAAATTCTGATCAAAAATGAAAAAAAAAACCATAAATATAAAAGAAGCTTCGTTTACGCAAGCAATCAACATATCCGCACAATGGTGCAAAGAGTGGGGTGAAGATTTACTTAGCGAAGAGGTTTTAGCAGATAGAATCGCAGAGCTAACTAAAACAAGAAATGGACTCAGAGGATTTTTTGCTTACGCTTTATCAGATAAAGATTGTATTTTGTTAGATAAACTTCCTTTTTCACTAATTTACAAATTTAACGAGCGTGGTGATGCTGTAACAGACATAGTAGTAAAAAATTTAATAATGAGTTCCGCTCAAATTATTATTCATCGAAGAGATAATAATCATGAATATGAGAAAACATCAGAAAACATTTCAGATAGATGTAAGGCTATTTTGAGACTGCTAGATACTAAGTCAGTTACAAAGTCTGTAAATCAAGTCCTTATAAAATTAGATTCTATGGGAAATAGTTTTGACAATTCAGTAAAATATGATTCAGAGCAAAAGGAGTTTATAAAAAATCAAATTTTTGATATCGCCCAATAAAAAAGCGTAGAATTCTCCTACGCCTGTAATTATTGAACTAAATAATCTTTAATCTCTTCTTCCACCGCCTTGAAGTGCAATCATTAATCGTAATATAAAAACAAAAAGATTTATATAAGTTAGATACATACCTAAAGCCCCTGCAAGGTATTGTTCATCATTATATCGTCTTGGCATTGTATAGAAATCCACGAAAGACATTGCAACAAATAAGACGGTCCCAAATCCTGCAATTATCAATTCGAGTCCTGAACCTCCAAAAAATCCCGGAGCAAAAAATCCTCCAATTAATTGGACAAACATTGCTATAAGCAGTCCTATTAACCCAAGACCAACTACCCCGCTTAGTGCTTGTCCAACACTATCACTCATTCTTTGGCCAGTATAAGAGGCAATAACGAAAGTTATACCTGTAGCTAAGGCAGCCGTTCCAACCGAACCAATACCAATTGTTCCTATTGCTAAAGCAACTATTCCACTTAAGGTGAATCCAGTTAATAAGCTGAAGCCTGTTAATAAAGGGAGAGCCTTCGCATTATTTGCATTATTTGCAGCGCTTGTAGCTATAAAAAACAAAACCAATTCCGCAATTAATGCAACTATTGAAAGAGGCTGGAAAAGCCCAGGATTTGTTGCAATGAGTGAGACACCTGCTAAAACACCCAAAGAAGTAAGAACCATACCTCCACCAACGTAAGGTAGAGCTCTTTGAACAACGTTAGGTCCAACAATTGAACTAGCCTGAGCTTCACGGATAGCTTGATTGAAATTACTACTTGCTGGCATTTTCTTTTATAAATATGACTATATTCTACTCGATTTTTAAAATTTCAGGGTACGGATCTCCAGAGATATAAAGTTATTGATAAGCCTCAATAATTTTCTGAACTAAAGGATGACGAACTACATCTTGGACAGTTAAATAACAAAATTTTATATCTTGAGTTTCAGAGAAAATTCTCATTGCTTCGATGAGGCCGCTTTCCTGATCTTTTTTTAAATCAATTTGCGTAATATCTCCGTTTACAACAATTTTTGATCTTTCTCCTAATCTAGTCAAAAACATTCTCATTTGAGAGCAAGTAGTATTTTGCGCTTCATCTAGAATCACCATAGAGTTATCTAAGGTTCTACCTCTCATAAACGCTAAAGGAGCAACTTCAATAATTCCCTTATCAACTAGGGAATTTGTTCTATCAAACCCGAAAATACTATGTAAAGAATCAAATAGAGGTCTTAAATATGGATCTACTTTTTGTTGCAAATCCCCAGGTAGAAATCCCAAACTTTCGCCAGCTTCTACAGCTGGTCTGGTAAGAATAATTTTTTCTATTTTTTTCTCGTTCAATAGTCTTGCTGCACAAACAGTTGCTAAAAATGTCTTACCAGTTCCAGCTGGACCGATTGCGAACGTAAGATCAAAATTTTCAATTGATTCAACATATTCTTTTTGCCTTATAGTTCTTGGTCTTAAATATCTCCCTTCTTTGGAACGCGCAAGAACTTTTTTCCCAAGTTCAGCATGTGAAGACGATTCTCCCATATTTAAAGAACTTAAAGCCGCTTTGAGATCTACCTCTGGGACTTCTAACCCTTGTTCCCAAATTGGTCTTGTTAGTTCTACTAATGCTGAAGCTCTCTCAATCTTAGAAATAACACCATTCATCTCAAGTTGTAAGCCTCTTATAGTTAGAGAAACTCCCGTAAGAGATTCAAACTTTTTTAAGAAAGAATTTCCTGGTCCAGATAATGCTGTTGCAGCATCAGAGCTTGGCAAATCTATTGTGAAGTGACCAGTTTTGGAAACTTCCTTCATCTAGTAATTGTATAAGAATAAAAATTTATCAAAGAACTAGCTTTCAGCCCCATTACTCTCATTTTTAACTACATTACTCTCACTTTCAGCTTTAGTACTATCATTTTCTTCTTCTTTAGTTTGAGCCTTAGCTAATTTTTCCTTCTCTAACTTTACCTTACCAATTGCGATAGAGGGCCTTTCAGTTTTTTCTAATAAACCTCCCTTTTCTAATAAAGTTCTCACAACATCAGTTGGCTGAGCACCTTGAGAAAGTCTTGTTCTTAAAGCTTCTGTGTTCAGCCTCGTTTCCTTAGTTCTTGGGTTATAAAAACCTAATTCTTGTAGGGGTCTACCATCTCTTCTGGAAGTACTATTGCATGCAACAATTCTGAAACTTGCCTCTTTTTTCTTTCCAAAGCGCTTAAGGCGCAGTTTAATCATCTTAAATTAATTCGTTTTAATTAATAATATCACTCTAAGGGAAAAATTCAGAAACTA
Source organism: Prochlorococcus sp. AG-347-J14 (assembly GCA_003281505.1). Lineage (GTDB taxonomy): Bacteria > Cyanobacteriota > Cyanobacteriia > PCC-6307 > Cyanobiaceae > Prochlorococcus_A. The sequence goes on along the minus strand of QCBU01000014.1, from coordinate 11,999 downwards.
TAAATCAGCAAACCCTTTTTTCTTCTTATTATTTTTTTGTTTTTTTATTGGTTTATTACCACTCATTCCTCCCATTCCAGGAATTCCTCCCATTCCAGGCATTCCTCCCATTCCAGGCATTCCTCCCATTCCAGGCATTCCTCCGTTAGACATTTGTTTCATAAAACCTCTCATTCTTTGAAAATCAGCTAATACTTTATCTACATCTTTGGCTTCGTAACCACTACCCTGAGCGATCCTTTGTCTTCTTGAGGGTTGAGCGGCAAGAACTTCGGGTTTTTCTTTCTCCTCAAGAGTCATTGACGAGATCATAGATTCTATTTTCTTAAGTTGATCTTCTCCATCTTTTATCATCCCATCATCTAATTTATTCATTCCAGGAATCAATTTAATCAATCCACCAAGTGAACCCATTCTTTTAATTAATCTCATTTGCTTTACAAAATCATTAAAATCAAAAGTCGCTTCTTGAAGTTTCTTTTGCATCGCTTCTGCATCAGCAAGTTCAACTTCTTTTTGTGCTTTTTCAACAAGTGTCAATACATCGCCCATGCCTAAAATTCTGCTAGCCATTCTCTCTGGATGAAATGGTTGCAGTGCCTCTATTTTTTCTCCTACACCTATAAATTTGATTGGTTTACCACTTATTTTTCTTATTGATAAAGCAGCTCCGCCTCTTGAGTCACCATCCAACTTAGTTAATATCGCCCCTGTGATTCCTACTTTTTCATGAAATGACTTTGTTAAGTCTGCAGCTTCTTGCCCAATCATTGAATCAACAACAAGCAAAACCTCATCGGGATTAGAAACTTCTTTTATTCGAACCATTTCACTCATCATGGAATCATCAATTTGCAGTCTTCCAGCGGTATCAATAATTATCGAATTAAAATCATTTTCACTCGCAAAATTCAACGCTTCCTTTGCTATTTCTTCTGGTTTGCTATTTTTTTCTTTAGCTGAAAAAACTTCCAATTCATATTGACTTCCCAATGTTTTAAGCTGCTCTACAGCTGCTGGTCGATAAATATCCGCAGCCACCAAAAGAACTTTTTTATCTTTTTCCTTTAAATAAAGTCCTAATTTTCCTGTTGCGGTTGTTTTACCCGCTCCTTGAAGTCCAGCCATCAAAATGACTGTAGGACTATTTTCATTTTCGTTTAATGGAGAATTTTCATTCCCCATAATGTTAATCAATTCTTTATTTACAACTTCTATAAATTTTTGACTTGGGTTTACACCCCTAACTACTTCTTCTCCAATAGCTTTATCTTTAACATCTGTTATAAACTCTTTTACTACAGACAAACTAACATCTGCATCGAGGAGTGCTCTTTTTACCTCCTTCAAGGCATCGTTAATATTATTTTCACTAATTTTTGCTTCGCCTCTTAAACCCTTTACTGCGTCTTCAAAGCGTGAAGAGAGTTCATCAAACATTATTAAAAAGTATTTTTAATTATTATAGATGATCTTGAAGGTTGTAATTACAGACCGCTCACGAAATCAACCAATTTCCATGATTTATTTGAAAAACCCAAAATATATTTAACATTAAGGGGGTTTAATGATGTTTCATTAACAAATTCTCCAGAATTCTTTACTATTCTCTCTAGATATTTCAATTCTACTAGAGCAACTATCCGAGATGAAGTTTGCGATTCCAAATCAATCTTCAGGATTTGGGAATTAATTTCCTTATAAATTCCCTTCTTGATATCGTTCTGTCTTTCTTCGATTGTTCGATCAATAAGACCTTTACTAACAATCTTTGAAAGATTAATTTCACTCTTTCCTGATAAATAATTACTTTTACTTAAAAGCCATCCATTTATTAAATTCCTTATATCTTCTAAAGAAGGTGAAGCTGTATTAAGTTCTTTGAATTCATAGGAAATAATTGAAGTAGATTTCTCAGAAATAGAATTCAATTTACTGGAAGGATTTTTTTTTATTTCTTGAGTAATATCTATCTCACTAAGCTTTTGATTATTATCTAAAGCAATTAAGGGTTTTTCAGCAATAGATTCATCCTGAATTGATTTTTTTAAATTATTTCTTAAAAATCCAATACCAATACCAAATGCAAATAAGATCAAAAACGCATAAATATAAATTAAATAAGTTGACCGATTAATAATCTCTTTATCCTTTAAGAATTCCCCAAAACTAAATTTTAATTCAGCAATTTTTTCAATTATAAAATTATAAAACTCTATAGGTTTTTTCTTAAAGTATTCCTCATTGAAGTCGTTTTCTTGGATCTCAACCTTTTCATAATCTCGTTTAATACCACCAGGCCAAGGTAATTTTCTTTCATCAATATTTTCCGATATATTATTAAAGTCTTCAGTCGTTTTTGTAGAGGATTCCTTCTCAATCTGTTGATTCTGAAGATTTGATCTAATTGCAATTTTATTTGATTTCTTTTCTAATTTTTCAATAAATTCTTGAATTTCCCTATCCTCAAACCAAGAATCTAAATCAACCTCTTTTGATTCAATGTCTCTATACCCAACTAAAACATCATTCTCTAACCAATTTTTACAGAAAATACATATCGCTTCTAACTTATTCCCAGGATAACTATTAAGCCAATCTCGTAAATTTTCATCAGAACTACTTGAAAACCTTGCTGAGGCTTGTTCAATATCAGCTAAAAGTAAATCTAAACATCCAACTAGAGGCATTGAATCAAGACCGGATAAATTTAGTTTTTTTAAAATTCTCCTCGCTTCAAATAATTTTTCTGGCTTTCTTCTAGAGAAACCAATAGCTGTTAAGGATAGAAAAGCTAAAAATCCTGCTTCTAATGATCCTCTTTTTTGTAATTCAAGAAACAAATCAACCTGTTCTTGCACTGTCAAGAATGGCTTAATTTGTTGAAAAAAAGCTTCAAAATCCTGCTGATTTAAATAATCTTTATATTCAGATTTATTATTACCTTCTAAACCACCTCTTTTGATTATTAAATTTTCCAACATACTTAAGCCTTTTTTATGAGACTCTTGATCATTAAGATCCCTACTAAGTAGATCTAGGATTCTGTAAGGAAGCAAAGCAACCAAGTCTTCTTCAAGTTCTTTTCTTATTTCTCCAAGCTTTCCCATTCTTTGTAGAAGTTGTATACCTTCTTGTAAAAAGTCTGCCGCGTTTGAATAAGATCTAAGCTGTTGTTCTTGAATTGCAGAATCTCTAGCTGTTAAAGCAGCCAATAATGTTAAATCAGCTTCTCTACTACTTCCTAAAGCTGGAGTTTGTGGAGGCTGCAATACTCTTCTCGTGATTTTAAACGCTTCTTTTGGCGAACCCGATTCCCAAAGAAGTATTAATCCTGCTACTTCTCTATTTGAGGAAAAATCCAATCCAGAATTTCCATTTAATAACAAATTTTCATACTCTCTTCTGCTTTCTGGATCTGTAAGTAGATCAGCAGTGAGGCGGAGCAATTCAGATCTTTGGGTTAAAACTTCATAAGTAAAACCTTCATCAGGTGTTTTATCTAACCGCAATTGAAACGCCCTTAATACTTCCTCAGATGTTGCAGAGGGGCTCACGCCAATTAAACGAAAATGGTCTAAAGGAAGTTCCAAACAAATATCCTATTGAAAATTCTTAGACAAATTTTATCAAGTTAAAAAAATTTTTCACAAGGTCTTACAGAGTTATTAAAAAAAATCATGAAAATTGCCCTTCACGGCTTAGAATGTTAACAAATCAAAACTTCGTTAAGGTATTTTTCTTGGAAACACACGTAGAGAGAATCTCAAATCTTCAAGACATAAAAAAAGCCGAGTTAGATCGAGAAACAGGATTATTTCTTTATGAAGACATGACGCTTGGTCGTAGGTTTGAAGATAAGTGTGCAGAAATGTATTACAGGGGAAAAATGTTTGGTTTCGTTCATTTATATAACGGTCAAGAGGCTATAAGCACAGGAATAATTGGCGCTATGAAAAAGAAACATGATTGGTTTTGTAGTACTTATCGCGATCATGTTCATGCTCTAAGTGCTGGAGTGCCCTCATTTGAAGTAATGAGTGAACTTTTTGGTAAAGCTACTGGTTGTAGCAAAGGCCGAGGTGGATCCATGCACTTATTTTCAAAAGAGCATCACTTACTCGGAGGATATGCATTTATTGGAGAGGGAATTCCAGTCGCCTTGGGTTCAGCCTTTTCAAGTAAATATAAAAAGGAAGTTGCTGGTAATAGTAATAGTGATGCTGTAACTGCAGCATTCTTTGGGGATGGGACTTGCAATAATGGGCAGTTTTTTGAATGTTTAAATATGGCTCAATTATGGAAATTACCTATAGTTTTTGTTGTTGAAAATAATAAATGGGCTATTGGTATGGCTCACGATAGAGCTACTAGTAATCCTGAAATCTGGAGAAAAGCGTCTGCTTTTGGTATGCACGGCGAGGAAGTTGATGGAATGGATGTATTAGCAGTTAGAGGAGCAGCACAAAGAGCAATTGAGCGAGCCAGAGCAGGAGAAGGTCCCACACTTTTAGAATGTTTGACTTATAGATATAGAGGACATTCTCTTGCAGATCCAGATGAATTAAGATCTGAAAAAGAAAAGGAGTTTTGGGGAAAAAGAGATCCCATTAAGAAGTTAGCAAAAGAAATTATTGACGGTAAATTCGCAACGGAAGAAGAATTAAAAATTATTGAAAAGAAAATTGATGCAGAGATATCGGAGTCAGTTAAAAATGCTATTGAAGCTCCCGAACCACCTTCGCAAGAATTAACCAAATATATTTGGGCAGAAGATTAGATTAAATACTGCTGGGTAATTTTCTAGTTAAATTCCTTAATTTTCTAAGCGCCTTAAGTTCAACTTGTCTTACTCTTTCTCTAGAAACTTCAAGTAATCTTCCAATTTCTGCAAGAGTATGTCTCTCATTTGCATCAAGTCCAAACCTTAGTTTAAGAACGTGTTGTTCTTGCTCACTTAAATGACTTAACCACTTACCAAGTTGCTCTTGATGCATTTTCTGTTCAACTTGATCTAATGGCTCTTCATTATTACTATCTGCAATTAAGTCACCCAAAAAGCTCCTACCATCATCACCATTTACTGGAGCATCTAAACTACTTGTCGATAAAGCTTGTCTTAAAACAGAATCCAATTCTTCAACATCAATTTCCATTGCCTCTGCAATTTCAATTCTGCTGGGCATAGCACCAAGCTTATGAGCCAAATCTCTACTAACTTTTCTAATAGAAGCTAACCTTTCACTTAAGTGAACAGGTAATCGGATTGTTCTTGATTGACAGGCAATTGCTCTTGTCATACTCTGCCTAATCCACCAAAAGGCATAAGTAGAAAACTTATATCCTCTTGTCGGATCAAATTTTTCAACAGCCCTCTCCAACCCGAGAGAACCTTCTTGTACTAAATCAAGCAATTCAAGTCCTTTACCCTGATATTTTTTTGCCACGCTGACAACTAATCTTAAATTAGCTTTCATCATTCTTTCTTTAGCTCTTCGCCCAATTTTTATTGTTCTTTTTTGCTGAGTTGTAAAATCATTAATCTTTTCATTTAGTTGTCCATCCTCTGTAAGTATCATCATCTTCTGAACTTGATTACCCAATTCAATCTCTTCAGCGGGTGTTAATAAGGGAACTCTTCCTATATTCTGCAGATACCAACTGATTGGATCATTTCCCCTCCTTTTGGGTTGTTCTGATTGAGTTGGTATTGAGGAGACCATTTTATTGACCTAATTAGGTAGTAAAACTCTCCTATACTTTTAGGGAAATAGCCAAATATTTAATGCGCGCTTCAGATTTCAAGTAATATTTGTACACTTATGTGTTTAAAACTATAAATAACTCTCTTAAATTGTTTCTTTCAAGATATTTGTCTCATTTTTATATTTCGCATTAATTTTGACAATTCGTCACCAATAGCAGAAGCATTTGACCCTTTTTTGCACTTTGATGCAGCAAATGAATGCAAAAGTACGTATTTAGCAAAAAAATCTGTTGTTATGTTTCTACAAAAGGTTAAATCAATCGCAGAACTACCCGCTATAAATCCAGATAAAAGATCACCCAATCCAGCTCGAGCTGTGTGTGAATCAGTCCCAAAAAGTTGCCAGGCCTTTTTATTGTCAGCGACTATGCTATTGGCTCCCTTTAACAAAACACTTATGTTAAACTCTTGCGCAGCATTAAGAGCTTTTTCAACATTAGTCTCGCATTTGATATTAGGGAATAACCTCGAAAATTCTTTGCTATGAGGTGTTATCCATGTCTTAAATCTTCTCTCTAAGAAGAATTTTGAACATAATTCAGATTCTGAAATTCTATTGAGTGCATCCGCATCCAAGATCAATAATCCTTCAAAACCAGTGAGAATGTCTTTTACTTTTTGCCAATCATCATTATCAATTCCTATTCCTGGGCCGACAGCTACTGAATCAAATGCACTTAAATCAATATTTTTTAATGCACTAAATAAAGATGCATTTCCATTTTGATTAGATTGCATAGTATCCTTTAAAACTATTTCTGGAGCAACTTGCCAAATAGATTCAGCAACTAACTCAGGCAGGACAGCCGAGATATAGCCTGCTCCACTTGATATCGCCCCTTTTAATGCTAAGTATGCAGCACCAGGATATTTTTCACTTCCAGCTATTAATAATGTTCTACCTCTTTTATATTTGTTGGAATTTCTTGGTAAAGAAGGTAAATCAATATTTTTTAAATCTTTGTAAGTAACCTTAAAAATCTTTTTATCAACTTTGGAAAGTTTACTAATAGGCACCCCAATATCTATATGTTTCAATTCTCCAATAAAAGGTAATGCAGAATCTTGCATCAACCCAATCTTATTAAGACCAATTGCTAAGGTATGGTCTGCCATTACTGCGTTATCTAAAAAAGGCACACCTTTATCAGGACATAATCCTGTTGGAATATCAATACTGATTACCTTGCCATATTTGTTATGAAATTTTTGATTAAATAGTTTAATTAATTTATTATCAACTTTTCTTGTTTGATTATTACCAAAAACAGCATCAATCCAAAGTTCTTTACCATTTGCATCAGGGGGCTCTACTAATTTTGTGACACCAATAGTTGTAAGATAATTAAGGTGGTTATTTGTTAATGTTTTTTTTATCGGGAATGGACACCATACCTTTACTAAAAAACCTTTCAAAAAAAGCTCTCTAGCTATTACTGCACCATCACCACCATTATGCCCAGGACCTATAAAAACAGTTATTCCATACTTTAGAAGAGGTTTCCTTTTCAAGAGCCATCTACTAATTTGAATACCAGCTTTTTCCATCAATGCTTCTTGAGGCATTCCATCAGAAAACATTTCTTTCTCTAATATCAACATTTGCTTTGAATCAACAATTAAATGTTTAGAGTCAATTGTTGGCCATACAATTTCGTTCATAATTAGTACAAAGCAATTGAAGTACTGTTCAACAATTTAAACTTCCATGTTAAAGACACAAAAGGATAAAAAATTAGAGAACTTTTTTTCTTCTAATGATAAAACTAAAAAGAAGAAAAATATTATTGTAGGTCTTTCTGGTGGCGTAGATAGTTCCCTTTCAGCTGCTCTTCTTGTAGAAAGAGGCTGGAATGTTGAGGGACTAACTCTTTGGCTAATGAAAGGAAAAGGCTCCTGTTGTTCTGAAGGATTAGTAGATGCTGCTGGCCTATGTGAAGATTTGGGAATTAATCATAAAATAATAGACTCAAGAGAAATTTTCGAAAGAGAGGTAATTAAAAAAACTACTGAAAGCTATGAGAAAGGATTCACTCCACTTCCATGTTCGATGTGCAACAAGAATGTGAAGTTTGAAGAGATGCTTAATTACGCAATAAACAAAAAAGACTTTACTTATATTGCGACCGGACATTACGCAAGGATAAAAAAATCATCTTATGCTGAAACACTTGATTGCAAGAGCTTTGTATTTAAGGACTTCCTTCTCCTTAGAGGTGCTGACGAAAACAAGGACCAAAGTTATTTTCTTTATTCTCTTTCACAAGAAGTACTAAGCAGATTAGAATTTCCTCTTGGTGAAATGAAAAAAGAAGAAACAAGAAGGGAAGCCCTGAGATTAGGCCTTAGAACTGCTCAAAAACCAGAAAGCCAAGATTTATGTTTAGTTGAGCATTATGGATCAATGCAGAGATTTATTGACAAACACATTGAACCTAATGAAGGAGAAATTATGCATGTAAATGGGAAAGTCCTTGGAACGCATAATGGTATTCAGCACTTTACAGTCGGTCAAAGAAAAGGTTTAGGCATCGCTTGGCCTGAACCATTATATGTAAAAAGTTTAGACAGGGTAAAAAACATAGTTTATGTAGCAGATAAAAGTGATCTATTTGATAAAGAAGCAATAATTACTAAGGTTAACTGGGTTTCAATCGAAGAACCTGAGCAAGAGATAGAAGTAGAAGCACAAATCAGATATAGAAGTCATCCAGTAAAAGGAACTTTAATACCTTTGAAAAATTTAGATAATCCAACTACAACATTTAAATTAATTTTTGAAGAAAGTCAAAGTTCGGTAACACCCGGACAAGCGGCAGTTTTTTATAGAGGAGAAATTTTATTAGGTGGCGGATTAATTAATTAATTTTCCAAAAGAAATTTAATCCCATAAAAAATATAAACAATAACAAAATAGGTTTATCTCCAAATTTTGTATAGAAGGTCTTTTCGGATGAAAAATTAGGGAAAACTACTTTATTTTGCTCCACATTTAAATCTAGAAGTTGAATTATTTTTCCATCATCTTGAACTAAGCCCGAAGGGCCGGTATTTGATACTAGTAAATTATTTTTCTTATTTTCAATACTTCTTAATCTAGCCAAAGATAGGAATTGATTATAAAGCTTAGCTGGATAGGGATCTAAATTTGCTGCAGTTATTATTAGTTTTGCACCGCTATTAATAGCCTTTCTTATTTCTAGTCCATCACTAATTTCGTAACATATAGCTACTGCTAGTGGGGGTGTAAATTTAGGTTCAAAATATCTTGAATCAGAGCCTGGTTGAATTCCTCCTACAGCAGATAATCCTCTTGAAAAACTATCTAGAAATCTAGGTGTTTTTTCACCTAATGGAACAAGTCTATGTTTATCTATAAATGAGGTAAAAGATTTATCTCCAATTTTAAATCCGAGTAAAGAACTTCTTAACTCATTATTAGAATTTCTGAAACCTCCTGCCAAGGTATTAACCTTAAAGCCTTTAGATAAATAAAAATTACTATTTAAAATCCCTTCAGGAGCAACGAGAAGTTTCACTTTGTTTGATAAAGCATACTTTTGAGCAATAGATAGCTTTTCTTCAATAAATTCATCATTTATTTTTAATTTGTCTCTCGTTGGTATATTAGTTTGCCAAATAGCTACTGGAAATTCATAATTTCTTTTAATTGGAGTTGTTAAGCCTCCCAATAAATGTAAGAAAATAAAAACCAAAAGTCCTAAAAGAAATATTTTTTTAAAGTAAAGTTTTCTTTCCCATCTACCTTGTATATAAAAAATCCAAAATCCAATCAATATCTGTATTACGCATAAACCATTTGCACCAATCCATCTTGCTAAACCAGCAAGATAAATATCACCTGGGATAAGACTCTCTCCTAAACCTATCCAAAAAAAAGGTGTTTGAGAAAGTATCAATTCACCAATACCCCAAGTCAAAGATAAAAAAAATACTTTTACTGTTAAAGATAATATTTTCATTTTGAAAACATCTTCTTTCCAGAGAATAATTTCAACTAACAAACCCCATAAATAAACTAATATCCCACCCAAAAAAGCGCAAAATAATAATATTGAAATGGAGATTATTAAACTTGTAAGCCATGAAAACCCAAGCCAAGTCAATGGATGAAGATCATAAAGCCAAGAATGACTGATTAAGATAAAGAAAAAACCCCAACAAAAATTTGCTATTCTCCTTTCACTTCCTTTCCATAAAATAAATAATGATATCGGCATAAAAATCAGCCAAAAATGAGTTGAAACTGAAATTCCTCCTAAAATCCCTCCTAAACAAGGGTAAAAATATTGTCTTAGGCTTTTTATTTGAGTTGGGATTAACAATCTAAAATTACGAAATTAAATTTATAATCACCCATTTATTGTACCTTCATTCTGTAGACTAAGTTTTAGTAACTTTCAAAATTTAAGTGAAAGAAGTCTTTATTAGTTTTGCAGTTTTTGTTTTTTGTGTTTCATTAACTCTTTTCAGTCAATTTAATACACCTCAAGTTGTTAATGCTGCTGAATCAGCAACTCAGTCAGTTCAAAGAACACCTGTTGCAAAATCATCAAATGTCTCAAATAATAATTTATTTGAACTAGACCCATCAGATCCAAATCCTATACTTTTCGCTATGGCAGAAGAAACACCATTAGACAACAATTCAAGGACTACAGAAAGTGGTCTAATTATTGCAGATATTGTAAACGGGGAAGGAGATGAAGCTAGTGCTGGGCAAACAGTTACTGTAAATTACACAGGAACTCTAGAGGACGGGACACAATTTGATACCAGTATCGGCAGAGCTCCATTCAGCTTTCCCTTAGGTGCTGGACGAGTAATAAAAGGTTGGGACGAAGGTGTAGCAGGCATGAAAGTTGGAGGCAAAAGAAAATTAACAATACCTCCAGAACTTGGATACGGATCAAGAGGAGCTGGAAATGTGATACCTGCTAATGCGACTTTAATATTCGAAGTTGAATTATTAAAAGTCAATTAAATTAAGTAAGAAAAATATCTAAGACTTTTCAATTTAGTTAATCTCCAAGTAGTATATATACAACACCAAATATTTGAAATGTTAAGTAAATTCATCAATTCTTTCCTAGATAAAAAATCCCCAATGACAGTCCATGCTCACTGTGATGGTCCTTGTGGTGTTTACGACCCAGCATCTACGAGAGTTGCAGCTGAAGCAGTTGTATCAATGACAAAAAAACTTATTGCATTAGAAGCTCCTTCTAGCACTGATTCAGCAGAGTGGGCTGCATACAGTAATACATTTTCTAGATATGTTGCAGTTAAAGAAGAGCAAGCAAAAGAAACAAAGAAAGAGATTCTAATTTTGTGGACAGATTATTTTAAACCAGTTCACTTAGAAACTTTTCCAGATTTACATGAGACCATTTGGAAGGCGGCCAAATTATGCAGTGCATGTAAAGTTAATATTGACTTAGCCCAAGCTGAAGAACTCATGAGTTATGTAGAAAAAATTCATAATATTTTCTGGGCTTCAAAAGGAAGATCAGACGCTTTTGTAAAAGCTAGTTAACTCAGGGTTATTTTCAAAAGTTTTTTTGATTTTATTTTATTTTTTTTAGGTTTAAGAAAAACCGCGATTATTAGTGGTGAATCGATGTTCCCTTACCTAAAAGAAGGTGATATTGTATTCTTTAAAAAATATAAAAAGAATAAATCAATACTTAAAAATCGACAAATAGTTATTTTTAATCATCCATTTAAAAATAAAAATCTAATAAAAAGGATAAATTCAGTAAATCAAAATAACGTTGAGGTTATTGGAGACAATATTCAATTTAGTGAAGATAGTAATAAATTTGGATTAGTCAATAACGAAAAAATAATTGGGATTGTCACCTCTAAATTAATTATTCCTAAATTAAAAAATTTTTTAATTCAAAAATACAGAAGCACTTCTTTGAATCCAAAATAATCCCAAAGAAAAGGAAAGACCTCCTGCTGCAGTTATTAATCTTTTAATAAATTTTTGACTTGCTTTAAAGGTGGTAAAAGATATTAAACAAGTAAAAAGATTCATACTTATGAGTGAACCAATCAAATATGAAATCAAATATAAGCAAGCGCTTGTTAGAGGTAGTGCTAAAGCAGGAAGAACTGCAAGAAAATGTGAACCTCCAGCTATACCGTGTAGCAAGCCTAAACCAGTCAAAGCATGTGAGTGCCTATTCTTATTTTTTTGTTTCTT
>QCBU01000013.1 GCA_003281505.1 Prochlorococcus sp. AG-347-J14 | reverse complement strand
TCAGTGTTGTCACCAACCATTACTGTTGTACCACCTACTGGGAATGTATATGTAAGACCATCAAGTTTTAGTGCATCAGCGGTTCCATCAAAGTTTAAACCGTCAGTACCACCAACTTTTGATGATGCGTTACCTATGTCAATAGTTGCGCTTAGGGCATCTTCGCCAGTAAAGCTAGTTTCTAAACCAATACCCATTTGGTAATCGAATGTTGCGGCTTCACTACCTGTTGGACCGTCAACAGCACCAAGTAGAAAATCAACACCGAAAGATGCTGTAGTTGTCTCTGAGAATGAACCAGCTTCAAGATTATTGAATCTAGCTTCTAAACCGTCTACACGGCTATTTGTAACTGCAATTTCTTCTGCAGCGTTGAAGTCATTAATAGTGACTTCGTTGGCAGATGCAGCCATTGGCGCAAGAAGGCCTAATGTTGCAGGTGCCACAAGTAAGCTCTTGAAAAGCTTCATAAATTTCCTCACACGAAATTTAAAGGACACCTTAAGATAACGTAAAAAATAAGTTATTTTCAAGTATTAACGGATACATTTTAGATATAGTTTAAATTTTTGTTTATATTTTTGGAAAATAATTGAATATAAAAAGTGAGAACTACTACTACAAAAGGGTTTTGAGTAGTTATTTAGAAATAGAAAATATTTTTTTAAGGGATTGTGACGGTAATATTTGTGTCCCTAAGAAAGAATTTTCTAAGTATTTTTGTTGATATTCATAAGGATTATTAATTTTTGAACAAAAATTTAATTATTAAAAGTTAAGTTTAGTTTAAGGTAAGTATTCTTCAAATTATAAAAATCACAGGCAATGAAGGGATTTGGAAATAACAGTAGAACAAATAATAAGTCAACAGAAAAAAAAGTTAAGAGTATTCAAAAAGATCAATTAATTACTAATGCACTTTCATTACATTCAAATGGAAAAATTAAAGAAGCCTCAGAAGTATATAAATTTTTAATTAAAAATAAATTCTACGATCCTAGAGTTTTAAATAACTTAGGAACCATTTATTCTCAAATAAAGCAGTTTGATAAAGCAATATTATTGTTTAATGAATCAATAAAAAAATTTCCTAATAGTATGGAGGCCTATTCCAACTTGGCTAATGTCCTAGTTATTAAAGGAAAAATTGATACTGCTAAAAAGATTCTAAAAAAAGCTATTGAATTAAATCCCAACCACTTAAAACCTTTTTCAGATTTAGCAGGTATATGTGTAGGGGAGAGAAATTTTAAAGAGGCAGAAGTTTTTTTAAGAAAAAGTATAGACATTAATCCAAAAGATATTAATACTCTTGTGAACTTAGCCTGTGTCTTGAAAGATTTAGGGAGCCCCAAGGAAGCAGAAAAATTTTTGAGAAATGCTCTTGAAATAAATCCCAAATACGAAATAGCTTTAACCAATTTAGGAGCAGTTTTAAATGAGTTAGACAAAATTAATGAAGGGGAAAGATATTTAAGAAAAGCTCTCAATATCAATGCAGCGTCACCGATGGCACTAAATAATTTAGGTAATATCCTTTCAAAGAAAAAAAATAACTCTGAAGCAGAATTTTGTTATCGAAAAGCAATTGAAATAAAATCAGATTTTTCTCTAGCTTATAACAACCTCGCTTCCCTTCTATCAAGGCAAGGAAAGCTTAGTGAGGCAGAAGCATTTACTGAGAAAGCTATTGTTTATAATCCAAAATTTGAGTTGGCCTATGTTAATTTAGGAACAATTAAAATTGATCTAGACAAGTCATTAGAGGCAGAAGAATTATTTCTAAAAGCAATTGAAATTAACAAAAACTACAGTTATGCATACAGCAATCTTTTTAGACTTTATGAGAAGACTAATAACATAAGCAAACTAAAAACTAAAATAGAAAGTCTCAAAGAAGATAAGAATATTATTAATGAAATATTAATGTTTAAAGCAAGAATCTCTTTCAGAGAAAAGGATTTTATTATGGCAAAAAAGTTAATTGACCAGGTTTCAAATGAATGGATAAAAAATACTGATCACTCTACAAACCTCCTTTATTGGTCTTTTAAAGCATTTATTGAGGAAAAAGTTAAAAATTATGATGAAGCATTTAAATGTTTTGAGAAAAGTCAACTTAATTTAAAGTATGAGGATTGCAATCCAAAAGTTTTCCAGGATTACATACATACTTATAGAAAAAATTTAGATCGTAAAGCTTTTACTACTAACATTGAAAAAACAAAAATAATTGAAAATTCACCCGTCTTTTTAATAGGATTCCCTAGATCAGGAACTACATTACTTGACACTATCCTAAGAAGTCATCCAGAAATTGATGTATTAGAAGAAAAGCCCATAATTAATTCCGTAGAAGAAATTATCAAATCAAAATTCAAATATTCTCTTGATGAACTCCATAAACTAAAAACGAATGATTTAGATTTTTTAAGAAAAAACTACTTGGAAATCTTGAGAAATAATTGTGACAATAAGAATGCAAAAATATTGATTGATAAATTTCCATTCCAAACTGTTTGCTTACCTCTCATAAATGTATTATTTCCAAACTCAAAAATAATTTTTACCCATAGAAATCCTTACGATACTGTTTTATCGTGTTTCCAGCAATCATTTGAACCTAATAACGCCATGTCAAATTTTCGAAGTATAGAATCAGCTTCAAAAATTTATGATTTAACAATGAATATGTGGATAGACTACAAGACAAAATTAGAAATGAATTTTATTACCTCAAAATATGAAGATTTGATTGATGATTTTGATACTCATATTTCGAAAATATTAGATTTCTTAGAAGTAAAATGGGACGAAAATATCAAAAATTATAGAGATACTGCTATTAAAAGAAAAAAAATAAATACTCCTTCATCTTCACAAGTTGTCCAACCACTTTACAAATCATCAATAAATAAATGGAAAAATTATGAAAAATATTTCAAAGAATCAAATCAATTTATTGATAAATGGATAAATTATTTTGAATATTGATTAAATTAATAATCAGATGCTTGGAAAAATAAAAAATATTTAAATTATGACTTTTTTTTAGAATTGTATTTTATGAAGTGATTTTTTTAGAGATTTTAAAAGAAGTTTTTTTCGTTTTGTAGATTTTCTTTTTTGAGATATTGATGTCATCAACATACCAACCTGAAGCTAATCGCGTATCTATTTCCTCATAATCCTTTTTAATATCTAGCTTGGATAAGGATTTTTTTTTATATTCCATTCAAAAAAACTGTTAATTAGCTAATAATAGCAAGATTATAAATTATTACTTAAAAAAATTTTTCAATAGGATATTAAATCTTTAGAAAAAAGAAAAAAAAACAAGAATCCAACTCCAAAAAAAAAATTTTTAGTTAGATTTACAAAAAATTTATAACCTGAGGAGCACAAGGGTAAATGACTCAACTAAAACTTATTGTCAATTCAATGCCTAGAGATTTGGCTGAATTTATATTTTTTTTAATAGTAGGTTTCACAGCAGGAAATTTAGGATTTGTTTGATTGAAATATAATTCACGATCTCTTTCTGAACGCTAAATATAAAATTTATATTGAGATTATTGTTTCCACTGGAAAATTTAATCTTGATCTTCCATTTAGTTCTAATAACTCAACAACCGTAATAGAACCACATACTTCCTTACCACTTTTCTTTATCAAATTAGCTACACAATCAATTGTTCCTCCAGTAGCGAGTAAATCATCGACAATCGCATAAGAGCTAAATTTTTGGATAGCTTCCTTTTGTATTGATAAATAACTTTTTCCATATTCTAAAAAGTAGCTTTCTTGAATTAGTTCCCCAGGAAGTTTTCCTGGCTTTCTAGCAACTAGCATTGGTTTCGAGGTTTGAAGGGAAATTGCTGAACCAAAAATAAACCCTCTTGCCTCTATTGAGATAATCGCCTCAGATCTTTGAATAACACTATTCGAAGACATTTTAAGGATAAGTTCCTTAAAAACTTCAGTATCTTGGATTATTCCAAGAATGTCTTTAAAAGCGATACCTTTTTTGGGAAAATCATAATATGTCTTGATCAAACTCTCTAGATTTTTCATACGTTCAAAATTGAAATGATATTTATGATAATAATTCTTCTAAAAAATTTAATAATCAGATATTTTCATAGTTTGATAAATAAAAAAAACTGAAAAATATTCTCACAAAATTTCAAGACTAGTATATTAACAAAATACTAAGATTTCTTCTTACAAAAGATCTATAAAACTAACTTTTTACTTAAAAAGTGATTTTTTATAAAATATTTAGCCATTTGGTCTTTTATAGATGTCTGTTATGAACTAAGATCTTAGGAGCGGGGCGTGGCGCAGCTTGGTAGCGCGGGTGCTTTGGGAGCACTAGGTCGCAGGTTCGAATCCTGTCGCCCCGATTGACTTCTCAAGATTCTCAATTATCTTCTGGGCGATCTCTGGGCGATCATTTGCTATACCTTGCATAGCTTTGCTGTCTGCATCGCCCGCTTTGTTAAAAACATTTATTCACAAGATCTTTTACTTGATGATGACTGAATTAAATTACCCATCCAATTTTTAATATCTGATAAGACTTCCAAATCTAATTTGTAGTAAACCCATCTACCCTCTTGCCTATCAGAGATAAGGCCTGAATCTTTTAGAATCTTTATGTGATAAGAAATTTTAGATTGAGATAATCCAGTTACTTTAACTATGTCGCAAACGCATATCTCTCCACCCATCATTAATTCAAGAATATTTATTCTGATCGGATCTGAGAGGGACTCCATTATCCCAATAAATTGCTTACTATTAATCTTTTTAAGTTGTTCTAACAAAATCAAAAGATCATTAACTTATTAAATACTAACCTAAAAAAATTAATTACACATATCAAGAATTATTGATGCATCAAATATTTTTGATATATAATAAAGCAGTTTTCAATATTTGTGATGAAAATTGGAATTAACGGATTTGGAAGAATTGGGAGATTAGTTTTAAGAATTTTATGGGAAAGAAAAGATATTGAAATAACTCATATAAATGAAATAAGTGGAAATTCTTTAATTGCATCTCATCTTCTAGAGTTTGATTCTGTTCATGGTAGATGGAATAAAAATATAACTTCGAATGACAACGAAATAATAATTGAAGGCAAAAAAATTTTCTTTACATCAACAAAGAACTATCTTGATGTTCCATGGAATAAATCTTCGGTTGATCTTGTTTTAGAATGTACAGGGAAAAATAAAGATCCCAAAAAATTAAATCCATACTTTGATTCTCTTGGAATAAAAAAAGTAATTGTTGCCTGTCCTGTAAAAGGAATTGTTGGAGGGGAAAAAGCACTTAATATTGTTTATGGAATTAATCAAGACCTTTATAAACCTGAAAAACATAAATTAATTACAGCAGCATCATGTACTACAAATTGCTTGGCTCCCATCGTAAAAGTTGTTAATGAAAATTTCTCAATTAAACATGGGGTCATAACAACTATTCATGACCTTACAAATACACAATCTCCAGTAGATTTTTACAAAAGTGACTTAAGAAGAGCGAGAGGATGCATACAAAGCTTAATACCTACTACAACTGGATCAGCTAAGGCGATTGCTGAAATTTTCCCTGAATTAGAAGGAAAACTAAATGGTCATGCAGTAAGGGTTCCACTTCTAAACGCCTCATTAACCGATGTAGTTTTTGAATTAAATAAAGAAGTAACTGAAGAGCAAGTAAATAATGAATTTAAAAAAGCATCTGAAACATACTTAAAAGGTATTCTTGGATACGAGGAGAGACCTTTAGTGTCCGCTGATTACTTAAATGACTGTAGAAGTTCAATAATTGATGGACTTTCAACGATGGTTGTAAATTCAAAATTATTAAAGATTTATGCTTGGTACGACAATGAGTGGGGTTATAGTTGCAGGCTTGCCGATCTTACTTCTTATGTAATTGAAAAAGAAAAGCAATTTTAGTTTTTATGAAGTTATCTAGCCTTCAACAATATAGTGTCGTTACCGCAAACTATTGGGCATTTACTCTTACTGACGGTGCATTGAGGATACTAGTTGTTGGTCATTTTCATGAACTTGGTTATTCAACTCTGCAAATTGCTTTACTTTTTCTTTTCTATGAATTTTTTGGAATAATTACAAATATTTTTGGAGGCTGGATAGGTGCAAGATATGGTTTAAGACTTACTTTATGGATAGGAACAATTCTGCAAATTCTTGCTCTTTTTATGCTGATTCCAGTCAAAGAGAATTGGTCAGTAATCTTTAGCGTCTCATACGTTATGTTAGCCCAAGCGCTTAGTGGGGTAGCAAAAGATTTAAATAAAATGAGTGCAAAAAGTGCGGTTAAATCAATAGTTCCAGATTCAGGAGAGAATAATCAAAATAATCAAAAACAATTGTTTAAGTGGGTTTCAGTTCTAACAGGATCCAAAAATGCACTCAAGGGTGTTGGCTTCTTCCTAGGGGGTCTCCTATACAAGCTATTAGGCTTTAATAATGCAGTTGGAATAATGGGTTTAGGTCTATGCTTGGCATTCTTCTTAACTTTATGTCTTCCTGAAGATTCAGGGAAAATGAAAAGAAAGCCAATTTTTAAAGATCTTTATTCAAAGTCTCAAGGTATTAATATTCTTTCAAGTGCCAGGTTTTTCTTATTTGGAGCAAGAGATGTCTGGTTTGTAGTAGCTCTTCCGGTATTTTTAGACATTTCTTTTGGATGGGATTATTTAAAAATAGGACTCTTCTTGGGTGGATGGATAATAATCTATGGTTTCTTTCAAGTATTAGCTCCATTACTTAGAAAAGTATGGGGGAAAAATAATAGCCCCACAAAAACTACCGTTCAATTTTGGGGCCTTATCTTAACTTTTATTCCTTTATTTATTGCTGGAGCATTAAACGGTGATAAATCATTAGGTCCTGTAATTGTTATTGGATTAATAATATTCGGCTTTATTTTTGCAATGAATTCATCTACTCATTCGTACTTGATTTTGGCTTATTCAGATAATGAGAAAGTAAGTTTAAATGTTGGTTATTACTATATGGCTAATGCAGCTGGAAGATTATTTGGAACCCTACTATCTGGCTTGTTATTTATGCTCGGTAAAAATGCCACTATAGGTATGCAGTATTGTTTATATACTTCATCTATTTTGATTTTTATTGCTTGGCTTACTAGTTCTAAATTACCTTCCTATTCTTCCAACAGCCTCAATTGATTTTTTTAAAATTTCTCCTTTCAAGGGAACGAAACCTAAGGCAGGAGCTTTATCTTGGTATTCATCGCTGAGCAATTTATAGAATGTATCTTGAATCGCCTTAGTATTTCTTCCATTACCTGTTTTATAAGCAAGTATCCAAGTCAAGGTTGCTATTGGATAAGCTCCTTTAGCAGTAGGATTCGGATTTTTACCAGCCAAGTTTTCATCAAGATTTATTCCATTTAAAGCTATTGCACCTGACTCAGTATTGGGGGTAACGAATTCACCAGATAGGTTTTGAAGTGCAGCAGCCTTAACATTACCTTTAATGTATGACTGGTTTACATAACCAATTGCACCTGGAGTGTTTTGAATAACACCTGCAACACCAGAATTACCTTTTGCGCCAACTCCCGAAGGCCATTTAACAGATTTACCAGTACCTAAATTCCAAGTTTTAGAGAAAGCCTCCATAGAATTTGTAAAAGCTTTAGTCGTACCTGAACCGTCGGAACGATGCGCCCAAGTTAATTTACCTGACTTACATCCTAATTCCTTCCAATTTTTTATCATTCCCATTGCTACTTGAACAGCCTGCTCTTGAGTTAATTTCAAATCGCAATCATAGTTATATCCAAACGCAATTGTTCCACCAACCATCGGTATTTGTACGAGCCCTCTTTTAACTTTCTGTATATCAGAATCTTTCATTGGATCATCTGATGCACCAAAATTAACAGTTTCGTCTATGAAAGCTTTTCTTCCAGATCCAGAACCTACTGCTTGATAATTAACTCTAGGGCCTCCAGATTTAGCTAAGTCAAAAAACCACCTGGTATAAATTTTCGAAGGAAATGATGCACCAGCTCCACTCAATCTTTTTGACGCCATCGCAGATGGAGCAAGTATTAATGAAATTGCAGAAGATAAAATGAGAGTTTTTTTGAAAATACTCATTAGCCACTTTGATTAAAGTCAATTCATTTATAGCATCAAACAAAAGACGAAATTCAAAGGTTAAGAAATACATCAAATTATTTTGATATAATCAATAATTCTTGATATATAATCTTGCAGCTCAATTAAAACGCTTATTACTTGCATAAAAAAGCTGAGCCTGCATTATTTAATACTTAAGGCCAAAATGTGACAATGATTGGCTCGTGAAAATTATTAGTGTCTTTATGACACTAGGTCATAGCCGGGCGATCCTTGGGCGATCAAATGCTTAACTTTGCAACACGTTGCTGCATATAAGACAATTCTTGAGACTCATCTTGATAACAAATATTTCAAACTAAAATCATAGCCTCACTTCGTTCTCATGGGTACTGTCGCAATTTGCTGATCGAGTGCTTTGGGAGCACTAGGTCGCAGGTTCGAATCCTGTCGCCCCGACTCTTAAAAACCAAGTCATACTAGAGAGTTTCCCAGACTCTCTTTTTTATTGTTTACATTCTCACATGAGAAAGGGGCGCTAGAGGGGGCGCTAGTATCTTCGAAGATCTTGAAAAGGTGCTTAATTTTGTAGAAGTGGTGCAAGTAGTAAACGTTTCATATTAGATCAATATTTCTTGGGTAAACTATTAATTTTTGGGCAGTATCTTTTTGATACTTCATTAGCCACTGGATCCCGATCCACGGACATCCATCCATAACTACCGCCACCTGCAGTATGTTTGTCACCAATTCGATTAAAAGTTAAATCAATACAATCAAGCTCATAAACAAAGATTTTGTGCTGAATACCGCCTGAAGTTCCAGGGATAATTGTTGGAGGAGTATAGTAACTTGTACATGTTGTGCCATAGCAATTCGTATTTGCCACTCCACCTCCTATCGTGTAAGGACTGGTACCTTTGTAAGAGACTTTAGTTCGACCCTTAAAGGTTAGATACCTGCCATATTTACCTCTTATCCTTAACTGACGAACAGAATCTTGTACGAAACTATTCTCAGGTGGAGCTTTAACTTCGATTTCGCGATTATTATCATAAATTAATTTATTATCTTTTTCTTTTTCAGGTGAGGATTCTGTCTTGAACGAAGGAGGTTGATTTTTGAAAGGTGAGTAAATATTTATGCAATAATCTCGTTGTTTTTTCGTTTCATACTTTTTACAACCTTTGATTTTTTCTTCCATCCAAGCTGGCCTTTTTTTTGTTGAGTTTTTGTAAATAATGCTTTCACTTATATCTGAAGATTTATTTGCATCAACACAACCCTTATAGTCTTTTACATCTTTGCAGAGGTTATGCACTTTGGGATCAACACCGGCATTTATAGCCGTGGGCAAAGCTAAAGCAGCTACTAGTGGAAGTAGTAAGCGTTTCATTTGTTAATCACAACAACTGTCTTTGGTTAATGAAACAGTCCAAGAAGATTCCTTCATCGTTGATAAGTCAACTCTATGAGTTGCCATCCAGTCACCGTTTGCTTCCACAAACTTTTGAACATTTCCTTCTGGAGCTTGATGAATAACAATAACTTTTTGAGGATCTTCCTTGCTTACTCCTCTAAAAAGCGGCTTAATATCAAATTCAGAATGTCTTTTATCTGCCTCTGAACTATCAAATATCGAAGCCCATTCATCGAAAGTACTTTCAATCTTAAAAGTAAACACAGAGGTAACAGAGCACGACATAAAAAAAAGTTAATTGCACCTTATTGTAGTTCGACTTTTTGAAAAAACTATCAAATCTCCGACCTATTTAAAAGAGGGCACTAGGTCGTAGAGGGGGGCGCTAAGGGGGGCGCTAAGAACTATAAACATCTCATATGATCTTCGAAGATATTGCAATAAGCTGTCTCAAACTCGTTCCACTCTCTACAATTAGTTAAGACTATAACTAGATTCTCAAGGTTTTCTTAAAAATAACGCCCAGTGCTTTGGGAGCACTAGGTCGCAGGTTCGAATCCTGTCGCCCCGACTCTTAAAAACCAAGTCATACTAGAGAGTTACCCAAACTCTCTTTTTTTATGTTTATGTCTCAAAGTGAGAAAGGGGAGCTGTAGGGGGAGCTCACAGGATGTACTTTGATGTATTTAGTGCCTAGAAATAGCTCCTGAAGATACTTGTTTTCTTCCACCCCTCATCCAGTAGTTGTTTGTATTCCTTACGAGCTGCTTCGATAGTTTCAACTCTGCTTCCTTTCATAACTGGTTTACTACTCCTTTTATATACACATCCATAACTAATCATCATTGCATCAATACTAGGACTAGGCTTCGATACATCTTCAAATGGTTCAAATACTTTTATCCTCGATCTATCCTTATTTATAAGAGTAAATTTTTCCATTACTACTTATATGTATTGAGTAATGCTATGTAAATTCCCAACAATATGAATATTGACATGCCTACACCGATAGCTTCATTTGGTTGATTATTCCAAAGCTCCTGAAAATATCCCATAAAAAAATTCACTCTCTAGTAAAGAATACTAAAGAAAATAATTCTGGAACGAATAGAAAAGTATTACGAAGAAATTGGAAAAATAATAAAAGATTTAACTTTCTCTTATGTGGACAAACAAGGTGAGCTTTGGGATGATAGAAAAAAAGAATGGGAGAAAATTTGATTACTAAAGTGGATGATACTTCTTGGCAGAAAGAGTTCTTGGAGATGAAGTCACATTCAACCTCAGATGTAAGACTTCTAATGCAAGGTGCAAAAGGATTCAGAGAGGCTTGGCACTTAGGTACTCTGCATGAAGAATACAAAATCATGAAACGTCGAGAGCACCAACAACAGCAGTAACTAAATAACGAATACCAAAATACAAAAAGCCAAATTAAGTATCAAACTTAAGGTTTTAGAGGTAAATTTCATAAACAAAAAAAGGGCGACGGATTCGCCCTAAATAAAAAAGCTTGATAATCCCCATCACCCAGCTCTTTTAAAAATCCTAGCACTATATATGGTGTTTGTAAGTATTAAAAATTACCTATCGATGGGGTTGTTTGTTCCTTTTTAATTTGTCATGATAGAAATCCCCATCATCCAGGCTCGCAAGGGTCTTTTTTTTTGCCTGTAAAAACGATTCAAAAAGCAACATATATATATAACAGTCTCTCTAGATACACAAAAAATCCATCACAAAGTATTAGGATAGTTTTACTAAAGGTAAGGTATTCAATATGTCTCTAAAGAATCAAACTAATGATATTTATCCATGGGATTATCAAATAGGAGATGACAATTTCCAATTAGAACCTTGGATTCTAGAGAAAGGGAAAGAATTTGTGTCTATTGAGAAAAATATAGATAACAAAGGTTTTTTTTACTTACAAAAGAATAAGGAGAAACGTCTTTCTCTTAACTCTTTACAAATAAAATCAACTTATAATCAATTGATGAATTTTGGTTATAAGTTACGAATAAGCAATCTCTAATTTTCTTTTGATTTATAGTAATAATCTTCAGAATCGCGAAGTAATAATAACTAATTATTTCTATTAAATTTATTGTATTTTTTATTGTTGGGTCTGTCTCTTTTCTCAGCTTCGTTGACCCTTATCTCTCTTCCCATCCATTCAACATCTTGAAGATCATCAATAGCTTTTTTTTCGGACTTATAATCATTTAAATCCACGAAAGCGAAACCTCTTTTTCTTCCTGTTTCTCTATCAAGAGGTAAATAACATTTTTTAACTACTCCATAATTACTAAAAAGTTGTTCAAGATCTTCGACCTCAGTTTCCCAAGATAAATTTCCAATAAAAATAGTCATTTCTTTAATTTTTTTGAAGGTATAAATAGTTGCTTTGGACTAGTGAAGTTATCTCCAATCAAATGCTTCCATTGTTCTTACTCTAACTCTTTATTCGCTATGTAACGAGTAGAAAAACTTACATATATATTACAAACCCATTGCTCTTCTCAGCTTTGCAGCCTCATCTAAACCTTCCATAATTGTAAATGTAGAATTTTCAGTAGCTTCTTTTCTTAGCTTTGAAAGTTCTCTATATTCTTCAGATTCATAAGCTTCGACCGCATCTTTCATGGAAGGGAATTCACAAATAACGGCTAAATCAGCATCTTCTGTCCTCTCTTTTCCTTGAGGCTCTGTATCTTTTGCAAAGACTTGGCCTCCAACCTTTTTCAGCCATGGTCCAACTTTATTTACATATTTATCAAATAAATCTTGATTAATTATTTTTGCAGTCGATATCCAATAACCTTTAGCTCCTCTTTTATTCATTTATTTATCTATGTATTTCAAATAGACTACATCATTTCGTGTTGATCAAATTTATTTTTTAACTTTGCTGCTTTATGGATTAATCCAACTGCTTCTTTTCTTCCTGTCGCTTGTTGCGCCTGGCGCATTAAGTCAGCATATTTTTTGTTTAGTTTTTTCATTTTTTGTTTGTGTAGTGTCAAAGACACAGGCTTAATAAGTGATTGTCATTTTTTGAATTAGCTCTATTGAATAGATCAACACAACTTGTTTATCAGAAAGTATTTGACTCTTGCAGGTGGGATTCTTTTTCAAAAACTCTTTAGCTGGTCAATATTGCTTAGTCTTATCTCTACCTGAGATTAATTAACAATAACACAAGAACAAAAATAGCTATTTGAAAGATGCTTTACTCTCTAAATACCTGCAAATAAATTCAAAGTTTTCGTAGTCCATAGTTATTGTCTTAAACCTATCTGTTTCTATTTTTCTATTCCCAAAATTCTGCAATTCAACTTTAATAGATGGATGTTTTATTGAGTACGATGGAGTAAAGCCAATACGCTTTGCACGTTTATGCAAATCCTTTTTAAGTCGGGGATCAGAGCCACAGAACAAGATAGTTGGCCTAGAAGAATTACCTATGGAAGCATCAGTAATTCTTTGTTCTAAATCGGATGCAATATTTTCGAGAACTTTCATTTAAATTTTTTTACTTCGAGAGACATAATTAATAACCAATATTATTTCTAGGGTTAGTTATGTAAATTATTAAATTTAGAACGTAATTAGCAGGCAAGTTTAATGGTTTCAAAAGTAGCAAAGCAATTCCTTGAGTTAAGTTAAATCCTTTTTCTTCCATAAATAAAAGAAGGGGTTAATTTATACATTGTAAATAGATTGTCAATTAAAAAATTGGTCAAACGGTCTTGAATCAACAACTTAGTAACTTAATTAAATTATTAAAAACTAGTATTTATTTAGTAACTTATCGGATATGAAAATAATTTTAAAAAGTGAAACTTCACTAGGTCTAGAATCCTACGAAGAACTAGGTTTTAATTCCGAAGAGGAACTTGAATTAGAAATTTCTAAACTTACTAAATTTAGACCTGAATTTGATACTAATTTGGAATAAGTTGATAGCGGTTCAAAAAGTAAAGGTTTAATTTAATATTCTCTATTTTTTAATTATTGGTTTTAATTTGATTCTCCCAAGTTAATTGCTCAACAACCATTAAAAAAGTCAGCCTGTATCCCTACTAGCTGACTTTCATGACGATGTAAGTTTTGAAAAACTATACGAATGTATTTGATGTTGTGATACTTAAAACGACTGCAAGAAAAGAATATGCAGAATTATTGAAAGAAGGTTGAAAGAAAACTTCTATATTTAATAGCTATATTTAATAGCTATTTTTAGTAATTAACTAATTTTCTTTTTCCATCTCTAGTTTCTACTTTATTTATTCTTAACCCAATGAATAGAGCCCATATAAGTGCAAAGACAATTGGTAAGAAAATGATTGCAAGTTTCATCATTTTTTTAATCCTGTTATTTGCTCAAAAGAATAACCTTTAAATGAATAAGAAAATATAGGTACTTTATCTAATTAAGCCGCATCATATTCTTCATCTTCAAGCTCTCTCATAAATCTTTTATCTAATACGTAAGCGTCTATAAGCTCTGCTGCCATCTGTATCTCAGCAGCAGGTTCTTGTAGATCTTTGGTTAATAAGTAATTGTCTATAAGCTCTAGATTGTTATTTTCTTTAATTTGTTTATCGCTGTTTAATAGTTCTCTTATGTAGTTATATACAAGCTCTTGATCGTATCCACTTTCTCGAATTTCTTTCAGCATTTCGTCTGGAATTTGCATAATCGTCGACTCCTATGTGACAGTTTTTTAGAGGAAAATAAGCCCAAACAAGCGAGTAATAGACCTATTTAGAGCAAATTAGAGCCTCTATACGCATACTTACGAATATATAAGAAAAAAGCAAGAAAAGAATATAAGAAACTCTTGGAAGGAGGTTAGAAGAAAACCAGTATTTTTAAAAGTTATTTTAAGCGGTGCAAGTAGTAAGCGTTTCACAAAAAAACAGCTATTGATAGTAGATTTTATTTAAGATACAAAAACAAATTTTAAGGAGAATTAAATGTCTATCATTACCGATAATACAGTTTTAGTACATATTTACAGCGGTTTAGAATCCAAAAATAAAGTAACTTTAGGTTTATTGGTTGCCCTCACTGCAGAAAAAAACGATCATAAAGTAACTCTTTTTTTAGCAGGAGACGGGGTACAAATATTAAATTGCAAAAAAGCTGGTGAAATAGTTGGACAAGGTACTGGAGATTTATACGAACATCTTCAAAATTTAAAGAAATCAAAAGTTACCATATATGTTTCAGGTATGTCTGCTAAATCTAGGGGTTACGATGAGAAGCTATTAGATGGATATACAGCAGAGTTTGTGATGCCGGATGTTCTAGTTGAAGAATCAATTAAAGCAGATAGCGT
This sequence comes from Prochlorococcus sp. AG-347-J14, assembly GCA_003281505.1. Classification (GTDB taxonomy): domain Bacteria; phylum Cyanobacteriota; class Cyanobacteriia; order PCC-6307; family Cyanobiaceae; genus Prochlorococcus_A. Next base: position 12,412 of record QCBU01000013.1, on the reverse strand, counting down.
ACTTTGCTATTAAAAAAGGAGCTAATTACTCTCTAATTAGATCGACTGTCAATAAATAAGAATTTTAATTCTCATCCACTACTTTTCCACCATATTCTCTTGCTATTACATCTAAACACCTAAGAATATCTTTGTTTTTTAATAGATCTGTTTGCTCTAAATAATTAAGTAGAGTTCTTATTTGTTCAATAGTATTTTCTTCTAATTCCTTCATTTATTTTCCTCCTCTTTACTGATACTTATTGAGTAATCGATTATAAATTATAAACAATATTACTCCACCAATGCCATAAATTGCATGGGATGGGTCATGATGACTCTGCCAAAGCCCCTGTAAAAATTCCATTAATACTTAACTAACAAGCTCAATAGAATATACAGTATCCTTACAATTATTTTTTTTATCCCATTCCTTTGCAAAAGGAGATTCCATCTCTGCACCTAATTTTTCTAAGTCAGTGCAGTTCATTAATAAATGAGATTTGTGTTCATTGACTTTAACAAACTCATAATCAGTTACAAACTCCTTGCACATTTCTTCAAGAAATAATGTCGTTACATCATTTTTAAATTCTTCAAATGTACAACTAAAAGTAGAAATGATGAGAGTGTTCACAAAAAAAGGAGCTAATTGCTCCTTATTTTAGATCGACTGTCAATCGCGTTTTATGAGTAAACTTTGGCAACTATTGGACCAGCTTCTTCATCAGTAAATACGGGTGTGGTTTCCCAATTTAGAAATTCACCCCATTCAGCGGCATGTTGATATATTGCTTTTGGATCATCAGTCTTTAAAACTATCCAACCCTCTAAAGATCCAGGCGCGTGATATCTTCCAATCATCTCAACTCCAGGATAATCTCCCCCTCCACCAAGAAATTTTTCTGCACCTTTTTGATGATATCCGGCCTTAAAGGACCAATGCTGTACGTAAAGCATTTTATTTTTTAATTTTTATTGGCTTTCTATTACTAGCAAAAAAAATAATTCCTGAGAATAAATATTGTCAATTTGCCCTTATTTTAGATCGACTGTCAATCAAAGAAATTATGTCATATTTATGTCATATGAGGGTATATTTGTCAGGATAAACTACGCAAGATTACGCAAGATATTAGTTATAACTCAAAAACGTAGTGCTCGCTTTAGGGTATCGAGTGCTTTGGGAGCACTAGTTCGCAGTTTCGAATCCTGTCGCCCCGACTCTTAAAAACCAATTATAGAGAGGCTCCTTAGCCTTTCTTTTTAAATGCCCATTTTACAACCACAACGGTTGAGTTCAAATTGCTGTCAAATAGGCTTAATTGAAAGGTGAAGTGTTATTAGTAGGAGCTATTAGTAGGATTTCAAAAACAATTCCAGTTAAAGCAATAGGCAATACCCAAATACCAATAAATCTATGATCAAAAAATCTTAAATGATCTTCACCCCTGAAAACACCTCGTAAAGAAGTAAATAGGGTTTCTGGTTGCTTATAAGATGGCCCATTTACAGAAGGAGAATATGGCTTGACAAAGGCTGAAGAAGCAGAAAACTTTGTGATTTTTCTTAAAAAATAAATAGGTAAAACCCATATAGCAACGAATCTGCTGCCAAGCCACTGTCTCGCATTAGGCAGAGCATACTCTTTGATAGATTTATTTTCTGGTATTCCAGATTCCAAATTCTTATAAATTTTTTCTAACATAGATTCATTATTTGATTTATTGATCATTTGATTTTCAGAAAAAATTACTTTAAAAGGTGGAATAAATAAAAATATTCCTAACTACTAAAATAACTAAAACGTAGTTAGGAATATTTTCGTTGGCTAGGTTCATAAAGACGGAATCTATACCGTTGCAGATTCGCCAAATATCCACATATTCTTTATAAATAAAAAACTCTTTTTTAAAAAGTAAATAATATACATTAGAAGGAATAATATTTAATAATTTATAGTTTTAATTAAGAATTTAATTTAAAATTCACGACTATTAAAAAATATTTAAACCTCATTTTCTAAGATTGCGAAAAAGAAAATGAGGTCAAAGGGAGGTTCTCATTACGAACCGCTTTATCAAAGCTAGCGGTTAGTAGATTGCCCTAATATCTACTTATATATTTATATAATGAGTTTCAAAATACAGGAAGATTAATTTTATACAAGTAAGTGTTTAATATTTTATTTGATTATTGTTTAGGAAAAACTAATTAATGTACTAATGTACTTACTATAGTTATTGAAAGATAAAAAAATGCATAAAGAGAAACTGCAAAAAACAAATACTGTTCTATTGGGATCATGAGAATGTATTAATTAAAAGGTTGAGTAAATTTGATTAATTTTTTGATAAAAAGATATTCTCTAAAATATAAATTTGTTCTATTGATTCATTTTTAAGAGAAATATTTTTTGGCAAATTATTATTCGTAGAATTAAAAGCACCCCATTTTTTTAGCCAAAATAAGGTATAAAAAAATGCGATTAAAAATGGTGCTCCAACAATTAAAAATCTAATATCCATCAAAATTTCCTATTAATAAGTTTTAAACTGCATTGCCAATATTGCTCCAAGGAAGAAAACGGTTGGAATCCCTAGTGCATTAACTGCTGCGGTTCTTACAGTAAATACTGGATAACCTTCTGCTGGTCTACCAGTATCAGGAATTAATGCTGAATCTTCCCATACTTGATAATTTTTAAAAGGAGCTACTCCCTTCTTTGGTAATCCTAGTCGCGTTAATCTAAATACATCCCACCTACCTAACCAAAAGACTGTAAATATCCATGAGAATATTATTGGAGTAATAACAAGTAAAATCCTAAAATCCATTTCTAAAAAGTAATAATGAATGTGATTATTTTGTCTTTTTTAGTTAAATAAATGATTCGATCATTAACTTATATTTAAAGAAAAACTCCTAATAACATCGTCTCTAATCATTAGTAACATCATGAAATGATTAATTGATTTATGTAAAGTATATTTTTTTGGATTGCGATATTTAGATATTTTTTTGATGTAGATTTTAGTTAAATAAAGAACAAATATGGAAACCTTTAGATTCTTACTTTTTGGTTTTGCAGGAGTCAGCGTTGTTTTTTGGGTGGCAATAATAGCTTTATGGCATGCATATATGTTTCCAAAATTCTTTAATGAAGATAAAGGTTTAAATGCTGTTATCAATCAAGAAATAAAAGTTTCAACTGATCCAATTTTAGGCAGTTTGGTTAACAGCAATAATTTCAAAAATAGAGACAAATATTCAATGAAAAATTTGGTTATTGCAGACTTTTCATCAGCAAGTAATAATTTCAAACTAAATAAACTCTACACAACAGTAATGATTGGAGTTACTTTTGCAAGTTTTATTTTTCTCACTTATGGATTAAGTAGTTCAATAACAACTATAAATTAAATGGAATCTTTATATGTGATTGTTTTTATTACTTGCTTTGTTTATTTAATTTTTGACTCATTCAAAAATATAAATATAAAATAAATTGCTAATGTTTTTTGCCAGCTAATAAAAATTTTCTTCTTATATAAAAAAATACTAATGTAGTTATTATCATTACAGGTGGATGAAATGATATTGAATTTAAGTATTCGAAGTAATCAAATGATTCCAAAATTTTTGCTCATAATCTCCTAAAACTATATTTCATCTATCAAATTTTTATTGATTTAAATAGATCAATATATTGTATAAAATGCTATTTAAATTTTTCTCAAATAATATTTTGCGGTCAAATATGTAATTATTTATTACGATAAACTCCGCAGAACCAAGCAAATAATTAGATATAGTTTGAAAAACTAGTACTGAAATATGGCTGTTAAGTGTTTTGGGAGCACTAAGTCGCAGGATTGAATCCTATCGTCCCGATAAGTCATAACAGCAATTCTCAGCTAATACATAATTTATCCTAAAAAGAAGACTACCCAAAAATAAATTTATAAAAAAATCAATTGGCCAAATATTTATAAAAATTTATTTTTAAGGGTAAATTTTTGATTTCAGATTTTTTAAAAACTTGAAATCACTTTCGTAAAAATCATTAAGAAAACTTAAATCTCCAGAAGTTAATTCTTCTTTAACCCATAATTTATTTTTACTTGAGTTAATTTTTGGGACTTCCAAAATTACTTTTAATTTTTTTTTCAAGATTTTGGGGACTTCATGATTAAGGTAATCAAATGGAATTACTTTATCAACTAACAATTTATTAGTTTCACTATCATGTAAAAATTTTACTTGAGGAGAAACATGTCTTTGCAAATCACTGAATTTATCTAATTTAATCACCTTTGATATATATTCTTCTACACTTTCAATTCCAAAAATGTTTTTTGGATTTTTTTTTGGAATTTTTTGAAAATTAATTTCTGATAATATCCGATCAACTGGATTTCTGATAATTGAAAATTTAAAAAACTTATCATATTTTTCTTTTGAAATATATCCAAATTTAAAATACTCTTCTGCATAAAGATGTGCGAGTCTCTCGGGACCTTTTTCATTGAGCTTTCTAGGACGTAAAAGCAATGGATATCTTTCTTTCCAACTAAGACCTAAGTCTCTAAGAAAGATATTTTCAATAGATTGTCCTGCACATTTAGGTATATGAATAAAAATAATCTTATGCTTTATTGAGATCATCTAAAAATTTTATTATTTAAAGGGTAATTTAAGAGAAATTTAATTTTATGATACCAACTGCTTTAGGAACACAAGGTAATAGGTTCGAATCCTGTCGCCCCCGACTCTTAAAAACCAAGTAAAATAGCGTTTCCGAGACTCTTTTTTTTATTTTCTATAGTCTCATAACCTAAAGGTGATCTGAAGGAGGATCAAGAATCTTTGAAGATCCCAATTAGGTGCGTAATTAAACTATCGGACAAAGAAGTAAAAATATCCTTTAATATTAGTTGCAATGCTTACAGGAAAGCTTTAAAAAAAATTATTCATTGAACAGTTTGTATCTTTATTCCAAAGATTCCTTGCATACGTGTAATTTGATTAGTGTTTTAATAATTTGTAAATCTGCAGAACTTAAAATCCTTTTTACAGATAGATTAATTGTCAATTTATTATTTAAAAAATTTTGTCATTTACTATCATTTAATTATATTCAAAATAAATTTCGTAAATAAAATATTTAGATGGAGGAGAAAAGTAAAAAAGAAATCCTAGCATTTAAAGCCTTGAAAAAAGGCAACTATCTAGAGGCAGAAAATCTACTTAGAGAAATTGTCCTAAGTGGAACTAATAATTATTCTATTTATGGAAGCTTGGCGGTTTTAAGTGGGAAAAAAGGAAATATTGATGAAATGTTCGAATACTTGACGTATTCAATCAAGCTTAACCCAAAATACGCGGAAGGGCATTTTAATTTAGGCATTATTTATTTAAAAAAAGGGGATTTTGATAATGCTGCACATTCTTTCTTAAACACAATAAGAATAAAGCCTGAAGACTCAAATGCTCTTAATATGCTAGGAGTAGCTTTTTTTAAAAAGGGAGATATAAAATCATCAATTAGTTATTATTCAAAGGCTTTAGAATTAAATCCCCAGAACGACAAAATCTATAACAACCTTGCAATTGCATATTCAAACTCAGGTAATCTTGAAGCTGCTGTATCAATTTACTTGAAGGCCTTAAAAATAGATTCAAATAATTTTTCTATACTTTTTAATTTAGGAAAAATTTATCAACAAAAAGGTGATTTAAAAAAAGCTTTGGAAACTTTCGAAACAATATTAAAGCTCAAAAATATTAGTTCCCTTGATTTGGTGTTCAATGAAATTGGAATAACCTTACAAAAAAAAGAAGATTTTCATTCAGCTATTAAATCTTACTTAAAAGCAATTAAGCTCAATAAAAATTCAATCCAGTTTTACAATAACTTGGGTTATGCTCAATTTGAAATTGAGGATTTTGATTCTGCTACCTCCAGTTTTTTAAAGGCAATAAAACTTAACCCGAAAAACGCAATAGCTAGAAAAAATTTAAGTAAAATTTTACTACTAAACGGAAATTACAAGGAGGGGTTAAAAAATTATGAATACAGGTATAGGCATACAAACATAAGAATCCTTCCACATGCATCTCCCAACATTCCCATTTGGAGTGGGGAGGATTCAGAAAGGCCTGATAAGTTATTAGTTATTTCAGAACAAGGTTTAGGAGATACCCTCCAGTTCATGAGATTTTTACCTTTATTAAGAAAAAAAGATCAAAAGGTTTATTTTTGTGCTCAAGAAAAACTTCACGGTGTAATTAAAAATTCAAAAATAGACTTTGATCCACTATCGCCAAATCAAGCAAATAAATTTTCAGAAGGCAAATGGATTCCATTATTATCACTTCCAAAAATACTTAATATTCGTCCAAATAAACAACTGATAAAAGCTCCCTATATCTTTTCTGATGAATATTTAATTAATAAATGGAAATTATTATTTTCTAAATATGAAGAGAAAATAATTGGCATTCATTGGCAGGGGAACCCAGAAACTGAGAAAGGAATTCATAAAGGAAGATCTTTATTACTTAAAGAATTTTCATCAGTAGCTGAAAATAGTAAATGCAAATTTTTATCCTTACAAAAAGGTTATGGAGAAGAACAATTAAAAGATTGCTTATTTAAGAATAAATTTGTTGACTTTCAAAAAGAGGTCAATGAGACATGGGATTTTGTTGAAACATCATCAATTATTGCTAATTGTGATTTGATTATTACTTCAGACTCTGCAGTTGCTCACTTAGCTGCTGGCATGGGAAAAAAAACATGGCTATTACTTCAGAAAATCCCTGATTGGAGATGGGGTTTAAAAGGGAGCCATACCTTCTGGTACGAAAACATGGAAATATTTCGGCAAGTTGAAAGAAATAATTGGCGGGAAGTAATGATAAGGGTTTCAATAAGACTAAATAATTTTTTAAATAACTAAATATGAAAAATTCCTCTATTAAAAAAATTATTAATGCTCCAATATCAATTGGAGAGCTCGTAGACAAAATTACCATCCTTGAAATCAAAAAAAATAAATTTCAGAACTCTAAATTGGAAAATGTATTGAAAGAACTTTCTTTTTTGAAAAAATTGATGGAAAAACATCAAATAGAAATAACTGATGATTTATTTACCCAACTTAAAGAAATAAACCTAACATTATGGAATATTGAGGACCAAATAAGAATAAAAGAGAAAAACAAAGAATTCGACAATATTTTTATTGAATTAGCCAGATCTGTTTATTTTAAAAATGATAAACGTTCAGAAATAAAAAAAAGAATAAATCGATTATCAAATTCAGAAATTACTGAAGAAAAATCATATGCAGAGTACTAAATACTGAAACATATATGTTTTGCAAACTTAAAACAAATTTAATAAGTCGTTTGGCAAATTAGGAAATTTTTTAATTTCTTCTTTAATAAATTTCTTCATCAATATTTTTTCTTCATCGCAAATCTCCATTGCTTTTCCGTAAATAAATTTTTCTTTATTTGGTTTTGTTGGTTGTTGGAATATATTGATGTTGAGTTTATTACATATATATTCAATGGTTTTTTGAAAGTTATTTTTCAATTCCGAATAATTTACTAAAACTATATTAGATGAATTTCTTGATGCGTTTTTCGCATCAATTATATGTGATGCCCATCTCACAAAATAATTTGTATAATTTTCTATCTGATATCTTTGCGACTGACCTTTTGGATTACTTTTAATAAATTCTAAGGGTGAACTTAACTTAGGGCCTTCAAACCAATTCCATCTATGCAAAAACTTCCAATAAGAAATAAAAACCTCGTCAGGATTCCTATAAATGTATATAACCTTACATAAATTCTTATTATGGTCTAAAAGACTTAGAGGAAAATGGGACTTAATAATACTGTTAACACAGTGAGCACTATATTCATTTTTACTTATGTCTTGAAGAGAAAAAAGAAATTTATTAATACTTTCCTTTGAAAAAAAATTAACAAAAGAACCTAAAGGTATATAGTCAAAGTTTAAGAATGGATTAACAGTGTATTCAGTACATTCTGAAATTGAGTTCATCATGAAATGAGTCCCGCTTCTTTCATGCGAACATACCATTAGTGGGATCTTTACTTTTTCAGAACAAGATAATACAAAGCTTGGACCATTAATCTTGTAATTTACCATTTCAAAAAATTCATTTGCAATTAAACCAATATTTTGACTATACATTCATCATATTTAAACTATTTCATTTAGACTTTATTTTCATAAAAAGCTCCACTATATATTGACGCTTGAATTCTCCTTTTAATGCCTCATTCCATCCTTTAAAACAGGAATCTTTTTCTCATATACTTATATTCTTCATCTGAAATAAAGTTTATCATTTTCATTTAAATATTAATTTATTAGTATTTATATCTTTTTTTGACATTAATTTTCTTGATCTTTCGATCTTCTTCAATACCTAATATTTTATTACTTCCATAATCATGATTACAAATTCTTGAAAACCTTTCTTTTTCAATAAATCCCACATCATATCCCCACTTACCGTAGCTAAATGTCTTTATAATCTCGGATTTAACTTTTTTAGCCCATTTTTCACAGGCTTGAAGAGCTTCGTATTTTGAACCACAATTTCCAAGTATGCAGGCTTCAACAGCAGTAGGTAAAGCAAGTCCAGAAAGTAATAAAAGTAGTAAGCGTTTCATCTAACCAATTAAAGAAAAAATAAGGGTCATTATCTTTTCAGCAATAACTCTTTTATACATTAAAAAAAGGTTTTATCCCCTAAGTTTATAACAAATGTCAATCAATATATTTTAAAAATTCTATGATTTAGCGCTAATAGAGCACTAGGTTGCTTGTGAACTAGATTTAAACAAGATTCTGTCTAATTAAGCATGACTTTGCCAAATATTTTTAATTTTTAAGACTAATAAATTTTCTTTTAAAAAAAAATAATAAGCTATCGCAACACTTTTTTTTCTCGTGGGGACTTTCGAATTTTGCGTAGCGGGTGCTTTGGGAGAACTAGGTTGCAGGTTCTAATCTTCTCATCCCAACTAGCTTTTCAGCGATTGCCTAATTTGACTTATAGAAAAATTAGGGAAAATGATCTCCCATTTAGGAGATTTTTTTTATGATTTTTCCCTAGACTTGATAGGATTTTCGTGAATCTTTTAGGATATAAGCCTACTTTATGTAGATAAATTGAGATGGTTGCTATCCTTGATGGCAGATGGCTATTAAAAATTTATATTTAATGTTTCGACTTCTTCCGTTACCGATTTTTATTTGCATTTATCTATTCTCTTGGTGGAGATGTAAAAAAAATATTATCGCTAGTGATAAGCAATTAAAACCTTGCATTGATTGGGCATATATAAAAAATTTACCTCTCCCACCAAAACCTTCATTTGTCGAGTTTTATATTGTTTATGTTTCTTCTTTTTTTAAATTTCCCTTTGGGATAATTATTCAACAACTACCTTTCGCAAAGAAAGTAAGATACTACGAGAGAGAAATGAAATTAATATTTGATAAATGGAATTTAGAAAAAATAAAAAAAATAATCAACTAAATAGTGGATAAAAAGAGAAATTATATTGAAGAAAAACTAGATGAAGATTTTGATATTGATTGGGAAGTTTAAAACAAGAAACCCTTCCAGAAATTCCAACTACTGAAAGGGTTATTAAATCGACTCGCAACTATATAGAATCAACTTATTTCTTGCAGCAAATATAGATTTTGCTGACGAGGTTTGGCCTCAATTAATTTATAGCAATAATATTTAAACTCCCGCTATTTTTTGTTCCGCTAGTCGTTTTTTTAGAATTGAATAATTTTTAGAAGCCCATTTTCGAGAACTATCTAATTCAGCATCTAACTTCTCTTTAAGTAATTTGACAATTTTAAATACTTCTACGAAGCCTAGATAAATTATTACCAGCACCTTAGTTATCTTTACTGCAACAGCCACTAACTTTTCAATTCTTTGATCTTGCATTTGAAATTATTTAAGCCCACTAAAATTACCAGTTGTAAAAAATTATGCAAATTTTTTTTCAAATTAAATATAACTTCTACAAATACTCGTTTTCTTCATAGCATAAGACACCATCATAGAGAACAACTTTTAAAACCTTATGGAGCATTAGGTAGTAGCTTCGAATTTTGTCTTACCGATTCTTGCGAACCAAGTCGTACTAGTAAATTTCCCAGACCCGCTTTTTATTGCAAAAATATGACCACTCGAGTTGCAATCAAATAATAATTAGAAATTTATTTTTATTTATTTTAATTTTTAAGTGAACGTAGAATACTTTATTTATTCTAAAAACAACCAGATTACTCAAGAAGTTTATTTCTGATATCCTCTTCTCTTTTTGCATTCGCAACAATTTTTTTTTGTTCCTCACTTAATTCTTTCAAAGGTTCTTTAGAGATTTTTAAATTATTATCATCATCCATTTTTACTACACAATTAAATTGAAATAAGGGGTCAAGAGATGGAAAATCACTTCTTTGATGTGCACCCCTACTCTCATTTCTTTGTAGTGCTGAGACAATTGTAGCTTTTGCACTTAACAAAGAAGATTGTAAATCAAAAATCAATGCTAGATCTTCGCAATTATATTGATCGATTCTTACATCAACATCACTCAGTTTTGTTTCAATATATTCAATTTTTGATAAACCCTCTAAAAGTAATGTCTCATTTTTAATTACCCCACAATATTTCCACATTATTAATCGCAATTCATTTTGCAGAGGCCTCACTAGTTCATTGCCATTTTTAATAAATTTATTAATATTTTCATGGGCAGTGGCGATGGCTTCATTTGACCTCAATTGCTTTTCTACATTTTTTGAATATTTGGATGCTGCCATGCCAGCACGTCTTCCAAAAATAATAATTTCAGCTAAAGAATTACCACCCAAACGATTAGCTCCATGAAGTCCTCCTGCAACTTCCCCAGCTGCAAAAAGACCCTCTACAGAAGTAGATAAATTCTCTGGATTAACTAAAATTCCACCCATAGAATAGTGAGCGGTCGGTGCAACTTCCATTGGTGATTTTGAAATATCAAGCATTTGGGCTTCAAGAAATTGTCTGTATATACTTGGCAGTTTTTCAACAATGAACTCTTTACTTTTATGACTTATATCAAGAAAAACCCCCCCATTTTTTGTTCCTCTGCCTTCAATTATTTCTGTATAGTTAGCAATTGCTACTCTATCTCTTGTTGATAATTCCATTCTTTTCGAATCATACTCTTTCATAAATCTTTCGCCTTTATTATTTATTAACTTTCCACCCTCGCCTCTTACCGCTTCAGTAACCAAAGTACCTTCAATTTCTTCAGGTAAGACCATTCCAGAAGGGTGGAACTGTACCATCTCCATATCTATTAATTCACATCCTCCTTTTAGGCCTAAATAATAACCATCTCCTGTATTTTCATTTTTTCTAGATGAACTTTTTTTCCATAATCTTGTATGTCCTCCTGTACATAAAATAACAGCATCAGCTAAGTGCACAGTCCTCTCTGAAGTAGACAAATTAAATGACATTGCTCCAAAACAAGTATTTTCCTTAACTAATAATTCAGTTACATATTGATTGTCATAAATAGGTATCTTTAAATCATCTGATTTTTTTAAAAGAGTTTTTAAAATCGATAATCCAGTAAAATCTCCTGAATAACAAGTTCTACGATATTTGTGTGCGCCAAAAAATCTTTGATCGAGTTCACCATTTTTTAATTTTGCAAAGTTAGCCCCCCATTTATCTATTTCTTTAACTAATGATGGTGATTCTTTAGCCATTATTTCAACCTTTAAAGGATCCCCAATGCCATAACCCTCTAGATAAGTATCAATAAAATGTTGCTCCCATGAGTCTTCTTTATCTAGGTTGCCTAAAGCAGCATTAATTCCTCCTGCTGCCAAGACGGTATGAGCGTCTGTCTTCGGTCTTTTCCCCAGAATAGATACATCTATACCAGATTTTTTAATCTCAATAGCAGATCTTAACCCAGCTCCTCCGCAGCCAATCACGAGAACATTTGATATCTGAGTGAGATGTTCTTTAACAGGCAATTTTAAGTTTATTAAGTAATATAATTTTAACTCTTTGTTTTCTCAAGATATAAATAATTTTAATAATCTAAATGTGGTCAAATATTATTCAAATGTTGCTTAAATTTTCCGAACAAATCACGAAAAATTGCGCGCAAGTAAAAATAAAATATTAAAAATTTTTGTTTTATTAACAATTACTAGATTTTCAGACTGAAAATATGATAGTTTTTTTTGATATTTAACTAAAAGTAAGTGAAAATACCTATAAAAATTTCATTTCTAGCTATTTCTATCAACTCTACTTTGTCGCTGCCAGCTGATGAATTGAAA
>QCBU01000012.1 GCA_003281505.1 Prochlorococcus sp. AG-347-J14 | reverse complement strand
AATTTTCTTTTGTAGATATCTCTTTAGCTTCAATTTCAGAGAGACCAACTGAACTTATCTCTGGGTGAGTAAAGGTTGCTGCGGGGATACTTTTATAGTTAATTTCGACATTACCACCGCAAATATTATCAACAGCAATAGTACCCTGCGCTGCAGCTGTATGGGCAAGCATTAGTTTGCCCGTTACATCTCCAACAGCCCAAATGTTAGGTATTATTTTATCACCATTCTTAACTCTCATTTGATCATCTACAGGAATGAAACCTTTTACTGTTTCGATACCAACCGACTCAAGATTTAAGTTATTACTATTAGGACTTCTGCCAGTTGCGACTAGTACAGCGTCAACTTCTAAAGTTTCTACAACTTCCTTTGATTTTGCATCAGTCAGTTCTATTTTTACAGGGCATCCAGGCGTTATTTTTGTCGCAAAGACATTTGATTTTGTGTCTATATCTCTTGCTTGAATAAGGTTCTTCTTAGCAATTTTAGTGATGTCTGGATCAAATGTTGGCATAATATTTTCCAAAGCCTCGATCATGGTAACTTCACAACCAAGCGCGGTATAAACATCAGCAAATTCTAGACCTATATATCCGCTTCCAATAATTGCTATCCATCTTGGAAGCCACTCAAGTTTAACCGCATCATCGCTAGTAAATACGGTCCTATTATCCAAAGTTATTCCACGGGGCACAAAAGGAGAAGAGCCTGTTGCTATAACAATATTCTTACATGTGAAAATTTTATCAATTCCGTTTTTATCTCTTACACCTACTTTTTGATTTCCTTCAATTCTTCCTATGCCCAAAATAATTTCAACTCCACTCCTTTTAAGAGTTTTTGTTAAATTTTCTCTAACATTTAAAACTAAATTATTTGCATGATCTGCAATTTTTGATCTCTCGAACCTTACTGGTGAAGCATGTATACCAAATTTGGCTAAATGTTCATAATTAGCTATTTCTCTAACTTTTCCACTTGCAGCTAAAAGAGCTTTAGATGGAACACAACCCTTGTTAACACAAGTGCCTCCCATATCAGAAGATTCTACTATTGCGACATTCAGTCCCTTACCAGCAGCATGTTTAGCGGCATCAAAACCTCCGTATCCTGCTCCTATTACTATTAAATCAAAATCAAAACTTGAATCAGTCACTTTTTATTTATTTATTTAGAGGTGTATGCGACTCTTTTTCGTTCTAGTAATAAAGGAACTGCAACACAAGCCACATTCAAAGATTCTACAATCTCACTATGCGGAATTGTAATTGTTTCATTAAAAGCTTCTTGAATTTTTTTATGAATACCTTGACCTTCATTACCCAAAATTAATGCTGTACGTCTAGACCAATCTACTTCCCAGTAGGGTTTTGAAGGTTTTTTTGAACTCTCATTATGGCTACTAGTAGAGAAAATCTTAAATCCTACATTTGATAATTCAGACAAAGTCTTAAGTAAAGAATTTAATATTTCTTCTTCAATGCCATCAAATCTTAAAAATGGCAGATGAAAAACTGCACCTGAGGATGCTCTTAATACCTTTTGGCCTAATGGGTGCGCACCTCCAGCTAAAAAAATTGCATTAACACCCGCAGCTAAAGCGGTTCTAAATAGATTACCCATATTCCCAGGATCTTGAATTCTGTCGAGAACAAGAACAAAATCATCTTTTCTATTAAATTGATAATTAGGTATTGCTGAAATCTCTACTAAAGCTGCTATTCCATCTGGATTAATTGTTGAAATCGCAGATGCCAAGACTTCCTCTGAGACAATATTTATTGATGACTCATCAAATTTTTTGCTTAGATTTTGATTCTTTCTTAGCCATTTTTCGGTAACTAAAATCTTAGAGGGATTTTTTCCAGACTTCAGCAATTCTTCAATGAGATGTGTACCCTCTATGCAAAAAAAGTCTTGATCTTTTGGAGATGATCCTCTCTTAAATGATCTAAATCTTTTAACTAGATTATTGTTTTTACTAGTTATTTTTAAAAAAGTATTTTCTATGAGTATTTTTAAAAAATTTGTTATCTACTATATTTTAATTACATAAATATTTTGATCAATTATTTATTAAATTTTTATTTCCCAAGAAATCAAAAAATACATTTTCACTTTTAATTAATATTCATGACGTTACATAGGGTGGACTTAATATTATTAGTTTGTCATGATGAATCTAATAAATTAAGTCTTAATGATTTGCGGAAGCAAAACGAAGTCATATCTTAAATCGCAAAATTTAAAGATTCTTGGCCAAGGCAAGTTAAATGGAATAGTTGAAATAAGTGGTGCGAAGAATTCCGCATTAGTTTTATTAGCCTCATCAATGCTAACTAATGAAAAAATAATTCTTGAAAATGTACCTTTTCTCACTGATATTGAAAAGATGGGGAATATCTTAAAGAATTTAGGAGTTAATTTAGTTCGTAAAAACAACCAACTAGAAATAGATCCAACAACTATTTCGATTAAAGAACTTCCATATGAACTTGTTAAAGGATTAAGAGCTAGTTTCTTTTGTATAGGTGCACTATTAACTAAATTTGGAGAAGCTCAAGTACCTTTACCAGGCGGATGCAATATTGGTTCAAGGCCAATAGACGAGCACATTAACGGATTAATCGCACTAGGAGCAGACATTATTATTGAAGAGGGAATTGTTAAGGCAAAAACAAGGGGGAACAAAAATAGACTTCATGGTACTCATATTAAATTAAATTGTCCAAGTGTAGGTGCGACTGAAACTTTAATAATGGCAGCATCTTTAGCTAAAGGAAGAACTACTATTGAAAATGCTGCTAGAGAGCCTGAGGTTCAAGATTTATGCCAAATGCTTAATAAAATGGGGGCAAAAATTTATGACTCTGGTAAAGAAACAATTATTATTGATGGTGTTAATAAGCTTGGCGGATGTACCCATAAAGTAATTCCAGACCGAATAGAAGCTGGAACTTTTCTAATAGCTGCTGCTGCAACTTCCTCTTCAATAACAATTTCTCCAGTAATCCCTCATCATCTTGAAGCTGTTACTAATAAGCTTCAAGAGAGTGGGAGTAAAGTTACGATTAAAGGTAATTCGATTTCTATCAAGAGTAAAGAGATTAAAGGAGTAGATATTGAAACAGCTCCTTTTCCAGGCTTTCCTACTGATTTGCAGGCACCATTTACAGCTTTAATGACAATCGCAAATGGGGAATCAAAGATAACCGAAACAATTTTCGAAAACAGAATGAATCATATTTATTTACTTAATGAAATGGGTGCTCGTATAAAACTAAACAAAAACGTAGCTCACATCAAAGGTGTTAAAACAATTAAAGGAATGAATCTAGTTGGCTCAGATTTAAGGTCATCAGCTGCATTAATAATTGCAGGAATCATCGCAAAAGGTAGTAGTAAGATCTATGGATTAGAACATTTAGATAGAGGTTATGAAAATTTTGAATTAAAATTAAAAAAATTAGGTATTAAAATAACCAGAGAGGTTAGTAAAAGAACTTTTGAGAAGGATGAATATAAAATTAAAACTAAATCTGAGAAACTTTCAAAACTAGAAGCAGCTTAATCTTTTTCAACAATTTTTCAAACTAAAAGTTGATTCAAACGTAAGCAATATTGATTAGTGAAAGACAACCCAAGAATAATATAAACAAAACTAGAAAGCGATTAGACCAAATTTTATTTAAACCATTAAATTTGAATTCGTTCATGCCCAAGTTCCGCTATTAGGTCCGAATGTTGTGAGTATAGTTACTGCAATAAAAAGATAAGGAACAAATTTAAAAGATAATTTTTTAGCTTGAGTTTTAGACATTTGCTTTTTTACTAAATATAACACAATATTACTAATTATGAAGCTATCTTCTGTCAAAAAGGACTTTTAGGCGCTTTTAATCACAAAAATGTATCATATATGTTTAAATTTCCCTTTTTTCCTCATTTCTTGTCAGCAAATGCAATAAATAATTCTATGTTTTTATCGAAAAGATTAACTATTAACAAAGGTTATCTGGAAACTGTTCCTTGACCAAAACAATAGTCAATAAGTTGATTTTTGTTATAATAAAAAAGTTCATTTTTTCAAAAGCCTTGGGAGCGTGGTGGAATTGGTAGACGCACCGCACTCAAAATGCGGCACCTTCGGGTATGTCGGTTCAAGTCCGACCGCTCCCACTTTAATGAATACCTATAGTCGATTCGATATATCATTCAAAAAAGGAAAAGGGTGTTGGCTATGGGACAAAACAGGTAAAAGATATCTTGATGCAGTCGCTGGTATAGCAACTTGTAGTCTTGGACATAGCGATAGAGTTTTGAGAAGAAGGTTATCAACTCAACTAAAAAAGATTCAGCACATTTCTAATCTCTACAACATTGAAGAACAAGAACAATTAAGCAGAACTTTAACGAATATGAGTTGTGCTAAAAGCGTCTTCTTCTGTAATAGTGGTGCGGAAGCAAATGAATCAGCAATTAAATTAATTAAAAAATATGGAAATAAAACAAATAAAGGTAAAGAATCAATTATTCTCGCAGCAGAATCCAGCTTCCATGGAAGGACACTTGCAGCCTTGAGTGCCACTGGACAACCAAAATATCAAAAAGGTTTCGAACCAATGATTCAAGGGTTCAAATTTTTTAAATTTAACAATTTTGATTCGGTAAAAAAATTATTTGAAGAGTGTGAAAATAATGATCAAAAAATTTCCGGCGTTTTAGTCGAGCCAATACAAGGCGAAGGCGGCGTAATTCCTGGAAGTAAAATATTTTTTAAAAGCCTGAGAGAAATATGTGATAAATATAATTCTCTTCTCATTCTAGATGAGGTCCAAAGTGGAGTAGGTCGAACTGGAAAAATGTGGGGTTATGAGAATTTAGGAATTGAACCTGATGGATTCACCCTTGCTAAAGGATTAGGAGGAGGTCATGCAATTGGAGCGTTATTGGTAAAAGAAAAAGCCAACATTTTTTCTCCAGGGGATCATGCAAGTACTTTTGGAGGGAACCCATTTGCTTGTAAAGCTGCCCTAACTGTATTAGAAGAAATAAATAGAAGAAATATTATCAATAATGTTTATCAAAGAGGGGAACAATTAAGAGCTGGGTTTGAAGAATTGTCAAAAAAATTTCCAAATATTATTAGCGGGAAAAGAGGTTTAGGTTTAATACAAGGTCTTGTGATCAATGATGATTATGCTGATGCAAAAAAAATTACATTAAAAGCTTTTAATAAAGGTTTACTGGTAGTTCCTGCAGGAGGAAATGTTGTGAGAATTGTCCCACCATTAGTTATTTCTCGAAGAGAAATTAATATTCTTTTAAATAAGCTAAATTCAATTTTTGAAGAGTTATAGCAATTTAAATTTTGAAAAATGCAAATTTAAAAACTTTTGAATTATCTCCTAAATATGAAAGGGATAATATCAAGTTAGGTTTATCAAGAATTAAAAAAGCACTTCAAGAACTTGGTAATCCTTGCAAGAATATCCCTGCCATACAGATTATTGGAACCAATGGGAAAGGATCAATCGCGGCATATTTAGAAAGTATACTTTTTGAAGCTAAAAGGAATTTCGGTGTAACGACATCTCCTCATCTTTTGGATATATGCGAGAGGATTAGAGTTAATAAAAAAAATATCAAAAAAACTGATTTTGAAAAAATCTATAGATTAATAGAAAAAAATTTTTCAACATTTGAATTAACTCCTTTTGAAAAAATCATTTGCTGCGCACTAAATTTTTTTGACCATCAAAAAGTTGAATTACTTATTCTTGAAGCTGGCTTAGGGGGACGATTAGACGCGACAACAGCTCATAAATCTAGACCTATCATTGCCATTGGGAATATTGGCTTAGACCATAAAGAATTTCTTGGAGATACTATTGAAAAAATTGCCCAAGAAAAATTAGAAGTTATAGAAAAAAACTCAATTGTCATCTCATGCAATCAAAATAGTCAAGTTGAAAATTTAATAACCAAAAAAGTTAAAGAGGTTGGAGCAGAAATTATTTGGAAAGATTCAATTTCAAACAGCTATGAGCTTGGATTAAGAGGAATTTTTCAAAAGCAAAATGCATCAGTAGCTGTTGGAGCAATTGATGCGCTGAATAATTTGGGATTTAATATAAAAGAAAAACACATATCTGAAGGTCTTAAAAAGACAACTTGGAACGGAAGGCTAGAAATAATAAATTATTTAAACAAAGAAATTCTTGTAGACTGTGCGCACAATTATCCTGCTGCAAAAGCACTCTCTAATGAGCGAAGCAATTGGGAGAATGAAGATAAAGGAATTTATTGGATTTTAGGTGTCCAAAGACAAAAAGATATTTACGCAATATTAAAAACACTTCTAAAGAAAAATGATCACTTATTACTTGTGCCAGTTCCAAACCAACCTAGTTGGCAATTAAATGATCTCTCTCAGATTAAAGAAATTGACTTCCAAAAAACAAATGAATTTAAAACTTTTGAACTTGCTATTGAGTATTTATTTTCTTTAAAAAAATGGCCGACTAATCATCCTGTTCTGACAGGTTCTATTTTTTTAGTTGCTGAATTTATTAAATTTGCAAATAAACAGAAATATTAAATTTTAAATTGTTCTTTTACTTCCCAACCTTCCAATTTTCCTGGATTTAATAGCCCTTTAGGATCAAATCTTAATTTCGCTTTTACTTGATCTGCATCTACCACTCCGAGACCTCCTCCTTCAACTGTTAAAACATGAGGATTAAAAATAAACGCACCAAGTTTCTTGCAATCTTCCATTATTTCTTTTAATTCTTCTGCCCCATTCCACTTCAATACAGGCAAAGCCGCTAATCGCGGTGATCCTTGTTGAGAAACTGCCTCTAAATGCCAAAGAACTTTTTTACCCCATTTTTTTCTCAAAAAATTAATTAACTCTAGTTCATTATCAAGTGGCAAAAGCATCTGTAAATACGTCCAATTTTTGTCCCTAGACCTCATATGAAGAGTTGTATGATTCCATACGACTTCAGAAATTCCATTCACGAGCTTTTCTTCTTCCCCAAGTAGGGTAGATTCAACTTTAAATTTTTTACAAATAAGATCGATGGTTTTTATTCCTCCAAAAGTAGATTGTATTAATATCTTGTGACTTCTAGATTTACCTTTGAACCATTTTGGCATTTGATCTACAATTTCTTCTTCAAGAATTGCTCCTAATTTCAGATCAATTGCTGCGCTAGTAAGAGTTTTTAATATTTCTATTGTTTTTTCAAATTCAATACAGTCGATAACTACTGAGTACCACTTACGTTTGATATCAGTAGCAAGTAATAAAGAAGTAATTATTCCATTAGTCCCATAAGCATGATTAAGAGGTTCGGATTCTTCAGCATCAAATTTTAATAATGCAGGTTTTTCATTCATCGTTACTGCCTCTAAACCAATAAGATTTCCTGGATCTCTTAAAAATCCCCATCTAATGGAACCAATACCTCCTGATCCACCTGCAATAAAACCTCCAATTGTTGCAGTTTTCCAAGTACTAGGAAGCAACCTCAATTCTCTACCATATTTCTCTAGTTGTTTATTCAAATCTCCCATAACACAGCCAGATTGTACTTTTACAAAGCCTGTATCTGGATCAAATTCTTCTAACTTATTAAAGTGACTCATTTGCATTACAACTCCTTTAAATAATGGGACAGCTTGTCCATAATTACCTGTACCTGAACCCCTTAAAGTAAGTGGGATAGATAATTCCCAACAAATTTCTGCTACTGCCTTTACCGCTTTGTGATCACTAGGTCTTACCACCAAATCAGCAATACATTCGTCTAGTTTTTCAGTAAGGATTGGAGAGTAGTTATAAAAATCTTTTGAAAGTCTTTTTACATCGGATTTATTTTCAATGATCTCTAAGTTTTTGATTTCTCTAAATTTGTCTATAAATTTAAGTTTTGATATCATTAATAAAAATTTTATGCTTTGTATATAAATTAGCCAATTAACAATATAAATCGCCGTTTATAAATACTTTTCTCTTTAAATTGCTCGAAAAAACATCTGCCCATCTCTGTGCATCTAAAATCACAAAATCAGCAGGGCAGCCCTTTTTTATTAAACCATCCCACTTTAAGTTTAATAATCTGCTTGGAGCTAAAAAAATAGAAGACAGAGTCATTCTCTCCCAGGGATTTAGTTGAAGCATAGGTATTGAGCAAGACAACATATAAAAAGGATCAAAATTACCAAATGGGTACCAAGGGTCTTGAACATTATCACTACCCAGAGATACATCCACATGTGATTTTTGTAGTTGCTTTATTGGCGCAACTGGTCTTTTTAATGACGTAATTTTATTACTTCGATTGAGCAGCCAAAAATTTGTTAAGGGTAAAGCAATAACCTTAATATTTTTCTCAGCCATTTTTTCTCCTAAATTTAAAATCTCTCTATGACTTAGAGAAATAAGACTACTCAAATGACTACAAGTGATCGGAATACTATTAATTTTTGAATTTTCGATTGTTTCTAACAAAACTTTTATTCCTGCTCCAGGTTCAATAATTGATTCATCTATATGCAAATCAATTTCTAATTTATATTTACTAGCAAGAAGAAGCATCTTTGCTAGAAATTTGCTTGTATTTTTTTTATTGAAAGGAGGAACAATAACACCCCCTAAAATACCTCCATTAGAGGAAAATATTTTTGCCAAATCTTCTCCATCAGTTGTATCCCAGAATTCCACTGGAGCTAGAGCAACGTATTGTAGAGTCAACTCAGACGAAAATTTTTTTTGTAATTTAAAAAGTTCAATCCAAATGTCAATAGATTGACCATTGTATGTATCGATATGACTTCTAATAGCTCGATATCCATTTCTAATAGCAAGTTTTAATGATTTCTCAGCTCTTTCAAGAACCTTATCTGTAGTTCTAGTTTTATGTTCTTCAAGATTTACTGATAATGCTCCTCCGTAGTTTGATTCCAAATTAGGAAAGTCTGCCCATGTAAAAGATTTATCAAAATGCGAATGAGTTTCAACAAATCTTGGGAATAAAATATTTTTTGGTTTTGTAATTTTATTTTTTAAAGGCTTTAACTCAGAAACAAATCCATCCTCCCAACTAATGGAAACTGAACATAAATCCTCTACATCGATAATGAGGTTATCTATATCTTCTATTAAACAAAGGCTTCTGGGAATAAGAACCTCAGCTGTGCCGGAATTACTCAAATTTTTAAATTTTCTTTTATTTTAAATCATAAGAAAACTTTACTGAATTAGAAAATAATTCAAATTTCGCTAAAAGATAAAAATAACTATGAAAAATTACCCTTGAGTTGTTAAATTTATAAATGTGAGGCGGGCGTCGCCAAGTGGTTAAGGCAGCGGCTTGTGGCGCCGCTATTCGGGGGTTCGAATCCCCTCGCTCGCCCTCAAAAAAATTGCAGCAAAATTATTTAACTTGTAATTTTGAATTAAAGAATCATAAAAAATTCCTAGCAAAGTGCTAACAAAAACAAAACCAGACGAAAAAAAATTTCAAAAGAATTCAACTACTAGCAGTTATTGGATAACCACATTTGGATGCCAAATGAACAAAGCTGATTCTGAAAGAATGGCTGGGACATTAGAGAAAATGGGATACACCAGAGCAGATAATGAATTAAATGCCGATTTGGTCTTATACAATACATGCACTATTAGAGATAATGCAGAGCAAAAAGTTTATAGTTTTCTAGGAAGACAAGCAAAAAGAAAGCACAAAACACCTAGCTTAAAACTTGTTGTTGCAGGTTGTCTTGCTCAGCAAGAGGGAGAATCCTTACTAAGAAGAGTCCCAGAACTTGACCTAGTAATGGGCCCTCAACATGTAAATAACCTTGAGAATCTTCTGGGGAAAGTTGATTTAGGAAATCAAGTTGCTGCTACAGAAGAAACCTTCATTTCTGAAGATATAACAAGTGCCAGAAGAGAAAGCTCTATTTGTGGCTGGGTTAATATCATCTATGGATGTAATGAAAGATGTTCATATTGTGTAGTCCCCTCTGTCAGAGGAAAAGAGCAATCAAGATATCCAAATGCGATAAAAAGTGAGATCCAAAAATTAGCTGATGAAAATTTTAAAGAAATCACTCTTTTGGGTCAGAACATTGATGCTTATGGTAGAGACCTTCCAGGAACTACAAAAGAGGGGAGAAAAGAAAATACCCTAACTGATCTTTTGTATTATATTCATGATGTCAAAGGAATTCGCAGAATAAGATTTGCTACTAGTCATCCAAGATATTTTTCAAAAAGGTTGATTCAAGCTTGTTATGAACTTGATAAAGTCTGTGAACATTTTCATATTCCCTTCCAAAGTGGAAATGATGAAATTTTAAAGCAAATGTCCAGAGGATACACTGTCAAAAAGTATAAAAATATTATCGACAATATAAGATCATTAATGCCAGATGCATCAATAACAGCTGACGCAATAGTTGCTTTCCCAGGAGAAACCAAACAACAATATCAAGATACACTAAAGCTAATATCAGAAATTGGCTTTGATCAAGTAAATACAGCAGCATACTCTCCAAGACCAAACACGCCTGCAGCAGTTTGGTCGAATCAACTTTCAGAAGAGGTGAAAAAAGCTAGATTGCAAGAAATTAATGATTTGGTCGAGAAAACTGCTAAGAGCAGAAACAAAAGATACATAAATAATATAGAAAGAGTTTTAATTGAGGGTTTAAATCCAAAAAATTCCTCACAAATTATGGGTAGAACTAGAACAAATAGACTAACTTTCGTAGAGATTCCAAAAAACATTGACTTTAATTTTTCATTGGGAGATGAGATAGATGTCAGAATTAATGAAGCAAGACCTTTCTCTTTAACAGGCGAACTTTATCTATAATTTTTTTCTAAATGATTGGGGGAAAGAAAAAATGTATTGGGTTAATATTTGGTGGTAATTCCAATGAACATGAAGTATCGATATCCTCTGCAAAAACAGTTTTTCAAGCATTTAAATCAGGAATAAACAAAGAACGCTTTACAGTAAAAGCCTTTTACATAAACAAATATGGAGATTGGCTTGATAGTGATAGTTCAGAGAAAATCCTTATTGATGAATCTAAAAACAACAACACAACAAAAAAACAAATTTTTAGTCAAGAAAAAATTAACTTCCTTGACGGAATTGAATTTCACAATATTGATGTTTGGTTTCCTCTCTTACATGGATTTAATGGGGAAGACGGATCAATTCATGGCTTAATTAGATTTACAAAGAAACCTTTAGTCGGATGTGGAATTATTGGCTCTGCACTTGGAATGGATAAAATTTTGATGAAAACAATTTTCTCAAATCTTAAACTTCCACAAGTTAATTATTTAGTTTTTCAAAATGAAGATCTCAACGATAAGAAAGTAAAAAATACAATAATTAATGAAATTTTAAATAAACTAAATTTTCCAATTTTTGTTAAACCATCGAACTCTGGATCATCTCTTGGCATCTCAAAAGTCATAAATGAATCAGAAATATTACAAGCATTAGAAAAGGCTCGGGGAATAGATCCAAGAATCTTAGTAGAGGAAGGTTTAGAGGTAAGGGAGATTGAATGCGGAATAATTGGCAATTCAAAGCTCTTAACCTCTGAAATAGGCGAAGTAAAGTACGAAAGTGATTGGTACGATTACGATTCAAAGTATAACTCAAATAATAAAATAATTATCCCAGCCGAAATAGATTCTAAAATGACAAAAGAAATCAAAGATATTGCTATTAAAAGTTGCAGAGCACTAAATATTTTTGGTTTTGCAAGAGTAGATTTCTTTTTAGAAAAATCTTCAAATAAAATTTTTTTAAATGAAATAAATACAATTCCTGGTTTTACAAAAAACAGTATGTTTCCAATGCTTTGGAAAGCTTCAGGTTTAAAAATTGAACAACTTGTGGCTAAACTGGTAGATATATCTCTAGATTTGTAATTTAAAATAAATGTTGCATGGACTTCTTTGGTTACCATTACTTTTAATCTTCATTTTATTAACTGCACTGGGATGGTTAGAGAGAAGAAGACAAAATCTTTTCAGAAGTTGGGCTAGTAATTCCGAACTGTGTAAATTAGATAGCTCAGGTGCAGCGTCTTTAAAGGATGGAGAATTAAAGTGGAGTGCATTTGAAGCTGGTAAATTTGAAGAAAAAGATAGTTTTACAATCAAGAAACTAGAATTAGTTGAACTAATGGCACTAACTTCTGGAGAAGCTCCTCTAACAAGTGAATCTCAAGGTAAGTGTAGGTTGAGGTTAGTTGGTGATGGGAAAGAAATGGATGTACCATTTTCAGATGCAGAGCAAGCAAGAGAATGGATGGACCAATTGATGGAAAAAGCTAGATGTGATTTGTGAAAAACACAAAAATAATCAAAAATAGAAGCTTTTTTTTTCTAATTTCATTTTTATTTTTTACAAATTTATTAAGCTTAAAAACTTTTAAAAAAGTTGATATTCAGGACATTAGAATTTCTGGAAGTGAATTATTTTCTCGGAATGATTTGGTAAGTAATTCATCATTAAAATTACCGATCCAATTAATTTTTGTTAACACTAGTTTTTTAGAAAAAGAGCTAAAAAAAAATCTATCTCTTAAGAATGTTTCGGTAAACAGAGAATTATTTCCTTTCGGTTTGAAAGTGCATGTAAAGACGAGAACTCCAATAGCTTATGGGGAGAGAATATTAAACGATGAGAAAATTTTAGGCTTCATTGATAAAGATGGAATTTTTATCAATAAACAAAATGTGGATGAAAAAAATTTGAATAAATTCACCATACAAGTTTTTGGATGGAAAGAAAAATTTAGAAAAATATTATCTGAAATTTTTATCGCTATAGAAAATTATGAATTAGAGATAATTAAAATAACTTTTTCCTCCGAAGGGTTCCTAACTATTGAGGAAAAAGATTTGAATACAATATTTTTAGGATTAAAGCCAAATTTAATCAACTATCAATTACAAATAATCAATAATCTTAAAAATGAATTTAAGAAAAATAGCTTTTCAAAAAAAATTGATAATATTGATCTTACTAATCCAGATAAACCAAAAATAAAAGTGTTCAAACCCTAATATTTAAAAAAAGATTTTGAGTAATTTTTTTTAATTATTGTAGTGTTGATATGGGTTTTGCATTTAAATCAAAATATTTAATAAATAAATATTTTAAGGATTTTACTCAACAAATTCCTACAGATGAGCGCAGTAAGTTCATAATGCACCCAATACTAGTAATAGATTCCTATTAAGAGATGAGCTTCGGTAACAATCCAAACTTTGATCAATCGAGAGAAATCCTTCCAAGCCAAAACGCGAAAATAGAAGTTATTGGTGTAGGCGGTGGTGGCAGTAATGCAGTCAATAGAATGATAAATAGTGACTTAGAAGGTGTTTCATTTAGAGTCCTCAATACCGATGCACAAGCCTTACTGCAATCCTCTGCAGAGAGTAGAGTTCAACTTGGACAAAACCTCACTAGAGGTTTAGGTGCAGGTGGAAATCCAAGTATTGGGCAAAAAGCTGCCGAAGAATCCAAAGAAGAGCTCCAACAAGCTTTAGAGGGATCTGATCTAGTTTTTATAGCAGCTGGGATGGGCGGGGGAACTGGTACAGGAGCTGCGCCAGTTGTCGCTGAAGTAGCTAAACAAAGTGGAGCTCTAACAGTAGGTATAGTAACCAAACCATTTTCTTTTGAAGGGAAAAGAAGAATGCGTCAAGCAGAGGAGGGAATCGCAAGACTAGCTGAAAACGTCGATACTCTTATAGTTATTCCAAATGACAGATTAAAAGACGTTATCGCAGGAGCTCCTCTTCAAGAAGCATTTAGGAATGCTGATGATGTTCTAAGGATGGGGGTCAAAGGCATTAGTGACATAATTACTTGCCCAGGATTAGTTAATGTTGATTTTGCAGACGTAAGATCAGTTATGACCGAAGCTGGCACTGCTCTTCTCGGAATAGGTATAGGTTCAGGAAGATCGAGAGCTATAGAGGCAGCACAGGCAGCAATGAATAGTCCTTTATTAGAAGCAGCTAGAATTGATGGAGCAAAAGGCTGCGTTATAAATATTACTGGTGGCAAAGACATGACTTTAGAAGACATGACCTCCGCATCTGAAATTATTTATGATGTTGTTGATCAAGAAGCAAATATTATTGTTGGTGCAGTGGTAGATGAAGCAATGGAAGGGGAGATACAAGTTACTGTAATTGCTACAGGATTTGAAACAACCCAACCATTAAATCAGCAAAGAATAAAAAACAGATTATCTAATCAACCACTATATAATTATTCTGACAATAAAGAATCTGGAGCCAGTATTCCTGAGTTTTTGAGATTAAGGCAAAATAAAAAAGATATAGGTTAAAAGGTAAAATAAAGTGACTCGGTTATCTCGCCTGCCTCAAGCATCCCTTGTGGCTGCTACCTTCCGGTCCTGACCAGGTTTAGGCGTTAAAACCGCGAAAGGCCGAGTCAGAAACATATTAGCAATTCTTGATTAAAAAAGATACCTAGATTTATTATGTTACCTTCAGACCTAGTTAATTATAAAAAAAAATCTCGCAAAATCATTGCTCTAACAGCATGGGACTCCATATCAGGCTCTATTGCAGAACAAGCAAATGTCGATCTCGTACTAGTAGGAGATTCATTAGCAATGGTCTGCTTAGGATACAAATCGACATTGCCACTAACTTTAGAAAACATAATTTACCATACTAATGCTGTTTCAAGAGGATTTAAGAAGAAAATTGAGGAACAACCTTTAGTTATTTCAGATATGCCTTTTCTGACTTACCAATGTGGTGAGGATAAAGCTGTTGAGTATGCAGGAAAAATCATTCAGAGCACTTATGCAAAAGCTGTAAAAGTAGAGGGAGCAGAACCAGAAATACAAAAAGTTATCTCTAGATTAATAAGGATGGGAATCCCTGTTATGGGTCACATAGGTCTTACACCACAAAGCTATTTAAATATTGGATTTAAAAAACAAGGAGAAAGCTTAGCAAGCCAAGAAAAAATCAAGAAAGAGGCTTCAATACTTGAAGAATTAGGATGTTTTTCAATAGTTCTTGAACATATTCCAGATTTGCTTGCTAAAGAAATACAAAATTCTTTAACAATTCCCATAATAGGTATTGGTGCAGGTAATTATTGCGATGGGCAAGTAAGAGTTACTGCAGATTTGTTAGGCCTCAATGATGATCAACCCCCATTTTGCCCACCAATTATCCAAGGAAAGAAATTATTTAAGGATAAATTAAAAGAATGGGTAGACTCTGAAAGACTTAATTAATTTCATCCCACCACCTAAACATAGAGACAAGAACTTGATTGCTCAGTTCCATACCACTAGGCTCACTTAAAAAGAATCTATTCCCCTTTCTTACTAATAGTCCACTCTCAAGAAATCTTTCCCATTTTTCAAGTAATTTACTGAAGTTGCTTTCGAATTTTTTGTTTTCCCAGCTTCGTTCTTTAAGCAATTCTTTAATATCAACACCCTCTTTGAGTCTTAATCCCAACATTATTTTTTCATCAATCTCTTTATAGACAAACTGCTTATTAATTAGGGATGAATCTAAATTAAGTTCACATTGTCTAATTACCCATTCTTTATATTCTTTACTAACTCTTGGCCTAGTTAACTTTTCCCCCCAAGGCGAACTAGTTGAACCTTGACCAAAACTCCACCAGCCTAAACCACTCCAATAAACTCTATTATGTCTCGATTGATGTCGCGGAAGGCAATAGTTTGAGATTTCATATCTTGAATAACCTGAGTTTTTTAAAATCAAATGAGTTGATTCACTGTTTCTAAAGGCTTCTTCATCACTTGGGAGTTTTAATTTTCCTAAACTAGCTAATTTTTTAAAAACAGTGCCATTTTCAATATTTAAATCGTAAATAGATAAATGCGGCGGTGAAAATGTTATTGCTTTTTTTAAGTCATCTTGCCATTCTTTAAATCCACTAAGTGGCAAATTTTGAATTAAATCTAAACTCCAGCTTTTTATTAACCCAGAATCAAACTCTCTCTTCAACCATAAACAAGATTTTTCTGCATCTTCTTTAGAATGACGCCTTCCCGACTTTTGAAGTATCTGATTATTAAAACTTTGTACTCCTAGACTAAATCTATTTATCCCAGCATTAATGAATCCAAAAAGATCATCTTGAGTAAAACTAGCTGGGTCGACCTCCATAGTGATTTCAGCACCATAGTCAATTCCATAATTTTCTTTAAAAAGATCAATTAATTCTTTGATTTGGCTTGGATCTAAAATTGACGGCGTGCCACCTCCTACATAAATGGTTGATAGAGGTGATTTATGCTTAATTGACAATATTTCTTTATATAAAAATTGCAAATATTCTTGAACAGTTTTGCTTCCATAACCTTTTAAAGTGTCAACTTTGTTCCCTAACGGAATAACTGCAAAATCACAATAAAAACACCTTCTGTGGCAAAAAGGAATGTGCACATAAGCACTTCTTGGAAACTTATTCATAATCAAAATTCATTTTTAAGCTCCAAAAAAGTATTAAGAATCGAAAAAAATTAAATCCTTATTTACTCAATTAATAAATCCTAGTAGATTATAGATATGACAGATATTTTAGTATTATTTTTATTTGTATTGTCCGGAGCTGCATCAGGATGGCTTGGTGTTGATTTATTGCCAGTAGACATACTTAAACAGGTATCTAATGTAGAGGGTTTTAGAATTGTTTTAGCAATAATAGGTTTTTTTGTAGGATTAGCAGCTGGCTTTGTGTTCCTTCAACTTAGAAAGACGTTTCTTGATCAAATAAGAACAATGCCAACAGACTTACTAATAAGTAGGTCAGTTGGGTTAATTTTAGGATTACTTGTAGCGAATCTCCTACTTGCTCCAATACTATTAATTCCCTTTCCAAGAGAGGTTTTTTTCGCAAAACCCTTGGCAGCTATATTAAGCAACATTTTCTTTGGTGTGCTTGGTTATAAATTAGCAGATACCCATGGAAGGACATTATTGAGATTATTCAATCCAAATAATACTGATGCATATCTAGTCAATGAAGGAATACTTCCTGCCGCAAGTCCAAAAATTCTTGATACCAGCGTAATTATTGATGGAAGAATAAACGGACTATTAAGTTGCGGCCTATTGGAAGGGCAATTAATTGTTGCTCAAAGTGTAATTGACGAATTACAAACTTTAGCTGATTCAAGCAGTAATGAAAAAAGGTCGAAAGGCAGAAGAGGTCTTAAGTTATTAAAAGAATTAAGAGATTTATATGGTAGAAGACTTGTAATAAACCCGACAAAGTATGAAGGAAATGGGGTAGATGAAAAACTCTTGAAAATTACTGAGGATATGACAGGAACTTTAATTACGGCTGATTATAATCTTTCTCAGATTGCTGAAGTTAAAGAATTGAAAGTTATGAATTTAAGTGATTTGGTTATTGCTTTGAGGCCAGAAGTACAACCAGGAGAATCACTAAATATAAAAATCGTTAGAGAAGGCAAAGAAAAAATGCAAGGTATTGGATATTTAGATGACGGCACAATGGTTGTTATTGATGAGGCAAAGAATTTTGTGGGAAGCAGATTAGATATTGTCATTACAGGAGCACTACAAACTCCCACGGGAAGAATGGTCTTTGGAAAACTAATAAATAATCCCGAGTCAAACAAATCTTTTAAATCACCAGCGACACAGGGCTAAATCTAGCTAGAATCAGTTCAATCTTAATTTCGTGATACAAATGACTGTATCTGCTCCTTATTACGGCGAAAACACCGTTATGAGGACTCCTCCCCCTGATCTCCCATCTCTTTTATTGAAAGAGAGAATCGTTTATCTTGGTTTACCATTATTTTCAGATGATGATGCGAAAAGACAACTAGGAATGGATGTAACTGAGCTAATCATCGCACAACTTCTTTATCTAGAGTTTGAGGATCCAGAAAAACCAATCTATTTCTATATCAATTCAACAGGGACAAGTTGGTACACTGGTGACGCAGTTGGTTTTGAGACAGAAGCTTTCGCTATCTGCGATACCATAAGCTACATCAAGCCTCCAGTACACACAATATGCATTGGACAAGCAATGGGGACGGCTGCAGTTATCCTTTCATCTGGCACTAAGGGACAAAGGGCAGCTCTTCCACATGCTTCTATTGTTTTACATCAACCTATAAGTGGAGCAAGAGGTCAAGCAACCGATATCCAAATAAGAGCTGAGGAAGTTTTGAAAAATAAAAAATCAATGCTTGAAATTCTATCTCGTAATACTGGAAAGACTATCGAAGAACTCTCGAAAGACTCTGACAGGATGAGTTATCTCAACCCCCAAGAAGCCCTAGATTATGGGGTTATCGATAGAATACTCACAAGTCAAAAAGATTTACCTAATAAAATTTAACTCTCACAAAACTATTTTAAAATCATGCCAATAGGAACTCCAAGCGTCCCATACAGACTTCCAGGAAGTCAATACGAAAGATGGGTTGACATATATACAAGACTAGGTGTTGAAAGAATCCTTTTTCTTGGACAAGAAGTAAATGATGGTATTGCTAATAGCCTTGTTGCACAAATGCTTTATCTTGATTCTGATGATAATTCCAAACCTATCTATCTATATATAAATAGTCCAGGAGGATCAGTAACTGCTGGCTTGGCTATATATGACACCATCAAATACGTTAAAAGTGATGTGGTAACAATATGCGTAGGCCTCGCAGCCTCCATGGGTGCCTTCCTATTAGCCGCTGGCACAAAAGGTAAAAGAGTTGCCTTGCCTCATAGCAGAATAATGATTCATCAACCTCTAGGAGGAACTTCTCAACGTCAGGCAAGTGATATTGAAATAGAAGCTAAGGAAATTTTAAGAATTAAAGATATGTTAAATATGTCTATGGCAGATATGACAGGCCAATCATTTGAGAAAATTGAAAAGGATACTGATAGAGATTATTTTCTAAGTGCAGAAGAAGCAAAAAACTATGGCTTGATTGATAGAGTAATCACTCATCCAAGCGAAGCAAATCAGTCTTAAATTTTCTAAATAAATTTGAATTTTAATTTTTAAATTAATAATTTTTTGTATTATTTACACCATTAATGTCTAAAATATTAATTATCAAATGCAAAGAAGCCACAACTAATGACCCAACTCTTTTACGACACTGATGCAGATCTAAGTCTTTTAAATTCTAAAACAATAGCAATTATTGGATATGGTTCACAAGGTCATGCACATGCCCTAAACCTTAAAGATAGCGGTATGGATGTAATTGTTGGATTATATAAAGGAAGTAAGTCTGAAGGCAAAGCTCTTAGCGATGGTCTAAAAGTATTTAGCGTTTCTGAAGCTTGCGAAAAAGCAGACTGGATTATGGTTCTCCTCCCAGATGAGTTTCAGAAAGATGTTTACCTTAAAGAAATAGAACCAAACTTAAAAAAAGGAAAGATATTAAGTTTTGCTCACGGCTTCAATATAAGATTCGGACTTATCAAACCTCCAAGTTTCGTGGATGTTGTAATGATTGCCCCAAAAGGTCCTGGACACACCGTTCGTTGGGAATATCAGAATGGTCAAGGAGTTCCAGCATTGTTTGCAGTAGAGCAGGATTATTCTGGAAATGCAAGATCATTTGCGATGGCTTACGCTAAAGGGATTGGAGGAACAAGAGCTGGGATTCTTGAAACTAATTTCAAAGAAGAAACAGAAACTGATTTATTTGGCGAACAAGCGGTTTTGTGCGGAGGATTATCAGAACTCGTGAAATCAGGCTTCGAAACTCTTGTAGAGGCAGGATATCAGCCCGAACTTGCTTACTTCGAATGCTTACATGAAGTTAAACTTATTGTTGATTTAATGGTGAAGGGAGGCTTATCCCAAATGAGAGATTCCATTTCAAATACTGCAGAATATGGAGATTATGTAAGTGGCAAAAGACTTATCAATAGTGATACAAAGAAAGAAATGCAGAAAATTCTAAAGGATATTCAAGATGGAACTTTCGCTAAGAATTTTGTGGAAGAATGCGATAAAAACAAACCCTTAATGACAAAATTAAGAGAAGAGAACTCAAAACATGAAATTGAGAAAGTGGGTAAAGGTCTGCGCTCGATGTTCAGTTGGCTGAAATAAATTTATTTTTACTATTCCTTGGATCGATTGGTTTTGATTTATTAATCGGTGATCCAAGATTCTTAATCCACCCCGTTCAAGTAATTGGCTTTTATATAAAAAAAATATCTGATTACTTAATTAATAATTTTGGAGAAAATAAAAATATTTTGTATTGGGGTGGTTTCTTCGTAGCTATATCCACTATTGGAATGAGTTTTGGTTTAGGAAAATTGATAGAACTAAGTTATGTCCAAACAAGAAATCATTTTTTTGTTGGATTGTTAATTTTTTTTGGGCTTTCGAGTTGTATTGCGACAAAGGGACTTATTTCAAGTGTGAAAGAGATCGCAGAGCTAATAGAACGCAAGAAAATTAATAACCAAAATAAGAAAATAATCAAAGAGAAGGTACAAAGAATAGTAAGTAGGGATGTAAGGTCATCTTCTATAAAACATCTCTTGAGATCAAGTACCGAGAGCCTTACTGAAAATTCTGTTGATGGAATATTTGGGCCATTATTTTGGATTTTTATTGGAATTATTTTTATGAAGTTTTCAATTTTTCTACCAGGACCTTTGTCACTTGGTTTTTCTTATAAAGCCATAAGTACTTTGGATTCAATGATAGGTTACAAATATGATTATTTTAGATATTTGGGTTTTTTCAGTGCAAAAATCGAAGATATTTTTACGTTTATTCCTTCAAGATTAGTTTTATTCACGTTACCTTTAGTTAGCTCCAAAGTTAAAGAGTATGGATCAATCATAAAAAAAAGTTATCTTGATGGTAAAAAATATGATTCGCCTAATGCTGGGATTTCAGAAGCTATATTTGCCTATATTTCCGGAATTAAATTGGGAGGTAAAAGTAAATATAAAAATGAAATTATTGAAAAGCCAATAATTAATGAGACTGGAGATAATTGCACTGAAGAAAAAATCAAATTAATTTGTCAATTAATTTTGAGACTACAATTTTTATGGATAATAATTTTTGTCTTAATTTTTTTTATAATTTCAACTTTAATTTAATAATAAATTACTTTTAAAATTACTAGAATAAAAAAAAAACTCTATGCAAGAAAACGGCTCTTCAATAGAAAATCAAAAAGATGATTTTTCTAATACATCATCAACTGATAGTGAAGACTCAAAATGGGTAGACAATCAGGGAGATGAAGTAAAGAATGTTTTTGGATTTAATAGCAGTGCTGAACTTGTAAATGGTAGAGCAGCAATGATCGGATTTTTAATGCTCATATTAACCGAGTTGGTTTTTAGCGGCAGACCTGTAACTTCTTCAATTTTTGGTATTAATTAAAAATGGAAGCAAAAGAATCTAATCCAATAAAAGTATTCTTATACATATCTGTATGGATAATTATTTGGGGCACTATAGGATCTTTAGTCGATTTTCCACTATATAAAAATAAAATCTACTTAGAAGGAAGCATATATCAATACCTTACATTCACAATTACAGCGATTATTTCTATTATATCTGCAAAGTTTTTTTATAAGAAAATTGATTTATAAAAACTTGTACCTGAATTTCTTAATAATTTTTGCGGGTTCTTTACTTTCATTGGACTCGTAAAGTATCCACTTATGTGTTTCAGTATCATGATCACAACCATAATTTCCAGATAAATTATCGTAACTTGCAAGATATGAATGACAATTTTGGTCTGCTTCAAAAGCAGAGTCATAACCTGTTAGAAAATATATCAAAAATAGAACAGTTATTAACAAAAAAAATACTTGATAAACTAAATTAACTACCTTCATAAGATATTCTAAAATTTAAATATATCATCTAATAAAATTTTTCGATCTAAAAATATAGCTAACGACCAACATTAAATACAAAGTCATGGAATTCTTGATTCTTTAAATACAGGATGACTAGCAATACTAAAATCATATTTAAGCCAATTACTATTGATCCAAAAATATTTATTTGTTTTTTACCTGGCAAAGTGTAAGTAAATTTCTTGCCTTTAAGAAAACCAGCTAAGCCTTTTTTTTCTTTTATTTGAGTATTTTGAGTATTATTCTTAACTTCATTATCAGAAAAACCTTTTACCATTTCAAATTAAATAACAAATTTATAATATTCCAAAAAAATTAATTATTTTAATAATTAACAATTTTTAATCACATATGGGATCATTGATGAAATTCTCTCATTTGAGAAATTATTAAAAAAATAAGCTTCAATAATTTCCGTTTGCAACCCCAATAAACTTGATTGACATTTGAATCTATTTTGGTCAAATACTACTAATTGAAGTTTTTCTATTTCAGAAACTAATTCTTTACATACTTGGATTCGAGAATGTTTAAAACAATCACTAGATTGTTTTAAAATCTTAGACTTTGTTGGTATTGTTTCTGCCATAAGGAAATTTGATAATAATAAAAATTTTAAGAACAAAATAGTTAAAAATTTCATTACTTTTTAAGATTTCAAAAATTTGGATATTAAGGCAGAAGTTTTGGTCATTGATCTAATTACATCTTATTGCACTAAAAAAAAAGATGCCCTAAAAGAGCACCTTGTTATTAAAGGAAGAAATAGATTAAAAAGATTACCCTTGAACTCTATCCTTAAAAAGTTTACCTGCAGAGAATGTTGGAACTCTTTTAGCGGGTATTGCTATTTTTTCGCCTGTCTTAGGGTTTAATCCCTGTCTTGCAGAACGATCTCTTGGTTCAAAAGAACCAAATCCTAGTAAAGAGACTTTTTTGCCTTCCACTACTGAATCAACAATAGTTTCAATAGCTGCATCAACAACTAAAGAAACATCTGTTTTTGTGAGCTCTGTACGAGCTGCAACAAGATTTACTAAATCAGCTTTGTTCATTGAAATTTAAATTAAAGCTAAGGGTTAAAAAAAGAATTTAAATCGAGTTTTAAACCTCGAACTTTCACATCATATGGAGCAAACACAAATACGGCAACCGAAAATGCCGGCGGCGCAAAGCTTTATACATATTTTAGGGACATTTTTAGCAACATTATTTATTTTTTGTAGCCGCGCTTTTTCATTTATAAAAAATAGCTTCTTCATTTAGAGAACCGCAAAAAGCATTGGTAGCACTGGATTTAACGTTAAAAATCTAACTTCATTTAGTAAAGGGGGAAAATATTAAAGGGGGGTGAATTTAAGAATTTGAGTTATTTATTATGTTTTATTAATTTTCAGATATATTTCCTTCTCATCACATGAAAAAACACAATTTGTATTTTGAAATCAAGAAAAATCTAGTTTAATCATTATCAGACTTTTTCTATAAATCGTTTAATTCACTGAGTAGATGGATGGATAAATTGCCATAAATGAAAAAATTAATACTCTCCAAGATCTAATAAAGTTGATTAGTGAAGCCTTAAATTTGAGTTTTTTTTTTAATTTTGCATCTATTATTCAATTATCAGTAATTTAAATAAATTATCTCAATATTTAACTAATCAATGATAAAGATAAAGTGATTCATCTCAATAAAGGTAAACCATTTCCTTTAGGGAGTTCTCTAACTTCACAAGGGGTTAATTTTTCCTTAATAGCCACAAATGCAGAATATGTAGAAATCTTATTGTTTGAGAAAGAAGACTCTATTTCCCCAAAAAGCATATTCAAATTAGATCAGAATCATAATAAAGGTCCTTACTGGCATGCGGAAATAAAAAATCTAAATGAAGGTTGCATTTATGCTTTTAGAGTGAAACAAAAAAATAATAGAATTAATAATAACTATGAAAAAAAAGTATTACTTGATCCATGTTCAAGGGGTATTACAGGATGGGGAAGTTATAAAAGAGAAAATGCATTAAAAACGCAAGAAAATACTAATTCTTGTCTTAAAAGCGTTGTTTGCAATAGGAAATTATTTAATTTTAAGGATTATCCAAGACCGAAACATTCTTGGGAAGAAACAATTATTTATGAACTCCATATCAAAGCTTTCACTGAATTAACTGATAAAGATAAAAGTTGTTTTAAGAAATTTTTAAAAAAAATTCCGTACCTCAAAGAACTGGGCATTACAACAATTGAATTACTTCCAATTTTTTGTTTTGATCCTACTGATGCCCCAAATGGTCTAAAAAATTTTTGGGGTTATAGTCCAATTAATTGGTTTACTCCGCATTTTGAATATCTTTCGAATGAATCCGCCGAAGAGAATAGAGAGGAATTTAGAAGATTTGTAGAGGAATGTCATAAAGCAGGCATTGAAGTCATCTTAGATGTTGTGTACAATCACACTTCCGAAGGTGATTCAAAAGGGCCAGCAATATCTTGGAAAGGTATAGATGAAAATCTTTATTACTTTATTGGAAAAGATAAAAATTATCAGGACGTCTCCGGATGTGGTAATACTATTGCAGCAAACAGAGGATTAGTTAGAAAACTAATAATTGAATCATTAAAATGTTGGGCGAGTGAATTAGGAGTTGATGGTTTTAGATTTGATTTAGGAGTTGCCCTATCAAGAGGAGAAAATCTCTCGCCACTCGATAATCCTCCAATTTTTGAAGATATAGAATGTGAACCAGAACTTATCGATATCAAGTTTATAAGTGAGCCATGGGATTGTGGCGGTTTATATAAATTAGGTGATTTCCCATCTAAGAATACTTTCACTTGGAATGGTCATTTTAGAGATGACTTGAGGAGATTTTGGAAAGGGGACAAAGATACAGCTTGGAATATGAGCGATAAAATAAAAGGTACGCCATCTATTTATAAGGAAGATAATATTTTCCCAAAATCGATAAATTTTATTACTTCACATGATGGATTCACTCTAAAAGATTTAGTAACTTTCAATAGAAAACATAATTTTGCCAATAGAGAACAAAATAGAGATGGAGATAACCATAACAATTCTTGGAATCATGGTACAGAGGGACCAACTACAAACTTATTAATAAATGATTTAAGAAAAAGACAACAAAAAAATCTTATTCTTAGTTTACTTATCTCCAAAGGTGTTCCAATGATACTTATGGGTGATGAGATAGGAAGATCACAAGGCGGAAACAATAATTCTTGGTGCCAAAATAATTTATTGGGCTGGATGAATTGGGAACATGGTCAACAAGATTTGGAATTATTAGAATATTTTAAATACGTTATAAAAATCAGAAAAAAACTAATAGACATTTTCAATCCATCATCTTTCCCTAATAATCAAACCAGTGAAAATATTCCAACATATCATTGGCATGGAACAAAGTTAGATAGCCCTGATTGGAGTAGTTGGTCTCACACACTTGCCTTTAGCATTAACAAAGGCCATACTAATCCGCTGGTCTGGATAGGTTTAAATGCATATTCAAAAAGTATCGAGTTCCCCTTGCCGAAATGTAAATATAATTGGTTAAAAGTTATTGACACTAGCATGTCTGAGATTTTTGAACCCTTAACTATTAATAGAAAATCTGTTTCAATAAAGAGTAGAAGCTCTTTATTAATCATTTCAGAAGAAGTATTTGGGGCAAAAAATAATTTATCCTAAAAGCGGGCGGCGGGAATCGAACCCGCATCTTCAGCTTGGAAGGCTGAGGTTTTACCACTAAACCACGCCCGCATTAAGTAATAGAATTACCATTGCAATAATACATTATCAAACAATCAACAAAGTAAAAAGATTGGAAAATTCACACTCGAAAAAAAATATTACTAGATCAACAACAAGATTAATGTTCTCTTATGGGCTAGGAGATGCAGGAACAGGTTTAGTCGCGACGCAATTTGGTTTTTTTCTGTTCAGATTCTTTATTTCTGCTGGTTTACCAGTAATAATTGCAGGTTCATTATTAATGTTAATAAAGATATGGGACGCAGTAAATGATCCGTTAATTGGATGGTTAAGTGATCGAACCAAATCAAGATGGGGGCCCAGAATCCCTTGGATGGTAGCAGCATCTGTTCCTCTTGGTTTCTCTTTAGCTGCGATATGGTGGACACCCACTGGTTCCTTGCTAACCAAGACTATTTACTATGCCATAATTTCTATAGTCGTAATGACTGCTTATACAAGTATTAATCTTCCTTTTGCAGCTCTATCTACTGAAATTTCTGAAAAAACAGCAATAAGAACAAGACTAAACGCATCTAGATTTACTGGCTCAATAATCGCAGGACTAACTGGTTTAATAATTGCTGGGGTTGTATTAGGTTCTGAAGGATCAGCAAATAATGAATATTTTTTAATGGGTAAAATAAGTGGATGTATTGCAGTTGCTGCAACATTAATTTCTTGTTGGGGATTGGCCCCATTTGCAAAAAAAGCACGAAGGCCTTCAGGGAAAGTGGAAGCTATAACACTTCAATTCAAAAGAATCTTCAGAAATAAAAAATTTCTAAAAGTTATTACGCTTTATATTCTTCTCTGGTGCGCCTTACAATTGATGCAAACTGTAGCGTTAATTTATGTAGAAGATGTACTGAATGTACCAACATATATTGCGAAGTGGATCCCGATTCCTTTCCAAATTAGCGCTTTGGTGGGTTTACAAATATGGACCAGAGTATCAAATAAATTGAATAGGATTTCAGCTCTAAACTATGGAGCGATGATTTGGATTCTTTCATGTACAGCAACTTTGTTTTTACCCTCTTTATCTAGGGTTTCAGGAGTTGGGGATAATTTATTTCTAAATTCAGGAAATATAATTTTGTTCATTCTTTTAATTTTCGTAATTTGTCTTATTGGTGTTGGAGCTTCAACTGCTTTTCTTATCCCTTGGTCACTACTTCCTGATGCAATAGATGAAGATCCAGAGAAACCAGCAGGAATATATACCGCTTGGATGGTACTTATTCAGAAGATTGGTATCGCGTTTAGTGTTCAATTATTAGGATTTTTATTGTATTTATCTGGTTATCAATCATGCTTGGTTAATAAAGATGGTCTAAACATTATGGAACAATGCTTCTCAGCACAATTAACGATTAGATTGTGTATTGGTTTTATACCCTCAATATTGGTAATAATTGGTCTTTTAATCATGAGAAAATGGGATCGAAAATTAATTACAAACTAATATAAAGATATGTATTACCCTAATTTTTTCAAAAGACTTCTGAGCAGCTTAATCATTGGAGGGCAAGCAATTAATTTTATCTTTAGAGGTAAAATTTCCAAAAATGATCTCTTTGACCAACTCATGGAGTCAGGTCCTGGAAGTTTGTTAATTGTATTAATTACAGGAATTGCCGCAGGTACGGTTTTTAATATTCAAGTTGCATCACAACTTACAAGTATGGGGGTTTCAAGTGAAATTGGAGGTTTATTAGCAGTTGGCATGGCGAGAGAAATGGCTCCTCTGCTTACTGCTACTTTAATGACTGGAAAGGTTGCTACTGCCTATGCTGCTCAACTGGGCACTATGAAAGTCACAGAACAAATTGAGGCAATAACCATGTTAAGGACCGAACCAGTCCAATATTTAGTAGTCCCAAGGTTACTGTCGATGGTAATAATGTCTCCTATACAATGTCTTTTGTTTTTATCTGTAGCTTTATGGAGCGGACAAATTTGGAGCACAATTTTTTATAAGGTTCCTCCAATAGTTTTTTGGACATCTGTAAGATCAGGTAATGTGAGTTTAACCAGTACAGACTTAACTTCAATGTTAATAAAATCTGTAGTGTTCGGATTACTTATTTCAATCATTGCTTGTGGATATGGTCTCACAACTAAAGGTGGTCCAAAAGAAGTTGGAACAAGTACAACAGGCGCAGTTGTAATGACTCTCGTTACTGTATCTTTAATGGATGTATTTCTAACACAAATTTTATTTGGATGATCCGATGTTTAACACTAAATCAAAAAAAGAGGAACCAGTAATAATATCTCCATCATTTCAGTTGCCAATCATTCTAATAGTTTTAAGTTTTATGCTTTTGTTTTTGAATATTGGTTCTTTACCAACAATAGTTTTTGCATCTTTTAGCTTTTTTTTATTACTTCAGTCGTTCACTTTAAGAATAAAAATAACAAATGATGATTTTATCGTTTTACAATTAGGAAAAGAGATTAGAACTTTTCCATTCAAGAACTGGATATCATGGAAATTCTTTTTCCCCATAATCCCAGGTATTTTTTATTTTAGAGAAAAGTCTAGTCCTCATTTATTACCAATTTTATTTAATCCAAAGCAATTAAAAGATGAGCTCTTAAAAAAAGTTGATTCCCTGGAAATTAAAAATTCTTAAAATTCAGACTTTGCCTATTCATCAAAATTATTTAAATGACCAATAAAGAAATTCCCGACAATAATCCTGAAAAGGAATTATTAATAGATAAGTCAATTTCAGATGATAAAACCAAACAAATTAGCAAAAAAAATACAACGCAAAATAAAAAAATTGCACCAAAAAACTACAAATCAACTAAATCTTTTGATGAAATTTCTAATGAAATTTTTAGAGATCTCGTTACAAAAAAAGACTCTTTAGTTAAAGAAATAAAAGAGTTAGAAACAAAAAAAAAAGAAATAGAAAAAGATATTGACTCAAATTTTAAAGGACAGTCAGATAATATTGCTAAAAGAGTTAAAGGCTTTCAAGAATACTTAACAGGAGCTTTGCAGAATCTTGCACAAAACGTAGAAAAACTTGAATTAGTTTCTCAACCAATAATAGTAAAGCCTTCTCCACTTGATGAGAAAAAGCAAAACAATAGCACAAATAATGTAGTTAATGTTCCCGCTCTTTCTGAAACATTTAAGCCAGATGAAGAGATTATAAAAAGTTGCTTTTCAAGTTTTACAGAGCAACCTGACTTTTATGCCGAACCTTGGAAATTAAGACGGAGTCTTGATTCATCAGATATAGAAATTATGGATGATTGGTTCTTTAACATGGGAGGGAGAGGTTCTCTTGAAAGTAGAGGTTCTCGACAAAAAAATGCCTTGTTATCAGCGGGTTTAATATCTATTCTTGGCGAATTATATGGAGATCAGTTTCAGACTCTCATTTTAGCTTCGCAGCCTGAACGATTAGGTGAATGGAGAAGAATTCTGCAAGATTCACTTGGTCTCACAAGGGATGACTTTGGACCTAATAGTGGGATTGTTCTTTTTGAGAGGCCTGAAGGTGTCATCGAGAGGGCTGATAGATTAGAAGCGAATGAAGAATTGCCATTTATTATCATTGATGCATCAGAAACCTCTGTTGAAATTCCAATACTTCAATTCCCATTGTGGGTTGCATTTGCTGGTTCAAATAATGAAATTTACGATGATCTTGAACTAAACTAAGCTTTATGAATATCTTAATAATTTTTACAAGTTATCTTTTAGGATCACTTCCGACAGGTTTTTTAATTGGAAAATATCTCAAAAATATAGATCTAAGAACTATAGGTTCTGGATCTACAGGTGCCACAAATGTCTTAAGAAATGTTGGGAAATGGCCTGCACTTTTTGTATTCATAATTGACGTTGGTAAAGGCCTTATTGCAGTAAAAATTGCTCAATATTACACAAGTCAAGGATTAATAGAAGTTATAGCAGGGATATCTGCTATCTCAGGACATATTTGGCCAATATGGCTTAGAGGTAAAGGAGGGAAAGCTGTTGCAACTGGATTAGGTATG
Source organism: Prochlorococcus sp. AG-347-J14 (assembly GCA_003281505.1). GTDB lineage: Bacteria > Cyanobacteriota > Cyanobacteriia > PCC-6307 > Cyanobiaceae > Prochlorococcus_A. The sequence continues at coordinate 10,235 of QCBU01000012.1, read as the reverse complement.
TTTTTAGCTCTTTCTTGGAAGGTTGGACTCGCATCTCTCGGTATTTTTTTATTAGTCCTAACAAAAACTAAATTTGTTTCTTTATCCAGTATTTCTGCTGCAATCTTACTCCCTATTTTTATGTTTTTTTACTTAAGTAAATTTATGCACTCATATTTTTTTATAAGTTTAATTGTGGCATTATTAGTAATCTGGAAACATAGAACAAACATAACAAGATTGCTTAAGGGAGAAGAATCCAGAATTAACCAAAATTAACCAGGATTAATAGATTTAAATATTTCTATTAGAGCTTTATTAGGATCTATAGCTTTTGATATTGATCTACCAATGACTAACTTAGAAGCCCCATTATCTATAGCTTCATGGGGAGTCATAATTCTATTTTGATCATCTTTACTGTCAATTTTTAATCTGATGCCTGGTGTAATAAGTTCAAAATTATTATTATAAATAGATCTCAACATTTTCACCTCCCAAGGAGAACAAACACATCCATCTAATCCAGCATCAAAAGACAATTTTGCAAGTCTCAAAACATTTTCTTCAATTGAATTATTTCTATCAAGATCAGTTTGAAAATCTTTAAGAGAAAAGCTTGTTAAAACAGTTATTCCTACAACGAACGGAGGTTTAACATTGACTGAAGTAGCTCCTTCTAAAGATGCTTTCTTCGAATCCTTAAGGGCTTTTAGACCTGCCGAAGCATGAATAGAAATTATATCAACTCCTAATTTTGAAACTTGGAAACATGCTGCACGCATGGTATTTGGAATATCATGAAATTTTAAGTCTAAAAAAACTTTTTTATTTAAACCTTTAAGTATTTCAATAACTCTTGGACCTTCCCTAAGAAAAAGCTCTAAACCAACTTTCACCCACTTAATATTAGGACATTTTTCCAGAAGTAATTTAGCTTGACTTACATCTAATCCATCAATTGCCAATATTACTTTATCTTCTGAATTAAATCTTTTATTCATCAATTTTCAGTTTTCAAACCTCTTAATTATTTTTTTTCCAATTTGCAAAATTTTCCCTTCCAAATCATTTTTTGAATTAAAAACTAAATCAGGATTTAATACTTTCTGACTATCAATTTTTACACCCCCACCTTTAATCGATCTTTTGGATTCGCTGCTAGATTTGAAAAGTTTTAGAGCACTTAACAAGTAAAAAAACTTAACTGGAAAAATTACTTCTTTTAGAGAAATCTCTGGAATTTCTCCAACTTTTTCTTTGTGTCCAAGGAATAATTTTTCGCAGTTTGATTGCGCCTTTAATGCTTCTTCAGCCCCATGGAATAAAGTAGTAACTTCTAAAGCCATTCTTCTCTGTAATACACGAGGATTTATGTTTTCAAGCAAACTTAAATCTAATTCAGTAAGTAATTCAAAATAGGTAGGTATTATATTATCAGGTACTTTTTCTAATTTTGAATACATTGAAAGAGGATCTTCAGTCAAACCCACGGTGTTAAATTCAGATTTACTCATCTTCTTAAATCCATCTAAACCTGTCAAAATTGGCAGCAGAACACCAAATTGAGGGTCTTGTCTGAAATGCCTTTGAAGATCTCTACCTATTGCAATATTAAATTTCTGATCTGTACCTCCAAGCTCAATATCTGATTGGACAACTACTGAATCGTAACCTTGTAATAGTGGATATAAGAATTCATGCAAAGCAATTGGAACTTGCGAAGTGTACCTTTTATTAAATTCCTCCTTAGCAAGCATTTGACTAACTGTTGCACTCCCCATTAATTCAATTATCGAATTAAGATTTAATCCTTTTAACCATTCACTGTTATATCTAATTTCTATTCTATCTTTTGAATCAAAATCTAAAATAGATTCATTAGCTGGCTTTCCCATCCCTAGTTGGGTTAAGTATGTTTTTGCATTATCCTTGACTTGTTTTTCCGATAACTGAACTCTTGTTTTGTTTTTTCCGGTTGGGTCTCCAATTTGAGCAGTAAAATCCCCAATAATTAGAACTGCAATATGTCCATTATCTTGGAATGCCCTAAGTTTTTTAAACAATATGCTGTGCCCAAGATGAATATCTGTTCCAGTTGGATCGATCCCGAGTTTAACCCTTAATTTTTTATTATTTTTTTTCGCATGATCAATTATCTCCGAAAAGGTTTGATCTGTTCCCTTAATTGGGAAATATTCTTCTATTCCTCTTGACAGCCATGATGGCAATACTAAATTATCTGACATGAAGCTTTAACAGTTAAATTTAAGAAGTTTTATCAAGTTCATCCTTCATTCTTATTAAGGTTTTATTCATTTGATCGAACATTTGATCAGGAGTAATCCCAAATTGACTTAACTGTGTTTTTAATTGTTCTACTGTCATTTTTGCTTGAAAATCTTCAGACAATTCAAATCTCTTCATAAAAACCTTATAACGGTCCATAAGTGATTCCATTTTTTTTTATAAACATTTTTTTTCCTTCTCTGTCAAATTTTCCATAATCAGAACCAAGTTTCATAAGTTCTTGATAATCTGTAAAAAGCTTTTTAGCTTCTTCTTGAACGATGTCTGACTCAAAAAATCCCATTTCTATTTTTTTTTACTTCGCAAGATTAAGGCTCAACTACAAGATAACAAGAATCTTATAATTTGATTAGAACATTAATAAATTTTAGTTTATAAATAATTCTTTGATTTATATTTTTTCAGAATTAAATTTAGTAGACATGTTTTATAAATATTGGAAAAACTTAACTTAAATAATATTTCAAACCAAAATAGACAATTTGAATTATTTAGTTCAAATGTAAATACATCAATTAATTTTCAACACTCAAATAATCTAAAAATCAAAGGGGAAATCCTATGTGATTGGAGAAATAAAATATATAATCACCAATTCAAAATTTCAAAAGATACTCACAATAAAAATTTGTACCAAACAAGTCTTCCTATAAAAACAATTTCCAATGAAAGAAAAATTGATCCATTTTCCTTGCAGCCATTATCATTAAACTTTTGGAGAACCAATCAATACATACATAATGGACCAGCAATGTATTTTGTAATTGACACGATGGAAAGTTCTAAAATAATCCTTTATATAGGAGAAACAAATTCAGCAAATAAAAGATGGAAGGGAGAACATGACTGTAAAAATTACCTCATGAATTATAAAGAAGCCTTAGCTCATAACAAACTCTCAAGTCACCAAGATATTCGATTCTTCTTAGATGTACCTAAAGAAGTAAAATTAAGACGTAAATTAGAACAGCAACTGATATATTTATGGTTACCACCTTTTAATAAAGAAACCCGGGATAGGTGGGCAACTACTTTCACAAACAACTAAAAGTTAATTAAATCCATTTTACAAATGCAATTTTCCACATTCCAAAAAAATCTAGATAACTGGCAAGGTGCTTCATTAATTTTTGGAGTTTTAGAAGAAGAAATTGCAAGCCAACTTGAAAGCATCAAATTTATTATTGACCCAAATTTATTGCTAAAAAAAGTTACTCAAAAAAAATTTAAAGGAGAAAGAGGAAAAACTTTAAGCTTTGAATTTTTAGATCAAAAATTAGATACTTTAATCATAGTTGGTCTTGGCAAATCAAAAGAACTAAAAAAAAGTAATATAGAAAACACCATAGGAAATATAATTAGGAAAACTGCTGATAAAAATGAAAAAATCAGCATCTTACTACCTTGGGAATTAATCAATTCACACTTAAAAATAAATCAATTAGCAGAGTCAGCCAGATTATCTGCCTATAAGGACAATAGATTCAATAAGAAAAAAGATGAAAAGAAAGTTCTTAAAGAAATAGAGTTTTTGAATTTAAAAAAATTTGGGAATATTAGCTTTGAAGAGACCACACAAATATGTGAAGGTGTAGAACTAGCTAGAAGACTTGTAGCCGCCCCTCCAAATAGTCTTACGCCTAAGGAAATGTCTATACAAGCTTCTCAAATAGCTAAAGATCATGGTTTAGAAGTGAAGATTTTAGAGGCAAAAGATTGTGAAGATTTGGGAATGGGTGCATATTTAGCTGTAGCAAAAGGTTCTGATCTAGATCCTAAATTTATACATCTTACTTTAAAGTCAGAGGGGCCTATTAAAGAAAAGATTGCGCTTGTTGGGAAGGGTTTAACCTTTGATTCTGGAGGATACAATCTGAAAGTAGGAGCATCTCAAATTGAAATGATGAAATATGATATGGGTGGAAGCGCTGCAGTTTTAGGAGCAGCAAAAGCACTTGGAGCAATAAAACCAAAGGGATTAGAAATTCATTTTATTGTGGCATCTTGTGAAAACATGATAAATGGATCTGCAGTACATCCTGGAGATGTAGTTAAAGCATCTAATGGTAAGACAATTGAAATAAATAACACTGATGCAGAGGGTAGACTCACATTAGCTGATGCTTTAACTTACGCATCCAATTTAAAACCGGATTCAATAATAGATCTCGCCACTTTAACGGGGGCTATAGTTGTTGCATTAGGTAATGATGTAGCAGGATTCTGGAGCAATAATAATGATCTAGCAAATGATCTAAAAGCTGCATCGAGCCAGGCTGGAGAAGAGTTATGGCAAATGCCTTTACAAAAATCCTATAAAGAAGGTTTAAAGTCTCATATAGCTGATATGAAAAATACAGGGCCCAGAGCGGGTGGTTCAATAACTGCTGCTTTGTTTTTAGAAGAATTCTTTGATACAGAAATTAAATGGGCTCATATCGATATCGCTGGGACTTGTTGGACTGATAAGAATAAGGGAATTAATCCATCAGGTGCCACTGGTTTTGGAGTTAAAACTCTCGTTCAATGGATTAAAAACAAATAACTATATTTAAGATTATTCACTCCAAAGATTTGTTGATCTAGCGTTCTCCCCCCATAATTTATCCAACCTCTGATCTCTGCCACATGAGTATCTGTAAAACTTATATTTTAATTCATTTCTTTCAGCAAAATCCTGATGATATTCTTCAGCTAACCAAAATTGACCTTTTGATTTTAGTTCTACAGATATTTTTGCTAAGGGCACTTGCAACTCCTTAGAGGCTGAAACAATCGCATTTTTGGCATCACTTTTCTCAGTTTCATCTTTGAAAAAGATCACTGGCCTATAAGAATCTCCACGATCACAAAATTGACCCTTAGCGTCCAAAGGATCAACATTTCTGAAATAAAGCCTAAGTATTTCGGGCAAAGTTACCATTTGGGAATCATAGTCAACCAAAACCACTTCCTGATGTCCTTCATGATTTTCGTAAGTAGGATTTTGTAGATCCCCACCTGAATAGCCACTTTGTACAAAGTTTATTCCATTTAATGACTCTAAATCATGTTCTAAACACCAAAAACAACCTCCTGCAAGAATTAATTCCTCTGCAAATGCGTTTACAGGGTTAATAAGTATTGAAAGAGCAATTATTAAAGGTAAGAAATATTTCATTTTTTTATTATAAAGTTTAAATAATAGAATCAATAATCTCTTTAGCAGCTCTCTGGACGACACCCTCTTCTCCCAATTCTTTTTTTAAAAAAGCATAACCTTTTTTAATTTTTATTTTTTCTGACTTCCCTTCAAGAATTCTACAAGATTTGTAGAAAATTTTATTTTCGTCAAACTCTCTCTGTACAAACTCAGGAATTATTAATTTATTAACTAATAAATTTACAGGGGAAATAAATCTTACTTTGAAATTTAGAATTTTTTTTGCAATAAAAGCAGTTACCCTACTTACTCTGTAACCAACAATCTGTGGGATTCCATATAAAGCTAATTCCATATTAACTGTCCCAGATTTACAGAGAGCAATTTTAGTGAGCGAATAAATATAAGGCTTTAATTTTGCACTATCTTTTTGAGAAATCACAAGTCCTTTAACTTGATATTTTCTAAAGGCTTTTTTGAATATTTCATCAAAAGCAACCCGACAAGAGGGAATGTAAACAACCAAGCTTGGATATTTTTGTTGCAATTTTTTAGCAGCTCTCATAAAAGTAGGTAATATATATCTCAATTCCTGAGGTCTTGATGCGGGCATTAAAAGTATGATGTTTTGATCTGGGCGAAGGTTTAACATAGTTCTGGCATTTTTCTTTAGAGGAAGTTTTTCTGTCAAATCAATCATTGGATGTCCAACCCACAAAACATTTCCACCCCTCTTTTTATAAAATGCTGCTTCTTTCTTGAAAATCGCAAAAATTTTATCAGAAAATTTTATTAAATTCGTTGTAGTATTATTGCCAACTCTCCAAGCCCATTCTTGAGGGGCAATATAGTAAAAAATTGGAATTTTAGTCTTCGACCTTTTTAATTTAGTGCCAATTTTTATATTGGGACCCATATAGTCAATCAAAATCAAACAATCTGGAGGATTTTTTTTTAGTAATTTATAGAACCTTTTTTGAATTCTTATAGTTGGAAGAATCAGAGGTAAAGCCTCCCAAATCCCTATTGCACTAATTGATGTAGTATCTTGAAGAATTTTTACACCTTCTTTCTTCATCCTTTCCCCACCTAATCCGCAAATTTCTAAATCTATAGATTTTTTTTTAGCTTCATCTAATAATGCTTTTGATAACAAACTTCCGTGCAAATCTCCAGAGACTTCTCCAGTACTTATAAATATCTTTTTATTCATAAATTCACAATTGGCATTGGTCCTCGTCTTTCTTTAGATATTGACTCTTTTAAAAAACTACATAATTTTGAAGATGAAAAATCTAATTCTCCTGTCATTACTTTTTCTAATGAATTTGAAATCGCATCATTAGATTTAAAAAGTAAGTTCCAATTACTTTGGAGTAACTTTAAGTCAAAATCTTTATTTTCCATTAAACCACTTCTCTTAATTCCAATCCTATTCAAACCTCTCAATCTTCCTGGATGTCCTTCAGCCAAACAAAAAGGAGGTACATCTCTATCTACTCTAGTCATACCTCCAATCATGGCCAAATATCCAATATGTACAAATTGATGAATACCTAAACAACCACCAATAATAGCTTTATCTTCAATCTTTACATGGCCTGCTACTTGAACACTATTTGATATGACTATCCTATTACCAAGTTCGCAATTATGGCCGATGTGAGTGTAAGCCATTAACAAATTATTATTGCCAATAATAGTTTTTTCTCCTTCATCAGTTGCTTTATTTATAGTTACACATTCTCTGAAAGTATTATTATCTCCAATAATTACTTCAGTACTGGCTCCTTTATATTTAAGATCCTGGGGATCAAGACCTATAAAAACACTTGGAAAAACTTTATTGTTTATACCAATTTGAGTTCTACCTGAAATAACAGCATTCGGGCCTATTTCGGTTCCTTTCCCGATAGTCACATTAGGACCGACAATAGCTCCTTGAGAGATTATTACACCAGCATCTAATTCGGCACTTGGATCAACAAAAGCATTTGGGTGAACTTTTACACCGCTAAAGGATATGTTTAATTCATTATTTTTATTATCCATATTCCTAATCAACCAATGAAAACATTAATTCTCCAGCACAAACCAACTTCCCATCAACATGCGCCTCACCTTTAACCTTCCCAAATCTTTGTCTTTTAATTGATATTAACTCACAAGAAATTATCAATTGATCTCCAGGTAAAACTGGTTTTCGAAATTTAACATTATTGATTCCAGCAAAGACGAAAAGTCCTTTGGGAAGATCGGGCATTTGCGTTACAATAATTCCACCAACTTGAGCCATCGATTCAACGATAAGAACTCCAGGCATCAAGGGTCTATCAGGAAAGTGTCCCTGAAATTGAGGCTCATTTATAGTTACATTTTTAACTGCAACAGCTCTCTCCCCAGGAATATGCTCTATGACTTTGTCTACAAGAGCAAAAGGATATCTGTGAGGTAACAAACCTAGTATTTGCTCAGAAGAAAGTTGACTATTTTCACTGGATAATTTCTTTTCCAAAACAATTAAAGATAAAATTAATTTTTTAGCGATGAGGCCAACAAAGAATTTAAAGAATGTGATCCTTTATAAACTAAAATTTGCGCCTTAGGTAACCCTACCAAAGCTAAGTCCCCAATTAGGTCTAAAATTTTATGTCTTATTGGTTCATTATCAAATCTTAATGGTGGATTAACCCATTTATCTCCATCACAAACAAGGGCATTTTCCAAACTTCCGCCTTTTATTAATCCAAGTTCACTTAACTCTTGAAATTGATCTTTAAAACCAAATGTTCTAGCAGGTGCAATCATTTCAACAAAATTTTTTGGATTTAAATCAATCACAAAAGTTTGATTTCCAATTGCTTTATAGGCAAAACTTATGGTGGATATAATTGTAGTATTTTCTGAAGGTGTTGCTGCTATAACTGAGTCTTCTTTATTTAAAATTATTGATTTATTAATCTCTCGAAAGAAATTATCTGGTCTAGGTGCCTTTTTTATCCCTACTTCTTCAAAATCTCTAACCCACTGAATTGCAGATCCATCTAAAAGAGGAATCTCTTTCCCATCAACCTCAATATGTATATAACTCAACCCACACCCTGCCATTGAAGATAATAAATGTTCGATTGTATACAAATTTCTCCCCCCTAATTTAACCGCCGTACAAAGCATTGTACTTCCAATTAAATCCTGAGTTAACTTAAAAATCTCATTAGGTTTATCCTTAAAAGAGACATAATATCCTTCTTTCTCATAGGAAGAAATTGTAACTCTTGTTTTCTCTCCGCTGTGTAGTCCTATACCCTCTCTGGAGATAACACCAGCCAAGGTATAACAAGAATCATAATTAGCAGGCCAAGAAAACACTTAAAACTTCCATCCAACTCCAAGTGTATATCTCCAATCTCCACTTAGGTCCTTGCTAGCAATATCTAATCTTAATGGACCTATTGGTGTTTTAACCCCCACTCCCCCTCCAAGGGAAAAACCAGAACCTGATTTCTGCAATAATTTACCTGGTTTACCAGGAACTTCCTTTTGAGAGCCTAGATCACTTCCTCCATCGACAAATAAAGCTCCTGATATCATTCTCCAAACAGGGAATCTATATTCTGCTGTGCCCTCAACAAAACTTCTACTTACAGCCAAATCACAGGATCCCCAACCCCTAACAGATGATGTTCCTCCCATACAAAATGCTTCATAAGGAGGCAATTCGCCAATAATAGTTCCTGCCTTAAATTGAAATCCAATAGCTTGAGGACAGTCTTCATTATTATCATTGCTAGACTTACATGCTTTCGTTAAATTTATTAGTTTTGTTGGTATAAAAAATGAATATGAGGCTCTCATTCTATTAAAAGTTGGAGAGTTTTCTCCCATTGAAACAAACTGTTCGGTACCAAAGCTAAATTTATTTCCTGAAGTTGGGTTAACTGAGTTATTCAAATTATTTCTTGATGCACTAGCAATAACACTAACTAATGTATTTTCGTCAGGGCATGAACTATCATTTGGAGCAAATCCAATACAAATAATATCGCTTACATTATTTCTTGTTGTGGTTGGAGTTCTATCACCATAGGGTTTTTTGTTTCCATCACCATCAATCATCTTTACTTTCTTAAAATTCATTCCAGCAAGCACTCTCCATTTAGCCACCTTAAATGGATCTCCACCATTTAATGGCCTTGAGAATGAAAATCCACCGCCTGTTTTTTCTAAAACTATTGAGGAAAAAGTATCAGTGCTAGATGGAATTTGATCATCTACTGCATATAATTTCCCATTTTCTTCACTTTTAAATTCTTGTGGATAATCTCTACTTAAAAATATATTTGTTCTAAAAGATGTTTTATGTTTATCTCCTTTAATCCATGGATCAGATAATGAAAAATTATAGGTAGTTGAATATTCTCCGAAATTTAAATTTAAATTCGTAGACCATGCTCTTCCAAGCGCATTTGTTTCCTGCAAACCAATTGAGGCGAAGATACCTGAACTATTGCTATAACCAAGTCCACCTGTTAATGATCCTGTTCTTTGCTCACTTAAGTCTAAAAAAATTATGACTTGACCAGGATTTAAATTGTCGGGGCCAAGAGAAACCTTTACATCATCAAATAATGATGTGGCATAGAGTCTACCAATATCAGCTTCTAAAATTTTTCGATTGAATATTGTACCAGGTTGAGTTTTTAATTCTCTCTTTATAACCCAGTCTTTTGTTTTCCCTTTCCTAGGTTTTCCATCAATAACAAATTCACCATCAGAATCTGGGAATCTTAATTTTACGTCAGAT
>QCBU01000011.1 GCA_003281505.1 Prochlorococcus sp. AG-347-J14 | reverse complement strand
TAGTATCACACTATAATGATAAAGATTTAGATTATTCATTGTTTGAAGATATTAATAGCGTAATTATTAGAATTGTTCCTTTACAGTTATTAGTGCAGTTTGTATCAGTATTAACACCTGGCTCTTTTTTCTTTAATACAACGAAAGTGGGTTATTTGGTAAGTGAGTATGGAAATGTTTTTAATGAATCGGAATGGGATATTGTTCTTCCAGGATTGTTCAGAGATCCAACATATATGTCCTATATATTTCTTTCATTCTTAACAGTTCGAATAATTCAAAAAGCAAAAAATAATTTAGTTAAGTTTGATATTTATGATTTAATAATCGTTGTTCAGATCCTCCTTGGAGGTTCTACATCTGCTTTATTATTTTTGGTGGTACTTTTCGCTTCTCAAATTAAGATTGGAATAACCTATCAAAATATTAAATTGATTAGTTTTAGTTTCATATCTGCTTTTTTAATTATTTTGACTATTTGGAATAATGTCCCAAAATTAAAAATCCTTACTTCTACAGATTTTGTTAATGATGAAAGATTTGACTTCAGGAAGGTAAATGCATATATAGGTTTAAGGATGTTTCAAGAGAGTCCAATTATAGGAAAAGGTTATGGGACTTTCATGAAATTCTCTTTAAATCTTTTTCCTGAGCAAGTCTTAGATACTGGTTATTTTAAAAATTATCAGAAAAAAGGAGGCATTTATAGTCATAATTTATTAGCTACTGCCGCAGGAGAAGGTGGAATAATTTCTTTATCCTCAATAATAATTTATTTGATTTTTACTCCATATGGTTTAGTCTTTTCTAAAAAGTCACTTAAGAGTCAGTACTTTTTATTTGATTTGTTGGTGTTGATTATCGCAATAATTTATGGGCATAGATTAGATACCTTTATTTTGTTCTTTGTTGATTTATTACGCAGAGTTAATAAAGAAAAAACTGATAAAACTTCTTTTTATTTTTAATTAATTCATTAATTCATGTATTGCCTTTTTGTAGTCCATGATATGATCATATTCATCATTTTTTTGGGAAATATTATTATTAAATTCTTTTTTTTCAAGATAACCATTTTTAGTTATCAAGTAGTGAGTAGTATTATTTCTTTCTAGATCATATGAAATGTATTTATTATTTGTAATGACAATCGTTTTAAGTGCACTTGATAAATTTGCAATCCCCGAGGTCAAATTATCTTTTTGTAATAATAATATGTATTTATAACTAGATATCAAACTGACCATTTCCTTATGAGTAAGTTTCCCTTTTTTTATTACTTTTATATCATCATTTTTCTTAAAAAAAACATCTGACTTGTCCCAAATTTCCAATTCAGAAACTAATTTACTATTCAGCATTATTTTTTTTATTTTTGAGATTGAGAAATATTGTCTTTGAATAATTGTTAATACTTTATTTTTTCTATTAATATCTTTTAGAGAATTATGAATTATAGAATTATAAGAGGGATGTTTATGGTAAATAGATAAAATTTTCTTATTTGTGAAAATAGACTTTTTGGGCTCTATTAATTCATAAGCATAAGTATGGTAAACAAGAAGATCTCCAAATCTATAAATAAAATCTAATAAATTAAAATTTGATCCGAATTGCTTTTCATGAGGTGCGAAATTATGAACTGAGAAAATTATTTTTATAGATAAAATCTTAAATATTAATAAATAACTAATAAATCTTATTAGCTTTAATATTTGAAAATATATATTCTTACTTCTCCATTGATATTCTGGCCAATGAATATGCAACAATTTATCACCTCTTAATCTCATCTCTATAATTGATTTTAAGTTAATAATTATTGGGATTGTATTTAGATGAATGTTGTTCAATGACAATCCCCATTCAAACAAAAAAGGATTATCTACAAATATATTTGGGGTGTATCTAATATTTATCCAGTTATTATTTTTATTCATTTATTACAGAAAATAAGAAATCGGAGCTTATTAGGTAATTATTAATTATTAAATTTTTAATTTCATCAAATTTAAAATAAGTTTGATTATTAAATATTAATGCATAATTGTGGTCCTCTAGAAATTTAATGGATTTATTTACTTTATTCTTATATCTTCCATATTCCAATTCGATTAAAATATCTGGTTTATATTTCTTTATTGTTTTTTGAGCTCCTTCGAGAATATTAATTTCTTCGCCTTCTGCATCTATTTTAATTAAAGAAATATCTTGTTCATTTTTTGCAAGATTTGAAAGTTCAATATCTAAAGTAGATACAGAAACACTTATCTCTTGATAATTAGATTCTTGAATTTTGGAATCATTAATAGGTTCATCTAAAGATGCTCTTGTAGTTAATAATTTATTAGTGGAGAATGGGATTTTTAATTTCTTTTCTCCTGTAAAATTACTTAATGCTTTATTAATTATATATTTATTATCAAAATAAATTTTTATATGATTAATTAGCTTGAGTTGGGGTTCAAAAATGAAAATTTTTGAGAATCTTTTTGTTTTTTTTAAAGACCATGAAAATCTTCCAGAATGAGCTCCAATATCAATCGCTACTGCTTTTTTTGGATACTTTTTAATATGATTAGATTTAAAAAACCAATGTACATAATATGGAGAAGTTTTATTAAATATTTCCCAACAATCTCTTTTGATTATTTTGATAACTCTAATTAATTTTTTTAACATTAGCTTAATTGGGAAATTTCAACGAAAAAATTAATAAATTTATCTTTCATTTCTGACCATTTAGTAAGATTATAAGATCTACTTTGTGAATTAAAATTTGAATTAAAAGCATTTTTTATCTTAATAATTCTATCTTCAACTTTTAATGAATCTGAAAATATTTGCATGTGGCATTTATTTCTTAATTCATCTGTTATTCTATCCGAAGCAGCTACTAAAATATCTCCTCTATATATTGCTTCTGCTATTACCATTCCGTAACCTTCAAAAAAACTTGGCACTAAAACAATAGAATTCTTTGGAATATTTCCTATATTTACATTTTCATTTAATTCACATTTACTACTATCAAGTAATTCAAAAACTTTTTTATTAGTTACGAAAAGTTTTAATTTACTATTTATGAATAATTTATTTTTAATTAATTCTTTTATGTATTTTATACCTTTTCTTTTACTTATATCTCCAAAGTAATAAAGATGATTGAATTTTTTATTCTCATAATAAATATTTGTTTTTTGAAATCTATCACAGCCAGGATTGATAATTATAGAATTCTTTTTGGTAAAAGTACTTTTCATTAAAATACTATTAGTAATAATATGATTTGAAAATTGTTTGCTTAAAAAAAAGCATAATCTTAAAAAAATGTTCCTATATATATTTCTAGCATTAATCCAATGTTTTTCTTGGTGTATTCCTATAGTGACATATCCAAAAAACTTTAAAATTAATGAAATGAAAACTATTTTTGGACTTCTTGTTTCATATATAAAAAAGTTATTTCCAGATCCAACAGATTTGCAAATTAAAATATAAATTTTTTTTAAATTTAAATTTTTAACTTTGTACTTAGAAATCTTATAACCAGCTTCAATAAAAGATGAGTATATATTACTCATATAATATTCACCCCCCGATTTTGATTTTCCAGTCCAAACTATAACGATATTCATCAAAAAATTTTTTTTTATTATACCTTTTATTTAATCTAAAATTATATTTCTATCAAAAAGTTCTGCTAATTTTTTATTATGAGTAATCATTATAATTGTTGCATTTTTATTTGATTTGATTAATCTATTAATTACTTTTTTCCCTGTAAAATCATCAAGTGAACTTGTTGGCTCATCTAGAAACAATATTTGAGACGATTTATAAAGTGCTCTTGCTAATGAAAGTCTTTGTTTTTGCCCTCCACTTAGTGAATCCCCTTTATCGCCGACGATAGTATTAAATTTGTTTGGTAATTCATTTATAAAATTATATAAATCTGATACTTTTGAAGCTTTTATTATGTTGTCATAACTTATTTTATTTTTAATTTGCCCAAATGCAATATTTTCTAAAATGGATTTATCTGAAAGATAAATTGATTGAGAGATATGTCCTATGTTTATTAATTTATATAAAGATATATTAGATAATTCTTTCCCATTGGTTTTCTTTAAATTAATGTTACCTTTCGTTGGAGTAAGAAATCCTATTAGGAGATCCAGTAGTGTACTCTTGCCACTTCCTGATTTGCCAAGAATCGCAATTTTATCACCTTTGTAAATTTTAAAATTTTTATATTTTATTAAATTTTTTGATGAAGGATATTTATATTGCAATCCTTTCAATTCGATATATTGAATTTCATCATAATTAATTTGCTCTTTTTTTATATTTGTCACGTTTTGAGTAATCATCTTATCTATAGAAGAAGTTATTATGACAAGCGATTTTGAATTTACTTTTATTCCTGCCCAAGAAGAATATCCAAGTTGAATTGTTGGGATTAATCTTTGGCTTGCTAATAAGATTGCTCCTAAACTTCCTATTTGTATTATTGAATTTTCAAAATAAAAAATAGTTAATAATCCAATAGCACTTAATGCTAGAGCCTCAATAATAAATCTTGGCGAAGCAGCCCAAAATAAGCTATCTGCCAAACTAAAGCGACATTTCTTATCTAAATTACTAAATTCTTGTGCACATTGATCCTGATAATTGTCAATTTTAATATCTCTAATATTACCCAAACTTTCATTTATTGATTTAACTAATAATTTTGTATTTTTTCCTATTATTTCGCTGGTATTAGTTAATTTAGAATTAAATAATTTTGTAAATATGAAATATGCAAAAATTAAAGTAAAAATTATAAATAACGCAATTTTTGGATTTATAATTAATATTGATATAAACAAACTACTAGATATAAAAATACTCAAAATTATTTGTAAAATTTGATTGGCACATAAAACGCTTCTATTTGAATGTGTAACTAATGTAGCGATTATATCGCTATTATTTTTTGATAAATACCATTCAAAAGGTTTGTATAAATAGGTTCTTAAAGATTCTTCGGCAAATTCTTTTCCTATCCTGGCAGAAAGCTTGGTTGAGAGTCTCAGTGAAACAATCCTAGATGAATTTGCTAATAATATAACTACAATAAATATTAAACCCCAAAAAATCCTTTCGTTAATTAAGGAGTTTTTGTCTATTAATTGAGAATTAATATTATCTGTGGAGATAATATTTAAGAATTTTGAAGTTACGATTATTAAGCATGATTCGACTACAGCATTAAATATTAAAAAAATTGATACAAATATAAAATTATTTCTTAATTTTTCATTTAAATTTTTTAGAAGTAGTTTTGTGGAATGAAATAAAATCATCAAGTTATATTTAAAAAAACTAAAGATTAAGAATAAAATCCCAATACTCTTTAATTCATAGTAGTTTAGTAATCATTTTGATGTAAAGAGTTTGCTTAATTGAATATTTTTTAATTTATTATATGTATTATGAAAGTATGGAAAAAAAAGTAAAAAATTATATATTTATATCTTATTATTATCTGCCTAATTTAGGAGGAATAGAGTCAAGCATAGATTCTATGGCTAAATATCTGTCAGGACAAAAGTCATCTACTTTAGTTTTTACATCTAAAGTAAAACGAAATAGTAATAAACTTTTAGATTCATTCAGTGATAATGGGATTTATAAAATATCAAGAATAAGAACCTTCCAAAAAAATAAGTTACTTTCTTTATTTTTAATTGATAGATTAATATTTGGTTTTAGGTTAAGAAGAAGAATAATTAGTCTTTCAAAAAAAAATTATTGTATATGTATTTCTAGAGATCATTTCAGTTCATTATTCCTTTTATCAATTAAAAATATAAAAGTTGTAAGCTTACCCCCAAATGTTTGTTTTCATGAAAGTTTATATAATTACAAAGCCAAATTACTAAGACAAAAAATCAAAAAAGTTAAATTTCAATTCAAGCAATTTACTGTAATGATTATACAAAGCTTTATAAGTTATATACTTCAATATTTAGCATTTTTATCTTCAGATAAAATTATTGTTTCATCACAAATATTTAAAAAAAGATTACTAGGTATATTTCCTTGTAAGAAAATCAAAGAAGCTCAAGTATTAAAGTTCCCTTTGTTTAAATTGAATTTAAAAAAAAATTATGAATCAATTGGTATTGATAATAAAGATGATAATGTTATAAGATTTTTAACTGTTTCAAGATTATCTCCACTTAAAAATATTGATTTATCAATTAGAACTATTAGCCTGCTCCAACAAAAATGTAATGCCAATATAAAATATCACATATATGGTGAAGGTGAAGATTTAGAATATCTATATAAAATTATTAACGAATTGAATGTTGGTAAATTTATAAAAATTATTACTGGTTTTGATTCAAGTAAGATAGATTGGCAGAAATACCATTATTTCTTATTTACTTCATCTTATGAGTCATATGGAAATACTATTAATGAATCAATAGCCCAATTTTTACCTATAGTTGGTTTTCAAAGTCAGGCAAGGAATAATAATTTTATAGTTAGAACAGCTACCTCAGAAATATTAGGAGAGGCATATAAAGAGTTTGGTTTATTAGCTGAAGAATTTAATAGCAATTCTCTATACAACTCTTTATTAAATTCAATTAAAATTATTAATAATAGAGAATATGAGAATCTTATTAATTATTTAATTACAATAAATAAAGAAATGCAACCTTTAGAAATTTATATGAAAAATATACTAAATATAATTTTTTAAACTATATTCTTTAAAAGTTAAACTAAGTAAATCTATCCAATAAAGGGACATCATTCCAATGTAAATTATCAAAATTGATGATGATGTAAAAGATATAAAATTCCCTAAAATTGGCCACAATATAAAAACTAGGAAAAATAATTTAATATTTATTAAGAAAAGCTTTTTACTTTTGCTCCAAATTTCTAATAAGTCTGAAAAAGGATAAGATATTGATTCAAATGATTTATAAAGTATGCATATAAATATTAAGAATTTAATATCTTTGCAGCTGATAATACTAGAAATTATATTTGGACTTAAGTAAATAATTGTTGAAATTGTTAAAGTTAAAATGATGTAGAAAAATATTATGTTAATTATTTTTTGTTTTTTTACATCTACACTGTTATGAATTACTCTTAATTTTTTAGAAATTATTTCTTTGGCAGCACTCCTTGGACTGGAAGTTATATTTCCTAATGTAGTGGTTAAAATGTAATAACAAGATAAGGTATTCTCATCAATAAAAAAACTCCCAAATAACATTGGAGCATATGATGCAATTGATTTATTTATTGCTGAAAAATTATTTCTAATATTATCTTTAAATAATTGAATAAATTTTATATTATTTTTTTTATAAGTTTTTTGAGATTTATTTTGTATTTGCAATTTGCAACCATTCCAGAAATAGATTATATCCTTTTTATTGATAATTAATAATATGCTTATTATTTTCGCCAGTGCGAAATACAAGGTTATAGTATTTATCTTGAGGTTTAAAAATATAAAAGAAAAAAATAAAAATATTATTGCTTGAAATGTTCTTAAAAGAGTAATTTTTCTATAATTTGATTCTAGAAGGTAATATTTATTTAATATTGCAATTGCAGAGTTAGAAAAAATTAAGATACAAAGACTTATTAGTGATAAGAATTTTTTATTATCAACAAATGAAGCATAAATTATCGAAACGATTATCAAAAAAAAACTTAAAAGTGAAGAAACAATTAATGCCCTGGAAAAATTTTTTTTAGCAAATTTTTCGTTTAATCCAAAACCAGATAATTCAAATCTAAGTGTACTAAAAATTGTTATTACACCTGCAAAAGAAATATTTCTGCCGAAATCTACGACTTCTGAAGCATCTACTCTTTTACTAATTAAAATAAAAGTTAAACCCAGGAGAATTTGAGAAAAAAAGTTTCCGAATAATAATAAAGTGAATTTTTTATTAATAAAATTATTTTTGAAACCTTTAGGAATATTAAGGAAATTGTATGACATTTCTTCTTAAATATAAAAATTATTTGTATTTAAACGTTAAATTAATAATATAGTAATCTAAGAACGTTTAAAAAAGAGATTAGGTTTATTTAAATAATGAAAACTTGTAATGTGATTGGATTAGGTTACATAGGTCTTCCAACAGCGATTGTAATAGCAAATTCAGATATTGAAGTATTTGGAGTAGATATAAATGATGATATTGTTAGATCTGTAAACAATTGCATAAGTCATATTAAAGAACCAAATATAGAAAATGAATTAAGACAAATTGTTAATAAGAAAAAATTAATAGCGTTAAAAGAACCTTGTGTATCTGACGTATTCCTCATTGCAGTGCCAACACCATTTAAAAGTAAAACTGATAAAAAAATCCCATCGGCAAATTTGGATTATGTTTTTAGTGCGATAAAATCAATATTGCCCTTTCTTAAAGATGGTAATCTGGTTATCTTGGAATCTACATGTCCCGTTGGCACAACAAGGGAAATTGATAAATTTATAAAAAACCAATCTAATTTAAATAATGTTGATTTAGCCTATTGTCCTGAAAGAGTACTCCCAGGTAATATATTAAATGAATTAATTAATAACGATAGGATAATAGGGGGAATAAACCCTTCATCTTCGAAAAAGGCTTCTGCGTTTTATTCAAAGTTTTGCAAAGGTAGTTTACATATAACCTCATCAGAAGTTGCAGAAATGACAAAATTATCGGAAAACGCTTATAGAGATGTGAATATTGCTTTTGCTAATGAATTATCAATTATTTGTAATGAATTGAATATTAATCATAATGAGGTGATTAAACTCGCAAACTATCATCCTCGAGTAAATATTCTTAACCCTGGTTGTGGAGTGGGTGGCCATTGCATAGCAGTTGATCCTTGGTTCATTGCTGAATCTGTCCCAGATTCAAGCTTATTAATACAAACTTCTAGAGAAGTAAATAATCAAAAAAAAATGTGGTCTTTAAATCTCATAATTGAAGAGAGTAAGGTTTTTGAGATTAAGAAAAAAAGAAAGCCTATTATTGGGTATTTAGGACTTACTTATAAAAATGATGTTTGTGATCTTAGGGAGTCACCCTCCGAAGAAATTGCTCTAAACCTCTTAGATCTAGGATATGATCTTTTGACTTGTGAACCAAATTTAAAAAAACATGAAAAAATTAATCTTTTTGATAAAGAAATGGTACTAAGTGAATCTGACATCATAGTTATAATGGTTGCACATAAAGAATTTAGAAAAATTAGATTTGAAAAATACCGAATTATTGATTTTTGCGGAATATCTTTTTTAAATAGTACTGAAAATAAAACAGTTAAAATATGAAGCAAATTTTTCAAGATCTTTCTAACGGAAATTTACTAATAGAAGATATCCCAGCACCAAAATGTTCAAAAGATGAGCTACTTATTAAGACTACTTGTAGTTTAATTTCCTCTGGAACTGAGAGGTTTTTAATACAATTTGGTCAAGATAATTTGATTAATAAGGCAAAAAAAAATCCAGAAAGAGTAAAACAAGTTTTAGATAAGGCAAAGACAGATGGGATAATAACTACTATTAATTCTGTAAAAAATAAACTTTCAGAACCTTTGCCTTTAGGTTATTGTAACGTTGGAACAGTCGTAGAAATTGGTCAAAATATATCTGATTTTAAAGTTGGTGATAGGGTTGTTTCTAATGGACCGCATGCTGAAATTGTCGCGGTCTCAAAAAACTTATGCGAAAAAGTTCCTGAATCTGTAACCGATCAAGAGGCCGTATTTACTGTAATTGGTTCAATATCTCTTCAAGGAATAAGATTAGCAAAACCTACCTTTGGAGAAACCTTTTTAGTTTTAGGATTAGGATTAGTTGGTATTATGGCTGCGAAGATTCTTAAAGCAAATGGATGTGAAGTAATAGCTATTGATTTAGATAAATCCAAATGTGACTTTGCTGCTTCCATAGGGATTAAATCTTTTTGTCCATCTTCAGATTTAGATTCAATAAACTGGATTTTAAAGGAAACAAGAGAAGTAGGAGCAGATGGAGTATTGATAACTGCTTCAACACCATCAAGTACTCCCTTAGAAGTCGCAGCTAAAGTGACCAGAAGTAAAGGCAGGATAATACAAGTTGGTCTCACAGGTTTGGATTTAAATAGAGAAGAATTCTATAAAAAAGAACTATCACTTCAAGTTAGTTGTTCTTACGGGCCAGGAAGATATGATAAAAATTATGAAATAAATGGCCAAGATTATCCCCAAGCCTATGTGAGATGGACTCTAAAAAGAAATTTTAATGCCGTTTTAAATGCTTTTAAAAATAAAACTATTAATACAGAAAAATTAATTTCGAATACATTCAAAATTGAAGAAGCTAATAAAGCATATGATTTACTAAAAACTAATAAACAAATTCTTTGTATTTTATTTACCTATGAAGGATTTCAAAATAAATTACAAAAATCTTTAAGTATTCAAAAAGAGATAAATACTAAAAAAAATAATAAATCTTATCTTAATAATCCTGTTTTAGGTTTTATAGGTTCAGGCAATTATGCCAGAGGCATATTAATTCCAAATTTCAAAAAAATGGGTGTTAAATTTAATACCATTTGTGCTAAAACTGGTGTTCAACAAATTAAAGTCAGTAGAACCTTTGGTTTTGAAAATATAACTACAGATCACCAAACATTATTAAAAAACAAAAAAATAAATGTAGTTGTTATTGCTACACGACATGACAGTCATGCTAATTATATTTGCGAGTCTTTATTGGCAGGAAAAAATGTTTTTGTAGAAAAACCTTTATGTTTAAATTTAGAACAACTGCAAAATATTAAGGAAATTTACTTTAAAAGTTCTAAAAAAAGTAATGATAAATTATCGCCTATATTAATGGTTGGTTTTAATAGACGTTTCTCGCCACTAATCATAAAAGCAAAGAATAATATCTCTCAACTTTCACAACCAAAGGCAATAATATATACAATCAACGCTGGAAAATTACCTAATGAACATTGGTTGAAAGATAAAGAGATTGGAGGCGGGAGACTTATCGGAGAAGCTTGCCATTTCGTAGATTTGTTAAGACATCTAGTCGGCCATAAAATATCAAATATTAAAATTTCAAATTTGGGTAAACAAGATAGTCAATTAGATTCTTTTTCACTTTTAATTGATTTTGAGGACGGTTCGATAGGAAATGTTAATTATTTAGCTAATGGTCATAAATCTTTTCCAAAGGAGAAAATAGAGATATTTTGTCAAGAAAAAGTCATCTTGATTAATAATTTTAAAAAAATTCAATCTTGGGGATTTAAGAGATCTTTAAATGAATCTAGGTTTACTCAAGATAAAGGCCAATATGAATGTATAAAAAAATTTATAGAATCAATTAAAAAAGGTAAAGAGCCTCCTATTCAATTTGATCAAATTCTTGAAGTTCATAAATGGCTACTAGATCTAAATTAAATATTCTATTGAAAAAAATTACAGCTTATTTTTTATTATTTTATAGATTAGGTTTTATTAATATTCTTAATGTATTTTTTTATAGATTTTTAAAAATAATTGGATATTATGAACTTTTTTTTCCAATACAAAAAATACAATTTCCCGAAGTATTGGTTGACGAAAAATATAAGTATTTTCATCAAAACAAAAAATTTTTAACTGAAAATAATAAGATATCTTGTTTAAATAAGGCAGATCAAATCTTGGATGGAACTTTTAGTTGGTTTTCAAATAATAAATATAATGTTGGATTTCCCCCAGATTGGTTTGAAGATCCAGTTACAAGAAAAAATTTTAATAATTTTAATCATTGGAGTAAAATTAAGTTTTTTCAAGATTTTGATATAAAAAGATTATGGGAGCTATCAAGATGGTGCTGGGCACCAATACTTGCTAGAGCTTATAAACTTTCTAGAGATGAAAAATATAAGATTTGCTTAGAAAATTTGATTAATGATTGGTGCGAAAAGAATAAACTTAATCAAGGTCAAAACTGGGTTTGCGCTCAGGAAGTTTCTATTAGATTAATAAACTTTTTTCAGATGTGCATTATTTTGGAAGGAAATAAAAAACCATTGATAACAAGAAATAGAAAAAAATTTATTACTCAACATTTAAATAGAATTATGGTTACTACAAATTATGCTAAATCCCAAAAAAATAATCATTCAATTTCCGAAGGTAGTGCCCTATTTATAGGTGGTAATATGCTCAATAATGACCATATTGCAAAAAAAGGTATTAGGTTAATTGAATTTAATTTGAAAAGTTTAGTTTGTGAAGATGGGTCTTTTTCGCAATATTCCACAAACTATCATAGATTTGTAATTGATACGATTTGTCAATTAGAAATATGGCGAAAAATTTTAGACCTTCCAAAATTTTCTGCAGATTTAAATAGAAAAATAATATTACTTATTAATTGGCTAGATAATTTTGTTGACCCAATAAGTGGTAAGGCTCCAAATTTAGGCGGAAATGATGGAGTTTATTGTTATCAACTTCATTCAAATTCTTATAGAAATTTTAAACCATCCCTACAATTGGGAAATCTCCTTTTTAAAAAAAAATTTAAATATTTATCTGATGAATGGAATGAGCAGATCTTTTGGTTAGATTTAAATATTAATGAGTTGCAAGAATTTAATGAAAAAAATAATGAAGAATATAATGAAAGAATTATAGCTAACTATCCTGATGGAGGATTTACAATCATTAGACCATCAAAAAATAATTGGGGCTTGCTGCGAAGACCAATATATAAATTTAGGCCATCTCAAGCAGACCCTTTACATTTTGATTTATGGAGCAATGGAATTAATTTGCTAAGAGATGGTGGGTCATATTCTTACAATACTAATCCTTTTTATATTAATTATTTCTCAGGTATAAAAAGTCATAATTCAATTCAATTCAATGATTTAGAACCCATGAAAAAAATAACTCGTTTTTTATGGATAGGATGGTTAGAAGAATATGCAAGAATTGGAAAAAATATAAATCATAATAAATTTCCTGTTTCATCTTCTTATAAATTCAATAAGATTTTCCATCAAAGAGCAATCAGTTTCGAAGATAATGGTCAAATATGGAAAGTACATGATAGATTGCGAAACTTTGAAAAAGCAATTTTAAGATGGCGTTTGCCCCCTGTAGATTTGCAAGTTAAAGGAAATAAAATAGAAAGCTCAATGTTTACAATTTCAATTAAATCTAAAGCTCCACTTAAAGATTTAAAGATTGTAAATGGGTGGGAATCAGTATTTTATGATGAGAAAAAAAAGATACCAGTTTTAGAAGTTATTTTAAACAAAAATAATTTTGAAATTCAGACTGAAATAAAGATAAAATTATAATTAACATGAAAATATTATATATACATCAATATTTTTCTACTCCAAACGGATCAACTGGCACACGTTCCTATGAATTAGCAAAAATACTTATAAAGAGAGGTTATGAAGTAGAAATAATTTGTTTGAGTGATGTTAGGGCAAAAACTGGTTTAAAGGGAAAATTTATCAATGGTTTACGAAAAGGGATAGTAGAAAAAATTTTAGTAAATGAGTTTGATATTCCTTACTCAAATAATAATACATTTCGAAGAAGGATTTTAAACTTTTTGTTGTTTAGTTGGCGAAGTAGTTTATTAGTTTTGAAAAGTGATGCCGATTTAATTTATGCTACTAGCACACCATTAACAGTGGCCATACCAGGAATTTTAGGTAAAGTCTTTAAAAGAATCCCCTTCATTTTTGAGGTAAGAGATCTTTGGCCAGAACTTCCAAAAGAACTTGGTATAATAAAAAATCCTATAGTTTTATGGATATTAGATTTGTTAGAAAGATCAGCTTATTATTTTTCTGATGCATCAATAGGTCTTGCTCCAGGAATTTGTAATGGAATTAGAAAAAAAAGTTTTAATAAAAAAAAAATATTTTATATACCCAATTCTTGTGATACTGAATTGTTTACACCTTTAGAAAAGAATGGGCAAAAAGATCCTTCAAAATTAAAAAATATTAGTCCTTTGCTAAAGAAAACTGATTTTGTAGCTTTATTTTCAGGGGCGCATGGCTTATGTAATGGATTAGATTTTTTAATTGAAGTAGCTTTAGAACTTAAATTGATGAAAAGATTAGATATAAAATTAATTCTTATAGGAGAGGGCAATTGTAAGAAAAAACTTCAGGATAAGGCGAAAAGTTTTAAATTAACAAATCTGATTTTTTTGGAATCTGTTAATAAAAAAGATTTAGCGTCCCTAATAAAAAATTCTGTTCATTGTGGGATGATGATTTTAAAAAATGTTCCAGCTTTTTATAATGGTACATGCCCAAATAAATTTTTTGATTATATCTCTGGAGGCCTACCAGTCGTTATAAATTATCCAGGCTGGTTGTCTGAAATTATAAAAGATGAAGAAATTGGAATTTCTTGTGATCCAGAGAGACCTACTGAATTTGCAAAAGCACTTATCCAACTTAAATACGATAATAAGAAATATTTGAAATTTGTATATAATGCTTCTAAATTATCTAGAAGTAAATATTCGAGAAAAGAATTATCAAAAAAATGGATTAAAATAATTGAAAAAGTTAAAAAAAAATAAATTGAATTTTTAAAATTTATATTACAATCATTCTAATAATTAAAAATTTTTCTAATTAAATTTCGACTTTATGAATGACTCTATATTGATTTTAGGAAATGGAGGTCATGCAAAAATTGCATCTGAAATTATATCAAAAAATAGTTACTTTAAAAACATATATTATTTGGATGATTCTAATGAAAAAACAAACTTTGTCCAAGATTCTTTGCTTGGAGAATTATCTTTTGCTTTTGATAATGAAATATGTAGAAAATTTAAAAATGCTTTTGTAGCTATTGGCAATTCTCAAATTAGAGTTCAAATAATAAATAAATTAATAAATTATGGATATAATATACCTACTTTAATTCATCCTACGAGCTGTATTGCAGAGAATTCAAAAATTGATTATGGATGCTTAATTAATGCAAATGTTGTTGTCCAACCAAATGTAAGTGTTAGTTATGGCAGCATATTGAATACTTCATCTACTGTTGATCATGATTGCAAAATTGGTTCAGGAGTGCACATTTGTCCTGGAGTAAATATTGCAGGAAACGTTAATGTGGGTAATAATACGTTCATTGGTATAGGTTCTTCAGTTATAAATAATATAAATATTGGAGAAAATGTCATGATTGGTGCAGGCTCAGTTGTGATAAATGATTTATATGATAATGCCAAAGTTTATGGTAACCCAGCTAGATCTAAATTATGAAAATAAATAAATGGCCATATTTTGATAATGATCAAATTAAGGCAGCAATAAAAGTACTTAAATCAGGACAAGTAAATAGTTGGACAGGGCAAGAGAATAAACTTTTTGCTGAGGAATTTGCTAATTGGATTGGAGTTAAATATGCAATTCCATTAGCTAATGGATCATTAGCCTTATCTGCAGCTTATTTATCAATTTCATTGAAAGAAGGAGATGAAATAATTACTACACCTAGAACGTTTATTGCTACTGCATCAAGCGCTGTTCTTTTGAAGATAAAGCCTATTTTTGCAGATTTAGATCCTTTTTCGGGAGCTATAAACCATAAGACAATTGAACCACTAATTAATAATAAAACAAAAGCTATAGTTGTTGTGCACTTAGGTGGATGGCCAGCTGATATGGTAAATATTTGCAAATTAGCAAAAAAATATAAATTAAAAATAATTGAAGATTGTTCACAAGCTCATGGTGCAAAAATCAAAATAGGTGATCAATTTAAATCTGTTGGAACTTTTGGTGATGTCGCAACATGGAGTTTTTGTCAAGATAAAATAATTTCAACTGGAGGAGAAGGTGGTATGTTGACAACAAATGATAAAAAAATTTATGAAAAAAGTTGGTCATTAAAAGATCATGGAAAAACTTTATCTGCATTAGAAAAATCTGCAAATAAAAGTGGTTTTAAATGGATTCATGAAAACTTTGGATCTAACTTTAGATTAACAGAATTTCAGAGTGCTATTGGAAGAGCGCAACTTAAAAAAATCGATAAATGGTTATCTCTAAGAAAGAGGAATGCAAATATACTTATAGAAAAGTTATCTGATTTAAAAGTTATTAATATACCAAAACCCCCATCAAATATTATTCATTCTTGGTATAAATTCCACTGCTTTGTAGTATTAGATGAATTAAAAAATAATTGGGATAGAGAAAAAATTGTAAATGCTATTAGTAAGAAAGGTTATCCTGCCTTTTATGGAAGTTGTAGTGAAATTTATCTAGAAAAATGTTTTACAAAAAGTAATTATTCTCATAATCAAAGATTACCAATAGCAAAAAATATGTCTAATACAAACTTAATGTTTCTTGTTCATCCTACTATTACTGAAATTCAAATGAATGTATATGCAAATAATATAAAGGAGATATTATTAAAAGCTTCAAAATAATAATTATCAATATTTTAAAAATTTTAAATAATTAATTTAAGATTTTTTATTTACAAAGAATATGAAGTTAAATATATTTCATATTTTGGTTTAAAATAACTTTAATAGTTGCATTATATTATTTTATCTTTTCCTTTTTGATAATAAAAATTAAATATGTCAAGCAATAAATTTTTAAATTTTATCTTAAAAAATAATACTCTTAAAGCCTTCTACATAAGAAGAGTAACAATTTTACTAATAGATTCATTAATATTTTTCCTATCTTCTATATTTAGTCACTTACTTTTAGATTATCGCTCCAACTTATATTTATTTAATTGGATAACATTTTTAATAATACCTGTAGGATCTTTAACTTATTTTTTCTTAAATAATTACAAGGGTATTACAAAATTTCTTGGAGCAAGAGAAATTTATCAAAATCTTTTAAGTAGTTTCATTACTTTGATTAATCTATTTGTAATAGGAAACATATTTAATTATAAAATCCCAACTGTAAGATATTGGATTTTATTATGGATTTTCATTAGTACGCTCTCTGTAGCATTTAGATTTGTTTTAAAAGAAATATTGATTTTTCTAAATAGTGATAATAATAAAAAAATACCTAATATTGCTATCTATGGTGCAGGAGAAGCTGGGGCTATCTTATCTAATACATTAATTAGATCAAATACCTATTCTATTAAATACTTTATTGATGATAACCCTCTTTTATGGGGGAGAAGTATAAACTGTATACCCATAATATCTTCAAGAGAAATTCTTAAAATAAAATCAAAGATTGATTTAATTTTTTTAGCAATCCCTTCAGTCTCTAAAGAAAAAAGGGAAAAAATTGTTAATCAAATTCATAAAATTGGAATTAGTATGCTTCAGGTCCCAAACCATTATCAATTATCGAAGGGGGAGGCAAAATTAAATGATCTCCTGCCTTTATCAACTGAAAGTCTTTTAGATAGAAAAATATTAAAATCTAACAAAGATAAATTACACAAACACATAAAAAACAAAAATATTTGTGTTACTGGAGCTGGAGGTTCTATAGGATCCGAGTTGTGTATACAAATTATTAATTTAAGACCAAAAAGGATTATTCTTTTTGAGATTAGTGAACCTAATTTATATAAAATAAATGAGGATTTGAAAGATTTGCAAACTCAAGTAGAAGTTGTTCCTGTTTTAGGAAATGTTGGTAATTATAAGTTAGTAAAAAATGTACTTAAAAAATTTTCTGTAGATTTAGTTTTTCATGCCGCAGCCTATAAACATGTCCCTATGGTAGAAGCCAATCCAATTGAAGGAATAGCAAATAATTTCTACTCTACAAAAATTATTTGTGAGGCTTCTTTAGAAGAAAATGTTTCCCAAGTTATATTGATTTCTTCTGACAAGGCGGTGAGGCCTACTAGCATAATGGGAGCATCAAAAAGAATTTCAGAATTATTGGTAAAAAGCTATTTTTATAAAAGTTCAATTAAGCAATTTAAAAAAGATAATTTAAAAATTGAATCTAATTTTTCAATAGTAAGATTTGGGAATGTGCTGGGATCATCGGGTTCAGTTGTCCCATTATTCCTAAAGCAGATTTCTAGAGGAGGTCCAATTACTATTACAGATTCGAATATTATTAGATATTTTATGACGATTTCGGAAGCTGTAAATTTGGTTTTAGAAACAACTTTATTAAATTCAAATGGTGATATTTTTCTTTTAGATATGGGAAAACCTATTAAGATTATTGATTTAGCAAAGCAAATTATAAAATTAAGTGGCTTAACTCTTAAAAACAAAGAAAATCCACATGGTGATATAGAGATAGTTGACATTGGTTTAAGGCCAGGAGAGAAACTATATGAAGAACTCCTAGTAGATGGTAAATCACAAAAAACTATAAACCCCTTAATTTTTAGATCTAAAGAAAAGTATCCAATAGATTCAAGCTTTAATTCAGAAATTGAAAATCTTGATAGAGCTATTAAAGAATATAATAAGGATAAAGTCTTATCTACATTAAAAAAAATAATTCCTGAATGGGAAATTTATCAAAAAGGAAAATAATAAATTTATTCAAATATTTCTTGAATACAATGTTTTAAAATTCTTTTACTCGCTTTGCCATCCCCAAATGGATTATGGTCCGAAATCATTTTGTTATATTCTTTTTTATTAGTTAAAAGTGTACTAGTAACTTTTTCAATAGATGATATATTTGTCCCAACTAATTTTGCAATGCCAGCATCTATAGCCTCAAATCTTTCAGTGTTTTCTCGTAAAACCAAGACAGGCTTTCTAAAACTTGGAGCCTCTTCTTGTATCCCACCTGAATCAGTAAGGATCAAATAACAGGTTTTCATTGCAGAAACTAATTGTTCATAGTCCATCGCTTCTTTTAAAATTACTTTATTATTATTTTCAAGTAAGTTAATAATAGATTCTCTTACTATAGGATTTTTATGCATAGGGATCAAAAAGATTACATCATTAAAAATTAAGGTCAAACGATTAATAGCTTCACAAACATTCTCTACATTTTTGCCCCAATTTTCTCTTCTATGAATAGTCACTAATATCAGCTTCTTTTTGAGAAGATTTTCACCTTTAATTGTAAAGTTTGAAATTTTTTTTGATATTAAAAGTAAAGCATCAATTCCAGTATTTCCAGTTAAAAAAATCTTTTCATTGATATTCTCTTTTTTTAGATTTTCTAAAGCAATTTTTGTTGGAGCAAAATGTAATGTTGCTATTTTTGAAATTAATCTTCGATTTGCTTCTTCAGGAAAAGGATTTAATAATACATTTGTTCTTAAACCTGCTTCAATATGAGCTATTTTTATTTTTTTGTAAAAAGCTAATAAAGCTGCAGAAAAAGCACTAGATGTATCTCCTTGAACAACAACTAATTCTGGCTTAAATTGATCAAATTCAGATTCCAAATTAATAAGTATTTTTGAAGTTATATTTGCTAGAGATTGCTTCTTTCTCATTAAATTTAAGTTTATGTTTTCGATTAAATTAAATTTACTCATAATTTGTTGAACCATTTCATTATGCTGTCCTGTTAATACTATTCTCGTTTCAAATAATTCAAATGATTTAAATTCTAAAATAACTGGTGCAAGTTTTATTGCTTCAGGACGAGTCCCAATTATAAAAGTTACTATTTTTTTGTTTTGCAAAGCTATTATGAATTTATTTTTAATATTATAAATCTATTAAGTAATAAAAATATTTAATTTATTTTACGTTAATTTTTAGTAAGAAATTTTCTTTTAATAGATTATTGAATACTAAATTTAATTAAATATGAATTTAACTAAACTAATTCAATTAAATATATTTAATTTTTAAATTAACGATTAAAAAAAATTATTTATTTTTAAATATGTATACTTTATCTGAATGTAATTATTTGGTAAAATGTACAATATTATTCTTATAAAAGGTAAATTTGTTTAAATCAAAGGAAATAGATATTAAAGAACTATTTGATTCTTTTTATAGAAATAAAAAAACAGTATTTACTACTGCTATTGCCGGTTCATTATTGTCTGGAGTTTTTGCTTTTACCGCACAAAAGATTTGGCTAGGCCAATTTCAAATTGTATTACAGCAGAATAATGAGAGTCCAGCTAGTTCAATTCTGCAAAATAATGAACTTGCAAAAATAGTTGGATTAAGCAGTTCAAATGAAAAAGAGATTGAAACAGAAATAGGCATTCTTGAAAGCCCTTCAATTTTAATGGAAGTCTATAATCTTGTTAAAAAGGAAAAAGAAAAAAAAGGCATCAATCCATATCCCAAGGGATTTGGTAAGTGGAAGAAAGAAAATTTAGATATCGACCTTAAAAAAAATACTTCAATTTTAAATTTATCTTACAATGACACTGATAAAGAATTAGTTCTAAAAATTCTCAATAAAATTTCAAAAATATATCAAGATTATTCCGGAAGAAATAGGCGTAGAGATATTCAACAAAGACTGGAATATTCTAAAGATCAAATTAAGATTTATAAAGTTAAAAGTGACAACTCAATAGCAGATGCTCAAAGATTTGCAACTGAGCATGATCTTGTAATTAATTTTGGAGATATGCAATCTTCAGAAGAAATTCCAAAAATTATTAATATAGAGGCATTTAGAGTAACGGCTGCTAATGAAATAAGACTTTATGAAGAATATATGACTAAATTAAGAGA
Source organism: Prochlorococcus sp. AG-347-J14 (assembly GCA_003281505.1). Taxonomy (GTDB): domain Bacteria; phylum Cyanobacteriota; class Cyanobacteriia; order PCC-6307; family Cyanobiaceae; genus Prochlorococcus_A. The sequence continues at coordinate 32,323 of QCBU01000011.1, read as the reverse complement.
TTCTAATTACGCATCAGATCAGATCATATATTTTGCTTCAACTTTGCCAATCTTTGAGGAAGACCCAGTTTTATTAAGAATAAATGAAATAGATTCTAAATTAGCTAGATACAATACATTCTATAAATCATCTGATAGAGCTATAAGTTCTCTAAAAAAAGAAAAAAGTAATCTAGTTTCCCTTCTTAAAAATAAGTTAGAGGGAATTTTAATAGCTAAGAAACAAGATGCTCTTTCAAGGGTAAAATCTTCAGAAAGACCTTCAGGGGTTTTAATAAAATATATGCAACTAATTGGTAATGCTACTAGAGATAAAAAAACATTAGATAATCTTGAAAATCAATATCGTTTATTAACTCTTGATAAAGCTCGCAATCAAGATCCATGGGAATTAATTACTACACCTACCCTTTTACCAAAGCCAATTTTTCCAAGAACAAAAAAATTAATTGGTTTTGGCTTTATTTTCGGATTGTCTCTTGGCTTTATTTATGGTTTGTATATCGATAAAAGAAAAGATGTTGTTTTTAATAATTTAGAACTTAAGTCTTTATTAAATTGGCCTTTCCTTTCAGAACTATCAACTCAAATACCAGAATCTATAGAAAATGTTTTATATCTTTTAATAAATAGTCAAATATTCAAGGAAAATCAAAAAATTGGAATTTTATTTATGGATAATGATAATGCATCATTTTTTGAAAAATTTAAAACTCTAATTAAGAAAAATGTTGTAAATAATGAAGTGTGTTTTGCTAATGATGTTAAAGAACTTAGTCAGTTCGAAAATTTAATTATATTAATTACAATCAATAAAACTTATAAAAAGGATATTTACGAAATTGATCATATTGTTAAAATACAAAACAAAAAAGTATTAGGTTATATTGTTATTAAGTAAATAAATTTATTATGTTTTTTGCCATTTTAACTTCTTCTTTTTTTAAAAGATATTTCTTATTAATCAGTAAAATAAAAATTAATTAATCTTTAAGGACTCTTCCAAAATATTTTGGTTTTGATATTAATTTTATTGTACTCAAAGTGTTTCAAATCTTTTAATTAAACTCAATTATATTTTATTTGAATGATTCAATTTAAAAACCCTATTTTGGTTACAGGTGTAGCTGGTTTTATAGGATTTTCATTGACAAAAAAACTTTTATTAGATGGACATAATATTGTCGGTATAGATAATTTAAATTCTTATTATGATAAATCTCTAAAGCTTTCAAGATTAGCTGAATTAAAAAAATTTATTAAAAAAGGCCTAAATTCTTTTGAATTTTATGAGATTTCCATAGAGGATAATAAAAAAATTAATGATCTTTTTAATACCTATAGATTTTCTAAAGTTATACATTTAGCAGCTCAAGCTGGGGTAAGGTACTCCATTAGTAATCCGTATGCTTATTTTCAGTCAAATTTGGTTGGATTTGGAAATATTCTTGAATCAATAAGAAAAAATAAGGTATCCAATTTTATATTCGCTTCTAGTAGTTCAGTATATGGAGGTAATAGAAAATTGCCTTTTATGGAACTTGATAATGTAGATCACCCAATAAGCCTCTACGCTGCCACAAAAAAATCTAATGAATTAATGGCACATTCTTATAGTCACCTATATGATATTCCAACTACGGGCTTAAGGTTTTTTACGGTTTATGGACCATGGGGCAGACCTGATATGGCTCCAATGATATTTACAAAATCAATTTTAGAAAATAAGAAAATTAAGATCTTTAATAATGGGAAATTAAGAAGAGATTTTACATTTATTGATGATATTGTTGAAGGTATCTTTAGATGCTCTTATAAGCCAGCAGAAAGTTCAAAAAAAAAGGGAAAATACTCCACAACAGCTCCTTTTAAAGTTTTTAATATTGGATGCGGTAAGCCTACTGAATTAATGGATTTTATAAAGGTGTTAGAACAAAAATTAGAAAAAGTTGCAGAAAAAGAGTTTTTACCTATGCAGCAAGGTGATGTGCTTGAGACATGGGCAAATACTGATGCATTGGAAAATTGGATAAATTTTAGTCCAAAAACTTCAATTGAAGATGGAGTAGATACTTTTATAGAATGGTATATTGATTACTACAAGTCAGAAAAATAAAGTTTGGAAAAATTTATCAAAAACATATTAGTTACTGGAGGAGCAGGTTTTATAGGAAGTCATACATTAATTACTCTATTGGAAAATGGATATCGCTTGATAATTTTGGACTCATTAGTAAATAGTTCTGAAACAGTTATAAAACGAGTTTTGAATTTATCAAATCTCCATGATAAAAAAAGAGAATCAATGGCTATTTTTATAAAAGGAGATGTAAGGGATCAAAAGTTGCTTATAAATATTTTCGAGACATATACAAATTCTTTGCAAAGTATTGTGGCTGTCGTTCATTTTGCTGGTTTAAAGTCTGTTTTCGAATCAACAAAATTTCCATTGCAATATTGGGATTCAAATGTGAGTGGCACAATAAATCTCTTGAAAATTATGGAAAGATTTAACTGTTTAAACTTTGTGTTTAGTAGTAGTGCAACAATATACGGAACTAATAATAAAAATTTATTAATTAAAGAAAATGATGTTATTAATCCTATTAATCCTTATGGACAGACGAAAGATGTTATTGAGAGAATACTAAATAATCTCATATCTGAAAAAAATAAAAAATGGAGCATAGCAATTTTGCGTTATTTTAATCCAACTGGAGCACACAAGTCTGGCCTTATTGGAGAAAATTCAAAAGGATTTCCAAATAATTTAATGCCAATTATAAATAAAGTTGCTTTTAGAGAAATCAAAGAATTAGAGATATTTGGTAATGATTGGAACACCCCAGATGGTACAGGTGTTAGAGACTATATTCATGTAATGGATTTAGCTGAGGGCCATTTATTAGCCCTAGAATATATCCTTGATAAAAATAATAAAAGTAATTTTATAAAGTTAAATCTTGGTACGGGAACTGGAACAAGTGTTTTAGAATTAGTTGATACTTTTTCTAGAGTAAATGATGTTGAAATCCCTTATAAATTTTCTGCAAGAAGAGATGGAGATGTTTCTTACTCTGTTGCCGACATATCGCAGGCAAAATCTAAAATTAACTGGAACCCTAAAAGAAATCTCAAAGAAATGTGTAGGGATAGTTGGAATTCGTATAAAAAACAGAAAGATTATAAATTTAGAAAATTACACTAAATTACACCATCTCCAACTCTCCATAAATTAAGTCCGGATTTAAGCACCTCTTTTGGATCAATAATTGATCTTGCATCAAATACCCATGCGGGTTTACGCATTAATTTTGAGACTTTCTTCCAGTTTATTGTTGAATATTCTGACCATTCAGTAAGTATCAAAACAGCATCTGAATTGATTAAAGCACTTTCTACACTGTTAGCGCTATTCCAAGTACCCTCTTTTATTTTTGAATTTTGATTATTAGCCTTTGATTTTATGTTGTTTGGAAGTAAGTTTAAGTCACTTGAAATCTGTTCTGGATTAACCTTGGGATCATGAATAAATAATTCAGCCCCCTCCTCCAACAAATCTTTGCATATTTGAATTGCAGAAGATTCGCGTGTATCATTTGTATTCTCTTTAAATGCAAAACCCAAAATGGAAATCTTTTTTTCTGATAAGGTTCCAAATAGTTTTTTAGTTATTAACTTTGATATCCTGTGTTGATGCCACTTATTTAAAGTGACAACACTTTCCCAGAAATTAGCAACTTCTTTGAGACCTAAATATTCCGATAAATAAACTAAATTTAAGATGTCTTTTTTAAAGCAACTTCCTCCAAATCCTGGTCCACAATCCAGAAATTTTGAGCCAATTCTACTATCAGATCCTATAGCTCGACTTACCTCTCTCACATCTGCACCAGTGGCTTCACATAAAGCGGCAATTGAGTTTATTGAACTTATTCTCTGAGCCAAAAAGGCGTTGGCAGTAAGTTTTGCTAATTCACTGCTCCATACGTTAGTTTTGATAATTTTATTCTTGGGAACCCATTCGTAGTAAATTTCACTAAGTAATTCAATATCCTCTTTATTTTCTCCACCAATTAAAACTCGATCTGGATTAAGAAGATCATCTATTGCAGTCCCCTCCGCTAAAAACTCAGGATTTGACAATACGCTGAACTTTGTTCCCTTTTCGTTATGAGAAGTACTTTGTGATGCCTCTAATATTGATTTAATTACTTCTGCAGTTTTCACTGGAAGAGTACTTTTCTCCACGACTATCGTATATCCTTTTGAATATTTTGCGATTTGTCTTGCTGAAGATTCTACCCATTTGAGATCACTTGCCTTTCCTGCTCCAACTCCTCTTTTTTTAGTAGGAGTATTCACAGAAATAAATATCATATCAGCCTTTGCTATTTGTTCTTTAACCTCTGTTGAGAAAAAAAGGTTCACTCCTCTACGTCTTTTTACTATTTCAGAGAGGCCCGGTTCGAAAATTGGTATTTCTTCTGTATTAGGACTATTCCACGCAAGAATTCTATCTTTATTGATGTCAACAACATTTACCTCTATATGTGGACACTTATCTGCAATTACTGCCATTGTGGGCCCACCCACGTAACCTGCGCCAATACAACATATATTTTTAATTGATTTCTTCATTTCATTTTCAAGATAATATATTCTATCGCGTTTCAGTAAGAAAATAAATGAATGATTTTAAAATATCTTGTCAATTTTTTCCTTACAGAAAAGTATACTGCCTATCTCTAAACAATCTATTTCAATAATACTATTTTCTTTATTTGAAACTAAGTATCTAAAAATGAATCCTTTTTTATATAAAAATTCGAAAATTAAATTTGGATCATAATTGCAGTTAACAACAGATTCTTGATTATTAACTTCTACTAATAAATATTTGCAATTCTCTATTACTTTAGATGCGCCTTTCAATACTTCAAATTCATAGCCTTCTACATCAATTTTAATAATATCTGGAATCAATTTATGCTTTGAGCAAAAACTATCTAGTGATATTAAGTTAATGCCTTTAGGCTCCTTTTTGAAATAAGTACCTGAGGGTTGTCTATAAAAAGGATTAATAGGCATAACTTTATTAAAATTATCTTTACCTACTGCAACTGGCAAAGTCATAACATTTTCTGAGCAGAATTCTTTTAAGAAATTAAAAGCTTTTATATTAGGTTCAAATGCATAGATAATTGACTCCTTTTTTAACTTAGAGATAATTCTTGTATACCATCCACAGTTTGCACCTACATCAAAAAAGATACCTTTTCTTGGTAATAATTTATAGATAATATATGGCTCCATCAATTCATATTTGTTTTTAAAAAAAATATCTAATTGATATGGATCTTGTAAATCAATTTCCACATCAATTTCATTTTTTGGGAAAATTATCAATGCTTCTAATTTATTTGGAAAAATTTTAAAAATTAGAGTAAAAAAAATCCAATATCCTTTAATCTTTGGCGATGCGTTTTTTATAATTTTTTGTGTGATATTTGGTTTAAATAGTTGTTTTATATTTATAAATTTAGTGAGCATAACTAATTAATAGATATAAAAAACATTATAAGAAAAAGAAGAAATATAAATTCAAATTAATTATTGTTATTAATTTTATTAAGGTAAAGCAAATTTATTTAAAGGAAATTTGAATTTTTATTTTTTGTAAATTTATACAAAATTAAGGTTTCAAACAAACCTAAAATCCAACTTAATTGGATACAAAGTGCTAATAAGGGTAGGTAAAAAATTTTTTTAGAACCATAATCCCTGTATTCATGAAATACATTGTATAAAAAGGGTATTAAGAAAACTAAAATTAAAGCTATCACAATGTCTTTTAAAAAATTAAAAATAATAATTGGAGAAATCACAACCATAAATAAAATTAATAAGTATTTTTTATTATCATGAATACTCTTAGTAGAAATTATTGTTCTTGCTCTACATCTGCCATAATTTCGAAGTAGTTTTATAACTGAATATAAATTCTCTCTGCATAAATATTTAATACTTAAAGAATTAGATATATGTATCTCATATCCTTTGGCAATAATATCTTGACAAATTTGAGAGTCTTCAGATATTAAATTAACATCTTCACGAAAAAGTGTTTGTTTGATTATTTCTTTTGGATAACAACCTAAGTAAATTGAATTAACTTTACCTGTATAATTTTCTCTTCTATATAATGGGTTCCCAAAAACATAAGCTCTGTTCATTAAATCAGCAGCTAATTTTGCGTTTATTGAATTATTTGCTGGGACGGCTGTTTGTTTTGCTCCTATAGAGCCTAATATGATTTTATACCTGTTTGTTTTTTTTAAAATCTTTAATGATGTCTCTGCATAATTTTCTGAAAATCTAGTTCTAGAATCGAAGCGTAATAAATAATCGGAATTAGCTTTTGATATTGCAAGATTTAAAGCTTTTACTCTTGGGAGAGCAATATTTTCATATTTGATAAGGGTTCTACTATTTTCGAATAATTCTTTGAGGTATTTTATAATTTCCCCTTTTTCACTTGAATCAATAAGGATAATCTCATTAGGAGGAAGAGTCTGTTTTGCCATTGATTTAAGACAATCAATTAATAAATGATAGTCTTCAAAGCATGTTCCAAAAAAGGAATAATTCATAAGTCAATTATATTTTTAAAGTCACATCCAGCAGAATTTGCAGCTTGCATATCAACAAAAGAGTCACCAACAAAAAGAGAAGAATTTAAATCTATATTTCTTTGATATGAAAGTTCTAGCAACATGCCTGGATTAGGTTTTCGACAAAAACAATCTGTTTTTAATAATTCATTTTCTGATTCAAAACCTTTATGCGGATGATGAGGACACCATATAACTGTATCAATTAGTAATGATTTAGATCGGCAATAAATTATTATTTTATTGTTAATATCTTCCAATTGTTCCAAAGATAATTTATTCATTGAAATTTGCGGCTGGTTTGTAACTATCGCAATTATTGAAAATGAATCAGATATCTTGGCAAGTTTATTTATATTTTCATCTAGAAATTGAATATTTCTGCTTGATAAAATATAGGATTTTGGATCACATTTAATAAGAGTATTATCTCTATCTATAAAAAGGGCTTTTTGAAAATTTGAATAGTTTTTTTTTCTTAAAATATTATTGCTAATATCTTTTTCTACCTGTCTTAATCTATTTGGGGTACCCATATCCTTAATATATTCTGAGGTGTTATAGGAGTATATTCTTTTTTTATTTTTCAATGCAATATCGACCAAAAAGCCAAAAAGGCTTGGTTTTAGCTGATCTTTATTAGGGCGAAATTCATTTATGATTGATTTCTCTAAAATTGATATTCCTGCATTGCCCAGTAATGGTTGAATTTTATCTTCATTACTATTTCGTGATTTATGAAATAAATTTTCAACAAAAGAGCCATTTGGGCAAGAAATCATATCAGAATCTTCTGGATGTGAGGAAGGATGTGTAACTAAAGTAATATCTGAATTAATACGTTTGTGAAAGTTCACTAACTTTTCAAAATTAATACTAAAAATCAAATCACCATTGATGAACAAAGTTTGAGATTCTAGTTTTGGTAATATTTCCCATAATGCTCCACACTCTCCTAAAGGTTCATTTTCTTCATAAATAAAAAATTCATCAAAATCTATTGTAAATTTTTTCAAATATTCTTTAAATATTTCTTTTTTAAAACAGGTGGTGACAATGATTTTTTTGAAACCGTAGGATTTTAATTCAATAAGTGTTCTTGTTAAAGTTGGAATTCCTTCTACTGGGAAAAGTGGTTTAGGAATATCTCCTGTAATTTTTTTGAGTCTACTTCCAATACCACCAATAGCTATTACTACTGAAATGTTTTTTATCATGAAAAGTGTACGATCTCAGCTCCTGATTTGCTTATTGAAGCCTTAAAAAAATCTTTCATTCCATTTTTTAATAATTCTTCTTCTGTTCTTTTTTCATTTAATTTAGATGATATTAGGAAATACCCACCTGAACCTGCACCTAATAACCTGATCCAATTCAAGGGTATTTTTTTTAACTCATCGTATTGTTCATTTAAGATTCCCGTCATAACGCCTGACATGTTTCTTTTTATTTCCCAAGAATCTCTAACACAATCGTAGAAAGTTTCTTCCAGAATAGATTCTCGATTATCTTCTAAAAAGATAAATTTTTCTGCGATGGATCTTATTTCTAATAAATCATCTTGAGCATTCGGCAAGTTTTTTAATTTATCTAAGACTTTATCCGCTGATCTTGATATGAAAGAGGGAACTAGATATAATCTTTTTGTCTCTTTTTCAAGAAACTCTTGTTTGTATTTATCCAAATTAATTTTACTAACTCTTTTGTTCTGCTCCGAGAATTTTGCGCATAAAAAATTACCTGAAGCTGACAAGATATGATCTTGTCTCCCAATAGGCTTATTTAGTCTATTTATCTCTATGTTTGACGCTAAGAAAGCAATTTCATCATTGCTTAATTCCTTTTTATTAAGAAAGCAGAGACCTTTCAAAATAGCATTTAAAAATGATGAGGAGCCACCAAGACCGGAACCTCTAGAAGCGAATCCAAAGGAAGATATTTCAAGCAAATTATCTATGTGAAACTCTTCAAAAGCTGCCTTAATTAGAGGATGAGCGATATCATTATTCTCTGTATATTCTTCCCTAGATGAATAATTAAGAATTCCTCTTTTTGAACTGGATGGCAATTCATTAATAACAACATAAGTATATTTTGACAAAGAATATCCTAGACAAAGTCCATAATCATTACCTTTTACAAACCAATCTAGATCGGAGCCTCCGCCAAGCAATGAAATTCTATATGGACATCTAGAAATAATAATCATGCAATAAGATCTTCAATCACTCTTTTTTTGTATTTTGGTAATTTATTTTCGGCATATGGATCTTTTCCTTCAATCTCTTTAACTAGTTGTTGCTTGATGTAATGAAAAATAATTAATTGACAATCTTCGCTTATTTCCATATCTGGATAATCTATATGAATAGGGGTATTTACTAGATCTTTAATTTTTCCACCATTGTAACCAGAAATAGAAATTTGATAGATATTTAGTTTTTTTGCTTTGTTAGCACATTTAATTAGATTTAGTGAATTACCACTTCCAGAAAGATAAATTATTAAATCTTCTTTATCTATTAGAGTTCCAACAAGACTTGAGTATATTTCGTTAAAATCTAAGTCATTTGCAGCTGCAGTTAGATAACTGATGTTGTCAGAATGATTAAACATTTTAAGCTTTAATTTCATATAAGCAAAAGTTTTTGTAAAGTCACCAACTATATGACTTGCGTTAGCCGCACTACCACCATTACCAAGAATATGAATAGAAGAAGATCCATTTAACCTTTTTTTTATTTCTGAAAATAAAATATTTAAATTTTCTTGTTTTATGGAACCAAGAGCAATATCTAAAGAATTCTTATATTTCTTAAACATTAAAATACTCAGACTATCATCAAGCTTTTTACTTGTTTGTAAAATTAAGATAATATTATCATATTTGATTTATTAAGCTTAATTTTTTATGAATATAAAAAAAATAATTAAAAATGATTAATAAATAACTAAAAGATCAACAAGTAATTACTAATTTTTAATAATTATGATCCCTTTAATAAGATTAATTCTTTTTCTGCCAAGAAAATATATTTTTTATAGCTGCTTAATTATTTTAAGCGCTTTGTTGCTCAGTTTGAGTGAAGTGATTGTGCTTTCTTCAATCAAACCATTCATTCAATCCTTCTCAACTATTGATAATAGAATTAATTATGAAAATACTTTTGAATATGCTTCTAAGTTTTTAGTTACTGTAATTATATGTGGAGTTTTAAGAGTATTTTTATTATTTACTCAATATCGCATAGCAGCTTCCATTAGCGCGAAAATATCTTCTGTTGCATTTCAAAAGATTGTTAATCAGGAGTATATTTTTTTAAAGTCAGCAAATCAATCAAAATTTTTATCAATTTTAATTCAAGATGTGCCAAGAAATTCTGAAGCCTTATCAAACTTTGCAAGTTTAGTATCTAATACAATAATTTTGATATCTATATCTTTTTCGCTCTTATTTCTAGAAACAAAACTCTTTTTAATTGCAGGATTATTTATTTCATTAGTATATTTGATTATTATTCTTTTATTCGCTAAGAAATTAAAAATAAATGGTGAATATATTACTAAATATAATCATGAGCAAACAGCTTTAGTGAGATCAACTTTAGCTTCAATTGTTGATCTTATAATAGGAGGAACATCTGAAAAACAAATTAAAAAATTTATTTCTAATGAGATTAAATCAAGGAATAGTTATGCAAATACTTTGATTTATTCTCAATCACCAAGATATATAGTTGAAACAGTTTGTTTGAGTTTATTTACCTTTTTTATTATTATTTCAATTTCCAGTAATTCCAGTTTATTGATTTTTGGACAATTAGGAACTTTGCTTTTTGCATTTAACAGGATTCTTCCTGCTTCACAACAGACTTATTCCGCATATGCGTTTATTAAATCCTCTTCTCTTTCAATTAATAATCTTATATCTTTATTTAGTCTCAAAACAAAAAAAACCAAAAAATTATCAAATTATTTTGTAAACAAACTAAAAAAAGAAAGTTTCTTTTATAAAAATGAAAAAAATAAAATTAAAATAAGGAATTTAAAATATAAATATAAGGATAAACATGAAATTATCTATGATGACTGGCAATTTGAAGAGGGTCAACCCACAGCGATTTTAGGTAAAAGCGGTTCAGGTAAAACAACTTTAGTAGAATTAATTCTTAAACTTCTTACGCCTTCTGCTGGAGAGATAGAATTAAATAATTTAAATATACAAAATATACCTAATAGATATTTTCACAAAAATATTTCTTATCTATCACAATCCCCTTTTTTATTTAGTGGCACCTTATATGAAAATATATTGTTTGGGAGTAATGAATTAATTAATAAGGAGGAATTGTATGAAAATGGGATTAAATTAGGTTTAAAAGATGAATTTGGTAGACAATTTCTTGATTATATGATTTCTGACTTTGGAAGAAATATCTCAGGTGGTCAAGCGCAAAGAATCTCTCTTTTGAAAATAATTTCAAATGTAAAACCAATCCTAATATTAGATGAACCTTCATCATCACTCGATCTAAAAACATCAATGATTTTTAATGATTTACTCCTCTCTAAAACTAAAAATTCAATTGTTATTGTGATTACTCATTCGGAATTACAATCTAACTTATTCCCCATGAGGTTTAAAATAAAATAAAAATGAATATATTTCCTGAAAAAATTTATATTATAAGACCTAATATTGATCTTCAATCTGCAGAATCTCACATATCTTTAGGTTTGATGAATGGATTTTTAGAATTAAATCTTAATTGTAAAATAATTGATAATATTATAAAAATTAATGATGGTAATGAAAAGACATTAATTATAGATGACCTATCAAATTATAAATCAGAATCTGTTTTAAATCATGCAAAATTTCTCTCAAAAAAAGGCTTAATTATCGCTTTATGGGTTCATTGGCCTATATGTAAAGATTCAAAATTTTATGAATTTCATAAAAAACTTATTATAAATAATCTTAATTGGTTTCAAATTATTTATGGAGAAAGGGAGCATAAATCAATGAAGAAATTTGAGGATTTAACAAAAAGAAAATATATAACAATTCCAAATGCTTCTCCATCCTTACCTAAAAATATTTTAAAAATTAGAAGTGAAGATAATCAAAAAAATAATTTTGATGTAGTTTTTATTGGATCAAAAATGAAAAGTAAATCTTTTCTTTTTAATAAAGTTTTACCACTTTTAAGAAAAAAAAATCCAAATCTTAAGATAGGTTTGTTTGGCAGAGGATTCAACAAAAGAGTAAGGATATCAAATGGAATAATAAAATTTTCAAATAAATTTATTAAGCCGTTATCAAAAAAACTTAACTTTTTTGTAAATATGAATATGAAAAAATTGAATGAAGTTATAAGTAGTGAAAGAGAAATATTAATATACAGAAATAGTAAAATCTGCATAAATTATCATGAAAATAGTCCAGAACATATCATCTATAATTTACGGTATTTTAAAATTCCTTACTATGGTGGATTTCAATTAGTTGATTCTCCATTGAATAAATCTCCATATTTTGATCAAGAAGAAGTAATACATATTGATTCCGATGAAGCAAATATTTGGGTAGAAAAAATTATTTATTATTTAAATAACCCAATAGAAAGAAATAAAATACAAAAAAATGGTAATCGAAGAGCAATTAGTTTTCATTCATATAAAAATAGGGCAAGAAAATTTTTAAATTTGTATTCAGATCTTTTTAAATAAAAAATAAATCTTTTTTAAAAAATAATGTATAAAATTTATGCAATATTTGATTTAAAAGATTTTTTTCAATATTTTTAAAAATGAAGATTTAACAAATCTATCTCAATAATTTTATTTTTATAATGTTTTGATAAATATACTATTTAAGATATTATAAATTAATGATTTATCTTGACATAACATAACTTATGTTTATAACACCTTATTGGTTTTCATTAAGGAAAAATATAATAGTCTCTTTTTTGTTTGATATTTTTACCTTTGCTATCCTTTTTAATACTTTAAAAGTTTATTCAAATGGATTTAAAACAATATTGTTTAACTTTTTTATTCTATTTTTTTGGCTTTTAACTAGTTATGTAGTTGGGAGATATCATCAAAATAAAAAGGATATTCTAGAAAATATAAAAAATATATTTTTATCCTGTTTGAATTTTTTTGTATACTTTTCATTTACCTTTTTATTATTTTATAAAATTATAGATTTTAAAGATAATTATATTTACTGGGAAAACTTTGTTTTTTTTGTGAAGTATATAATAGCTTCTTTTATAGGACAATATTTTTTACGTCTTTTTTTAATTAGTAATTCTAAATCTCAACAAAATTGGGAATTTGTTGGTAGTCATAATTCATTTTTGAAGTTATTAGATCTAGTAAAAATAAGTAAAATTAATTTAAATTTTTCAGATTCTCTAGATAAACTTCTGATTGATAATAAAAAAGTAAGAAATATAATTATAGAAAAATTTGGTGATTTTACTTCACTAAATCAAGAGAAAATTATTAATTTATATTTTCACGGAGAAAATATTTTTTCAATAGTAAATTGGAGCGAAATTTTTTTGCAAAGAATACCATCAGTTTTCCTCTCCTCAAATGAATTGTTAAACTTGTTCGCAAATATTAGTAGAGGAAGAAGTTTTCAAATAAGACTTAAAAGGATCTCCGATATCTTTTTGAGCCTAATTATGCTCATTTTCGCATTACCAATAATGTGTTTTTTTGGACTATTAATATTATTAGAAGATAATGGTCCAATATTATATTTCCAAGATAGGGTAGGAAAAAATGGCATTAAATTCAGAATTTGTAAATTAAGAACTATGAAAGTTAACGCGGAGGTAGGTGGCGCTCAATGGTCAAAAAAGAACGACGCTAGGATAACTCAGATAGGTAAGTTTCTTAGAGCTTCAAGGATTGATGAGCTTCCTCAATTGTATTCGGTTCTTATAGGAAACATGAGTTTAATAGGTCCCAGACCAGAAAGACCTGAGATTGATTCAAATTTAAAGAAAATAATTCCCTTTTATGACTTAAGATATTTAGTGAAGCCTGGTTTAAGTGGTTGGGCTCAAGTTAATTATCCTTATGGATCTTCAATCGACGATTCAGAGATTAAATTGACTTATGACTTTTTTTATATCAAAAACTTTTCTTTTTGGTTGGATTTGTTAATTTTTTTTAGAACAATACGTCTTGTCTCTAGGAGAGAGGGGGCGAATCCAATAAGATAAATTTTTTAACATGACAAGTTAATTTTATGAATATTGGTGTTATCGGATTAGGGAAGTTAGGTTGCTCGATGTTTGCTGCTTTTGCTGCGGCCGGAAATAAAGTATTTGGTTTTGATATAGATAAAAATGTAAGAAATTATTTACGTAAAAAAATTGCTCCAGTTTCAGAAACAGGCTTGCAAGATGAAATAAATCTAGGTTTTGAAAATTTTAAAATTTTAGATAATACATCACGAGTGATAGAGGAATCAGATGTAATTTATGTAATAGTGCCCACACCTTCTTTAAAGGATGGTACATTTGATACTAAATATCTAGAGAATGTAATTTTAAACATAAGGGATGTTAATTCTTGTTGTGAAAATAAGTTAATTGTAATAACCTCGACTGTTTTACCGGGTGATACTAGGTTGAAATTGATTTCTAAAATAAGAATAAAAAATGAAAAAATATCAAAAATAAAATTTTGTTATTCTCCAGAATTCATTGCTTTAGGTTCAGTATTAAATGATTTAAAAAATCCTGATTTTCTTTTGGTTGGAGAAGATATTCCCCACTCTGCAGATATCCATATTGAGGCCATGATGACACTAATAAATAATAAAAATATTCCAATAAGAAGAATGAGTATAGAAAGTGCTGAAATGGCAAAAATTTCTATAAATTCATACATAACCTCAAAAATTAGTTTTGCTAACGCTATAGGAATTGCTTCCGAGAATATTGACAATTGTTCTGCAAAAGATGTTCTTTCTGCAATTGGTTCCGATAGTAGGATTGGTAAAAAGTATTTAAATAAAGGTTTAGGTTTTGGAGGACCTTGTTTCCCTAGAGATAATAGAGCAATACAGCAAGTAATTAATAGAGCAGAGGGATTGGAATATTATTTGCCAATTCAGAATGAGATTTTTAATAGTAAATTGCCAGATTACTATGTAAAAAAAATTATTCAATTTTGTAATAATAAGAATTTAGATAATGTATTAGTTGTTGGATTGACCTATAAAGATGGAAGTTATCTTTTAGAAGAATCACAATCTTATTCAATATCTCTAAAACTTTCAAAAAATTATAAAGTTTTCTACTTTGATCCAGATGTTTCTAATAAAAAAGATTTAGGCTTAGAAGAATTCAATTTAAACTCAAAAGTAATTGGCGATATTTTCTTATTAAATTTTAGTAGAGACCAAATTAAATTAAAAATAGTAAAGAAAATAATCAAAGAAAAAAATCTT
This sequence comes from Prochlorococcus sp. AG-347-J14, assembly GCA_003281505.1. Classification (GTDB taxonomy): domain Bacteria; phylum Cyanobacteriota; class Cyanobacteriia; order PCC-6307; family Cyanobiaceae; genus Prochlorococcus_A. The sequence goes on along the minus strand of QCBU01000011.1, from coordinate 17,164 downwards.
AATTATTTTTATTTAGATATTTGGGAATAAATTATGTTAATTTTAAAAAAAATAATAATTCAAGATTTACCACTTATTAGAAAATTCAACTTTGATGTTTTCCAAAAGGATGCCTCAGAATTTATTAAAATGTAAAAAATCTTTTTTTAAATTGAAAATAGCTATTATTCAACCTACTCCTTATAGAAAGGGGCATTATTATATTTATACAAAATCCTTATTTAATGAATTAAGAAACTTTAAATGTAAAGTTAATATTATTTCTGCTGCAAAAGTTTATAGATATTTCGGGAAAGAAAATACATCAAATTTAAATTTTAATATTTATTCTATTAAAGGTTTGTTTCTTTATTTATTTTTGTGTTTTATAACTATTATAAGATTTGTTGGTTTAAGAAAAAACTTTAATAAATTAATAATATTAGATTGTGAATATTCTTGTGTTTCAATTTTATTAATTATTTTAAAAATATTGAGATGGAAAGGCAAGATAACTGTTCAAGTAAATGCGCCTAATTTTGAATATCGTTTCCATAATCAAGAAATAAATTTTTTTAAAATTTTGAAGTTGATTCAATCTTTTATTTTTAAATTTTCATTAAATATATTCGATATAAAAATAAGCTGTTTAGGCGAATGGCATAAAAATTTACTTTCGAAACAATTATCTTTTAAAAAAGAAAATATAATAGTTATTGAGGATGGAGGGGGAGGAATTGTAAGAAAATTTTCCGAAAAAGAATTGACTTACAATTTTGTAAAAGAATTAATAAATTATCCAAAAAATAAAAAGAAAATATTTCTTTTATTTGGAAATATTAGAAAAGATAAGGGCCATCTATTTATAACATCTGTTTGGAACAAATATTTTAATAAACCAGATGATCCTTACTTATGGATAGTTGGACATGATGAAGAAAAACTTTCAAGAAAAATATTGAATGGAGCCTCCAAAAATTTAGTAATTCACAACTCATATTTACCCTTTGAATTAATAAGTTGTGTATATCAAAAGGCTGACTTCGCAATTCTTCCTTACCTATCACATTACAGTGGGGGGTCAGGACCATTAATGAAAGGAGCTTTTACACATTCTAAACTTGCACTAGTATCAAATGTTTCTGAAATGGGACGACTTGCTAAAGAAGAAAATTTAGCTGAGTATTTTATACCTGAAGATTCACAAAATTTAGTTTCTTCTATAAAAAAAATTTTAGAAAAAAAAGAAGAATACCATACTGATAAAATTAATAGGGCTTTTAAGTATGCAAATGAAAGAAATTGGTCAAACTTATCAAGAAAGTTTATTAATAGCTTTAAATGAAGAATTTAAATTTAAGATACCATCTAAACGAGAAATAAAAGAAGAAAAAATTATTTATAAAAATAGTAAATATTTAGAACTTTTAGAATCAAAAATAAAAACAGGATCAAATAGCCATACACTCTATTCAAGAATAAATAGGCAGAGTTTTTCTCAAGTAATTTTAATAAATGAACTTGAACAGTTTTTGTTTCAATTAAGATATAGGATTGGATGTAAAGATTATATTTTGGAATTTCCAGGAGGTGCAATAGATCAGAATGAAACGCCAATAAAAGCAGCTGAAAGAGAAATGAAAGAAGAGTTGGGAATAAATAATATTAATTTAATTCAGCTTGGATCCTGCTACATGGATCCATTGCGTAGTGAATTTAAAGGCTATTTTTTTAAATCAATATTTTTAGATAGGCTTCAACCATTTACCTCATTTGTGGAGGGTGAGCTAGAAGAGTCATACTTCTTTTGGATGGGACGTGAGAAAATAAAAAAATACTTTTCTTTACTAGCCTCCTCTGCAATTATTGGTTTATATTTAATTTAAATTTATAAGAATATTTATTTATCTAATATTTCATGAAATTAACTGCATGCATAACTACTTTTAATAGACCAAAATTCTTAAGGGAGTCAATAAATAGTCTATGTAATCAGTCAAATAATGATTTTAACATTTTAATTTTAGATAATGGATCAGATTCTGTTACCGAAAATATAATTCATGATTATCAGAAAAATTACAAAAATATACTCTATAAAAGACACAAACCGATATCAATTTCAGAACAGAGAAATCTTGCTTTAAATATGGTAAATACTAAATATTTAGGTTTTTTGGATGATGATGATTTTTGGGATAAAAATAAAGTTCAGGAGTTTTTAAATTTTTTAAAAAAAATTAATAATAAGGATATAGCTCTGTGGTATTCAGGATTTAAATTTTTTAAAGAAGTTAACTATAAAAGAATTTATTCAAAAAGAATAATTGATCCTAATTCAGATCTTAGATCACTTCTTTTACAAAGGGGAGATTTTACTGGTTCTGCGAGTAATCCAATAATTAACGTAAAAATTGCTAAGGAAATACATGGTTTTGATAATAAAATTATTACTGGTGAAGACTATGAATTTTATCTACGATTATCAAAAATTAATGATTTCTATTTCAATAATAAATCGCTTACTTTTATAAGAAATCATCAGGGTGCCAGATTGGGCGGAAGATTAAAAGATTATATTAAGACAGAAATTATCATATATAGAAAATTTTGTGGTTTATATAGTGATGTCGATCTAATTTTAAAAAGGAAGATTGCTACCAAGCTTATCAGAATCAACAAATCCAAGATTGCAAGGAAAATATTAAATTTGAGTAAATTTCAATTTACTAATGAGTATTTTTTAAATTTGGGGATATATTTTTTATCACTTTTTGGAAGAAAAATTTATTCATTTTTTCATTTGAATTCTATAAATATTACAAAAAGGATTTTAAGACGATAAATTTTCAAGTTGATTCATTATTTTTCTAATCAATTTAATATTATCTAAATAATCTTTTTAGATATATTAAAATTATTAAAAATATAGCTATTAATGAATCAAGTTCTTGTTACTGGTGGTGCAGGATTTATAGGCTCAAATCTAGTTAATGAGCTTTTAAAATTAGATATATATAAAGTATATGTTTTTGATAATCTTTCTACAGGAAGATTAGCTAACATACCTATTAACCATCCTCTTTTGAAATTTTATCAATTAAATTTATTATCAGATATAAAAGATTGGCCTGTATTAGATAATTTAGAATACATCTTTCATTTCTCCGCAAACGCTGATGTAAGAGGTGGGCTCAAAGATAGAAATATAGATTTAGAACAAAATGTATTGGTGACTAAATCTGTTTGTGATTATGCAAAGAAAAATAATTGTAAACATCTAATATTTGCTAGCAGCGCCACTGTTTATGGAGAGCCAGAAACTTATCCAACTAAGGAAACTGCACCTTTAATACAAACTTCAATTTATGGTGCAAGTAAGTTGTCAGGAGAGGCATTTATTCAAGCATATTCGGAATATTCTGATTTTCAAAGTACAATTTTTAGATTTGTTTCATGGATAGGTTATGGTTATTCTCATGGGGTTATTTATGATTTCTATAAGAAATTGAGGAATAATCCTTATCAATTGGAGATATTAGGCGATGGATTGCAAAGAAAATCTTTTTTAGATGTTTCAGATGGTATTAAGGGAATTCTTAAATTGAAAGAACATAATAAAAAATCCCAGATATTTAATCTTGGTCATAAAGAGATTATGGATATTAATCAACTTGCAAAAATAGTTTGTCAATATTTAGAATTAAATAATATAGAATTTAAATACACAGGTTCAAAAAGAGGATGGATAGGAGATTCTCCATTAGTTCACTTAGATATTTCTAAAGCTAGTTCATTTGGATGGAGTCCCAGCGTATCAATAAAACAAGGAATTATAAATACTTTAGATTATTTAACTTCTAATAAAAAAAATATTTTTAGGTAAGTAACATCAATTCTATGCCAAATGAATTTTCTTTTTTAAAAAATAATAAAACTTTAGCAGTTGCCATACCTACATTAAATTCAGAAAATACTCTTCGAATAACTATGGAAAGTATATGTAGTCAGAAAAAATCAGGTTTTTACTTAGAAGTTGTCTTATTAGACTCTGGATCTGTTGATAAAACAAAAGAGATTTTTTTTTCTTATAAAGATAAATTAAATTTAAAATTTTATGATTTAGGCAAATGTTCAATTGGTGAAGCAAGAAATTATGCTATCAAAAATTTAAAAAATGATTATTTAATTTTTATTGATTCAGATGATGCTTTAACTGAAAATCGTCTTTTTAATGATAAAAAAATTATAAATAGAAATCAGAATTTAGACTTTTTATATGGAGATGCCCTACAAATTAATAAGAGTTCATTCAGAGATTCTTATTACAGTAAATCTTCAAAAAAAGCTGATAAATTTCAGTTCTTGAATATTCCATTTAACCTTTCTTGCTTAACTATTTGCAGGGATTTCCTCTTAAGGAGAAGTGTATATTTTATAGAAGGTACAAAAGGTAGATTAGGAGAGGATTGGAGATTTATTAATGAATTAAATTATTTTGGTAATTATGCTTATGATCCAACTCCAAAAGTAATTATAAATTCTAGAAACGATAGTCACACACAGGACTATTTGAGACCTGATTTAAGTATTGCTAAAATGGAATTTTTATGCTCTGAATTTAATAAGATAAGAAATACAAAAAGCTTTTACGAAACTTTTCTTTACTCTCTACAAATTCAATCATCATTATTTTTATCTACTGTCAATATCTTGAAATACACGCCAAAAAATATTTATTTGATAAGAAAAAATCTTATTCAAATCATTATTTACTATAGAAAAATATCAATTAAGAATATATTTTTTAATATTATTTTTATTCCGATTTCAATTTATCTAATTTTGTTTGTTCACAGAAGATCAATTTATTCAAAGCAGAGAAACTCTTTATCTTTTAGTAGCTTTAGAAAGGTTGTAAGAAAAATATCTGTTTGAATTTTGTAATATTTTTCATGCTAAATAATTACTAATTTTCCATAAATTTAATTTTTTAAAATTCGATAAATATTTATTCAAAATTATTTTGAATATAGTGTTTTTTCAGCTTAAATAATTTTCTCAAATTACATATTCAAACTTTTGAATAAAAAAAACTTTGAAGTAGATTATGCTATATTGATTTATATTTTTTCAAAGAATTTAAAAATGAAAACTGCTTTAGTACTTGGTGCAGGGGGATTTATTGGCAGTCATATGGTTAAGAGACTTGTAAATGAGGGTTTTTGGGTTAGAGGCGTTGATTTGAAATATCCTGAATTTTCTCAAACTAAGGCAAACGAGTTTGTTCAAGGTGACCTAAGAAATATTGTCTTAGTTGAGGAGATTCTTAAAACTCCAGAAAATACTACCTTCGACCACATTTATCAATTTGCAGCAGATATGGGAGGCGCAGGGTTTGTTTTTACAGGTGAAAATGATGCGCACATTATGCATAATTCAGTCTCTATTAATTTAAATATTTTGGATCAACAAGTAAAACTAAATAAAAAATTATCTATAAATAAAACTAAAATATTTTATTCAGGATCTGCATGTATGTATCCTGAACATAATCAATTAGATCCTGACAACCCCAACTGTAAAGAAGATTCAGCATATCCAGCTAATCCTGATTCAGAATACGGTTGGGAAAAATTATTTTCAGAGAGATTATATTTCGCTTACAGTAGAAATTATAAAATCCCCGTAAGAGTTGCGAGATATCATAATATATTCGGGCCAGAAGGCACTTGGGAAGGCGGAAGAGAAAAAGCTCCTGCAGCTATATGTCGAAAAATTGCTTCCTTACCAGAGGATGGAGGAACTATTGAGGTATGGGGAGACGGTTTACAAACCAGATCCTTCCTTTTTGTGGATGAATGCATTGAGGCTACAAGGAGATTGGTTGAATCAGACTTTATGGGACCTGTAAACATAGGATCGGAAGAGATGGTATCTATAAATGGATTAGTTGATATAACTTCTAAAGTTGCAAATAAGTTGGTTAAAAAGAATCATATTGATGGTCCACTGGGCGTCAGAGGAAGAAATTCAAATAATGACCTCATAAGGCAAGAGTTGAATTGGGATTATAAACTAACCTTAGAAGAGGGTATTTTGAAAACTTATCAGTGGATTAATGAGCAAATAAAGTCTAAAAACTTAGCTAGAGTTTAACTAAATCATGAGAGTTCTTATTTTAGGATCCTCCGGGCAGGTAGGAGCTTATCTTTCTGAATACTTGGTGAAGAAGGGATATGAAGTTACAAATTTTGATGTATTAAACAATGAAAAAGAAGATTTAAGAGTCATACCAAATGATTATTTAGAAAGATGCATAGAAGAATCTGACTTCATCTTTTTTTTAGCATTCGATGTTGGTGGCTCTAGATATTTAAGAAAATATCAAAATACCTTTGAATTTATTAACAATAACTCAAGACTAATGGTTAATACATTTGATTACTTATCCAAATACAAAAAACGTTTTGTTTTCGCTAGTAGTCAAATGAGTAATATGAACTTCTCTCCTTATGGAGTTTTAAAAAATGTGGGGGAACTCTATACTAAATCTCTTTCAGGATTGATAGTGAAGTTTTGGAATGTTTTTGGTATTGAAAAAGATATGGAAAAAGCGCATGTAATCACAGATTTTATAAAAAAAGGGTTTGAAGAAAGAGAATTCCAAATGTTAACTAATGGCCTAGAAGAAAGAGAGTTTCTTTATGCAGAAGATTGCTGCGAAGCACTAGAAAAATTAATGCTTCATTACGAAGAATTCAATTCGAATGATGATTTGCACATAACTTCATTTGAATCTAATACCATTCTTGAGATAGCATCAATAGTAGAAAGTTTATTTAAAAGGGAAGGATTGGATATTAAAATTAAGCCAGGTAAAGAGATTGATCAAGTTCAAAGGTCTCAGAAAAATAGACCAAATCAATATATAACAAAATGGTGGAGACCAAGAACGACCCTCCAGGAAGGAATCGGACAAGTATTTGAACATATGAAAAGTAATTATTAATGTCTTTTTATATGATATTTAAATGAATTATTTTAACGCTATTGGTTAAAAATATAGTTAATTTACCTTATGGTTTATTATAAAAAATATGGACTTAAAGTAAGAAATTCCCTTTAAATGGATACAAAACACATAGTACCAGTTATTTTATGCGGGGGGACTGGAACCAGATTATGGCCTTTGTCAAGAGAATCATATCCCAAGCAATATTTATCTCTTATTCAAAATGATAGTAATACCCTTTTACAAAAAACTTTTAGTAGAATTTCGCAAATTAAATCAGTTCAAAGTCCAATTTTCATATGTAATGAAGAGCATCGCTTTATTATCGCGGAACAAATTAGGCAAATCGGAATTAAGGAAAAATCTATTATTTTGGAACCATTTGGAAGAAATACTGCTCCAGCTATAGCAATTGCTGCATTGGAGGCTATTAGTAAAGGGGAAGATCCTAATTTACTAGTTTTGGCTGCAGATCACTATATAAATAATGAATTTAAGTTTAAAGATGCAATTGACACTGCCCTGAAGGCTTCAGAAGAGGGCAGACTAGTGACATTCGGGGTTTTACCTACCTCTCCCGAGACAGGCTATGGTTACATCCAAACAGACAAATCTATTGACTATAATTCTTCCGATGCTTTAGACGTTTCTAATTTTATCGAAAAGCCTAATAAAGAAAATGCTAAAAAATTTATTTCTGATGATCGTTTCTTATGGAATAGTGGAATATTTATGTTTAAAGCTAGTAAAGTCCTTGAAGAATTGGATAAATTTGCCCCAGAAATAATTAATTATTGTAAGAAAGCCTTAGCCGAGAATAATATCGATTTAGAGTTTAAACGCTTAGATAAAAAAATTTTTAAAGAATGTCCAAATATTTCTATTGATGTAGCAATAATGGAAAAAACTAAGGTTGCTGCAGTGGTCCCACTTGATTCAGGTTGGACTGATGTTGGTAGTTGGACTTCGCTATGGGATATTTCACAGAAAGATGCTGATGGTAATGTGAATATTGGACAAATTAAATGCTTAGATTCTAAGAATAATTACTTTAGAAGTGAAAATCGTTTAGTAGTGGGGATTGGATTGGAGGATTTGATCATTGTTGAGACTAATGATGCAGTTTTAGTAGCAAAAAAAGATAGTATTCAAAAAGTTAAAAATATAGTACAAGATTTAAAAAAAGAGGGAAAATCTGAAGGGATTAAACATAGAAAAATGTATAGACCTTGGGGTAACTATGACTCTGTTGTTGAAGGATATAGATGGCAGGTAAAAAGAATTGAAGTTAAGCCAGGTGCTTCTTTATCTCTCCAAATGCACCATCACAGAACTGAGCATTGGATTGTAGTTTCAGGGACTGCAGAAGTAGAAATTGATAAAGAAAAGTTTATTGTTTGGGAAAATAAAAGTATTTATATACCTCTTGGATCTAGCCATCGATTAAGTAATCCTGGAAAGATTCCCCTAATTCTCATCGAAGTTCAAAGTGGCGCATATCTTAGGGAGGATGATATTGTTAGATTTGAAGATAAATATGGGCGAGCGAATTAATAGTGATATATCTAAAAGAACTATATTTTTTTAGAGTCATTCTCAAGATCTACTAATTTCTGGTCGTTATTTAATACTATATTTTTAATGGCAGCAATTAATATCCAAAAAGTTATGCTTATTCTGCCATCAAAGTATTGGATATCGGCCATGTGCATTAATACAATGATAAAAAACCCTATGATTAATGATTTGTCAAACAAAAGGATTTTTAATGACTTAATTTCTAATGCTGTTTGCAATGATCTTAGTAGAAGAAATAAAATTGGTATTAATGTGAATAGAGCTGCTGGAACTCCATAATTTATCATTAATTCAAGTGCAATATTATGAGAATGATTTTTATATAAGCCAGTTAGTCCTTGATATAGTTCACTAAAAGACGAGCCGCCATTCCCAAAGAAGGGATTTTGGAGAATTATCTGTATAGACCTATTCCAGATGTCCAGCCTATCTAAATATTGAAAATCAGAAAACTTGTTTACTAACTCATATGGCAATATATTAAATCTACTGAATGAAATGGAGAATATGATCAAAGAAAATACTGAAATAAATATTAGTAATAACCATTTCAAAGACTTGAGCCCAAAAAACATTAGAGAACTTATAAACAAACCAGCCCAAGCAGCTCTTGAATTTGTCAAAACAATGCAGAGTGATATTAGTATTATTAGGGTATAAGAGATATATTTTTTTAATTTTGATTCTTGATTAATATAAAATGCTAACGATACAGGCCAAATAATATTAAGCCATGCGCCAGTAATATTTGGGTTATTGAATAGTCCTGTTGCTCCAAAAAAATCTCCATCAAGAGGCCTTGAATACCAAATAATTAGTCTATTTAATGTAGTAAAAGGGCCATGAAAGTTAAAGAAAGCTTGTCCAATGCAAGAAAATATAACGGGTATTGAACCAGCCAGTAACATTAAGGTGCTTTTTTTTCTTCGCTCAAGATTAGATAAATATGGTTCAAATCCCCATGAAAAAATATAAAAAGGAACCCAATTTGCTAATCCTACCCAAGATAAATATGGAGACCAAGTATTAAGTTGTGGATTATACACCTTTAATGAATGTACTATGCAACTAATAATCATTAATAATCCGCTTATTAAAAATAAATTATTAAGTTTGTCTTTAAGGAAAAATTTTTGATCTTCAACTAATTTAAATATTGAAGCTAAAAGCAAAAAAATTACTGAAACAACAAAGGCTGAAGGAATAAAAAAAATACCTATGTAAAAAATATTTTCAGAATAATTAATATTTAGTTTATTCCAATAATATTTAATCATTTATGAACTCTTTGCCCACATTTAGGGGTTAACTTGAAGATTGAAAAATACTTTTCAAGAGATTTGATACGCTTCCTGCAGGATTCGAACCTGCGGCCCACTGCTTAGAAGGCAGTTGCTCTATCCAGCTGAGCTAAGGAAGCATTTTTTTATTATATCCGACGCTACAATCCTAAAACAATCTAATTATATTCTTTTTATGATTAAGTAAATATCTTTTTCTTTATATTCTCTTTCAATAAGAAATCACATAAAATTAAATAATAAACTAATTTTAATTTTGACCAAAAGACTTACTGAAAAACAAAAAGAAGAAATATTAAAAAGTTTTAAATCTGGAACAGCTATTAATGACTTGTCGCAAAAACATAATTGTACTCATGCAACTATTACTAGAAATCTGAAAAAAAGTCTTGGAGAATTTGAATATAAGGAGTTATTAAATAAAAGTAAACCCTTTAAAGAGAAATCTAAAATTTATAAAAAGCAAAATAATGACTTTAAAGAAACAAATTTTGATAATGAAGAATTTAAAAATGATTCTAATGACCCTAATATTTTAAATGAAAATATAGCTAATTCAAATTTTGCACCTATTGATTCTTTTCTTGAAATTGCTCCAATAGACTATGAGATGGATAATTCAACTCGAAAAGAAGTCAGTTCAATTCCTTTATCAGAAGTAGATTTTCCTAAGGTTGTGTATATGATTGTAGATAAGAAAATTGAGTTAGAAATAAAACTATTAAAAGATTTTCCAGAATGGGAATTCTTACCTCAAGATGATTTGAATAGAAAAACTATAGAAATATTCTTTGATATAAATCTTGCAAAAAGATCTTGTAATAAAGAGCAAAAGGTACTTAAAGTTCCTAATACTGATGTATTCAGAATTGCGGCACCTATTCTTATTGATAAAGGAATTTCAAGAATCGTTTGCGCTGAAAATTTAATAGCTCTTTAAGCTCTTTTTATTCATTATTGAAAACAAAAAAGCTTCCAAAAATAGAACCTAATATAAAACTAGAGCCCACTAGAAAACTTATTGGGAGTTCAATAGATTCGCTAGTAAACAAATTTACTTTGCTTTTGTTTGAACTATTTTGTATCCCAATAAATAAAAGCGCAAATAAACAAGAATTGAAAATTGCTGTGAATAATAATTTTTTAATAAATAAGCTCATATAAATAAATAGTTTATTTAAATTTTAAATCATATTATAAACTTCGCTTTTTTTTAAACCGTTTCTTTTAGCCAAGTATTTAGAAGCTTCAGATAAACTAAGGCCAGCATTTATTAAATCATTAAGATCTTTTTTTATAGTAAATTTATCAGGATTGAAATCTCTTTTTTTTATACCTTTTACAACAATTGTTATTTCGCCAATAATATCTTTATCTTTGAAGAATTCTATAACTTCATTAATATTATTACCAACATGTTCTTCAAATTTTTTTGTTAATTCTCTTGCCACCATTATTTCTCGATTACCTCCACAAAAGTCAAATAATTCTTTTAATAATTTTCTGAGTCTCTTAGGAGATTCATAAATTATAGTTGTTTTTTCATTCTTACTTATCTCTAAAAGAATTTTTTCCCTGTAAACTTGCTTTTTAGGGAGAAAGCCCTCAAATACAAAACTAGAAGAGGGTAGACCACTTGAAACGAGTGCTGTTATCGCAGCACATGCTCCAGGAATACAAATAATATCAATACCCTCAGATTTTACGCTTCTTGCAATATCTTCCCCTGGATCGCAAATTCCTGGCATTCCAGAATCACTGACAATTGCTATTGATTTTCCTTCTTTGAGATCTTTTAATATTTTTGGGATCTTGATTAAAGAATTGTGTTTGTTAAAACTTATAAGTTTATTTGAAATATTGAACTTGTTCATTATTTTTTTTGTTTGTCTTGTGTCCTCACAAGCAACTAAAGAAACATTTTTAAGAATATTTATTGCTCTTTGCGATATATCATTTAAATTTCCAATTGGAGTACCAACTAAATATAAAATACCGTTTTCTGGTTCCTCTTTTCTGTGGGATAATAAGGAATTATTATGCATTGAATGATTAAATTACCTTCTGGAGTGGATATTAATAATCTTATCGATGATATAAGAATTATCAGCTGGCAAGCAGCAGATATTTTGCTTTATTACTCTAAATTGTTTGAAAACCCAGATTATAAAAAAAATATACTTAAAAATAATAATGAAGACGATCCTGTTACTTTGGCTGATTTAAAAGTTAATGAAATAATCATTAATAGAATAAATGAAAAATATAAAAATATTAATTGGGATATTTTGAGTGAAGAAAATGTAAAAATTTCTTCAGAAATTTTTGATGTTAAGTCGGATTGGACCTGGGTTCTTGATCCTCTTGATGGAACGAAAGATTTTATCCAAGGAACGGGCAACTATGCAATGCATTTAGCATTGAACTTTAAGCAAAGGCCATATATTGGGTTTGTTTTGATTCCAGAAAAAAATCAATTATGGATCACTGATGGAGAAAAAACTTGGTGTGAAAAAAGAGACGGATCAAAATATAAACCAATTGTTTTAAAGAGAAAAAATCTTCAAGAAATGACTTTAGTTACAAGTAAAAATCATGGAAATGAAATTTTACAAAATTTAATTAAGAGAATTAATTTCAACAAAGTCGAAATCATGGGAAGCATTGGCTGCAAATTAGCATCTATAGTTAGGGGAGATAGTGATATTTATATATGCTTAAGTTTACCAGGGAAAAGTGCTCCAAAAGATTGGGATTTTGCAGCACCTGAATCTATTTTGAGGGCAGCTGGCGGTGCAATTACAAATTTAGATAACGAAGAATTAACCTATGGACAAAATCGTTTCGAACATGGAGGAATTATAGTAGCAACAAATGATAAGAACTCTCAAGAGAGTATTTGTTTAGAAATAAAGAAAATTATTGAGGAGAATGGAATTTATCCCCTCTAATTTTTAATTAAGTGGAGCAACTGGAGTGGGAGTTGGATCTGGATAAGACATTCCACTATTTTGCCCTACGCCTCTCAAAGTAAGATTAATTCTGCCTCTGCTATCAATCTCTCTAACTCTTACGGTTACTTCATCTCCTTGCCTTACTACATCTTCGACCCTCTCAACCCTTGCTTCTGATAATTGAGAAATGTGAACCATCCCTTCTTTGCCAGGCAAGATTTCTACAAAAGCACCAATGGGTATTATTCTAGTAACCACTCCAGAGAAGATCTCGCCCTCATGAACCTTGCGTGTTAATCCTTCTATTATTTTTTGGGCTTCTTCTGCAGCAGCTCCATCGTGAGAAGCAATAGTTACAATTCCTCCATCTTCTATATCTATTTTTGTGTTAGTTCTTTCAGTAATTCCTTTGATAGTTCTGCCGCCAGGTCCAATAACTGTTCCTATAAGCTCAGGATCAATTCTAAAGCTTAAAAGTCGAGGAGCATGAGGAGAAAGGGATTCTTGAGGCTTATCGATCGCCTCTTGCATTTTTTCTAAGATATGTAATCTTGCCGGACGTGCTTTTTTAATTGCATCAGAAATAATAGATACAGGCAAACCTGTAATTTTCATATCCATTTGTAATGCAGTTATTCCCTTATCAGTCCCAGCAACTTTAAAGTCCATGTCTCCAAGAAAGTCCTCAATGCCTTGAATATCTGTAAGTATTCTTACTTCTTTCCCTTCCTTGATAAGACCCATGGCAGTGCCACTTACAGGAGCTTTTAAAGGAACCCCAGCATCTAATAATGAAAGCGTACTTCCACATACAGACCCCATTGAAGTTGAACCGTTAGAACTTAAAACTTCGCTAACTACTCTTAATACATAAGGAAATGTTTCTTTTCCCGGCAATACAGGGATTATTGCTCTCTCAGCTAATGCTCCATGGCCAATTTCTCTTCTACCAGGGGTCCTCATTGGTCTTGTTTCTCCTACTGAATAAGGAGGGAAATTATAATGATGTAAGTAAGTTTTTTCAGTGCTTGGATTCAGGTCATCCATTTCTTGAGCATCACTTGGCGTTCCTAAAGTGGTAGTAGATAAAACTTGTGTTAAACCTCTTTGAAATAATGCAGAACCGTGAACTCTTTTTGGAAGAATTCCTGCAGAAGCTGATATTTTTCTAACTTCGTCTAAATCTCTTCCATCAACTCTTTTGTTATCATTAATGATTTGTGATCGCATTAATTTCTTTGTAAGTTTTTTAAAGTCGGAGCTGAATAACTTATCATTTTCTGAAAGAAGAACTTTTAATTGGTTGTCATCCTTCAAAGATTCAATTTTTCCTTGCGTCTCAACTTTTATTTTTTCTAGTTCAAGATCTCTCTCCTCTTTGGAAAGTTCAAATTTCTTTAAAACCAACTCAATAGGTTTTGTACAATTTTTCTCTAAATAAGAGGGAAATGTTTTATCTTCTTCAGGCTCTGATGGTTTAATCTGTTTTATTCCCAAATCTTTTAGTAGATCTTCTTGAGATTTAATAAGCTCGGTAACTGCTTCATAACCAAAATCTATAGCTTCGATAGTATCTTGCTCTGATAATTGGTTGGCACCTGCCTCGATCATGACAATGCCGTCAGGTGAACCTGCAACAACAATGTCTAAATCTCCCTTCTCTATTTCTCTATAGCTTGGATTTAAGATGAAATCATCCCCTATAAGACCAACTCTGACGGCAGCCATTGGCCCATAAAATGGGATCTCACCAAGTAAAGTGGCTAATGATGCCCCAGTAACCGCCAAAACATCTGCTGGAACTCTTTCATCTAGAGAAAGGCAAGAGGCAACTATTTGTATCTCGTCTCTCATCCATGAAGGGAAAAGTGGCCTCATTGGCCTATCAATCAATCTTGCAATTAAAGTGGCTCTTTCTGGAGGGCGACCTTCTCTCCTCATGAAACCACCTGGAATTCTTCCTGCAGCATATAATTTCTCCTCGTAGTCACATATCAGAGGCAGAAAGTCTGAAACATCTTTTTTTGTAGTTTTTGTAGCTGTAACCAAAAGAGAAGTGTCACCACACTCAATCATTACTGATCCATTTGCTTGAGGAGCATATAGTCCTGTAGTTAGTCGTATCTCTCGTCCGTCAAACGTGATCGACTTATTTTGTCCTTCCACTTTTTAAATTATAAATCTATACATAATTTATTCTTACATTTTATAGGGACATATTGAGGAAATTATTTAGATAAGCTATAAATTTTTTAAAAAGTCTTAAAAATAAATATTAATTTCTTTGGAAGATATTTTATAAAAAAAATTATTGAACAAAATTAAAGAAGTTAAATTATTCTACCAACTTGATTTAACTACCCCAGGAAGTTCACCATTATGAGCTCTTTGCCTTAACTGATTTCTGCAAAGACCAAAATCTCTGTAGACTCCTCTAGGTTTACCAGTTGCCCAACACCTATTTCTGACTCTATTTGGTGCAGAGTTTCTTGGCAGACCTTGAATCTTTCTATGAATTTCTAATCTTTCCATTGGATCTTTTGCCGCGTTAAATTCTTCTAATAATGATTTTCTTCTTGCGGCATATTTCTTCACAAGTTTTTTGCGTTTAACTTCTCTTGCAATCATGGACTTTTTGGCCATTGAATATAATCTAAAAGGTAATTAATATAATAACAGCTTGGAGATCAGTTTTAAGATTTTATTTATTGGTTTAATAATCTTTGTACGATTAATAGTTGACTAGTGTCTCTTATGATAAGCAGAACGCTTAGACCAACTAAAAGAAAAAAACTGGACTGAGTAACAACCATTTGCACCTTAATTGGGACAGGTTTTCCCCTAAACCCTTCAATTAAAGTAAAAACAAGTTGTCCTCCATCTAACAATGGCAAAGGTAAAGAATTAAGAACTGCTAAATTAATTGAAATTAAAGCTGCAAATAGTAATATCCCTGTTCCTCCTTGTTGTGATAATTGAGCACCAATTTCAACGATTTTGACTGGCCCACTTAATTGTTGAGCTGTTGAGGAAAAATTTGTTATTAGTCCTTTATAACCTTGAATTGTTTTAACTAAAAGTGAAGAAAACTCATTATTGGTATATTTAAAAAGTTCGAAAACGTTGTTTGTTTTTTTTGTTTCTTTTCTTATATTTGGTTGTAATTGAGCACCTATTGTTCCTTTCCCTTCAACATTTATTGGGATCAAAGTTAGATCTTTAAAAATCCCTTTTCTTTCAATTTTTATTGAAATTGGTTCATCTGATGAATTTTGAATCTCTTTAACTAAAGTGGAAACAGCTTCATCACCAACACCCAAAATATTAGTCTCAATCTCTAATATTTTATCTCCAGCTTCTAAGCCAGCAAGTGAAGCAGCTTTTTCAGGTTGAGTTGCCAAAACTAAAATACCTGGTTCAGGATCAAATGGTATCCCAACAGTAGTTACATTTATAATTAAAATTGTGTAAGCAAGTATTAAATTAGCTATTACCCCAGCAGAGATAACAATTACTCTTTGAATTATTGGCCTATTTTTTAAAAGATTTGGATCTTTAGGATCAATATTATTTAGTTCTTCATCAGGAAAGGATACAAAGCCTCCAAGAGGAAAGGCTCTGAAGGAGTAAGTGATATCTTTAAATTTTTTTTGGATTATTGAGGGTCCAAAGCCAATCGAAAATCCATCAACATAAATACCTTGTAGGATTGCCGCAAGAAAATGCCCCATCTCATGAAAAAATATGAGAAATCCAAGTACTGTTATTGAAGTTAAAACATTCATTATTGTATATTAAGTAGTTTTTAAAAAATTTGATCCAAAATATGGAATAAGAGCATCTGGAATCTTAACGCTACCATCTGTTTGTTGGCCATTCTCAAGAATAGCCGCCATTGTTCTTCCAACAGCAAGCCCACTGCCATTTAAGGTATGTAAATATGTATTTTTTTTATCAATTTTTGCTCTTATTGATGATCTTCTTGCTTGAAAGTCAAGGCAATTACTACAACTTGAAATTTCTCTATAAGATTTACTACTTGGAAGCCAGACTTCAAGATCAAAAGTTCTACTAGAGGAAAAGCCTAAGTCTCCAGTACAAATATCTACTAATCTGTAAGGTAAGTTGAGCTTTTTCAAAATGCTTTCTGCATCTGAAGTAATCTTATTATGAGCTTCTAAAGATTTGCTTGGATCACAAAGCCAATAGAGCTCAACCTTATTAAATTGATGAAGTCTTATTAAACCTTTAGTATCTCTTCCATAACTTCCAGCCTCTCTCCTGAAACATGGACTATATGCAACATACTTAAGAGGTAACTGATTGGGATCAATTAT
>QCBU01000010.1 GCA_003281505.1 Prochlorococcus sp. AG-347-J14 | reverse complement strand
AGTATCAGCTAATTTTCTAATTGGCGACATTAAAAAAGATTGTCCAATTAAAACTAAAATTTGAAGATAAAGAAGGATATTTTTGGATTTTAAAGAAAATAAAAGTATTACAAGAAGTGTAACCGAAGAGAAAAACAATTTGGCTTTCAAAATTATCCCAGAGCTTATTAGTTCAGATGCAAGATTAGGCATTTCAGGATCATTTATTGTATTTAACCAATTATTCGAGAAAAAGAATGCCATTGAAATACCAAACAAAGTTAAGGTAGTAAAAATCCATAAAAATTTATAACTTTTACTTGAATTTTTTAGGTTTATGAAAATTATTAAACCTTCGCCCGAAGGAATCCAAGAAAGATATTTGACATCTTTAGAATCTCTAGGAATTAATCCTAGAAATCATGACATAAGATTTGTGGAAGATAATTGGGAGTCTCCAACACTTGGAGCCTGGGGAGTAGGTTGGGAAGTTTGGTTGGACGGCATGGAAGTTACTCAATTTACTTATTTTCAACAATGCGGGGGTATTGATTGTAATCCAATCCCAATTGAAATTACTTATGGGCTAGAGAGGATTGCAATGTTTTTGCAGGATAAGGAGAGTATCTGGGATTTAAATTGGAACAAAGATTTGAAATATAGCGATATTTGGCTTCAATTTGAAAAAAATCAATGCTCTTATAATTTTAATGAATCTAGTGCTGACAATCTCAGAAAATTATTTGACATATATCAAGCCGAGGCAATTTCTTTAATAGAAAAGAAATTAACTTATCCTGCGCTTGATTTTGTTCTGAAATGTAGCCATACATTTAATCTTCTCGATGCCAGAGGAGTAATTTCAGTGACAGATCGTGCACAGTATATTGAAAAGATTCGAAAATTAGCAAGAGAAGTTGCATCATCATGGGTAGAGGAAAGAGAATCCTTGAACTTTCCATTGATAAAGAATTAGTACATTCAATATATTTAGACAAGAAAAAGAATTGATAGTATCAAAAGTTACATCATAATGAAACTAATATTTCTTTCTTTTTTTGTTACAGCCGATACAGTATAGTTACCCATTTCTATGGGTTTTTCCGTGTGAGGTAAAATGAAACTCTTCCAAAAAATGTTAGTGGCTGGAACCGCTTTGAGCTTAACTGCTCCAGTGGCTTCTCAAGCTTCCGAAATTGTAAATCTTGAGGAGATGAATAGCTACGTACGTAGTGAAAAAACATCTTCAAGATTAGATAGCAAGTCTTTTATTGATGACGTCAAAGATGATCTTGCAAAAGTAAATAGTCGTGTAGATGGATTAGAAGCTAGGCAGAATAACTTTGAAGCCGGCGGATTTTCTGACACTACAACAATGGATGGTAAAGCAGTCTTTACTGTAGGTGCTCTTGATGCTGATGATAGCATCACAGCTCTTAATGAAAATACTGTTTTCCAGTATATGTACGTAATGAACTTGAATTCCAGTTTTACTGGCGATGATAATTTATACGTAAGGATTAAAACTGGAAACGGCCCTAAAGATTCCGCTGGAGGAAAAACTCTACCATTTAACGAAACCGCATATGGTACATATTTATCATCTGCCAACCAAAATGGAGATGGCTTGAAGGTTGATAAGCTGTGGTATTCAATGCCTTTAGGCGATAGCTTTACATTTACTGCTGGACCTAAGATTGAAAACTACTACATGCATGGTACAACTCCATCAATCTACAAACCTGTTTTAAAACAGTTTACTCTTGGTGGTAATGCTTCAGCTTATGGTGCAAGTACTAGTCCTGGTGCAGGTTTGACATGGACCGGCGATAATGGATTGGCGATCAGCACAAATTTCACTACTCAAAAAGGTAATAGCACAGGTTTATTAACTAACGAAGGTAAAACAAGTTGGGCTACTCAAGTTGGTTATACAAAGCCACAGTACTCAGTTTCAGCAATTGTTAACCAAAAGTATAATGGTTGGACCGATAGTTACTTCACTACTTCAACTGGTAAAGCCAGAGGTGGAGATGGTAGTAGTACCAATATTGGTTTAAGAGGATGGTGGAGACCTGCAGAAACAGGAACTGCTACTCCTTCTATTTCTGTTGGTTTTGATACATCTGAAATAGATGCATCTTCAAACAGCAATACAAATATGTATTTTGTAGGTTTAAACTGGCAAGATATTTTCCAAGCTGATGACAGAATTGGATTAGCTGTCGGTCAACCACAAAAGAACGAATCAGAAACAACTGATCCTTTTGCATGGGAAGCTTATTATTCATTCCAAGTGAATGATTCAGTTAATGTTACTCCAGCCATATTTGGTGGTTCTGACAGAAACGGAACAGCTAGTTCAGATTTAACTGGTGCAGTTTTAGAAACTACATTCAAATTCTAGAAATAGATTTTGATACTAAAAACGCCATTAATCTGGCGTTTTTTTTTATTAATTTTTAATTTAGTTTTGGATATTATTAATCGAGTTTACCAGCAGTTTTCACCTTCACCAATAGGTATACACATACTTGATTTAGCTGCTTCATCAGCAATTTTTTGAGCATCTTTATCTAATACAAAATCAGCCTCTAAAGGCATATCAGTATTCCATTCCTTTAGTCCTCCTAAATCATTTTCTCCGGCATTCAAAGTATTTGTTTCAGATGCGGTAATTGCTAGTGCACTTGTTGCAGCTATGAAAATAGCTATAGAGCTCCTTTTTTTCATTTAAATCAATTTTTTTCTATTTTAATAAGATTTATGTTTACATTCTATGTAGTGTATAAAATGATTCTTAATTATTCTCCTAATGTACGTAGCAAGTTTGAATAAGATTTAAAGATAAGGTCTAGTTCATCAGATCTGCCATACTTAGCAAGTAAACTTCTCGCTCCAGCATCTAGGTCAAATAAATATTCTCTTTCCTCGATACTTTTTACATAACTTTCTATCCAACCAATAACAACTAATCTTTCACCACTAAAAACTTCCAGAACAGAATGTAAATATGTACTGGGATATATGATAATACCTCCTGAATCTAGCTTGAATTTATCTTCTGAATTAAGGCTTTCAATTAATAATTCACCTCCTGCATATTTATCTTTTTCATTAAGAAAAATTGTGAATGATAAATCTGCCCTCCCACTAGACATAAAGGCATTATCAATATGTCTTCCATATTTCATTCCCTGCAATGATTTAGTAAACATCGTTCCATGAATTCTTTTAGGGAGTGCAAAACTTTTTATTAGAACATCATTGAGTATTTTCTTTTCAATCAATCCAGCATATTTTTTTGAAATATTAGAACTTCTATCAAGTTGCAGGTTATCCTTAACTTTAGCCGCTTGAGTTCCAGCAGTTTTTTTACCATTATCCCACGATAAATCTTGTAGAGTAAGATTTTTCTTTAAAAGTTTTATTTCTTGAGGATTTAGTAATTGATGAGTTAAATAATTCATTGCTTATATTAAAATTGATACAAAGTGGTGTATAGAAAATGCCTTTTATGATCCCCGTTAGTTAGTTAGAGATAAAGTAACCATAGATACTAATATGAAAAAGTGCAAAAACTCAATAAACTATTTTACACAGCACTAACATGTACATTTTTAATGAATGTAAACATTCCAGTTAATTCAACAGAAAAAGAAGTCAGAGTTTATTCGGGTAGACATTACAACACAGATAGAAGTGTCTTTAAAAAATTTGCACAAGAAACTGGCATTAAAGTTAGGCTTATAGAAGCAGCAGGAATATCTTTAATTGAAAGATTAAAACGAGAAGGAATGAATTCTCAAGCTGATTTAATATTGCTAGTAGATGCCGCTAGAATCACAAACGCAGCAAAAGCAGGCTTACTTCAACCAATAGTATCTTCTAATTTAGAAAATGATGTACCAGTTGGAATGAAAGATCCAAATAAGGAATGGTACGCATTAACAAGAAGAGTAAGAGTAATGGTCGCAAATCCAAAAGTGGTAGATGTTAGCAAGATTAATGATTACACTGATTTGGCTGATCCTTCTTTAAAAGGGAAAGTATGTTTAAGAAACAGAAAAAGTCCATATAATCAATCTTTAGTTGCCAACCAAATAATTAATAAAGGTGAATCAGAAACTAAAGCTTGGTTAAGAGGAATGATTTCAAACGTTTCCCAACCATTCTTCCCAGGTGATATTTCAATAATTAGAGCAGTTTCTAAGAAAAAATGTGGAGTAGGAATCGTTAATCATTACTACGTCGCGAGAATGTTAGCTGGTGTTAATGGAAGAAGAGATGCTTTGTATGCTAAAAAAACAGAGGTTCTTACTCCCAATCCTGCACACGTAAATATTAGTGCTGGAGGTGTCGCAAAATATGCAACTAATAAAAATGAAGCTATTAAGTTGCTTGAATTCTTAGCATCTCCAGAGGGAAGTAAAGGTTTAGCTGCTCCAACTTTTGAACATCCTTTGAAGCAAGTTAATCAGAATGAAATAGTAAAAAACTTTGGAGAGTTTATACCTGATAGTGTCACTGTAGAGGACCTTGGTGAAAAAAATTCTTTAGCTATTAAATTTATGATAGATGCAGGGTGGAATTAAAATTAAGATAAGTATATAGTTAATAATTTTATCTTTTTTATGTGCATACTTATAAACAGGCGGAGAGGTGGCTGAGTGGTCGAAAGCGAACGATTCGAAATCGTTTAATAGGAAACTATTCGTGGGTTCGAATCCCACCCTCTCCGGATTTTTTTAGTGTCTGACAGTGTCAGAGGCATTCTGTTAAAGTCAAAAATTTTGTAAATTCCCGCTATGGCAATAATTATTGTATTTTCTTATTAAAAACAGTGTCGGATAATGTCAGGTTAATTCAGAGATGATAAACCCTTTAATATCTAAAAGTGTTGGGGGAAGTGTTGGGGGAATTTTGAAAGTGTTGGGGGAATGGGTTCGACTTTTAAAATGAATTTTTTGATTGATATTAAAAATATTTTAGGAAATAATTTCCAGAGCAGAATCAACTAATTTTTTCCTATATTTACTCAATTCTAAAGTGGAGACTGAAAGTAATTCATAATTAACTTTATCGATCACTAATCTTTTAGTTGTATTCGTCAATATCAGATTACAAATCTCTTTGGAAGGCATATTATCTAAAACAATTTTAAATTGACTTTTATAGTCTTTGAATCCAATACGCTCATCATGATTCTTAATATTGGGATTCATAACCAACATTGTTTTTATGATTTGAAATGCTTTTAATTCTTCAGCAGTTGTATAGATTCCAGTTGATGATTTTTCACCCTCAAGAACCTTGATCTTTTCTATTGAGTTTTGTAATGAAACAGAATTTATCAGGTTAGATATTTTGTTAGAGATTTTTTCAGTAATTCTCTTTCCATTCATCTTTTGAAAGACAAGTTTTATCAAATCATCTCCCACTGGATAGAGTGTCTGAGTTAATGCATTATTAAAATCATCTAAAAAATATTTTTCCTCAGATATTTTGAGAATTTCTGTAGGATTAAAAACCTGTATATGGAAATTTGCAATATCTTCAAGATCCGCTCTTGTGAAATCTCTTAAGTCAAAAATCATAAAAGGATAATTACTAAGTTTCTTCGGTTCATTCCACATTACTGAATAAAACTCATAGACAATTCCGTTAGTTAAAATTCCTACTTTCGACTCTTTATGATTATGAAAATACTCTGCTAATTGTTGTCTATTCCTATCTGTTAAATTTGAGGTTGATCTTTTACATTCAATCAACATTATTGGTGTTCTTCGATTTAAGGATATAACCATATCAACTTTTTTTACACTTCCTTTATCAAATTTCAGACTGAATTCATGCGAATAGTGTTCCATTTTGTTGTAACCAAGCAGGTTAAAAAATGGTTCAATTAAATAATCTCTAGTCTGAGACTCGTTTTCGCTAAGTTTAATTGCTTTGTTATAGTCCCACTTTGAGAATGATTTATCTAATAAGTTCCCAATTTGTTTAATTGTTGCCAACTTTTCCCTTTGTTTATTTAATAATATTTTGCCAAAATAATTATTCTCCAACTTTTTTATGTTTCGAACTTCTCAAGTTTTTATTTGATTTTCTTCTCAAACTCTTTAAATGAAGATTGCATTTGCCCTTTATTTTCTACTGGATCATCCTTGTCTAAACATCTAATCTTTCTCCATCTGGAATACATATATCCAAGATAGATACCTTCCATAAAATTCTTTGCACCATGCTCTAATAGATTCTTGGAAAATTTATCGTTAAATCTTTCACTTTCAATAAGTTCTTTTTGCCAGTTTATTTTTTCTTTCATTGCTGTTGCTGTTCTTCCTGTTTTTTCTTAAGTCTTTCGTATTCAACATGCAGAACACCTAATCGCCAAGCATCTTTCAAACCTTTTACACCTCCCATTAAGAGTTTTGCATCTGAAGGAGAATGAGATTTCATGTTCAAGAATTCATTCTGCCAAGAATTATCATCCCACTTAGTCATACCGTTACTCTTTCTCCTAATTTTAGATATCTTGTCAATGACAAAAAAGTGTTGGGGGAAGTGTTGGGGGAATTTTAATGATTTACAAAAATGCTAGTGCCAGTATGTGTCTGAGAGTGTCTCATGGATTCATCTCAACTAACACCCTCTCCGTAATCTTATAATCCAAGTCATCATGATTTTTTGAAAATTTATCATTAGATTTTCCACTTTCTAATAATTCTTACTGCCAAGATCTATCATCCCATTTAGTGCTCAAATTTACATATATATTTTTTGAACTAATCCAAAGAGATTTTAATCATTATCCTTTAAACAAGAAAGAGTATGTTTTACTTTATAAGTTTAATTCTTTAACAAGAAGTTCTAATAAAATTAAAAAAAATAAGATGGCATTTGTTTGTCCTCTTCGAGTCATATGCCCCTCGTTGTCGACAAAGTCGATGGTGTGATTTGGACACCTGAATTATTTCTACTCTTAACTGAATGGGAAAAGATAATCGCGACAACCACAAGGCACTAATACTCGGGTATTAATACTCTATTAATTCCGATTGAATAGGGGGATAATTAAAGAGTAGAGATATAGGAGGTTTTATGAGACTCACCACTCCATTAACTGCCCTCAGAAATGCAACTTCAGATGTTTGGAAAATGCATGATTTTAATTATCAACTACCTAAAGATCATAGACAAGATTATTGGGAAAAAGAATGCATAGACCACCCAACAAGTTCTCACTGTAAACTTTACTAAAGGAAATATGAATTAAGATATTAATAAAGACCCTTGTCAGGGTCTTTTCTTCTTTTTAAGAAGATATTTTTTGATTTAAAACTAAAAAATGCCTTTTAATAATTTAATAACAAAATATGATTACCAATATATTTTAACTGGATTTATTTTAATCTCAGTTTTTATTTCTACAAATTTAATTGGAGTTATTGATAAAGAATATTTTTACTTTGTACCAAGATTAATTAGTGATCAACCCTATAGAATTTTCACATCAATACTAACTCATGCAGATTTAAATCATTTATTAAGTAATCTCGGTGGAATTATCATCACTAGATATTTTTTGATGAGACTTGGAATTAAAAGCAGATTTTTTTATTTGAAATTTATTTTAATTTGTTCTTTTTTAAATTTTTTTATTATCTGGGTTTACGAAAAGGCCTTATCTTATTTTAATATTTATCCGAATTATTCCGCTTTAGGATTTAGTGGAATAATTTATGCTTTATTTGGATTCATACTATTATCTTCTTTTTATGGAAAGAAATATTTTTTAGGTAAAGAAATTGGTTTTAAGTCCAATTATGAAGTTCAAAAAATGTCAAAAACAATAAGCTTCATAGGTTTGATTTTCTCCTTTATGCCAGGGGTAAGTTTATTAGGTCATTTAAGTGGATTTATTGCAGGATGTTTTTTATTCTTAATGTAATAAGAATATTATTATTTGATCAAGTCAATAAAGATATTTTCCCAGATATCCAACTTTTTTCCTTTATTCTTTACCTTTAAATAGATCAATCTTGATATCAAAAGTTACTACTATTCCAATACTTATAAACAGTAATCCAATCGCAATTTGGGGTGAAGGCAATACCATATAGATCCTATTTTCAACCACCCTAACGAATCTTTCCCATTAACGATAAAAGATTGATTAATATTAACTTTGAATAAGGCATCATCTTAAAAAAATGGCAAAAGTAGAAAATAGTCTTGATATATAATCGCGCGGTTGGAAATGCAAATATTCAAAGACAAGAAAGCCTACCTGCAGTAATTATAAAAAAGTAATTCTGTAGGGTGGAAGTTGATCTCAACAAGTCCAGCAATAGTAGATACTAAACCATTTTCAAATTTTTACCTATTTTGGGAAAAGAACTAGTAATTAATAATTAATAATGTAGATATTTGTTACCTATTGCGATCAGTCTGAATGTATCAGAAACTTTTCACACACTAATTTCCCATAAGTAAACACATTCTCTTTAAATTATTATGTTTTTTATAAAAATATACTGCAGTAGACAACTGGCACATGTGACAGTTAAGTAACATTCCATTCGCACCTTCCACGAAATAGAAAGATGTACCATACTATGTTAGGGTGTGCAGGAGTGGGTTTACTAAAATAGTGGAAACAAGGAAACACTTTTTTTAGTAAATTCAATATAGACCCCTATTCCTAGGGGTCTTTTTTGTAAACTAATCATTTATGTTGACAGACAAATTTAGAAAATATTACAAATATTAAAAATATTTTTTACAACTATCTTAATTATTTTCTCGAAATTTTTTAGATTGATTAATTTTGTTTCAATTGCTTATAATTATAAGATTACTTTGAAAAATATAAGAAATTCTATATGAGGTTGGTTTTTTACTTATTTTTGATTAGTCAATTATTAAACTTTATAGGAGTATTTGCAGAAAAAGTAAGAGAAGATTCGTCGGGATTAAATACTATTAAGTGGGAGAAGATAGAGGAAAATAAATCTAAACCATTTAAAAAGATTATCTGGAGATCCTACAAGAATGATCAATCTTACTTTGGAAAGAAAAAACAACAAAGTTCAATAATTAAAGGAAGTAATTCATCAAACGAAGAAAGAATTTCTGAATCCTTAAAAAAATTAGGTTCTTCAATTACTGAATTTGAACCTTATTTACCTCTCAATAATTTTCTTAAAAAAGGTAATTTTCAAACCTCAGTTAGGTGGAAAACATCTTTTGAAGGAGGTGCTTCTGGCGGGACTGGGCAACAAATACCTTCATTTATTTTTGACTATGGGATTTCAGATTCTTCCTTAATTACCATTAATTTTTCTGAGGCTGATGATAAGTTATACAATACAATCAATGGTCAAAAAGTAGATTATCATTGGCAAAATTACGCTCTTTCATTTAAAAAAAAATTATTAAATAATAATGAAAATAGCTTTGTAATATCAATAGTTCCAACCCTTGAGTATTGGAGGCATGCTAGTGGGTCTAAGGATTCTAAAAGTATTTATAATCAGAAAGATAGGGTAGATGGTAGAGATAGATTTGATAATTTGATTGGATCTTTATCTTTACCTATATCAAAAAAAATTAATGAAAACTTCACTGCTTTATTTGTTCCTGGTGTTACATTCTTGCCTGAAAAATTAGGTTCAAAAGGAATTGGTAAAAATGCATATGGTAATAATTTCTATATTGGGAGTGGCATTGTATTAGATATGGCTAAAGATGTTAATTTTCTAGCCTCATATACATCTCCTTTAGGCCCAGGTAATAATTATTTTGACAAGGATTTAAATTACTCCAGAAAGTCTATTTATAGCATTGGTTTGGGATGGGATGTTAATTCTAAGATTGGTATTGAGGGGAAAATAACAAATTCATTTGGAGCTTCCCCCTCGACTGGATTGCTAACTATCCCATCAGACAATCAGCCACTCTACTCTGCCAATGTAACTTATAAACCTCATGGAGAAGATACATATCTTAAACCTCTAAATGAAAGAGATAAATTAATTAGTAATGGTGGGATCACTGTAAATAATGCCTTAATACCAGGCGTTGGAACTTCACAAATTAACTTTAACTATGATAATAAAGGGAATTTGTTTGGTTCTTATGGTTATTCTTTATCAAATATATTCAAATTAGAGCTCATAAATATTGGAAGTTTTAATGAAGTAAACTTAAGCGGGAATAAAAATTCAAATTTATATTCAACTTACTTAGGCGATAGTAATCTTAATTTCAGGTTAGGAGGTAAATTGTTAATATTTAGTCCTCAAAAAAATGATCTTTACTGGATGTCTTTAAGATCATCAGTTGGGAGAAATAATGATACTAATCAAGGTTATTTATTCTCTGAATTAATAAACACTTTTAGAGTAAACAATTGGTTAGCATTTAACATTAGTCCAAAATATTTCTTTAGTGGGGTTGAAAGTTTTGGGGGGATAGGCTTATCAAGTTATATAAATTTATTTGAGAATTTAATGCTTATCCCAGAAATAAATACTTCAATTAAAAATGATTCGGATCTAAATTCTACGCTTGCATTGAGATATTCATTCACTCCCGAAAAGTCATTAGATTTATATTATTCTAATGCTGTAGGAGTACAAGACATTGGACAACTTCTTAAGGATAAAGAATATAGGTTGGGAATCAAGTTGAATTTTTTACTGTAAAAAAACAGAAAATTTAGTTTTCCCAAAAGGGGTCAGTAGTTAAAGAAACATTCAAAAAACATTTTTTATTACTTTTAATATCACTTACACAAGCTCTCACCGTTTTACCATTAACGTCTATTTCACAAGCACCGCAACTTCCCGTTAGACAGCCAGATGGAATTTTTAAACCTGCTTTTTGTGCAGTAGAGAACCAATCATCTCCTTCTAAAGCATGAGTCTCAGAATTATTGGGCCATCTAATTTTAATTTTTGTTTTTTTCAATTTAATACTTCAGTGATGCTTAAATGTTTATTAAATTCACTAGCGAGATTTTCTATAATCGATTCTCTTTTATACTTATAAGAAATTGATTCTGGTTTTAATATCGGTAAATTTTTGAACTTCCTTATTAAATTTATGTATTGATCTCTCCAATTATCATTTTCAAATATCCCATGAATATATGTTCCTGCAATAGTACCACCTGCATTATTTTCTTTGTACCAACCTAGATCTAAGTCTTTGAAGATAGGTTTAATATTTAATGAGTTTTGAGTTTTATCTACCTTTGTCTGTCCATTGTGAATTTCAAATCCATCAATTTTTGTTTGGCATGGCCATATAGATTCAGAACTGATTTGTCTAGTTAATTTGTTTTCATAGAAAGTAGTTATTAAGGGTAATAAACCAATTCCTTTGATTTTTTGTTCTGAATAAGTTCTGGAGCCCTCTTTAAAAAAAGGATCTACAAGAGTGGTTCCAAGCATTTGTAAACCTCCACAAATTCCAATAATATTTCCCTTATTTTTTGAATATTCTTTTATATCCTGAGATAAACCACATTCTTCAAGAAAAATTTGATCTTTTATAGTTTGTTTACTCCCGGGAAGAATAATAAAGTCATACTTCTTCAAGCTTTGTGATTTTTTAATCCATTCAATTAATATTGAATCTTCATTTTCTAATGGATCAAAATCTGAAAAGTTACTTATAGATGGCAATTTTATTATTCCAACTTTGATCTCAGGATTTGAAGAACGTGATTTTTTTTCTATTAAATCTAAAGAATCTTCAGGAGGGAATGAATCATTTAACCATGGAATAATTCCAATAACAGGGATATTAGTTTTACTTTCTATCCATTTTTTCCCTTCTTCAAATAATGAAATGTCTCCTCTGAATCTATTTATAATGATTCCCTTAATAAGTTTCTTTTCTTCAGGCTTCATTAATTCAAGAGTACCAATTATTTGTGCAAATACTCCTCCCCTTTCAATATCAGTAACTAAAATGCAATTTGCATTTAAATATTTAGCAACTCTTAAATTAGTCAGATCTCTATGAATTAAATTCATCTCTACAGGACTTCCAGCCCCTTCGATAATTAAACGGCAATTCGGATTCCCTTCGTATATAGACTTTAAACTTTTTTTAATTACTTCCCAGCCCGGAATAAACCAATCTTTATAGTAATTTTGTGCGGTTGTGGTCCCTATGCTTTTGCCAAGGTGTATCACCTCGCTAATTGAGTTTCCTTGTGGTTTTAATAAAATGGGATTCATTTCTGCAGAGGGTTTAATACCACAAGCAAAAGCTTGAAGTGCTTGTGAATATGCCATCTCTCCACCTTCCCAATCAACCCAAGCGTTGTTACTCATATTTTGTCCTTTAAAAGGTATTGGTTCTTCTCCTAAATTTTTAAGAATTCTGCAAATAGCAGTAACTGTTAACGATTTCCCTGCTCCACTGGAAGTGCCTAAGACCATTATTGGTTTCTTTATTTCATATAATGTTGCTTCTAATTCCATGAGTAATTTATATTAATTTTAAAATTTATTAATTATTAAATTGAATTATAATTTGGTAAAAAATTTGTGTTAATTCTAGCCTCTGCTTCTCAATCTAGAAAGAAATTACTAGAAAATTGTCAAATCGAATTTATTCAAATATCAAGTTACTTTGATGAAACTACTATTCAAGAAAAGAATATATTTAATTTAGCTTTGGAATTATCTTATCAAAAGGCTAATAGTTTATCTGAAAATATTCAAAACTTAGCATTGCCCGAAGAATTTAATTATGGTCCTTTGGAAATACTTGGGTGCGATTCAATTTTTGAATTTAGAGGAGAAGCTTATGGAAAACCGTCTAATAAAGAGGAAGCATTTATTAGATGGAAAAAAATGTCTGGAGAATTTGGATTTTTACATACTGGTCATACTTTAATAATTGGGAATTTTGATTCAAATTCCAAAATTTTTAAAATCACTGAAATAATAAAAAAAGTAGTAAGTTCAAGAGTCTATTTTTCTAATTTGGAAGATTGGGAAATCAAGAGTTATATAGATACAAATGAACCTTTATATTGTGCCGGAGGATTTGCCTTGGAAGGTATAGGCGGAAAATATATAGAAAAAATAGAGGGTTGTTTCAGTAATGTAATGGGTTTAAGTTTGCCATGGCTTAGAGAAAATTTATATAGATAATAATTTTGAGCAAAAAAAAACCCTATCTTAAGATAGGGCTTTTTTAATTGAATAGAAATTAATCTAAATCAGGCATTTCTAGAGCTGGTTCACTCTTTCTGTCGATTCCTTTTTCGAAACCAGCAGCGGCTGCTCTAGCACGTCCAGCATGCCAAAGATGACCGATGAATGTAAACCATCCTAGGAAGAATTGAGCTGCAGCTAACCATTGTCTTAGGTTAACAAAATTAACAGCATTAGGCTCTGTAATGATTCCACCAACAGAGTTGATAGAAGCGTTAGGAGCATGAGTCATATATTCAGCAGCTCTTCTGACTTGCCAAGGCTGAATATCATTTTGGATTTTCTCGAGGCTTAATCCGTTAGGACCTCTTAAAGGCTCTAACCATGGACCTCTGAAGTCCCAAAATCTCATTGTTTCACCACCAAATATAATTTCACCTGTAGGAGATCTCATGAGATACTTACCAAGACCTGTTGGTCCCATTGTTGAACCGACGTTAGCTCCAATTCTTTGATCTCTCACGAGGAAAGTAAAGCTTTGGGCCTGTGAAGCTTCAGCATTTGTTGGGCCATAAAATTCTGAAGGGTAAGCTGTGTTGTTAAACCAGATGAAAGTAGAAGCAATAAAACTTGCTACACAAATTCCACCAAGAGCATAACTTAGTAGTCCTTCACCGTTCCAAATGAATGCTCTTCTTGCCCATCCAAAAGGTTTAGTAAAGATATGGAATATTCCTCCAATAATTGCAGTAATACCCACATAAACATGTCCACCAACAATATCTTCTATGGAGTTAACACCGATTATTGAACCAGCTCCCCCCCATGGAGATCTGAATAGATAACCAAGAATAACTCTTGGGTCTAAAGTTGGATTTACAAGTCTAACTTCACCACCACCAGGTGCCCATGTGTCATATGCACCGCCAATAAAACACCAGTTTATTGACCAAGCTAGTGCACCTACACCTAAAACAATCAAATGATATCCAAGGATATTTGTCATTTGATTTTTATCTCTCCAATCGGTGGAGAAAAATGGGAAATCTTCTTCAAGTTTTTCTGGACCAGCTAATGAATGGTAAATACCACCAAAACCAAGAACAGCGGAAGCTATCAAGTGAACCACACCTGCTTGGAAAAAAGGCATGATATCAGTAACTTCACCACCAGGACCTATTCCGTAGCCAAACATTGCAACGTGTGGCATACAGATTAAACCTTGCTCCCACATTGGTTTATCAAAAGTAAAATGATTAACCTCAAAGAGCATCATTGCTCCAGCCCAAAATACTATAAGTCCAGAGTGGGCAATGTGAGCTCCTAATAAACGTCCAGATAAATTGATTAATCTGGCATTACCTACATACCAGGCATAACCAGTTTCCTCAATACTTTGGTTTGGAGCTCTTAATAGATTATTAAAGGGCGTTTCCACGTGGAAGAACCTCCTCAGGGAATACAAAGTTTTCGTGTGGTTGATCCACAGAAGACATCCATGCTCGCATACCTTCGTTCAAAAGTATATTTTTTGTATAGAAAGTTTCAAATTCTGGGTCTTCTGCTGCACGAATTTCTTGGCTTACGAAATCATAAGCTCTTAAGTTTAGTGCTAAGCCAACAATACCAATTGAAGATGTCCACATACCCATAACAGGTACAAATAGCATCAAGAAATGTAAGAAACGCTTGTTTGAGAAAGCAATACCGAAGATTTGACTCCAGAATCTATTCGCTGTAATCATTGAATAAGTTTCTTCTTCTTGAGTTGGGTCAAAAGCTCTGAATGTTGAACTTTGAACCTTACCATCTGTATAAATACTCGTATCTTCATACAAAGTGTTTTGCACTGTAGCTCCATGGATAGCACAAAGTAAAGCACCACCTAGAATTCCAGCGACTCCCATCATGTGGAATGGATTTAAAGTAATATTATGAAAACCTTGAATGAACAGAATGTAACGGAAGATTGCTGCAACACCAAAAGAAGGTGCAAAGAACCAACTATGCTGTCCTAAAGGATAAATAAGGAAAATACTTGTGAATACTGCAATTACTGCTGAGAAAGCTAATGCGTTGTAAGGTCTAATTCCAACAAGGCCAGCAATTTCAAACTGACGAAGCATAAAACCAATTAGGCCAAATACTCCATGTAATGCAACGAAGTTCCAAAGACCACCAAGTTGTAGCCATCTTACGAAACTACCTTGGGCTTCAGGACCCCATAAAAATAGAAGACTGTGTCCCATGGCATCACCAGGGGTGCTAACAGCTGCTGTTAAAAAGTTACAACCTTCAAGGTATGAGCTTGCAACTCCGTGTGTGTACCAAGAGGTAACAAATGTTGTTCCGACAAACCAACCACCTATAGCAAGATATGCACAAGGAAGTAGAAGTAGTCCGGACCAACCAATAAATACAAAGCGGTCGCGCTTCAGCCAATCATCGAGGATATCAAACCATCCTCTTTGTGGGGCGCTACCAACTGCGATCGTCATGAGAAATCGTTTTTAGCTTCGGGATACGCAGTGACTGTAACAAAGATTGAGAGTAATGTGGGGAAATATTTGTATATCTGAAATGCCTTGTAAAGCTTTCCTGACTTTTTTATTAAAAATTAGGTAAGAATACTCCCTTAATTTGTTAAATTATCTGAATTAGGCTCTAAAAAAAGATAAAAATGAATTCAGATCTCACGTCTTTCGATAAAATTGAACAAAAAATTGGAGGATCAAGAAAAATTTCAAATTATATTATTGGAGGAATGCTAACGATAGGAGGTATTGGTTTCCTTTTGGCCTCTATATCTAGCTATACAGGAAGAGATTTATTACCTTTAGGAAATCCTTCAACTTTATTGTTTATCCCCCAAGGAATAATAATGGGAGCATACGGAGTAATAGCCAATTTATTAAATTTTTACTTGTGGTATTTGGTTTACATAAACTTTGGTTCAGGAAGTAACTATTTTGATAAATCATCAAAGTCTGTGGAAATAAAAAGAAAAGGTTTATTTAAAGATATTGTAGTTAAATTGAATTTTGATGAAATTAAATCGGTAAAGTTGGATATTAGTGAAGGATTTAATCCTAGAAGAAGAATCGCTTTAGTATTGAAAGGTAGAAAAAAACCTCTCCCTTTAAGCGGTGCAGGTGAACTTAAACCACTGCTTCAAGTTGAAGAAGAAGGAGCTCGTCTGGCAAAATTTTTAGATGTTAATTTGGAGGGCTTAAAATAAGAAAAAAATATTTCTTAAAAATATTATCTTTAATACATGTTTTGTTTGTTGTGCAAGCTTGTAGCTATAAAAATAATAATGATTCAAATTATTATTGCCAAAAACTAAAATTTAATTGTATTCAGAGTAATAAAATAGTTAATTTCCAAACTACAAAAGGGGATTTTGAGGTTAAATTATTTGGTAAAAATAACCCAGTAACAGTATCAAACTTTCTGGAAAACATAGAAAATAATATTTACGTAAATCAAAAATTTTATAAAATAATAATGTTTAACCAAATAAGTTTTATACATGGCGGTGTTAATCCAGAAAATAAACTCTATATTGAACTAAAACAAAGCCTGAATAAGACCAGTCCATCAATACCTTTAGAAATAAAATTCAAAGAAGAAATTAAACCAAGATATAATTATCAAATAAAAAATCCTAGTGAATCTAAAAATTTAGTTAATACTTTTGAGAATGGTTCAATCGCCATGGTTAAGAGCGGTAGGAAAAAGTCTTCATCTACTGAATTTTTTTTTGTAACTAGTAAGATCCCAGAACTTGATGGAAGATATTCGATTTTTGGAAGGATTATTAAAGGATTAGATGTACTCAAAAAAATAAATCAAGAAGACTATATCAAGTCAGTCCAGATATCTAATTAAATCTCCAGAGAATATTTGTTTATTTTCAACATTTCTGTATTAACTCCTGAAGAGCGTTTAAGAGCTACCTTACCAGTCCTAGCTATTTCAAGGATGCCGTATGGCTCGAGTAATTTCTCTAAAGCAACTAACTTGCCAGGATCCCCAACTACCTCGAGAGTTAATGCCATATCTGATACATCAACAACTTTTGCACGGAAGATCTGAACTATATCAAGAATATTACTTCTAGTATCTTCTTTCGATGAAACTTTTAGTAACATCAATTCCCTCTCAACAGCTGCTAGATTAGTAAAATCTACAACCCCCAAAACATTAAATAACTTATTAAGTTGCTTAGTCATTTGTTGAAGAGTTTCATCATCGCCTTCTACTACCATTGTTAACCTTGAAATCCCTTTAGATTCTGCAGGTCCTACTGCAAGGCTATCTATGTTGAATCCCCTTCTAGCAAAGAGACCTGAGATTCTACTCAAAGCTCCAGATTCATCTTCTACAAGAACTGATAATGTATGTTTCATATTTTAAAAGGTTTTTAAATCTCTAATCCATTCATAAGAAATTCTATTGAATACTGAAGGGTCTTCATCATGGATACAATGCCCTGAATTGGATACTATTTTTAATTTTACCCATCTATGGAAATTTGCAATCTTTTTACCAACAAACAAAGGTATGAAATTATCTTTTTCTCCCCAAATCAATAAAAAAGGAACTTTTTTTGATGTGCTCAGTTTTCTCAAAAGGTAAGAAGCTTGAAATTTTTCATCTCTTGAAGACATCCCAATGCACATTGCTCTTAATGATCTAGCGGAAGTTCTCCTTAGAACTGGTTTTGTTACCAAATCTATTAATTCGCGATCAATATTATCTTTTTTGAAATAGGCAGAATTTAGTCCCAGTTTTATAACACCTAATTTGGTAATTAAAAACAAAATAATCTCCAAAGGAAAAAACATAAAAAATATTCTTATGAATTTATCTCGAAATTTTTTAAATGATGATTTTTTTTCTATGGACTTTTTATTTTCTTGAATTTGATCTGGAAGCGGGGATGCAATAACTTTTGCAATCTGATCCTCTAATGTAACAGCACATGTTAAAGCAACTAGGGATCCAAGGGAATTGCCAATAAGAATTACTTTCCCAGAATTCTTTGGTCTTATCACCTGTGCAATAAAGTCTTTAACTTGATTAGACCAAATCTCATTATCTAATTTTCCAATTTGTTTAATCCCAGGTTGATCTGAATCCCCAAATCCTATTAAATCTAAAGAGTATGAGGCGCAATTCCTTTCCGCAAAATATTCTAAATTATTTCTCCAATGTTTTCGACTAGCGCCAAATCCATGGAGAAAGATAATAGGAACTTTATTATCTTCGCCTGCAACACTCCAACAAATTTTAAAACCATTCCAAATCCAATAATTAGGAAAGTTTATATTTTCTTCAAAATTATTATTCATATATTCAAAAATTTTCAAGATATTTGCATTATCTACTTTTTTAACAAATAAATGTATATTAAATGTAAATTATAGTAATCATTAAATTTTACTATGGCTCAAGAAATTTTTAGTATTGCAGCAGTTTTTTGGATACTCATACCAATAGGATTGGTTGGTGGTGCTCTGTTGTTAAAGTTTCAGGGAGATTGATTCTCACGAATACATCACAATTTGAGTTATGGTCTACAGGTTAAGTAAATCTTAAATATGAAGATTCTTTTAGTAGGAGCAACAGGGACACTTGGTAGACAAATAGCAAAGCAAGCTATAGAAGATGGACATGAAGTAAGATGCTTTGTCAGAAACCCAAGAAAAGCTTCCTTTCTACAAGAGTGGGGATGTGAACTAACAAAAGGTAATTTATTAAATTCTTCTGATATTGAATATGCATTGCAAGATATTGAAGTTGTTATTGATGCAGCTACAAGTAAACCAGATGATCCTAAAAGTATTTATGAAATAGATTGGGATGGAAAACTCAACTTATTTAATGCCTGTGAATCTTTAAATGTAAAAAGAGTAATTTTCCTTTCAATTCTTTTAACAGAAAAATTTAGAAATGTTCCATTAATGGATATTAAATATTGTACTGAAAAACTTCTTGAGAAATCTGATCTAGAATATACCATTTTCAAATGTGCAGCTTTTATGCAAGGAGTTATAGGTCAATTCGCTATCCCAATTTTAGATAGTCAAGCAGTATGGATGAGTGGAACTCCAACTAAAATTGCATACATGAATACTCAAGACATGGCAAAAGTTATTGTCGCAGCAGTTAATAATCCAAAAACTCATAGAACATCATTGCCATTGGTTGGTCCTAAAGCATGGGATTCAAACGAGGTCATATCCTTATGTGAAAAATTTAGCGAAAAGAAAGCTAAAATTTTTAGAGTTTCACCTTTTCTAATTAGCGTCACTCAGAAAGTAGTCTCCTTTTTCCAAGATTCTTTAAATGTTGCTGAAAGATTGGCTTTTGCCGAAGTAACTGGTAGTGGTGAATCATTAGATGCTGACATGAGCAAAACTTACGAAATACTGGAACTTAAAAAAGACGATATGACCTCACTAGAGAGTTATATAAAGGAGTACTACCAACAAATACTTAAAAGATTAAGAGAAATGGAAGCAGATCTAAATATCGAGGAAAAAAAGAGATTACCATTTTAATGTTGCAATTGTAGACTTATATAGTATATTTGTACTATCTATATTATTTATTATGTCTGTTTCTAAGTCTAAAAATCTTGAACGAAAACTAGATAATTTTGCAAAAGAAGCAAAAAATGAATTGAATAATGTTTGCGGATCTTCATTATGGGAAAGTCTTGGGTTTGTTTTTTTTGATCAATTAGAAGATTCTGAAAAGATTGCGAAAGCAAATTTTTATTATGGTCAACTTCAAATAATTAATGAAATTAAATTTTCAATTTGAATTGAATTCCATATTTTTACGTATGCAATTTTTTTTAATCAATTTTGGCCAATCTTTTTCTGATAATATGTACTTAGCAAAAGATTAATTAATGATTGAAACTTCAGGTGTAATAGAAAAAGAGCAGGGGAATGGATTTTATTTGGTTACCTTAGAACAACCTGAAGGACATCAATGTTTATGTAGAGCTGCAGGTAAATTGACTAAATTTAGAATTAAATTATTAGCTGGAGACAAAGTGTTAGTTGAGATAAGTCCTTATGATCTTTCTAGAGGGAGGATAACTTATAGAGAAAGAAATGCAGGTGGTGCTAGACCTACTACTAATAAAAATAATCCCAAGAGAAATAATAAATAAAAAGTTACTTTAGATAATATTTTTTATCGCTTCTTTAAACTCACTTCTTTGTTTAACACCTTGCCATTGTTTTTTTAATAATTTTTCTTTAAAAAGTTGAACTGTTGGTGTGCCATTAATACCAGCTTGTTTTGCAATATCTTGATCTTTATCAATATCTATTTCAACGCCAAGAACTGCACCATCTAGTTCTTTAATTACCCTTTTTAACTGAGGTTTCAAAACATGACATGGACCGCAGCTAGGGGAACTAAAAATTACTAAGATTGGTTTTTTACTCTCGTGATAAAGTTTCCTTAATGCATAACTGCCTTTTTGCCATTCAGAATTTGAATCGAAAGTATCTTCATTAACTTCTTCTTCATAAAAATCTGATGAATTAAGCTTTTTTTCTGGTTCTGGTGTTTCTCTGACTATAGTTTTTGCTAGGTTTTTCTCGGCTAGCCATCTTTCAGTAGCTAATGCTGCCATGCATCCAGTTCCTGCAGCGGTAACTCCTTGTCTCCACTCAGAATCAACAACATCTCCTGCAGCGAAGATGCCTTCAATAGATGTTTCGGGCCTGCCTGATTTGCAAGCAATATAGCCTTTATTATCTAAATCAATTTTGTTGCCCAAGAATTTCGTATTAGGCGTGTGCCCTATCGCGTAAAAAAGACCTTTTATATTGATTTCCCCTTTACCTTCTTGAGAGTGAATAGTTTCTATTTTTTCAAGCCATTCAGTCCCATCCGCTTTATCAACTTTTGTGTTCCAATGAATTTCTATCTTTGGATTAGCTTTTACTCTATCAACCATTGCTGCGCTAGCCCTCAATTTTTCTGATCGAACAATCAAATGCACTTTGCTTCCATACTTTGTGAGATATGCTGCTTCTTCGCATGCAGAGTCGCCTCCTCCAATAACAGCTAATTCTTCATCTCTAAATTGTGGGGTGGCTCCATCACAAATTGCACAAGCACTTATTCCTTTACTCCAGAATTTATCTTCATCAATTACGCCCAATCTATTTGCACTTGCTCCAGTTGCAATAATAATTGAGTTAGATTTTATAGTTCCTTCTAAAGTTTTCAATTCAAAGGGACGTGAATCGGTGTTAATTGAGACTACATCACTTTCGTATAAATTAGTGCCCCATCTTTCCGCTTGAGCCTTCATTAGATCCATCAATTCAGGACCCAGTACTCCATCTGGGAAACCTGGATAATTTTCAACAAATGTTGTTGTCATTAATTGTCCACCAGGAATTCCGCCAGAATTAAATCCTGTTACAAGTAATGGTTGAAGATTTGCTCGTGCGGCATATATTGCAGCGGTGTAACCTGCAGGTCCCGAACCTATAATTACAACATTTTCTACGTTTGAAGTCTTCTCTTTATTTACCATTTATTTGCTAATTTCACTTTTTATCATAATAAACCAACCTAAATAATGTAGGGCGGATTTCACTCGATAGATTTATTACTCAATCGTTGACTTTTTGGTCTAATAACTTTTTTAATTCCTTTGGAAAGTTTAAAACAGAATCTTTTAAATTTTCGTTCTTTTCTCCTATATGTAATATCCACTCTCTAAATTCTTCTGCGATTGCATAACTGTCTTCATACCTTTCTAAAGTGTCCATTGCAGAAATTCTATTGGTTGCCCAACAGGTCGCTATGTCGATCCTTTTTCTAATGAAATTGTCCATTGAAAGATTTTAGTTGTATATAGATAAACACATCAGAGAACCTATGTATTGTCTAATAAGTTACAACTTTGTACTTCCAAACAATAATTTAATCTTTAATTTATATTTGAGCCAATTTTTGGTTGAATTATAAAAAAAATATAAAGAAATAGAGTTAGACTGCCTCGCTGTGATTTGCAAGTAGCCTTTCAACCTCCTCAAAACCCTCTTTAGCTGAATTTATTGCAAGTTCCTCGCTAACTTTTTCTTCTGATATTAATTTTGCGGATATCTTCTTTAAAAGAGTTTCTTTCTTTTCTCTTAGTGAACTAACGATTTCTTCTTCAATGATAGATTTTATTGCTTTAGAAATTATTTTTTTATCATTTGCTTCCTCGAATGTGCCCTGAACTAATTCTTGAATAAATAATCGATGAACCTCACTACTCCTTAGAAAGCTTTCTGTGGCATTAATAATTCCTTCAACAAGAGCTTCATCTGGTTCGGAATCATTTTCTGCCAGCTTAAATTCCCAATCTAAATGTCTTCTTTGCCAACCTGCCGAGTGGAGACTGGGCATGACTGTCTGTGAATAAGTATCAACTGACATTTCATAAATTCTCTCTGCTAATTTCTCGCACCAGTCTTTACCATGCTTTTCTAGATTTTTCTGCATAGCTTGCCTTGGAACAGCATGACCACCATGATGACTGTGGCAGACTCCATCAGGACATTCGATTGCTTTTATACTCATTGGATTATTTAGTACTTATATATTCTGGATAGCTATTTTTTATAGAAAAGAAAATATATTTTTAACAAAAATCCAAGACTTTTGACTTTCTTCAATTTATATTTAGTATGTTAAAAAAATAAATAAATTGACAAAGATACTTATTCCTTCCGAAACAAGCTCTGGTGAAAGGAGAGTTTCAGCTACACCAGAAGCGGTAAAGAAATTAAAAACTCTTGGATGTGATGTTTATATTGAAAGTTCAGCAGGGAAATTATCAGGATTTAGTGACTTATCATATGAAGAATCGGGCGGAACAATAATAAACAACTTAGATCAAAAAATTTGGGGTGAAGCGGACATAATATTTTGTGTTCAAACTCCATCAGGGGATAATTTAACTAAGTTAAAGAAAGGCGCTATTCTTCTCGGTCTTCTTAACCCA
The DNA here is from genome assembly GCA_003281505.1 of Prochlorococcus sp. AG-347-J14. Taxonomy (GTDB): domain Bacteria; phylum Cyanobacteriota; class Cyanobacteriia; order PCC-6307; family Cyanobiaceae; genus Prochlorococcus_A. The sequence goes on along the minus strand of QCBU01000010.1, from coordinate 38,685 downwards.
TATGGTAATAAGGAACTACTAAGGATTATAAATAGTAATAAGATTTCAGCTTTATCACTAGAGTTGCTTCCGAGGATTAGTAGAGCTCAATCTTCTGATGTTCTTTCTTCACAGGCCAATATTGCTGGATATAAAGCAGTTCTTTTGGCTGCAAGTGAGTTAGATAGATATTTCCCAATGCTTATGACTGCAGCTGGGACAGTACAACCTGCCAAAGTAGTGGTTCTTGGTGGAGGCGTTGCAGGATTACAGGCAGTTGCGACAGCAAAAAGACTTGGTGCAATAGTATTTGTATCTGATATTAGACCTGCTGTTAAAGAACAAGTAGAGTCCCTCGGAGCAAGATTTATAGAACTTCCTGAAGTTGAGGAAAAGCCAGGAGAGGCAGGAGGTTATGCAAAATCTGTAACACCCGAATTCCTCTCAAAACAGAAGGCAACTTTAACAAAATATTTATCTGAAGCTGATGTTGCTATATGTACTGCGCAAGTTCTAGGTAAAAAGGCCCCTGTTTTAATAGACTCACCCATGATTAAAAAAATGAGGCCTGGGGCAGTAGTTATTGATTTAGCAGTTTCTCAGGGAGGGAACTGCGAAGGAACAAAATCAAATGAAACTATTATCAAAGATGGGGTAAAACTTATAGGAGCGGGGGAATTACCCTCTTCAGTTCCTTATGATGCAAGTTCACTTTATGCTAAGAACTTAACATCTTTGATTACACCATTTATAAAAGATGGTCTAATTAAATTAGATAAAGAGGATGAACTCATTTCTGGATGTTTATTAAGCGATGAAGGAGTTGTTCTTCAAAATAAAGTTTTTGAAAATTGAGGTTTTAAAATTATGTCTTTTATAAGTCTTCTTTGGGTTCTTTTACTTGGTAGTTTATTAGGCCTCGAGTTAATTGGAAAAGTTCCTCCTACTCTTCACACACCTCTAATGAGTGGAGCAAATGCAATTTCGGGAATAACAATGCTTGCAGCCTTGACTTTAATTGTAAAAGCAGAAGGTAACGTACCACTTTTAATCATTGGTTCAGTTTCTCTTGGATTTGCTCTTTTCAACGTTGTAGGCGGTTTCTTTGTAACTGATCGAATGCTCGCGATGTTTAGTCGTAAACCATCAAATAAGAAGTAATTTTTAAAATGAATCTACCTGTAATCATTAAATTCGTTATTGACCTTCTAGCAGTACTTTTACTGGCTTTGGGAATAAAAGGATTGTCAAAAGTAAAATCAGCAAGGGATGCTAATAGATTAGCTGCATTTGCAATGTCGCTATCAGTAGTAGGATTACTTTCTTATTATTTAGGCACTTCTGGAATTGCTATTCAGTCTTGGATTTGGATAATAATTGGATCAATCATAGGTAGTTTATTCGGATCAATTCTTGCAAAAAAAGTACCTATGACCTCCATGCCTGAAACAGTGGCATTGTTCAATGGTTGTGGAGGAATGTCATCACTTTTGGTGGCCTTAGGAGTAGCTATTTTCCCTATTTCTAATAGTGTAGAAAATCTTGATTTTTTTAAGTCACTGATTAACGAAGTTTCAATATCTGTTTCTATATTTGTTGGTGCCATAACTTTCACAGGTTCAATTGTGGCGATGGCAAAGTTACAGGGTTGGTTGTCAACTCCAGGATGGACTCAGAGCAAAGTTAGACATTTTGTAAATATTGTTTTTGCAGTTGCTTCCTTGATAGCCTTTTTTGATTTGATAAACGGTAATACGAGTTCTATCTGGCTTTTAGTTATAGTTTCTTCTTTATTAGGTATTGGAGTTACTTTGCCAATTGGTGGAGCTGATATGCCAGTCGTTATATCTTTATTAAATAGCTATTCAGGGATTGCAGCAGCAGCAGCAGGATTCGTTGTAGATAGTCAGCTTTTGATAGTAGCAGGCGCAATGGTTGGAGCGGCAGGTCTAATACTTACTCAAGTAATGTGCAAGGGTATGAATAGATCTTTGGTCTCAGTTCTTTTTGGAGGATCTTTATCGGCCCAAAGTACAGCCTCTTCTGGTTCAGGAGAATATACAAATATAACTTCTTGCAGTGTTGAAGAATGCGCATTGACTTTAGAGGCAGCCAACAAGGTAATTATTGTTCCTGGTTATGGTCTGGCAGTAGCTCAAGCTCAACATACTTTAAGGGAAGTGACAAAAAAACTAGAGCAAAATGGTATTGAAGTTATTTACGCAATCCATCCTGTAGCAGGGAGGATGCCTGGACATATGAATGTACTTTTAGCAGAAGCAGATGTTCCTTACGAACAACTTAAAGAGATGGACGTTGTAAATCCTGATTTTCCAGCAACGGATGTTGTTTTAGTTTTAGGAGCAAATGATGTGGTTAATCCTCAAGCTAAAAATGATAGCTCTTCACCTTTATATGGCATGCCAGTTCTTGATGTGCAGGAAGCAAGAACGGTATTTGTAATTAAACGTGGTATGAGTGCAGGTTACTCCGGAATAAAAAATGATTTATTTGATCTGCCAAATACCTCAATGGTCTTTGGTGATGCAAAAAAGGTACTGAATGATTTGATTGGAGAATTAAAGGATCTTGGAGTTGGGGAGAAGTAATAGTATATCTTTTAGTTTTTCAGATTACGTAAAAAATAAGCCATTTCGAGAAGTCTTACCTTGGATAGGTGGCGACTTACAAACTTTGAGAGATACTTTTGTTATTGATTTTGGTAAATCAAAAAAAAATAAAAAAATATTCTTTCCGATTAATAAAATTCTTTCTAAAAAATTTGAATGTGATTATCTTTTAGGTTTTTTAGAATTACCTGAAAACTTAAACTCACTTAGGGGTTTTGTAATCGTTACACATGGTTTAGGGGGCTCAACTAAACGGTTTGGTTTAAGAAGAATATCTAGGAAATTAGCAAATAATGGTTTTGGAGTTCTTAAATTAAATCTAAGAGGATCTGGATCAGCGAGATATTTAGCTAAAGGAAATTATTGTGCTAGATGCTCCAGTGATGTTATTTCAGCAATTGATTATTTTAAAAAATTGATTAATTTAGAGTTCAAAGATCTTATAAAAAGGAATAATAATCTTCCAATTTACGGAGTTGGATTATCTTTAGGCGGAACAATTCTTTTAAATGCCTGCCTAGACTATGATGAAAGCAATGGAGAAAAACTTTTAGATGGCCTTGCCTGCGTGAGTACCCCTTTAGATTTATCTTCATGCAGTCTCTGTATTGAAAAACCTAGAAATTCTATCTACCAAAAATGGTTACTTCACCGCTTAAAAAATCAGTTATGGGAGGGATTTAATGATGAAGGCAAACTCCTTGATAACGAGAAATTAAGAATAAAAATTAGAAATTTAAAAAGTATAAGAGAATTTGATCAGAAATTTACAGCTCCTAGTTGGGGATTTAATTCTTTAGAGGATTATTATATTAAAGCTTCTCCAATATTTAGAATCCAAAACTCAATAAAAAAATTACCTCCAATGCTTTTTATTCATGCCAAGGATGATCCCTGGGTTCCATATAAGGATACTTTGAATTTAAGAAAAGAATCTATTGATAAATTCACTATTTTTATAACTGAAAAAGGAGGTCATAATGGTTTTCATTCGATTAATGGCTGCTGGTCAGACGAAGTAGTAAAGAACTGGTTTATGAGTATTTAGGACTATTTAAAAATGGTGTTTTTTTAAAAATCCATTTTTCTATTGGCTTACCGTTAATAATATGTGAGGTGAAAATTTCAGAAATTTTTTCTGGAGAAACTTTCTCATACCAAATACCATCAGGCCAAATTAAAAGAATTGGGCCGTTCTTACATACCCTTAAACAGTCAGCTTTTGATCTTAATATATGAACGTTTTTTGTAGAGGGATCATTCTCAAATTTTTTTAAAGTCTTTTTCAGACATTCCCATGTTTTTTGACCTTCATTGCCTTTAAAGCATTTCTGTTTTGTGGGTGTTGCGCATAGCAGAAGGTGTTTTTTTACCCATTTTGTCATTTTAAATCTCTTTGCCATGCTGCTATTAAGCCAATTCTAGGGCATGACATAAGCACCCGTTAAACTTCTATTTCAAAGTGTAAGGCAACCAGTATTGCTGTTAAATTCTGAACTGAATATATATTTCATGTATTAGTTCTATACAGAAACTGATATTAATTAGATATTTTCTGAGATTTTTCTTTTAAATTACTTGTCTTTATTGATTTTTGTTTATAAAAATGTAGTTATCGCCACAAATTTTGGAACTTTGATATTTTGGGAACATATAAAGTAAAAACCTTTCATAAGGAAAAATCATTTTCTTTTTCAAGAATCGGACCCGATATTTACGGCTCCACTCATCCTCAGAACTTATTATCTGAAATAAAGGAAAGAGCGGAATTTTTATATGAGCTATTGGACAGGCATGTAATTTCCATAGACCCCTTTAGTAAAGATTGTCTTCTACAACTTTTCAGGCTGGCGGCAAAATTTGAAAGTAATCCAAACAGATATATTTCCCATAACAGTCCCCTCAAGGGAAAGATACTCATAAATGCCTTTTATGAACCAAGCACCAGAACAAGATTATCGTTTGACAGCGCATGGCACAGGCTGGGTGGCGATTCAATAAATATCACCGATAAAAGTTCCACTGGAATTGCCAAGGGAGAAACCCACCTGGATATTGCTCATATGTTTAATAATTACGGTGACTGCATTGTCCTCAGAGAAACTGATAATGAGGCGATTTTTGAAATGACAAAATCATTGAGAATTCCAATAATCAATGCTGGTAATGGAATCGATGAACATCCCACTCAGGCGATGTCTGATCTTTATACAATTTTTAAATGGAGACCGCATCTGGTTAACAAATCAATTGATGATAGTGAAAAAATAACTATTGGTATTATCGGAGTTCCATCACGCATGAGAACAGTCAGATCTCTTCTCAAATTATTCTGCAAGTTTTCATATTTCATAAAAAAAATTATTGTTATTTACGATGACAAATCCATCGATCAAAATGATCTATTTGATGAAGGTCAGCTGGAACAACTTATTGAATCTGGTCTAAAGATTGAGCTGGAGACGGATATGCAAAAAGTATTGCCTTCTTTGGACGTTACCTATATAAATGCAATTGCATGGGTGGGAGAAAATTATGAGGTACATGGAAGTGCATTTAAATTGCACAGTGAGTTGCCATTTAAAAAAGATTCCATAATATTGCATCCACTTGCTCGTGGTCCTGAATTGTCAACATCACTTGATCAGACCTCAAAAAATTGGTATTTTGCTCAGTCAAGAGGAGCAGTATTTGTAAGAATGGCATTACTTACCTGTCTCATGGATAGAACAACAAGAGTAATGGATGTCATTTAAATAGATGTGTGGAATAGGGGGGGTTTTTAATAAATCAAAAGATAAATCTGTTGAACCTCAGATTCTTGTAAATATGGCTGCTATTCAAAGCCATCGTGGACCGGACGGTTTCGGATATAAATTATCAGATGATGCTTCTGTAGGGTTCTGTCATGCAAGATTATCAATAATAGATTTGAACGAAAATCGAGCTAGACAGCCTTTTATGGGAGGTGCCGAAAATAATATTTTGATGGCACATAACGGTGAATTTTATGACTTTCAAAGAATCAGGGCTGATCTTGTTGCTCAGGGCGTAAGCTTTTCTTCAAAAAGTGATTCGGAAATATTGCTTAGACTTTATGAGAAATATGGCATTGATGAGTCATTATCTTATCTGAGAGGAGAATTTGCCTTTTCGTTGTTTGATGCAGATCAGGATTGTCTTTATCTTGTAAGAGATCGATTTGGGATTAAACCTCAATACTGGATTGAGACCGATGATTCCTTAATATTTGGCTCTGAATTAAAAGTACTATTTGCCCATCCATCAGTTGAAAGAAAATTTACGGGAGAAGGACTGGTTCATCAACTGATGCAGGTTATGGTCCCTGGCTCTACGGCATTTGCAGGTGTTAAACAAGTTAAGCCTGGATATATTCTTAAGGTCAAAAGATTAGATAATAAATTGCAGATAACAGAGGAAAAGTTCTGGGATATAAATTTTCCAAAGAAAAACGCTTATGAAAGAGAAAAAAGTGAAGAATATTTTATTGAAAATATTAGAAAAGAATTGTTGAGAGCTGTCGAATTAAGAATGGTCGCTGATGTTCCGGTCGGCTGTTATTTATCCGGTGGAATTGATAGTTGCTCAATTTTGGGATTAGCTTCTGCCATAAGTCAAAAATCAGTAAAGGCATTCACGATTGGTTTCAGTGATGAAAGATATGATGAAACTTCGATAGCAAAAGAGATGGCTGTCGCCACAAATGCAGATCATGAGATTTTAAAAATAAATGGGGATGATCTTTATGGGAATTTTGAAAAGGTTCTATGGTTTACTGAAAGATCTATTTATAACACCCTTGCAATTGCTAAATACCTTATGAGTAAAAGAGTGAATGAGCTCGATTATAAGGTCGTTATGACAGGAGAGGGTTCAGACGAATTGTTTGGTGGCTATCCCGCTTTTAGAAAAGATATGTATACCTATGGGGTAGGAATTTCTAAAGCAGAATCTGAGAATCTTAAAGAAAATCTAGAAAATTCAAATGATATTTTCAAGGGCGCGATGCTAGCTAATGAAGAGATAAGTAATCAATCTTTCAAGGAATTCTTAGGATTTACGCCAAGTTGCCTTCAACCTTGGCTTGCATGTGAAACTTATGCAAAAAGTCTAGTCTCAAGTAAATATAAAGAGTTAACGGAAGATTATGATCCTGGAGCAGCAATTTTTGGGGAACTTGATCTTGAACAGTTAGAAGATAGATACGCAATTGATCAGGCTCAGTACGTTTGGATGAAGACTATGCTTGAGGGCCAAATTCTCACATGGGGTGGAGATAGAGTGGATATGTCAAATTCAATGGAGGCAAGACCTGCATTTTTAGATCATTACCTAGCTGAAGCTGCTGTTGCTGTTCCTCCTGAATTAAGGATTAAAGACAATGTCGAGAAGTATGTTTTAAGAGAAGCCATGTCAGGATTGCTGCCTGAATCATTATATAAACGTGAAAAATTTCCTTTTATGGCTCCCCCTTCCCATGCAGATAAAGATAATTTAAGTTCTATGCAGGAAATTGTGGATGAGTTTTTAAGTCCTGAGAGGATAAGAGAATTTGGAATCTTGGATGAAACAGAAGTAAATAATTTGCTGAATAAATTTTTTAGTTCAGAGCTTGATGCCTCAGAAAAAGTACAATTGGATTCAATAATCAATCATCTTTTAAGCGTTCAGATCTTATATAAGATTTTTATAATTGAAGATATCCCAGATAAGGCTCAAAAGATGGCTGATAATTTGGGTTGGAAAGTTTGAATTCGTTCCTTAAATTAATTTCTGAAAAGGTGTAAACCAATACAGGTTTTATTTGAAAAATAAGAGACCTTAAATAGGTTTAAGTAATAGACGTATGAGCTATAGCGCTGGGTTAAACATCCTAGAGCCAAAGGTAATAAATAGGGAGAGAATCCAAGAATTGATAAATTCTTTTTCTTCAATCGGGGCTTCTGAGAATGGCTCTGTTTCAAGAAGAGGTTTTTCTGATGAAGATATATATGCAAGAAATTTTTTTATGAAAACCCTTAAAGACTTAGGTTTAAAAATAAGAATAGATACTGCAGGAAATATTATTGCAAGATTAGATGGTCATGATAATAATTTACCTCCAATTGTTACTGGATCTCATCTCGACACTGTTCCAAAGGGAGGTAAATACGACGGAACTTTAGGAGTAATTGCAGGAATTGAAATTGCTTTTTTCCTTAAGGAAAATGACATTAAATTAAATAGACCATTTGAAATAATTGTCTTTGCTGATGAAGAATCGACAATGATTGGTTGTAAAGGCTTTACAGGTAATTTATCCGTAAACGAAGAAGATTTTATTACCAGTAATTCTTGTTCAATAATTCATAATCTTTCTCGGGTTGGTGGAAATTGGCTTGAGATTAAAAGTGCGGCAAGAAGTAAAAAAGATATATTCGCTTTTCTTGAATTACATGTTGAACAGGGAAAGGTTCTAGAAGATGGTGGTTTGGATATCGGAATTGTTAATGGAATAGTAGGTCAAAAAAGAATAACGGTTAAGGTTACAGGTCAGGCAAATCATGCAGGAACTACACCGATGTCAAATAGAAATGACGCACTTTTGGCCGCCTCTAAAATTATTGTTGGCATTGAACAGATTGCTAAAACTACTTCTGAAAGTGCAGTCGCAACAGTTGGTAAATTGAAATTACATCCCAATGCGGCAAATGTTATTCCAGGAGAGGCAGTATTCACTATAGATATGAGAGATTTGGATGAAGATGTAATTAGAAAAATGAGTTTAAGAATTGAGAATCTATGCTCAGAAATTCAAGAAGTTACTGGTTGCGTAGTACATATAGAACCTCAATTTGAAGTGATTCCCACTAAGTCATGCCCTAAATTAGTGAGATCTTCATTTCATGAATCTGAAAAGTTGGGATTTAAAACTGGAATCTTACCAAGCAAAGCAAGTCATGACTCACAAGAAATAGGTAGGATTTGTCCTATGGTTATGATCTTCGTCCCAAGTAGGAATGGTCTGAGTCATTCCTATAAGGAATATACTTCTCTTGATCAATGCGCTAATGGTATTGAGGTTTTATTGAATACAATATTTTCCATTGATAAGAATTTTTTAGACAAGCCTCTAATGATATAAATGACATTTTCAATTATTGGTTTTGATCCTTTAAAAAATAGATTTGGTGTTGCAGTTTCTTCTTGTCATATAGCTGTTGGCTCAACAGTTTCATTTGTTAGATCACAGGTTGGTGCTGTTGCAACTCAAGGGCAAACTAATCCTTATTTAGGATTAAGAAGTCTTGAGTTACTCCAATCTCGCTCTGATTCAAAAATTGTTTTGGAAGATTTAATTAAAGAAGATTTTGGCAGGGAAAAAAGACAGGTTCACTTAATTGACAAGTATGGGAGAAGCGCATGCTGGACAGGTCAAGAATGTTTTCAGACAAGCGGACATATAAGTGGAGAAAACTTTTCTGTAGCTGGGAATTTTCTAGTGAATATTGAGGTTCTTGAGGTGATGGCTGATGTTTTTAAACAAAGTGATCCAAATATCAAATTAGGGAAAAGATTACTTGATGCTCTTAATGCGGGAGAAAATATAGGTGGAGATAGACGAAGTCCCCGTTCAACCTCAAGCGCCTTAAAGGTAAGCGGAGAACTAGGCTTTCCCCTTTTAGACCTTAGAGTTGATTATCATGATTCTTCTGTAGATGAACTAATTAGAATTTATAGACATAGTCAAAGTGAATGGGCCCAGGAATGGAGAGATTCAATGAATGACTTGCCTGAAATGAATATGAAACGAGAATTTAGAGTGGCATGAAGTTTAAAGATCAAAGACTTTGATTGTAAGTTCAGCATCCAATAGTCGTAAGAAATGGTTAGTTAGGTGACTTTAAATATTCACTTTTATCCAATACTTACGTATTTTTTCCCTTTTTTAATTTCTTGCTCAACAAAAAGTCTGGCCCAATTGTCTACTTCAAGAATATCCTCTAATTCGGGACTCAAATTCAAATTCTCCATATGTGATTCACAAGCTTTACTTATAAATGTTGGAATTTCTTGAAAAGAAATTTTTTCTTTAAGGAATTGTTCAACAGCCATTTCATTAGCAGCATTTAAGACTGCAGGCATAGTCCCAGAAGATTTTCCTGCGGCATAGGCAAGTCCCATGCATGGATATTTAAACTCGTCTGGCTCTTTAAAAGTTAATTTTCCAATTTCACTTAGGTTTAATCTTTTCCAATTTGTTTTAAATCTCTCAGGCCAACTCATCGCATATAAAATGGGTAGTTTCATATCTGGCCAACCTAATTGAGCTAATACTGAAGAATCATCCATCTCAATCATTGAATGAATAATACTTTGAGGGTGTATAACTATTTCGATATTTTCGTAAGAGGTCCCAAATAAATAATGAGCTTCTATAACTTCTAATCCTTTATTCATAAGAGTTGCAGAATCTACAGTTATTTTTTTTCCCATATCCCAATTAGGATGCGAAGTAGCATCTTCCACTGTGGCATGTTTTAAATCCTCAACGGCCCAATCTCTGAAAGCACCACCAGAAGCTGTTAAATGTATGGCTTTTAAACCTTTAGGTATCTCACCTGTTGAAAAATCTGCATTTTCATAATTGGGTAATCCTTGTAAACATTGAAAGATGGCAGAGTGTTCTGAATCAGCAGGTAAAAGCCTACTATTATTTTTCTTTAATGCAGGAATAACAATTGGCCCTGCCGCAATTAAAGTTTCTTTGTTAGCAAGTGCAATATTTTTTCCCGCATTAATTGCTGACATTGTTGGAATTAAGCCTGCACAGCCTACTATCCCTGTAACCACAGTATCTGCCTTATCCCATGCTGCAACTGCGTTAATCCCCTCCTTTCCACTCAAAACCAATGGAGCAATATCTAAATCTAAGTTATTAATATTATCTTTTAAATCTTCTATAAGATTTTCATCCTCAATCGCAACTACTTCAGGTTTATGCGTTTTAACTTGTTCGGTTAATAAATTAATATTTCTTCCTGCCGAAAGAGCTACGGCTTTAAACTTATCAGGCTGCTCACTAGCTATTTCGAGAGTTTGAGTCCCAATTGAACCAGTAGAACCGAGCACAGTAATGTATTTCAATTTTCTCTGATATTTCTAATATCTTCCCATTTAAAGGTGTATTTAAAAAACAAAAATTTCAAATTGGTTTTTTTCTTAAAATTTAGACCCTTATCCATGTTGTTATTTCCTTTGATTGATCAATAAGTTCAATACCTTTTTCTTTTAACAAATTCCTAATTTTATCGGCCTTCGTATAATTCTTTTCTTTTTTTGCTTTCAATCTTTCATTAATAAGCAATGATATTTCTTCTTCTTTTATTTTACTTTCTTTTACTAAAACCTCTTTTTTAAGACCAAGTACCTCAGTCAACTTTTCAAGAGTTTTAAAATTCTCAAGTAGAAAGAATTTTTCATTTAGGTCTATTTTATAACCTTCGACCCTTTGAAATTGGTTTAAAAAGTTTTTTAATGGTTTTGCTAAATCGTAAACAATTGCAATAGCACCTGCTGTATTTAGGTCATTTCCAAGAGCCTCAGAAAATTTAAGCTTTTTTTGAGATAATTCAAAGCTTATTTTCTCTTTATATTCGTTTTCGATAGATTCGTTCTTATCAATAGATTTAAAAGCATCTTTTGTAAGTTCCAAAAAAGAAAGGGCTACATTAATGTTTTTCCAAGCTTCTGAAGCACTCCTTAAAGCTTCTTCAGTAAAATCAAGTGGTTTTCTATAATTCACAGTCATAACAAAATATCGCAAAGTCATAGGGCTTATACCTGACTTAATTAGTTCTCTGATAGTTTTAAAGTTTTTAAGGGATTTACTCATCTTTTGTCCATTTACATTGACCATCCCATTGTGTAACCAATAGTTTGCTAGTTTTTTGCCATTGGCTGCTTCTGATTGGGCGATTTCATTCTCATGATGTGGAAAAATCAAATCAGAACCACCTAAATGGATATCAATAGTATCTCCTAATTCATCTTTAACCATCGCTGAACATTCAATATGCCATCCTGGCCTACCTTTACCCCATGGCGAATCAAAAAATGGTTCATCATCTTTGGCTTTTTTCCATAGCGCAAAATCTTGAGGATTAAGTTTTTTACTATTTTCTTCATTAACCATTCTTCCTTGCTGATTGATATTTTGTTCTTGTAAATTTTGATTACTTAGCTTTCCATAATTTTTATTTTTGAAAACAGAATAATAAACATCTCCATCCCTAGAGTATGCATAACCTTTGTCCTCAAGGATTGTTATGAAGGAGCAGATATTGCATATATGATTTGTTGCTCTTGGCATGCTATCCGGACGCATTATCCCTAAAGAATCCATATCTTTATGAAATTCAATGATATTTTTTTCAGATACTTCCGTCATTGAACTGCTTTCTTCTTTAGCTCTTTTTAAGATCTTGTCATCAATATCTGTAAAATTTTGAACATACTTCACTTTGAAATCACTGTAAACTAAAAATCTTCTTAATACATCCCAAGCGATATAGCTTCTGGCATGGCCAAGATGACATAAATCATAAACAGTTACCCCACAACAATAAATTTTTACTACATCATCAATAGGCTTAAAAACCTCAACTTTTTTGCTTAAAGTATTAAAAAGTTTGATCATCTTAAAATAAGTATTTCATAAGGTTTATTTTGTCTCCATCCAATTGTCTCCAATTCCAATATCAACTAAAAGAGGCACATTTAATTTTACACAATCTTCCATAGTCTTCTTTACTAATTTCGTCGTAATTTCCAAAGAATCTGGTTCAACTTCAAACAATAATTCATCATGTACTTGTAAAAGCATTTTTGCTGGAACATTCATTTCTATGAATTTTTTATTTAGTTGAACCATTGCAATTTTAATAATATCTGCACTTGAACCCTGAATTGGGGCATTGGCTGCGGCTCTTAGTGACTGTGCTTCCATGCCAGCTCTTCTTGCGGATTGTAAGTCAATTTCGTAAGGATCTTTTCCTATTAGTCTTCCAAGTCCATTTTTATCAAACTTAAATTCTCTTTTTCGACCAAAAATTGTTTCTACATAACCTTTTGATAAGGCAAGCCTTTCTTGAAGTTCAAGAAATTTAAAAATTTTTGAATATCTTTCTTTGTATTTTATAAGGAATTCTTTTGCTTCTGGAGTACTTACTCCTGTTGAACGGGCAAACTTTTTTATCCCCATACCATAGATAACTCCGAAATTTATTGTTTTCCCAACTCTCCTTTCGTCAGGGGATATTTCTTCTTTTTCGAAAATTAATCTTGCAGTCAAAGAATGAATGTCATCATTTTTATGAAACGCATTAATTAGTATTTCTTCATTCGCTAAGTGAGCAAGTATTCTTAATTCGATCTGAGAATAATCAGCTGATAAAAGTTTCCAATTTTTTTTAGGCAAGAATGCCTTTCTGATTCTCCTACTAAATTCAGTCCTAACCGGGATATTTTGAAGATTAGGATTGCTACTACTTAGTCTCCCAGTCGCTGTAGCAGCTTGATTAAAGTTTGTATGAACTCTTCCTGTCTTTTCGTTTATAAGATTTGGAAGAGCATCAATATAGGTGCTAAGTAATTTGCTAAGAGTTCTGTGTTTTATTAAATGTTGGATTATTTCATGTTCGTCGACTAATCTTTCAAGAACTACTGCATCTGTACTCCATCCTGTTTTTGTTTTACGTGATTTTTTCTTATCCAAATTTAATTTTTCAAACAAGATCTCACCAAGTTGTTTTGGTGAAGATAGATTGAAACTCTCCTCTGCTAACTCATAAACTTTACCTTCTATATCTTCTAAGGTACTTTTTAATTCTTTTGAGAGTTTATCCAAATAGGGGATGTCGATGGTTATGCCATTCATTTCCATTTGGGACAAAACCGGCTCTAAAGGCAGCTCGATTTCTTCGAACAATTTGATTAATTCATCTTTTTCCTTTAAAAAACTTTCTTTAAAAATTTTGACAATCTTAAAAGTTAGAAAAACATCATAACCGCAGTAAATACTTGCTTCATTAATATCAACAAATGAAAAGTCTTTATTCTTCCCAACTGTGTCCTTAAATGAAGGAGGCTTAAATCCAAATAATCTAAAACTAATTTCACTTAACCCATGTTTCTCCTGATTATTAAGAAGGTAGTCTGCTAACAAGGTGTCAAAGGTTACGCCTTTAAGATCAAGTCCATGATTAAAAAATATTTGCCTATCAAATTTTGAATTTTGGAGTGCCTTTTCTTTTTTTGGATCTTCTATCCAATTTCTTAGCTTTGAGAAAACATCTTCTATTGATAATTGATTGGAGGTCTCCTTTTTTGTTTGATGACCAAGAGGTATATAAAATAAATCATCATTTTCTTCACCAAGACATAACCCTATCCCAACAAGTTCCGCATCGATTGGATTTAAACTATTAGTCTCTGTATCTAAAGAAACTATTTGATTAGTCTTGTCTAATCTTTGAATTAATTTATCAAGTAATTCGAAATCGTTTACAACAGTTACGTTGATTTTAGGTATTTTATTTTCACTATTTTCTAATTCACTTTTACTAGAGACCTTTGGATCTTTCTCCTTCTCTTTAGACACGTTATTTTTGTCAAAACCACCTTTACTAAAAGTTGAATTGAAAATATCAATTTGTCTAAGTAGTGTTGATAGTTCTAATTTTTTCAGTGAGTCTGAAAGTAGTTCTTGATTTATATTTTTTAATTCATAACCGTTACTTAAAATTAAAGGCACCTCAGTATTTATTTTTGCTAAATCCCTGGAAAGAAAAGCATTATGTTTATCGTTTTTTAGCTTTTCTATAACCGAACCTTTGATGAATCCTTTATATTTCTTATCGTTGTTCTGCTGAATCTTGTCCAAAGCCTGATAGATTCCATCAAGCGTGTCGTTTTCTTTTAGTAGATTAATTGCAGTTTTTGGACCTACCCCTTTAATACCTGGAATATTATCAGAACTATCACCAGTTAGGGCTTTAAGATCAACTACTCTTTCTGGCGCAACACCTAATTTTTCTTTTACTCCATTTTCATTCATAAGAGTTGGATTTCCACTTTTTGCATATGGACCACCACCCATATAAAGTACATAAATATCTTTTTGATCATCTACTAATTGAAATAAGTCCCGATCCCCAGAAAGAATATTCACGCACCATCCTTTAGAAGAAGCATCATTTGCAATTGTGCCTAGGAGATCATCTGCTTCGTATCCTGGAGATTTAAAAATTGGTAAATTAAGGCTTTCTTCTAAGATGATTTCTAATTGTTCAATATCCTGAAAAAAAACATCTGGTGCCACATCTCTATTGGCCTTATAATTTGGATCTAATTCATGTCTGAAAGTTGGTTTTTCGGTATCAAAGGTAATACAAACACCCTCAGGACTAATATTTTTGCAATTATCCAGAAGACTTTTTAGGAATCCATAAGTGACACTTGTTGGGAATCCCTCTTTGGTAGTTAAACCTCCATCAATCCCTTTGCTAAATGCATAGAAGCTTCTAAAAGCAAGTGAGTGGCCATCGACTAAAAGTAAAATTGGTTTTTTAGAGTTTTCAGATTTTAAACTCATTTTCTCTTCTTAGCCCAAGGTGGAATATCAATGAAGATTTGCTCTCCAGGTTCTAATCCATCAATTACTGAAGTTTTATTTCCACTACTAATACCAATCTCAATTTTTTCAAATTTGGGAGAATTGTTTTTATCAACTTTCAAAATTCCTTTTTCACCTTTTTCAGTGACAATAGAAACTGTTGGTACTAAGATTTTTTCTTCATTACCTTCGACTCTAAATTCAAGATCTGCAGTCATTCCAATTTTAATTTCTTCAGAAATATCTTTAAAATTTAAAGTTACTTCGAATGAGGTTACATTATTATCTTTTACAGCTCTTGTAGCTATTTTTTTAACTATGGCACTATATTTTTTTGAGGGATAAGCCTCAATTCTTACTGAGGCTTCTTGACCTATTTTTATTCTGCCAATGTCACTCTCTGGAACTTTAGCAACAATTTCTAGTCCCTCAGATAGTTCAAAAATAAAGTTTTTGGTTTTAGGGTCTGAACTTAAGTTTGTACTTGGTGTGACATAAGATCCTATCTCAGCATATTTTGCAGTTATCTTTCCTCCATAAGGCGCTTTAATTAGATAGAAACTTTTTTCAGCTTTTGCATCATTAAGTTTTGCGCTACTAATGTTGTAGTTATTTTTATAACTTTCATAGTCTTCTTTACTTACAGCACCTTCTTGATATAAATATTCCCTTCTTAAAAATTCAGATTTTTGTTTTTCTACATTTAATTCAAGTTCTTCAATCTTATAGATAAAGTCTTCATCATCAAGAGAAGCTAAAACCTGATCTTTTTTCACAAGATCGCCCTCATCTACTTTGATTTCTTTTATTACGCCTTGCTTTCGAGGCCCAATATTGCTTGTCCTTATTGCTTTTACTTCACCACTAGTATTAATTGAATCTGAGAGGATTCCTTTTTCAACTTGAACTACAAAATCAGAAATATCTTTTGACTTATTTTTCTTGAAGGAATTGGTTATAAAAACGAAAAATATAGCTAGAGAAAGCAATATGATTCCACTTCTTAGATTTATATTTTTTTTTATTAAATCAAACATTTCTTTTTAAAAGCAGAAGTAGAGAATATTTAGGAACTAAATAAATAATCAAAACGATTATAATTAACTTATCCAAGATTGGTTAAGTAAATACTATATTACTAGAAGATGTTTTCTTGATAATTTTTCCATAAGTTTTTTCAAATGTTAAAAGCAGGTATTATTGGATTGCCAAATGTTGGAAAATCAACTCTATTTAATGCACTTGTAGAAAATGCTAAGGCCCAAGCGGCTAATTTTCCCTTTTGTACTATAGAACCTAATAAAGGCATAGTTTCAGTCCCAGATCAAAGGTTGCAAGAGTTAGGTAATTTAAGTTCTAGCCAAAATATTATCCCAACAAAAATTGAATTTGTAGATATCGCAGGACTAGTAAAAGGAGCTAGTAAAGGCGAAGGTTTGGGAAATAAATTTTTATCAAATATTAGGGAGGTTGATGCAATAGTTCATGTTGTAAGGTGCTTTGAAGATAGTGATGTAATTCATGTTTCTGGAAAGGTAGATCCCCTGGATGACATTGAGATAATTAATCTGGAATTGAATTTAGCTGATTTATCTCAACTCCAAAAAAGAAGAGAAAGAATTAAAAAACAGGTTAGAACTAGTAAAGAGGCAGCTAAAGAAGATACCTTACTAGAAAAAATTGAAGAAGAGCTAGAGAGAGGCCTTTCTGTTAGATCAATATCTTTGAATGAAGAAGAAAATTTAATAATTAAGCAATTAGGCTTCCTTACTGCTAAACCAATTATTTACGCAACTAATTTGAATGAAAATGATTTAGCTGAAGGTAATGATTTTTCATCAACAGTTCAGAGTTTTGCAAGCAATGAAAATACAGAATGTATAAAAATATCAGCGCAAGTCGAATCTGAATTAATAGAGTTAGAACCAGAAGATAAAAAAGACTACCTTATTGGCTTAGGAGTAGAAGAAGGGGGATTAAGTTCATTAATTAGATCAACATATAAATTATTGGGATTAAAAACTTATTTCACTACCGGAGAAAAGGAGACAAAAGCTTGGACAATAAAAGATGGGATGACTGCGCCACAGGCAGCAGGAGTAATTCATACTGATTTTGAAAAAGGATTTATAAGAGCTCAGACTATTTCGTATCAAAATTTAATTGATTCAGGTTCAATTGCCAATGCAAAAACAAAAGGTCTTTTAAGAAGTGAAGGTAAGGAATATATTGTTAACGAAGGTGATGTAATGGAATTCTTATTTAACGTTTAGTAAGTCTCTTAAGGCTTACTATTTTGCTTTTTGAATTTAAATTCAAAAAATGAAATTAATAAAATTAAGATACATCCTAAGCAACTTCCTATTAACCCAAAAACAATGGTTGTAAAGCCATCATCGTAGCCATATTGTAGTTGTGGTAAGTGAGGGGGTATTGGCATTATTTTTCAACAGAATTTTCAATATCTTCCAGTAAATGTTTAGTGGATCTACTAAAACCATTAGTTTTTAAATAGTTTTGAGCCTCTCTAAATTTTTCAGCTACTCTTTTTGCATAAGGAGTATTCATGGAATTTTGAGTCATGTTGAAAATGCGACTCATTTTATAATCTGATTTAGGTAACCCTTGATAAGTATTCAAAAATACAAGAATATAAAAATAGGATTTTTTACTTACTTAGAAATTTATTGTGAAAAGTTCTTGATTCTTCAAATAAAGTTTTTTCAAATTAGTAAAATTGACTATGACAAATATATTATTAATTCTTTTTTTTGTACTTTTATTTTTATCATTTTTTTATCCAAAACGAAATAGAGGGTTAGCCCAAAAAACAACAATTAGTCCAACTTATGTACCTTTCTTAAAAGAACAAGAATTTAATCCTGACATAAGTACTGATAATTGGGATTTACACAAACTTAGATTAGATAAATTTAAAAGATCACAATATAAGGGATTAACTTTCTTCGTAAGTTCAGAAAATAAAATTTACTATCTTTCTGAAGAAGGGGATAAGGTTTATTGCTAACAGGTGAAATTAATTTTATAAATAAGAAAAGCCGATAGAAATTAATAATATTAATGAAGTATTTATTTTTATTATCAGAAAAGTTCTATAAGTTTATCGAATGGGAGTGGAATACTTTAAAAAATCTAAGAAGAACAAAAAGAAAGAATTTTTTTTTAAGAGGATCATTTGCGTTATTAAGTTTATTCTCTATTCTTTTTTTAATTTTTTCTCCTCCTATTGCTTTTGGATTGTTATTTGGAGAGGGATTGAAATTTAGTACTTTTTTTATTTGGATATGGATTTTAAATTTGAAGTTTTTTTGAAAATGTATAATTTATTTCCCTAGATTATTTAAAATTAAGAATATAAAAAATTTACCTTATGCCAAAAATATTCAAACAAAATAAGTTCGCTTTGTTGGGAGCAAATATATTAATAATTTTACTTTGGGTAACTATATCTTCCTTTCTGATGAATTTATTTCAAAGTGAAAATGCCCCATTTTATATATATAAAATTTCTTTTTTAATCAGATTCCTTCCTCCTATTTGGGTTACATGGTTCCTTTGGATAAAAAGAGGTGGTTTAAAAAGATAAATAACAAAAACATTTTTGCGTATTTACTACAAAAATAAATCAGTTAAAATCTAGGAGCTTACTTGAAATTTTCATGTAAGAATTAGGTAATTGGGAGATTGTTTTAGTTAAGAAACAATCTCTTTTTTTTATAAATATTTTTCGCATAAAAGTGATTGTCAGTATCCCTATTGACAAACACTCATGACGATCAATTTTTTAAAAATTAAACTGGCAATCTATTATCAATTTCCACTACTCCAGAATCCATAAGACGGCCGATTTTGATAACTAAAGCCATATCTAGCCTTGAAAATTCAGACTGATGGTTAGTTATCCAATCAAGTTCAGAAAGAGTTATTACTCCTAAAGTATTTACTTTAAGAAAAAGTAAGCCTAGATTCATTTTTAAAAAATTCCTGGGATTATCCAGCCAAATAAGCCATAATTTACAACTAATGCAAATAAGCCCATCATTGCCAATCTTCCATTGGTTCTCTCGGCGTTTTGCCAATAAGTTGGTTTTGAATTTTCCATTTTTTCTTATTTGTAGAATTGTTAAATAGTAAGTTTTTAAACGAAACCAGGAATTATTTGACCTGTTGTTAGGTATGCTCCAATAGCAGCAATTAATCCAAGCATTGCGAATCTGCCGTTAAGAGTTTCAGCAACAACTTTTTCTTTTTCGATTGTTTTGACTTTTGTGTTTGTGTTTTTCATTTGATTAGAAGATGAATAGTTTAAATTTTCATTTTGAAATTGCTTGGTTAGATAAGCAACGAGGGTGACTGTAAAGAATACAATTACGGCTAAAAAACCTGAAAGTGGACTCATTAAAAAATGCCAGGAATTATTTGTCCAGTTGAAACGTAAGCACCTACTAATGCAACAAGGCCAATCATTGCCCAACGACCATTAACTTTTTCTGCATTTTGTGGGTAGCTGTCGTATGAAACAGACTCATCTATGTAAGGACGTGTTTCAGTAGGAAACATGTTCTGTCTGCCGCCTGATTCAGTAGTAACGTTTGAATTAGCCATTGAAATTGTGTAATTGTTAACTAATGTAACACTACTATTAATAAATGTAAAGTATCAAGCCGAAATTAAGTTATATTCAAGATATTTATTACATAATTGTAGCATAAACGTTACATATTTTGTTTAATAGTTGTTTTTTGGGCTTGCTACGCTCTACAGATTGGTTCGCAAGCTTTTAAGAGTTCAATGCGGTTTTTAATTATTAATTTTTAAATCTTTAGAAAGATATCAATTTGGTAGAAAAAACTACATCATTCTGAAATTTGAATAATTATTTTTTAGATATAAACTATTTCACTTTATTATGGAATTCGCAAAAAAAATCATGACCGAAAAAGCTGAAAAGCTTAATGGTAAAGCCGCAATGCTTGGCATGTTTGCTCTTTTAGGAGCTTATTATTTTACTGGTCAAATTCTTCCAGGTATTTTCTAGTAAAAATCCTTTTTAAATTTTTTTCAGGGCTTTATCAAGCCCTTTTTTACTGGATGATTAATTATCCCCTTTTTAATTATCTAATAATTCAAATAATCTACTTATTAGAAGCTTTCTTTTTAAAAAAGTTTTATCAATATATTTTTTATTCTCTTCTTTTAAAATTTCCTGACCATTTGAGCCTAATCCCTCAAGGACAAACTCTTTATCTTCTTTAATCCAGTTATTTATCATTCTCCCCGTCGTCTCTATATGGAATTGTAATCCGTAAGCAAAATTACCAATCCTAAAAAACTGTTCCTTACAACGCGCACTACTAGCAATGAGTAATGCTTTATCAGGTAATAAAATCCTATCTCCATGCCAATGCAGTACATGAAAAGGTTCTTCAAACAGTGCTTTAAAGTCTTTATTTGATTTATTAATAAAAATTTGAGACCATCCAATTTCTGGTAATGCTTTTGGAGGTGATCCACATTTAAGAATTTCTACATCTCCTCCAGCCGCACTCGCAAGCAACTGAGCACCTAAGCAAACACCGATTATAGGTCTCTCATTTTCTAATTCTTTTTTTATAAAATCTCTTTCTAACTTAAGCCATGGATATCTTTCGTTTCCAATATCTTTAACTCCCATTGGCCCACCCATAATTAAAATTAAGTCACCTTTTTTTGTTTGCGGTAGAGAATTTTTGTTATCTAAACGAATAATTTCTATTTTTAAATCTCTTTCTTTAGCAAATTGTTCAAAAAGACCTGGCCCCTCTATTTCTAAATGCTGAAGAACTAATAGGCGTCTTATTTCCTTCATTCACTTTCCATTATTTCAGCTGATTCAGAACAGACATTAACGCTAAACCACTTCATTGCCGACCAAGTATCTTCTTGGTAAGTACCTGCTGCAATACTTACAAAACAATCATTTTCATACCAACTTCGATAACTGGGAGTTACTCCCGTTCCTTTTAAACTATTTTCTAAGCCTTTTCCATATTTTTTAATAACAAGATTTAAAGCTTCATTCTCAATTTCTCTTTGCTTTTCATCAGCAAAACCTCCTAGTGGAATAAAAAAAAGAATTGATGCAATAATTAAACGTATCATTGAGTCTTTTGGTTTATATGTAGTCAATTTCATATCGATTAATTAATTTTTTAAAGTCATCAACTCTTTTTTGTCCATTCTTTAATGGTCTTAAGGAGTCAAGAACGACTGCACAACATAATTGCCAACAAGAATTTTCATCTAGTCCTAATTTCTTACATATATTTATTGGAGCTTTGATAACTGTATTTATTTCTGCAATATGTTGAGTAGTTTCCCATAATTCTCCTTCTAGAAAGTCAATTTCAATACTTGATAATAATTCTGTAGCAACGTAATCCTTAATTAGCTCAGTTAATTCCATGATATTTTATTAAAGCAGAGAAGTTAAATCATCTCTTAGTATTTGTTTAGCAAGAAAAAAAAAGGAGCTAGTTTCTACCTCATCTTGAAACTCCTATCGATAATTAAGAAACTACATCATTTCGTATTGATCAAGTTTGGTTTTTAATTTTGTTGCTTGTTTAATTAATAACAAAGATTCTTTTCTGCCTGTTGAATTATTAGCCTGGACTATAAGATCGGCGTATTTCTTTGCGATTTTTTTTTCCATGATTTAAATTATATAAATACCGTTTTTGAATCTTGAATCTAGCGAGTCAAAACTAGAAGTAGATAAGGAGTCCACGGTTAAAACCTCAGAGTCAACAAATTGGAACGGGTTAACTCATGTTTTTAATTTATAGTCAATTAATAAAAAAGCTGTTGGTATCTACGATTACATTGTTTTCAAACCCTGATTTAATTTGTAGTTGTACATGAATAGGATTGAAAGTTTTCAAATAAACAAAAATACTTTTTATTGGAGGGACCCTTATCCGTAATTGTGCGATACTTCTGTCCATCCTTTTTGGTGAAGTTCGTGCCACTTTTTCCAAGCTGAATCTATGTTAAGTTTTTCAGAGGATTTGTATCCTCCTGGTTCTCCAAGGTGATTTGTGTAGAAAAGATGAGTATGGATTTTTAAATTAGGTTTAGGAGAATTTTTGCATTCTTCGAAAAAGATCATTCTGCTGCCTTCGGGATTTAGTAAACATCCGTTGGGTTTGCTAGTGCTACAACCAAATGAGTACTTAGGCTCCATAATTTATCTTATAATCGGCTGGTTAATTATTGATACGTTTGTACTATAAATTATATCCTCCTTGTTTTGCTGTCAATCCTTTTAAGGTTAAGTACTTATTTACTAATAATTATTTTGTTTTTTAATAAATAAGATAATTTCTTTAAGCTTATGAATTACAGAGAAGATCTAGAAATCAAACTACAAAAAGTAACACTTGCAAAGCAGGAAGTTGTAGATGATATCCACAAAACTGATCCTGAGAAGCAAAGAATAATTTCCAAACTTATTGAATTTAAAGAAGCAATCATTTCAAAGGGAATTGAACTTAATATTGAATTAGAGGCAGCCTAAAAAAATTCCAAATCTAATGAATGTTTAATAACTTTTAGAATAATGTTATTAATAAAGAAGGGTTATTTATCAAATGCAGCCTGGTACTTTTGAATTATTGATCCTAGTATTTATCTTTTTAGGTCTTCAAGCCTGGTGGATTATCCCAATAGTTATTAAAAATAATAAATTAAATAAGAGAGGTAAGGATTTAAGAGAGGAAATTAAGCAATTAGAAAAGTTATATAAGAAATAAATTAGTTTATTATTTTTGCAAACTACCTATTATTAGTGAAACTTAAATATCTAATGAAAATAAAAACATTTATTCCATTTTGTTTCCTTTTTATTGGGACTTTAGCTTTACCACAACCTTATCTTGCTGAAGAAAAGATTGAAGTTATACCTATTATTCAAAGTTCAAAAGGACTTAGTGGTAAAAATTTTAATTATCTCGAGGGTAAGCCTGAATTAAGACTCTTAAAAGTCAAGATTCCAGTTGGCTTGAAAACTCCAATTCATACTCATCCTTCCCCAATGTTGATTCATGTCACCAGAGGAAGATTAAAACATGTTAGGGGTGAAGAAATTAATTTCTTTAAAGCGGGTGATGCATTTATAGAGAGTAATAATGGGGCCCCCCACTATGTGAAAAATGTTGGAAAGAAGCCGGCCATACTTCATGTGGGAGTTGTATCAGTAGTTGGAATGTCTACGACCATAAATGAATAAAATTTTCTCTAAGTTATTCAATCTGCATTTTTAGGATTTACCTTAGGAAGAACAACTGTAATGAGATACTCCTCCATAGTTAAAATACTGGCTTGGCTTTAGTCGATTATATTTTTGATCTATTTCTGGGGGTTGTTCTACATATGGATTGCTAAAGATATCCTGTAACTCTTTTATTTTCTTGTAATTTCCCTTTTCAGCTTCTTCATATGCAGGAACGACCATCCATTCGCGCCAAGTATAGACTGGATTAAGGGATTTCATTGATGCCGATTTTGCTTTAATATTTCCCTCTTTCTTCAAGACTGATTGCCAGTTTTCAAGCCATACTTCCCACCTATTATTGAGCTCGTCATTAATTGGTAAATAGAAACAGTCTTTTAAAGAATATAAGTTATCAGGGATTTCAGAGAGTTTACGGAACAAAATTGTATAGTCTGCTTTTGAAATGACCATGAGATTAAAAAATTCATTAATCAGAGTTTCGTTGTAATGTTCTAAACCAAGCTTATTTGCCCACATTTTCATCAATTCCTTATTCATTAATTCAGAAAAGTCTTTTTCGATTTGATCTAACTTTTCTTGATCTTGTTTGCTTTGTGAAAGTAACG
Source organism: Prochlorococcus sp. AG-347-J14 (assembly GCA_003281505.1). GTDB lineage: Bacteria > Cyanobacteriota > Cyanobacteriia > PCC-6307 > Cyanobiaceae > Prochlorococcus_A. The sequence continues at coordinate 14,499 of QCBU01000010.1, read as the reverse complement.
GACTAAGAGAGGAACAGAATGTTTTAAAGTTGATTGCCGCTGCAGAAGGCTGGTTAAAAAATGAGAAATGTTCACCTCCACCTGTCCATGGTTGAAATCTTGGATCAAATAATTCACAGAATCCAAAGGGGCCATAATCTAAGGTATAACCTCCAGCAGCACAATTATCACTATTGAAATTACCCTGGCAATAACCAACTCTCATCCAGTTGGCTATAAGTGATATAAGTCTTGATTTGTATAAAGAAGCCAGTTTTATTACTTTACTTTCAATTGAAATCTCATATTCAATTTCATCTTTATAATTTCTATCAATTAGATGTTGAACTATCATTTTTAGTTCATTGAGGGCCTCATCATGCGCATTATTACGAACTCGTCTTGCAAAAAGTTCAATCTGGCCTACACGTAAAAAAGATGGAGCGACTCTCGTAGTAATTGCCGCTTGATTATCAATCATGATATCAGGTTCAAAATATCTGGACTCTTTGGAATACCAAGGTCTTCTAACTATTTCTGAACGTGAGACATAAAGTGTTAAAGATCTTGAGGTAGGGATTCCCAAGGAATCCATTAATTCCTGTGCGAGAAATTCTCGTACGCTAGACCTTAAGACAGCTCTACCATCTGCTCCACGACAATAGGGAGTTGGACCTCCTCCTTTAAGTTGCATTTCCATTCTTTTCCCATTGAATAAACCTTCAAAAACAGAAATTGCTCTACCATCGCCATAACCATTGCCAGTTCCAAAAGGACATTGCTGGGTATATTCAGTCCCGTAAATTGATAATGCATAACCTGTTGCCCAACCAACAGGACTCATTGGATATTTAGCAACAGAAATATCACCTGAGAAAAAACGACAAAAATTTTGGTCTTTAGTAAGATCTGAGCTTAGCCCTAGTTCTTTAAAAAGTTTGTTGCTATGGGAAATATATTCTGAATCTGGAATAGCAGTTGGAACAACTGGTACGTAATGACCTGAATATACTGAACGCGGCTTATGATCATTTCCATCTTTTGTTGATTTAGGATCTGCTTTAAGAGAATTCATAAAAGAATAGTCAGATAGTAGAGAAAATTCATAAAAATTTTCTGTAAGCTTTTCTTTTAATGAATCAGATTTGGTTGACATCAAATTTACTATCTATTCTTGTAGGCGTTCTAATTTCTTTAAATAAAACATCTAAATGTATTTTATATAGTTTCTATTAGGGATGGTTTTTGCCGATACGTTCGAGATTAAATATAAGTTAAATTTTAATACTTGATTAAAAAAAGGTTACCCAGTAAAACATTTTCTTTAGAAAAATATTTTGATTTTAGTAATAAAACAAAGCACTTAGCCTTCATATCAATTTTTTAATTAATAACCATTGCAAATACTTAATTTTTGACTAGTATTTTTTTGAGTTTGATCAAAAATAATGCAAAAAAGTTAAACTATATTATCTTTTTTTGACTTGCACCCCTCCCCCTATTTCCGTACTATATCTCAGTAAATTTATTCAATTTTATACTTTATAATTTTTATTTATTTTTAACTTACCCAGCCTTTAAGCAAATCAAACACACTAATAAATAGTCCAAAACCAATAATTGGGGGCGCAACCCATCTTGTCATGAATTTCAAATAACGTGTCGTTTTGATTCCAACTTTTGAATCACTAAGTTCTTCATTAAACTTTCCAGGTACTACCCATCCCATAAAGAAAGTAACCAAGAATCCACCAAAGATAAGTAATACTCCTCCAAAAATCGAATCAATAGTTCCAAGAATGTTTAAGTTTAATGCAGAAGGAATGCCTGCTAAGAATAAGAAAAGAGTTATCAGCCAAACAGATTTTTCTCTTTTAAAACCAAATTTATCCATTAAAGAGGAAACTGGAACTTCCAATAATGAAACAGAGGAAGTTATTGCTGCAATATAGGCTAATGCGAAAAATGCAACAGCTACAATTCTTCCAACCGCTCCATATGAACCAAGGCCCGTAGGAATTGATATAAATAATGCACCAACTGTTGATTCAGAAATAGCATCATTTAAACCAAACGTTAAAACAATCGGAAAAGTAATAAGTCCTGCCATAAGACCCACCAAAGTATCCAATGATGCAACTCCAACACTTAGTTTTGGAAGATTACTCTTTTTATTTAGATAGGAAGCGTAAGTCACCATTACTCCAATTCCTAAACTTAAAGAAAAGAAAGCTTGAGTAAAAGCATTTCTTATGGTTTGAGGGTTCCTTAATTCATCAAAGTCAAATTTAAACAAAAATGTTTTATATCCTTCCCATGCGCCTGAAAGTGAAGTGGCCCATATTGCAAGAGATAGAAGAATTATAAAAAGTATAGGCATAAAGAATCTTGTTACCTTTTCGATTCCTTTTTTTATCCCTGATGAAACTATTATGGCAGTAAGAACGAGGCTTAATAGGTGCCCTAATAAAACACTGCTACCACTACTAATTGAGCCAAAGAAAGTTTCTGCTTCACTTAAATTTTTTGGTAATCCAAAAAATAATGAATGGAACAAGGTATCTGCGGTCCACCCCATTATGACTGAATAATATGATGCTATTCCCAAGGGAGCTATAAAGAAAAGAATTCCTAATGGATACCAATTTTTTCCAGCTAACTTTACTGGTGCAAGCAATGTGCTGGCGGTAGCGTTTCTTCCTAAAGCCATTTCAGCAACAAATACCGGAAGGCATACAATTAAAACGATTAGTACGTATAAAAGTACAAAAGCAGCACCTCCACCTTGAGAGGCTCTGTAGGCGAAACCCCAAAGGTTACCAAGACCTACTGCGCTACCAGCAGCTGCAAGAATGAATCCCAACTTACTAGTCCATTGTTCTCTTGGAGAAATTTTTGAGTCCAAAATTAAAATCTGTTTTTTATAGTTGATTTATAACTCATAAGTAAAAATTAGTTAATACCTTGCTTAATAAAAACTAATCTTTATTCAATTATTTTTTTGCAAAAAGATTTAAAATCTAAAAAACATCTTTTAACTATCATGGCCATTGAAACGACTATTCTAGATTTTCAACTAAGTAATACGTTTGAACAATATGAATCTCATATGAATGCCGAGGAACAGCAGTCGATGTTTAAAGAAATGGGTGTAAAAACATTTTATATTGGTAAATCAATAGATGATCCTAAAAGGGCAACTGTAATTTTTCAAGGACCAGAAAATGTTCTATACGATATTTTTATGAATCCTGAAACAAAACCTATTGTTGAAGCTTCAGGGCACATTTATGAGGGTACAAAAATAACTCGATGGATTTCTTGAAAAAATAAATCTTTTATGAATTATCAACTTTTAATTGAATCATATTCTTTTGGGACATCCCTTTCTGAGCAAGAAATAGAACTTTTAAGTCTGGAACTTGAAACTCAAATCATGAATATTAATATATCAACAGATTTTGGCTGTTTTAAATCGGCTCCCACCCATATTTGTGAAGGTCTAAATTTAAAAAAAAGATACTTATTGGATTATGTGCCTTGCTGAAATATTAGATTTACATAACCCCCCCCAATTTGGGAAAACGAAAAGTGTGGAGGTTTTCGATTTACTTCTTGAAAAAGGACTTGTTATAGGTTAATTATTTAATTATTTGAGTAATAAAAATATAAGTTGTTTTTTCTTTATTCTGATAGCATTAATCTAGGCTCAGATAAATAAATGAAAGATTCTAATGAATTGATTTTGGGAGATATTCTTAAGCTAACTAGATCAAGTGAGAAGAAATTTAAACAAGGAAATTTTAAAGGGGCAATAGATGACAAAATGAAGGCTAATGCAATTTTGAAATCCAAATCTTGTGATGAAAAAATTATTGAAAAATATAGAGAAGAATTATCTAGATTGTATTCCTCAAAATTTGATCTTATTTTCGATCATAAGCTGAAAATTGATGAAATAAAGAGAAATCAAATAGTAAAAATGCTGGAACAAAAAAGTAAGGAAAAATTAAAAAGTCTTGATTATAAAGGAGCAGTAAAAGCCTTTAGGAGGGCTGAAAAATATTTTTCAAGTTAAAATTAATCTAAATCTCAGAGATTTTATTAGATAAATTAAATTTATGAGTTTGAGAATAAAAATGATGAAAGGGTTGATTTTTTTTCAGGATTCGTTTCTTTGAAGATATATCATTTTTGGTACTACTCATGGTTATGCCCCAATCTACCTTGGAAAGCTTATTATTTTTTTTGATACTCTCTCTTCTTGCAACGTACATAGTTAATTTAAAGTATTCTTCGAAATTAAAAATACAGAAGTAGTTTTTTTATTTGTCTTTTTTCTTTATTAGATTTATTTCCTTGGATCACTCCAAGTCTCTTTGTATAACCAGCTCAAGAAGGTTAGAGTAAGTATATTTCCAAATGCATAAGTTATTCCTAATAATGGGTTGTAAATATTGGCAATAATCGTCGACATTATAAAGATTATTAACCCTGAAACAACCAAATCCTGAATAGGCAAATGGTTAAAATTTACAGAATTTATCATTTGATAATTGTTTTTAATAGATTAAATTAATTATAAAACCAACAAGAACCTTATTTTTTATAAGGCAATATCATTTAAGGTATGAATAATTTTAGGATTGCTAAAATAATTATAGTTTTTTCATCATTATCGTATTTGAGTGTTTCTTTTTTGAGAAATTATAATTCTCCAGAAAATATAGAAAAAAGGTGTATTCTTAAATTTGAAAAAGATTTTAAAAATAATTTGGAAACATCTCATGAAGAATGGAATCAAATTTTAGATTTAGCTGATAACAATTATTTAAAATGTATGGGAATACCTCAGTATTAAATATGGGAGAGGCAAAGAGAAGAAAAAATTTAGGTATCCCGCCTAGAGAAAAAACTGAAGATATGAAGTTGCCTCAACTTGATAAAAAAGCCATACAACAAAAAGTAAGGTCTACATTGTATAAATATCCAATTATCCCTTTTCTTTTTTATGGAGCTGCAATATTGATCTTAATCGGAGGTTTATTTTATGTTTTCAAATCCCTCAATATAGCTTAATTAAAAGGATTATTAATTTTGATAATTATAATTTTTTTGGCATCATCAATTAAAAAAACTTGAAGGATAATAAATGAGCATTTTTTATTGTGCAAAAATAATCAAAGAAATAATATATGAGAATTATGTACTGTTGACACCATCATATGATGTTGTAATTTTAGATTAAATTAAAACTATTTATGAAGAAAATAAATAAAAAATATTATGAAATAATGCGTCAAGCTGATAATGCAGTTGGAAGAAAAGAAGTAGTCAGTTTATTAAAAAAAGCTGCAATAATTATGTCTAAATCTGAGGAAAACTTAGCTGCTTAAATTAAAAAACTATTTTATTAGGATAAATAAAACACCATAAAGAATGATTGATGAGGATGCAGCCATAATTATAAATGGTAGTATCATGCCTGAGTTTAACCATCTTAAAAATCTAATTTTTTTGTTAATTACTCTTGGCATCTTTTCTGATTCCCTTAATTGCAACCTAACAAGTAAATAAATTGTGTAAATGATTAATTAATCTTTTTAAATATCATTCTTTAGCTATTTTGGAACTAAATTTTCTAAAGAAAATTATTTTAATCGCATCTGGATTTTTTATCTTAAGAGAAATTTTTAAGTAATTAATACCTTGTCTTCTTCAAATTTCTTATGCAAGATTTAGAAACATTAGATTTCTAAATAATGATTAAAAATTTAAAAGAGGGTTCTGAAGAATTTAAAGATTATGATTCAGAACTGTTACTTAAGATTCTAAATAATACATCACTGGAGAATGAAAAAGGCGATGAAAAAGAACTATTTGTAGATGAAAATTGGAAAATTAATTCAAAAAATATGAGTAATATAATTCATTCAGATAATTCAAATTTGAAAAGAATATTATCAGATATTTACCCTAATAAAAAAATAGTGATTCAGGATAATAATAATGGGTCGCAAACAATTTTCTTATCCTAATTTAGGAAATATTAAAACCTTGTTTATACTATCTATTCAATATTTATTTTTTGAGAAAAATTTAGTAAAAATTACTCTCGCAGAATTTTTTTAAAGATGTTATTGTTCACTTACGTTCATCCAAGTTTATATCTCTGGACGCATGAAATGGGAGTAGGGAACGGGATTCTCATTAACTGCAAAAGACCATGAATAACCTCTTACAAATAAGAGAAAAAATCAAAAGAGCCAACAGGCTATATGAAGCCCAACTTTTGGCTACTAAAAGTGGAGAAGTTACTCCATACAGGAGATCCGTCTTTGAAGAAAGAATCAGGAAAACACAAAAAGAAATGAAATTGAAAGACTAAAAATTAAATTCTTTTTTGAAACTGATCAATTTAGAGGGGTTTTGTACCGCTCTTTTTTTATTTTTATAAAAGCAACGCAATTATTAATTTATTTTTTCGATTATCGATTATTAAAAAGAACATAATTTTGATGCTTTTACTATTGATTTAAATTATATAAATGGCAAATTTAATTCAGTAATTAAGAGGTAAATTAATATGTTTAAAAAGAAAAATAAACAAATTAAAACTTCACCCAATAAATCAAATTTAGAACAAGTTTTATGGTTTATAGAAAATTATTTGCCCCAAAAGAAAGATCGAGGTGTTCAAAAAAAATTGTATATGGATAATCTAGAAGTAGAGACTATTAAGATATTTTCTAAATTAGCCTCTACACGTTCTAAAACATTATTTCCAACTACAAAAAATACGATAATCTCTTTTACCTTTGGTAATTGGGCCTTGCCTTACCTGAAATTGCTTAAGAAAATAGGAATAGCTAAGTAAGAAAATTGTGATCGGCTAGAACTAGATTTATCCCGCAAATAAAAATAAATAAAGATTAAAAAGTCTCTGAAAGTTTTTTTCGAAATTTAAGGAGGAATAGTTACTTTACATAAAAAATACAATTGCTAAGTTTAAGATAAGAGATCTATTCATTAATGTTTCTAAATTATCTGCCTAGTGAAATGGTTGAAGTTGTTGGTTTGACAATGATTTTTTCATTTCTAGTTGGAACTATCTTAATTTTGTTATTTACATCAGATCAGGCAAATACAAAGAATCTATATTTAAAGAAGGCCAAATAAATTTTAAATAATTTGTTTATCTAAAAAAGGACCTCTTTTTTTAATAAAGTTAACTCGCAGGTGTAGAACATAATTTTTAATATTGATACATAAACAAATTTAAGATTATGGGCGAAGCTAAAAGAAGAGAAGAATTAGGATTGCCACCAAGACAAAAAAATGAATTAAATAAATCTGATAGATACCTTTCATGGCTTCCAATTACTAAATCAAGAATTAAGAAATACCCTTATATGGGTGTAGCAACAATGGCACTAGGAGCGATAATTTTTTTAGTAAGTGGGGGCGCAAATAGTATTAATTAGTTAGATTTTGGCTTGGCTTAGAATATATCTAAGATTTTTGTTGTAATAGTTTAACGCCAGATATTATTGAGATTATTGAAGCTATACCAAGAAATATCGAGTAAAAAGGTTGCAAATTAATAATGCCAAAATTACCCGTATGCCATTTTATTAACCAAAAAGCATCTACTCCTAATGGTTGAAGAATACTATAAATAGTCCCAGATATAATAGTAATTAGTAAGGGGATTGCTGAAATTGCGGTTATTTTTCTGTGAATTTTTCTCTGATTTGTTTTTAATTTTTCCATCTATTTCCTCAAATACATATGTAATTCTTTTTCGTTTTTGCATGGCATCCATTTATCTTGATTCTTATGTATTCCTTCGCAACCAAGTTCTAAAGCCCTTTTTTCAGCTTCCTCCTCAGAAAGAAATGTACCCCTCATATGTGCAAGAGAATAATTATTGAAATTTAGAGATAAGAAAAATAAAAAAATAAAAAATTTAAAATGTCTAAGAATAATACGCATTTTTAACTTTTGAGGATAGATTCACAAATACTAGATGGGTTTGCTTGTTTAACTATTTTTAGTCTTTTGATAAGTTTGTCTCGATCTATTTGATGTTTTAAATATTTAATACATAAATTTTTTTCCTTATATACTTGCGCTATTGGAGTAATCTTTAAAGCAATTGCAAAAGTACCAACAACTAAAAGAATGTTTGTAGCAAGTCGAATGTTTGGTCGAAAATTAGATCTCATTCGTATTCTTTATTTCTGTCAATAACTTCCCTTAAATATATATCTTTTAGCTCGTCATTGTATCCATTTTCTTTTGCAAATTTCTCTAATTCCTTCAGCTCTTTTTCTGTCATTAAGCAGATTTGGATATATTGTTTTTCATATCTTCAATTTGGTTGATTAATTCATCTAACCATTCTGAATTATTTTCGGATCTTTTCTGAAGATATGTAATTTTAGGTTGATTTATTTCTAGTGTCTCATAATCTCCACTCATAAATTACCCCTAAATTTATACTCTATATAATTTATCTAGAGAGATTAGGCACATCAATAGGTTCTATTACTTATTAGACATTTATTATGGGTAAAAAGTTGTTTTTTAATAGTATAAATATGAATGAATTTATCTTTATAAAATATGGCAACTAATGAAGAACTAGAAAAAAGAATTGAGACTTTAGAAAAAGAAGTACAACATTTAAAAGCTGTTCTGCAATATCAAATGAGAAATAAGAAAAAGTGATTCTTATTGCATAGCAATGACTTTTGGTCAGATAAGCATTTTCTCTTGGTTGTTTTAGGTACCTAATGAAAAAGCAAAATATTAAAAATTAGTCCATAATTAACCACTTTTTAGAAAAAATAAATTTAGTCATTGATATTTAGAACATATTTGTTTTTATATATATAAAACTACTTGATATGATTAACTCAATAGCTATTACATTGTTATTATTAGGCTCTTTAGTCGCTTACAAAAGACTCAAAAGAAAGAAACGGCAATTTCACGCACCACCTACAAATCAGCTTCCTAGTTGAAGATTAAATTCCGTCTTCGTCTTCTCCAAAGGGATTGTTTCTAATATCCCAGATAAGAACAATTGCTACAGATAAAAGCAATAGACCAAAAATAACTTGAGGAGGAGGAAATAACATCAATGAAATATAACAATTATCAATAAGCTTTGCTTATGAAAATTTTAAAGGGTAATCGATATTGTTTGGTTCTAAGTATTTTATATAACAAGCCGTTGTGCAATCCACTCCCTCACTATTGATGCTACAAGAAGTTATACATTCAAAAAAACTTTCCAAAGCATCTGAATTTTTAATATTTGAATAAATATCTTTTTTCATGATTAATCTTCAATTCTGAAGCTTATCTAGCAATTAATTTTTAATCATGTCAAATTTTATGTAAAGTACCTATAAACCACTTTTTTTAAAAAAAATGTTGAATCGATAAGTTTTTTCCCAGCTTTCCTCTAATAGTTTTTTATATTCTTTTCTCGCTTCTTCAATAGATTCAACCCTAGAGCCTTTCATAACTGACTTACTTGTTCGCTTAAGCACACAACCATAAGAAATTAAAATTGCATTAATGATAAAAGGGTTCTTAGAACTATCATCAAAAGGTTCAAATACTTTAATCCTCGATTTGGCTTTATTGATTAAAGTAAATTTTTCCATAAAAAAAGGGCGTTAGCTTCGCCCCAATCAAAAAGCGGGATAATCCCCATCACCCAGCCTTTTTAAAATCTTAGCACTACATATGGTGTTTGTAAGTATTTAAAATTACCTATTGATGGGGTTGTTTGTTTCTGTTTAATTTGTCATTATAGGAGTCCCCATCACCTAGGCTCGTAAGAGTCTTTTTTTTTGCTATTTTTCCTTTTAGGCTTAAGCCCCTTTTAATTTAATTAGTGTTTAAAGATTTTTTATTTAATTTTTAAATTCGATAATTAATAATTAAAAAAATAATTTTATTCATGCAAACTTACATAGTTCACTGGCAATTTCCAGATCAAGAAAGTCATATGCAAGGAGCCGAAGCTTTTGCGGGTTTTGTTGAAGGAGGATGCGAAGGTGATGAATTTGATGGGTTTAAAGTTCTTAATCGAGTAGTAAATCCTGAGGGAGCTAATGGTTGGGCAATAGTTGAATCTTCCAACCATCAGAACATTTGGAAATGGAGTAGTATCTGGGTTGATAATTTTGGTGTAGAAATAGAAGTTACACCAGTTCTAACGGATAAAGAATTTCTTTCTGTCCATAAAGAAATTGCAGCAGCCTCTAACTAATAGTTAATGTTTTGTTTGATTGTTGATTTAATATAAAAGGGTAATAAAAGATTTTATGGGAAAATTTTCTTCTGAAGAAATTGAAAGCCAATACAATTTAATAAAAATGCTTTTAGCTGAACCTGAAAAGTATAGAGATGCAATTAATGCAATAAAAAAAGATATTGCATATATGCCTATAGAGCTTAAAAAGAAACTTGAGGAAGAAAATATTATCTTATGAATCAATCAGAAAATTGGATTAAACATAATCTTTAATTTTTAAAAATTAGTAAATAGCTATTCTAGTAAACTAACCAAGAGAGTCTAAATCTCTACGATGGTGAACTGTATTTGTGTAATCTTGTGGAACTTTCTGTTCTCTGATTAAATCTGCAATTGTTGGATAATCTTTTGCATTATCAAGATCTCTTGCATTTTTATCTTGAATTGCGAATGGTGATTTTTTAAAATTCATAATTAATTTCCTCAAAATTTTTGTTGGATTCTGATTACAGATCCTGGATTGTCATGTACGTACGTGTTGAATTCTCTCGCAAGCAATAGGCAATCGTATGCATCTCGCGCGTAGAAACCAACTTCATGTGTTTTATTTGTTGAATCTTTGTAACTCAACACATATTTATTACAAGAATTTATTGGTGTTGAAGGCATTTAATTTATTCTGGTTACTACTATGTTCTAACTATGGATGCTTATTAATCGACTAATAAAAATGTACGGTTTAAGGCACAAACATATACGGATAGAGGACCAACAAACTAATGTAAAAATTAATATAATATTCAAGAAGATTTGAAAAGAAAGAAAATATTTTCGTTACTCCTATAGAACAATTTTCAGTGGTAGCATAATTTTGCAAGAAATTTTGAAGATAATGTGTTTTTATAAGCAAATCAACTATCTCGCTAAATAAGTTTGTTCGAGATTATAAATATATTTTTCTCCATCATCATCATCATCGTCATCATCATGGAAGGAAGAGATTAATACATAAACTCCTCCAAGTCCCAGTAACATAGAAAAATAAAGAATAGGGTCAGTCATTACTCAAGTTTGAATCATTCAAATTAAATTTGAGGAAGCTTTTCAATATTTATATTTTCTTTTAATTATTTGGATAAAAATTTCTACGATCAAAAATTATTTTTTGTTTGAGAAAACTGAAAGTAGATCTAAAATAAGGTAAATTTACTGTTTTTTTTAAAAGAGTTTTAAAAATTTTTTAAAAATCAATGTGCGGAAGATTTGAGCTGAAAACTAAATTTGAGAAGTTGCCAAAGGTTTTGAAACAAGACTATCCAATTGGACTTGATTATAAATATAAAACTCAAAGTCTAATAAGACCTAATGATCCTGTTCTTGTAATTAAAAACGAAGGAAGAATTAAAACTACTTTTATGACATGGGGCTTTATTTCTCCTTGGGCCAGAGACCCATTTGATAAAGAGAGACCAAGACCATTTAATGCAAGATCAGAAACTGTAGAAGAAAAAAAATTATTTAGTGGAAGTTGGAAACATAAGAGGTGCTTAATACCTGCGAGCGGTTTTTTTGAAAAAAAATATCGTGTTCGAAAATCGAATTATGAGACTTTTTGGTTGGGCGGAATTTGGAGTAAGTGGACTTCACCAGATGGAGTAGAACTTGAAAGTTGCTGCGTTTTAACAACTGAACCAAATGATTTAATTAAACCTTTACATCACCGCATGCCTGTGATCGTTTCTAATGGATATGAGGAACAATGGATAGAGCAAGTTAAAGATGCAGATGAATTAAGAGGATTATTTGCAATCATGATGAGTTGGTCCCCTGATGGTTGGCTAGTAGAGGATGTAAAGAAAAAAGAAACTGATCAATTGAGTTTGTTTTAAATGAAACGCCTATTAATTCCAAGGTTAGATTAATGGCTAAATCTTATTGGTTGATTAATTCAAATAGTTCAGAAGTTAAAAGATTTATGAAAAACGATAAGAGTATTGATGGAGTTTTTGAATATATGTTTATAGATACTGGAAAAATAGTGGGAGGATTAGGAAACAATCCACCAGAAATGACAAATACAGTTTCTGTTGAAATAGATTTAGCTAGAGAAATTTATGAAAGATTACTTTCTAAGGGATGGAGGAAAATTGAAAAAAATTGGAATTAAAAAAAGAGTTAGATCTGTGCGTTATAAATTACTGATAAAAATAATCTGAAATCCAATAATGAGAAAATTAACTAAAATTGACAGTCGATCTAAAATATGAGGAGATTAGTTGAATTTTTTAGTACAGATAAAAAAGAAACATCCAAAATGGCTACCAGAATTAATAAATATCTAAGCGAAGTCGGTTATTGTTCTAGAAGAGAGGCAGATAGATTAATTTTAGAAGGACAGGTAACCATTAACGGAAAAATTCCAGAAATTGGCTCCAAAGTTGAAGAAAGTGATCAAGTAGAAGTTAAAGGTCAAAGAATAGAAACTTCAAAGAGACAAAAAAACATATACTTAGCCTTTAATAAACCTGTAGGAATTGTTTGTACAACAGATAGAAAAGTAGAATCAAACAATGTTATAGATTTCATTAAATATCCTAAAAGAATTTTTCCTATTGGAAGATTAGATAAGCTCAGTGAAGGATTGATTTTTTTAACTAATGATGGAGATATCGTAAATAAAATACTCAGAGCAAGAAATAATCATGAAAAAGAATATATTGTAAACGTTAATCGTCCGATTAATAACGACTTTATTCAAAGCATGAGTAATGGAGTTGAAATATTAGACACCATAACTAGGAATTGTTTCGTTAAAAAATTGGGTCCAAAAAAATTTAAAATAATACTCACTCAAGGACTTAACCGACAGATTAGAAGAATGTGTGAGTCTTTAGGGTACAGAGTACGATCATTAAAACGTGTAAGAATTATGAATATTAAGTTAGACGTGTCAACAGGAAAATATCGAGAATTCACAAAAGAAGAACTCATCGAATTAAATCGATTACTTGAAAAATCCTCAAAGACTCATGACTAATTAAAAATCAAACCTCGATGTCTTTTTTAATGTTGAGTGATACACTTTCTAAGTTATCCAAAGCTTTAAAAGCCCCCTGAAGAGCTTTTATACAAATGAGAGGAAAAAATAGTTGGGAACTCTTCTCTTTATTATGAATTGAATGGTATTTAGTTAAAATGAAAGGATTTAAACCCTCGAACTATTGCTTCAAAATCATAAATACAGGATAACCTATATATACAATTTGAAGTTAAAAATCTAGTTATAACCCCATTTCTCTTCTTAAAACTTATATGACTTTCTTATGGTTGTTTGATTTTCAATAAACGTTATTTAAAGTTTACTTATTGCTCCATAAGGTTTTGAAGATGCGACAAACTAATTAAAAGTAAGAATGGGAACAGTTTGAGAAGTTTTTTTAAGGATAAAAATCAACTTTCCAACGCATAACGCAATAACTTAAAGGGTTATATCCATTGCAATTCCAGAACTTGAATATTTTTAGAGCAAAATGATGAAATTTAGCATCATTTAAAAAAGCCCAACCAAAATAGATAGCAAATGCAGTTATAACAAAAGCAACATATTGAAGCCAATGGAATCCAAAACTATCAACTCCATTTTTATCAAAATTTGAGTTACTCATTTAAAGGAAAGGATATGCTATCCAGCCAAATAAGGTGTAGTTAATAATCACGGCCATAAATCCAATCATTGCAAGACGACCATTAGTCCTTTCAGCAATATACCAATAGCTATTAGGCCATTCAAAATCCCTCTCTATTTTGGATTTTTGATTTTCTGAAACTTGAGTTTCTTCAGGTTCCTTATTATCAATGTAGAAATTAGAGTCTGGATAAAAACTTTCGCTCGAAAAATTATCTTTAAATTTATTCATCATTATCAGGAGTTTGATTTCTAATATCCTAAAAAAGTTTTTTTAATTATGTTGTTATATTTTCTTTTGAATATTCAATTGCCACTTTAAAACTAAGGATTTAATTTATTCTAAATTACATCAATATTTTTAAATATGTAGATTTTATTGGTTTTTTAATCTATAAATTATCTAACTCCAAAAAAAAATTTGATTAAATATCATTATTTGCAAATTGCCTTCGCCTCTTTTCTCATTGGTAATAGCACTTTGGCCTTTGCTGATCCTCAATTACAAAGTGAAGCAAAATTTTTAAATAATAAAATTTACACTGAAGCTAATTGCAAC
>QCBU01000009.1 GCA_003281505.1 Prochlorococcus sp. AG-347-J14 | reverse complement strand
CGGTTATTTTTTAATTTATCTATCTCTTCCCTTAGGGAGCTAATTATTAGAGAGAATCTATTTATGATATTTTGATCATAAAAATTTTGTGCGACAGCTCCTATTTCAATAACTAAACCACATGGCCAAGCTTCTACAAGAAAGCCTGTTTGGGCTTTATCTTTTTCGTGCAAATAAATAGGCAATCCAAATTTGTTCTGCAATAATGCAGCTAAACAAAAATCTTTGGATCTCCTCCCATACATAACAATACTTGTTCCCATATTTGCAGTAGTAGTGTGCAAATCGATTGCAATTTGACAGGGTTTATATCCGTTAATTCCAAATTCATTTACTAAAAAATTAGCTCTATTAGTTTCATAAAAGCTATTCTTATGTTGATCAAAATTCTCACTTTCTTTAAAAGATCTATTTAAATCTACATCTATATATCTGCAACCTTTTTCATAGGCAGCAGGATTACCTATGATGTACTCATACTCAATACCATTATCTAAACTATTTTCCTTTCTATTAAATTGCTTAACAGCCCAAACAGGATTGATTTCATTCCCATGAGTGCCTGAAACGATAAGTATTCTTTGAACAGTCATTTTTTCTTTAAAAATTAAATTTTATGCAAAATAAATACCTTATAAAGGCCTCCAGAAAATTCTGGTTTTGGTTTTGGACCCAATTAATGAATGGCTTCGCGCCAGCAGATTTACATGGTAATTATAAAAGGCCTAAAGGTATAACCATTAATAGTGAATACGATATTAATAATGAGAATGGACAAATTTATTTATTAGTAGGTCATTCTTGCCCATGGTGTCAAAGAACTTTACTCGTACACGAAATAAAAGATTTATCTAAAAAAGTTAAAGTAATTTTTTTAAAGGCAGATGTTGAGCATGGCGAATGGATTTTCAATACAAAAATTAAGAAATGCATGAGACTTTCAGACCTTTACAAAAAAGCTAATAAAAAGACTATTTTTAGAGCGACATTACCTCTTTTAATTAGCTTTGTAAAAGATGAAGTAAATATTCTGTCTAATGAAAGTTCACAGATTATAAGGCTACTCAATTCAATAAAAAGTGAATCAAAATATCAGGCATTAAGTATTAAAGATGGTAATCAAAAATTTTTAGATTTAATTAATAACAGCATTAATGATGGAGTGTATAAATGTGGTTTCGCCAGAAACCAGTCAGCTTACGATCAAGCAAGTAAAAATCTTTTCGCAGGTATAAATCAAATTGAAAATTTACTACAGAAAAATAAAGGGGACTGGATATTTGGAGAAGAGTTAACCTACGCAGATATTTACCTTTTTCCAACGCTTATAAGATGGGAATTGATATATAGCAAACTTTTCAAATGTACTGAACAAGAATTATCAAGTTTTGAAAAGATTATTGAATGGAGATTAAAATTCTTTAAATTATCTAACGTTAAAAGGACATGCTTCGAAAATGAATGGAAAAAAGACTACTACAAAGCTTTATTCCCTTTAAACCCAAATCAATTAATCCCAGTTTTACCATCGCTAGAGGAAATAATGAGATTAGAGTCCGAAAAAATATAAAAATCAATTTTCAAAAAAAAATGATGTTGTAATGAACACTTATTTAGTTCATAGATAATGCAATTTCATTAGAAATTAACTATGTTAGGTATGTCTACTAAAGTACGAAAAGCTTAAAATGAAATCCATTGACGAACACATCCAAAAAGATCAATCGGAAATCGAATCTGCAAAAGCAGAGGGCAATCTTCCAAAGGTCAGACATTTAACTGAAGAGCTAAAAGAACTCGAAGAATATAAAGAACATCATCCGGAAGATAAACATGACCCTAATGCTTTGGAATTATTTTGCGAAGCCAACCCTGATGAACCAGAATGTCTTGTTTATGATGATTAAGTTTTCTTAATTATTAGATAATGCATAAAAAAAGGGGCTTTTTAAGCCCCTTTTTTTTCTTTAAAAATTTTAGTAATCCCTATTAAAATCTGAAGGGCTACCTGTAAGGGAACATACAACCGACTCTTCATTTTTCATTTCCTTAACTTCTACAATCGGTCTTCCCATTTTCTTAAGAACCTCAATATCTTGAATAGTTTGACATCTAGCTATTATTTTTCCTTGTTTATCAAAACAACTGTAGAAATTCATATTATGTTTAAAGAATTATCTTATTTATGGCTAATTTTCATTATTAAATCAAGTGTATTTATTTACAAAAAGTTTTAAATTTAAGTTAGATCCTTTTCCAAACTTCAGAAAGCAGTGAGGATAAACCTTTTTTTAAAGATGAAGAAATAACTAAAACTTTCTTTTTTGATAAATCTTCTAACTTTTTTGTAATTATTTTCAAATAATCATCATCTACCAGCTCCATTTTATTTAACACTACTATCCTCTCTTTATCTAAAAGACCTTTCCCATATTTTTTTAATTCCTGCTCAATAATCTCAAAATCATGTAAAGGATTTTCTGCAATTGCATCAATTAAGTGAAGAAGTATTTTCGTTCTTTGGATGTGCCTTAAAAAATCATGCCCTAAACCTACTCCATCAGCTGCACCTGATATTAATCCAGGAATATCCGCAAAAAGGCAACCATTTCCATCAATTTTTCTTACTACACCTAAGTTAGGTATTAGAGTCGTGAAAGGATAATTTGCGATTTTTGGACGTGCAGATGATACAACGGAAATCAAAGTACTTTTCCCAGCATTTGGAAGGCCTATAATCCCAACCTCTGCAAGAAGTTTTAGTTCTAACTGAACCTCCCATATTTCACCATCTTTTCCTTCAGTGAATGATTCTGGAGCTCTATTTTGATTACTTAAATAGTAAGCATTACCATGTCCGCCTCTTCCTCCAATGGCAATAGTTAAGCTCTGCTTATCTTTAGTTAAGTCTCCTAAAATAATGCCGGTTTTAATATCCCTTATTTCTGTACCACAGGGAACTTTAAGGATTCTATCCTCACCTGAAGCACCTGATCTCTTATTAGGACCTCCTTTGCATCCATCTTCAGCAATTATTTCTCGTTTGAATTTGAAATCTAATAATGTTTGAAGATTATTATCAGCTATCAAAATAACTGAACCCCCTCTACCTCCATTTCCTCCCGAAGGTCCTCCAGCAGGAACGAATTTTTCTCTTCTAAACGAAACTATTCCATTACCACCTTTTCCAGCTTTAAGAATAATGTTTGCTTGATCAATAAATTGCACTTAATAAGTTTATTAAATTGTTTTCTAAGTTTTTTTAAATTTTATTTTATCCACGCAATACTGCAACCTGACCCACCTTCGTTGTTGGCTGCATCTTCAATCTTATCAACATAATTTAAACCTGATAACCAATTTCTTAGTCCTTTTTTTAATTTCCCTGTTCCAATTCCATGCACAATCCATAGGGGGCCATGAAATTTTCTAATTTTCTCTTCAATAATTATTTCAGCTTCATGAACTCTTAGCCCTCTTACGTCAATTGTATTTTTACTCGTTCTAATTTTAGAAAAAGAAAAATCTTCTCTTGTAGACTTGATCTCAATTTTTGACATTTTTAAATTAGGCTTTTCTCCATTAATACCTTCAAAGTCATTTACAGATAATGTGCTTCTGAATGAACCACATTTAACTTTGTAAAAACCACCTTTTTTATCTAAATCTACAATTTGTCCCGTACTATTTAGACTTTTAATTTTTACAAAATCTCCTACCTGAGGATTCCATGATATTGACTTTTCAATTTTTTTTTGGGTTAAATGTTCCGTCTCAATTTCCTTTAATCTTTTTCCAATAATTCTCGTATCCTCTCCATTAACATTTTTATCTCTTAATTTTTTAATCAAATCTATTACTTCTTTTTTAGCGGATACAATATGTTTTGATAATTTAGACCTTTCAATTTCCTGGATTTTTTCAGCATTTATTTTTTGATATTCATAATTTCTCTTCAATTCATCATGTAATATTTCAGTCCTTGCAATCAGTTCTGCAGCTGCTTCTGCAGAATTTTGTTGTTTAATCCTCTCTTCCTCAAGTCCTTTGATAATACTGTTAATATTATCAACATCCTTCGGCTTTAGATAATTTTTAGCTTCATTGAGTATGCTTTCATCCAGACCGATTCTCTTTGAAATTGACAAAGCATTACTCCTCCCCGGAATGCCCCAGTTGAGTATATATTTTGGCTTCAAAGAATCCTCATCAAAGGCAACTGAAACGTTTTCAAATCTGGAGTCATTGTATTTTAAAGCCTTAATATCTCCATAATGTGTAGTTGCCAAAGTAATATCAGATTTATTTGCAAATTCTTTTAACAAAGCCATAGCTAGAGCACTTCCTTCAAGAGGATCTGTGCCAGATCCAATCTCATCTAACAAAACAACTGATAATCCTTTTTTATTATCAAGTGAATCTAATATTTCTTTTATGCGAGATATATGCCCACTGAAGGTAGATAAATTTTCTTCTAATGATTGATTATCTCCTATATCCACATATATATTTGGACAAAAAGGGATAATAGGATTATTAGTTGAGGGTATCAATAATCCTGCTCTAGCCATAAGTAAAGACAAACCCAAACCTTTTAAGGCTGCGGTTTTACCTCCAGTATTTGGACCTGTAATAGCTACAACCCTAATATTTCTATTTACATGAAAATCGACAGCTACTGGGGCAGGAGCTCCCTTTTTCTTATGTTCCCAAATCAATAACGGATGAGAAAACCCAATTATAGAAATAACAGGGTTTTTCTCAAACTTAGGAGTTTTGCCTCCAATCCATTTCGAGTATCTTGAACGAGTTAGAGCATTTTCTAATCTTAATAAAATAGAGGACATTTTAATAAGATTTTCTGAATTATCACTAACAACTTGGGACCATTTCTTAAGTAATTTAAATTCCTCTACTGTAATCCTAGCCTCTAAAGAAGCAATCTTATTACCTTTAGTTACAACACTATCAGGCTCAAAATATACTGTATTTCCTGAAGATGAGGAGTCATGAATTATGCCTTTAAATTTATCTGCATAATTAACTTTCACTGCCAAAACAGGCCTACCATATCGATCTCCAATAGTAGTATCTTGTAAATAAGCTAAATTCTTTTGAATAAATTTCTCAACTAATATTTTTCTATCAAGTTTCTTAGATAATAAGTCTTTTCTAAGAATAGATAGTTCATTACTTGCATCGTCTGAAATCCTTCCATTAGATTCAATGCCTTTTTTAAAAATCGTTTCGATATTCTGATGGTCAATTAAATTTTTTGTAAATGATGAAATATAAGGCCTTTGTTCAAAATCTAATAAGATTTTTTTTAAATTTCTTGATGTAGCAATTGTTTTTGCTATTTCTAACAATTCAGAAGATGAAATTACTCCTCCCTTAGAACAAATTTCAATATTTTTACTAATATCAAAAACACCAGAAAAACTAATTTTTTTATCTAAATTATTTTCTAGCTCATTTATTTCAACAGTTTCATTCAACAGTCTTTTAGAGACTTGGTATTCTGAGGGAATAACAAAACTTAAAATTGATTGTTTACCCATTTCCGTTGAGGCGAATGAAGATAAATGCGTTTTTAATGAATCCCACTCTAAAAGGCTTATAGATTCTTCTTCTAAGGTGTTAACTGAATATGATTTTTTAGAATGACTTTTCTCTTGCATACAAAAAAAGAATCAAACATTCGATTGAATCCCTTCAGGAGGAACATAAAGCATCTCAAGCCAGTTTCCTTCAGTATCCTTCATATAAAAAGACGCTGTTCCATCCCTATGTTCATGTAAAGGACCAACTTTTACACCAGATTTCTTTAAATCATTTTGAATATTTTCCACTTCTTTTTTATTTTCAAAATGAAAAGCAAAGTGTGGTCCTGCAGCTTTGTAGCTAGGACCTAACAACGCAAGTCCATCTTTCCCTTTACCAGCTTCTAAGTAAGACCAATCTTTATCGTCCCAAACTAAATTCATACCAAGCTTAATATAAAAAGATTTGGCCCTTTCAAGATTCTCTACTCTAAGTGCGATGTGACCAATCCTATTTACTTCTTGTGATAACTTCAAAATAAAGCGGTTAATTTACTATTAATCTAAGAATAAACCAAATTTTTGTTAATAATGAGTTTTTAATTATCCTTCAACCATTGAGCCGCATCACAAGCATGATAAGTGAGTATCAGTTTTGCTCCTGCTCTTTTGAAACTAAGCAACGTTTCTAACACAATATCTTTTTCATTAATCCAGTTTTTCATAGCAGCAGACTTTACCATGGAATACTCCCCACTAACATTGTATGCAGCTATTGGCTTATTTGAAAAAGTGCTTAGTCTATAAACAATATCCAGATATGAAATTCCTGGTTTTACCATCAAAATATCAGCTCCTTCATACTGATCCAATGCAGATTCAATTAAAGCCTCCTTTGAATTGGCAGGGTCCATTTGATATGTAGACTTATTGTCTGGAATTATTTTCTTACTATTTTCTCTAGGAGCCGAATCTAAAGCAGTTCTAAATGGTCCATAATAAGCAGATGAATATTTTGCTGTGTAACTAATAATACCTACATTACTAAATCCTTGACTATCAAGAGCCGTTCTAATCGCTCCAACTCTCCCATCCATCATGTCACTAGGGCCAATAAAATCTGCTCCAGCTCTTGCTTGCGTTAACGCTTGTTTTTTTAAAATTTCGATTGTTTCGTCGTTCAATATTTTCCCAGTTTCATCGACTAATCCATCATGACCATCACAAGAGTATGGGTCCAAGGCAACATCTGTCATTATTGCCATTTCTGGAATCTCTTTTTTTAATATTCTAATAGCTTTAGGTATTAAACCCTCTTCATTAAAACATTCTGCTCCATCTTCAGTTTTTAAGCTATCGTTAATTTTTGGGAAAAGAACCACACACCTTACTCCTAATGCCCATGCCCTAGTAACCTCCTTTATTAAGCCATTAATATCCCATCTAAAAGTTCCGGGCATTGCTAAAATCTCCTCTTTAAAATCTTTTTCATGAATAAATAATGGATATATAAAGTCTGATGGTGTGAGATGGTTTTCTCTAACCATTTCTCTAATTGCTTCAGTTCTTCTTAATCTTCTAGGACGAATAATCGAATTCATTTGAATATTATTTAAATTGAAAAATATTTATCTAATACATTAATCGCTCGCCTCGCACATAAATCAATCAGAGACTACTTTTGTTCAGGAAAATTAACTAAAGTTTATTTAGTAAGAGCAAAAAAAGTTACAAAAATATTTTGCACAATCTTCATTTTTAACAAATTTACGTCATAAAGAGATAATATCTTCTAGTTAAGTGTTTATTTTAAGGAGAACATCTTTGAAAATAATTAATGGATTTCATCTGAAAAATGTAAGAGGCGATATTCTTGGAGGCATCACAGCCGCAGTGGTGGCTTTACCTCTCGCTCTTGCTTTTGGTAATGCTGCGTTAGGGCCTGGCGGAGCAATTTATGGACTATACGGAGCAGTAGTAGTTGGGTTTTTAGCAGCATTATTCGGCGGAACACCTGCTCAAGTTAGTGGACCTACAGGTCCCATGAGTGTAACTGTTGCAGGGGTAGTGGCAGGCTTAGCGGCAGTAGGGGTTCCAAGGGATCTTTCTGCAGGACAAATTTTACCTTTAGTTATGGCAGCGGTAGTCATTGGTGGATTACTGCAAATATTATTCGGAATTCTAAAACTAGGTAAATACATTACTTTAGTTCCATATTCCGTTGTTTCCGGATTCATGTCTGGCATTGGAGTAATAATCATTGCGCTTCAGATTGGACCATTACTTGGGATTAGCACTCGAGGTGGAGTAGTCGAATCTTTAACTACTGTATTTTCAAATTTCCAGCCAAATGGTGCTGCTATTGGAGTAGCAATAATGACATTAGGTATAGTATTTCTTACTCCTAGAAAAATAAGTCAGTGGGTACCTTCTCCTCTCTTGGCCCTATTGATAGTTACACCAATATCAATATTAATTTTTGGAGATGGAGCTATTGATAGAATTGGAGAAATTCCAAGGGGAGTTCCATCTTTAAATTTACCAAGTTTTAATCAATATTTCCCAATTATTTTCAAAGCAGGATTAGTCCTAGCAGTGCTTGGCGCAATTGACTCTTTATTGACATCTCTAGTAGCAGATAATATCTCTCAAACAAAACATAATTCTGATAGAGAACTTATTGGTCAAGGAATAGGAAATGCTGTTGCAGGTCTGTTTTCAGGTTTACCTGGAGCAGGAGCAACAATGAGAACAGTTATAAATGTCAAATCTGGAGGATCAACTCCCATTTCTGGAATGGTTCACTCGATTGTGTTGTTGATAGTTTTAGTTGGCGCAGGACCTTTAGCTGAGCAAATACCAACTGCGTTGCTTGCTGGAATTCTTATAAAAGTTGGTCTAGATATTATTGATTGGGGATTCTTGAGGAGGGCTCACAAATTATCTTTAAAAACTTCAGTTGTGATGTATGGAGTACTCCTAATGACTGTTTTTTGGGATTTAATTTGGGCAGTTTTAGTAGGTGTATTCATAGCAAATATGCTCACTATCGATTCAATAACCGAAACTCAACTTGAAGGTATGGACGAGGATAATCCTTTATCAAATGATGATCAAGCCAAAAATGCATTACCCGCTGATGAAAAAGCACTACTAGATAGATGCTCAGGAGAAGTAATGTTATTTAGACTAAAAGGTCCACTGAGTTTTGGAGCAGCTAAAGGTATATCTGAGAGAATGATGCTGGTAAGAAATTACAAGGTTTTAATATTAGATATTACTGACGTCCCAAGACTTGGAGTGACAGCGACTCTCGCAATAGAGGACATGATGCAGGAAGCAAAAAATAATTCCAGAAAAGCATTTGTTGCTGGGGCAAATGAAAAAGTAAAAGACAGATTAGCTAAGTTTGGAGTTGAAGGCATCATTGAAACAAGAAAAGAAGCTTTAGAAACCGCTCTAAATGAAATAGCCTAATAATTTATGGAAATAAATCCAATTCTTCAAAATGTATTAGCCCCGCCAGTTCTTTTCTTTTTGATTGGAGCAATATCAGTACTCTTTAAATCTGATTTAGAAATACCAGCTCCATTACCTAAACTCTTCTCCTTATATCTGCTACTAGCAATTGGTTTTAAAGGAGGTATAGAGATACAGAAAAGTGGTTTTACAGATCAAGTATTGCCTACTTTAAGTGCTGCAATTCTTATGTCATTAGTAATTCCGCTGATTGGATTTTTAATTTTAAGATTTAAGTTTGATGTCTTTAATTCCGCTGCAATAGCAGCAGCATACGGTTCAATTAGTGCTGTTACATTTATTTCCGCAGAAAGTTTTTTGGAAAGTCAAAAAATAGCTTTTGATGGGTTTATGGTTGGAGCCTTAGCTTTAATGGAGTCTCCTGCAATAATTGTTGGATTATTACTTGTGAAATTTGCAGCTCCCAAAAATAGGCCAAAATCAAGAAAAATGCATCTAAGCGCAATATTACACGAATCGCTTTTGAATGGATCAGTTTATTTATTGCTCTCAAGTCTAATTGTAGGATTTCTTACTGCTTCCAGTAATCCCTCAGGGATTGCAAAAATGGAGCCTTTTACTGGACAATTATTCTATGGAGCAGAATGCTTCTTCTTGTTAGATATGGGAATAGTCGCTGCTCAAAGATTACCGAGACTGAAGAATGCGGGTTCGTTCTTGATTGGCTTTGCCATTTTTATGCCTTTATTTAACGCATTTATTGGTGTTTTCGTTGCAAGATTTTTATCATTAGGACCTGGCAATGCACTTTTATTTGTGGTTTTATGTGCTAGCGCCTCTTATTTAGCAGTTCCTGCAGCGATGAGGATGACGGTACCAGAAGCTAAATCTAGTTATTATATTTCAACTACACTAGGTCTAACTTTCCCATTCAATATAGTTCTTGGCATTCCCATATATATGAGTTTAGTAAATACCATTATCCCATTGTCCCCTCTATAAAAATGAAAAGATTAGACTTAATATTTAGTGAAAGAGAACTAGATGCAATCATCAAAACATTAGAAAAAGCTAATGTTCCTGGATATACAGTTATGAAACACGCCACAGGCAGAGGGCCTGAAAGAGTTGTTACTGAAGATATGGAATTTACAGGATTAGGAGCAAATGCTCATGTAATTGTTTTTTGTGAGCAAGAATTAATAGATAAAATGAGAGATAATATCAGGGACGATTTAAGCTATTACGGAGGAGTTGCTTATATTTCTGAGGCAACACCCCTTTAAATTAAAGAAGCAATATTTATTTTTAAGAATGAATCCAATCTACTCTTATATTTTTTCGACTATTTAAGTATCTATCAATTGACATTGCAGCAATACAGCCATCAGAAGCTGCAACTACGGCTTGCTTAAATGGTGTATTTCTTATATCTCCAATAGCCCATACCCCATCTGAGTTTGTAGACATAAAGTCATCAACAATAACCCCTCCGTCTTCTTTTAAAGCAATTTGGTCCCCTAAAAAATCAGTAATCGGCTTTGAACCACTCATATAGACAAACACTCCATCTAAATTTAAATTGATAGGATTTTCTTTTTGTTTATTTTTTACAACAACCCCATTCACGCCCATATCATCGCCCAATATTTCCAATAATCTTGTTCTACTCCAATGTTTTATATTTGAGTTATCCATCAATTCCATAGCTTCTTCATTATCTGATTTAGGATCACTTGATGTAATCCAATGAACAGTCGATGCAAATTTAGTTAGAACAGTTGCCTCTTCAATTGCCTCCTTATTCACTCCAACAACCGCAACTTCTCTATTCTTATAAAAAGCCCCATCACATGTAGCACAATAACTTACTCCTTTACCAAGAAAATCGGCTTCGCCCTTAAATGATGCAGGCCTACCCATAGCTCCACTTGCAAGTACAAGTGCTTTAGCTTTGAAAGTGCCTTCTGGCGTATAAACCATTTTCCATTCTCCACTAGCGTCTATTCCAAACACTTGTGCTCTCCTATAGTCTGTGCCGTATTGCACAGCCTGTTCTCTCATTAAAGTAAGTAATTTCTCCCCACTTATATCAACCGGAACACCCGGATAATTAGCGATTTGATGAGTTATTGCTAGGGCGCCAACAGATGGATTTTTATCTAAAATGACTGTCTTTAAGTTTGAACGAGATGTATAAAGTGCGCAAGTACATCCGGCCGGGCCTCCTCCGATAATAACTACATCTGACTCAATGATTTCCAATTTTTAAAAACTCCTTTTTAGTAGTTAATTAGATGAGTTCTTGGTTAGAAGATATTTTAATGTAAATACCTAAACCTCTATATAGATATAAGTTAAAAGAAAAAATAGAAAAAAGCATAATATAGAAACAAACTTACATAGGAAAAACATAAAAAATTAATTATCAAAATGATCAGGTACGTGAAATGTTCTGAATTGATCTATTATTAGTTAATATGCAAAATTAATTGCTGTAGAAACATTATATTTTCCATGGCCAACTCTGATTACCTTTTAAAAGCTGCCATTAAGAAAGTAACCGAAAAATTAAACGAGATATTGGTTGACAAAATTGAAGAAGCAACAAATATTGCTCAGGATGCTCCAGAAATTCTCAAAAAAGAATTTGATAGTTTGAAAGAATCCATAATTGAAGAAGCCTCAAGAATGGAAAAAGCCGAAAATATTCAAGAAAATGAGTCTGCAAATACTTATCAAGATTCCAAAATAAAAAAAGCTTTAAATGAAATTGGAGATATCAATGAACAAATTGATCTCTTCAATAAAACCATAAATAATCAAATGAAATGAGTCTTCACATTCTTCATTATCGTTTAAAAAAGTTGAAGAGGGCCTCTCTTATTTGGATAACTCTGATTTCACTTTTAATAAATTTGTGGATAGATAATATTAGATTTACAATTTTCCAAGCTAAGAAGAATGAAAAAAGTAGGGTCCAAATTAAAAGAGCTAGGTGTTTTACTAATCAATTAATAAAGCTTGGTTCAGCATTTATTAAAATTGGACAATTATTATCAGCGAGACCTGATTTAATTCCTAATACCTGGATACAGGAATTGTCTAAATTGCAGGATCAAGTTCCTAATTTTTCATTTACACAAGTTGAAGAGACTATTAGAAATGAACTAGGTTCTAAGTTTAAGGAAATAGATCAAATAATATGTAATCCGGTTGGATCAGCATCACTAGCTCAGGTTCATAGGGCGACTTTAAAAGATGGTAAGAAAGTAGTTTTTAAAGTTCAAAGACCCAATTTAAAAGAATTGTTTATTATCGATTTGGGCATAATGCAGCAAATAGCGGGATTATTGCAGAAAAATAAGAATTGGAGTCGTGGTAGAAACTGGGTTGAGATTGCTAAAGAGTGTAGGAAAGTTCTGATGAAAGAACTTGATTTTAATTGCGAAGCGCAATATGCAGCAAGATTTAGACAGCAATTTCTTGATGATGAAAATGTTGAAGTTCCTGAAGTAATTTGGGATATGAGCAGTGAAAAAGTGCTTTGTTTAAGTTATGTAGAAGGGACAAAAATAAGCGATTTAGAAAAATTAAAATCACAAGAAATTGATTTATCTAAAATTGCAGAGATAGGCGCAATCAGCTACCTAAAACAATTAGTAAATTACGGTTTTTTTCATGCAGATCCTCATCCAGGGAATCTAGCAGTTTCAAGTGAAGGTAAATTAATTTTTTATGATTTTGGAATGATGGGGAACATCTCAAATAATCTTCAAACAAGATTAGGGGGGATGGTTAAGGCTGCTGCTCTTAGAGACGCCTCATCACTTGTTAGTCAATTACAATTAGCTGGGCTAATTTCAAAAGATATTGATGTAGGACCAGTCAGAAGATTAGTCAGATTGATGCTTAAAGAAGCCTTAACTCCGCCATTTAGTCCTAATATTATTGAAAAATTATCTGGAGATTTATACGAACTGGTTTATGAAACGCCATTTCAACTGCCAGTAGATTTAATCTTTGTGATGAGAGCTTTATCAACTTTTGAAGGAGTTGGTAGAATGCTTAATCCAGGGTTTAACCTTGTATCAGTTACCAAGCCTTATTTAATAGAACTTATGACTTCAAATAATCAAAGTCCCAACGATTTAATTAACCAATTTGGCAGGCAAGTAGGTGAACTAGGATCGAAAGCTGTTGGAATTCCTAAAAGAATAGATGAAAGTTTAGAAAGATTAGAACAGGGCGATTTACAATTGCAAATAAGAATGGGAGAGTCTGATAGGCAATTCAAAAAAATGTTTACGGCTCAAAAAACTTTAGGCCATTCAATTCTCATAGGAAGCTTATCAATTGCATCTGCTTTACTTGTAACCAATAAACAAAATAATTTTGCATTGTTGCCACTTTTTTTTGCACTACCAATAAGTATTGATTGGATAAAGTGCCAATTAAGTATGAGAAAAGGCTCACGTTTAGAAAAACTTAAGCGCTAAAAAAAACTATATATTTTTGGGACCTAAACCTAAAGCTCCAGCGAATCTTGCTTGATTTCCTAATTCCTCCTCAATTTTTAAAAGCCTATTATATTTTGCAATCCTTTCACTTCTGCTCAAAGAGCCAGTCTTGATCTGACCCGACCTTGTTGCGACAGATAAATCTGCAATTGTTGTATCTTCAGTCTCACCACTTCTATGACTTATAACACTTGTGAAACCAGACATTTTAGCTAACTCAATTGCTTCCAAAGTTTCAGTTAATGTCCCAATTTGATTTACCTTTATTAGGATTGAATTGGCGGATTTTTCTATAATCCCTTTCCGTAATCTTTCTGTATTAGTAACGAATAAATCATCACCTACAAGCTGAATTTTATTCCCTAATACTTTGTTTAATTCTGACCAACCCTCCCAATCATCCTCAGCTAAACCGTCCTCTATTGAAACTATGGGATAATTAGAAACTAATCTTGAAAGATATGAAATCATTTCAGAACTATTTAAACTTTTACCTTCATATTTATAAATACCATCACTATAAAATTCAGTACTAGCAGCATCTAAAGCTAAAGATACCTGCTCACCAGGCTTAAATCCGGCTTTTTGAATTGCTTCTAATAATAAGTCCCCTGCTTCTTCGCTTGATGACAAATTCGGGGCAAATCCACCCTCATCGCCCACAGCAGTAGATAGACCTTTTTGATCAAGTAATGATTTTAATGAGTGAAAAATTTCAGTACCCATTCTTAATGATTCACTGAAATTATTAACTCCATGTGGAACAAGCATAAATTCCTGAAAATCAAGACTATTTGGTGCATGAGCACCACCATTTATTACATTCATCAATGGGACTGGAAGAAGATTGGATAACGGATCTCCAAGATATCTATATAGGGGAATGTCTAAAGCATTTGCTGATGCTCTAGCAGTTGCAAGACTTACTGCAAGGATTGAATTTGCTCCAAGGTTAGACTTATTAGGAGTTCCATCAATTTCAATCATTAATTTATCTACTGCAGTTTGATCTAAAGATGACAAACCACATAAAGCCGGCGATATTGTTTCATGAATTTTATTAACGGCATTCAAAACGCCTTTTCCCATATATTTCGAACCACCATCTCTTAATTCATGTGCCTCATGAGCACCAGTGCTAGCTCCGCTGGGAACAATTGCTCTACCACTTGCACCACATTCCAAAAATACTTCTGCCTCTACAGTCGGATTACCTCTTGAATCAAGGACTTGCCTTGCTTCAACAGTATCAATAAGAAAATCAATAGTTTCTTTCACAATTTAATTATTACTATTTAAATCCTATTAATAGCTGAACTATTTGGCTAATATCTGAAATATATTTGTTAATCAACTATAATTATTAATTTAATAAGAGCTTAGATAATATTATTTAACGTTTTTATCATTCTAAAGTCCCCGCAAATCCTCTCATCAAAATAATTTTCAAATTCATCTTACAATTTGAAAATTATTGGATGATTATTAATGCAAATCCTATTTAGAATATTAATTAATAATCAACTATAGTTTTTATAGTTTATGAGAGAAACACTTACATCCAGTCCTGAACTATTTAGCGATATTAGTTGGAATCTTCTTTTATTAGGGGAAGAAACGGCAAAAAAATGGGATCATAGCGAATTTAATATTGAACACATAATTCATACATTGTTCTCATCAAGTGAATTCTTTGCCTTCATTGAAAAATTATCAATCGACCAAGATACAGTTTTAGACATAACAGAAGATTTTTTAGAAGAGACACCAACAAATGAGTCAGATATTTTTACTATCGGAGAAGATTTAGAAATTTTATTAGATAACGCTAATCAGATTAAAACTCAATGGGGATCGAGATTAATAGAAATCCCTCATTTACTAATAGCTCTTGGAAGAGATTTAAGAATTGGAAATTATGTTTTTGAAGAAGGAAACCTTTCAATGGAAAAATTAGAGGAAGAATTAAAGTTTTACCCAAATATTAATCAATCAAAAGATTCTTTAAATTATGCGAATGTAATTGAAATAAATAATCAATCTAATTTTGAATCAAACAACGAGACTAACGAGACTTTTGTAAAAGAAGAAAAATTAAAAAAAGCTATTGTTCCATCACCGAAAAGTGAACTTCAAATTGAAACCAAAAAACAAGTTGGAAAAGATGAAAATGCTCTTTCAATTTATGGAAAAGATTTAACAGAATCAGCTAAAAAAGGCTTACTGGATCCCGTTTTAGGAAGAGAAAATGAGATAAATAATTTAATGAGGGTACTCTCCAGAAGAAACAAAAATAACCCTATACTTATTGGCAATCCTGGAGTTGGTAAAACCTCAATTGCAAAATTACTTGCTCAATTAATTGTAGACAAAAAAGTTCCTGATAATTTAAAAGACTTAAAAATTATTTCACTTGACTTAGGTGCATTAGTTTCTGGGACCAAATTTAGAGGTCAACTAGAGGAAAGACTAAGCTTAATAATGCAGGAACTAAGTAATCCAAACCAAGGAATGATTCTATTTATTGATGAAATTCACTCAATATTAAGTTCTAACAGATCTTCTACCGACATCAGTAATATCTTAAAACCTTTACTAGCTGAAGGAGAACTTAGATGTATCGGTACAACAACACCTGAGAAATTTCGTGAAACTATTGAAAAAGATCAGGCATTGAATAATTGCTTTCAAAAGATAGCTGTAAATGAACCTTCAGTAGAATTAAGCGCAAAAATATTACAAGGGATCAAAAAGAAATATGAATCACATCATGGCATAAAAATTTCTGAAGAGGCTGTAAACTATTCTGCAAAATTGGCCGATAGATACATCAGCGATAAATGTCTCCCTGATAGTGCAATAGATTTAATTGATGAAGCAGCTGCACAGTTGAAAATCGAGTCTAATAATATGCCTCAAATCATTCTCCAAGAAGAAAACAAACTTAATACTATTGATGAAAAATTGAATAATTTGCAAGGAGAAAATAATGAAGCTCAAGAAAAACTATTGAATAATAGACAACAATCAGAGGCAAAATTGAACGTTCTTTTGGAAAATTGGAACAATTTACGTGCAGAAATGGAGGAATTATCTATTTTAATGAAAGAAGAAGATAAGCTAACCAAACAAATTAAAGATAAATCAAATCCCGAAATTGAAAATGATCTAGATTATTCAAAAAAGCTTGCAGAAGAGTTAAGAGAAATAGAGAATGACATACAAAAACTTGAAGAGAACTTTAATAAAATAAAGAAAAATAGAAATTTCCCTTTTAAATATCAAGTTGAACCTGATGATATTGCAGATGTTATATCAAAAATCACAGGTATTCCAATTTCTAAAGTAGTTTCAAATGAACGTAAGAAATTAGTCAATCTAGAAACAGAACTAAGTGAAAAAGTTATTGGACAAGGAAAAGCCATAGAAGCTGTTTCTGCTGCAATTAGAAGAGCTCGAGTTGGCATGAAAAGTCCTAAAAGACCTATTGGATCTTTTTTATTTATGGGTCCCACTGGAGTTGGTAAAACAGAATTAGCAAAATCTCTTGCAACAGTTTTATTTGATGAAGAAGACGCACTTTTAAGATTAGACATGAGTGAATATATGGAGAAAAATGCCGTAGCAAGACTTTTAGGAGCTCCCCCAGGTTATATTGGTTATGAAGAGGGAGGTCAATTAACTGAAGCTGTAAGACGTAAACCCTATTCAGTAATACTTCTTGATGAGATAGAAAAAGCACATGCAGAGGTATTTAATATCCTTTTGCAAGTCTTAGATGAAGGAAGATTAACGGACTCTCAAGGAAGGACAGTAGATTTCAAAAATACGGTAATCATTATGACAAGTAACCTTGCTGGTAAATCTATACTGGAGTATTCACAAAAGATTTCTAAAAGTGAGGGAAAGTTAGAACAAGATCAACAAACTCTAGATGATTCAATTAGTAATGCATTGTCTTCAATTTTTAGACCTGAATTTTTAAATAGAATTGACGAAGTGGTAAAGTTTGATCCATTATCTATTGATGAACTACAAAAAATAATCATTCTACAAACAGAAGATTTAAAGAACCTGCTACTTGAGCAGAAAATAAATATCGCTATAGACAAAAAAGTTATCAACAAAATTGCAAACGATTCTTACGAACCTGAATATGGTGCTAGGCCGCTTAGCAGGGAACTTAGAAGACAAATAGAAAATCCCTTGGCTGCAAAACTTTTAGAGGATAACTTCAAAAATAAAAAAAATATAACAATTAAACTTAACCCTGCTAAAAAAGATGAGATCGTTTTCAAACCTAGCTGAGAAGTAAATCAATAAGCTAAAATAAAAACTAAAGCATAAAGCTTAATTTCAAAAAAATTTTGTGACAAGTCCTACTACTAATAAAGAACCTCTCAAAAAGGATTCTCCTGAAGTTGAAGAGCCTAAAAAAAAGAATAATTTTTTTAGATCTACCTATGATGAGCTTAAACTTGTCGTGTGGCCTAACAAACAACAACTTTTTAGCGAATCAATAGCAGTTATAATTATGGTATCTTTTTCTGCTGCAGCCATTGCTTCTGTTAGCAGATTCTATGGATGGGCAGCCTCGCAAATTTTTGGTTGAATTATCTCCCGAACATCCATTAATAAAGATCTTAATTAAGTTTCTAGAAAAATGAGTAATGAATTAACTACAAACCTTGCTTCTTCAAAAGCAAACACAAGCATCGCAAGATGGTATGCAGTTCAGGTAGCATCAAGTTGTGAAAAAAAAGTAAAAGCGACTCTTGAGCAGAGATCAGTAACTTTAGGTGTTAATAATAGAATCATTGAAATTGAAATTCCCCAAACTCCAGGAATTAAATTAAAAAAAGATGGAAGCAGACAAACTACTGAAGAAAAAGTTTTCCCAGGTTATGTCCTTGTAAGAATGATTTTAGATGAAGATACAATGATGGCTGTTAAAAGTACTCCAAATGTAATTAACTTTGTGGGTGCTGAAGACGGTAGAGGCAGCGGAAGATCGCGAGGTCATATCAAACCTCGACCATTATCAAGACAAGAAGTTAATAGGATCTTTAAGCGCGCGTCAGAGAAAAAAGCTGTAATCAAGTTAGATATTGAAGAAAAAGATAGAATTATTGTAACAAGCGGTCCATTCAAGGATTTCCAGGGAGAAGTTATAGAAGTTTCCGGAGAAAGAAATAAATTAAAAGCATTACTTTCAATATTTGGGCGCGAGACTCCTGTAGAATTAGAATTCTCCCAAATCAATAAACAAAATTAATTTCTAATTGTTCTTGTTTATCGAGTAAAATTATGATTTTCTACTCCAGCTTAAATTCTCTAATCTAATGGCAAAAAAAATTGTTGCAGTTATCAAGCTTGCTCTACAAGCAGGCAAAGCAAATCCTGCTCCTCCTGTAGGGCCAGCTTTAGGACAACATGGTGTCAATATCATGGCATTTTGCAAAGAATACAACGCAAGGACACAAGATAAAGCAGGTTTTGTAATTCCAGTCGAGATTTCTGTTTTTGAAGATAGAAGCTTTACTTTTATCACAAAAACACCTCCTGCTTCCGTCTTA
Organism: Prochlorococcus sp. AG-347-J14; assembly: GCA_003281505.1. Lineage (GTDB taxonomy): Bacteria > Cyanobacteriota > Cyanobacteriia > PCC-6307 > Cyanobiaceae > Prochlorococcus_A. Next base: position 56,646 of record QCBU01000009.1, on the reverse strand, counting down.
ATAACAAAAGCAGCTGGCATAGAGAAAGGTTCAGGTGAATCCGCAAAAGGCTCTGTTGGGAATATAAGTAAAGCTCAATTAGAAGAAATAGCCAAAACTAAGCTTCCTGATCTAAACTGTTCTAGTGTTGAATCAGCAATGAAAGTAATTGAGGGTACTGCTCGTAATATGGGCGTCTCTATCACTGATTGAGTTCAATACACAATTTCTCACTATTTAGGGGAGGTTAGTTAATAACCGTTTGCACCCAATATTATTATGAAAAAACTATCTAAAAGAATGGCGGCTCTATCAACAAAGATAGAAGATCGCATTTACGCACCACTCGAAGCTCTTAGTATTATCAAGGAAAATGCTAATGCAAAATTTGATGAAACTATTGAAGCACATATACGTCTAGGTATTGATCCAAAATATACTGATCAACAATTAAGGACCACTGTTGCATTACCACATGGTACTGGCCAAAGCATCAAAATTGCAGTAATTACTAGTGGTGAGAATGTATCGAAAGCCAAGGCTGCTGGTGCAGATTTATTTGGCGAAGAAGATCTTGTAGAAAGCATCAATAAAGGAAATATGGAGTTTGATCTACTTATTGCAACTCCAGATATGATGCCAAAGGTTGCAAAATTAGGAAGAGTTTTAGGACCTAGAGGTTTAATGCCTAATCCTAAAGCTGGGACAGTAACTAATGACATTGCTAATGCAATAAAAGAATTCAAAGCGGGTAAGCTCGAATTTAGAGCAGATAAGGCTGGAATCGTTCATGTCCGCTTTGGAAAAGCAAGTTTCACAAAAGAGGCTCTATTTGACAACTTAAAAACCTTACAAGAATCAATTGATAAAAATAAACCAAGTGGAGCTAAAGGAAAGTATTGGAAAACTTTTTATGTAACTTCAACAATGGGGCCTTCAGTTCAATTAGACATAAATGCTGTACAAGATTACCAACCTGAAGGTTAACGCTTTGTAGTATAATTTAAATTGCAATAATACGGCCAAAGAAAGTAGGTTGATTTAGTTATTCTAAATTTTTAATTCCTACCGAGGACTCGTCTTAAATTATTTCTTTTTGGATCTAATAAAAGCGGCCTCTTTAAAAGAACTTTGCCGCATTTCCTGCTCTCCCTAAATTACGATCCAAAAAACATCAATGGGCCGAACACTAGAGAATAAGCAAAAAATCGTTACTGAGATTAAATCTCTTTTAGACGACTCGGAAATGGCTGTAGTTCTTGACTATAAAGGTTTAACAATCAAAGAGATGTCAGATTTGCGATCTAGATTGCAAACAACTAACGGCATCTGCAAAGTCACTAAAAATTCATTAATGCGCAAAGCTATTGATGGAGATAGTAATTGGAACGATCTTAAATCTTTACTGACCGGAACAAATGCTTTTGTGTTAATTAAAGAAGATGTTGGTGGTGCTGTAAAAGCAATCCAATCTTTTCAAAAAGACACCAAAAAATCCGAGACCAAAGGAGCTTTATTTGAAGGCAGACTTCTTAGCGATTCTGAAATAAAAGAAATTGCAAGTCTTCCATCTAAAGAAGTATTGATGGCAAAAATTGCTGGCGCTCTAAATGGCGTAGCAACAAAAATTGCGATCTCTATCAATGAAGTGCCTTCTGGACTTGCTAGATCACTTAAACAACATTCTGAAAAATCAGAATCTTAAATCAAAACCCTAATTAACTTTTAAGAAAATGTCCGCAAAAACTGAAGAAATTCTTGAATCACTAAAATCTTTATCACTTTTAGAAGCATCTGAGCTTGTAAAGCAAATTGAAGAGGCTTTTGGTGTATCTGCTGCAGCTTCTGCAGGTGTAGTAATGGCAGCTCCAGGAGCAGCTGGTGGTGATGCAGATGGTGGCGCTGCTGAAGAAAAAACTGAATTTGATGTAGTTCTCGAAAGCTTTGATGCAGCTGCAAAAATCAAAGTACTTAAGGTTGTAAGAAATGCAACTGGTCTAGGTCTTGGCGATGCAAAAGCACTTGTTGAATCTGCACCAAAAACAGTAAAAGAAGGAATTGCCAAAGCAGATGCTGAATCTTTAAAGAAAGAGATTGAAGAAGCTGGCGGTAAAGTTACACTTAAGTAAGAGTACATTTTTTCAAGCCGATAACCTTAATATCGGCTTCAAAAATTATGAATAGTGATAGCATTGCGATTGAAGCCGCAACAGATGGAGCCTGCAGTGGTAATCCAGGCCCAGGTGGTTGGGGTGGTTTAATAATTTTTGATGATAACAGCGAATTAGAAATAGGTGGTTCCGAGCAAAGTACTACTAACAATAGAATGGAACTCACTGCGGCTATAAAAACTCTTGAGAAATTAAAAACCTACAAATTAAAAGACAACTTTAAACTAAGAACTGATAGTAAATATGTCATAGAGGGTTATACAAAATGGATTATTAATTGGAAGAAAAATGGATGGAAAACAAGTTCAGGAAAACCAGTTCAAAATCTTGATCTATGGCAAAAAATTGATCAATTAAGAATTAATGGCCTAATAATGGAATATGTTAAAGGTCATAGCGGGGATAAACAAAATGATAGGGTTGATAAAATTGCAACTAATTACAGCAAAGGCATATCTATAAAAAGTAACTTAAAAAAAGTAGAATCCTCAGTTGATTTTTTTGAAAAAAATGCACCTGCAAAAATTCAGGAATTATTTTCCCGCAATGAATTAATTCAAAAATTTGCAGAAAAAAAGTACCTTTTAAGTTCACCTGAACTAGACACCTTATTAGGTGATGAAAACCACTTAAAGATAAAACAATATTCACTTTTTGAATGGCGCAATTGGAGATTGATTCCTAAAGATAAAAAATATTGGATAATAGAAAAAAAAGAAGCCTAATTTTTTATGAATGAACAGAAGGGGGGGTTTAAAAATCTTTATAAAAACTTGATTACTCCTGTATTAAAAAAAGACTCTGGAATTGATGCAGAATACTTAACAAATTTATCTCTTAGTCTCCTATCATTCAGTTCAAGAAAATATAATTGGCCTATAGTATCTACTATCTTAAAAAATCTAAATGAAGAATTTTCTGTAGTTGATAAAAGGTTAACTCAGAACATATGTGGAATAAATTTTTGTAATCCAATAGGTTTAGCTGCAGGTTTTGACAAAAATGGAAATGCCGCAAATATATGGAAAGATTTTGGTTTTGGATTTGCTGAGCTTGGTACAGTAACTAAATTTGCTCAGAATGGAAATCCCAAACCAAGATTATTTAGATTGGCAGAAGAAGAAGCAGCATTAAACAGAATGGGTTTCAATAATAATGGTGCTGAAAATCTAGTTAAAAACTTTGTCGAACAAGGTATTGAGTTTAAAAAAAACAGGGAGAATATTTGTTTAGGGATAAATTTCGGGAAGTCAAAAATTACAGGTTTATCTCAAGCAAAAGATGATTATTTAACTTCTCTAAGATTATTAATTCCTTATTGTGATTACGCAGCAATAAATGTTAGTTCTCCAAATACTGAAGGACTAAGAAAATTACAAGATCCAATTCTTCTAAAAGAACTTCTTAGAGAAATTAAAAACTTACCTAATTGTCCACCATTATTTGTAAAAATTGCGCCAGATTTAGGCCTTAAAGATATTGAAGATATTTGCCAATTAATAATCGAGGAAAACATTGATGGAATAATTGCTACAAACACCAGCATTGATAGATTAGGTCTTGAAAATAGAAAGATCAGGCAAACTGGATTATTACTATCTCAAGAGAATGGAGGATTAAGTGGAAGACCTCTCCAAAAAAAAGCAAATCAAATAATAAAACATATACATAATATTGATAAAAAGATTATTTTAATTGGCGTTGGTGGAATAGATAGTCCTGAGTCAGCTTGGGAAAGAATTTGTTCTGGAGCATCATTAATTCAACTTTATACAGGATGGATATATAAGGGTCCACAATTAGTACCAGATATACTTGAGGGAATTATAAAGCAACTCAATAACCATCAATTATCTAGTATAAAAGATGCAATTGGATCAGATTTAAAATGGGTTGAATAAAATCAGACAATGAATAATGAACCTCATTTTTACTCAACGTTAGCCATGCAAGGATCAAACTTGAAGCACGGTGGAAATGTATATGCAACTGCGAAAAAATTAAATTTATTACCATCCGAAATCATTGATGCAAGTGCATCATTAGTACCCTTTGATCCCCCTCAAATACTAATAGATTCAATAAATGCGGAAATTAAAAATCTTAGCTTTAGATATTACCCAGAAAGAAACTTGAGTGATCTGAAAGAAATAATCGGCAAATTTCATGGGATAAATCCAGACAATATATTGCCTGGAAATGGAGCTTCTGAATTAATAACCTGGGCAGGTTATGAAGCATCCAAATTCGGAATAAGTTGTATCCCTTCTCCATCATTTGTTGATTATGAAAGATCTTTAAATTGTTGGAATAGCAATTTTATACATTGCGAATTACCAAAAAACTGGAATGATATTTTTCCTCAATCATTTCCGCTTCATCCAAAAGGTGATGTTATTTGGATCACAAATCCACATAACCCTACCGGCCAATTATGGGAAAAGAATTCATTGGAGGAAGTTGTGAAAAAATATAAATTAGTTATCTGCGATGAAGCTTTCTTATCGATAACACCTAATGGAGAGAAAGAATCTTTAATACCATTAACTAAAAGATTTGATAATTTATTAGTCTTGAGAAGCTTGACCAAAATCTTCAATATTCCTGGTCTTAGGTTAGGTTACGTTATTGGCTCATCGAAAAAACTTAAACAATGGGAAATAAATAGAGATCCTTGGCCTTTAAATTCATTTTCTATTAAAGCCGGAATTGATCTACTAAGTAATAAGAAATTCTATAAACAGTGGACAAAACAGATTCACAGCTGGATAAATATTGAAAAAAAGAGAGTATTTGAAAAATTATTAAAAATAGAGAACCTTAAAATTCATAACTCTTCAACCAACTTTTTTTTAATAGAAAGTGAAACATCCTTGGCGCCAAATATAAAATACTTAGAAAATAAGGGAATATTGCTTAGAGAATGCACTTCATTTAGATTTCTTGACGAAAAGTGGGCAAGAATAAGTCTGCAGAATAGAAAAAATAACACTCTTTTATGTGAAGAAATTCAGAATTCCTTTAAAAAATAATTAATATAATTTTTTATCTCATTTTTAGATTTAATTTTATTATTATTTTCCATATTCTTCCTCATTAGATCTAATATTTCATAATGATTTTTTCCCTTTTTTGATTTTATTTTAAAAATTCTTTCGAGAGTTTCTTCAAAAACTTCTTTAGACATTTTATTCTGATTGATTAAAACTGAGCCTCCACTTGCAGCAAGAATCATGGCATTTTTCTCCTGATGATTATTTTTAGAATCTGGATATGGAATTAAAATTGAAGGTTTTTCAGCCTCCATCAATTCATTGATTGTTCCTGCTCCAGATCTCGATATTACAAGATCACAGTTTTGAATTAAAGCTGCTATTTCATTAGTAAATTTCTTTTGAATATAATTTTTGGAGTTTTTTAAATGAAAAGGTTTTTGATTAGATTGGCCAACAATATGAACTATCCGAAACTGTTTTTTCATTAAAAATTCAAGAGATTCGTTAAGAATTTGATTTATAGCTTTTGCTCCTTGGCTACCTCCCATAACAATCAAAAGAGGTCCTTTTCCTTTTGGGACCCATTCTGGCAAGGGATGGGATTTATAGAATTGATCTCTTAAAGGAGTCCCAGTGAAAATAGTTTTACAATGTCTTAAATAAGAATTTGTTTTCTTAAATCCTAGAAAAACATAGTTACACAAAAAACCAAAATATTTCGTGACCATTCCTGGAATTAAATTTGATTCATGAATAATGACAGGTATCCTGAGTAGTTTTGAAGCAACAATAGTAGGGGCAGATATATAACCTCCAGTAGTAAAAACCAAGTTAATTTTTTTTTCTTTTAAGATCCTAATTATTTGGAAAGTTGACATTAAAATTTTTATATATTGATAAAGCAAAAAAATATTTTTTCTTGGTGTCTTTAAATTCAAAGTCTTCAAATTATATTTTTGGGGAATCAAATTCGCATCAAGTCTTTGCTGAATACCCAACCAATGAATATTCCACTCATCTTCCACCTCTTTAGAAACTGCTAAAGCTGGAAAAATATGGCCTCCTGTTCCACTAGCTGCAACTAATAAATTATTTTTTTTAGACATAAAAACTTAAATTAGTAGAATGAAAATAATAAATGATAAATATGTTGAATTTAAACTTATTCAGAAATATAGGATTCCCTCTCTACTTATTTATTTATCTTATTCTCCCCTATTCAGCAATAACGCAAACATTAAAAGTTGATTTTATAAGAAATTTAGAAACCTCATTAAATAAGCGAGACTTAGAGTTTATTAAAAAAAATTTTAGAAATGATGAAAACCAAAATATTCCAAAACAATTTTCAAAGATTATTAATGATTTCCCTAACAGCAAATGGAAGATCAAAAGATTAAAATCTAATATTCCAGATGAAGATATTTTGCGAATAAAAGTTTCTGGGGAAAAAATAGTTAACGGAGAAATATATATACTCGAATCCAAATTTGATTATTTATTTTCAATCGTAAATGGAAAAATAAGTGAAGGGATTATCAAAAATTTATTCACCACAATAAGAAACGATAATAAAAAAATAGATATTAGTTTTAAAATTCCTGATAGAGTTCTTACTGGTTCAAAATACGATATCGATATAATTCTAAATAAGCCTCTTGAAGAAGTGGTTATTGCTGGAGCTATAAAACCTCATCAAGTTAATTCATTGTTTGAACAAGAAATATTATTGGAACCATTGGCGTCTGGAGGGATTTTTAAAATTACAAGAGCCCCTTCAATACCAGGGATGCAAATTTGGTCAGGAATCATAGCTCATCCTGAGGGAATGATTACTTTCACAAAGAGCATTGATATTGTTGATGAGATATAGCCTAAGCGTCGTTTAACGCAGCCACACCTGGTAAAGTTTTACCTTCTAAAAGTTCCAAACTAGCCCCACCTCCGGTAGATATATGAGACATTTTCTCAGCTAATCCTGCTTTTTCAACTGCTGCAACAGAATCTCCACCACCAATTATTGTGCAAACTTCAGAAAAAGCACTTAAGTCCGCAAGAGTCGTAGCTATTGCATTTGTACCATCTGCAAATTTATCAAATTCAAAAACTCCCATTGGACCATTCCAAATAATTGTCTTACATTCTGCAAGAGCATTCTGAAAAACTTTAATGGAATCTGGACCAATATCTAAACCCATCCAATTCCCACTAATTGCATCAATTTGAGATATTTTACTATTGGCGTCAGGAGAAAATTCATCAGCCAAAACAACATCAGTGGGTAATAATAATTCTACTCCTTTTGCTTTTGCTTTTGCTTCTAAATCTTTAGCAAGCTCAAGTTTATCCTCTTCTACAAGGCTCTTCCCGACATCTAAACCTCTAGCTTTATAAAAAGTGAAAATCATACCTCCCCCAATCATGATTTTGTCACACTTATCTAGTAAAGAATCAAGTACTCCTATTTTGCTACTAACCTTTGACCCTCCAACTATTGCTGCCAATGGACGATTTGGGGAATCTACTGCTCCTTGTAGGTATTTCAATTCTTTTTCTAAAAGGAATCCAGCTACTGAGGGACTTAAATAATTTGTAACACCCTGAGTTGAAGCATGGGCTCTATGAGCAGCACCGAAAGCATCATTTACATACATATCTGCATGTGATGCTAATTTTTCAGCAAACTCCAGATCGTTCTTTTCCTCTTCACCAAAAAAACGAACATTCTCAAGTAAAAGAACATCTCCATTAGATAAGCTATTTGATTGTGCAACTGCTTCATCACCAATACAACTGTTAGTAAGAGCAACATTTTGCCCCAACAATTCACTTAATCTTGCTGCTACTGGAGTTAATCTCATTTTTTCATTTACCTGACCCTTCGGTCTACCAAAATGAGCAGCTAAAATGACTTTTGCAGAATGATTAATAAGATATTCAATAGTTGGGATCGCTGCACGAATACGCGTATCGTCGGTTATTTGACCGTCTTCATTTAATGGAACATTAAAATCTACTCTTACAAGAACTTTTTTTCCCTCTAAATGTGTCTTCTCAAGACTGGAAAGAGATAATTTTGACATTAAACAAGCTATATTTATAATCTCAAGACCCTAACGTTAATTTGGGCTTATTGGGTTAAAAAGTAGTTACTGTTACCTATGCCTTAATAAATTTTAAGAATTAACGATTATAAAAATTTTTAGTTATTGAATTTATACTAAAATTTAGAAGTAAATACTTTTGAAAGTTATAAAAACTGAAAGGAATACAAAATTTTATTTGATTTATTGAAGTGGACATACCCAAAATCCAATGGTACCCAGGCCATATCGCAAAAGCAGAAAAGAAATTATCTGAAGTTATCAATAAAGTAGATTTAGTTATAGAAGTTAGAGATGCACGAATTCCTTTGTCAACAGGACATCCACACTTAAATAAATGGATTAATAATAAAAAACATATTCTTGTCATTAACAGATCAGATATGATCTCCCCGAATACAATCAATAGTTGGAATAAATGGTTTAATGCTAAAGATCAATATCCTCTTTGGTGTGATGCTAAAAGAGGAATAGGGATTAAAGAAATTTGTAGGTCAGCCAAAGATTCTAGGTCGTCAATCGACGATAGAAGACTCTCTAGAGGAATGCGAATTAGGCCAATTAGAGCCCTTACACTTGGTTTTCCAAACGTAGGAAAGTCGGCATTAATTAATAGAATCGCAAAAAAAAGAGTTGTAGATAGCGCTAGGAAAGCAGGCGTGACTCGTAATTTAAGATGGATAAAATTAGAAAGTGGTATAGATCTGCTAGATGCTCCTGGTGTTATACCTCCAAATTTAGAAGATCAAAAATCAGCACTTAATCTTGCACTGTGTGACGATATTGGAGAAGCTGCTTATGAAATAGAGAGTGTCGCAGTTGGATTTATCAAAATTATATCCACTCTCAACAAAGATAAGAATGCGAATATCTCAGTTAAACAGATATCTAATAGATATGGAGTTGATATTACTAAAGGCTTTAAGAGTCCTTCTGCTTGGATCGACGAAGCAGCTTCAAAACATACCTCAGGCGATAAGAGGAGAATGTCTCATAAGTTATTGGAAGATTATAGAAATCAAATGCTGGGTAAAATTGCTTTAGAAGTCCCACTATGGAATTAAATAATCAAAATTCTTTCGGCATTGGAGAAGGTGAGCTTATAGAAATTATTTATGAGCTACCTCTTCCTATGAGGCTAGACAGATGGTTGGTAAGTAAAAGGCCAGAACAAAGTAGAGCAAGAATTCAACATTTTATAAATTCAGGTTTAGTACTTGTAAACTATAAGACTGCGAAAGCAAAGACCCCATTAAAAAATGGCGACAATATTCAAATATGGATGCCTCCTCCAGAACCTCTTATTTATTTGAAACCTGAAAAAATGGATTTAAATATCCTTTTTGAAGATGAGCACATCATAGTAATTAATAAACAATCAGGACTAATTGTTCATCCAGCCCCTGGACACAAATCGGGAACTTTAGTGAATGGATTACTTTTTCACTGTAAAGATCTACCTGGAATTAATGGGAAACTAAGACCTGGGATTGTTCACAGATTAGATAAAGATACCTCCGGATGTATAGTTGTTGCAAAAAGCCAAGAGGCATTAGTAAATCTCCAGAAACAAATTAAAGAAAAAATAGCATCACGCGAATATATTGCAGTAATACATGGAGCACCGAATTCTGAAGAAGGCCAAATAGTGGGAAACATTGGCAGAGATAAATTAAATAGATTGAAATATAAAGTAGTTGAAGAAACTTCAGGAAGGTATGCCTGTACCTATTGGAAATTAGAAGAAAGATTTGGCAATTACTCATTAATGAGTTTCAAACTAGATACGGGGCGAACGCATCAAATAAGAGTACATTGCGCTCACATTAATCATCCAATTGTGGGTGATCCGTTATATGGAAGATGTAAAAAACTACCATGTAAATTAGATGGCCAAGCTTTACACGCCATTAAGCTTGGACTTATACATCCAATAAATGGTAAAGAAATGATATTTGAATCAGAATTACCATTAGATTTTCAAAAATTACTAAGTGTTCTTAAAGTTAAATAAGATTCAAAGAGGAATTTAGAAGCGATTTTGTATACGTGTTTTGAGTTTTAGTGAATATTGTAGAACTTTCTCCTTCATCAACTATCTTTCCGTGATTCATAACTAGCAACCTATTACAAAATCTTGTAGCAATGCCCAAATCATGAGTAATAAAGATAATCGTTAAATTCATTTTTTCTTGCAAGACTCTAAGTAATTCAAGAATCTCTATTTTTACTGAAGCATCCAACATATTAACGCTCTCATCACAAATCAAAATTTTTGGTTTCAACAATAGCGCTCTGGCTAATGAAATTCTTTGCAATTGACCACCAGATAATTGGCTAGGATAAGAATTAAAAAAATCATTATTTAAGGGAAGATTCAAATTTCTAAACATTAATTTTATTTCTTTTTCGATTTTTCTTTTATCTGAAATTTTTTGAATAAAAAATATATCTTCCAAAATACTTTTAATTGTCATTTTCGGATTCAAACTTGAAAAAGGATCTTGAAAAATAATTTGCACTTTATAGTTCTTTTTAAAAGATTTATTTTTTTTCGATGCATGATTTTTATCATAAATTTTGATTTCACCACCTCTTACTTTAAGAAGTCCAATTAAAGCTCTACATAATGTACTTTTACCACTCCCTGAAGAACCAACTATTCCAAGAGTCTCATTCTCATATAACTTGAAACTAACTTCATTTAAAGCCTTATTCCATTTATTAATGAAAATTGAAGAATTTAATTTATACCAATGTCTTAGGTTATTTACCTCTAGAACGATCTGATCTCGAGCATTATTTTTAGTACTTGGTTCTAATACTATTTTTGAAGCATTTACTAACTTTTTCCCGATATCTGATTTTGGTGATTGAAAAATATCTAATATATTCCCTTTTTCAACAATCGATCCCTTTTCAATTATTGCAACTTTTTTACACCACTTTGCTGCAAGATTAATATCATGACTAATTAAAATTAAAGTTGTATCAAATTCATTACATAGATGAATTATTTCTTGCATAATTTCAAAACTTGTTTTGGTATCTAAGCTTGTTGTAGGTTCATCAGCTATTAATAATTTAGGTTTCAAAGCAAGTGCCATTGCTATAGAAACTCTCTGTCTCATTCCGCCGCTAAATTGATGTGGGAAAGAATCAAGTATACTTTCTTCAATTCCGACTTTTTGAAAAACTTCTCTTACTAATTTTTTAATAGCTAAAGATGATTTAGTTTGATCATGTGTTTTAAATAATTCATATAAATGATCCCCAACTCTCATTAGCGGATTAAGTTTTTTTATAGAGTCTTGATAAATAAATCCAAAATTCTTTCTTCTAAATAATTGTGCATCTTTGTTATTAATTTTCCTAGGATCTACATTAGAAATCGATAGATACCCTTTAGAAGTGGCCTTTGCAGGCAATATATTTACTAATGTTTTTGCAAAAGTGGTCTTTCCACATCCAGAAGGTCCTATTATGGCCAAATGATCTCCACTATCTATTTCCAAATTAAAATTTTTGATAATAGGTTGCTGTTTTAGACCATATTTAACAGTAAGATTTTTAACTACAATAATTTTTTCTTTATTTTTTTCCATGATTTATAGCAAATTTTTCTAGACATAAATAAAATACATCTAAAGCAATATAAAATGTCCGAGGCAGCTGCAAATTCAAAAGAAAAAAACGAAATTGAAGTTTCCAAAACTATTTTGCCTGAAAATAAAAAATATGAAAGTGAATCTTTGAATTATCAAATAAACATTCCCGATTGGCTTCTTAAAGATATTCATAATTTTGAAAAATCAAATAAAGAAAATGATGAGAATCAAAACCTTATAGTAAAGGCTTTTAAACTTGCTTATAAAGCTCATGATGGACAATTCCGTGCGAGCGGCGAGCCATACATTATCCACCCAGTTGCTGTTGCAAATCTCCTTAGAGAAATAGGTGCTAGTTCATCTGTTATTGCTGCAGGCCTTTTACATGATGTAGTTGAAGATACTGGCATTGATTTATCCGAAATAGAAACAAATTTTGGATTAGAGGTAAAAATACTTGTAGAGGGTGTAACAAAATTAGGGGGCATTCACTTTAACAACAGGACTGAAGCACAAGCTGAAAATCTTAGGAAAATGTTTTTGGCTATGGCCAGCGATATCAGAGTTGTCTTAGTTAAACTTGCAGATCGACTTCATAACATGAGAACAATTGAATGGCTAAATGATGAGAAAAAACAAAGAATAGCGAGAGAAACAAGAGAGATTTATGCACCATTAGCTAATCGACTAGGAATAAACAGATTTAAATGGGAATTAGAAGATTTAGCTTTTAAATTTCTAGAGCCTAAAGAATATCTAGATCTTAAAGATCAAATCGCCGTTAAAAGAAGTGATAGAGAAAAAAGATTAAAAGTAACTTTGAATCTTATGAAGGAAAACTTGATTTCAGCGGGTTTGAAAAATTTTGAAATAACAGGAAGGCCAAAACATCTTTATGGCATCTGGAGCAAAATGGAAAGACAACAAAAGCATTTTCACGAGATTTATGATGTTGCTGCCCTAAGAATTATCATGGACAATTCAGATAGTTGTTACAGAGCTTTAGCAGTTGTTCATGATACTTTCAAACCAATTCCAGGTAGATTTAAAGACTATATAGGATTACCAAAACCCAATGGATATCAGTCCTTACACACTTCTGTGATTGGAAGACATCGACCTATTGAAGTTCAAATTAGAACTACTTCGATGCATCAAATTGCTGAATATGGTATTGCCGCTCATTGGCAATATAAAGAGGGTGGTTCTCCTGCTAAAAGTAATGCCGAGAGATTTAATTGGCTAAGACAATTAGTAGAATGGCAACAAGAAGGTAATGAAAGGGATCATAATGATTATTTAGCTTCAATTAAAGAAGATTTATTTGATGAAGAAGTATTTGTAATCACTCCAAAAGGAGATGTTGTTGGTTTAAGGAAAGGATCTACCGCGATAGATTTCGCCTACAGAATCCATTCTGAAGTTGGAAATCACTGTAATGGAATAAGAATTAATGAAAAGCTTTCTCCATTATCTACAGCACTTCAAAATGGTGACTTCATAGAAATTTTGACAAGTAATAATGCTACTCCAAGCTTGGATTGGCTGAACTTTGTAGTTACGCCAACTGCTAAAAATAGAATTCGCCAATGGTATAAGAAAAGCCATCGTGATGAAACGATTAAAAGAGGTAGAGATTTACTTGAAAAAGAAGTAGGTAGAAACGGTTTTGAAGCATTACTTTCTAGTGAAGCCATGAAAAAAGTTGCAAATCGATGCAATTTAAAAACTACTGAAGACCTTCTTGCATCTCTTGGTTTTGGTGGTTTAACCTTGCATCAAGTATTAAACAGACTAAGAGAAGAAATAAAATTACAGACAGAAGATGTAAAAAATGATTCTGACTCTGAAATAGCAAAATCTCTTAAAAGTAATAATAATTTATCCACTAATCAATCTAATACAGCAGCTAAATCACCAATTTCCGGGATAGAAGGTCTTGATTACAGAATAGGTAAATGCTGTTCGCCACTCCCAGGCGAGGATATTATCGGAACTGTGTCGCTCGGCAACCATGGGATAACTATACATAGGGAAGATTGTGAAAATGTAATGCCAATTCCAATAGAAAGAAGATTACCTGTCGGTTGGAATCAAGATAATAAAACTAGCGATAATAAGTTTCCAATTCAGCTACGAATAGAAGTAATTGATCGAGTTGGAGTTCTTAAAGATATTCTTATGCGGTTATCTGATAAAGGTATAAACGTTAGTGATGCCAATGTTAAAACTGCTTATGGTAAACCAGCTATTATAAATCTTTGTGTAGGTCTTGAAAGTTATAATCAACTTCACAAAACAATTGAACAAATTAAATCTATGGCAGATGTTTTAGATATTGCCAGAGTTGGACAAAGTTAATTTTAAAATCAGATCAATCTATCTTTTACTTTTTATCTTGTAGATAAAGAAAACAATACTGCCGCAAATCAAAGCTAATAAAATACCTACGCAAGATGAACCTAAGAGTAATTTTAAGGAAAAAATTCTACCTTGTTTCCATAAGTCATCAATAACTAAACTTTTTTCAAGAATTTTATTAGAAGGATTATTTAAAAAAATCGAACCAACTTTATAGTTAAAATAATAAAGTGGAATATAAGTAAAAGGGTTGCTGATCCAGGTACCAATTGCAGCTAATACAATATTTCCCTTAGCTATTTTCGCAAAAAATACTCCCATTAAAGTCTGAAAACCAAAAAATGGAAAGCAACCACTAAATACCCCTATAGCTAAACCTTTAGCATTAAAGAAAGGACTTCCATTCTGACTCCTAAATAATGATAGAATTTTCTTATAGGTAATATCTCTTTTAAATCTCATTCAGAAAGAAAATTTCAAAATTAAATTCTTGATAATCTTACTTAATTATCCATAACAAAGCGAGAGATGGATTCGATAGTTACTACAGAAGATACGATAGCCGCAATTGCTTCAGCTATAAGTATTGGGAAGGGAGGAGTTGCGATAATAAGAGTATCAGGGAAAGACGCAATAAATTCTTGCAAAAAGATTGTTCAAACTAAATCTAAATATGCATGGGAATCAAATAGGGTTTTTCGTGGTTTTATTCAGGAAAATAAACAAAATAAATTTATAGATGAGGTTTTAATTTTAGTGATGAAATCCCCAAATAGCTTCACAGGAGAGGATGTAGTTGAACTTCATTGCCATGGCGGAATTATCATAGTAAATAAAGTTTTAAAGATATTATTATCTAGTAATTCTAGAGTTAGACTTGCAAACCCAGGAGAATTTAGTCAAAGAGCTTTTCTTAATGGAAAAATAGACCTTACTCAAGCCGAGTCGATTAATCAATTAATTAATGCAAGCAATACCAGATCAGCAGAGTTAGCCTTTAGCGGGGTTCAAGGAGAAATAAAGAAAAAAATTGATGATATTAAAAATGACCTTATAAATCAACTTTGCGAAATAGAAGCGAGAGTTGATTTTGAAGAAGACTTCACAGATTTTGATTACACCAAATATCTAAAAAACATTAAAAAAGTCAAAGAAAAAATAGAATTACTAATAGAAAATGCAAAAAGAAATGCATATATTCACAATGGAATATCCATTGCGCTTATAGGTAAAACAAATGTTGGTAAAAGCTCTTTATTAAATTTGCTTGCAAAAAAAGAGAAAGCAATCGTAACTAATATTCCTGGAACAACTAGAGATGTTATTGAAGTTAATTTAACTATTAATGATATTCCAATGAAAATAATTGATACTGCTGGCATAAGAGAAACTCATGAACAAATTGAAAGTATTGGAATTAAAAAAAGTTTTGGGAAAATAAAAGAGTCAGATTTTATAATTTATATTTATAGTCTTGAAGAAGGATTTAATGAAGAAGATAAAAAAATAATACAAGAAATCCCCAAAGAAAAATTAATTACTATTTTGGGCAATAAAAAAGATTTAATTGATTGCAAAAATATTAATTCAAATGAGTTAAAAAACACAATTCTTATGAGTATTAAGAATAATGATGGTGAAAGATTATTAATAGAAACAATTATAAAAAAATGCGGATTAAAACAAGTAGAAAATATCAATATATTTTTAAACGAAAGACATCTAACAAATTTATCTGCTTGCTTATCTAATTTAAATGATACTGATGAAATAATTGAAAATAAATTGCCATTTGATTTGTTATCAATTGAGCTGAGAGATGGAATTCAAAACTTATCTAAAATAACTGGTCAAGAATTAACAGAGGAACTTCTAGATAATATTTTTTCTAAGTTTTGTATTGGTAAATAAATTTGAGTTAAATTACATAGTGATATATAGTTGATTCTCTAACTTCAGTTTGATTTTTATTAATTAATTATTTCTTAGTTTAGTGGATTTAAATACTCCAATAATAAGTAAAATCATTGATAATTGGATCGATGAAGATATAGGTAGGGGAGATCTTACAAGTTCCTCTATTACAGAAGAGAATGGTAATGCATATTGGATTGCAAAAGAAGAGGGTATATTCTGCGGGGTTGAAATTATAAAAGAAATTTTTAGAAAAATTGATTTAAAAATCAGTCCAAAATTTAATATCTCTGATGGAGATAAATTTGTTAAAGATCAAAAACTCTTAGAAATATATGGGCCTGCAAAAAGTTTACTCGCTAGTGAAAGGATCAGCTTAAATATAGCAATGCATTTATCTGGAATATCAACATATACAAAGAATCTTACAGATAAATTAGAAGGCACAAATATAAAATTAGCAGATACTAGGAAAACGACTCCTGGCTTAAGAATATTTGAAAAATATGCATTCAAATGCGGAGGTGGAGTAAATCATAGAATGGGATTATACGATGCTGCTATGATCAAAGAAAATCATATTGCATGGACAGATAATCTTAAGAATGCAGTACAAAATATTCGCCTAAATTCGCCTTTTACAACTCATATCATAATTGAAGCTGAGAATATCGACCAGGCAAAAGAAGCAGTATTAGCAGGAGCGGATAGTGTCTTATTAGATGAACTTAGTCCTGAAATAATCAAAAAAAACGTTCAAGAATTAAGAGAGTTATCAATTAATAGTCTGCAAAAAGAAGTCAATAAAAATTTGATAATAGAAGTTTCTGGAATAAACCCTCAAGAAATTAGTAAATATCTAATAAAAGGTATTGATTTGATTTCAACAAGTTCTTCAATCACCAAAAGTAATTGGATTGATTTGAGTATGCGTTATATTAATTAATCATATAGATAAATAATTGAATAATTAATGCTAATCATTTTTAAAGAATTAACAAAACAATTTGAACAATCTCTTTTAGATAGTCTTGAAAAAAATGATAAAAAAGGAGAATTCGCAATTCTTAGCAAGAATTTAATTACACAATCATCAAAAGAGGAATTTGGTGATTATCAATGTAATGTTTGTTTAAGTTTATCTAAAATATATAAAAAGAACCCAAGAGATATTTCTAATGATTTTATTAACCTTTTAAATAAAAATAAAAGCATAGCAAAATTATGTAAGAGTCTAGAAATAGCTGGACCTGGATTTATAAATATAAAATTAAAAGATGAGGTTCTAATAAATAAAATTAAGTCAAATATTCAATGCAATAGGGCTGGTATACCTCTAATTAGAAAAGATTTAGATAGTGGTTTGTCCAATAAAGTTATTGTAGATTTTTCTAGCCCTAATATTGCTAAAGAAATGCATGTAGGGCATTTAAGATCAACAATAATAGGTGACTCAATATCTAGAATTTTCGAGTTAAGAGGTTATGAAGTATTAAGACTCAATCATGTTGGTGATTGGGGAACACAATTTGGCATGCTTATTACTCAGCTCAAAGATTTATATTCAAATGATCTAGAAGAAATAGGAAAGATCAAGATAAGTGATTTAGTTGAATTTTATAAAGAATCAAAAAAAAGATTTGATAATGAATCTGAATTCCAAAAAAGATCTAGAGAGGAAGTAGTTAAGTTACAAAGTGGAGATATTAAATCGATTAAAGCTTGGAAATTATTATGTGATCAATCAAGAAAAGAATTTGATGAAATTTATAAAAATTTAAAAATAAAAATAGAAGAAAGAGGTGAATCTTTTTATAATCCCTTCTTAAAATCAGTTATTGATGATTTGAATTTAGAAAAAATGTTAGTAGAAGATCAAGGAGCAAAATGTGTATTTTTAGATGGGATGACTAATAAAGAAGGCAAACCTTTACCGCTAATTATACAAAAAAAAGATGGAGGTTTTAATTATGCCACCACAGATCTTGCTGCTATAAGATACAGATTCAATAAATCTCCTAATGGCGATGATGCTTCAAGAATTATTTATGTAACTGATCATGGGCAAGCAAATCATTTTGCTGGAGTTTTTCAAGTTGCAAAAAAAGCAAAATGGATCCCACAAAATTGTCAAGTAGACCATGTCCCTTTTGGGTTAGTTCAAGGAATTGATGGCAAAAAACTAAAGACAAGAGAAGGTGAAACAATACGCCTGAAAGATTTATTAAATGAAGCAGTTAGAAGAGCAAAAGAAGATTTATTGAAAAGATTAGAAGATGAAGATCGTTATGAGACCGAAGAGTTTATAGCAAATACTTCAAGAATTATTGGATTAGGAGCTGTTAAGTATGCAGATTTAAGTCAAAATAGGATTACTAATTATCAATTTAGTTTTGATAAAATGCTTTCCCTTAATGGTAATACTGCTCCTTATTTGTTATATACACTTGTAAGAATTTTAGGAATTAAAAGAAAAAATGATTTTGTTTATGAATCTAAAGATTTTCAGTACGTAAATTATGAACATAAATCTGAGTGGAAACTTATCAGAAAATTACTTAGGTTTGATGAAGTCATAATTTCTATTGAAAAAGACTTAATGCCAAATAGATTATGCAATTATCTGTTCGAGCTATGTCAGACTTTTAATAGATTCTATGATCAAGTTCCAATCCTCAAAGAAGAAAAAAATATAAAAATCTCTAGGCTTAATTTATGTGACCTAACTGCAAAAACACTAAAATTAAGCTTAGAGCTTTTAGGAATTGAAACTTTAGAAAGAATGTAATGAATGATTTTGATCCATTAAATAATCTTTTCCCAAAACCAAGAGAAGAAATAATAAATATGCAGTCTTACTCTGCACCTTTAGAAAATAGAAGAAATTTACTCCGCTTAGACTTTAATGAAAATACTTTAGGTCCAAGTCCTAAGGTTTTAGAGGCATTAAAAGCGATAAAATTAGATGAGATATCAATTTATCCAGAATATAATTTTTTAAAAAAATTTTTATGTGATAAATATCTTGATTCAAGAAAATTTGGTAATGATGAAATCGGAATTTTCAATGGAGCAGATGCAGCAATAAATGCAATTTTCAATTGCTTTGGAGAAAAAGATCAGATATTTCTAACCACAAATCCAACTTTTGGTTACTATTCTCCTTGTGCAGAAATCCGAGGAATGAAAAAAATAAGTTGTTCTTACATTGGAGAAAATTTTCTATTCCCTATCGAAGAATTTAGGGAAAAAATAATAAAGCATAATCCAAAGTTAATATTTATTTGCAATCCAAATAATCCAACAGGAACTGTTCTAAGTTCTCATGAAATAATTAATTTAGCCAATATTAATAACGATTCATTAATAGTTGTTGATGAACTATATGAAAAATTTAATGGAGATAGTCTTCTTGAATCGATAGATTTTGAAAAGAATAAAAATATACTAATAATCCAATCTCTTTCAAAAACTGCGGGTCTAGCTGGTTTAAGAATAGGTTTTACTTTTGGCAATAAAAGTTTAATTCAGTACATTAATAAAGTTACAGGACCATATGATGTAAACAGCTTTGCTATAACAGCTGCATTAGCAGCACTTAAAAACAAATCATATATTGATAATTATGTTTTAGAAGTAAAAAAGGCGAGGGAATGGATTTTAAATAAATTTAAATCAACAAAAATCAGAACTCACTTTAGTGGAGGTAATTATTTCTTAATTTGGCCAAAAAAAGATCCTAAAATCTTAATACAACAGATGAGAGAAAAAGGTATTCTTATTAGAAGTATGGAAAACAAAAAAGATATTGGTAATTCTATAAGGGTTAGTATTGGAACTAAAGAACAAATGATTTTTTTCTGGGACAATTACAAGATATTAGATTTAAAAAATTAATTACTGAAAATATAAATTGTATTTTGATCGATTCTTTTAGGTTTTATTTGAAAATCTTTTCCAACATACTTTACTTTAAAATCTTTCATATTTTCGATAAATAAATCAGCATTTGAGAAATCACATTCTTTATTAATTTTTTTGCCGCTTTCAAAGTGAACAGGAATAACTACATTAGGTTTTAGAAGCTTAACTATTTTTGAAGCTTCTTTACCATTGTAAGATTTTATTCCTCCTCCAATTGAAATAAACAATATATCTGGACTAGACAAAATAATTTGACTGTTTATATCAATATCACCAGCAGCTCCTCCCATATGAACAATTTTAAGATCATTCTGCTCCCAACTCCAAACAGTTGCCATCCCAAATCTCCTTCCATCTACTCTGTCATGTGGTACGGAAATTCCATTTAATAAAATATCCTCAAATTGATAGATTCCTGGGTCAACGAACATTAATTGATCATTAGGGTTATATCCTTCATCTGGAAGCCTAGAACTAGCCAAAATAAAATCTACGTTGACTTCTTTTGACTCCTTTAAATTACTTGCACAACCTATTGCTTTAAAGGGATTTATAAGAATAGATTTATCTGCACTAGTAATTAAAAAACTACTATGTCCCAAACTTTTTATTCCTAAGTTCCTTGCCAACAATGACGTAGGTAGAAAAGAGCTAACTAATATCAAAAATAAAAAGTTTTTAATTTGAGAAATCATCATATTAATTTTTTTTTATTTTACTTTTGTTCAGCCATTTTTAGAAAATTACTAATTAATTTATGACCAAATTGCGTCAACACACTTTCAGGATGGAACTGTACCCCATGTAAATGTTTATATTCTTTATGAGAGATAGCCATAATTGTTGAGTCTTCTAAAGTCGCAGTTATATCGAAACAAGATGGTAAAGAACTTGAATCAACTATAAGACTATGATATCTAGTAGCCACAAATGGAGTCTCGATATCTTTAAACAATCCTTTTTGATTATGAAATATTTTGGATGTCTTACCATGCATAAGTTCTTTCCCAACTATAACCTTACCTCCAAAAGCTTGGGCCAAAGCTTGATGACCTAAACAAACTCCCAAGGTTGGAATATTTTTAGATAATTTTTTTAGAATTGGCAGACAAATTCCAGATTGATCTGGATTACCTGGACCTGGAGATAAGAGAATTCCCCCAGGATTTAGTTTGATAATTTCTTCTAGAGTAATTTCATCATTTCTTTTAACTATTAATTCTTTAGTTATTTCATGCTCAACTGAAAGTTCTCCTAAATATTGAACAAGGTTATAAGTAAAACTATCGTAATTATCAATAACAAGAAACATATTTATATGGATTTAAAATAACAACTTTATTTTAGGAACAAAGATAAATACAGCAATAATAACAGAATTAATGGAAGCTAATAATACTGCTCCTGCAGAGGTATCTTTTGAAATTTTAGCCAAAATACTAAATTCTTTTTTCACTACTAAGTCAGCGATTGATTCAATAGATGTGTTCAATATTTCTAATATTAAAACAGACATTATTGTTGCGATCAAAATAACATAATTACTTAGACTAATTTTGAGTAAAAAACCAATTATTAAACTTGTAACTGCAAAAATTAATTGAATTTTAAAATTTCTTGAAGTTTTTAATACATAACTAATACCACTGAAAGCATACTTAAAACTCATAAATACATTACTAGAAGTTTTGTATGATTCTTTTCTATTTTCTAAATAGTTTATTTTTTTTTTCATTGATTTTTAATCTAATCGAGTAATTAAATATTCTTGGAAATTTAACATATTTTTTAAATCATGCTCATTATTGTGTTCCCATCCCAAAAGATGTAAAAATCCATGACTAGCCAACCAGATCATCTCTCTATAGATTGAATGTTTATATTCATAAGATTGCTCAAGTGCCATCTCTAATGATATAAAAATATCTCCCAACTCTATATGATCTAAATTATTTAGAGATTCATCAGAAATAATTGGAAAAGATAGAACATCAGTTGGACCATTTTTTTGCATCCATTTCTTATTCAAAGAAGCAATTTCTTGATTAGATATTATCTGTAAGCCTAATGAAAAAGATTTTTTTTCAAAAATATAATTTGGTAATTCATAATCCTCTTTTTTTAATATAGTATTTATCCAAGATAAAAAAACTTTCTCCCAAAAAATAGATTCAAAAATAAGATGAGTTTTAGTATCTTTTAACTTATTTGAAAATTGAGAGAAATCATTACATTGAAAAACCAAATCTAAATTTATTTCAGAAATAATATTTTCTTTCATACATTCTTAAACTGGAATATTGGGCTTACCTATTGTGGCCACAAGTATTAATATCCCAATTAAAACAAGAAAGGTTATTGAAAAATGAGAAATACTTTTTGAGCCTTTCCTTACCATATTTCTCATAGCAAGCTTTATAAAGCTTGGAGGAGAAACTTTTTTTTCTAAAATTTCGTTTTTATTTTCCATTAGTTATTCTAGAGATTCATTAGAAGAAATATTTATACGTAATAATTCATGAATAAATGGTTCAAGTCCACCATCTAAAACACTATCTAACTCGTTAGTCTCCTGCATAGTCCTAAGATCTTTTACCATTTGATAGGGATGGAAAACATAATTTCTTATTTGATTGCCCCATGCAGCTTCCACAATATCACCTTTAATATCAGCGACTTCAGCAGCTCGTTGTTCTTTAGCAATCACTAATAGTTTAGACTTTAAAAGTAACATAGCTTTTTCTTTATTTTGTAATTGAGATCTTTCTTGAGTACATCTTACTGAAATCCCTGAAGGCAAATGAACAATTCTCACTGCTGTTTCTACTTTATTAACATTTTGTCCTCCAGCTCCACCGGATCTACTTGTTGTGATTTCTAAATCTTTTTCAGGTATATCAAGTGAAATATTATCATCTAATTTTGGCATAACCTCTACCCCAGCAAAGCTGGTTTGTCTTTTGCCATTGGCATTGAAAGGAGAAATTCTTACTAATCTATGAGTTCCTTTTTCATGTTGCAAATAGCCATATGCATATTTTCCATCAATTTCGAACGTTACACTTTTAATACCTGCTTCTTCTCCTTGAGATAATTCATTAATGACAAGGCTCATTTGATTATTATCGGCCCATCTTGAGTACATTCTTAATAATATCTCTACCCAATCCTGCGCATCTGTTCCACCCGCACCTGCGTTAATAGAAACTACTGCTCCTTCCTTATCGTATTCACCACATAACAATCTTTCAAATTCCCATTTATCCAAATTCTCTCTTAATTTCTTTAATCCCAGCTGCGATTCTAGAATCATTTCCTCTTCGGGTTCTAGAGAATAAAGCTCAAGAGAGGCATTAGCATCAGAAATAAAAGTTTTCCATTTATCTAACAATTCGAGTTGTGCTTTTACATCATCAAGGATTAACATTTGCTTTTTAGCTTCTTCTTGATTTTCCCAAAATTCAGGCTGAGCAGAAATTTGCTCTAACTCTCTCCTTTTCGCTTTTAATCTTGGAACGTCAAAGACAATCCTGAGCATTACCCAGGCGCTCTGTTAGTTCCGAAAGATCTTTTTTGAAATCTGTAATATCTATCAAAATAGAATTTAATCGTTATTTATAATCTAACAAGCACTTTTGTTTAATAGTATAAACTAAGTATTATTTTAAAAAAATGTCCAAAGTTGAAATTTATACTTGGCAATATTGCCCATTCTGTATTCGAGCAAAATCACTACTCAAGAAAAAAAATGTAAATTTTACAGAATATAAAATAGATGGTGACGAAGATGCCAGAGCATTGATGATTGAAAGAGCTGATGGTAGAAGAACATTACCACAAATATTTATAGATAATGAGGGTATCGGAGGCTGCGATGATCTCTACGCATTAGAAAATGAAAATAAATTAGAAGCATTACTAAACTAGATCTTATGAAATTTCTATTCGTAATAGATCCAATTAAAAATATAAATCCCTTAAAAGATTCAACTGCTGCTTTAATGCAAGCATCATCAAAAAAAAATATTGAAATCTGGAGTTGTACTCCTCAAGACCTGGAAGCTAGAGGTGATGAAGTATGGGCATCTTCGGTAAAAGTTGAAGTAATTCCGTGGATTTCCTTCAAAGAGAATGATTGCATACCTCTCGCCGAATTTAATTGCATTTGGATGAGAAAAGATCCTCCTGTAAATGAGGCTTATTTATATGCAACCCATCTTTTAGAAGTTGCCGAAAGAAAAGGAGTAAAAGTAATTAACAAACCCTCATCGTTAAGAGCGTGGAATGAAAAGCTAGGTGCTTTAAGATACAGCCACTTAATGGCACCTACAATAGTTGCGAGTAAGGTAAAAGATCTTATTAATTTTGCAAATATAAATAATGAAGTAGTTATAAAACCTCTTGGAGGAAAAGGTGGTCAAGGTGTTATAAGGATAAATAAAAATTCTCCAGGAATTAAATCAATCATTGAATTAATCACTTCTCAAGAAGAATTACCCGTTATGATGCAAAAATTTATTCCTGAAGTCATAGAGGGTGATAAAAGAATAATTATCGTAAACGGAGAAGCAATTGGATCAATAAATAGGATTCCTCAAGGAGGCGATTTTAGGAGTAATTTAGCGATGGGAGGCAAGGCTGAACCCACATTATTAACAGAAAAAGAAAAAAGTATCTGCTCAGAATTATCTCAACACTTCAAAGATGAGGGTTTATTTTTTGTAGGTATTGATGTAATAAATGGAATGCTTAGCGAGATTAATGTAACCAGTCCAACAGGTTTAAGAGAAATAGAAAATTTATCCAATAAAAATGTTGCAGAGGAAGTTATTGAAAAATTAGTAGAAATTATCTAGGATTTTTAGCGCAAAATATCTGTTTTACTATAGATTCAAATTTTAATTTAATCTCATCTATTTCTTTCTCTAAAACGGAGCCAGAAACTATTCCTGAACCTGCAGTAAATTCAATATTTTCTTCAATACATCTTGCGCCTCTTATTGCCAAAAGAAATGAAGCATTGCCTGATGAATCCACCCAACCCATTGGAGAAGCATAATTTCCTCTAGGGAAAGACTCAAGAGTGTTTATCCAATCCAATGCTGCATTTTTTGGGTATCCACAAACAGCTGGAGATGGATGTAAGTTTTTAAGCAATTCAAAAGGACAAATATTTTCAACTTTAGAGAAAATGAGCGTTTGCAAATGAGAAATATCTCCAAATGAATTTACCTTGATATCACTTTTTTTAAAGTTTGTTATTTTTGAAACTTCTAAAGATTTAATCAAATGTTGTATTACATAATTATGTTCCTTTAAGTCTTTAGTACTTTTTAGGAGTTTCTTAAAATTTGAATTAGTAGAGATAGTTCCAGCAAGAGCCTCTAAAGTTAAATTAGGTTTAGAGAAAGAAAATAATTTTTCTGGAGATGCTCCAAACAAAATATCCTTACTATTCCTTTTCCAAACGTATCTACATGTACTTGGTTGCTTCTTTTTAAATCTTTTTAAAATTTCTACTAAATCTAATTTATTTTTAAGTTTTATATTAATCCTATTTGCTAAAACTATCTTTTCTAGGATATCTTTCTCTACTAATTGAATTCCTCTATTTACTACTTTTTTCATGTTTGTTTTAGAAGTTTCCAAGGAGCGTGAGAAATCATCAATAAAAGGGGAATCAAAACTAGTTTTTAAGCCAGATGATTTTATTAATTCTGAGCCAGAATTAATAACTTGATTTCTAATTGTCCATATTTCTTCAATTAATGTTCTTAATGATGATTTACCTTCAACATGACCATTGATTCTTAACCAGCAATTCTTGCCACTTTTAGTAATTAATATTTTTGGCAAAATGGCTTCCAAACTAGGGACATCTGAGGATGAATTATTATTCAAATTTTCAGAGAAAGAAAATAAATAAATAATTTTTGAAAGTGCAGAATTATGTGATTCATTAGTTAAGTTAATTAAATTTTTAAAATTCTCAGAATTAAACTCTTTTGCTACCTCAAATCTTTTTGGGCCATCCAGAGTAACATATTTACACTTCTCGAAAGCTATATATGAAATGCCATCAGATTCCTCCCAAAATGAAGAAAACGGATATTGATTTATTAACAATTCGTAAACTTGAAATAAATCAATAGAAGGAATCTCAACACAAATACTTACTAATCCAGAATTTTCAACTTTCTTATCGAAAGAGGAAAATACATCTTTTAAAAGATCTGTTAAGTTTAAATCATTTTTCATTACTTATTGAAAATAACTAAAAATGATGCAATAAAGTAAAAAATGTAACTCAATTTATAAACTACATTCAATAATTATCTAATTTTGCGTGTTAATTAAAAATGGACGAAGATAAAAAAAAATTATGGAAAAAAGCAATAAAATGGCCTCTTTATTCTGTTGCCATACTTCCAGTTTTAATAACAGGGGCTTACTTACTTAATCAATATGAAGAGGTAAAAATTTATAATTTGATTTCATTTACTTTAGCTGCAATTTTGATATTACTTTGGGAAAATCTAACTAATGATTTATACGACGCAGAAACAGGAATCGATGAATTTAAATTCCATTCAATAGTAAATCTTGTAAAAAATAAAAAAATAGTTTCATTTATTGCATATACATCTTTAGTTATTGGTTTATTAATAATTTTAATTATTTCAGTATCAACAAGTATAAACATTTTTATTTTGGTGGCAGCTTGCTGCTTCTTAGGATATTTATATCAAGGACCTCCTTTTAGATTGGGCTATCAAGGTTTAGGAGAACCATTATGCTGGCTTGCATTTGGACCTTTTGCGTACTCTGCAGTCTTAATTGCGTTAAATCCGTCTAATATTTACTTCGAAGATATTCCATGGAAAGTTTCTTTATTACTTGGTTCAGGACCTTCCTTGGCAACAACTCTTGTATTATTTTGTTCTCATTTTCATCAAATTTCTGAAGATAAAAAGCATGGGAAAAATTCACCTTTAGTTCGCTTAGGGGCAAAAAAAGGTTCTCAATTTGTGCCTTGGATAATTTTTACAATATATATTTTTCAACTTTTCACAATAGTTTATGGATTTATTCCAGTGTTTTGCATCCTTTATTTGCTTAGTTTCCCTCAAGCAATAAGACTTATAAATTTATTAAAGTCTTCGTATGCAAAACCTTCTGCAATAAAAAATTGCAAATTCGTCGCAATAAAATTTCAAACTCTTAATGGAATTGGTTTAATCACAGGATTAATATTTAATTACTATCTAAATAAATGAACTTAATATTTCAAAAAAAATCTTATAGCTTTAAGTTATCGGCCAAAGTAAAAAATTCTAAAGCCAATTACCATACAAAATCGGGTTGGATAATTAAATTAATAAGTAATGATAAAAAAATAGGGTTTGGGGAAGTTTCACCTCTCTTTGAAGAGGACTTAAAAAAAGTTGCAAAACAATTAAATATGATTCCTGAGTTTCTAGAGGTATTTAATTTATCTGATCAAATAAATACATTACACCCATGCATTCAATCTGCAATAAATTCAGCATTAGCAGAGATAAATGGGGAAATAATTTTTAAAGACAAATATTTCTTTGATGAAATTGAAAAAACAGCCATACTTTTAAATCCTGAAAATGTAATTTCAGATCTAAATAAAATTAAAAAAAAACAATCTAATGTTGGAAAATCATTGACCATAAAATGGAAAGTAGGATTAAAAAAAAACTATGAGGAAGAAGCAATTTTAGAAGAAATTTTGAGCCAAATAGATAATAAGATTAAATTAAGAATAGATGCTAATGGTTCCTGGGGAAGAAAGATAGCTAATAGATGGGCTGATATTTTGAAAGATAACAAAAATATAGATTGGTTAGAACAACCTCTCGATGTTGATGATCTTGATGGACTTAAATATCTCAACAAAAAAATTCCTATAGCTTTAGACGAATCACTTTTAAAATTTCCAACTTTGACTGATGAATGGAAGGGTTGGCAAATTCGAAGGCCTTCACAAGAAATTAATCCAGTTAAGCTTTTAAGAGAATTAGAAAATAAAAAAGCCTTTATATCCATAAGTACCTCATTTGAAACTGGAATAGGAAGAAGATGGCTTTATCATTTGTCATCTCTTCAATTACAAGGACCAACACCAAAAGTTTCTGGTTTGGCTATGAATAAATTTCCTAATTCGTTTCTATTTTTAAATGAAGCAAAAAAGATATGGGATCAACTATGAAAAATAAAATTCATATTATTGAAGTTGAAAATAATGAAACTCAATCTGTAGAGAAAATTATTAAAAAAATTAGAGAAAATAAAATTATTTATGTAAAAAACAAATTTTATAAAAACGAATATTCATTAAATTCAATTAATGCAAATGGACCAGCAATCATCTTAAACAGTAGTGGGAGTTCTGGGAAACCGAGACAATGTTTTCATCATCTAGATAATCTTAAATTATCAGCTGCTACATCAGGTCAATGGCTTATAGAGCAAGGATTTGAATTACAAAACTGCTTAATTTTAAATACTCTACCCCTGAACCATATAAGCGGATTAATGCCAATTTTTAGGAGTCAAACTTGGGGATGTGATTATATTAATATTTCTCCGAATTTAATAAAAAAAACTAGAGAACTTTTACTTTTTACAATTAAATCTAAAAAAAATAAAAAACACTTGATTACGTCATTAGTACCTACCCAATTAAAAAGACTTTTAGCTCAAAAAGATGGTATTAGTTGGCTAAAAATTTTTGATCTAATTTGGGTAGGTGGAGCTTCAATTTCAAGCGAAACTGCAGAACAATGTATACAAGAAAAAATAAAATTAGCACCTTGTTACGGCTCTACTGAAACCGCAGCAATGGTTACGAGTTTAAAACCAAAAGAATTCTTAATGGGTTTTAAAAATGTAGGAGAAATACTACCTGATACAAAGATAAGAATTAACGCACAAGGGTTAATCGAGATAAAATCAGCCAGAATTGGAATCGAAATAAAAGACTCTTCAAAAACTGAAAATTTCAAAAATAAAAATGGGTGGTGGTGCACCAGTGATTTAGGTGAAATTAATCAAATCAATAATTCTTTATATTTAAACTTTCTTGGAAGAAGTGATAACGCTTTTAATTCAGGAGGAGAAATAGTTTTTCCAAAAGTAATTGAATCGCGATTAAATGATTTTATTATTAAGGAAAATATCCCAATTAATAAATTCAATATTTCAACATTATCCGACAAATTATGGGGAAACAAAGTTAAAGTAATTGTTGAATATAAGGAAAATACAAATAATAAAAATATTGAAAATTCATTAAATTTATTAAAAAAATTTTCTCAAAGTTGGCCTAAACATGAAAAACCTGAAAAGTGGATTGTTAGAAACAAAAATACCAGTACAGAAAAAATAAACTATAAATTTAAAAAATAATAATTAGCATTCCTTTAAATTTGTTCTTACATTTGAAGCCTCTATCCATCTTTCTAACTGATCGGGAAGTTCTATTTTATTTCTTGAATCAACATCTAAAGAACAATGTATTATTTTTCCTTCTGCTACTTTGTTTCCATTTTTTATAAAAAAGCTATTTACTTGGAACAAATGCCTATTGATTTTATGAGGGGCAATTTTTACTTGTAAAAAATCTCCAATTTTTATAGGCGCAAGAAAGTTTGCTTCACAATTTACTATGGGAAAAATAATTTGACTTTTACGTGTAGAAAAATCTGGGAAAATATCTTTATAAGGAATTCCATAAATTTCAATACTCTCTTCCCAAGCTTCGTGCGACCATTTTAATAAGTTATGAAAATGAATTACACCTGCGGAATCACAATCGCCAAATCTTACCTTCTTCTGCAATATTAACCAATCAGCGGGTTTCATTTAAAGAACTTATCTATCAACAGATCCCATAATTACATCTATTGAGCCAAGGATTGCCATAATATCAGCGATTTTGGCACCTTTAAGAATATGAGGCAATATTTGCAGATTATTTAAATCAGCTGCTCTGATTTTAAATCTCCATGGGGTAACTTCATTATTTCCTTGAATAAATACACCTATTTCACCTTTACCGGACTCTAATCTTGTATACAATTCTCCGTTAGGAATTTTAAAAGTTGGAGCAACCTTCTTAGCTACATATTGATAGTCAATACCAAATATTTCACTTTTCTTATCCTCAGTCGCCATTCTTTGAGCTTCTAAATTTTCTGTTGGACCTCCTGGAATCATTTTGCAGGCTTGGCGAATGATGCTAAGTGATTGTCTCATCTCTTCAACTCTTACTCGATATCTCGCGTAACAATCACCTTCTTTTTCTGAAGCAATCTGCCAATCAAAATCGTCATAACATTCATAACTATCGACTTTCCTTAAATCCCAGGAAACTCCAGAAGCTCTAAGCATTGGCCCAGATAAAGACCAATTAATTGCCTGGTCTCTTTGTATTGTTCCAAGACCTTCTATTCTTTTTCTAAAAATTGGATTATTTGTTATTAATTTTTCGTATTCATCTATCTTAGGACCGAACCAATCGCAAAAATCTATACATTTATCTAACCATCCATATGGAAGATCACATGCGACACCACCAATCCTAAAGAAATTATTATTTATTAGCCTTTGTCCAGTAGCAGCTTCCCAGAGGTCATAAATCATTTCTCTTTCTCTAAAAATATAGAAAAATGGAGTTTGAGCTCCTACGTCTGCTAAAAAGGGACCAAGCCACAAAAGATGATTAGCAATACGATTAAGTTCGAGCATAAGAACTCTGATGTAACTAGCTCTTTTAGGAACTGGAATATTAGCTAATCTTTCAGGAGCATTTACTACAATAGCTTCATAAAACATTCCTGCTGCATAATCCATTCTGCTTACATAAGGAACATACATTACATTAGTCCTGTTTTCAGCTATCTTTTCCATTCCTCTATGTAAATATCCAATTACTGGCTCACAATCAATGACATTCTCACCATCAAGAGTTACAACTAATCTTAAAACCCCATGCATTGAAGGATGGTGAGGGCCAAAATTGACCACCATTGGTTCTGTTCTAGTCTCTAGCTGAGCCATTCGAAATTTAACTTCTAAACAAATCTTAGTCGAAAGTTATGCAAACTGACCTATCTGATTCATCTTTTTTCAATCATAAATCAGTTATGACAGGTGAGATTATAGCCTCATTAGATCATTACCCTTTAATCCATAACAACAAACTTAAAGGAATAGACGCAACTTTAGGAGGAGGCGGGCACTCTTATCATTTACTGAGAAAATATTCGGATTTAAATATAATTGGACTTGATCAAGATCCATTTGCGAGAAAATCAGCTTCAAAAAAACTTGATCAATTTCAAAATAGGATTGACATAAGAGCTTCAAATTTTGCGGATTTTGTACCGAAAGAAAAAGTTTCTTTTGTAATTGCAGATCTTGGAGTAAATAGTAATCAAATTGATGACCCTAAAAGAGGATTTAGCTTCCAAAAAGATGGTCCACTTGATATGAGAATGAATCCTTCTCTTGAGGTTGATGCAGAGAAATTAATTGAGGATTTAAATGAAAAAGATCTAGCTAACCTAATTTATAAATATGGAGATGAGAGATTATCAAGAAAAATTGCTAGGAAAATAAAAATGGATTTGAAGGAAAATGGGAAATATTCTGGGACAAAGGAGCTAGCTTATTCTATTGCGGGCTGCTTCCCACCAAAACAAAGATATAAAAAAATACACCCAGCAACAAGAACATTTCAAGCACTAAGAATTGCCGTTAATAAAGAAATTGACGTATTAGAAAAATTTTTGCAAGTTGTTCCTGAATGGCTTTTGCCGGGAGGAATTATTTCTATTATTAGTTTTCATTCCCTGGAAGATAGGTTAGTAAAAAGTTCTTTTAAAAATGATCAAAGACTAAAAAACCTAACAAAAAAGCCAATAATTCCTTCCATACAAGAAGTCGAACTAAATAAAAGAGCTAGAAGTGGAAAATTAAGAATTGCTCAATTAAATTAAAGAGCCAATAATTTCTAACGTAATGATTTGATCGTATTCGTAAGAATATGAATTGATTGTTTTATATCATCTGAGTTAGTGCTTAATCCAATACTTAACCTTATTGAAGATTCTGCTTCTCTAAAAGATCTACCTAAGGCTAGTAAAACATGAGATGGTTCACCATTACTGCATGCAGAACCACTTGAACAAATTAGTTTAGATTTTAAAAGTTTATGAAACTTTGCTCCGTTTATATCCAATACTGTCAAGTTTAAATTGTGAGGTAATCTTTTCTCCATTGAGCCATTAATTAATAAACCAGAATTATTTTCTAACAAACCCCTTAAAAGGTTATTTCTGTATAAACGTAATTTCTCAGCATTATTTTTTTGATTAAAAACTGCTATCTCTATTGCTTTAGCAAAGCCAACTACTAAAGGAAGAGGTAATGTACCAGACCTGAGACCATATTCCTGACCTCCTCCAACAATTAAAGGCTCAAGATAAATCTCTTCATCAATTAAGAGAAGTCCTATCCCCTTAGGACCATATATTTTGTGAGAACTCATCGTAATCATATTTACATCTGATAAAAGATTGTCTAACTCGATATAACCTAAACATTGTGCAAAATCAGAGTGAAAAGTTATTCCTCGCGATTTACATATCTTTGAAATATTCTCTACAGGCTGGATAACTCCTATTTCGTTATTTGCCAACATAACACTCACCAGAAATGTATCTTCTCTTATGTTTTTTTTGAATTTTTCTTCTGAAATTAAGCCATCTTTATCAGGATTAATTTCTGTAACTATAAATCCCTCTTTTTTTAGTTGGTTTAAGGGCTCCAAAACAGCTTTATGCTCTGTTTTTAAGGTAATAATATGTCCATAATTTCCTGTTTTTTTATAGAAATTTCTAGCAAAACCTAATAAGGCTAAGTTATTAGATTCAGTTGCCCCGCTTGTAAAAATAACTTTTTTATTCTTAAGAAATAAATTTTGTTCTATTTTTTCTCTTGAGGCTTCCAATATAGCGCTTGCGTTAATCCCCGCCAAATTAGATTTGCTTGCAGGGTTAGAAAAAATCTCACTCCAAAAAGGTTTCATAGAATCAACAACATCTTTAGAGCAAGGAGTCGAAGATTGATAGTCTAGTAGTATAGGAGTTGATAGCATTATGTTTAGTATATAAAATTCTGTTTATTACTAGAAAATCAAAATTTAAGAATTTAAAAAATGAATGAAATTAATCAAACAAATAATGAACCGGTAAGAAAATCAAGAATTTTATTAGTTGATGATGAGCCTGGTTTAAGGACAGCTGTTAAAACATTTCTAGAAGATGAAGGCTTTGAAATATTTATTGCAGTTGATGGCGAGGATGGTTGGGAAAAAGCTCAAACAATTTTCCCAGATTTGATAATTAGCGATGTTATGATGCCACGAGCCAACGGTTATGATTTATTAAAAAAAATTAGAGAGGATGAAAAATTAGGAGGAACTCCAGTTATTTTTCTAACTGCAAAAGGAATGACCCTAGACAGAACAGAAGGTTATCTTGCAGGAGTTGACGATTATATTTCCAAACCTTTCGATCCCGATGAATTAGCTGCAAGAGTTAAAAATGTAATCAACAGACAAGAACGACTATTAAAAGAAGCGGCACGATTTGCAGATATTGACGTGAGCAAAATGGCAAAACAAATTACTGAAATTAAATCTATGCTCACAGACCAAAACCAGACTAGTCCAGAAAATAAAATAAATCTTCCTAGTTTTACTCCTAGAGAAGCAAGTGTGCTTCAACTAGTAGCAGAGGGACTGATGAACAAGGAAATTGCTAGAAAGCTTGAAACATCTATAAGAAATGTTGAGAAATATGTAAGTAGGCTTTTTATCAAGACAGGTACATCTAGCCGAACAGAATTAGTTCGTTATGCACTTGAAAATCATTTAGTAAAATAAATTATTTAATTTTTTCGAATTCAATTAGTTTTGAAAAATAAAAAGGAGCTTGATTTAATTTCTTTTTAATAACTTTAAATCCTCTTTCTTTAGCAGCATTAATAATACCCTTTTCTTTCAATGTATATGCCCTTGTAGTTTTACTTGGCCCAGGAAATAATTTTCCAATATTTTTTAGAACAGCAAGAACTGGAGTATAAGGAGCAAAGCTAACGATTAGTTTTTCTTTGCTTAAATCGCATAGATGTTGAACCATTTCTTCTGCGACCGGTTGAGGATAATGAATAAATACATCCAAACAAACTACAACATCAAATAATCCTTTTAATTTTTCCAGATCACAGACTTCATATTTAATTTTACCTTGACTCAAACCTAATTCATGAATGCGTTTTTTGGTTTCTTTAATCATTTCAGAAGAAATATCGCTCACCTGTAGATCTTTTATACCGAGTCTTAATAAAGGTATGGAAAGACTTCCTACACCACAGCCTGCATCACAATAACTTTTTTTTGTTAGTTCAGGATAATTTTTTATGCATGAAACTACATCATCTACAGTTTTTTGATGTCCTTTCCTAATATTTTTCTGAACTGTATTAATTTCATCAGATTTGCTATAAATTTTATTCCATCTTTCAAAGCCAGTACCATTAAAATACTCTTTTACTTCACTTTTTTCGACAATCTTATTTAACGTCATGATATTCTATGAAAATTTATTCTTTTTATACTAACTAACTGGCGTCAAATTAATTGCACGCCATTATAGGAAAGAATTGATTTGTTATTTTGTCAGAATTGAATTCTAAAGATATTTATAAAATTGCTGTCGTAATGGGTAGTGATTCAGATCTAAAAACATTGAAACCAGCCATTGATATTTTAAAAGAATTTGGAATAAATACTGAAGTTTGTATACTTTCTGCACATCGAACACCTATTGAAATGATGGAATATGCAAAAAATGCAGAATCAGAAAACATAAAAGTAATAATTGCCGGTGCTGGGGGTGCTGCTCATCTTCCAGGAATGCTGGCATCAATAACTTGCATTCCTGTAATTGGCGTACCAGTAGAGAGTAAGACACTTAAGGGGATTGACTCTCTTTTATCAATCGTTCAAATGCCCGCTGGAATTCCAGTTGCAACAGTTGCAATTAATGGAGGTCAGAATGCTGGATTATTGGCAATAGAGATGATCAGTTTATTTGATGAATCCATAAAGAAAAATTTGAAAGAATTCAGAGAAAATCTACATTCACAGGTAAGAACTAAAAATAGTAAGTTATCAAATATTGGACCTGACAATTATCTTCAAAATAAATAAATAAACTAATATTTTTCTATTAGGCCTTGTTAAGAAAGTTTTCTTTTTTAAGGTAGTTAATAATTTTTTCAACGGAATCATTTAAGTCTAACGAACCTGTATCAACAACAATTTCGGGATTAAGAGGAGCTTCATATGGACTAGAAATCCCTGTGAATTCCTTAATTTCACCCAAACGAGCTTTCTTATAAAGACCTTTAGTATCCCTATTTTCGCAAACTGTGATATCAGCAGCACAATAAACTTCAATAAAATCTTTAGATCCAATAATTTTTCTTACCTTATCTCTATCACTAATAAATGGGGAAACGAATGCTGTAATAGTTATTATCCCGGCATTCATAAATAAATTCGCAACTTCTCCAATTCTTCTTATATTTTCTTCTCTATCTTCATCCGAAAAACCAAGATCTTTACATAAACCATGTCTAATATTATCTCCATCCAATACATAAGTCGAAAAACCATCTAAGTGTAAAACTTCATTTAAAGCATTAGCCAAAGTACTTTTACCAGAACCAGATAAACCTGTAAACCAGATAACAATACCTTTATGACCTCTCATTTGCTCTAACTTTTCTCTATCAATAGATAAGCTGTGCCACTTTATATTGGTTGACTTTGTTTGATTTTGTTCTTTCATTTTTTACTTCATCAAAATTAAAACCCTATCCTAACCCTTGCTTCATAAATTATGAAATCCCTCTTTACGAAGAAACTCAATTGATTTCGATACCATATCACCTTGTAACTGGATATTTCTATCAATTAATTTTCCTCCAGTCCCACAAAAAACTTTAATTTTTTTTAGTAATTCTTTTAATAAGATTTCATCCTCAGTACCTAAACCTCTAATTAAAGTTATAGTCTTGCCCTTTTTACCTTTTTTTTGTTTTGAAATATTTATTTTTGATCTTTTATTAAAAGTATCTACCTTAGCTGTTTCTTCAGATTTCTTTTCTTGATTATCAAACTCGATCCAATTCTTTTTTCCCATTATTTTCAATATAACCTATAGTTAGTTAATACTTATTCTATAGAAAAAGTGGTAAGTACATTTTCGCGCAAAGATCAAAACTATAAAAATGACGATTTTAATCAACCCTCCAAAGAGGGAAGATTTGGAAAATATGGTGGTCAATATGTTCCTGAAACGCTAATGCCCGCTCTTTTTGAGCTTGAAGACGCCGCATCTAATGCATGGAAAGATAAACTTTTTGTAGAAGAATTAAATCATCTACTTAAGACTTATGTAGGAAGAGAAACACCACTTTATGAAGCCAAAAGACTTACTGAACATTACAAAAATAAAAAAGCAACTCCCAAAATATGGCTTAAGAGAGAAGATTTAAATCATACTGGGGCTCACAAAATTAATAATGCTCTTGGACAAGCTTTATTGGCAATAAGAATGGGCAAAAAAAGAATAATTGCAGAAACTGGAGCAGGTCAGCATGGAGTTGCTACTGCTACTGTTTGTGCGCGATTTGGCTTGAAATGTATTATCTACATGGGTGCTGAAGACATAAAAAGGCAATCCCTTAATGTTTTCAGAATGAAACTTTTAGGAGCTGAAGTTAAAGTTGTAAATTCTGGAACTGCAACACTTAAGGATGCTACTAGTGAGGCCATTAGAGATTGGGTTTCTAATGTCGAAACCACACACTACATTTTAGGATCTGTTGCAGGCCCACACCCTTTCCCAAAGATTGTGCGAGATTTTCATGCAGTTATAGGTGAAGAAACTAAAAAACAATGTTTGGAATCATTTGGATCTTTGCCCGATATTTTGCTTGCTTGTGTAGGTGGGGGATCAAATGCAATGGGGCTTTTCCATCCTTTTGTTAAAGAAACTTCTGTGCGTCTTATTGGAGTTGAAGCCGCAGGAAGCGGAGTTGATACTGACAAACATGCTGCCACTATCACTAAAGGGTCAGTTGGGATTTTGCATGGATCAATGAGTCTTCTCTTGCAAGATGATAATGGTCAAGTACAAGAAGCTCACTCAATAAGTGCAGGTTTAGATTACCCTGGTGTAGGACCTGAACATAGCCATTTAAAAGATATAGGTAGAGCAGAATATGGATCAGTCACAGATCAAGAAGCTTTAGACGCTTTAAAACTTGTTAGTGAACTAGAAGGAATAATACCTGCACTTGAAACTTCCCATGCCTTTGCTTGGTTAGATAAATTATGCCCTACTCTTGAAAAAGATACTCATATAGTTATCAATTGCTCTGGTAGAGGCGACAAAGATGTTAATACTGTTGCATCTTCATTAGATATTTAATCAATACCTTGGGATTGATGGGTCAATATATCTACTCCATCCATCAATACCTTCCTCCAAATTCCATATTTTGCTAACAATATTATTATCCAAGCACCACTGAGAAAAGTTGTAACTTCTTATTCCTGCATGACAGGTAACTACAATTTCTCTATCTAATAAACCAGCAAATATTTCTTCAACATATTCAGATGTAACTTTACTAATTGGTATATGCAAAAATTCTTTTGAGAAACGAGCTATTTCAAGCTCTGACTGTTCTCTTACATCAATCAAAACTGGGTCTTCTTTCTCAGAATTAAACCAATCATTGAGACTAGAAGCATTTATAGATTTTGGATAACTTCCCAATTTATAGGATAAATTATGTATTATTTACAATTTAATAAATTAAGTTGCAGTAGGAAGTTTATTGTTAAAAATAAAAATAAACATTGATAATGAAACTTAGGGTAGTAGCAATAATACTATTATTATCTTTAATATTTTTTTTTGGTTTTAAAAAAGTTTCTGCTATTAAAAATAAGGAGCAAAGTACAAATATTGAGCAACTAAATATCTTAAGATATGTACCTAAAAATAATAAATTATTATTTATTTCAAATTTAGATAGTTTTCATTTTGTTAATAATAATGAAAAAGATAAAAATTCAACAAACCAAGATGAATTCGTTTTAATAAAAGAGTCTATATTAGATTACTTAGGTATAGATCTAGGCAATAATAAATTAGAAGATATCTATAACAATGAACTTATATTCTCATTTTTTGAAAATAATAAAAAACTGAAAGATGATATTTTGATTATTTTTAAAATTAAGCCAGAAAAAACAATAGACGATTTATTAAATTTGCCTAATAAAATTGATCAAATTGATGAGATAATTTCAATTAATAGAGAAAACAAAATAAATTTCCTTAACTATATATACAGAACCGACGATAATTATATAATTGCTTCATCAGATAAAAAATTAATCAAAAATAGTATTGACTCTAGCAATCATTTTAAAAGAAAATTTCAATATAAGGGAGAACTTTTTGGACTAAAAAACGAAAAAAATATATTATTAACAAATAAATTTTGGGAAAGTATATTTTTTGATAAGGAAATTTTTACTGAGAATAAAGAGGATATTATAGCCACTACATTTGAATTAAAAAATAAAAATTTAATTTTAAAATCATATTTACTAAATAATAAAAAAAATATTGATATTCTTACTTACGATAATTTAATAAATAAAGATAATACTCATGAAGATAATTCTAAAATTTCAATTTTTAGTAATATAAAAAATTTTGACAACTATTTAAAACCTTTAATAAATGATTTTGAACTGAATTTTTTTGAAGAATTTAACCAAAATGATAATCAAAACATTTTAATCCTCAATTCAAATAAAGATTGGCTTATTACGTTTGAAAAAAATAATGAAGATCAATTTGATTTAAGTTCTTTAAAAAAACTCAAAGATTTCAACAAATATACTTTGAAACAAAATGAAGATATCTATTCGATATATTCCAAAGATATTCTTGAAGAAAAAGATGATGTTATAAAACAATTAACTTATGAAAATATCTATTCAATAGAATCAGGAGGTTTACAAATCATAAGTAATTATTTGATTGATGATAAAAAACTAGAGAAAGTATCAAAAAAATTTTTTAACCTAAAAAGTAATAAAAATAAATCTGCTTTTCTTTATTCAAAGATTGACATCAAAAATGGCAGTTCAAAAAAAATTGAATATTTTCCTAATTTCCAGGACCTTCATTTTCTCATTAAAAATATTTTAAAAATATCAAATGAAGAATATCTAGAAATCATAAGTCAATCTATTCCAGAAAAAAATCCAATTCTTTATACAGAAACAAGTTTGAAAATACCCTAATAAAACTATTCAAATAAGCTTCAAAGACAATCATTTGAAATTTTTGTGAAGTTAATAACTTGTGGTTAATTAAAAATTATTTGACTATCTTTAATCTATAAGTATTTGATATTGAGTTAAGCAATTGGACAATAAAAAACTAATTTTAAAACCAGGATTAGAGGGTGTCCCAGTTACTAATTCATCTATCTGTGATATTGAAGGCAACAAGGGTAAATTATTGTACAGAGGCTACTCCATTGAGGAACTATCTAAAAAAAGCAGTTTTTTAGAAACTGCATACCTATTGATTTGGGGTGAATTGCCAACAGCTATTCAACTTAGAGATTTTGAACAAGAAGTTCAGATGCATCGAAGGTTAAGTTTTAGAGTCAGAGACATGATGAAATGTTTTCCTGCGACAGGTCATCCCATGGATGCTCTTCAATCTAGCGCGGCTTCTTTGGGGCTCTTCTATTCGCGCAGGGCAATAGATGATCCTAATTACATCTACAACGCAGTCATAAGGCTAATAGCAAAAATACCCACAATGATTGCTGCGTTTCAACTTATTAGAAAAGGACAAGACCCAATCCAACCTAGAGATGATTTAACTTACTCATCAAATTTTCTTTACATGCTGACTGAAAAAGAACAAGATCCTATAGCTGCAAAAGTTTTTGATAGGTGTTTAATTCTACATGCCGAACATAGTTTAAACGCCAGTACATTTAGCGCTAGAGTTACTGCAAGCACTCTTACAGACCCATATGCTGTCATCGCCTCTGCAGTAGGAACCCTTGCTGGCCCATTGCATGGAGGAGCAAATGAGGATGTGATTGCAATGTTAGAAGAGATTAAAACCCCAGAAAATGCTGGGTCTTTTTTAGATAACGCAATAAAAAATAAAAGTAAGATAATGGGCTTCGGCCACAGAGAATATAAAGTCAAAGATCCAAGAGCAATAATTCTTCAAAAGCTGGCAGAAGAACTTTTTATTAGATTCGGAGCAGATGAAATGTATGAAGTTGCTAAATCACTTGAAGCAGAGGCAATACC
Organism: Prochlorococcus sp. AG-347-J14; assembly: GCA_003281505.1. Taxonomy (GTDB): domain Bacteria; phylum Cyanobacteriota; class Cyanobacteriia; order PCC-6307; family Cyanobiaceae; genus Prochlorococcus_A. The sequence goes on along the minus strand of QCBU01000009.1, from coordinate 16,053 downwards.
AAGACTCGGACCTAAGGGTATATTCCCTAACGTGGACTTCTATTCTGGTCTTGTTTATAGAAAACTTGGTATTCCTCGTGATTTATTTACTCCAATTTTTGCCATATCGAGAGTGGCTGGTTGGTTAGCTCATTGGAGAGAGCAACTTGGAGCAAATAGAATTTTCAGACCATCGCAAATCTACACAGGTTCAGCACCAAGAGATTGGATCAGCCTAGAAAACAGAGAATAATATTTGCAGCTTTTCATAAAAAACACACATATTGTTTGTGAAGAGTTAATGTATTAAGTAAATAACATAAAAATTTTGGAATACGGATTAGACCTCGAATATAGTTTTAATGAATTCTTAAAGGGTTTTGGCCTTTCCAGCGAAATCGCTCATATAATCTGGCTCCCTCTCCCTATGCTGTTGGTTTTGGTGGCGGCAGTAGTTGGAGTGTTAGTAACAGTTTGGCTTGAGAGAAAAATATCTGCTGCTGCTCAACAAAGAATAGGTCCCGAATATGCAGGAGCGCTTGGCGTCCTTCAACCAATTGCAGATGGTCTTAAGTTACTTGTAAAAGAGGATATTATTCCTGCTAAAGCAGATGGAATTCTTTTTACTGCCGGACCTGTATTAGTTCTTGTTCCAGTGATTTTGTCTTGGCTAATTGTTCCTTTTGGACAAAACCTTCTAATAAGTAACGTTGGTATTGGAATTTTCCTATGGATCGCTTTAAGCAGTATCCAGCCAATTGGACTTCTCATGAGCGGATATGCATCAAATAATAAGTATTCTTTATTAGGAGGTTTAAGAGCAGCAGCTCAATCAATAAGTTACGAAATTCCTTTAGCTTTATCTGTACTGGCTATCGTACTAATGACAAATTCTCTAAGCACTATTGACATTGTCAACCAACAAAGTGGTGCTGGAATCCTAAGTTGGAATATATGGCGACAACCAGTTGGTTTTATAGTCTTTTGGATTTGTGCTCTTGCTGAATGTGAGAGACTTCCATTTGACTTGCCTGAAGCTGAAGAAGAATTAGTTGCAGGATATCAAACTGAATATGCAGGAATGAAATTCGCATTGTTCTACCTTGGTAGTTACATTAATTTAATCCTTTCAGCTTTATTGGTATCAATACTTTATCTAGGAGGATGGGGGTTTCCTATTCCAGTTGAATTAATAGCTAAGTTTCTAAATTTGCCAATTAATGCACCCCTCATACAAGTTTTCACTGCATCAATAGGGATTGTAATGACTGTATTGAAAGCTTATCTTTTAGTTTTCGTTGCAATATTATTGCGTTGGACAACTCCTAGAGTAAGAATAGATCAACTATTAGATCTAGGATGGAAGTTTCTTCTTCCAATTTCTCTTGCTAATCTTTTGATAACTGCAGGATTAAAACTTGCTTTTCCGCAATTTTTTGGTGGTTAAACTTAAGTAAAAATACTTAAATTGAAAATTAATCCACTAAAATAAAATAACTAAGTAAATTCTTCAAAATGAAAAATTTCCTTCAACAAATAAATAGCTATATCAAAGAAGCATTTAATGCTGGTAAATATTTATATAATGGCTTATCAGTAACTTTTGATCATCTACGAAGAAGACCTGTCACTGTCCAATATCCGTATGAAAAATTAATACCTTCTGAAAGATATAGAGGAAGGATACATTATGAATTCGATAAATGTATTGCTTGTGAAGTTTGTGTGAGAGTATGTCCCATAAATTTACCAGTAGTGGATTGGGTAATGAATAAAGAAACTAAAAAAAAGGAACTAAGAAATTATTCCATAGATTTTGGGGTTTGTATATTTTGTGGAAATTGTGTTGAATATTGCCCAACTAATTGCCTTTCAATGACTGAAGAATATGAATTAGCTACTTTTGACAGACATAATTTAAATTTTGATAATATTGCACTCGGAAGGTTACCTACAAACGTCACAACAGATCCTTCAGTTAAACCTCTTAGAGAACTTGCCTATCTTCCTAAAGGAGTCATGGACCCTCATGAAATCCCAGCTTCAGATACTAGAGTTGGTAAATTACCTGAAGAAGTCTATGATTGGATGAAGCCAGAATCCAATGATAAGAAAGATAAAGTTTCAAATCCAAACAATTAATTTCCATTAATTTATGTCCATTGCAATAACAACTCAAATTATTTGTTTTACGATCTTATCTTTAGTTATCCTTATCGGAGCCCTTGGTGTTGTATTACTCGAAAGTATTGTTTATTCTGCCTTTCTTCTAGGAGGAGTATTCATGAGTGTAGCAGGATTATATCTTCTTTTAAATGCAAGTTTTGTTGCTGCAGCGCAAGTTTTAGTTTATGTAGGTGCAGTTAATGTATTAATAATCTTTGCAATAATGCTAGTCAATAAAAAAGAAGATTTAAAGCCCATCAATGATATTAAATCAAGAAGAATCATATCAACATCAATATGTTTAACCCTACTAAGCCTTTTAATAAGAGTTGACTTGACTAATGTATGGAGCCTATCAAATCCTCAAAACTCTATTGGAGAAGAATCAACTATCAGAATTGGTGAACATCTATTTAGTGATTATTTACTCCCATTTGAAGTAGCTTCAGTTTTACTTTTAATGGCAATGATTGGGGCTATTGTTTTAGCTAGAAGAGATGTAATGAGCAAAGATATTTCGACGGGACTCCCGGTTGATCAAGAGTTAATTGAAAAATCATCAGAACCTTTACTTACAAACAAAAATTAAACTTTCGACTTTATTATTATGAATTTAGAATCAATTCCTCTTCAAGCTTTTTTGATAGTATCTTCAGTACTATTTTGCATTGGTATTTGGGGATTATTAAATAGCAGAAATGCAGTCAGAGTTCTAATGAGCATTGAATTAATGCTCAATGCGGTAAACATAAATCTGATGGCTTTTTCTTCCTATATTGATAATAATTTAATTCAAGGACAAGTTTTTGCGATTTTTGTGATTACTGTTGCTGCCGCAGAAGCAGCTGTTGGATTAGCTATATTGTTATCTCTTTACAGAAATAGGGTGACTGTAGATATGGAAAGTTTTAATTTATTAAAATGGTAGAAGCATTAAATGAAACTTTCATTAGTGCTCATTGTATATCGTTCAAATAGTTCTAAAGCTCTAGAAGCTTCAAAATTCTGTGAAGAAGTTCTTAAAGCAAAAAATATTAAATCAAACAGGATTGAAAGTGATTTTCATGAAAATGAAATTGAAAAATATCTTGGTAATTTAGAAAAACACCCAGACATTGGGATAGTACTTGGTGGAGATGGAACCTTCCTGAAATGTGCAAATGCATTAGCTGATTATGATATTCCATTTTTGAGCATTAATATTGGCGGTAATTTAGGGTTTCTTACTCAAGAGAAAGATTTTTTATTTGACAAATCTTTTATTGAAATTCTTGAAAACGAAGAATATATAATTGACTTTCGTAATAGATTAAATTGTAATGTTTGTATTACTGGTAAAAGTCCAGAGAATAAAATTATAAAAAGCTTCGACGCCTTAAATGATTTTTACTTTAAATCTGTTGAAGAAGATATTTCTCCTACCAACCAAATACAAATTGAAATAGATGATGAGCAAGTTAATGAATATAAAGGTGATGGATTGATTATATCCACATCTACTGGTTCAACCGCATATTCGATGGCTGCAGGTGGTCCAATAGTTCATCCCAGTATAGATGCAATGGTAATTAACCCTATTTGCCCAATGAGTTTAGCAAGTAGACCGATTGTTATACCTAATACCAGTAAAGTAATCATTAAACCAGTAAAAAAAAGTAAAGGGGAAATTAAATTATGGCGAGACGGTTCAAAATGTATGACTATTAAGGCATCATATTACTGTGAAATCAAAAAAGGGGTATCACCCTGCAAAATAATTAGGTTTAAAAAAAGCACAAGCTATTACAATACTTTAATAAAGAAACTAGATTGGAAAGGAGATTTATCTCTTAAAAATCAAAAAAATTAAATGGCCCTTGAAATAGAAAGACGTTTTCTTATCAAAAATAATAATTGGAAAAAATACATTACAAAAAAAATTTTTATTGAACAAGGATATCTATCAAAAAGTTTAGATGATTGGATTATTAGGATCAGGTTTACAGGTGAAGACTTTAAAATTTCACTAAAAAAACATATCGAAAGCTTTACCAACTTTGAATTTGAATACTCCATCCCACAAAAAGATGGAGAGACAATTATGTCAAATATTTCAAATACAATAAAAAAAGAAAGATTTTTTTTAGAAGTTGAAAAAAAATCTTGGATTATAGATTGCTTTAAAGAAAATAATTATCCACTTCAAATTGCCGAAATTGAACTATCCAGGGAAGAGGAGGATTTAAGTCTCCCATCATTCATATCAAAAGAAATAACTGGGCTTACAGATTACTCTAATTTCAGTCTTACTAACAAACCTTTTTCAGAATGGAAGTAAAAGTATTAGACAAATCTTAAAAATTAAATAGTCAAAACAACCTTTTATCCTTTATATTTTCTTTATATTTAAGTTATAGGTTTTCTTTTCTTCAAATGTATGGTCTTTATGACAAGGAAGGAATATTGAGATTTGTTGATTCAGACAAAGATGCTTGCATCGCCTACGCTGAACTCTTCGAATTATGTTCTACAAATTATTGTTTGATGGATTTAGCTAACGATACAAAAAAAGTAAAGTTTACTAATCTTGATCAGAATCTGGAAGAGAGCAACAATTAAATCCGTCTCTACAAATCTTTCCATTATCCATAGCCCAATTCAATAGCGCTACCCTATTTTTTGATCCTGTTTTTGTAAACATATTACTTACATGATTATCAACAGTTCTTTTACTAATAGTTAGTTTGACTGCAATTTCTTGATTTGTAAGCCCATCAGCTACAAGATCAATGATTTCCATCTCTCTTGTTGAGAGACCCATCATATCAATGTTGTTTACTTCTTCTTCAACCATTTGCATTTAAACAGTTCCTTTTTTATATTAATTAAGTTTAGCAATCTCATTACACTTGTTAACCAATTAGGAAACAAAAGCAATTGAAATCAAAACTTCAGCAGACTTTAGAAAAAAAATCCAAGGTAATAACGGCAGAATTAATGCCCCCTAGAGGTGGAGACCCCATAAGATCTCTTAAGATAGCACAACTTTTGAAAGATAAGGTACATGCTGTTAACATTACTGACGGAAGCAGAGCTGTTATGCGAATGTGCAGCTTGGCAATGTCCAAACTATTACTGGAAAATGGGATAGAACCAGTAATGCAAATATCTTGCAGAGATCGTAATAAAATTGCTTTACAATCTGACATTCTGGGAGCAAATGCTTTAGGAATTAAAAATATCTTATGTATTACAGGTGATTCAGTAAAAGCCGGGGATCAACAAGATGCAAAAGCAGTACATCAGTTTGAGTCAGTAAGATTGCTGCAACAAATACAGGCATTCAATAAAGGAGTTGATCCTACTTTTGGAGAACTTCCTGATAAAAAAACATTTATATATGCAGGAGCTGCAGCAGATCCAAGTTGCAAAAATCAAAAAAGTTTAGAAAAGAGAATAAGAAAGAAAAAAGAGGCTGGAGCTAGATTTATACAAACTCAAATGGTTATGGATAAAGAACATTTGATAGAATTTTGCAACAAAATTAGCAATCCTCTCGAAATTCCTGTAATTGCAGGTGTATTTCTATTAAAGTCTTACAAAAACGCTCTTTTTATAAACAAATACGTCCCAGGAGCAAACATCCCTGAAAACATCTTAAATCGTCTTAAAGATGCTAAAGACCCTTTAAAAGAAGGTATTGAAATTGCAGCCGAACAGGCTCATGATTTTATGAATATCGCTAATGGTGTGCATCTAATGGCGGTAAAAGCAGAGCATTTAATTCCTGATATTATTGAAAAAGCTGGACTTAGTCTGGAATGTTAATCAAATCAGTACCTAACAATTCTGCCATTGCTTTCTGCTGAGGAGATGGCTCAGTCAAATCAGATCTTCTTGAATCTGTTATTAACCAATCTAAAGAGGCATCTTGCAAATCAAAATGATCTCCAGTTTTCCCAACACAATATTTACCAAACACTAACTTATCCGTAAGTCGAACACCTTTTCCAATTTTAGAGTAGTCAAAAATAATTGAGTTATCTATTGTTGCTCCCTCGCAAATGCAACAACTTGGTCCAATCATAGAAGGGCCAATAATAGTTGCTCCATCCTCTATCCTAGTCATGCCTCCGATATAAACTGGCCCAGTAATATCAACTTTTTCCCAGTTAGCAGCCACATTCAAACCGGTAAAAATTCCTGGTTTAATTTCTTTTCCTGGTATTTGCACTTGTCTTACCTTACCTAGCAATACATTTCTTATAGCGCTCCAATAATCAGGAACCTTTCCAATGTCTACCCATTCAAAATCCATTGGTAATGCAAAAAATGGTAAATCCATTTCAACAAGTTTGGGGAAAAGATCAGCGCCAATATCAAATTTCTCTGCTGAAGGTATGTAATTAAAAATTTCGGGTTCGAAAAGATAAATTCCAGTATTTATAGAGTCGCTTAAGGCTTGATCAACTGATGGCTTTTCCTGAAAAGCCTTTATTTTGCCATTTTCATCTGAAACTACAACACCATAACTTGATACTTGATCTTTAGTTACTCTTTTTGTTATTAAGCTCGCAATAGCTCCTTTCTGTTTATGTTTTTTAACAGCTTGTGTTAAATCTAAATCAACTAAAGCATCACCACATAAAACAACAAAAGTTTCATCAAAGAAATCCTGAAAATCCTGAATTTTTTTTAATCCTCCTGCGGATCCTAAAGCATCACCTATTAATTCCCCATCTTCAATTCTTCCCTCAAAACTATAAGCAATTTCTACTCCAAATCTTTGCCCATCCCTAAAATAATTTTCAATTTCTTCAGCTAGATGAGAAACATTTACCATTATTTCCTTAAAGTTATGTTCTCTTAAAAGTTCCAAGAGAAACTCCATTACAGGTTTTTGCAAAATCGGAATCATCGGTTTCGGAATAACATGCGTAATAGGCTGAACACGTGTGCCTTTACCTGCTGCAAGTATCATTGCCTTCATAAATTCACAACCTCCTTACCAAATTATACGTTATTACTATTAAGCTTCTAAGCAGCCGAGGAAGAGGGGTTACTTACCTCAAGATTTTCTATAGGTAATTGAGCTAAACCACCCTCAGGTATTATTCTTTTTATATGAATTGGACCGTATAAAGAATTAATTTGTTTAATTTCAATTTTATTTTCAGATAATAAAAATAACAAAGCCCAAAAAACTCCCAAACGATCTTTATCTAAATCATTTTTTACAACTGTTTGCCATTTCTTTACTAAATGTTCAAAATCTATCCATTGTAATGCTTTTTCCCATCCGTCAATAAATTTACCTAATGCTTTAGTTGTTTCTGGAAGTTTCTCGCGATGTGCCAATGACTTTACATGAGAAATCAAAGCCTTATCAGAATATTTTTTATTTCTTTTTCTCTTCATGAGAAGAAGATCTTGGGTTTCTATAACTTCTGCGATAGACTCTAACTGACTAACCAGTTCACCCAATGTTGTTGTACGTTTAAGAATTGGTTGAGCAATCGATCTTCTCCTTAGGTATTTTTCAGGATATTTTGGAATGTCAAATTCATTATCAATCCAATCTTGATCATCCAGGTCAAATTCATCTTCAAGATCTGAAGAATTTTCTTTAAAAACATCAGATTCCAAAACTTGAGCCTTTAAATTAACCAGTACAGAAGCCGCAAAAAATGCTTCACTTGTCTCAGCTAAATCCTTTTGATAAGAGCTATCACTATTTGAAGATTTATTGAAAGTTTGAGAATATTGTTCTAAAAAGCTATCAATTACACTGATTACATCAATATCCCATGGATCAAGCTCACCTTTCCCTGCGGCGTCTTGAAGAAACTTAATCAACAATCTAGGGCCTAATTGTTGCTTATCAATAGGATTAAAATAAGATACTTTAAAAGATAAAATCTACTCACAAGATATCTTTTAATTTATTTAATGCCAAACAATATTGCATTAATTTAAAAAAATTATATTGTTGGAGCTCTCAGTATATTATTTTTTTTAGTTCCTGAAAAAATATTTGTCTTCACAGCACTTTTAACTGCAGTTAAATCTCTATCTACTAAATTATTAATAGATGCAATATAACTTTCAGTAACTAATCTTGGGTACAAACCTATTCCAATAATCGGTAAAAGTAAACAAGCAATAATGTAAACTTCCCTTGGTTCTGCATCTATAAGTTTTCGTTCTTCGATTAATTTAGGATTTTCTTTGCCAAAGAAAATTTCTCTTAACATTGAAAGTAAATAAATAGGAGTAAGTATTACACCAACAGCAGCTAGTGAGGCCATAACTACCCTAAATGGAAGTGTATACACTTCATCTGTAACAAATCCTGTGAATACCATTAATTCGGAAACAAATCCACTCATACCTGGTAAAGCAAGAGAAGCAAGGGAGCAAGCAGTCCATAGGGCAAACATGATTCTCATTTTTTGTCCTACACCACTCATTTCATCAAGTTTAAGTGTCTTTGTTCTGTCGTAGGTAGCACCAACAAGAAAAAATAAACTTGCACCGATTAGTCCATGACTAACCATTTGGAGCATAGCTCCGCTTGTTCCAAGGCTACTAAAACTACCTATTCCAATAAGAACAAAACCCATATGACTTATCGAACTATATGCAATTTTCCTTTTAAGATTTCTTTGAGCAAAAGAAGTTAATGCAGCATAAATTATATTGACTACCCCAAGCACTATTAATAATGGAGCAAATTGAGCATGAGCAACGGGTAATAATTGTGCATTAAATCTTAATAGAGCATATCCGCCCATCTTTAATAAAATTCCTGCTAAAAGCATATGAACAGGGGCTGTAGCCTCTCCATGAGCATCTGGAAGCCAAGTATGAAGGGGTACGATTGGTAATTTAACTCCAAATGCAATTAATAGTCCCACATAACATAATATTTGGAATTTCTGACTAAAATCTTGAGCTGCCAAATGAGAGAACTCAAAGTTAGGAATTTCTGTACCATAGAAACCCATTGCTAATGCTGCTAGAAGAATAAAGATAGAACTTCCAGCTGTATAAATAATGAATTTTGTTGCTGCATATTGACGATTTTTGCCACCCCATATAGCCAGTAATAAATATACGGGGATCAACTCAAGTTCCCAAGTTAGAAAGAATAAAAGCATATCTTGTACGGCAAACACAGCAATTTGCCCACCATCCATAACCAATATTAAAAAGAAAAATAACTTTGGTTTGAACTTGACTGGCCATGCAGCGAGAACTGCTAAAGCAGTTATAAAACTAGTTAATAATATTAACGGCATAGATATGCCATCAGCACCCACAGACCAAGTAAGACCTAAATCAGGGAGCCAATTGATATTTTCTTTCAGTTGAACATTTTCATTATTAATATCAAAGCCATTTATATATGAACCTACGGTTATTAAAAAAGTTATTAATGCAATAGACAATGCAAACCATCTCACCTCTTTGCCATCTCCTTTATCTGGGAAAAAAGGTATAACAAATGCACTACCAATAGGGAATAAAATTGAGGCTGATAACCATGGAAAATTAGACAATCCAGCTCCCAAAGTTCCAAACATTTGTGTGGCAATATATGGAAAAAAATAAGTACTCAATTTAAATAAGAAATTTATCTTAAATAAAGTCTAGAAATTTTCTGTATTTTTTCATCCCAATGGACAGTGAAGACACACAATTGTAATCAAGATACTTGAGGAGATTGAAAACCAAATATGGCAACTAATAGGATAACTCCCCCAAAAACAATAAGAGCATAAAATTGAGCTTTGCCAGTCTCAAAATACTTTAAACCTTCTCCACTACCTAAAGTTACAAGTCCAGTAAGATTTACAACACCATCAACAACCTTAGAATCGACTTCTAAGACTTCTCTAGCTAGTTTTCTACTCCCCTTAACAAAAAGTTTTTCATTAATATCGTCTAGGTACCATTTATTGGATAAAAATTGGTTGATATTAGGAAACTTTTCGGCAAATAAAACTGACAGATTAATTTTTTTCACAAAATATGCCTGATAAGCAATAATGATTCCTGCTGATGCAATAAGAACTGACGCTATTGCTAAAGGTAAAAATTCCCTTAATTCGAAAGCTTTAGCAGCAGCCTCTGCTTCTTCAGGATCTAGTATATTTGCAATTTTACTATCCCATGGAAGTCCCATAAAACCTATAATTACAGAGGGTATAGCCAGAAATACTAAAGGAAATGTCATTGACCAAGGCGACTCATGAATGGAGCCATTTTCTTCATGCTCTTCCTCATTTTCTTCATCTAGTTTTGCTTTAGAGGCTAATAAAAGCTCTTTTTGCAATTCTTTATCATCCCCTCTAAAATCTCCTTCAAATGTCAAGAAATAAAGCCTAAACATATAAAAAGCAGTCATTCCAGCTGTTAAAAGTCCTACAAACCAAAAAGCTGGAAATGATATAAATGCATTTCCTAGGATTTCGTCCTTACTCCAGAAACCCGCTAATGGTGGAATTCCACTAATCGCTACACAACCTATTAAAAATGTTGTTGATGTATAAGGCATTTTTTTTCTTAAACCACCCATTAATCTCATATCTTGCGCCAATACTGGCTGATGCCCAACTACTTCTTCCATAGCGTGTATTACTGAGCCAGATCCCAAAAATAACATTGCTTTAAAACAAGCATGAGTTACTAAATGAAAAATTCCTGCCACTGGTGCTCCACAACCCATCGCAAGCATCATATAACCTAGCTGAGAGACTGTACTATACGCTAAACCTTTTTTTAAATCCATTTGGGTCAATGCTATAGAAGCGCCTAAAAAACAAGTAATGGTGCCAACTAAAGCAATAATAAATTGAATAGAGGGGAATATTGAATACAAAGGTTGAAGTCTTGCTACAAGAAATATTCCTGCAGCAACCATTGTTGCAGCATGGATAAGTGCAGAAATAGGTGTCGGTCCTTCCATCGCATCAGGCAGCCATACATGAAGTGGAAACTGAGCAGATTTTGCCATTGGTCCTAAAAAAACTAAAAAACATAGTAATAAAGCAGCCCAAATGGGTATTGAATTATCCGATATTGATTGAGAAATTCCTGTAGCTATTTCATTAAAATCAAAACTATTTGTTGCCCAAAATAGACCAAGAATCCCTAATAGTAAGCCGAAGTCTCCTACTCTATTAACTACAAATGCTTTTTGCGCAGCGTGGGCAGCACCATCTCTGTCGTACCAAAAACCAACCAATAAGTATGAACACATTCCAACTAATTCCCAAAAAACGTAAATTTCTAATAAATTTGGACTAACTATTAATCCCATCATTGAACTACTAAATAAGGCTAAATATGTAAAGAATCTGACATAACCCTTGTCATGAGCCATATAACCGTGAGAGTAAATCATTACCAGTAAAGTTATAGTAGTCACTAAAGCAAGCATTACACTGCCTAAAGGATCAAGGACAAAGCCCATAGGAATTGTGAAATCCCCCGCGTTTGCCCATACAAATAATTTTTCTACTGATTGATAACCATTTATTTGTTCAATGAGAGCTTTATAACTGATTACAGCAGAAATCCCAACGAAAGAAATCAGACCTACAGAAACAATTTCTCTTGAATTATTAATTTTCTTGTTGATGCTTATTAATCCTAAGCCAGAAAGCACCGCTCCAATCAACGGGAATAAGGGAATTAACCAGGCAATTTCTGAAGCTTGAGGCATTTTTGAAGATCTTTTAATATGATTTTAAACTGTCAATTGAAAAATTCAGACAAAAATGATGAATCAAATGTTTTAACAGCAAGATTTATATACTGATGAGACCACCAAAGTACCCCTATTGCAATCAATATGCCAAGTTGAGATAACCTAAAAAATTCTCTAATCTTAAATTCTTGCCTCCCTTCTAGTATTGCCATAAATGGAATTATGGAAGTATTTTTTTTAAACTTTTCAAATTCTTCTCCAAATCTATTGGCTAATCTCCTATCCCCATGCCAGATTGCAAAAAGATGATGCAAAATTAAGCCAATAGAAGTTATTAATGTGAATGATGTACCAATCCATAGAGTATGAGCAAAACACCAAATTATCTGACCAAATGCTTGTGGATGTCTGGTGATTCTCATTATCCCAGTTCCATAAATTCGCACTTTAGGTTTTAAAACCGAGGGAATTTCTAATAAATTATAGGTAGCGGGATATAAAAATAAAAAACTTATTGCAGTTAAAAACCAAACCACCATAAAAACAAAATTATTACCCTGTAAATTCCATAATCTGATTCCGTCATATCTATGAACTAAAAAATAACTAATCAGGATGATTGCAGATGGCAAACTTAAAAAAACAAAACATAACCGCCATAACCTAGGGCCCATAATAGATTCTGCTTTTATCCTTAAAGCAGCTCCACCACTATGAATTAACGCAAAAATAAAAATTAAGAGTAAGATTATTAGTGAAGTTTGATGAATCTCCATATATTTAAATTATTCAAATAATTTTTGTTCTTAACAAGAATGCTTCAAAGCATTAGAATTATAATTAATTGTAGGCACAATAGATGCCAGAATTACCATTTACACTTGACCAATTAAGAATACTAAAAGCTATCGCAGCTCAAGGAAGTTTTAAAAAAGCTGCGGACATCTTATATGTGACCCAACCTGCAGTTAGTCTACAAATACAAAATCTAGAAAAGCAACTTGAAATCACAATTTTCGACAGAGGTGGTAGGAAGGCTTTATTGACAGAAGCAGGGAGACTATTACTTGAATATTGCGAACGAATTTTGAATCAATGCGACGAAGCTTGCAAAGCTATTGAAGATTTAAATAGCTTAAAAGGTGGAACTCTTGTCATTGGAGCCAGCCAAACAACGGGAACATATTTAATGCCCAGAATGATAGGACTTTTCAGACAAAAATACCCTGATGTATCTGTTCAACTCCAAGTTCATAGTACGCGAAGAACTGGTTGGAGTGTTGCAAATGGGCAAATCGACTTGGCCATTATCGGTGGAAGATTACCTGCAGATTTAGAAAATTTGCTACAAGTAATTCCATATGCCACGGATGAATTGGCATTAGTTTTACCCTCTAAACACCCACTTTCGACCAAAAAAGAGCTTCTAAAAGAAGACTTATACAAATTAAATTTTGTAACATTAGACTCACAATCTACAACAAGAAAAGTTGTTGACAAACTTCTCCAAGATTCTGGGCTTGATATTCAAAGATTAAAAATTGAAATGGAACTTAACTCTCTTGAAGCAATCAAGAATGCAGTTCAATCAGGTTTAGGAGCTTCCTTTTTGCCTGTTGTTTCTATTGAAAGAGAATTATCGGCTGGAACAATCCACAAAGCATTCGTTGCTGATTTAGAGGTAAAAAGAGAACTTAAATTAATTACTAATCCGTCAAGATATACATCAAGAGCATCAGAAGTATTCAAGAAAAACATTCTCCCACAATTTGCTAGTTTAGAAAGCCCTTTGAGGCATATATAATTTCGATCAAAACTGAATCGCTTCTCTATTAATGCCTACCCCGCCGTCTTCAACTTGTCCATCACCTTTTATTATAAATTTATTTTCATTTACATCAGTCTGATAAACGCACTTAACTATTGGCTTATCTCTTATAGAACCAATATAAGCAAAAGTATTCATCCTTTGCTTACATTCTCTTACATCTTCATTACTAATTGCGCCCTCTTTTTGTAGCACTGTCCAATTCTCTCTTCTAATAACACACCCTGGCTGAAGAGCTGGTTGCGTTACAAAACTCGTAGATGGATTCAGAGTCGTATACATTTCAACATCAATTACAAAAGCACTTGCTCCCCATTGTCTGCAAAATTCAGGATCTGGAACAGCCATATCTAATTGTTGTTGACTTGCTATATTTCCCTGCCCGCCATCAGTTGTACTGGTAATAGCGCTACCGATACCAACTCCTAAAATTAATACCCCAGCAAGTACGGCAATGGTTCCTGTACTAAAGTTGATCTTTTGTTCAGAAGAAGCAGGCAATCTATTGCTTCTTTGACCATACGGATCCATGTCCTTTGGATTTGGTGGATAATAACTTCTATTTGAGCCTCTTCTTGGCCTTCTATTTGAGGATGATCTATTCACAGCACTTCATTTGTCTTAGGTAAACCCATTGAATAATTCATTACTCTACAATTAGGGTTATAGCTTAGCTGACCATTTTGAAGCAAAAACTTAATCAAACCTTCAATTTCTGATCCTATTTTTCGAAGTTCATAATCATCTAAATCCTTTCCTGCTCTCTCTTTTATTAATTGATTAAATTTTTCATTTATTTTGTTTAGAGAATCTTCGTTCCAAATAAATTCGTTATCAGGATCTAAATCAAGAGTTAGTTTATTGGGATGAAACTTTAATTCCTCATCTTCTACTTCGGCAGTAAAAATTCTGACATGCCTAGTAGTCGATTTTAAAAGCATTTTTTCCATAATTTTACAAAATAACCAACGAAAAAAACTATTATGTTCTAACTTTAATGTAGCTTATTAGTAAGTGTTAATTTATTTCTTGATTTAATAATGCGTGTTGTAATTGCTGGTGCTGGTTTAGCAGGTTTGTCTTGCGCTAAATATTTAGTCGATAATGGACACATTCCGATTGTACTTGAAGCCAGAGACGTTTTAGGTGGGAAAGTTGCCGCATGGAAAGACGAAGATGGAGATTGGTATGAAACTGGGTTACACATATTTTTTGGAGCCTACCCTAATATGTTGCAACTTTTTAAGGAACTAGATATTGAAGACAGACTTCAATGGAAAAGTCATTCAATGATTTTTAATCAGCCATCAGAGCCTGGAACTTACAGTAGATTCGACTTTCCCGATATACCTGCACCAGTTAATGGTGTATCAGCAATATTAAGCAATAATGATATGCTTTCATGGAATGAAAAGATTCTATTTGGATTGGGTTTAGTGCCTGCAATGCTAAGGGGCCAAAAGTACTTAGATAAATGTGATACAAAATCATGGACAGATTGGCTAAAAGAGCACAATATACCAGAAAGAGTTAATGATGAAGTATTTATAGCGATGAGTAAAGCCCTTAATTTCATTGGGCCGGATGAAATATCATCTACAGTTTTATTAACAGCATTAAACAGATTTTTACAAGAAAAAAATGGTTCTAAAATGGCATTCCTTGACGGAGCTCCTCCAGAAAGACTATGCCAGCCAATGGTTGATTATATAACTGCTCGTGGTGGTGAAGTTCACATGAATAGTCCATTAAGGGAAATCAATCTTAATGAGGACAGTACTGTTAAAAGTTTTACTGTCGCAACTTTAGATAAAAAGGAAAAGAAAGAAATAACTGCTGATGCTTATGTAAGTGCAATGCCCGTAGATCTCTTTAAATTAATGATCCCAAAACAATGGAAAGGGTTAGATGCATTTTCTAAATTAGATGGTTTAAATGGTGTGCCAGTCATTAATATCCATTTATGGTTTGACAAAAAATTAACAGATATTGATCATTTATTATTCAGCAGATCCCCTCTCCTCAGTGTTTATGCAGATATGAGTATCACCTGCAAAGAATATGAAGATCCAAATAGATCAATGCTTGAATTAGTTTTTGCACCAGCAAAAGATTGGATAAATAGGAGTGATCAGGATATTGTTGATGCGACTATGGAGGAACTCAAAAAATTATTCCCAACGCATTTCATGGGAGATGATAAAACAAACTTACGAAAATATAAAGTAGTCAAAACTCCAAGATCTGTTTATAAAGCAGTTCCTGGATGCCAAGAGTTCAGACCTAGTCAAAAATCTCCTATAAAAAACTTCTTTTTAGCAGGTGATTATACTATGCAAAAATATTTAGCATCTATGGAAGGAGCTGTTTTAAGTGGTAAATTATG
>QCBU01000008.1 GCA_003281505.1 Prochlorococcus sp. AG-347-J14 | reverse complement strand
TATTAATTTTAGAAAAGTTTTTTTTGGCTATCACCAATCCATTCAATAATCGCCCTCTTAGTCTCACACTTACAATGTCTCCAACTTCTGCTCCAAGATTATTTCCATCTAAATAGTAAAAGCTTTCATTACTAATACCTATATCCAGCAAAATTTCCAATATATAGGTGATATTTAATAACTGATTACTTGCCGGCTTCAAAACTTTTTCTTAGTATTGGATTGTTGAACATTCCACAAAGTGTTTTTTGCACATTGTAAGTATCCTGCTCTTAAGGGAGACATGAAGCTTTGATCATTGACTGAAAATTCAAAAAATGATCTGCCTGTCTGAGAAATCCCAAGACTTTTTACTTTAGGTAATCTATAGCACTATTTAAATTTTTCAACAGTTTAAAAAAACTTTTTTATTCAAATTCGTGAAAAAGTTCTTTTACGAATAAAACGGGAAATTTACTACTAAATGTACAAATTAGCCCTAAATAAAATTTAATCTAGTTAAATTCACCGTAGAAAGGAGTCAATCATGTGTCCAGTAGCAGCAGAATCAAAGAATTCTAAGCCCAGCTCAAAAAAAAAGATCAATAAAAAAATTAATCAAAACTTAGGCACAATAGTTGAGGAAGATATTAATAAAAATGGTCAAAGCTTTGAGACATCTTCTGAATTAAAAGAAAGCAGTATTGAAAATACTAATGAATTTACTGATTCTGAAGAAGAAGATAAAGGGCTTGGGAATATAAAGCTCGGCCCAAAAGGCATTTACACTGAAGATTCAATAAGAGTCTATCTCCAAGAGATTGGAAGAATAAGACTTTTAAGACCAGATGAAGAAATTGAACTTGCAAGAAAAATTGCTGACTTACTCCAACTAGAAGAACTGGCAACTCAATATGAGTCAGAAAAAGGACATTTCCCATCAGTTAGAGAATGGGCTGAGTTAATAGATATGCCTCTTTCCAAATTTAGAAGAAGACTTCTTTTAGGTAGGAGAGCTAAAGAAAAAATGGTTCAATCAAATTTAAGATTAGTAGTTTCCATTGCTAAAAAATATATGAACAGAGGTTTATCATTTCAAGACTTAATCCAAGAAGGAAGTTTGGGTCTAATTAGAGCAGCCGAAAAATTTGACCATGAGAAAGGTTACAAATTCTCTACGTACGCAACTTGGTGGATTCGCCAAGCAATTACAAGAGCAATTGCAGATCAAAGTAGAACTATTAGATTGCCAGTTCACTTATACGAGACAATATCCAGAATTAAAAAAACTACAAAAGTTCTTAGTCAGGAATTTGGCAGGAAACCGAGTGAAGAAGAAATCGCTGAAAGCATGGAAATGACAATTGAAAAATTAAGATTTATAGCTAAAAGTGCGCAGCTTCCAATTTCTTTAGAAACTCCAATTGGTAAAGAAGAAGACTCAAGACTTGGAGACTTTATAGAGGCTGATATAGAAAATCCAGAGCAAGACGTTTCTAAAACCTTATTAAGAGAAGATTTGGAAGGAGTTTTAGCCACTTTAAGTCCAAGGGAAAGAGATGTTCTAAGATTGAGATATGGAATTGATGATGGAAGAATGAAAACTCTTGAAGAAATTGGCCAAATTTTTGATGTCACCAGAGAACGAATTAGACAAATAGAAGCCAAAGCCTTAAGAAAACTTAGACATCCAAATCGAAATGGGGTTTTAAAAGAATATATAAAATAAAAAAAGTTAAGTATAAATTTCAGCTTTAGAAAACTTGCAAAAGAATAGCTTAAAATAAACTCGAATTTATTTTAATCCAAACTCAAAATTATATTTAATGACTAATCTTAAACTGAAAATAGCTAGTAGAAGAAGTAAACTAGCCATGGTTCAAACTTTATGGGTTAAAGATCAATTAGAAAAAAATATTCCCAATTTAGAGGTATCTATAGAAGCCATGGCAACTCAAGGAGATAAAATTCTTGATGTAGCCTTAGCAAAAATAGGAGATAAAGGCTTATTTACAAAAGAACTTGAAGCACAAATGCTCGTTGGCCAGGCAGACATAGCAGTACATTCTCTAAAAGATCTACCAACAAATTTACCTAGCGGCCTTAAATTAGGGTGTATAACAAAAAGAGAAGACCCTGCTGATGCTTTAATAGTAAACAAAAAAAATGATTGCTATAAATTGGAAACTCTACCCTCAGGCTCAATTGTTGGGACAAGCTCCCTAAGAAGACTTGCACAGTTAAGAAATAAGTATCCGCATCTTGAATTTAAAGATATCAGGGGAAATGTTATTACGAGAATAGAAAAATTAGATGCTGGTGAATTTGATTGCATAATACTGGCTGCTGCTGGGTTAAAGAGATTGGGTTTTGAATCAAGAATTCATCAGATTATTCCAAATGAGATTTCCCTTCATGCTGTTGGTCAAGGAGCTCTAGGTATTGAATGTAAATCCGATGATAAAAAGGTTTTAGAAATTATAAATGTCTTGGAAGATCAACCTACTAGTCAAAGATGTCTAGCAGAGAGAGCTTTTTTAAGAGAGCTTGAAGGGGGATGCCAAGTGCCAATAGGTGTGAATAGTATAATTCAAAATGAACAACTTTTCCTTACTGGTATGGTTGCATCTCTCGATGGGAAAAGGCTTATTAAAGATCAATATATTGGCAATATTAATGATCCCGAAGAAGTTGGCATAGAATTAGCTAAAAAACTCAAGCAACAAGGTGCCGAAGAAATACTAAACGAAATATTTGAAAAATTTAGAGAAAAATAAAATTAGTTAATTTACTAATTTAGAATCAATTTCTTTTTTATACCTTTCTTCACAATCTTTAATTACTTCAACAGCTTCTTCTATCCCAAAAAAACCATTAACAGTACATGTTCCTGGTTTTTTAAGATCTTTGTAGTGTTCCCAGTAATACGTTGTTTCTTTTAGCCAATGCTCTCCAAGGTCTTTAAAACTTGAAATATGATCCATTCTTTTATCATCTGCCAGAACTGCTATTACCTTATCATCCACCTCTCCCCCATCATCAAATTTCATCACCCCAACAATCCGCGCCTCAACAATAGATCCAGGAATCAAAGGCTCAGTTACTCCAACAATTTCTACATCAAGTGGATCTCCATCTTCATCCCAAGTCCTTGGTATACATCCATAAGCAAAGGGATAAGCAAGTGAAGAATAACCAACCCTATCAAGTTTAAGGTGACCCGTTTCTGTAATTAATTCATATTTATTTATTGTATTAGAATTCAATTCAATAATAGCGTTAACTACTGAATTTGAGCCATCAGTGAAAGCATTTAGTATATGTAATAAATTTGGTGTAACCCTACTTGGGGGTTGATTTAGATTTGCCATCAAGAAATTATTTTTTGTTTATCTTACATCCTCACACCTAACCAAATTCTTTAAAAGTAATGTTTCAGCAAAAATCATTTACTTTAGACCTTAAATGATTAATAAAATATTCTGGCGATAGTTCTTCATTAGTTACAGCTCTTACCAACTCCATACAATTAACTGATCTGCCATATATATGTATATTATTTTTTAACCAAAAGATGATCTTTTGATATTCACCATTTTCAATTAAGTTGTCAATCAAACCTATGTCTCTTTCCATTTGATTTGAAATTTGTGCACTTATAACATGTCCTAACAAATATGAAGGGAAATATCCAAACGCCCCTTCACTCCAATGGACATCTTGAAGACAACCTTCTGAATCATTAGAGGGTTTCACTCCTAGAAGTTCATCATATCTTTTATTCCATTCTGTTGGAATATCTTCAGCAGGTAACCCTCTTTCAATTAAATCTATTTCAAGTTCGGTTCTTATTAATATGTGTAAGCCATAAGTCAATTCATCCGCTTCAACCCTATTTAATCCTGCTTCCAAATGATTAATAGATTTCCAGAGTTCTAAATAATTATTAAGAGAACATCCAGCCGAAACAAATTTTTTAAAAAATCTTTTTGAAAAGGATTTGGATTTAACTATTCTATTTTCCCAAAATAAAGATTGACTTTCATGAATACCCATAGAAGTTGCTTGACCTAAAGGCCAAGCGAACCATTGATGACTTTGAGATGGCAAACCCTGTTCATAAATAGAATGCCCCCACTCATGCGCAGTTGCTAAAAAACTTGATAATGGTTCACCTGAAACAATTCTTGTAGTGATCCTAAAATCATTAGGTCCTAATGTAATCGAGAAAGGATGGGGCGATTGTCCAACAACGACAAGATCTCTGTCTCTTCCAAACTCGTCAAGTAATTTAGAACATAAATTTTTTTGAGATTCTGGACTTAAATTCCAATGATTTTTTTGGGACTTGTTAATTGCTCTAATCAAGCCTGGGATAGTTTCTTTCAATGGTTGAAAAATTTTATTCAGCCATTTCAAATTTAATTCAGGCTCAAAGGGTTGGGCTAATGTCTCCCAAGGTGAATATTGAATAGATATTTGTTTTGCCTCTTCAATCCGCAATTTGACTAATTCTTTAAAGAAAGGAAGAAAAATTTTAAAATCTGATTTTTCCTTAGCTTCTTGCCAGCTTTCATACCCTTTTGATTTTGCCTTTGCTAGAGACTCAACTAATTGGGGATCTAAATTTTTTTCTCTATTAAATTCCTTCAATAAAAGACTAACATTTTTTTCTTTATCTTTTATGAAAAGTTGATTATCAGAATTTCGTTCTATATCTGCAAGTTCATTTTTAGCAGATTGTATTAAATTAGAAAATTCCTCGGAAGAATTTCTTTGATGTAATACTTTTGCAATATAAGTAAGTTGTTCAGACCTCCAAGAAGCTCCTTTCTTTGGCATTCCAGTATTCTGATCCCAATATAGTGTATTTTGGATTGAACCTAATATTTGTGTTTCTTTAAGGTAAGCACCTAGTTTATTCCAATGAGTTTCAGCCAAAGATTTAAATGAAAATTAAATTTATTTTAAGATAAAAATTTTAATTTCTGCTGTAAAACATACATCTTTATCCATAATAGAATATGGATTAATTAAGTTTTAATTTATATGGAACAAATATTTTCAAAATTAAAATTCATAACCAATGGCGAGGGTTTTATTGATATTACATATGATTTAAATTTATGTATAAAAAAAAATAATTTTCATTCAGGAATATTAAATTTAACTTCACTTCATACAAGTTGCAGTTTAACTATTAATGAGAACGCAGATCCAAATGTGCTAAGTGACCTAAAAAAGTATATTCAATCGATAGTTCCCTATGATTCCTACTTAACCTTATCAAAAGATAGAGAAGAAATATCCTATAAACATTATCAAGAGGGGGCTGACGATATGCCAGCACATATTAAAACATCCTTAACAAACACTTGTTTATCTTTGAGTTTTCAAGACGGGAAAATTACCCTGGGCACATGGCAAGCAGTTTATTTATGGGAACATCGATTTGATCAAAAGGAAAGAATCATAAATGTACATATAATTGGTGAGAAAAAGTAAGATATTTATAATGTAATAAGACAGATATATTATTTAATGGAACCCTACATTTTGCAAGATGAAGAATTGAATGAATTAGTTGTCAAAATACCTGGCTGGGAAATTAAATCTAAACAAATCCAAAGAGAATTTAACTTCGCTAATTTTATTGAAGCCTTTGCTTTCATGACTAAGGTTGCATTAATCTGTGAAAAATATAATCATCATCCTAACTGGGAGAATGTTTATGCAAAAGTAATAATTAAATTAAATACACATGATCTAGGAGGTATAACAAATCTGGATCAAACATTAGCTTCGGAAATCAACAAAATTTTCGATCAATAAAAATATAAACTTGTTTTCAACTAGTCAAAATGTATAAAAATTTATTGCCAGTTACTATTATTAGTGGATTTTTAGGATCTGGTAAAACTACACTTCTTAATCATATTTTAAAAAATCAAGTTGGTATTAAAACAGCTGTTTTAGTCAACGAATTTGGAGAGATTGGAATAGATAATGACTTAATAATAGAAGGCTCAGAAGATATGATCGAATTAAATAATGGATGTATATGTTGCTCTATTAATGGCGAATTATTAAATACCGTATCCAAAGTTTTAGAAAGAGCTGAAAAACTTGACTATTTGATTGTTGAAACAACTGGATTAGCAGATCCATTACCAGTAGCCATGACTTTTGCAGCTGGTGATCTGAGAGAAAAAGTAAGATTAGATTCGATAATCACAGTCATTGATGGAGAAAATTTTGATTTTGAAATTAACAATACAAGTGTCGCCTATTCTCAAATTTTATACGGAGATATCCTTCTTCTAAATAAATGTGATTTAGTAAATGAAAAACAATTAATGAAAATAGAGGAGTTTATAAATAAAATAAAAAAAGAACCAAGGATTTTGAGATCAACTAATAGTGAAGTTGCATTACATACAATAATGAGCGTGGGTCTATTTGAGACAGATACTTTTGAATTCGAGAAAAACAAAAAAAATGTAGAACAAAATTCAAACGCGCACTCCTCTCATTCCCACGATCACTCTTCTCATTCCCACGATCACTCTTCTCATTCCCACGATTTGATCAATAATATCGAGGGTTTTACCTCAATTTCTTATGAGACATTTGAACCATTTTCTTTAAGGAAGTTTCAATATTTCTTAGATAATCAAATTTCACAAAATGTATTTAGAGCAAAAGGAATATTATGGTTTATGGAAAGTGAAAGAAAACATATTTTTCACCTATCTGGAAAGCGGTTTTCTCTAGATGATGAGGAATGGACAAAAGAAAAATCTAACAAGATAGTCTTAATTGGGAAAAACTTAGATCACCAAACTATTAAAGATCAACTGTCATCATGTAGATTTAATTCAGATTAGAGTTCATATTAGGATTTAATTTATTCTTGAAAATACGCATTAAAGGGTTAAAAAAAACATTAACAGAATTAAATTTCCTTTATTTCACTTCGTTTTTTGTTTCACTCTTGGTAATCATTCCAATTTCCAATTTTCTTCTAGAGGGAATTGATTACATTATTAGTGGAAATTTTTCATTAGGTATTGCTGGAGGAGAAGAGGTATTAGGTACTTTAAAAGTTCTGATTTTGACAAGTTTTTTTGGTGGCGGGTTAGGAACTTTGAATGGATGGCTACTTTCAAATTGTGATTTTAAGTTCAGAAAAGTTCTCCGTATTTGTCAGCTAGTTCCACTAGCTGCTCCAGCATATCTTATAACAGCTATTTTGCAGGATTTAGGAAGTATTTTTGGGTATCAAATAACTGGTTTGTGGTGGGGAGTTTTAATACTTTCAATTTCTACTTATCCATATGTGTTCATTCTTGCTAACGAAAGTTTTAGTAAATTTGGAGTTAATCAAATCAATGCTAGTAGAGGATTAGGAGTAGGGCCTTGGAGGAGCTTCTTTAAAATCGCTCTCCCAATGACGTTACCAGCATTGATAACAGGAATAAGTTTAATGTGTATGGAAGTAATGAATGAGTTGGGTACATTTGCATTATTAAACATACCAAGTATTTCTACTGGTATAGCTGAAAATTGGATAATTGAGGGTAATCCAAAAAGTGCTATTGGATTATCTTTGGTAGCCTTATTAATGATTTTCACTTTAATTATTTTCGAAAAGTTATCAAGAAGAAAATCAAAAAGGTGGAGTGAAAATCCTGCATCAAAAGATTCTCAAGGATGGGAATTAAACAAAACTAGAGCTTTTTTAGCAATAATCATATCTTTATTTCCTCCAATTTTCTCTTTTGGGATACCATGTTTTTGGGTTCTACTCAATAAAGATCTAATTCAAAAAGGGTTATCTATAGAATTACTTAGCCTATCATTAAGGACCATAAGTTTAGGACTTTTAACTGCATTAATAGCGATGCTATTCTCCTTAATAATTTCCTTAGCCAGACGCCCAAATAAAAGCTTGTTACTAGGACTAATATCAAATCTTGCGGGAATAGGTTACGCAATCCCAGGCACTGTAATAGCTTTATCTTTAATAAGCATTTCTTCTTCAAAATTTAATTTTATTGCTATTTGCTTACTAATTTGGGGTTATCTTGTCCGATTTCTAACTATCTCTAAGGGTTCTATTGATTCAAGTCTTGAGAGAATTTCTCCTAGTCTTGATGAAGCAGCACTTGGACTAGGAGAGAATTGGCTGGGGATCATCAAAAGAATTCATCTACCTCTTCTCCAAGGGCCAATATTCGTAGGATCACTCTTAGTTTTTGTTGACACTATAAAAGAATTACCCATAACATTTATTTTAAGACCATTCGATTTTGACACATTATCTGTGAGAATATATCAATATGCTGGAGATGAAAGAATGGTAGAGGCAATATTACCGGCCATTCTTATCATGGCTTTAGGCATTATTGCATCAATAACATTGATACCAAGTTTAGAGAAAAAAAACTAAATTCTTTTAGACACTTTTCTTATTAAGAAAGGTAAGCTTAACAACAAATCTGCCGAGGTAGATATAACCCTAAAATAAACTAAACTTATAAGAATTATATTTTCTGGAATACTTTTGCCAACAAATAAAAGGAGGCAAGCCTCAAAAACTCCAACTCCTCCCGGAGCTGCTGGGACTACCAAGCCTATAGACCATGACAAAGAAAAGATTACCAACACTAATATGATGTTCAATGTATTATTTGTATAAAAAGTATTTAAGCAAATATAAAACCCAATAAATTTAGATAAAACAAAGCCAATTTCAAGAAATAAAGCTCTAAAAGGGAAAAAAGAAACTATATTTATTTTCTCTTCAAATTGGCCCTTTGAACTTGGAAGTCTCAAAACCTCAACTACCTTCCCCTTAAGAGCCCCTAATATTTTAAATATCAAAAAAATAAATTTCCTATTTAAGAATATTAAAGGAAAAATTAAAAAAAAATAAAATGGTGAAAAAATTAATCCCATCGAGGCCAAGAGAAAAGATCCAGTCAACATAAAATAAGGTTCTATGAGTGTCGAATAAAAAGCAATCTGAGAGTTACTTATTTTTTTTATAAAATTAAATCTTTCAACAAAATGCCACATCCCTCCTGGGACATATTTGAGAATATTAGTTAAAACATAAAAAGAAACTAAATTATTACTTTTAAATTCTTTCCCTAACCATTTAACAATATATTTCCATGCATAGGCATTCAGATAAATACTTAAAACACAAAATAAAAATGATAAGGATAGATTAATTCCATTTCTTTCTAAATTGATATCAAAAGAAATTTGATCAATATTATCAAAAAAATAGATGCAAAAATATGACAAGCTTGAAATAAAGAAAATATTCTTTAAAACACCAAAATTAATTTTTTTAAGGAATCTCAAATATCGTTGATTACTTGTATCAAATCTCATTTCCAGTTTTCAAATGCGTTAAATTTTTTGCCAGTCTCTTTTATTATTTTTCTTATTTCATAAGTTGATATTTTATGCTTTAATTTGAGTCTCAAAATTTCATCATTTTCTGGTTTCATAATTATTGATCCATCTGGTTTCAAAGTTTGTTTAGCTTTAATATTTCCAAAAGTCGTTGAACATTCTCCTCTACGTCTAAGTAATGTCCACCTAGATTGGGTTCTTTCACGAACCCCAATAGTATTAGAGTAATCAAACCATAATCGCCTAAAAAATTCTTTTTTCTCTATTGGTAAGATTGCTTGAATAGAAAATCCAATTCTATTTTTTTTCATATTGATACACTGATAAGAAACGTCGTAAGCACCCTCAATTCTCAGTTTCTCCACAAAATTAGATACATCTTCGGGTGTTTGGTCATCAATCCATGCTTCTTGGATAGATATCTGTTCACACTTTGGATTAATTTGTTCATTATCGTTAATAGAAGAATCGTCAAATGAAGTAATTTTATAAACTCTTACCAAATTAGGAAATGGGAATCTCAGGTTGCCGATGCCTACTCCATAAGAGTTAATTGAATATTTTGAGGGAAGTTCTAGATAGTCGACTAAATTAGCAAGTAGAGCAATGCCAGTTGGTGTTGAGAGTTCCCCATTTATTGAGTCACTGTTTGATATAACCTTAATATTTTTTTGTCTTATTAGCTCTATTACAGCAGGAGGGGGTACAGATAATTTTCCATGTTCAGTTTGAACAAAACCCTTCCCCAACATTGGTTCATTACAATAAACCCTCTTTGGATTTAAATAATTCAATGCAGCACATACTCCAATAATATCCACCAATGAATCTATAGCTCCAATTTCATGAAAATGAACTTCGTCAGATTGAATGCCATGAACTTTTCCTTCTGCAATTGCTAAAGATTCAAATACTTCATAAATAATTTTTTTTAATTTATCTTCTAAGTTGCCATTTAAAATAAGTTCCTTAATACTTTTCCAAGTTCTTTTGATAGGACTAGAATTAATATTCTCAACCTTTGTCTTAATGCCTCGTATTGAACAACTTTTTGATTCCTCAAAGGTTAGTTGATATAGATCTTTTAAACCAAGATCAATCAGTGGTTGTTCAATGACTTTTTTAGGCACCCCTAAATCATAAAAAGCTCCTAACAACATATCCCCAGAAATACCGGGAGAACATTCAATTAAAACATCTTCCATAAATCAAATATTTCTTGACTGATAAAATTGTCGTAAGAATCAGCATTTTATTCTAGTTATTTTTTAGAAAGATTTTTTTCAATCACTTCGTATTCTATTAATTCCAAAGAATTTCCAACTCTGTCAATATCTAAACTTACAAAACTATGAAGAAGTTCAAGAGAAAGCTCTCCTTTAATGACTAATTTAAAATTTTTATTTTTTAAATTTTTAGACTTTATGGCAGAACTGATTTTAATAACAATTTCTTTCTTTTGAGTGTTTACAAAAACCAATTCTCCTCTAACAGAAAAATAATTATCTTTTAGATCTAATTCTTTTAATAATTTAGAGAAGTTAGTTTCTGAAGAATCATTTTGGAAATCATTCAGTTGATAAGGATCCCAAATACCTGCAATCTGTAAATGCAAGTTTTGAGTATTTTTATTCTTTGGATAAACAATCCAGTAATAATTTTTTTTTAAATCAATATGCTTTTTTAAAATTGATAATGCTTTACCTAATACTACTGTCTCAATTTTTTCCCCATTATTGTCAATTAAAAAGCCTCTATTTAATTGATCACTATCATTGGGAGTATATTTACCATTAATAATACCGATTGCCCTGTGCTGCAATTGATTAGTAACTTTTGGGATTGGGTTTTTTAACATATTTAAAAATTTGAAAAATAACAACTTATCGTATTAAATTTCTTATTTTTCCTCCATACTATTAAAAGACTTTAACGCATCGTCAATAGCATCAGAAGGATTAGTCGCATCATTCAGACTATTATATCTCCTCATCATTTCAACAAGTTCAAAGGGATTAGTTGGAATAACTGAACTATCATCTTCTTTTTTAGTTGAAGTATCGATTTCTAATTCTTCAAATAAATATTCAGCATTTAAATAATCACCTTTTAAGGAAATTAACAAAATAAAAAAAACTACAAGATACATTGAATTAGGTAGGCTTTTGCAGAAGTAATTTTTTATTTTATTTAATTTCAAAATTCTTTAACGCTAAGTTTATCTGCTAGCTTAATTTTACATAATTTGGTAGAAATTTGTTAATAGCAACTTGGAATGTTAACTCTATAAGAACCAGACTCTCACAAATAATAGATTGGATTAATCAAGTCAATCCAGATATTCTATGTTTGCAGGAAACAAAAGTGATCGATGACAATTTCCCTTTTGAACCTTTTGAAAAATTAGGTTACTCATTAGAGGTTTACGGACAAAAATCATACAACGGTGTTGCTATTATTTCTAAAATAAAGCTAGAAAATGTTAAAAAAGGATTCTACGATTGTACCGACTCTAATCAAAATATCGAAAATTTCCTAGATCAAAAAAGATTAATTTCTGCTGACATACATGGTATTAAAATCATAAATGTCTATGTGCCAAACGGATCTTCTCTAGAGTCTAGTAAGTTCGAATACAAAATTAATTGGTTAAATTCTTTAGCTTCATTTTTAGATGAGCAAGAAAAAAAAGGAGAATTGATTTGTCTTATGGGTGATTTTAATGTTGCCCCATCTGCCTTGGATATTCATGATCCGAAGAAATATGAAGGAAGAATAATGGCATCTGAGATGGAGAGAGATGCACTAAATAATGTTTTAAAAAAAAGATTAATAGATTCTTTCAGGATTTTTGAACAAAATACTGGCCACTGGAGTTGGTGGGATTACCGTAATAACGCATTTGAATTAAACAAAGGTTGGAGAATAGACCATATATATATCAGCAAACAACTGCTATCAAAACTTAAAAGTTGTGTCATAGACTGCTCACCCAGGGGTAATTTACGTCCAAGTGATCATGCCCCAGTAATGATAGATCTCAACT
The DNA here is from genome assembly GCA_003281505.1 of Prochlorococcus sp. AG-347-J14. Lineage (GTDB taxonomy): Bacteria > Cyanobacteriota > Cyanobacteriia > PCC-6307 > Cyanobiaceae > Prochlorococcus_A. The sequence continues at coordinate 63,631 of QCBU01000008.1, read as the reverse complement.
TAAACGATATAAATGAAGATTTATTTTCGGATGAGGATAATTTCTTCGAAATATAAAAAAAGTAAATTGAATTTCTTTAATTCCTGAAAACGCTTATTAATAAAGAGTTATCTAAAGTAATAATGTTTTTTATCGTGATTTCTCTAAATTAATTATTTACAATCCAAACTATCGCAATAAAAATATCATAATGTAGAATTTCATTCTTATTGACAAAATTTTCTCTTATTTCTAATTTAGAACATGACAAGATTTTTACTCAAAACATCATTTAGTTAAATTGTGACTGAAATATTAAATTACACCAAATCAAAAGAAATTTTTTCTGCCGCCCAACAATTGATGCCAGGAGGAGTAAGCTCTCCTGTAAGAGCTTTTAAGTCTGTAGGAGGCCAGCCAATTGTTTTTGATAGAGTCAAAGGTCCCTTTGCTTGGGATATTGATGGAAATAGATATATCGACTATATAGGAAGTTGGGGGCCTGCTATATGTGGACATGCCCACCCTGAAGTTACCGCGGCATTACAGGAAGCTATTGAGAAAGGCACGAGCTTTGGTGCTCCATGCGTTCTAGAGAACAAACTTGCTGAAATGGTAATTGACGCAGTCCCATCCGTAGAAATGGTTAGATTTGTTAATAGTGGAACTGAAGCATGCATGGCTGTTTTGAGGCTTATGCGAGCATTTACTGGAAGAGATAAAGTTATTAAATTTGACGGATGCTATCACGGTCATGCAGATATGTTTTTAGTGAAAGCAGGATCTGGAGTAGCCACTCTAGGTTTACCAGATTCTCCAGGTGTACCACGGACAACAACTGCCAATACACTTACTGCTCCCTACAATGACCTTGAAGCAGTAAAAAAATTATTTTCTGAAAATCCTGATGCCATTTCTGGGGTTATACTTGAACCTATTGTTGGTAATGCTGGATTTATTACTCCAGAACCTGGATTCTTGGAAGGATTGAGAGAATTAACAACTGAGAATGGATCCTTATTAGTATTTGACGAAGTAATGACTGGATTTAGAATAAGTTATGGAGGCGCACAAGAAAAGTTTGGGGTAACTCCTGATTTGACTACTCTTGGGAAAGTAATTGGTGGAGGCTTACCTGTTGGAGCTTATGGAGGCAAGAAAGAAATAATGTCAATGGTAGCCCCTTCGGGACCGGTTTACCAAGCAGGCACTTTGAGCGGTAATCCACTTGCAATGACTGCTGGTATAAAAACTCTTGAACTGCTCAAACAAGATGGAATATACGATAAACTTGATTCAACAACTTCTAGATTAATTGAAGGGATAATTCAGTCTGCAGAAAATAACGGTATCGCAATTAACGGTGGAAATGTAAGCGCTATGTTTGGATTTTTCTTATGTGATGGGCCAGTTAGGAACTTTGATGAAGCCAAAACAAATGATGCTGAACTTTTTGGTAAGTTGCATAGAGAAATGCTTCAACGAGGAATATACTTAGCCCCAAGTCCTTTCGAAGCTGGTTTCACATCGCTAGCTCATAGCGAAGAAGAAATTGATAAAACTATCGAGGCTTTTGACGAATCTTTCAATGCAATAAAAAAATAATCATTTACTAGCCTTTCTTTAAAGAAAAAAGAGTAAATGATTAAAATTTTAGAAATATTATATCCAAATAATTATTTTCTACCACCAACTATTACTGGGGGAGTACCTCCTTCTGAACCTGGTAAGCCTGGAACAACTTGCGTACTACCATCCCATTTGTCGAGAAATAGTTTGAAAAGTACCTGATCGTCGAGACTTCTATTTAATGTCTCATATCTAAGCGCTTCTTGTTCTGCAATTTCAACTTCTGTCTTTGCTCTAAGTAATTGCTGACCAGCTATTTGCTTTTGTTCAATAGCAGCTCTATATTCTTCAGCAATCTCTAATCCAGTAAGATCTAAACTTTTAACATCTACGTAATCGAACGAATTAAGTTCTTTTGCAACAGTATCTCCTACTTTCTCAGAAATCACTGCGAATTCAGTAGCAATTGTTTCTAGCTCATATTGAGAAAAAACTGATTTAAGAGCTTTTAGCAAAGATGGCTGAACAATTTTCTGATAAACATCGCTATTTCTGCTTGCAATTGTTGCGAAAATCCTTCCTGCTTCGTTAGGTTTTACTGAGTACTTAACAGTAGCCGTAGCTCTTATAACTTGAAGATCTTTAGTTAAAGTTTCAAATTTTTCAGGTTGAACTTGAGTTTTTATATCAAATGGATATACAGACTGAATAAATGGAAGTTTAAAGTTTAAACCAGCTCTCCTAGAGGGTCCACTTACTTTCCCTAATGTTGTAACAACTGCAACTTGTCCTGAAGGCACAACAAAAAGAGATTGGGTAAGTAAAAGAAAGCCAGTAAAAGACAATACAATCAAAAGTGTTGCTGTCCCACCAGGACCTGTTGGTGTGACATTTTTAAAGGAAGTTGACATTAAATTTTTTCTTTTAATTAATCATATTTAAATAGACTAATTAGTGCATTAATAAGACATTTAATTAAAATATTTTTTTAATAATTGTGAATTTAAATACAGATATTTTTAGTGGATATCTGATTTAAATTCTTGCAAAAGTTCTAAGTAAAGATCCTCATCTATCTCCCTTATGTCATATTCAGAGGGTAAAACACCATGCTTATGCTCATGGACCGCCATCCAACAAAATTTCTCTATTTCTCCTTTTGAAAAACGAGGATATTCTTTTACCTTTTTAATGAGTGATTTAATGAGAGATTCTGAATGATCTGCCATATTTTTAAAATAATCCTACTAAAAATCTTATCTAAAGTTATTAACTTTTAGAGGAATGTTCAAAGACTCTTCCAACTCACTAACAAGCTTAATTGCTAATTGAAGATCATTTTTGCTCTTACTAGCTACTCTTAGAGTTTCTCCATTGATACTGACATTAATTTTTTTTATTTGATCTCTTATATTTTTACTAATTTTTTTTGCAATTTCTTGTTTAATTCCTTGTTTTAATAAAATTGTCTGTTTAATTCTATTACCGCTAACCATTTCAATTTCACCGTAGTCAAATATTTTCAAAGATAAGTTTCTTTTTATTGCCTTTTGTCTAATTATATCATTTACGGCATTTAAGGTTAGTTCGCTATTAGTGATTATAAAAATATTTTCTTTATCTAATTCAACTGAAGTGTCCGTGCCCTTCAAATCGTAACGCTGAGAAATTTCCCTTTTAACTTGATCCAAAGTATTGACTAATTCTTGTCTATCAAAATCAGAAACTACATCAAATGAAAAACTTTCTGCCATAGTAAATTATTAAACGCTAAATATTACTAGCATAAATCATCTTTTAATAAGGGGAAATGGGTTAATTTAATCAAAAAATAACAAACTTACCACTTTACCCATTTCTTCAGCACATCTACAACTATTTAGCAAAGTTTCACTATCGTGAAAGGCAAAGCATATTAATTGATCGCACCTAGTAATAATTTCTTGATTACAAAGACTACTTGCAAGTGGCAAAGGTAATTCATCATTTTCACTTTTTTCAACTAAATGCATAACCCTCTCAAGTTGGTCCTTTATTTCAGGAATTTGTCTATCAAGACTTTGTGGTAATAAAACAGTTAATAATGATGGATTAATATCTAAGACAGCTCGAATAACAGCTGCATTAACACCTTGAGATCCAGACGTAAGGATATTATGTCCTTCCTCTGCTAACGACCTTGCTATCAACTCAATTAAGTGGATATCAACTACCGGTACGTGTCTACTACCTAAAAAAGCAATTCTCCTTTTCCCATTATCTTGGAGTTTTGCAAGTTCTTGAGCTAAGGCATCAACACCTTCAGTTGCTGGTAGATCTAAAGAGCGACTCAAAATAATAAAGTTCCTATATTTGAAATTAGCATTTATCTGAAAAATTGCAGGGAAAATCTATCTTTTCGAGAATTCTTTTTAGATTTACATGCTCTTGAACTAATTGAATAGCATAAGAAGCCTTTATTGATTCATGTATTCTGACATGACCAAAAGCTTGTTCAATAATTTCTACGGAGGAAAGAGTATCTAATTCCACCTTTAAAATTGGCACCTCCAATTCCTCAGCTCTATGAATCAATTGTGACAAAGGATCTCCTAAACCAGTTAAAATAAGGCATTGAGTCGAAGCTTCCAAAGCAGCAAGTTGGATATCAGTTCTATCAGCTCCAGTAACTACAGCCATATTTCGTCTTCTCCTGAAAAATTCCATGGCAGAATTTACCCCCATTGCACCAATGCTTAATGTTTCAACAAGCAATTGATCTTTTTCAGGGCAACAAATTACTTGGGCATCTAGTCTTCTTACAAGCTCACCTACGGTGACACTTCTAAGAAGTGGTGATTTAGGCATCACTCCAAACACTTCAATATCCAGATCTTTAAGAGATGGTATTATTTCATTTTTTACTTTTTCGAGTTCTTGCGGCAAAACTCCATTTAATACAACTCCAGCCAATTTCTCACCTAATTGTTTTTTCGCATCAAGTAATGCATCCACACTTTTACAATCTTCCCATAAATTCACAATTAAAACTTTCGCATCTAAATCCTTAGCAAGTTGTGGGAGACTTAAGCCATAAATCATACCCTCATGAAGACTTCCTGCTGCCTCTAAAATATTAAGACCTTCAAAATCATCATTAACCAATCCTCCAATCTGATCAAAACCTTTTCCTGGGAGTAAGTCTTTATTGAAGATTCTTTTTTCAGCTGAGATATTATCCAATAACCCTACTGAAGAAATTAAATTCTCCTCTTCGATATTTAACGTTGATCCAATAAACTTAACATCGTCATCTATTAATCCTTCATAAGACATTGAGGGAAGATTTGTAAGTTCAATACAAGTTGCTAAAGGTTTTCCAATGCGTACTTTTTTTTTCTTCTGTAAAAGTTTTTTTGCTATCCCAAGGACCATTGCAGACTTACCACTAAATGGCTCACATGAGCCAATTAATAATATATCGCTCATAATTTAGTAAATTATTTATTAATAGGTTTAAGATAATATTTTTTTCATAACTAAACAAATATTTATTTATGAGTTTTAATCAAATAAAAAAATAAATAATCTTTTTTTTTGGTAAATTTATTTTAATTCTTTGGTATCTCATAAAAATCAAGCAAAATGACAAATCCTACCAAAAAAGAAAAAACCATAGGGATTACTGGAGCCTCAGGTGCGCTTGGGAAAGAATTAACAAAGTTGTTTCGTCAAAAAGGATATAAAGTGATTGGATTTACTCATAGTAAAACTAATTATGAAATAAATCTTGAATCTCCAAATAAATGGATTAAATGGGAATGTGGGAAGGAGTCGTCATTAAAAAAACAATTAGAGAATATAGACATTTTAATTTTGAACCATGGTATCTATGATTTGAGTAGAGAAAATTCTAATTATGAAAACTCAATTGAGATAAATGCATTAAGCAAATTCAAATTTTTAAATTTATTTGAAGATATTGCTTTAAGCAATGATTCACAAATAAAAAAAGAGATTTGGATAAATACATCTGAAGCAGAAATATTACCCGCCCTAAATCCGTCATATGAGATTAGTAAATCCCTTATTGGTCAATTAGTTTCTTTCAAAAAAAATCTACTAGACAAAAATACTAAGAAAAAATTAATAATTAAAAAAATCATCTTAGGGCCTTTTAAATCAGAATTAAATCCTCTCGGAATAATGAGTCCCAAATTTGTTTCTAAAAAAATTTATGATTTAGCCAATTCAAAAAATTATTTAGTAATAATTAGTCCAAACCCTTTAACATATATACTTTTTCCATTGAAAGAGTTTTTTAATTCTTTATATTGCCAAGTTATCTATAAATATAAGTCTTAGTGCCTAAAAATCTCGATCTGTCAATATTTCAATACCATCTTTTAAAACAACTATTGTATGCTCCCATTGGGCCGATAGTTTTCCATCTTTTGTTATTACGGTCCATCTATCATTTAGTGTTTTGCAAAATTTAGTCCCTTCATTAACAATAGGTTCCACCGCTAATGTCATTCCTTCGCGAAGGACGACATTAGGCAATTCTTTGGTTCGAAAATTAAATACCGATGGCTCTTCATGAAGATTTCGTCCAACTCCATGACCTGTATAGTCTTCTACAACACTAAAGCCATTTTTTATAACAACGTCTTCGATTTCCCCAGCCACATCTAAAAGTGTATTCCCGGCTTTGATTTTCGAAAGGCCCGCATACAATGCTTTAAAAGCAATATCACTAAGTTTTTGGGCCTTTGAACTAACTTCTCCTACACAAATTGATATACAACTATCTCCATGGAAACCATCTAAATATGCCCCTGTATCAATTTTAACCAAGTCACCATTTTTAATTATTTTATTTTTACTTGGAATACCGTGTACAACCTCATTGTTAATACTAGAACAAATACTAGAAGGGAATCCATGGTAGCCCTTGAAACTTGGCACAGCTCCAAAACTTTTTATCCTCTTTTCTGCGTAATCATCTAAATCTTTTGTACTCATTCCAGGTTTAATTAAGTCATTAATTTCTCTCAAAACAGTAGCTACAATTCTGCTAGATTTTTTCATCAAATTTATTTCCCGTGAGGACTTTATTTCGATTCCTCTTCTCCTCTGAATAAAAGGAACTTGATCATTAGCTTTAGAATTATTTTTATTTAACAAAAGATCTGCAAAATGTCTCATTGGAATAAATAATAGTAATAAGTAAATATCTTCAAAATAGCCTTTATGATCTTGGCTATCTTAAATCTATCAATAACAACGGGAAAGAAACGAAAATGAAAACTTTATTTAATTCTAGGCAATTTCATAAGGCTTTGGCGCCATGGATTTTTCTTCCATTATTTATATCTTCAATTACTGGTCTTCTTTATAGGGTTTCAAAAGATTTACTGGGTTACTCTAGAGAACAGGTTCATTGGTTAATGTCTATCCATGAGGGCGAATGGCTTGGAGATAATGGGGAACTTATATACGTAATATTTAATTCCCTTGGAGTTTTATGGATGCTCGTCACAGGATTCCAAATGTTTTCAAAAACAATTTCATTTACCAAAAAGGTTACTAAAGGCGAGTCAAAAGGTTAAGATATAGAACTTGTAAGATAATAATGACCAAAATGGCTAAAGAGAAACAAGAGAAGGATTTAGAAACCGGTATTAAAGCTGACGCATCAGTTGATGTTGCAGTGGAACAAAAAGAAAAAAATACGGTTTCTGAGACTACGCGAACCTTAAGCGCATCCAATCTTATTAAGGAATTTGAGAACGAACAATTAAAAAAAGAATTACCAGAAATTTATGTTGGTGACACTGTCAAAGTTGGAGTGAAAATTACAGAAGGTAATAAAGAAAGAGTCCAACCTTATGAAGGCGTTGTCATAGCAAAAAGACATGGAGGAATTAACCAGACTATTACAGTTAGAAGAATTTTTCAGGGTATAGGTGTTGAAAGAGTATTTATGCTACATAGTCCACAGGTTGCTTCTCTAAAAGTTGAACGTAGAGGTAAAGTAAGAAGAGCTAAGTTATTCTATCTAAGGGATAGAGTAGGAAAAGCTACTCGCGTAAAACAACGCTTTGATCGATAAAGTTGTAAATTAATCAACTTATTGGTCACAAAGACGCTTATAATTATCTAAATGCGTCGTTAGTTCAGTTGGTAGAACGCAGGTCTCCAAAACCTGATGTCGGGGGTTCAAGTCCTCCACGACGCGTTTGATCAACATTATGTAAATCATTTTTTCATAAGATGGAGTTAGATCTTCAACCTGGGGACGTAGTTAAAGTCCTCGAATCAGCAGCTTTAGGATGGGTTCGTGCAAGAGTTATCAGAGTTAAGTCTGGTGGGAGAGTTGTCGTACAAAGTGACCAAGGCAGAGAATTTACTGCTAGAGGCAATCAAGTTAGGTTGATAGAACCTGCTGGTTTTAGACCTCAAAAATAAATAGTTGCATACACTAAGGCAGTTAAAAAACTAATTATTTCTGTAAATCCTCAAATTAATAAATTTTTTTTATTACAACCCCATAAATTAAGTATTATGATCTGATAATTTTAAGAATGAAGTTCTAAAAAAATTTAGAACAAAACTCTGGGACCGTAGTTCAACTGGTTAGAGCACCGCCCTGTCACGGCGGAAGTTGCGGGTTCGAATCCCGTCGGTCCCGTTTTTTCTAAAAGAAATTTGGAAAAACGTTTAAGACTAGCCCCGAGTCCAACGGGTTTATTTCATATTGGGACAGCGCGAACAGCACTATTCAATTGGTTGTATGCACAAAAAATAGGTGGAAAATTTCTTATCAGAATAGAAGATACAGATTTTCTTCGATCTAAATCTGAATATACAAATAATATATTAGAGGGATTGAAATGGCTTGGACTTAAATGGGATGGAGAACCTATAAAGCAAAGTAACCGAATTTCGATTCACAAAAGTTATATCAAAAAACTATTAGAATGTGGAGCTGCATATAGGTGCTTTACATCAGAAGATGAAATATCTGAATTAAGAGAAGAACAAAAAAAGAAAGGATTACCTCCAAAGCATGATAATAGACACAGAAGTCTTTCAAAAGAAGAAATAGAAACATTCATATCCCAAGGGCGGACTTCAGTAATAAGATTTAAAATTGATGAAAAAATTGATATTAAATGGTTAGATCAGATAAGAGGCGAAATCAAATGGAAAGGGAAGGATTTGGGCGGTGATTTAGTTTTATCAAGGAGGGCTAAGGGATATGAGATTGGCGATCCTTTGTATAATCTTGCAGTTGTAGTTGATGATAACTTCATGAATATTACACACGTTGTAAGGGGTGAAGACCATATCTCGAACACTGCAAAACAAATATTGATTTATAAAGCATTAAATTTTAATTTGCCAACTTTTTCGCATACACCCTTAATACTAAATAGCGAAGGGAAAAAATTATCCAAGAGAGATTGCGTTACTTCAATCGATGAATTTAGAGAAATGGGATATTTACCTGAGGCCCTATCGAACTATATGGCATTTTTAGGTTGGTCTCCAAAATCTGCCGACAGAGAAATACTTTCACTTGAAGAGATATCTGAAATTTTTGACTTATCAGAAATAAATAAAGCTGGAGCCAAATTTAGTTGGGAAAAACTCAACTGGATTAATTCTCAATATATAAAAAATATGAAATCAATAAAGTTAATTGAGATCATGAGAAAATACTGGGATGAAAATGGTTGGGAGCCGCCATCTCAAGAATGGGCTAATAAATTAGCAATTTTGATTAGAGACTCTATGACTATTTTAAAAGATTCAATTGATCAATCAAAACCATTTTTCTTAATACCTACAATTCAAAAAGAAGGTCAAGATTTTCTGGAAAACCCGGAAAGCAAATTATCTTTAAAACTAATCTTAAATTATTTAATTGAACAAAATACTATAAAACTAAATAAAGAGAACGCCAAAGAAATAATAAACGAAATCTCAAAAAAGCATAATATTAAAAAAGGGATATTAATGAAATCATTAAGAGTAGCCTTTTTTGGATCTCTCAGTGGGCCAGATTTAATTCAAAGTTGGGAGCTTTTCGCAGAGAGTAAAACTGATAGAACTCGAATTGAAAGATGTCTTTAATCAATCAAAATTATTTTTTTGGCCTAATTTAAGTCTATTTACCAAAGGTTTAGCTGAAAGTCCTTGTATTCCTACTGTCATCAAAATAGTAAGAAAAACTAAACCTTGTAAACGGCCAGCCCCAAGGATGCCAGCCTGCTCTAATCTGATAGAAAAAAGAGAAGCTACAGCTGCAGTAACAATACCTCTTGGGGCTAACCAGGCTAAAAATATTTTTTCTTTTAAGTTCAAGTCTCTCCCCATTGTTGCTATCCAAATAGAGATAGGGCGAACAATTACCATCAACATAAAAACGCAAACAACCCCTCCCCAGCCTAGCGGACTTAATTCACCCCAAGAAACGTCAGCGGCCAAAAGAGGGAAAAGAACTGTTATTGCTAATTGAGCTAATTCACCTATTAGATTATCCAATCTCTCCTTATCTATAACTTCTCTTTTGCCTACGATAAAACCTGCCGCGACTGAAGCCGGCAAGCCTGATTCTGGTAAAAAATATTCGCAAATTCCATACACAAGGAAAATAAATCCAAGGGTAACTTGAAGCTCTATACCAAATGAGGCTTCATTTTTTATTTTTTTTAAAATTTCTGATAGTAACCATCCTGCACTTAATCCTATTAAAACTCCTCCTCCTAATCTTTGCATTAATGCTATAAATACATCGTTAATCCCACGAAGGTCCCCTAAAGTCAATTCTAAAAGCAGTAATGCTAGTACTGCACCAATAGGTTCAAGCAGCAACCCCTCAGCTTTTAAAACTTCCGAGAGTGGGGAGGCTAATTTTATTTGTTCCACTAATGGAGAGACAACTGTTGGTCCAGTAGCTAGAACTATGGCACTATATATTCCTGCGACTTGCCATGAAAGGCCAGCCAGCCAATGAGCAATGAAAATTCCAGCTGATAATGAAATAAAAAGTCTTACCAATGAAATTTTTAAAACCGTATTTCTTATATTCCCCTCAGGCAGTTTTAAATTTAATCCCCCTTCAAAAAGAACCAAACAGACCAAAAGCCCCACAATAGTTTCAAGCCCTTGCCCGAGATCTAAAGGCTCAACAAGTCCCAATCCTGATCTTCCAATTAATAATCCAGAAAGCAATAAAATAACAACACTTGGGAATCCTGTAAAAGAAGAAAATAATCGAGCGCAAGCCCCTGCAAATACAGTTATCCCCCAAAGTAATCCAAGCCTTTCAGGCGTCATATAAAATTATAAATAATAAAAACATTCATTATTTTGATTAAATCAATAATCTTATCTCTAGTCCAATAAAAACAATATTTTTTAATTTAATTAATCGACTGAACAAGAGTATTTTAAAAAATTCTTTCAAAAATACTTTTGAGAAAATTAATTTTATTTCTTTTAAGAAAACTGGCTTATTAAAGCAATAATTATAAAAATAATTCCTATACCAACAGTTGCCATTCTTCCATTCCATATTTCCGCTTGAGGGGTAAAACCTCTTTTCCACAAATTCAATTCCTTTTTATCAACGAAGTTTTTTGTCTCTTTAATCTCGATTTTAGGTTGTTTGTTCATTGAAATTAGAAAGGAGGGTTTTCTTCATAAAGGGTATTTGCTTGTTCAATTGATAGTCTCCCTGCGACACCTAATTTAAGGGAACTTAAATGTTCCTTAAATTTGATTCTGAACAACGCCGCCGCTCCAATCATTGCCGCATTATCTGTACAAAGATCAAGAGGCGCTAAATGAACTTTAATAGATTTTTTACTAGCTTCACTAATCATCATTTTTCTTAATGTATTGTTAGCAGCCACTCCCCCAACGACAACTACATTATTCAAGCTGTGATCTTCTGCGCATTTTATTGTTCTCTCTACCAAGACCTCTGCCACTACTCTCTCAAAACTTGCAGCAATATCTGGAATTGGAACGGTCTTCCCAGCCAAATTTATTCCCTCAACTAATCTTAATACGGCAGTTTTTAAACCACTAAAAGAGAAATCATATTTAAGAAATCCACCTTTTTTATCAGAGATCTTACATTTTGGTAAATTAAATTTCATTGGGTCCCCATTTTTAGCAATCTTTTCAATTGCCGGTCCTCCTGGATAAGTAAGACCTAATAGTCTGCCAACTTTATCAAAGGCTTCTCCAGCAGCATCATCAAAACTTTTCCCAAGTCTTTGCATCCCCCTACTATCATCTACCTTTATCAATTCAGTATGCCCGCCGCTAACAAGTAATGTAAGAAAAGATTTCTTTGGATAGTTTTCTGAAAATAGAATTGAAGATAAATGCCCCTCCAAATGATGAATTCCCAAAAATGGTTTTGAATGTAACATGCAAAGTGATCTTGCGGTTATGGAGCCAACTCGTAAACAACCAACTAATCCAGGAGCTACTGTTGACGCAATATAATCGACTTCCTCAATTTTAATTTTTGCTTCTTCTAGAGCCTTATCTAAAACAAAAGGTAATAATTCTAAATGCTTTCTAGCTGCAAGTTCAGGTACAACTCCTCCCCATTTTGAATGATCTTCAATCTGAGAGGCAATTATATTTGAATGTATTCTGAAAGTATCACCAATATTAGAAACTATTGAGACAGATGTCTCATCACAACTTGTTTCAATAGCTAAAACTTTATGCATTTTTGATTCAACTTGTTCTATTTTAATATTAATTTCTTACTTAACACACTATAAGGAATTAAAGATTGCAACTTATGAAATTCTTTTTTTCAATCATAACCTCAGTTTTTCTGTTCCTCGGAATTACTCCAATTGCTCTAGCTGCAAATGGGCCTGCCTTAAACGCAGATAGAGCTAGCACAGAATATACCGCTTCAGCCCTCACAAAATGCTCTGAAAATCCTAAATTCATTGAGAGAGCAAATTCTGCAACTACTCAAAAAGACATAGCAAGATTTGAAAGATATGGAAAAGCATCATGCGGAGATGATGGTCTTCCTCATCTAATAATTGGACCACCTCTCGAGCCATGGGGGGCCCTTTTAAATAGAGGTCATGAAGGAGATTTACTTATTCCCGGAGTATTATTCATTTACATTGCTGGAATTATAGGTTGGTCAGGAAGAGAGTATCTCATTGAATCAAAAAAGACTAAGAATCCAGCAGATCTTGAGATCATTATTGACCTAGACTTAGCCAGAAAATGTCTTATAAAAGGAGCCCAATGGCCTCTTCTTGCTAATAAACAAGGTAGAAATGGAGATTTAAGAGAGAAAGATAACAATATTACACTTAATGGTCCTCGCTAAACATCCTTAAAAAACTTTCATAAAACAAATGTTCAAAATTCTAAACACAAAATTTGTCAGATCTGCTCCAGTGGTAGCAGCAATTTGGCTAAGCCTTACAGCTGGAATAATTATTGAATTTAATAGGTTTTTCCCAGATTTATTATTCCATCCAATGAGTTGATAAATAGAAAATAATCAAGTTTTTATTAAATTGATTATTTTTTTTGCTGTTTCATCAACATTGTGATTTGTTAATGCAAAATCAAATTCATTTGATACTGAAATCTCATAATTAGCCCTTGAGAGTCTTTTTCTAATTGCCTCTTCTTTTTCTGTACCTCTATTTCTTATTCTTCTCTCTAACTCTTCTTTATCCGGAGGAAGTAAGAATATTGACTGTGAATTAGGAAACTTATTTTTTATTTGCCTTGCACCCTCTACTTCAATTTCAAGTAGTACGGTAAATCCCTTTTTTATTTTCTCATTAACAGAAGACAAAGGCGTTCCATAGTAGTTTCCAGCAAATTGAGCCCATTCAAGGAAAAGATTTTGTTCAATCATTTCTTTAAACTTTTCTTGGTTTAAAAAATAATAATTTTCTCCATCCACCTCTCCCTCTCTTGGTTCTCTAGTAGTTGCAGATATTGAAAGCCAAAAATTTTTTTCTTTACATAATATTTCTTTAACAACTGTTCCTTTACCGACCCCGCTGGGTCCAGTAAGAATAATAAGTTTTTTTTGATTTTTCATATTAAATTTTTTACAGTAAAATAAACATCTTGTGAATTAAAAAGGAATAATGCAAAAAGGTGTTCCACAGATAATGGATATTACATCTATTAGATCTGTCTTGCATTATTTGACAAAGAACATCTTACCTTCAAAGTTTGAGACTGCCCAACAACCAGAGCCTAATACAATTCAATTATGTTTCAGAGGAGTTGATTCTCAAACATGGTTAGAAGTTTCATGGAATGGAGACTCTCCAAGAATACTAAAGATAAATAAGCCAGAAAAGATTGGGAGAGAAAGCACACTTTCTAAACAAATAAGATACGGATTAAAGTATATGGCTTTAATTTCGATTGATCAAGATGATTTCGAGAGGGTTATAAAATTTAGTTTTGCAAAAAAACCTGGAGATGAAGTTAATAAGTATTTAATTTTTGAATTAATGGGAAAACATAGTAATATTTTTTATCTAAATAATAAACATAAAATAATTGCCGTTGGTAAACAAATTAAATCAAGTCAATCTAGTTTTAGAATAATTTCAACAGGATCAATTTATTCTGGCCCTCCAGTCAATCTCAAAAAACAACCTAGAGAAGATGAGTCTTTTCAATCATGGAAAGACTCAATTTCAATAGTACCTGAGTCTTTGAAATACTGTTTAATAAATACCTATCAAGGAGTAAGCCCTATCCTCACAAAACAATTAGAGGTTGTTAGCGCAACTGTTAATTCAGAAATAATGGAAAAAAATATTGATTTCATTAGCAACTCAGATTTAAAGGTGATATTTAAAAATTGGAAGATTTGGATAAACAGGTTTAAAAACAATAACTTTAATTTTTCTACATTCAACAAAGATTTTTATTGCGTTTGGTTTTTTGATAAGGAAATTAATTGCGAAAATAAAATAGATTTATGCACAAGCTTAGAGAATTATTATGATTATCATCTGAAACAAAAAAAACTTGAATTATTGGAAAAGAAAATTGAAGGGATAATTTTTAAACAGAGCAATACTGAGAAAAAAAATTTAAATATTCACTATGATCTTCTGACAAAATCAGAAAACTACGAGATATATAAAGAAAAAGCTGATAACATATTTGCTTCACATGAAATTAAAAAGCAAGACATTATAAAAGGACAAAAACTATATAAAAAATCAAAAAAACTAAAGAGATCTAGAGAATTAATAAAAGAAAGATTAAGTATTTACAAAACAAACATAGAGAGATTAGACGAATTCACTACGCTTCTAGAAAATTTAAATTCTTTAAATCATGAAAAACTTTCTATGAGAATCAAACTACTAGAAGAAATTATGGATGAAATTTGTAACGAGTTTAATATCAATATCAAGAAGCAAAGAGAAGATCAGAAAAGTACATATGAGATAGAGTCATCACCAATTCAAGTTGACACTCCCACAGGATTAAAGCTTCAGGTAGGGCGAAATATGAGGCAAAATGATTTAATAAGCTTTAAGTTCTCAAAAAAAGGCGATTTATGGTTTCATGCACAGGAATCACCAGGCAGTCATGTAGTTTTGAAGTCTTCATCTCAAGTAGCATCTGAACAAGATCTTCAAATAGCTGCAGATTTAGCTGCTTTATTTAGTAAGGCAAAAAGAAACATTAAAGTTCCAATTAATTTAGTAAAGATTAAAGATTTGCAAAAAATCAAAAACGGAGGACCGGGTTGCGTTTCCTTTAAAAATGGAGAAATTATTTGGGGAAATCCTACAAGAGGAGAAGATTACATTAAAAAAAATCTTAAAACAGTAATTTAGTTTTATAATAAAAAAAATTTTTAAATCTAAATGTTTGATTTTCTTTTAGGCACTCATGAATTTTTAGGAAATCATAGTTTTCCAGAATTTATTGTTGGATATCTATTTGGTGCTGCATTAATAATTGGAGCTCCTACTGTTTTCTTACTACTTGCCTTCGTAAGTGCTCTAATGAAAACAAATGGGAAAATGGGTGGATATAGAGAATATGAAACTTATGGTGAATCATCTTTAAATGATGCCCCTCCTTTCTTATTACCAGATCCAACAAATCCTAAATTAACCAAATAATTAAGTTTATCGAAAAATAAATTGGACTTTGACAATATTAGTTTTAAACCTTTTTCTTACACAATTTTTATCAAATAATAATGAGAGGTACAGGTCAAAGTGAAAAAAAATTATCAGATTCGATGACTTTTAGTGATCATTTAGAGGAGCTTCGTCAAAGGATACTAAACTCAATTTACTCAATACTTATTTCAATATTCTTTAGTTTTCTCATCATAAAGCCATTAATATCTTTTTTAGAAATTCCAGCTGGTGATATTCATTTACTACAACTTGCTCCAGGAGAGTTTTTATTTGTCGCTATTAAAGTTGCAGGTTACAGCGGATTGATAGTTTCTATGCCTTATATTTTTTATCAAATAATATTATTCATTTCTCCTGGTTTAACAAAACGAGAAAAAAGCCTTATCTTGCCTGCAGTTTTTGGTTCAGGTCTTCTATTTTTTTTAGGATTAATTTTTTCATGGTGGATATTAGTCCCTGCAGCAATAAATTTCTTTATTAGTTTCGGTGCTGATATTGTTGAACCAACTTGGTCTATAGAAAGATATTTTGATTTTGTTCTCTTATTAATGTCTAGCACTGCAATAGCTTTTCAATTGCCAGTATTACAATTTATTCTTGGTTCTCTTGGAATAATCACAACAGAAAAAATGATTTCAAATTGGAAGATAGTTGTTATTTCTTCTGCAATATTATCTGCAGTGATTACCCCTTCAACTGACCCATTGACTATGTCATTGCTATCTATATCGATTGTGTTTTTATTTTTTGTGGGTACTGGATTAACTTACTTATCAGAAAATCTTAAGTCAAAAACTCTTTCATCTTCTCATTAAGATCTAATTGCAAGCTGACAGCTCTACCTAACCTTGGCTTAGCATTAACTTTCTTTAGCCATTCCCTTACTTCTTCTGAATATCCACATCTATTTAAAATCTCGATTTTATCAGCTATCGATTTTTTATATTCATCTTCACTTAAAGGGAATGATTCCTGTCCAAGAAATCCCCACATCATCTGAAAATACAAGAATTTTCCTCTTCTAAAGAGTCTAAAATCATATTTTTTTCCCCAGCGATGAATCAAATAATGTATAACTTCATCTACTAGCAATGGGTTCATTTAAATCAATTAATTAAGACTTCCTAAACTTTTACTTTAAATTATTAAAAGTCCTATCTATTTGCAACAGAAATTGAACTATTTGCTCCATAATAACTAATAAATAACAGAACCAAGTAGCGAATGACTCAATTAAGTTCCAATGATGTCCCTTCTATGGGTCGAAGGCAATTTATGAATCTTCTTACATTTGGTACTGCAACTGGCGTAGCTTTAGGAGCCCTTTACCCTGTAGCGAATTACTTCATGCCTCTAAGAGCAGGAGGTGGTGGTGGTGGAACTTCTGCTAAAGATGAATTAGGGAATCCAATAACTAAGACAGGTTGGTTAACTACCCATCAAGCAGGAGACAGAAGTCTAGTTCAGGGTCTAAAGGGAGATCCAACTTATTTAATAGTTAATGAGGCTGGGGAAATAGGAGAATTTGGTTTAAATGCAATTTGTACTCATTTAGGTTGTGTTGTCCCATGGGATAGTGGTGCTAATAAATTCATATGTCCTTGTCATGGCAGTCAGTACGATACTAACGGGAAGGTAGTAAGAGGACCTGCGCCTTTATCTTTAGCTCTAGCTCATGTCGATATTGAAGATGATGCTGTACTCGTCAAACAATGGTCAGAAACTGACTTTAGAACTAATGAAAATCCATGGTGGGCATAAAAAAAATGAAAGGTCTTAAAAATCAAATCATGAAAAAAACAAGTTTATTTATCTGTACTCTGCTTTTCATTTCAAGCATTGTAGTTTATCCAAAGAGCAGTTTTGCTTATCCATTTTGGGCTCAGCAAAACTACGAATCCCCAAGAGAAGCCACAGGTAAGATAGTCTGCGCAAATTGTCATCTAGCTCAGATGCCTACAATTGCAGAGGTTCCACAATCTGTTGGAGCAGATAGTGTTTTCAAAGCTGTAGTCAAAATACCCTACAAAAATGATTTAAAAGAGATAGGGGCTGATGGTTCCGAAGTCCCATTACAAGTAGGTGCTGTTGTAATGCTGCCTGATGGCTTTAAACTTGCTCCACAAGAAAGATGGACTGAAGAAATAAAAGAGGAGACAGAAGGGGTTTATTTCACTAATTACAGTGAAGAGAAAGATAATATCATTATTGTTGGACCTTTACCTGGCGATACCAATAAAGAAATCGTTTTCCCTGTACTTTCCCCTGACCCATCCACTAATAAAGAATATCACTATGGAAAATACTCGTTACATATTGGAGGCAATAGAGGTAGAGGTCAGGTATATCCAACTGGAGATAAGAGCAATAATGTAGTATTCACTTCTTCCACCGCAGGAACTATAAATTCAATAGAAATAATTGAAGATGGTAGCTATCAAGTCAATATAGAAAACGATAATGGTGAAATAACTACTGAAGCAGTCCCTGTTGGTCCTCAACTTATCGTAAAAGCTCAAGACAAAATTAATATAGGTGACCCTCTTACTAATGATCCCAACGTTGGTGGCTTTGGACAATTAGATGCTGAGGTTGTACTTCAGAGCCCTTATAGAGTTATTGGATTGATTGCATTCTTCATTGGTGTGGGCTTAACACAAATACTTTTAGTATTAAAGAAAAAACAAGTTGAAAAAGTGCAAGCAGCAGAGGGTATCTAACTTTCTCTAAATGCTTATACTTCAAGCTTTTATACAATCTCCAGGAGAAACTTTTTTAAATTTAGGATTTTTAACTATTAGATGGTACGGACTTCTTATTTCGGTTTCAGTTTTAATAGGCCTATTTGTCTCTAAAAAACTTGCAAAGGCAAGAAATATTAACCCAGAGTACATTAGTGAAATACTTCCATCATTAATAATCTGTTCAATAATTGGAGCTAGAGCATATTATGTGATTTTTGAGTGGAGGCAATATAGTAGAGAGAACTTTTTTACTTCTTTTGAACTATTCAATAACATCATTCAAATACCTTCTTTTCTTGCAGTTTGGGAAGGAGGCATAGCAATCCATGGAGGTCTAATTGGAGGATTAATATCTATTATCTATTTCTGTAAGTCGAAAAAAATAAATTTAAAAACTTTTTTAGACATATTAATACCCTCGATTATTCTTGGACAATCAATAGGAAGGTGGGGAAATTTTTTCAATAATGAAGCTTTTGGAGTTCCTACAAATTTGCCTTGGAAATTATTTATCCCTATCCAAAATAGGCCTTTAGAATTTATTAATTATGAATTTTTTCATCCTACATTTCTCTATGAGTCATTGTGGAATCTTTTAATTTTCATCGTACTTATTATTACCTTTAATAAACAAAATAAAACTAATTTTTTCAGGCCTGGCTTTATTAGCTGTCTTTATTTAATAAGTTATAGCTTTGGAAGATTCTGGATTGAAGGTTTAAGAACTGACCCACTATGCATTGGTGGACTTCCACCTTTCTGTGATGGCGGTATAAGAATGGCTCAATTTATAAGTATTTTTCTATTTTCTTCTGGATTAATTGGAATATTTTTTTTAAGATTGAGAACATATATTGGAAAAAATAGAAAGAATGGATAACAAAATATCCTTTATTGGTGTTGGTCCAGGCGATCCAGAATTATTAACTTTAAAAGCATTAAAAAAGATAAAAATTGCAGATGTCATTATTTGGACTGATTCTCTAATTCCTGAAAAGATTTTAGATTCTGCTAGAGAAGGTTCTGAAAAAATAAAAACGAGTTCACTTAACTTAGAGCAAATCACATCAATTATGATAGAAAAATTTCAGGCAGGGAAAACTGTTGTAAGGTTGCATGATGGAGACCCTTGCCTTTTTGGAGCAATTAGAGAGCAAATCGAAATTTTAAAAAACGAAAATATTGAAATAGAGGTTGTTCCTGGAGTTAGTGCTTTTCAAGTTGCTGCAGCATATCATGAAGCTGAGTTAACCATCCCTGACGTAACGCAAACAATAATTTTAACAAGAGCAGGAGGGCGAACAGGGATGCCCGAAAAAGAATCTCTGAAAGATCTCGCGAAACACAATTCCTCTATATGTCTATATCTAAGTGCTAGGCATGTGAAAAGGTCTCAAGAAAC
Source organism: Prochlorococcus sp. AG-347-J14 (assembly GCA_003281505.1). Classification (GTDB taxonomy): domain Bacteria; phylum Cyanobacteriota; class Cyanobacteriia; order PCC-6307; family Cyanobiaceae; genus Prochlorococcus_A. The sequence goes on along the minus strand of QCBU01000008.1, from coordinate 43,745 downwards.
TCTACTAGAGTTTTACCCTCCAGAGACTAAAGTTATTGTTGGATTTAGAGTATCTTGGGATGATGGTTGGACATCATTAATAGAATTAAAAGATATGGAAAAATTTTCTATTGAGAAAAAACTAATTAGAACAACCATTTACATAATTAGCCCAGCAATTAGTAATTTTCAAAAAAGATCTAATCTTTATAATCCATCTTATAGGCATCTCTTTAGGAATAAATAATCTTAAAGTTGATAGAAAGATATTAATTACTATAATTAGTAAAAGTTTATTTGCTTTGAAAGAAATAAAATCTGTTTTGGAAAACAACAATAAAGGAGAAAATTCCTCTTTAAAGAGAATTGGTAATTTCATCAAAGAGGCAAGGTTGAGTAGAAATCAATCTATTGAAGAATTAGCTTCTGATTTAAAAATTGGAGCTCATCAACTTGAAGCTATAGAAGAAGGTAATGAAGAAAAGCTACCTGAAAAAGTATTTGTCAAAGCAATGATTAGAAGGATTTCACAGAAGCTCAAACTTGATACAGATTTTATAATGGCTGAATTCAAGACAGAGAGGAAAGAAGTGAAAATTGAAGAAATAGTTGAAGAAGTTTCCAAAAAAAATTACAAGTCTAGGCAATCTAAGAATCTTAATCCAGTAGGGTTCCTTATATTTATTTTAATTTCAGGCTTTCTGGGACTAATCGCATCATCCATAATTTTCAATTTATTTTCGGACTCTTCTCAGAATCAAACTCCAAAACAAGAACTTATTAAAAAAACTAAATAACTTTTAAATCTAAATTCTTTAGTTCTTTTATTACATCACGGCATAATCCTAAGTTCCATTTTTCAAGTATAAGATCATTGTTTCTATCGAAAGGTAGAAGTTCAAATGTAAGAATATTTTCTTGCAACTTTATTTGCACTGAGGAAATTACTTTATCAGGTCTTTGATCAAGAGATGATGCTAGTCTCAAAATTAATGACATTTCAAGAACTAATGTTTTATCTTCTTTGGATATCAAATTTTGCCAAGACTCATGTCTTTTCTTGGGTAGTGTCTTTCTATGGTACCTGGCAATTGAAGCAATAATATTTGTTTCTGCTTCAGAATATCCCAACAACTCACAATTTTTTATTAAGTACCAAGAGTGTTTATGATATGAACCTACATTCACGTATTTCCCGCAACTATAAAGATTAGAAGCTGCCCAAAGAAGTTCTTTAGCTTTAGGGTCATTATCGTTATGAAAGATATTTTTTGTCTGGTCATAGATTTGAAAGGCAATATCAATAACTTTCTCAGCTCTTGTATTATCTACTCCAAACTTTCTAGCCTGATGAACTATAGTTGTTCTTCTAATATTGCTTTGAATATTTAACTCGTTTTTAATTATTCCTTTACGAAGCATCCAATCTACAACTAAACCTTCTCGAAGCGCCCTCTCACTTATTGTTAATTCATCAAAGTTCAACATCTCCATTGCTGTCCTTAATATCAATGCTCCTGGAATAATTATTTCTGCTCTTCTTTCACTTAATGAAGGTATTTTCTTGATTTCCGAAACCGGTAATTTAAGTAGTTTTTCCAATACATTTTGCAAATTTTCCCTTTTAAATTTATAACCATGCAACTTTTGTGTAGATTCTCCTAAATCATCTGAAATCAAATTCCCTAATGAGGTTGCATTGCCACTCGTTGCAATCATAGATAAAGGCTTATCTCCCTTAGATCTACTCTTTATTTTTCGAACAGATGGTTCTAAAGATCCTTTGATAAAAGTTGTTAGAAAAATGGATCTTTCTGAATTTATGGAATTTTTATTTAAAAAATCATTTTTAAGTCTTACTGCACCAATTCTAGAACTGGTTAGAGCTAAAGCATCTTTTTTATCCGCAAGTATTAACTCTGTAGATCCTCCTCCAATATCTATGATTACAAAAGACTGATCTTCAAAAGCCATACCAGAAAGAACACCAAGATAAATTAATCTAGCTTCCTCAGAACCGCTTATCATTTCTATTTGAATATCAGTTTCATCAAGAACTCTTCTAATGAAATCTTGACCGTTTGGAGCTTCCCTAACTGCACTTGTTGCTGCTGTTACTATTTGTTTTACTCCATTACTTTTACAATATTCCTTAAATCGCTTAAGAGTAATTAATGCTCTTTGGATTGATTCTTCAGTAAGATTACCCTCCTCATCTTTTTCTCCAAGACGAGTGGTTGATTTATCAGTGAATTTTATTGAAAATGATTTTAATTCTAGATTAATTTCTGCTACCAAGAGATGTGTAGAGTTAGTTCCAATATCTATAGAAGCAACTAAAATTTGCTTTTCTTGAAAATATCTTAAATCTTTTTTCTCTATCATTTCTTTTTATAAAATGCAGAAATTTTTAATCCATTAATAAATATACCCAAGATTTATTATTAAATAATAGAAATCATCTAATCCTAGTAGGATTATTTAAAGTTATGAAATATACAATAGGTCATATGCAAAATAAAAATCGACAAATTAAATTAAGTACTTTTTTTGAATTATTAAGGTGGAATAAGCCGACTGGAAGAATGATCTTACTTATTCCTGCTGGATGGAGTTTATATTTAACCCCAGATGCTAATCCAACATTTTTAATGTTGCTAAGAATAATCCTGGGAGGGCTACTAGTAAGTGGATTAGGCTGCGTTGTTAATGATATTTGGGACAAAAAAATTGATCAAAGAGTTTTCAGGACAAAAGATAGACCTCTAGCCGCAAATAAAATCAGCCTTAAAACAGCTTATTCAATTCTTTTCTTTTTGATTTTATGTAGTTTCTTTTTAACTTTGTCACTACCTCAACCTGGCAGGACCCTTTCCATTTCACTTGCTTTTTTAGCTTTACCTATTATTTTAATTTATCCTTCTGCCAAAAGATGGTTTAAATATCCTCAATTAATCTTATCCATATGCTGGGGTTTTGCTGTCTTAATTCCCTGGGCCGCAAATGAAGGCAATTTAAAAAGTATTGTTTTATTGTTTTGCTGGCTAGCCACTATTTTTTGGACTTTTGGCTTTGACACAATTTATGCTTTAGCAGATAAAAAATATGATATCAAAATTGGAATAAATAGTTCCGCTGTTAACCTTCAGAAGAATACAAGAATAACTATTCAAATTTGTTATTTATTAACTTCTATTTTTCTTGCATTATGCGGATTTATTAATCAAATGGATTTTATTTTTTGGCCAATTTGGCTTTCAACGGCAATCTTAATGCAGCGAGATATACTAAAAGTATTTCCTGAGGAAAAGCAATCTATAAAAAATATTGGGAATCACTTCAAAAATCAATCAATTTATGGAGGAGTTCTTTTATTGGGAATTATTATTGCCTCATAAATTCTAAAAATGGTCTTTAGATTAAAAAAAGGTGATCAAATAGATATTTTAGCTCCTGGCTCCTTTATTGATGAAAAAGAAAATTTTCAAAAAGGTATAGAAATCTTAAAAAACTGGGGGTTGGAAATTAATGAAAATAATTCTCTGTCAAAAAAGTTTGGTTATTTTGCAGGTGATGATCTCAGTAGATTTGAAGAACTGGAAAAAGCACAAAATAGTAAGCTAATAATTTTTGCAAAGGGAGGCTGGGGTTCAGCAAGAATATTAGAAAAAGAACCTTCTTGGCAGCATGGTTTAATGCTTGGATTCTCAGATACATGTTCTTTATTACTATCTAAATATTCTCAAGGATTTATAGGTTCTATTCATGGACCCATGGTTACTGGCCTTTTCAAAGAGCCAGAGTGGAGTCTTGAAAGATTAAGAAATTTACTTTTTGAAGGATATGTTGAGGACATAAGAGGAATTCCTTTAAGAGGTGGGAAAGCTAAAGGGGAAATTATCGTTTCTAACTTAACTATTGCTACTTTTTTAATTGGCACTAATCACTTTCCAGATTGCAAAGGGAAAATAATAATTTTTGAAGATATTAATGAAGATATTTATAAAATTGATCGCATGTTGACTTACCTAAGAATGACTAAAACACTTGCTGAAATTGCTGGTATTGGATTCGGAAGTTTTTCTAATGATTCCTGTGACTTTGAATCGCAAGATTTACTAAAAAACTGCATTATTGAAAGACTCAAAGAGTTTGATTTTCCTATTCTTTTTGCACTCCCAATAGGTCACATATCAGGAAATGCTTGCATTCCTTTAGGATACGAAGCCACCTTAAATGGTGACAATGGCATTCTTAGTATCGATACACCTTTTTAACTAGGGGTTCTTCACAAAAAGTTTTGCTATTTTCAAATCTATAGGGGATGTAATTTTTATATTTGAATAAGTTCCTTCAATAATCTTCACTTTCCAATTAAGCATTTCGAATAGTGAGGCATCATCTGTGACATTCCAATTTTTATCAATTGCCATCTTATGAGCTTTTTTTAATCTATCTACTAAAAAGCCCTGAGGAGTTTGCGCTGCCCATAAATAATTTCTATCTGGTGTTTCTTTAATAAAACCTTCATTATCAACAATCTTTATTGTGTCAGTTACCTTAGTAGCCAAAATTACAGCTTCATTTTCATCTAATTTCTTGGCACAAAGGTCTATCAATTCAGGATTAATTAGACATCTAGCACCATCATGTATCAAAACTTTTTCAGCATCTTTTGGCAGCGCTTTTAAACCATTAAAAACTGACTGTTGTCTGGTTTCACCACCATTAATCCAATGAACTTTATGGGCAAAATCCTTTGCTGAATTTAATAATAAATTTTTATCTTTCGGTTGCCCAATTATTCCAACCCAATTTATTGAGCTTGCAGAAAATACTGATTTAAGTGTCCAATAAATCAAAGACTCTCCCTCTAAATCAATAAGTAATTTATTTTTTCCAGCTTGCATTCTGCTACCGCTCCCTGCAGCTGGTATTAAAAAGTACACAATAGAAGGTCTTAATATTTTCTAGACAATTATAAATAAAAGCAATATCTTTACACAAATAGTACTACGATTGAAAATTATAAAATTTCATAATGTTCAATAAAAATTCATTATCAGGAAAAGTTGCTTTAATCACTGGAGCTAGCAGAGGAATTGGTAAAGAAATTGCTTTAGAACTAAGTCGCTTAGGAGCAGAAGTTTTTATTAATTACTCTTCTTCTGATGAAAAGGCTGAAGAAGTTGTAAATTCAATAAAAAATTCGGGAGGTAAAGCTCATAAATTAAAATTTAACGTTTCAAAAGAAGATTCTGTCAGTTTAGCTTTTGAAGAAATAATTAAAATCAATGGCACCATTGATATCCTCATTAACAATGCTGGCATTACAAGAGATGGACTATTGATGAGAATGAAATCAGAACAGTGGGATGACGTACTAAATACAAACTTAAAAGGAGTTTTTCTTTGTACAAAATATGCTTCAAAATTTATGATGAAAAAAAGAAGTGGTAACATCGTAAATATTTCATCTGTTGTTGGAATAATTGGAAATCCAGGGCAAGCAAATTATTCTGCCGCCAAAGCTGGAGTTATTGGATTTACCAAAACTTGCGCTAAAGAATTTGCTTCAAGAGGTATAAAAGTAAATGCAATTGCTCCAGGATTCATAGAAACAGAGATGACTGAAAAACTTAATACTGAAGAGATACTAAAAGTTATCCCTTTAGGGAAATTAGGAAGTTGTGCTCAAATTGCAAACTTAGTGTCATTCTTAGTTTCAAGTAATGCTGGAAATTACATTACAGGGCAAACAATCAGTATAGACGGAGGAATGAGTATTTAATTATGTGCTTTGATAAGGCTGGCCTAATTCATCTCTTAACCTTCTAATTTTTTGTAAAAGTTTAAGTCTTCGACTTCTAGCAGTTAACGTCAAGAAAAATCTTAAAGGAAAGTATATAAGTGTCATAGCAATCGCAAGGAATGCGGTAAGAGTAAAAATAAGATTATTTGTTTCTTCCATAACTTAAAGATACTCTTATTTGAGTTAATTTGTATGCCTTATTAAAAGAAATTCGGCTTTCCCCACTTAATTAAATATCCCTTAAAAATGATTCTATGGGAGATTAGAATAAGACCAAAGAATGAGTAAACATGGCTAAACAGTTAAGTTTTTCTAATGAATCAAGAGAAGCGCTAGAAAAAGGTGTGAATTTCGTAGCTAATGCAGTAAAGGTTACTATTGGGCCAAAAGCAAAAAACGTAGTAATAGAAAAGAAATTTGGTTCGCCAGATATAGTAAGAGATGGATCTACAGTTGCTAAAGAGATCGAGATTGAAAACCCTATTTCTAATTTAGGTGCGAAATTAATAGAACAAGTTGCATCCAAGACAAAAGAGAGTGCTGGTGATGGAACAACAACAGCAACCATTTTGACTCAAAAGATGGTTCAGGAGGGATTAAAAAATATTGCTTCTGGCGCCAACCCTATGGAGTTAAAAAAAGGGATGGAGGCAGGCTTAGCTTTTGTCTTAGAGAAATTAAGTTCCAAAAGTATTTCATTAAGTGGTTCTGATATCCAAAAAGTTGCAACAGTTAGTGCTGGAGGTGATGAAGAAATTGGATCAATAATTTCGAAAGCAATGGATATTGTTACTTCAGATGGTGTAATAACTGTTGAAGAATCTCAATCACTAGATACAGAATTAGACATAACTGAAGGGATGTCTTTTGATAGAGGTTATAGTTCTCCATATTTCGTAACAGACCAAGAAAGACAAGTTTGTGAACTTGAAAACCCTAAAATATTAATAACTGATCAAAAAATCTCAACTTTAGTTGATCTAGTACCAATACTTGAAGAAATACAGAAGTCAGGCTCACCTTTTCTAATTCTTGCTGAAGATATCGAAGGAGAGGCTTTAACCACTATGGTTTTGAATAAGAATAGTGGGGTTTTAAATGTTGCTTGCGTTAGAGCTCCGTTATTTGGTGAGAGAAGAAAAGCAGCCCTTGAAGATATTGCAATTCTTACAGGGGCTAAGTTAATTAGCGAAGATAAATCGATGACACTTGATAAAGTATCGATTAAAGATTTAGGTAAAGCACAAAAAATAACTATCACAAAGGATAAAACTACAATAGTTGCCTTCGAAGACACTAAAGATTTAGTTAAAGCGCGAGTAGAGAAATTAAAGAGAGAAGTTAATATAACTGAATCTGAGTATGATCAGGATAAAATCAATGAAAGGATAGCCAAACTAGCTGGAGGAGTAGCTCTTATCAAAGTAGGAGCTGCTACAGAAACAGAGATGAAGTATAAAAAGTTGAGAATCGAAGATTCCCTTAATGCTACGAAAGCTGCTATTGAAGAGGGTGTTGTTTCTGGAGGAGGACAAACTTTAATTGAAATATCAGATGACCTTTTAAATTTAAGTGAAACATCTTCTGATGATTTAAGAACAGGGATAAATATTGTTAAAGAAGCCCTTTTGGAACCTACCAAACAAATAGCAAAAAATGCTGGTTTTAATGGTGATGTAGTTGTCTCTGAAATTCAAAGGCTTAACAAAGGTTTTAATGCTAATTCAGGACAATATGAGGATTTAAAAGATTCAGGAATATTAGATCCAACCAAAGTAATAAGATTAGCTCTTCAAGATTCAGTATCTATTGCAGCTATGCTCCTCACAACAGAAGTTGCGATGGCTGACATTCCAGAACCTGAAGCCGCTGCCCCTGGGGGACCAGGTGGAGATCCAATGGGAGGAATGGGTGGCATGGGAATGCCAGGAATGGGTGGCATGGGAATGCCGGGTATGGGTGGCATGGGAATGCCAGGAATGGGTGGCATGGGAATGCCAGGAATGGGTGGCATGGGAATGCCGGGTATGATGTAAAAGCTAACTAGCTTTTTTATCGTTGTTAATCCACTTTCTTAAATTTTTAATATAAGGTAAGGGTAATTTTGGAGTTTCAGCAAATTGATTTATTTCATTAAGATTTTTATTTTTGCTTGATATTCCATTATTGCTAGGAATTTCCAGGCCATTTGATACCCACTTTGTTTCTTCAATATTTTCAAAAGTTTTTGATAATGCAAGCTTAATTTGTTCTTGATTTTCTTCATGTACTTTATCAATTGAAGAGATCTGTTCTTGATTTTCTTCTTCACGCTGATTTTCTTTTTGTGGTGAACTATGGATTAATAAATCACTTAGTGAATCAATCCCAAATCTATGGACCCACTTGAGAACAACATTTTCTTTAAGCAAAAAATTATTTTCTAGAGAGGCTTGTTTAAAAACTTCTATTAAATGATTTTTTAAAAGCATAAAATTTCTAATTTAACTTTCTATTTAACAGAGGCCTTATAATAATCAAGGAAAAAACTGTTAAAGAAAATAAAATTGAGATACAACTCTTACAAGTTAAATCACCATATGGGGCATGTAAAGCCACTAATTCTAAATTCATAGTTTGTGTATAGGCAGTCCTAATAGGTTCAATAGCAAAAGTTAATGGATTTAGTGAAGCTAACCACCCCAGCCAATTTGGCATAAAAGAGATTGGAGCTAAAGCAGTACTCGCAAATAGAAGAGGTAAATTTATTACGAATATAAGAGCGATTAATTCAATATGTCCCGGCAAAACAAATGCTAAACATAAACTTATTGATGTGACAAAAAGAACCAATAAAATTAGTGTTGTAAATACAATGCCTAAACCATATAAGTTGGGCCATCCATAACCCAAAATGTATGAAACAATCATTATTACAATACTCTGAACAAAGCTCAAGATTGTTATGTAAAAAAAAGAAGATAAAACTATGGATAATCTACTGGTTAAAGGAGCCACAAGTAATCTATTAAGAAATCCAAACTCTCTATCAAACATCAAAGGAAGACCAGAGTTTAGGGCTCCGCTAAAAGCAGTAAAAACAATAAGTCCTGCTCCTAAAAAATTCCCATAAGAATCGACTCCTGGTAAAAAACCTTCAGGAGCTTTAGAAAATAATGCCCCAAATAAAAAAAGCCAAATTATTGGTTGTAATATTCCTGCTAAAAGAGTTGATGGTCTTCTTTTTAATTGAATAAATAATCTCTTTGTTAAGGCAAATGTTTCTTGATATAAAAAGAATAAATTATACTGTTTTAATTCCATAATTAGCAGTAATTAGTATTCATTATAGTTAGTTAACCAAAAGTTTTTTTATCGCATAGATTGCTTTGATTCTTTTTTAAAATCTCTTTTCCCTGCCATAGAAATTTCCGCATCTAATAATGTTTTCCCAGTTGCCTGAAGATATACATCATCCAAGCTTGGCTGACTTTGTGTAAGAGAAAAAATTTCAAACTTTGAGAAGGCCAATTCCACTTTTAGCTTCGCGAGTAAATCTTTTTGCTTATCTGCTATGAAATTTATCGAGAAACCTTGAGCTTCATTTATGATAATCTGACTAATTCCATCTATTGAAGATAAAATTTTACATATATTTTTTGCTTCTTCCTGATTACTAAATTCTCTTACTTTCAAAGTTACTCTATCTCCTCCTAATTTATTTTTGAGCTCTGCAGGAGTCCCTTTTGCTATAACTCTTCCATCATCAATTATCACTAATCTGTCTGCCAATTTATCTATTTCATCAAGATAGTGGCTACTTAAAATAATGGTCATTCCATTATTTCTCAAATCTTTCAAAAGTTGCCATATAATATTTCTACTTTCAATATCTAAACCAACAGTAGGTTCATCCAATATTAATACTTGGGGCAAATGTAAAAGTCCAGCTGCCAGATCTATTCTTCTTTTCATTCCCCCTGAATAAGTTCCGCACTTACGATCAATCCAATCATTCATTTCTAATTGATCTATTAATTTCTTTATCCTTTCAAATTTTTTATTTTTATTGATGTGATATAAATCTGATTGAAAATCCAAAAGCTCTCGTCCAGTTAATATTTTATCAAGTGCAATGTCTTGGGCAACATAACCAATTAATTCTCTAATTTTCCTTGAATTTTTTATCAGATTAATATTATTTATAAAAACTTCTCCACTATCAGGCTCTATTAAAGTAGAGAGTATTTTTATTAGTGTTGATTTGCCAGCACCATTTGGACCTAGTATTCCGAATAATGTGCCAGCTTCAATTTCCATCGATAAATTTTTTAATGCATTGATATCGGAATAAGATTTTGAGAGCCCTTTAACTTTTATATAATTCATCAAACTTACTATTTACTTAAAGAACATCTTACATCTAATTTAATTACTAAGCAGGGATACAATAGATAAAAATATTTGCATAGATTGCTGCTCAAATTCTACGGATAGTTGGGTTCTGGAAATTAATAACAAAAGACAAATGCCAAACATGTAGAGAATAGACCACCTAAAAAGAGACTTTGCTCTTGAAATATCATCAGGAGATTTATTTAATTCATTTATTAACTGCATAAGTCTTCCATTAAATGGTAATAACATAATTCCGTATAAGAGACCCCCTTCAGGAAGAGCAAAGACTCCCATAAGACTCATTAAAACTGTTGCCCATCCGTAACGAGAAATAGCTTTAGCAGTAAAAACAGATCCTTTAACAGAAGGGAGCATAGGAATACCAACAGATGCATAATCATCCTTCAACAAAATTGCAAGTGCCCAAAAATGAGCTGGAGTCCATAACATTACTAAACCAAACAACCACCAACCACTAAGACCTACATGCCCTGTAGCAGCAGACGCTCCAACTAAGGGTGGTATCGCACCAGCAACTCCTCCGAAAACAATGTTTTTTGTTGTACGAGGTTTTAAAATAACTGTATATAGAATTACGTAGCTAAATAAACCAAGAAGAGTTAAACCCGCAGCCAAATAATTTACTCCACTTACTAAAAGCATAGAAGCTGCCAAAGTACAGGATACGGCTGCTAAAAATACAGTCTCAGATGACAACTTTCCTGCTGGCAATGCTCTTTTGCTAGTTCTTATCATCCTTTTATCTAATTCCATTTCCCACAAGCAATTAAGAGCTCCTGCTGCTGCTGCTGCCAAAGCGCCTCCTCCTAAAGTGCAGATAAGTTTCGGGGAAGACAAAGGCCATTCTTCTGTTAAAGCCATTCCTCCCAAAGTTGTGGCCAGTAAAAGTGGGATTAATCTAGGTTTTGCTACTTCAAGCCAAGGCGGCAAAGTTAATCTTTTTCTTGAAGGTACAACTTCATCCCTAATTGAAGATTTATAGTTCAGGTTTTCTAAATTACTACTGTTCATGAGTTGATACCGACGTTTTGGGGATTAAGGGAGTGGTTTAGACCTTTTTTTGTAAAAGGATTTTTAAAAATCAATGTTGTTAATATCGCAATAAATAAAGAGGCATTAAGTTGATGGCCAATAATAAAAATAGGTTCATTCAAATTTGTTTTAAGACTTAAAACACCCAAAGTAATTTGGGAAAACAAGAGAAAAATAAGTGTTGCGAGATATTTCCAATTTTCATTAAGCAAACTTCTCTTATAAATTGCAATTGCAATAATCAATAACATTGAAAAAGCAATTGGAAAAGCAAATAATTTATGTGTATTTAGAATTAGACATTCTTTATTAAAAGATAAGCAAATATGTGCTGACCAGGTTGATGAAAGCCTTACGCCAATAAAAGATTGAATCAGAGTAAGTAAAAGAGGAACAAAAAATAATAATCTCCACCAAATTAATGGCTCTTCAATGTCGTCATTTTCTAAATTTTGATTTATTGAAATTGTTGTAATGAGAAGTAGAAAAGCTATTAAAAGATGGCCAGTAACAGTATATGAATCAAGCAGGTTTATTACAGTTAAAGCTCCAAAGGATCCTTGGACAATAACGAGAAAAAGTAATAATGAATAAGTTTTAGGTAACCAATTAGGAATTTCATTTTTCCAAATAATGGAAAGCGCAAATTTAAAAAGAATTAATATTCCAATCAGAAAAGCATCTAGACGATGAAACCACTCTAGAAATACTCTTAGGTTCATATGTTTAAAAGGCAAAAAAGATCCATAACATAATGGCCAATCTGGACAGGCAAGTCCTGCCTCCATGACTCTCGTAGCACCTCCAATTACGATGAGTGCGACAAGTGCAAATACACTATGACTTCCCAATTTTTTAAAAATTGTCAGATATTTTGATTTATATAATTGGTTATTAATCAAATGGATAAAACCTATTATTTTGCATAATAAATTAGATTCAAAAACCAAACATTAATTAAAAATTAATATGTTTAATTTAAAAAATAATTTACTAATTTAATCTTTTTTCCCTGACAATTAACTCTAAAAAGTTATTAATAATACGCCTTTTATTTCATAAATCTTAAGAAGTTGTGAATTTAAATGTTTTTCTTTTAACAAAGGATGCAGGATTAAAAAAATTGAATATCTTGAGAATATAAAACAAATTTTTAGAGATCAATTGTTAAATAAAAACATTTATTTAATACTAATTATTTCACTCGTTTTTGCTATATCTTTTTGGATTGGTTTTAATGTAAATTTGCTCCCAGCAGAAGCAAGTATTAATGCACCAATTTACGATGAACTTTTTAAAATTCTTTTCATCATTGGATTAATTATTTTTATAGGAATGACAATAGCTGTTATTTATAGCTTATTTAAGTTTAGGAAAAGAAATGATCAGATAGGAGATGGTATAGCTTTAGAGGGCAATTTAAGCTTAGAAATTGTATGGACAATTATCCCTTCAATAATTGTCTTATTAATAGGTTTATATAGCTACAACATCTACGATCGAATGGGAGGTATGAAAGAACTAAATCATAACCACGAAATGATGAGCTCTAACACTGAAAAAATATGGGCTGGAATAAGTCAAACTTCCGATAATGAAATAGCAATAAATAATTTATCAATAGAAGTTTCAGCTATGCAATTTGCATTTCTTTTCAATTATCCAAAGGGCAATTTCATTTCGGGAGAACTACACGTTCCTGTTGATCAAAAAGTATCAATGAAAATGGAATCCAAAGATGTCATTCATGCTTTTTGGGTACCAGAATTCAGAATTAAACAGGATATCATTCCTGGACAACCGACCATTTTAAATTTTACTCCTACAAAAGTAGGAAAATATCCGATAATTTGCGCAGAATTATGTGGACCATATCATGGAGGGATGAGAGCCTCCATAATTGTTGAAGAAGAATCTGATTACAACGAATGGTTTAACAAAAATAAGAAACCAGAGGTTAATTTATGACAATATCAATTGATCCACAAAAAACTAAAAATCAAAGTCTACAACCTAAAGGTTGGCTAAGGTACTTTAGTTTTAGCCTTGATCATAAAGTTATTGGGATTCAATACTTGGTTTGTGGTTTTCTCTTTTACTTAATAGGAGGAACCTTAGCGAGCGCTATAAGAATTGAACTAGCAAGTCCTATGTCTGATTTTATGCCAAGAGATGTTTATAACCAAGTTTTAACTTTACACGGAACAATAATGATATTCCTTTGGATAGTGCCAGTTGTAAATGGTGCTTTTGGAAATTATTTAATTCCATTTTATGTAGGTGCGAGAGATATGGCATTCCCAAGATTAAATGCCGTAGCTTTTTGGTTAATTCCTCCTTCAGGTTTGATGCTGGTAGCAAGCTATTTTGTTGAGGGTGCTGCTCAGGCTGGATGGACGGCTTATCCTCCTTTGAGCATAACCACTCCTCAATCAGGACAAATTATTTGGATTCTGAGCGTTCTATTACTTGGAGGCAGTTCTATATTTGGTGGAATAAACTTTATCGCGACCATTATCAAACTAAGGAGGCCAGGATTAAAACTTATGCAATTGCCAATGTATTGTTGGGCAATGCTTGGGACAAGTCTATTAGTTGTTTTGTCAACTCCTGTTTTAGCAGGTACTTTAATTCTACTTAGTTTCGATATCATTGCTAATACAGGTTTTTTCAATCCTGTTTTAGGTGGCAATGTCGTAGTTTATCAGCATTTATTTTGGTTTTATTCTCATCCAGCTGTATACATAATGGTCCTTCCTGCCTTTGGTTTAGTTAGTGAAATACTTCCTGTACATGCTAGAAAACCACTTTTTGGATATACAACAATGGTTTTTTCAATAATGGGGATAGTAGTTTTAGGTTTAGTTGTTTGGGCGCATCACATGTTTACGAGTGGAACGCCCCCTTGGATGAGATTATTCTTTACTATCGCAACAGCATTTATTGCTGTTCCGACAGGTATAAAATTTTTCAATTGGGTTGCAACATTATGGGGAGGTAAAATTTCCATCAATAGTGCAATGTTATTCTCTTGCGGATTTATTATAAATTTTGTTTTTGGAGGTATTACGGGAGTTGCTTTGGCACAGGTGCCTTTCGATATTCACGTACATGATACCTATTTCGTGGTAGCACATTTTCATTACATAGTTTATGGAGGGACTGTTTTTATTATTTTCTCTTCAATTTATCATTGGTTCCCCAAAGTAACTGGAAAAATGCTCAATGAAAAATTAGGAATTTTACATTTTATTATTACGTTTATTGGATTTAACTTGTGCTTTGCTCCTCAACATTGGCTTGGTTTAAATGGAATGCCAAGAAGAGTTGCAGAATATGATCCTCAATTCCAGTTCGTTAATCAAATTAGTAGCATTGGAGCTCTTTTGATGGCTATAAGTACAATTCCTTTTTTAATTAATGTATTCCTTAGTGTGAGAAAAGGAAAAGATGCTGGAGATAACCCTTGGAATGCTCTTACCCCTGAATGGCTAACATCTTCTCCACCTCCAGTTGAAAATTGGGAAGGAGAAGCTCCATTAGTTGAAGAACCTTATGGTTATGGTAAAGAAATTTCTGAACTAAAATAAGAACATATGACAACACTAGATAGCTCAAAAGAAACTAAAAAAAATAATTCTGAAGTTAATGAAACACATGAAGACTTCAGAATGTTTGGTCTCATAACATTCCTAATTGCGGACGGAATGACTTTTGCTGGATTCTTTGCTGCTTATTTAACCTATAAAGCAGTAAATCCATTACCAGATGGTGCTATTTATGAATTAGAACTACCAATACCTACTCTCAATACAATTTTGTTACTTGTTAGTAGTGGAACTTTCCATAAAGCAGGCAAAGCACTTTTAAAAGATAAAAACTCAGATTCCCAAAAATGGTTATTTTTTACTGCTTTTCTTGGAATTATATTTTTAATCTGTCAATTATTTGAATATTTTCATTTACCTTTTGGATTAACCGATAATTTATTTGCAAGTACTTTTTATGCTCTTACTGGTTTTCATGGATTACATGTCACTTTAGGCACTTTAATGATTTTAATTATTGCTTGGCAATCGAGAATCAATGGAGGAAGATTAACTAGTCAAAATATGTTCCCATTAGAAGCTGTTGAATTGTACTGGCATTTTGTAGATGGAATATGGGTTGTTTTATTTATTATTTTGTATCTTTTATAAAAAAATTTAATTTCAAAAATTAAATATATTTTTTATTAATTTATATTGCCACAGTTCTCCTTTTTGTAAGAATATATAATTATGAATTTGTCAGATAATGCTAGAAGGGAAAGAACTTCTTGAAAAAGCAAAGTTATTAAGTAAAAAATCTGAAGATGAAATTGCAAAAGGTTGTGGGTACGTAGGTCCAAGTGGAAGAATCTTAAGAAAAAGTTTTTATAGGGCGCTTATCGAAGCTAAGGGTTACAAAATAGGAAATGGACGTCTGGGGAAAAATGGTAATAGAGCTTCAAGAGGCAGAAAGACAGAATTCAAAACTAAAGTTCATGGCAATGGGAACCTATTAATTGGTCATGCATACACTAAAAAATTAGGTCTAGAACCTGGTCAGGAATTCAAAATCGATCTAAAAAAAGAGTCAAAAACAATTTATCTAATTCCATTAAATTAAAAAATATATTTTACCAACCGTTTTCTTTAAGCCACTCGGAAGAAATATTTTTTGAAGGTAAATCTTGATGACTATTTTTATTAAATAAAAGTAATTTCTCTACATATTTAATTAGTGCATCTGCCTCAAGGTTTACGCTGTCTCCGACATGTAATTTATTCAGATTTGTGTTATGCCAAGTATGAGGAATTATCGCGATAGTAAATATTTCTCCTTCCTGCTCATATTTTGCAATCGTAAGACTTATACCATTTACACAAATACTACCTTTATTAACTACATATTTTGAAAAATTTTTATTTTTCCACTTTATTGATAATAGCCAAGATTTCTCTAATCTTTCTATATTCTCAACTGTTCCAAGGCCATCAACATGTCCGCTGACTATATGCCCTCCTAGACGGTCAGACACTCTAAGAGCGGGCTCCAAATTAACAATCTGATTAAGGTTCGACTTTACTCCTAAAGTTGTTTTTTTTATTGTCTCCTCACTAACATCAACAGTAAATTTATTTTGAAAAATCTCTTTAACTGTCAAACAAATTCCATCAACAGCTATACTGTCACCGATTGCCATATCAAATAAATTATCTAGAATTTCAATTTCTAAAATATTTTTTTCTTGTCTTAGTTTTCCAACTGATTGAATTATTCCTGTAAACATAGCTTTAAGAAAAATATTTTTGCAAAATTTTGTATTTACTTTAATTTACTTTAAATGATTTTCAACTATAAATAAATTAAAGAGTAAATAAAAAGAAATTGATCATATTTACATGATTATTAATTCACAAAAAAGATCATTTGGTAGAGGGGCGAAAGTGAGCTTATTTACTTTAGGGACAATGCGTGCAACTGAAAGTCTTGAAAAAATGCATGGCATAATAAAAAATGCACATTTTGTGGGAATTAACCACATAGAAACAGCGCCCTCTTATAGTAATGCTGAATCACTTATTGGAAATTCAATAAAAAAACTAGAAATAGAAGAGAATATAAAAGAAGAAAATTGGGTGATTACTACCAAAATTTTACCAAAGGGTGATTTTGACTTTTTAAAAAATAATTTTAAAAATTCTCTTAAAAATTTAAATCGAGAGAGAATTAATAATCTTGCAATTCATGGACTTAACTTAAAAGAACATCTAGATTGGGTTCTAACTGGAGAGGGTAAGAAATTCATATCATGGATACTTGAAAAGGAACTAGTTGATCAAGTTGGTTTTAGTTCACATGGAAGTTATTCACTAATTAAAGATGCAATTAACTGTGAAGTTTTTAGTTTTTGTAGTCTACATTTACATTATTTAGATCAATCAAAAATTTCTTTAGCAGAGGAAGCTATAAAAAAAGGTATGGGAGTATTAGCAATATCGCCTGCGGATAAAGGCGGTAGATTATATTCTCCAAGTGATATTTTGTTAGAGGCCTCTAAGCCTTTTCATCCATTAGAACTAGCATATAGATTTTTGCTGGCAAAAGGAATTACAACTTTGTCATTGGGAGCGACAAACAAAAAAGATTTTGAATTTGCGCATAAACTTAGAAACTCCTTCGATAAGCTTACAAAACTTGAAAAAAGCGCCCTGAATAAAATTGAGGAAGTTGCTAACGAAAGATTAGACTCAACCAAATGTGAACAATGTAGATCTTGTCTTCCATGTCCAAATGAAGTGCCTATTCCAGAAATACTTCGTTTAAGAAATATATCTATTGGTTATGGCCAATTAGAATTTTCAAAAGAAAGATACAATTTAATAGGAAAAGCTGGCCACTGGTGGGAAGAAAATAATTCCTCATTTTGTCAAGAATGTAATGAATGTGTTCCTAAATGTCCTAGTAAATTAGATATACCAAATTTATTAAAGGAAACTCATAAATTATTAATTAGAACTCCGACAAAAAGATTATGGGGTTAAAGACTCATTCCAGAAATTTTTAAGATTAATCTTTTGCTCATTTGTTAGAGCTGGGAAAGACCAACTATTTTCCCAACATTTTTCAGAAGGTCCTGAGATGGGTAGCATTGCAGATTTATATTTACTTTGTGAATAATCACTATTGAATGGTAGATACCAACCCTGACTTACTAATTTATCTACTATTGATTTATTTTCTAAAGATTTAATCCATTTAACTAATATTGCATTATTTAGATTTGATCTACTAAGTAGAAAATGCCACATCAAAGGTACTCCTTGACTTGGAAAAACTAAAGAAAGCCTTGGATCAATTTTTAAATATTTTGAGCAGAGACTATAAGGAACTATTGCGACACAAGCATCAGAATTAATCAACCAATTAAGCATATTTTTATCATCAAATAACATTGCTTGGCTTTTGAGTTTTTTTAAAGAATTAAATGAATTAATTTTTTGAGAAATTGATAATATTATTCTGGGACTTTGTGGAAAAATAATTTTCCCAGTTAGTTTTTTAGAAAGAAGAAAATCCCAAGAAGTTTTGGCTGAATTTATTAATTCTTTATTATTTTTAATGATAATTGTATAAGGTACAACGCCAATAGGAAATAATTTACTTCTCTGATTTTGTTTAAAACTTCCCAAAAAATCTATCGATCTTCTATCCAAATTTTCAATCAATGGATATTCATTTATTTTTTCAAATTCTGCAAAATCTATACTAGTAATCCATCCATCGTTTATTAAAGTAAAGTCAGAATTAAAAATTTTGTTTCTATTTTTTTGTAGCCGAATATTTTCAAAATTAATTTTTTCCTGCTTCCAATCTTTTGGAATCATATCTTTAAAAGAGTCTGGATAAAAAGAATTTTGTAATACGATTTTTACTTTATTAGGAAGATTACTGCAAGAGCTTAAGAAAAACAAAAGCGAAAGCTTACCACTATTTAAAAATTCTCTTCTAGTTGCAAATTTTGAAAACATTCAGCAATCCTTCTCTAAAGAAATTTGACCTAGGCCCTTCATCATTTCCAGATTTTGTTGACACAATGAAACTATTTCTTCATTTTTAAATCCATTTAAGAAAGCAAGCAATGATATTCCACCAGCACCAACACCTTCTTTTACATGACCAAATTCATAATCCTTCAATTCTTTGTATTTGGAAGATTTAAAATTTAAAGGACTTGCTAAACCTAATAATTTGACATCATATTTTTCATTAATTATGTTTACTAAATCATTTAAAGAATTATCTTTCACAAGCCACCCAGTTGTCGCAACAAATATATCTTCAATAAATTCATCTTTATTTTTTTCATCTAATAATTCTAATACAAGCATAATGACTGCTATCATCTGACTTCCGCCAGACAATATTACAGTTTGTTTTGCCAACCTGGCACCAATTAATAAACCCATTGAGAAAGCTTGGAAAGGATCACCCACCGCCGCGACAACATCAAAAGAGTCAAAATTAGCCTTGAAATTTGCGTTGAAAAGTCCTCTTTTAACTACTTTTCTTCTCAGTTCTCTTGGAGCTTTAAATAAACTACTTCCTACTAAATTAGACACCTGCAAACCAAAAGCTTCCATTACTGCCTGAGCAGTTGTGGTACCCCCCGGTACAGATTCAGAAATTAAAACTGGTTGTTTTAATGATTTTCCTATAGCAAGACCTTTTTCATAGAGATTTAAAACTCTCTCTTTAGTCATTGATTTACCGGTAGTAAGACAATTTGATGGCCCCAGATTTATATCTTCTACAACTAAATGATTAAAATGAGGCTTTGCACCTATTCCCAGAGGCACAATAACTGGACAAATATTTAAAAGCTTTGAACAAACATGACTGATTAGAGCAGGAGTTACTCCTGCATTGAGAAGAGGCAATTTATATTTATGATCTTTTGAAGCACCCTCAAGAAAAAATTCGGCATCTGCGAGCGCAGTTGTTTTCCTTGATTTTGCATTAATACCTGCTGCGGAAATTCCTGGAATTTGTGATGTATTAGTGCCAGCAATTATGAGATATATTTTTAAATTTTTAATATTATTTTTCAGAATTTCTATTTTATTAAGTTGTCTTTTTTTATTGGATTTATTACCAAAAAAATTTATTCCTAATTCTGTACTGTACATTATTAATTTTTTTAATTATTAAAATCAACTAAGCTATTTAATAATCTTGGAGGATCTGGGATGGTTAATTTAAATCTTGGAAACAGAGAATAGGCAACTACATGTACAGTTAAAACATAAACTATTTCTTGAAAAATTATTAATAAAATTGCACCTAATTGTATACTCAAAATTGATGGATATAGAGGTAAATCAAATAATCCAATGAACTTTTCTATAAGACTATAACTCGCTCTAGTAATTAATACCCAAAGATTATCTCCAACCAACGTAGATAATGCTATTACCCTTAGAAAGAAGCCAAAGGTTCCAATAACAACTCCTACAGTTAAACTAAGTTTCCAACTCTTTTCTTTAAACCAACACCAACCTAACCAAAAAGCCAAGATCCCATAAGGAAATAAAAATAAAGTCCCTCTAACAGGACCCATAATTATGAATAAAAGTAGAAATTGTATTAAAAGTCCTTCCAGTGCAATTTTAGTTCCTCTTCTCAAGTGCAACAAAATCATTGGGAGGGGTAAAATCAACCTTAATAAAGCTCCCCCAATTGGCAGATAATATAATGCAACCCATAATAAAGACGAAAGAGATGCTAAATAAGAGGTCTCGACAATATTTAATGCTTCAGTTTTTGTTGTTATTTTCATTTTTTTTTGAATATTTTTAATTAATTTTTATTCATACTTTTATTTTTTGAATCTAAGATACGTTCAATCTTTTCTATTTCAAAATTTAACTCAGAATTGCTCAAAATGGAACTTAACTCTTCCGTGGGATCTTTTGGATCTACATCTTTTAAGATGAATATTATTTTGTAAGATTGAAGCTCAATTTTTCTTTTTTTTGAAAGATTCTTAATTTTTTTATTTTTTTTATCATCAAATTTTTTGGTTTCTTTTTCTAAATTTATATCGTTTTTATTTTCTGGAATATTTTTTGGTTTTTCTACTTTTTTAATTTTTTTATTTTTTTTATCATCAAATTTTTTGGTTTCTTTTTCTAAATTTATATCGTTTTTATTTTCTGGAATATTTTTTGGTTTTTCTACTTTTTTAATTTTTTTATTTTTTTTATCATCAAATTTTTTGGTTTCTTTTTCTAAATTTATATCGTTCTTATTAAATAAATTATTTTGTAAATCCTTATTATTAGTTGTTTTTTCTAAATCATTAAAACTACTTTCAAGAAAATTACCAATCTTCCCTCCAGAGCATGATTGCAAGAAAATTAAAAAAATTAATAAAAAAAATTCTTTTTTTTTAAAAATCATATTTTTTTCTAACTTTTCTTTTTTCCTGTAGTTTTTTTATTACTAATTTTTGTTTTTTTTAAAATTGCGCCTTTTTTATCTTTAAGTTTTTCTTCTAAAAGAGATACTGCTTCATCTATAGTAAATTTTTCTATGTCAGTATCTTTAGCGATCGAAACATTAGTTTTGCCACATTTTAAATAGACGCCATATCTTCCATTTAATATTTGAATTTTTTCTTTAAATTCTTTCGGTTTTCCAAAGTCTTTAAGTACCTCTTGACCACCTCTACCCATTTTTGGCATCGCAAGAATTTCTAATGCTCGTTTTATATCAACAGTAAAAACATCATCCTCTTTCTTTAAGGATCTATTTTCAGATTCAGATTCATTTTTAATCCATTTGATGTAAGGGCCAAATCTTCCTCTGTCAGCTTCAACAACTCCTCCTTCAGGATGAACTCCCAACAATCTAGGCAAACTTAAAAGTACAAGAGCCTCATCTAGAGTTAGATCATCAGTTTTCAACTCTTTGGGTAATGAAGCTCTTCTTGGTTTAGGTTTATCTTGATCATTATTTCCCAATTGTACATAAGGTCCATAAGGGCCAAATCTTAAAAAGACTTTTTCCCCAGTTTTTGGATCAGTTCCAAGATCTGATGGGCCACTTAAAATTTGATCAACTTGCTTTATATCTAAATCTCCAGGAGTAATATCCATTGGAAGATTACCTTTAGCCTGGATTTCATTACCAGAATCATCAATTTTTGTACCCTCTAGCCAAGGTCCGTTAGAGCCTATTCTGACTACGCAAGGAAGGTCTTCGAAATCAACTTGTCTATAAGCTTTACCATCAATATCACCCTCTCTTTTCTGAACTTTTACCTCTAAACCATTTTTACCTTTATAGAAAGTTTCTAGGTATGGTAGCCACTCAAGATTGCCAGAAGATATTTCATCCAACGAAGATTCCATTTTTGCAGTAAAAGTAGTATCAACCAGATCAGGAAAATGTTCTTCTAGTAAAGCGGTAACAGCAAAAGCTGTAAAAGTTGGAGCCAAAGTATTAGAGGATATATTGGCATAACCTCTATCCACAATTGTCCCTATGATGCTTGCATAGGTAGAAGGTCTTCCAATCCCTTCTTTTTCAAGGACCTTAACTAATGCAGCCTCAGTATATCTTGCAGGAGGTTTAGTTTCATGAAAAGTAGACTCCTTATTCGTAACTTGAAGACATGTTCCAGTTGTTAAGTTTGGGAGTATAATTTCTTGTTGTTCAAGGGATGAACTTGGGTCATCACTCCCCTCGACATAAGCTCTGAAGAATCCCGCGAAATCAATACTTTTTCCACTCGATTTAAATATTCCATCCCCCACTCTAATTTCAGCATTAATCATTGTTAGCCTGGCTTCCGCCATTTGACTAGCTACAGTTCTTTTCCAAATTAAATCATAAAGAGATAAGTCTCTACCAGTTAAACTAGTTTCCTTTGGTGTTTTAAATAACTCACCTGCAGGCCTAATAGCTTCGTGTGCTTCTTGAGCATTTCTTGCAGTTGAGTTAAATTGTCTTGGTGAGTTAGATAAATATTCTTTTCCATACATAGAACTGACACATTCTCTAGCGGCTCTTGTGGCTTGTTCGGAAAGATGAACTGAATCAGTCCTCATATATGTTATGAAACCTCTCTCATATAGTCCTTGTGCACATCTCATAGTTTCTCTTGCAGACAAACGAAGCTTCCTATTTGCTTCTTGTTGTAATGTGCTAGTTGTGAATGGAGGGACCGGCTTACGAATGGAAGGCTTTTTTTCGATTTTTGAGACTAACCAATCCTCTGAGGAAAAAGTCTTCAATAAATCAATTACTTTTTCTTCTCCAATTATTAAAGATTTATTCCCTTTTTTTAATTTGCCTGTCTGTTCATCGAAATCGGAACCATTAGAAATTCTTTGACCCTTTAAACTGAATAATTTAGTTTCGAAAGTTACATTATCTTTTACGAGAGAAGCCTTAATACCCCAGTAACTAGCTTTTTTAAAGGATCTTCTTTCTCTCTCTCTCCTAACAAGAAGCCTTACTGAAACTGATTGAACACGACCAGCAGATAATCGGGGGGCTACCTTCTTCCAAAGTAAAGGAGATAATTCATATCCAAAAAGCCTGTCCAAGATTCTTCTTGTTTCTTGAGCCTGAACAAGTTCCATATCAATTTCTCTAGTTTGGTCTAACGCTTTATTAATTGCCTTTTTTGTAATTTCATGAAAAACCATTCTCTTCGTTGGTATTTTAGGCTTAAGTATTTGCAGGAGATGCCAACTAATACTCTCTCCCTCTCTATCTTCGTCAGTTGCAAGTAATAGCTGGGTTGCACCTTTCAATGCATCTTTTAACTCTTTAACAACCTTTTTCTTATCTTTTGGAACTATATAAAGTGGTTCAAAATCTTCAGTTGTATTAACTCCTATCCTTGACCATTTT
Organism: Prochlorococcus sp. AG-347-J14; assembly: GCA_003281505.1. Lineage (GTDB taxonomy): Bacteria > Cyanobacteriota > Cyanobacteriia > PCC-6307 > Cyanobiaceae > Prochlorococcus_A. The sequence goes on along the minus strand of QCBU01000008.1, from coordinate 20,074 downwards.
TCCTTTTTAACCGCTGCAGGTATTTCAGCAGCTCCTTTTGGAAGATCTCTTACGTGTCCCATTGAAGCTAGAACTTCGTAATTAGAAGGCAAAAACTTTCTTATAGTTTTTGCTTTAGTGGGACTTTCAACAATAACAAGTGTGTGATCCAAGGTTTATTTCAAAAATTGGTGTTTTTGTTTAGTTAGGGCATATTATGATTATTTGAAGCTTTTGCAAGTATTTTCTTCTGAAAATTTCAAAAATCATACCCACAAATTATAATCAAGTTAAGATTAACTCTTAGACCCCTACAATCAAACATCTAATTTAATCCAATTTAATAAAGTGCCCAACGAAATCTTTACATTTAATTTAAATGCTCAAGCCATTATTCCAGAGGCTTTTATTTTGCTAGGTATTGTTGGAACACTTCTTGTAGATTTAGCTGGAGAAAAAACTGCCTCAAAGTGGGCACCAATAATTTGCTATTTATCAATTGGCAGCTCTCTTATTTGTTTGGCATTGCAATGGAGTAATCCGGTAGAAAGCGCATTCCTTGGGTCCTTTAATTCAGATAATTTAGCAATCGCATTTAGAGCAATAATATCTTTATCAACCTTAATATCTTTACTTATAAGTTGGCGGTATACAGAACAAAGTGGCAGTCCTATTGGCGAGTTTGCTGCCATAGTTCTTTCTGCCACCCTTGGAGCAATGCTTTTGTGTGGATCTACTGACCTTATTAGTGTATTTATATCTCTGGAAACTTTATCCGTAGCAAGTTATTTACTTTCTGGTTACCTCAAGAGAGATCCAAGAAGTTCAGAAGCGGCCTTAAAATACCTCCTTGTTGGATCAGCAGCAGCTGCTGTCTATTTATATGGGTCCTCTTTCCTTTATGGATTAAGTGGTTCAACAAACTTAGCGACAATAGGTTTAGAGATTATAAATAAGCCATCCTTTATTACATCACTAGCTCTTGTATTTGTCTTATCAACAGTTGCATTTAAAATTGCTGCTGTTCCCTTTCATCAATGGACTCCTGATGTATATGAGGGTTCACCTACACCTGTAGTAGCTTTTTTATCTGTTGGTTCAAAAACAGCGGGCTTTGCATTTGCAATAAGAATATTAAGCACAACTTTCTCTTCTTTTGATGAAGAATGGAAGCTTTTATTTACCATTTTGGCCATATTGAGCATGGCTCTTGGAAATGTTGTAGCTCTAGCTCAAACCTCAATGAAAAGGATGCTAGCTTACAGTTCCATTGGACAAGCAGGATTCGTAATGATTGGAATAGTATCTGGCACACAAGATGGTTTATCAGCTGCTGTCCTATATTTGGCTGCATATTTGTTTATGAATTTGGGGGCGTTTTCTTGTGTAATACTTTTCTCGCTAAGAACTGGTTCTGACAGAATTCTTGATTACTCAGGACTTTACCAAAAAGATCCTCTAATTACATTAGGCCTAAGCCTTTGTCTTCTATCTCTTGGAGGTTTACCTCCAATGTTAGGATTTTTTGGGAAGATATACTTGTTCTTTGCAGGTTGGGCAAATCATCAATATTTATTAGTCATAGTTGGATTAGTAACTTCAGTCATATCTATTTATTACTACATTTCAGTGATAAAAATGATGGTAGTTAAAGAACCACAGGAAGCTTCTGAAATAGTCAAATCTTATCCTGAAATTAATTGGGGAATTGTAGGATTACCTCCCTTGAGAATTGCACTTTATGCTTGTGTCGCCGTAACTGCTCTTGGAGGTATTCTGTCTAATCCTCTTTTTAAATTAGCTAATACAGCAGTTTCAGAAACTCCTTTCTTACAAGATATTATTGCTACAGCAAACAATATTTCCTAAAAGAATTCTTCAATAAATGTCTAAGAAAGTCGCGAGTTTAGAAAATATATCTAAAACATATGGGAAAGAGGATCTAACTGTTAAAGCCTTAGACAGCATAAACTTAGAAATTTATAAAGGTGATTATTTAGCTGTAATGGGAGCTAGTGGCTCAGGCAAAAGTACAGCTATGAATATTATTGGATGTCTAGATAGACCCTCTAAAGGTATTTATAAATTAAATGGTATTCCTGTTGAGAATTTATCTGATGATGAGCTCGCGGAAATACGTAACCAAAAATTAGGCTTCGTTTTTCAACAATTTCATCTTCTATCAGACGCAACTGCGCTTGAAAACGTAACTTTGCCGATGATTTATGCTGGCATTGATCCTGAACAAAGATTAGAGCGAGGTAAGAATGCCTTAAAAAAAGTTGGCCTTTCAGAAAGGATGAATAATCGTCCAAACCAATTATCCGGAGGTCAACAACAACGAGTTGCTATTGCGAGGGCTATTATCAATAATCCTGCAATTTTGTTGGCAGACGAACCTACTGGAGCACTAGATTCAAAAACCACTGAAGATGTATTAGATCTTTTTGACAAGCTGCATGAATCTGGAATAACTATAGTTTTAGTTACCCATGAAGATGAAGTTGCAAATCGCGCGAAAAAAATAGCCAAATTCAAGGATGGAAGAATAGTTGAATTAAAAGTTAATTAAATTCAAAACCTTTTAATTACCTTCAGTTTAGTTTCATTTTCAATTCTTAAATTCCCATTGGAATCAATATCTTTAATTTTCCATGTATGAGGACAATAACCACTTGGTAAAAAACTTTTAGTAAGAAACTTATTTGCAGATTTAATCACATATTCTTTATTCTTATTAGATTCAATTGAATCATAAAAAGCTTTAAGAACTTTGGCTGTCCAATAATGTTTATTAATATTCTTAGTTTGAAGTACTTTTGATAATGAAATACCTTCTGATGGAGTGTAATTTAAAACATTCATGCCAATTCCAACTCTTACATAGATAATTTCTTTGCCTCTTGTTATCACCCTTGGTAAAAATCCGATCAACTTTTTTGAACCAAAAAAAATATCATTTGGCCATTTCAAACAAGCATTTATATTCTCTTGTCTAAGCATTTCACATAACTTAATACCTAAAGACAAATTAAATATTTGACACTCAAATTCTTTTGAAAATATTGGGTATGCTGCGCTTAACCAAATTCCGCCTTTTGGAGAAACCCAAGTTTTTGAGTTTTGGCCAACCCCTGAGAACTGTTCTCTTGCGATTATCGCTACTGGCTGATTTTTAGTTATTTCAGAACATCCAAGTAAGTTTGTTAGCTCATTTTCGGTACTTTTACATTTTATTTTATAAATAAGTCTCCAGGTAGGATATTGACCCTGGATTTTTTTTAAGTAAAAAACTGTCTTAGATGCAGATCCAATAACTTTCACAAATTCTTTATTAAAACAACGAGCATCTTTTTGAAGATTAGATTAACTTTAATCTTAATAAGTAAATTTTACAAATTGGATAATAAGTATTTGCCCATAGTGAATAGAAGGAATCCGCATCCATTAAAAAATTGTCTTGATAATTTCAAAAAATCATGGGGAGACTTAGATAAACTCTCTAAAATCAACGAAAATTGGAAGAACTTAATCGGTTTGGAACTATTTCAAGAATGCAAACCATTAAATATTGAAAAAAAAATTCTTACTATTGCAGTAAATCATCCACAATGGCGCCAAGCTTTAATTTTTAACAAGCATAAATTAAAAGAAAGAATCGAGAAAATTGGAATAACTTTGAATGAAATAAAAATAATACAAAATTATGAAATTAAAAATCAAAATATCAAAGCTACTAATGCAAAGATAGTTTGGGCAAAGCATCCAAGTAGAATCAATCAAAATAATATTTGCATTTGTACTATCTGTAATTCCCCTACGCCTGAGGGCGAAATCAAAAGATGGGGCAAGTGTTCTTTTTGTTGGAGAAAAATAAATAACTAAATTCTTTATTTAGTCAAAATTAGTATTCCCATTTGCCCCCCCAAAATAGTCCTATATTCAGCTTTTTTAAATCCAACTTCCTTAGCAATATTTATAAGCTCATTTTTCTTTGGAAAATTACTAATACTTTTTTCAATATATGCGTACTCTGGACCTAAATTAAAAAGCCGCGAAATGGTTACTACAATTAATCTCAAATAAATTTTCTGAAAAATATTGGATAAAGAAGTTTTTGTTGAGTGATTAAAATCCAAAAATCCTGCCCTTCCTTTATCCTTCAAAAGATAGAAAACTTTTTTTATTCCTTCTTCAACATTATTCAAGTTTCTTAGTCCATATGACATGCAAATCCCATCAAAATTTTTTGAATAATCATTAATTTCTAATACATCTTGAATTTTCCACTCAATAAATTTATTTTTTTTTAGCTCTGATTTTCTTTTTGCAATATTTAAGATATCCTCTGCACTGTCAATTCCAGTAATTGAGCCCATTGGACTAACTCTTTCAGAAATTAAGAATGCTAAATCTCCAGTTCCACAGCACAAATCAGCCCAATCTTCACCATTTAAAGGTTCCAATAAATTAACTAATTTCCTTTTCCATAATCTGTGGAGCCCAAAACTTAATAAATTATTTAAAAAGTCATATTTATAAGAAATTTTATTAAATATATTTTTGACTTCGATAGTTTTTGTGAATTTCATTTTTAAATTTTTAACTTATTTCTTTTTGGGATTAAATTATTTTTACTCATATGGTCTAATTGGAAGTTTTTTTTCGAGTAGGAAAGTTTTTATTTCTTTTAAAGTAAGTTTCTTATCATGAAGTAATGATGCTAAAAGAGCTGCTGATGCCCTGCCTTCTTTGAAAACATCATAGATATCTTCTAGAGAGCCTGCCCCTCCGGAGGCAATTACTGGGATATCGACAATATTTGCAACAGATTCTGTCAAATTCAAATCATATCCGTTCTGTGTTCCATCACCATCCATAGAAGTAAGCAATATTTCCCCTGCGCCTAATTCCTCAACTTTCTTTGCCCAACTTAAAACATCTATACCAGTATTTTCTCGCCCTCCTTTTACATAAACCTCCCACTCACCAACCTTATTAACTTTTCTTCGAGCATCAATTGCTATAACGATGCATTGATTACCAAATTTTCTAGAACTTTCAGAAATTAAATCGGGATTTCTTACGGCTGACGAATTCAAACTCACTTTATCAGCTCCTGCTCTTAAAAGATCATTAATAGAAGAAACAGAATCTATGCCTCCACCCACTGTAAAAGGGATTTTTACTGATTTTGCTGTCCTAGAAACAAGATCAACTAATGTATTCCTATTTTCCACACTTGCTCTAATATCTAAAAATACTAATTCATCTGCGCCTTCATCAGAATATCTACAAGCTAATTCAACAGGATCACCTGAGTCTCTCAAATTAACAAAATTTATACCTTTAACCACTCTGCCATTGGCGACATCTAAACAAGGAATTAAACGAAGAGCTACCATTTTAGTAAAAATTGTCCAAATGCTGTTAATCTTGCATAATAGCTTCCATTTTACCTCTTATGGCTGAAACAAAATTATTACCCAAAATCGGTAGTAAAATTAAAATTAACATTAACAAAGTAAAAGATAGACTACCAGCTAAATTAATCGATCAAATATCCTCTAATCCGAAAGCCGTAATAACAGGCTATAAAATGACAGATGGTAGGAGTATTGGAATCACAGCGAAATTTCAGAATGGTGATCAAAACTGGTTTTTCCCAGAAGAAATTGAGAAAGGTTAAAGAGTAAAGTGAATGATCCAAAACAACTATTAGGAATTAAGGGTGCATCTGAAACTTCAAGTATATGGAAACTCCGTATACAGTTAATGAAGCCAATTACCTGGATCCCTTTGATATGGGGTGTTATTTGTGGTGCAGCGGCAAGTGGAAATTTTGAATGGACATTTAGTAATGTTTTAGCTTCACTAGCATGCATGTTAATGAGTGGACCACTTCTGGCAGGTTATACACAAACCATAAATGACTTTTTTGATAAAGAAATTGATGCAATTAACGAACCAAATAGACCAATTCCTTCTGGAAAGATTTCAATTAAAGATGTGAAAATCCAAATCTGGGTATTACTTATTGCAGGCTTAATTGTTGCTTTTCTATTAGATTTATATGCCAAACATAACTTTCCTTCCGTCTTACTTTTAGCTTTAGGGGGGTCGTTTGTTAGTTATATATATTCTGCTCCACCTCTTAAATTAAAGCAAAATGGTTGGCTTGGAAATTATGCATTGGGAGCATCATATATTGCTTTACCTTGGTGGGCAGGACAAGCCTTGTTTGGGAAATTAACTATTGTGACGGCATTACTAACACTTGCTTATAGCCTCTCTGGACTTGGAATTGCAGTTATTAATGATTTCAAAAGCGTTGAAGGAGACTCAAAGCTAGGCCTAAACTCTTTACCAGTAGTATTTGGAATAAAAAATGCAAGTAGAATAAGTGCAGGACTGATTGACATTTTTCAATTAGCAATGGTTATTGTATTAGTCATTATTGGTCAACATTTAGCCTCTGTAATTTTAGTTTTATTGGTAATTCCACAAATTACATTTCAAGATATGTGGTTACTAAGAGATCCTCTAAAGTTTGATGTCAAATATCAAGCTAGTGCCCAACCTTTCCTAATAACTGGGATGTTAGTTACAGCCTTAGCTATAGGACATAGTTTTTTAGTTGCCTAAGGTGCAAAAGATTAAATCCAAATCTTTTGTTTTTATAATTCCAATATTAATTTTTTCTGGAATATCTTTTTATTTTTTAAGTTTAATATTTACTACATTTAAATTCGACATACCTAAAAATAAAAGGTCTCGCGAAACCAAATATTCTTATGTAATTTCATCCTCTGATAATAAGATCCTGAGCAAATTAAGCAGAAAATTTGAAATAGAAAATAGTCAAAATCAAATTCCACTTTTTTTAAAAAATGCTTTTATTTCCTCTGAGGATAAAAGATTTTACAAACACAATGGAATAGATTTAAAAAGTATTTCACGTGCAATTTTTCAAAATATTAGAAGTGGTTATGTTAAGGAGGGAGGAAGTACGATTACGCAACAAGCTGCCAGAATACTTTTTCTTAGCAATGATTTAAATATTCAAAGAAAAATCAAAGAAATATTTTTATCACTAATACTTGAATTTAGATATAACAAGAATCAAATTTTAAAATTATATTTAAATAATATTTATTTAGGATCAGGCGCCTACGGGATTAACGAGGCTTCTCAAGTTTATTTTGGAAAACTTATAGAAGAATTAACCTTATCAGAGATTGCACTTATTGCGGGATTGGCTCCAGCTCCATCAATTTATTCACCTTATCAAAATGTAGAACTAGCTATTAAAAATAGAAATAAAGTTCTTGAATCAATGTATCTTGATGGATATATTTCTCTAGCAAATAAGAATAAGGCTATTAAAGAGAGAATAAACTTAAATTATCAAACAGCTGATAATTTTTTAGATGATAAATTACTAATAAACTTTATTCTTGAGGAAACAGATAAAAGAATTGAAAATAAAAATGATTATAAGTTTTTAAGAATTAAATCTTCTATAAACAAAGATTGGCAAGAAAAAGCACAAAGTATATCAAGATATGCTGGGCCTAAAGAACTTGAGTTTGCTCTGTTATCAATCGAATCAAATACAGGAAAAATAAGGACAATGATAACCAGTAAAAATCCTTCAATTAATGAATATAATAGAGTAACTTCATCTATAAGACCTTTAGGTTCTACTTTTAAAATAATTCCATATGCTGCTGCATTAATAGAAGGAATAAAATTAAGCGATAAATTTGAAGATTTACCAATATGTTGGGAAAGTTATTGCCCAAAAAATTTTTCTGAAGACTACAGAGGTTCAATATCTTTGATTGAATCATTTAAAAGTTCATCCAATATAGTTCCAATATCAATAACAAAAAAAATCGGTTTAAAAAATATTATTAATCTAGCGAATTCATTTGGTCTAGGATATAAGCAAGAGTTTAAAGAATTCCCATCTCTAGCTATTGGCTCCTACGGAGATAATCTTTTAAACATCACAAATGCATATTCTGCAATAAACAATAATGGGAAGATTCAAAGCCCTGAAATCATAGAGAAAATAGAATCATTAAATGATGAATCTATTTGGGAAAACAAATTTATTTCCAAGAAAATATTAGATATAAAAATAAACAAAAAAATAAATAAACTTCTTGAAAAATCTGTAAAAGAAGGCACTTCAAAAGCAGCTTTCATAAAAGGAAAGAAAATTTATGGAAAAACAGGGACATCTGATGGAAATAAAGATCTCTGGTTTATTGGTTCCATTGATAACCTTACAACAGGGATCTGGATAGGTCACGACGATAACAAGGAATCTGAATTATCTAGTGGAAATGCAGCTTATTTATGGAAGAAGTTCATATCTGAAATTTATAAAATTCCAATTAAAAAATAAATTATATTTTTAGGATTTATAAGAAATTATTGCAGAATAAAATCCATCACCAGGATAATCCAAGCTAGGTAAAATTTGCTTTTGGCTAACCAATTTTAAAGTTTTGTTTTTTTCAATAAATCGTTCAATTAATAGATTATTTTCATCGGGGCAAATAGTACAAGTTGAATAAACTAAAGTACCATCTTTTTTCAAAAGAGGAAACATACTCTCCAAAAGTTTTTCCTGTAATAAAGTTAAAGATTTTATTTTTTCTTTACTTAAAGACCATCTAGAATCTGGATTTCTGGAAAGAGTTCCAATGCCTGAACATGGAGCATCTAATAAAATCTTATCAAAATAAGATATAAACTTAGGATTTAAGTCAATCAAACTCGTAGCATCAGCATTAATGGTATTAACAGATTTTAAATTTAACCTTTCTAAATTTGATTGCAGTATTTTCAATCTTTTTGCTGATCTATCTACGGCAATGATTTCACCACTATCATTCGTTAACTCTGCAAGGTGGGTAGACTTACTCCCTGGAGCTGCACAAGCATCTAAAATCTTTTCACCTTCTTTTGGATTTAAGAGAGGTGCTATCCACTGAGAAGATCTATCTTGAATTGTCCAAAGTCCATCACTATATCCTGGTAAATTTTTTATAGATCTTGGATTAGATTTTAAAGTAATTCCATTATGTAAATCTTTAATAATTTCAGCATCAATCTTATTTTCATGAAGTACTTTCAAAAATTTATCTAAATTAGTCTTTAATTGGTTAATTCTCAAATCAATGGATGGTTTTTTATTAAATGCCTTAATGATATTTTCACCTTCTCTATTGCCGACCCATTTATAAAGATCCTTCACAAGCCATAATGGGAATGATTCAAGATATGAAATTCTTTCTTTTCTATCAGAAGATAATTCCGGAAAAATTTTTTGTTCTAATTTTCTTGATGCATTTCTCAATATCGCATTTACAGTTCCTGCTAAACCATTTAAATCTGTTTTTTTAGCTACTTCTACAGTGGTAGAAATAGCAGCAGGAAATGGAATTTTATCCATTTTCAATAGTTGATACAAACCTATATGTAGAAGCCATCTTAACTTTGGAGGCTGCTTTTTATGAGTAATTTTTGATGTATGGTCCGCCCAAAGGTCAAGAAATTTTCTATACCTTATGCATCCAAAAGATAATTCCGTAATAAAAGCTATATCAAGAGGATTAAATTGATAATTTTTTAAAACCTTTTCAAGAGCATGATCAGAAAAATCGCCATAACTAACTTTTAATAAAATTTCCCAAGCTGCCTTTCTTTGTAAATATCCTATTCTCAAAGTCAAATTTATTTTTAAATATAACTTTAATATACAAAAAATTTAAAAATTTAAACTACTTTTTCAATTGAGGAATTGAACCAAATAAACCCTAAGATAGGGATAAGCGATAGATTAAATCCTAAAAAAAGAAAGATATTTACAGAAAGGATTCTTTCCCGAAAAAATATTTTTTTCTATTCTTGATACTTCATTAGTAGAAAAAATAATCACGATTTCAAACGGCAACCAATATTAATAAAACCTGCATCAAGCATTCTGCCTAATTTAATTGCTATGGATTCTTCCAACCTTGTAAAATTAGATTGATGGGTAGTTATCCAATCTAATTCAGAAAAAGTGATAATTCCCGTCGAATTACTTTTTAAAAAAATTGTTCCAATTTCCATTGGATAAATCTGTTTTTTCCTAAACTAACATCCCTACCTAATATTTTGTCATAACATAATATTGTTTTAATTTTTCATAGAAAACTGTAGGTTATTACTCTTAATTTATTAAATATCTCTTAAAAATTTATCGGCCGTTTTTAAGTGATTATTTAATTTTTCTTCTGACATTTTATCGAGATTTCGCGTTAACATTGCCAGACGATATTGCTTTCGAAAAAAGCTTTCATTATCTTTAATAAATTTCCAAAATAAACCATCCCATATTTCACACCATGGGCCACTTTTAAAATTAGACATTTTTTTTACATAATTAGAGCTTGATATGTATGGCTTTGTTGAAAAGATACCTCCATCACTAAACTGACTCATTCCGTAAACATTTGGGACCATAACCCAATCATATGAATCAATAAACATTTCCATAAACCATTTATAAACTTGGTTGGGGTGAATTCTACATAGAAGCATAAAATTACCAATAATCATTAGCCGCTCAATATGATGACAATAACCAAATTTAATAATATTTTTTATAACAACGTCTACTGGTTCAATTCCTGTATTTCCTTGATAAAAAGATTTTGGAATTGGCTTATCTTCAAAATTCCAAAAATTACTGTTTCGCATTTTTGTTCCATACTTCTTGTAGACAAGACAAATAAATTCTCTCCATCCAATAATTTGACGAATAAAACCCTCTAAAGAGTTAATTGGAACATTATAATTTTTGGCATAAAGTAATGCTTTATTTACTACTTCATCTGGCGTTAATAAGCCACTGTTTAAAAGAGGAGAAAGTAAACTATGCCATAAAAAAGAATTTTCTTTAGAAATAGCATCTTCATAATCTCCAAACAAGAAAAATCTATGTTTAAAAAAATCATTTAACCATTCATCTGCTTCATCAAAATTAGTTGGATATAAAAAGTTATTACTTTCTCCAATAGAATCAATATCTAAATTGGCCAATGACTTTTCGGCATGAATTACAAATTTATTTTTTAGTAATATGGGTGTATTAGGAATGATTATATTTTTAGGTAATTTTTTTCTATTCATCTCATCGAAACTCCACTTACCGCCTTCAGGTGTATCATCCGAATTAACTAATATTTTTTGGCTCTTTCTTTGATTTTCATAAAATCTCCCCATAAGAGGTTTTTTTGTATTTGATTCAAATAACTCCTTTAACTCTTCACTGCTCATAAACATCGGAGAAGGCAAAATATTTAAAGCTAAATTATTGCTTTCAACAAAATTATTAATCCTCTTCATTATTAAAAAATCATGAGGGTCAATAAGATTTATTTTCTGATATTTATTTTTAATAAATTCCGATAAGTAATCCACTGTAGAAACATTATTCTTGTTTTCGATATATAAAACTTTAAAGCCAGATATTTCTAAATAATTTTTATAAGAGAGCATAGATGCTCTATGAAAAACTAACTTATTTTTATGATTAATTAATTTATGAAATTTATCATTTCCAAAAAATAATGAGTCTTCCAAAATCAAAATTTCACAATTTATTTTTAAGATTGGGCTTTCTCTAAAAAGTTGATTCGGGAAAATAATTGATACTTGTTTCATCTTTGCGACTTCCTGTTACTGCATCTTTTTGAACAGTAGATAACATCATCCCAACAGTTTTTCCATTTTTTACGCCACTGAAACGGCCTATTGCAAACAGGACAAGTTTTGGTAGAAAGATTTTTCAAAATTTATAATTTCCTTTTATGAGCAGATTTAAATCTAGTTGAATCTTTTAGGGCCATATGTTTTGTATTTCTTCCTGAAACTCTCTTTCTCCAGACTTTGAAAGATTTGGGTTTAAGATTTTGACGCATAATTTTTATCGCATCTTCCTCTTTTAAACCAAATTGATACTCGATCGCTTCAAAGGGTGTTCTATCTTCCCAACACATTTCTATTATTCTGTCTATATCGATACTTTCCATATTTATTGTTCACATTGCGAGGTACAAAGTTTTTCAATATCAGATCTACCTGTAATTTGAAGTCTATATTTTGCCCAATATCTGTATACCAGTCTCAATAATGGAGATAAGAGCTTAATCTTCAAGGGATAATAAACCCAACCTAAACCAACTAATTCATAAGAATATGCAAGTACATCTAGTCCCCTAATAATTTCACCATTTTCAATAATCCCATGCAGGTTTGACATAGCTTGTGAATATGAGATGTCATTAAAAAGACTTTGATCATAATCCTTACTATTAATATCTATAAATGCAATTTGATTTAAGGTATCTCTTTTTTTAAGAAAATTTGTTTCCCTCAAACAAAGTGGACAACCACCATCGAATAAAAAGGTTAATTTATTTTTCATATTTTTATTCAAATATAGAAATTAAATAACTTTTTTGTGGAATAAAAAATTTTTTTTAGAGTACAAGCTTTATAAAGCCTTAATAATTGCCAGTTCTAATTTAGTGAAATTATATTATCTTATTAATTAATAAGCCATTGATTAAGGGATACATCAATGGTTTAAAATTATTAATGATTAGTCATCTAGAAGATGAACTCCTTCTCCTACGTCAGGAGTAAATTTACAATATTTTTCAAAAATAAGTCCAACACCTCTCATTTTTTCTCCTAATTCATCGTTAAATTTATGCCATTCTTCCGATTCACGATCAGGTAAATCCCACCCTTGTTTTTCTACCATACTTGTTATTACTGTATAGTCCCATTCTATGTATGCCATTGAGTTAATTTAAACTACCAAAATATTATAAACCAAGAGATTTAATAGGTAATCAATATTTTTTGAATATAATTTAAAAGTGTGAAAAAATTATAAATGTCAATTTTGCCAAGAAGATTTGAACGAATCAAAAGTGTTTTAGATTGCAGAATGAAAAACTTGACTGTTTTAGTTGAGGATGTCAATAAACCACATAATTTATCTGCGATATTAAGGACATGTGACGCAGCAGGAGTTTTCGAAGCAAATTTTATTAGCAAAACGAATACTGTTAAGACTTTTAATAGTACTGCTCAAGGAAGTCAAAAATGGGTAAAACTGAATAATCATGAAAACACTATCACGGCAATATCTGATTTAAAGAATAAAGGTTTTAAATTATATGGAACGACTCTTAATAGTGAATCAGTAGATTATAGAAATTTTGATTATTCTCAAAATACATGTTTTGTTTTAGGAGCAGAAAAATGGGGACTAAGTAATGAACTAATATCAATGGTTGATCAATCAATTTTTATACCTATGAGAGGTATGGTTCAATCCCTAAATGTTTCAGTTGCTGCTTCCATATTATTATTTGAGGCTGTAAGCCAAAGAAAAAATAAAGGTATATTGCCTGCTAATGGAGAAGGGTTAAATATGGATGAATATCAAAAAACACTTTTTGAATGGTGTTACCCAGAATTAGCTGCGCTGTATAAAAAATCAGCTAAAGAATATCCAAAGTTGAATGATCAAGGAGAACTTGATCCTATTACAGATAACTAAATTTATTCAGAATTTTGACTATCAAAAATTTCTTCAAGGTCCTCTCCTATAAAAGAAAGACCTAAAACTAAAAAAAACATTGCCAAACCTGGGAACAAAGCCGTCCACCAGATACCTGTAGGTAAAGCGGCAAGAGCCAGATTCAAATCACTTCCCCACTCTGGGACATCTGCAGGAACGCCAAGGCCTAAAAATCCTAAACTTCCTAATACCAAAACAGCATCTGCAGCATTTAGGGTAAGCAGAATAGGCAACGGTGTTATTACATTTGGGAGAATATATTTAAAAATAATTTTTTTAACATCAGCTCCTGCAACTTGAGCTGCCTCCACATAAGTTTCGGATTTAACCAATATTGTCTGATTTCTGATTAATCTAAAATATTGAGGAGAGTAAACAATACACAAAGCCAAAGCCGCGTTAATGATACCCTTACCCAATACAAAAGCCACAACAACTGAAAGCAAAATTACAGGTATTGAAAAAATAGTATCCATTATTAGTGATAAGCATTTATCAAAAAAACCACCAAAATATCCACTTAATAATCCCAATGGCAAACCCAAACTTAGTGAAAAAAGAATAGCTAAGAATACAACTTCTATCGCTAATGATGATCCTTGCAAAGTTCTTAAGCAAACATCTCTTCCTAATCTATCTGTGCCACAAAAATGATTAAGAGAAGGAGGGGCAAAGATATCATTGCTTGACATTGAAAATGAATAGCCAAAAAAATTATTTGCCTCTAAAAATTTCATTATTAAAACAACAAGAAGATAAAAAAGTACAATTAAAAATCCAGCTTTTCTGATATTTGCGCCGACACGATTAAATGAGTTAATATCCAAAATCTTTTTTTAAAGATATAAATGAAATATACCCAATTCTTTTAAAAATAAATAGCTATAAATTTTAAATTAAAAGAAATTACTGGTTTAATTTCAAGACTGCCATAAAAGCTTCTTGAGGGACTTCAACTTTACCCATTGCCTTCATCCTCTTTTTACCTTTGGCTTGTTTCTTTAAAAGTTTCTTTTTCCTAGAAATATCCCCTCCATAACATTTAGATAAAACATCTTTTCGCAAAGCACTTATGCTTTCACTTGCAATAATCCTGCTACCGATTGATGCTTGAAGAGGTATTTTAAATTGTTGTTTTGGAATAAGTTCTTTTAATTTCTCAACTAAACTTCTGCCAATTCCATAAGCCTTATCTTTATGAACAATAGAAGTTAATGGATCTGCTCTTTCTGAATTTATTAGAACATCTAATCTAACAAGATCATTTTTTCTATAGCCAATCAAATGATATTCCATTGATGCATAACCTTGGGTTCTACTTTTCATTTGATCAAAGAAATCTGTAACAACTTCTGCTAATGGAATTTCATAAATCAAGGTAACTCGATCAGTTGTTATATATTTCATATCTATAAATACTCCCCTTCTTTCCTGACATAAACCCATTAATGTTCCATTAAATTCATTGGGAGCATAAATTTCCATTTTCACATAAGGCTCTTCTATTGATTCTCTAAGTTGTGGATCAGGAATTGTAGAGGGATTATCAATAAAGATATGTTCCTGCTGATTTAAATTAACTTTATAAATAACTGATGGTGCCGTTACGATTAGATCCAAGTCATATTCTCTTTCTAATCTTTCTTGAACAATCTCCATATGAAGAAGTCCTAGGAATCCGCACCTAAATCCGAAGCCCATTGCGCTACTGGTTTCGGGCTCATATTTTAAAGCTGCATCAGATAATTGTAATTTTTCTAGTGATACTCTTAAATCTGGGAATTGATCAGCATCAGTCGGAAATAAGCCACAAAAAACCATAGGATTTGCTGTCTTATATCCAGGCAAAGGATCATTGGCAGGTGAATTTAAAAGAGTAATCGTATCTCCCACTCTCGCATCAGCAACTGATTTTATAGAAGCAGCTAAATAACCGACTTCTCCTGCATGTAATTCATCAACTTGCTGCTGATCAGGCGCCATTATTCCTATCTCGTCTAGTTCATAATTTTTCTTACTTGCCATTAATAATATTTTTTCTCTCTTATTTAGAGACCCAGATATCACCCTGAAATAAACAATAACTCCCCTGTACGGATCATAATAAGAATCAAAAATCAGTGCCTTTGTAGGTAGTTTAATTTCATCTTGAGGAGGAGGTACTCTTCTTACGATTGCTTCCAAAATATCTTTAATGCCAACTCCAGTTTTTGCTGAACAATTTATTGCATTAGATGTATCAAGTCCAATAATTTCCTCTATTTCTTGTTTTATTTTTTCAGCATCAGCCCCTGGTAAATCAACTTTATTTAAAACAGGAATTATTTCAAGATTATTTTCTAAGGCAAGATAAACATTAGCTAAGGTTTGAGCTTCTACTCCTTGACTTGCATCAACAACAAGTAAGGCGCCTTCACAAGCTTGAAGAGATCTACTAACCTCATAAGAGAAATCAACATGCCCTGGAGTATCTATTAAGTTCAAAACATATTCTTGGGAATCGTCAGCTTTATATTTCATCCTAGCGGCTTGTAACTTGATAGTAATTCCTCTCTCTCTTTCAAGATCCATACTGTCCAAAAATTGTTCTTGCATATCCCTTTGCTGCACAGTGCCAGTATCTTGAAGCAACCTATCTGCAAGGGTAGATTTACCATGGTCAATATGAGCGATTATGCAGAAATTTCTAATTTTTGAAACCGATATATCAGTCATATAGAAAGAAAAATTCTCCTCTTATTACATCTTGATTAATATTAGCTAATAAGAATTATGGATGGAAACTCAAAATGGAATTATTTCTTTTTTTAATTTCTTTTATGAAGGTACTGTAATTTTCAGAGGCTGATAGTTCTGGATAAATTAAGTCATTTATTTTTTTCTGAAGATTATGCTTATCGTTTAAAAATAAAACAGATTTTTTTAGAACCTCAACCATAATTGAAACCGCAGTACTTGCTCCAGGAGAGGCTCCCAACAAAGCAGATAATGATCCATCTGATGAATTTACAATCTCAGTTCCAAATTTCAAAGAACCACCACCTTCAGTTTTTTTAATTATTTGGACTCTTTGACCAGCATTCTTTAAATACCAATCAGAAGGATTAGCTGATGGCATCATATTCTTTAAATTCTCAACTCTTGAGTTATGGTTCTTTAATGATTGCGATATTAGGTAATTAATTAAATCATTGTTCTTGAAACCAACGTCTAACATAGAAAAAATATTATTCTTTTTAATTGAACTAAATAAGTCAAAGTATGAACTTTGTTTTAGAAATTTCGTTGTAAATCCAGCAAAAGGTCCATATAAAAGAAGTTTTTTATTATCAATCCATCTGGTGTCTAAATGAGGCACAGACATTGGTGGCGATCCAATATCAGCTTTACCATAAACTTTTGAGTTATGTTTTTCTGTTAGGTCTTTTTTCTCGCAAATAAGCCATTTCCCACTAACAGGAAATCCACCATAACTTTTTGCTTCTGGAATTTTTGATTTTTGTAAATAATTAATTGTTTTTCCACCAGCACCAAGAAAAACGTAGCCAGTTCTAATTGAAGTTTTTCTACCTTCGGAACTAATTTTTAGTTCCCATTGTTTTTTATCAATTTTCTTTAAATCTACTAATTCTGTTTTATATCTAATTTCAACATTTTTGTTTGAGGAAACTAATGACAAATACTCTTTAGTCAAAGCCTCAAAATTAATATCAGTTCCTCTACCTATTCTGGTAGCAGCAATTTGAGTAGATGGATTTCTATCTTTAGTTATTAGAGGAGCCCATGATGAAATTTCATCAAAAGATGTAGAAAATTCCATATCGATAAATTCAGGATTTTCGTTCATTTTCTGAAATCTTTTTTTTAAAAAAGAAATATTATCCTGACCAGACACAAAGCTAATATGAGGAATAAATTTTAGAAAATTCTTAATATCAATTTTCCCTGCTTCATACAATGAGGCCCATAAAGACATGGATGTTTCAAAAGAACGATTTATTGAGAGCGCTTTATCTATTTTTAGATTTCCTTTTTCATCTAAAGGGGTATAGTTTAATTCGCAATTAGCCGCATGTCCTGTACCTGCATTATTAAAAGCGCCAGTACTTTCACTTCCTGGGGCATTTAATTTTTCTATAATAAGAAAATTTATATCTGGTAAAACTTCTGAAATTAGGAGGGCTAAAGTACTACTCATTATTCCTGCCCCTACTAAGACTGCATCAAAGTAGCTATTGTCATTAGTGGGATTTTTAGATGAAGTCACAACAGAAAATTATCTTTTTTGCAATTAATCAGATTTCTTTCTAGGCTTATTATAAAGTTAATCCAAAATTATGAGTACTGAAACACTCTCGCTGACAAACCAAAATGTAGAAAAAGTCCTTGACGAGCTAAGACCTTTTTTAATTTCTGATGGAGGTAATGTAGAGATTGCAGAAATAGATGGTCCAATTGTAAAAGTCAGACTTCAAGGAGCGTGTGGAAGTTGCCCAAGCAGCACTATGACTCTCAAAATGGGTATTGAAAGAAAGTTAAAAGAAATGATTCCTGAAATAAGCGAAGTTGTCCAGGTTTTATAAAAACTATTAACTGAAATATATATTATTTAGTTTTTAGTTCCTTCAACAAAGATGATTCCATATCAAGGCAATCAATTGGAAGTCCTTGACCAATTGCGATTAAAAGAGGTGCAAGAATTCCTAAAGTAAAAACTAAATTTGATTGGCTTACATCATATTTACTCAAAGTAAAAGTTATCAAATAAATAATTGAAAAATAAGCATGTAGTGAAAAAAATTCTTTTGGCTTTAAAACTGGCCACCTTAGAGTATTTCCCAAGAAATATAAAAAACCTGTCATAAATAAATAGTTACATGAAGATTAAACCAAATATAAACATAAACCTTTTTAGAGACTATTTATAAAAAAATTTACCTAAGATAATAATTAAAAAAACATTAAATCTTCGTTTCTATTTGTAAAAACTAGACATGCAGTTAAAAATACGCTTATAATGATTTGGTAGCAATCGCTACTTTTTCGTTCACCCTCATTTGAGGGCGCAGTTCGAGTCATACCATGGAACGGGGGATGGCCGTGTTGTCACATCGAAACATGACTACTTTAACTTACAGAGGTAAAAACTACGTTCAAAACAAAGAAGCTTCTAAAAAGCAACTTGTTGAACTTACCTACAGAAGAAACGTATACACCAACAGAATGGATGACGCTTCTTCAAGTAATGAAAAAGCAGAATTAAATTACAGAGGTGTTAATTACACTAAATAATTTAATTAAACAAATTAAAAGCCCCTTTTTCAGGGGCTTTTTTTTTGGCTATATTTATCAAGAGTCCTTTAAAAAATATGTCTGAAAGTTGCTGTAATACAAACACATCGAATAAAGCACCGAATCAATTCGATCATAAAGATGCGATTCAAGAAAGATATGGCTCAGCCGCACAAGAAAAAGAAAGTTGTCTTTGTACACCAGTTGGGTTTAATCCCGTTTTACTTGAAGCAATTCCTCAAGAGGTTATAGAAAGAGACTATGGGTGTGGCGATCCAACAAAATATGTTCAAAAAAATGATATAGTCTTAGACCTTGGAAGTGGAAGCGGCAAAAATGCTTTCATTTGTGCCCAAATTGTTGGGAAAGAAGGGAAAGTTATTGGAGTTGATCAGAATCCTGACATGCTTTCTTTATCAAGATCAGCCTCTAAAGAAGTTACAAAAAATATAGGTTTCAATAATACAGAATTTCTAGAAGGTTCAATCGAAAAACTTGATGAATTAGATAAAGATTTAAATCCATTAATCGCAGATAAATCAGTTGATATTATTTTAAGTAATTGCGTTTTAAACTTGGTAAGTCCAGAATCTAGAAATAACCTTCTAAATAACATAAAAAGAGTTTTAAACGATAATGGAAGAATTGCAATTAGCGATATCGTCTCTAACAAGAAAGTTCCTTTAATATTGCAAAATGATCATGATTTATGGACAGGATGTATTAGTGGAGCATGGTACGAGCCAGAGTTTATAAGTGATTTTAAAGAACTAGGATTTAAAAATTTAAAATTTGCAGAAAGGAGTGCTGAACCTTGGAAAGTAATTGAGGATATTGAATTTAGAACAGTAACTTTAGTGGGCAATATTTAAAAAAATTTAAGAGTTTAAAATATAATATAAATTTCCATGAGAAATAATCTAAGGGATCAAATACCCGCATTAAAAAACAAGTATTATTTCAACTATGGAGGTCAAGGACCATTACCAAAATCTTCTCTAGAAGCAATAGTTAAAACTTGGGAAATTATCCAAGATTTAGGACCATTTACAAATGATATGTGGCCTTTTATTTACAAAGAAATATTGACCACAAAAAGAATCATTTCGCAAAAATTAGGTGTCAATTCAAAGAATGTAGCTT
>QCBU01000007.1 GCA_003281505.1 Prochlorococcus sp. AG-347-J14 | reverse complement strand
AGGTTTTATTTTCACTTTGCTTCCCCTTGGGAATTCACTCTTAAGTAAATCAGTTGCCTCAAGCTCATCATTTTCATTTACATCTACACAAAATAATTCAATGGTTAAATTCCTATTTTGATCTCCTACCAAAATGATATTTGAACTTTTAATTTGAAGAATTTCAGCCGAGTTAACCATTAAGGGATTAAGAAAAATTAAGCAGGCTATGATAAAAATTTTTGATAATTTTTTCAATTCAGAAATATCTTATTTTAAATTATATTAAAGTCAATTTTTTAAAATTACGAATTAAAAAAAATTAGTTTTCACAATTAACATATCCAACCATTTGTGCATTACTTTTACCAGGAGGAACCATTGGATAACAATTTTCACCTCTTCTGACGAGTATATTAATCAAGGCAGGACCATCATGATCAAGCGCATTTTTTAATTCATTCTGTAATTGTTTTCTGTCAGAAATCAAGTATCCTTTAACTCCAAAAGATTCTGCAAGTTTTACAAAATCTGGCTCACCACAACTCATATCAGAGGAGGAATATCGTTCATTATAGAAGCTTTCCTGCCATTGTCTTACCATACCTTGCCAGCGATTATTTATAATAATCAATTTCACTTTTAGACCATATTGAGATAAGGTACCTAATTCTTGAATATTCATTAGGACACTTGCATCTCCTGCAATACAAATTACATCTGAATTAGGTAAAGCTGCTTTTACTCCGATTGCCGCCGGCAATCCAAAACCCATAGTTCCTAATCCTGCACTACTTATCCATTTTCTTGGAGAATTCCTAAGATATTGAGCAGCCCACATTTGATGTTGCCCTACATCTGTTGTTACGTAAGCTTCTGGTGAAAGTTCCCTTACTTTTAAAAGAACTTCTTGAGGATAAATTTCTCCCTCTTTAGGCGGGTGATACAAAGGGTGTTTATTTTTCCAAAAATCAATTTTTTCTAACCATTTTTTCGTCTGACAATTAAGTTTATTATTTACAGATTGTTCATTAATCTTGTGAACAGCTTTTGAAACATCAGAAACAATTGCAACATCTACACGTCTATTTTTATTAACTTCTGCTGGGTCTATATCAATATGAATTACCTTTGCATTAGGTGCAAAAGTATCTAATTTTCCTGTGACCCTATCATCGAATCTAGCTCCAATAGCAATTAAAAGATCGCATTCTGTAACAGCAAAATTTGCGTAAGCAGTTCCGTGCATTCCTAACATCCCAACTGATAAATCATCTTTTTCGTCAAAAGCGCCCTTCCCCATTAAGGTTGTAGTAACTGGTATTTCATAATTCTTTGCCAAAGTTCTTATTTCATCATGAGCACCTGAAGATATTGCCCCACCTCCTACGTATAGAAGGGGTCTTTCAGAATCTTCTATTAATTTAATTGCTTTACTAATATCACAATCATTAATATCTCCATTCCTTTTAAACCCTTTAGGAATAATCTCGCCTGGCAAAACTCGTTGGTAACTAAAAAACTCCTGGCCTACATCTTTGGGTATATCAATTAAAACAGGGCCAGGTCTTCCAGAAGAGGCTATAAAAAAAGCTTCAGAGACTACTTTAGCGATATCTGAAGGATCTCTTATTACCCATGAATGTTTCACTATTGGGAGTGTTATGCCAAAAATATCAGTTTCTTGAAAAGCGTCTGTCCCTATAGCAGATCTTGGGACTTGACCTGTAACAAAAACTAGGGGGACTGAATCCATTTGAGCAGTTGCAATTCCAGTTACTAAATTTGTTGCACCTGGACCTGAGGTCCCAAAACATACCCCTATTTCACCAGTAGATCTTGCATATCCATCAGCTGCATGTGAACCACCTTGTTCATGTCTTACCATGTAATGTTTTAACCAACCTTCTTGTTCTGCCTTATGAACAGCGTCATATATTGGCAGTATAGCTCCTCCAGGATATCCAAATATAACTTTTACTCCATGAATTTTTAAAGAATCCATTAGTGCATCTGCACCAGTTATCCAAACTGGATCTTCATGTTTTGAACTACCCTTTGCAAAGGATCTCGAAGTAAGAGTCACTAAAGAAATTCAATATTTACTATAAATATTAAACTTAATTAAATACTTTTGCCTCATTTAGAAACGTAATGTCAGAAATATATTCAAAAAAATATTTTAATAAATTAAAAATTATCAAATAAATCTCAATTATTCTTTATAAAATTCCTAATTTATGTAGAGGTCCAGAGCCTGAAATAAGTTCAATAAAAAGCACAAGAAAAATAATCATTGCAACCCTTCCGTTCCACACTTCTGAACTATTATTCCAACCCCATTGCCACTTCTCTTGGGGATAAAGTTTAACTTTTTCAGGCAATTTTGAAGCCTCTTCTATATTAACGAGAGGTCCTTCCAAACAGGAAATCACCAGATCACTAAGACCTTCAATGAAAGTAGGATGAGTATTTAAAGCCTTAACTCTCCGAAAGTTTTTAATACCAGCCTTTTCAGCAATTTCTTTATATTCAATATCAATTTCTTGCAATGTTTCAATATGCTCTCCAACGAAACTTATAGGCACGACAATCAGATCATTAACATTTGACTTTCCAAGATCAGCTAACACTTCTTCTGTATAAGGCTTCAACCATTCAACAGGACCAACTCTACTTTGATAAGAAAGTGTATGAGGGTTACCATGCCCTAAAGATTTTTCCAGCTCATTTATAATTAACAAAGAACAATCTTCAATTTGTTGTTTGTAAGGGTCTCCAGCTTCCTCTACGTAACTCTTAGGAACTCCATGAGCAGTGAAAAATATATGGGCTTTGGAGGGTGTTTCACAAAGTGAAATTTGTTCAGAAATTAATTCAACCATAGACTTTAAGTAACCTGATTGACTGAACCAACTCCTTACACATCTCATTGGAACCTTCTTAAATTCATCATCAGAATCTCGTAATTTTTTTAATTCCCTAAAGCTCGAACCACTAGTACTTATCGAAAAATGTGGATACAAAGGTATTACAACAACTTGATCTATGCCATCTGCTTTCATATCAGCAATTGCTGATTCGGTAAAAGGATGCCAATACCTCATGGCGATGTAGGTAGTAGCATTAAATCCCTTGTTCCTTAATTTAGATTGTAATTCTCTTGCTTGTTGTTCAGTTATCCTCCTAATTGGTGAACCTCCCCCTATAGAAAGGTAAGCCTGTTGTGAAGTAGTGCTCCTAAGCGTGCTAATTAACCAAGCCAGTGGCTTTTGAAAAAAAGGGAAAGGCGTCCTGATAATTTCTGGATCAGAAAAAAGATTATATAAGAATGGACCTACATCAGTAATGCGTTCAGGCCCTCCTAAATTCATTAGTAAGACGCCTATTCTATCCATTTAAAAATTATGAAGATTGAAAATCAACATTAAAAACGTCATTATAAGGTCAATTATATAAGTAAATGAACGTAATTCAGGAAATTAATAATGTCAATGATAAATTTGCTACTCAAGGCAGCAAGCTTAAAATTGAGAAAAGAGGAGAAAAATTAAATATTCGTGGTTCACTACCCTCCAAAGAAGATAATAATAACTTTAAAATTCAAAGAATATCTCTTGGTTTAAAGGCTGATATTTCTGGATTAGAGGAGGCCAAAAAAAAATTACAATTAATCAATTTGCAATTGGAATTGAATCAATTTGATTGGATTAATTGGATAGGGAAGCCTCATAAAAAAGAAAATAAACATGGGTTTGAATTTCCAAAAAGATTAAATCAATTTGAGGAATTTTTTTTTAAAGAAAATAAAAGTGATTTTCGAACCAGTACTAGAAAAACTACTTGGAGAAGTTCTTACAAACCATATATGAAAAGAATCCTAAGTGTTTACCATGAATATGAGAATGAAGCTTTAGAAAAAATATTTCAAAAAACACTTGAAAGTTATAAGGAAGGTACCAGAAGTAGGAAACAATGCGCTACTTCTTTAAGTGTTTTGGCTAAGTTTTTGGAAATTAAACTACCAGAAGATTGGAAATTAAATTCTAGAGGATATGGTCTGAACAAAGCAGGATTTAGGGATCTACCTAAAGACGAATTAATAGAAAAACTGTGGGAGACGATACCAAATAAGTCTTGGAAATTTGTTTTTGGTCTGATGGCTACATATGGATTAAGGAATCATGAAGTATTTTTTTGTGATTTAAGTTCTCTTACTAATTTTGGGGACAAAATTATTAGAGTTTTACCTACGACTAAAACTGGGGAACATCAAGTTTGGCCATTTCATCCTGAATGGGTAGAAAAGTTCGAATTATCAAAACTTGGCGAAAATCCAGAACTTCTACCAAATATTAATACAGACCTTAAAATTACAACCCTACAGAATATTGGAAAAAAAATTACAGATCAGTTTAAGCGTTACTCTCTACAAATAAAACCTTATGATCTAAGGCATGCTTGGGCAGTTAGAACAATTTTTTATGATTTACCTGATACTGTCGCTGCCAGAATGATGGGACATTCGGTTAGTTTACATACTCAAACTTATCACCACTGGATTACTAAAAGAGATCAACAAAAAGCAGTAAATAATGCACTTTTAAAAGTTAAAAGAGTTAAAAATATTTAAAGATTTATAATAATTAAATAATAATAAGCTTCATATGCAAGAAAAACCTTCATATCCCGAGAAAATATTTAACCTCGATAATCAAGCAAATAAACTTGGAATGGGAGGTAAATTATCACCGGATATTGATGAGAGCTCATATAAAAAAAGAATGCAGCAAAGAAAAGATATTCAAGCCGAAAGACTACAAATTAGAAAAACAAAAAAAGGATTATTGATTGTTTTCACAGGAAATGGCAAGGGCAAGACAACTGCATCTTTAGGTATGGCTTTAAGGACGATAGGGCATGGCTATAAAGTAGCAATAATTCAATTTATCAAAGGAGGCTGGACCACTGGAGAAGAAAAAGCACTTAAAAACTTGTCACCAAACATATCCTGGCATTCATTAGGAGAGGGATTTACTTGGGAAACACAAGACAGAGTAAGAGATGAAAAATTAGTTCAAGAGGCGTGGCAACTAGCCAAAAAATACATACAAAACGAATCTTATAAACTTATCATTCTTGATGAAATTAATATTGCAACAAAACTTAGTTATCTTGCACCCGAAGAAGTAATCACTTTCTTAAAAAGCTTAAATAATAGAAAAAATCATATTGTTTTAACTGGAAGGGGAGCATCTGATTTAATCATCAATTATGCTGATCTAGTTACAGAAATGAAACTAATACGGCATCCTTTTAAAGAGCAAGGAATAAAAGCACAAAAGTGTGTTGAATTTTAGTTAAGTAAATTTTTACTTGAATCTTAACTAGGCAGGTTTAGAAATGTTTAAAGACGCAAGCAATATCAGAACAAAAAATAAATTTGGCACATTTACTTGCTAAGGTCTTAAAAGTAGAATTATTGAATGACTTACAAAAGAGTTCTCTTAAAACTTAGTGGCGAAGCACTAATGGGTGAAAAACCTTATGGTATTGATCCTGCTATAGTTCAGTCAATTGCAGAGGATGTTTCAAAAGTAGTCAAAAATAATGTACAACTTGCAATCGTTGTTGGTGGCGGAAACATTTTCAGGGGGCTCAAAGGATCTGCAGACGGAATGGATCGCGCGACTGCTGATTATGTAGGGATGCTAGCAACAGTAATGAACGCAATTTCACTTCAAGATGGTCTTGAGAGAGTAGGAGTTGCAACCAGAGTGCAAACAGCAATCGAAATGCAGGAAATTGCAGAACCCTACATCAGAAGAAGAGCCATGAGGCACCTAGAAAAAGGTACTAAGGAGATGACAGAATTATTAGTCTCTAAAGACTTAACTAGCAAAATTTGTCCAAGTTAACTATCTCTATGGGCAAATAAAATTCCATTGCCTTGAGATAGTTTTGCTCCTTCTCCATGAATTAAATTCATTTTTTAATTCATATGTGCATAAATTTGAGATGTCTATATTTGCATTGGGGATGTTCTCATTTATAAGTTGTCTATAGGCGGCTCCTTTAAGATCAAGCTGATATGAGTATTGCTCTTTAAAGTGATTTGAATCACTAAAACAAAGATCTTTTTCAGTTTTATTAAAATTCATCATCATTTTTTTGTTTCCAGCCTTTACATAAAATTCTTTGAGTGTCATTTTATCAACTAGATAATGTTTCTTGGAAATTGCTGGCCCTATTGCAACAAGTAAGTCATCTCTAGATGTCCCAAAATTATCGAAAATTTCAACAAGATTTTTTATAATTTTTTTTTCTAAACCTTTTCTTCCACAATGTAAGGCTGCTACATTTCTTGTTCTTTTATCTGCAAAAAATATTGGCATGCAATCAGCTGTGTAAACCCACAAGTTTTGATTGAATTTATTACCAAAAAGGCCATCTGCATCAATCTTACTCCCTTCTTGCGAATTTGATCCAAAAACTATCACATTACTATGAATTTGGTTTGAAACACAATTTATATAATTTTCATTAAAGTGATTCCCTAATAATTGAAGAAATTTTTCAGAGCTAGACTTCGTAAAGTATGCATGTTTGAAATTATGTTGACTAAGGATAGGTGATGAATAATACTCAAATTTTTTGTTTTGAATAAAAATTTCAGCTTTTGAGTAATATTTTTCCTTGTAAGGAATAGTTGCTGATCCCAAACTGAATTTATGAAATTAATTCAATATCTCTTAAGATCCAGAATCCTGCAAATTTTTCGATGTATGGCGTTGACTGTATTGAGATAAATTGATAACCAAAAGAATTTTTTTTATTATTTAAAAACTTTGCACTTAAAATCTTTGCATCTTTTTCTGGTAAATCTGTTACTAGCCATTTGTCATCTTCTGAAGCTTCAAGGATGAGTTGATTCTTACATATAACTAATTTAATAGGTTCTAAACAACTGAACCATGCTGAAAGTGCTAAAGATCTATCTTTACTAAAAAGTCTTAATCCTGGAACTAAGTCATTATTATTTAAATCTTGCTGAATTGGGAAAATATTTCCAAATTCCATAGGCCAATTTTCTGCTGATTTTAATTCGCCAATTGATATTTCAGAGACAGTTAAAGCATCACCTCTCACTGCTTCAGGTAGAGGTTGAGGGGAGGTTTCCAATTTGGAAGAAAAAGTAGGCGCTAGTACCCCTCTCACATAACCTTTTTCCTTTGGATAAACCTCTTTTTCGAGAAATGCGATCCTATCGAATAAATCGTAAGTGCGTCTACTTACTAGAGCCTCAATACTTATGGCCTCAAGTGATTTCTTAATGATCGATTTCATTGACGACCTCCAGAATCGAACCACTGAAGGTTTAGCCCATCCTTGCTTTTTTGCTTCATTTATTGCTTCATTAAGTGCCTTTGTAAGCCATACTGAATTAACTTCATTGGCAGGACATTTTTTATTCCAAAAAAAAATATCTTTTGTCTTATAATTTTTTGTAGAGCAAATAATTAATTCCCACCTTTTTTTTTGATTTGATTCAATAATTGGTCTTGAATAAAAGTCTAATTCCCAATCTGAAATTTTTAATTCAAGACTTGTTTCTATTTTATTATTAATATTCATTGTTCTTTTTCTTTTTTATCGAAGAGTGCTTTAGTTTTTAGTGCTCTCTCTGTTGCTTCTTGCATAACTTTTTGTTTATCAATGATTAATTCACCCGCGGAGTTTTCTAGTAGTGCTGTATTGAGACCAATGCGCCCTTTTTCGAGATCAATTTCAGATATTAAAGCTTTTACAATTTCCCCTTCTCTAAAAATTTCTCGTAATGAACGAATCGATCCATTTGTTAGTGAGGATTGATGAAGAAGTCCACTAGCTCCACCTAAATCGATAAAGAAGCCATATGGTTTTACAGCTAAAACTTCTCCTTCAATTAATTGACCCAATTCTAGACTTCTAATCTTAGAGACTAATGTTGCTTTCTTTTCAGAGAGAACTAATTTTCTGGATTCTGGATTAACCTCAAGAAAAGCTACTTTTAGAGTTTTTCCAACAAAAGATTGATAATCTTGACCATCTTCAAGTTGGGATCTTGGAATGAATCCTCTTAATCCATCTACATCACAAGTAAGACCACCTCTGTTAAATCCATTGATTAAAACGTCAACTAATTCTCCATTTTTTGCGAAACTTGATACTCTCTCCCAACTTTGCCTGAGAATTAATGCCCGAGCGCTCACTGTTACCATCCCATCAGCATTTTGTTCTTTGATAACCAAAACTTCCATTTCAAGACCTATAGAAAACTTTTCTTTAAAGTTAGTTATGACACCCAAACCACATTCTTTTTTGGGCATAAAACCAGGTGCTTTCCCACCAATGTCAACATATAATCCATCACTTTCGATTGCTATAACCTTACCTGAAATTGTTTCTCCAGTAGCCCCAATTGGCTCATTTGCATTTAAAGCCTCTAAAAAAGCACTTTCATCAAAATCGAATTCATCAACTGTTCTTTCTAATTGAAAATCCGTGTTTTGCTCAGAAAAATTAAGGGGTCTATTTAAGTCTTGTTGAGTTAAATCTTGTTGAGAAACATCAAAATCTTTGGTCTTTTCATTACTTTCCTCAATTTCTTTAACTGAATCATCTTTAATAATTTGAGGTTTTATTGCAATATTTTCTTTTTTAATATCTTCTTGCGAATTGATTCGCTCATCATGTATTTCTTGAGAATTTTTTTGAGAATCTTTCTTGCTTATGTGAAGTACCTGAAGAGGTTTTTTATTGCCCTTTGGTTGGATATTATCTTGGGCATTTTTATTACTGACTCCCATCGTAGGTAAAATAAGAATAATTAACTATTAACATACTCTAAATGTTAGTACTCAAAATTAAAATTAATGAACTTTAAACCAATACCTAATAAATTTGAATATCTAAATTGGCAAGAAATTGAGAGTATTGCAAAAGAAAAAAGATCAACAGTGATTTGGCCATTTGGTGCCGTTGAGCAACATGGACCGCATTTGCCTCTTGCCACAGATAGTATTTTTGTTGATGAAATCATTAATGAAGTTTTAAGGTTATTCTCTGCCGATATTCCATTAAAAAAACTTCCAACTCAATATATTGGGTTTTCGCCAGAACATAAGGGTTTTGCCGGGACAATTTCGCTTTCATCAAATTTAATAACTTCAATGATTAAGGAAGTCGGAGGTCAATTATCTGAAATGGGTTTTAAAAGATTGATACTGATTAATGGACATGGAGGGCAAATCTCACTACTAAATACAGCGGCAAGAGAGCTAAGAAGTTTCTCGCCAGGGATGGCAGTTTTCCCATGTTTCTTATGGAGTGGCGTTAATGGATTAAGTGATTTATTAACAAAAACTGAGATCGAGGATGGGCTTCATGCTTCTTTAGCTGAAACAAGTTTGATGCTTGCTTTAAAACCAGAATTAGTAGGCGATGAACGCCCAAATGAGGTCATTAAAGGAAAGATCCCAGAAGGCTGGAGTCTAGAGGGAAATGCCCCTACTGCTTGGCTTACTGACGACTTCAGTAAATCAGGTGTTATTGGAGATAGTAGAGGGGCAAATGAGTCTTTAGGGAAAAATTTAAAGGAATTATTGATTAATCACTGGTTCAAATTGATTATGAATCTGATGCAATCAGATTGGCCAAACAATTCTTAAATAAGTTGAAGTAAAAAATGTGACTTAACAATTGAAACTATTTTCATGATATTTAAATAAACTCTCTATAATCATGTAATATTCATGCATAATGAGCTAAAGATTACTGACATGCAAACTCTAGAATCAAATAAAAAAACTATTGAAGAATCGACTAATCCGATTTCTTTAGATTTGCCCGACTTCACTACAGATTCTTATAAAGATGCATATAGCAGAATAAATGCAATTGTTATAGAAGGAGAGCAAGAGGCTCATGATAATTACATTTCAATAGCGACTTTAATTCCAAATGAATTAGAGGAGTTAACTAAATTGGCGAGAATGGAAATGAAGCATAAAAAAGGCTTTACTGCATGTGGAAGAAATTTAGGTGTAGTAGCTGATATGGAATTTGCTAAAAAATTCTTCTCTAAATTACACGGTAATTTTCAAGTTGCTCTTGAAAAAGGAAATTTAACAACATGTCTTTTAATACAAGCTATCTTGATTGAAGCATTTGCAATTTCTGCTTATAACGTCTACATAAGAGTTGCAGATCCTTTTGCAAAAAAAATAACAGAGGGAGTAGTTAAAGATGAATATCTACATTTAAATTATGGTCAAGAGTGGCTTAAAGAGAATCTATCCACTTGTAAAGAGGAATTAATGGAAGCTAACAAGGTTAATCTTCCCTTAATTAAAAAGATGTTAGATGAAGTAGCAGATGACGCATCAGTTTTAGCTATGGATAGAGAAGAATTAATGGAAGAATTTATGATTGCTTATCAAGATACATTGATGGAAATAGGTCTAGATAATAGAGAAATTGCAAGAATGGCTATGGCAGCTATCGTCTAATTACATTACTAATTAATTAAGGATTTTAATAATTAATCAATCCTATTTAATTAGTTACCTCTGTGCTATTGTTCATAACATCATATAGAAACCATTTATAAATTTTAAATGTTTGGGTTAATAGGCCACTCAACCAGTTTTGAAGATGCAAAAAGAAAAGCTTCGATGCTAGGCTTTGATCATATTGCTGATGGAGACTTGGATGTTTGGTGTACTGCTCCTCCTCAGCTTGTTGAAAATGTAGAAGTTAAGAGTGCTACTGGAATATCTATTGAAGGTTCTTATATAGATTCGTGCTTTGTTCCTGAAATGCTTTCTAGGTTTAAGACGGCTAGAAGAAAAGTACTAAATGCCATGGAACTAGCTCAAAAAAAAGGGATTAATATTACCGCTTTAGGAGGATTTACTTCTATTATTTTTGAGAATTTTAATCTTCTACAGCATAAACAAATTAGAAATACTTCATTAGAGTGGGAAAGGTTTACTACTGGCAATACTCATACCGCATGGGTCATTTGTAAGCAATTAGAAATAAATGCGCCTCGTATTGGGATAGACCTTAAAAAAGCAACTGTTGCTGTAATTGGTGCTACAGGTGATATTGGTAGTGCTGTTTGTAGATGGCTTATCAATAAAACTGGGATTTCAGAACTTCTTATGGTAGCAAGACAACAAGAACCCCTAGAGCTGTTACAAAAAGAATTAGATGGTGGCACCGTAACAAGCTTAAATGAAGCATTGCCTCAGGCGGATATTGTTGTATGGGTTGCAAGTATGCCTAAAACTATTGAAATTGATACAGATAACTTAAAAAAACCATGTTTAATGATTGATGGGGGATACCCCAAAAATCTTGATGAGAAATTTCAGGGTGAAAATATTCATGTTTTAAAAGGAGGTATAGTAGAGTTTTTTAATGATATTGGTTGGAATATGATGGAACTTGCGGAAATGCAAAACCCTCAGCGAGAGATGTTTGCTTGCTTTGCAGAAGCTATGATTTTAGAATTTGAAAAGTGTCATACAAACTTTAGTTGGGGCAGAAATAACATTTCCCTTGAAAAGATGGAGTTTATTGGAGCAGCATCTTTAAAGCATGGTTTTTCAGCGATTGGACTTGATAAGCAGCCTAAAGTATTAACTGTTTAAATTATGGCTAAACGTTACCTTCTTGATTTTGAAAAGCCTCTTGTTGAACTTGAGAAACAGATAGAGCAAATTAAAGAATTAGCTCGAGATTCAGAAGTAGATGTTAGTCAACAGCTCCTGCAGCTTGAGACCTTAGCTGCTAGGAGAAGAGAAGAAATATTTAAATCCCTCACCCCTGCTCAAAAGATTCAGGTAGCTAGACATCCTCAAAGACCAAGTACTTTGGATTTTGTTCAAATGTTTTGTGATGACTGGATCGAATTACATGGAGATAGAAATGGAGGCGATGATATGGCACTAATTGGGGGGATAGGTTCGATAAATAATAGGCCAGTTTTGATGTTAGGGCATCAAAAAGGAAGGGACACAAAAGAAAATGTAGTAAGAAACTTTGGGATGGCAAAACCAGGAGGTTACAGAAAAGCTCTTAGATTAATGCAGCATGCGAATAGATTCTCTTTGCCAATTCTTACATTTATTGATACTCCTGGAGCTTATGCTGGTTTAAAAGCTGAAGAACAAGGTCAAGGCGAAGCTATTGCAAGAAACCTTCGAGAGATGTTTGGATTGAAAGTTCCAATTGTGGCTACTGTCATTGGAGAAGGAGGTTCTGGAGGAGCACTTGGAATAGGTGTTGCCGATAGGTTGCTAATGTTTGAACACAGTGTTTACACAGTTGCTAGTCCGGAAGCATGTGCATCAATTTTGTGGAGAGATGCTGCGAAGGCACCAGAAGCTGCATCAGCACTTAAAATCACAGGTAAAGATTTACTTAAATTAGGTATAATAGATGAGGTATTGCCAGAACCTTCTGGTGGGAATAATTGGGCGCCTTTAGATGCTGGTAACACACTAAAAGAGGCTATTGAGAAACACCTTAACGCTTTACTGCAAATGCCTGAAGACGAATTAATTGAGGAAAGATACAAAAAATTTAGGGTTTTAGGTAAATTTATCGAAGCAAATAATATTGAAGAGATTTATAGTGAAATCCCTCAAAAAACTGAATAACTTGAAACTAGCTTTTATAACGGGTGCCACGAAAGGTATTGGTAGATCTACCGCAATTACTTTTGCCAATGCTGGCTGGGATTTAATTTTACTCTCCAGAAGTATGGATTTAATGGAGAAACTAAAGAGCGAACTGTTGGCCACTAAATCAAAAATTAACCTAGTAAAATGTGATTTATCTAATACTCTTGAAATAGAGCATTGTATTAAAGAAGCAATTGTGAAGTATGGATGTCCTTCGGTATTGATAAATAATGCCGGTTGCGCCTTTAATGGCCCTTTAGTTGAAATGGATATTGGTCAATGGGAACAAACTATTCAAATAAACCTTACGAGTGTTTTTCAAATTTGTAGTTCAATAATTCCTCAAATGAGAAAAAAAGGTGGTTTAGTTATTAATGTTAGTAGTCATGCCTCTTATAATGCATTCCCCCAATGGGGAGCTTATTGTGTTTCAAAATCCGCACTAGCTATGTTTACTAAATGCTTGAGGGAGGAGGAGAGATCTAATTCAATAAGAGCGTGTACAATAACTCTTGGTTCAGTAAATACTCCTCTCTGGGACTCCGAATCAATCAATTCTGATTTTGATAGAACTTCTATGCTCTCCTCAAATGAGGTATCAGAAACTATTCTCTACATGGCTGAAAAACCTGAATCACAATTGATCGAAGACTTGACTTTGATGCCTTCTGGTGGAGCCTTTTAAACATTCTGTTGATCTGTCTAATCTTAAAATAGTGATTTTTTTTAGTACTATTTGAACCCGATTGAACAAGAGAATGTGATATAGTATATGAGCAATTAAGCTTTTGGAAGATACAGTTAATTAAGTTGCATACAATTTTCTGTTTAAAATTTTATGACCTCTACATTACCCAACGATAATATTAGAAACTTTGACGACCAGATTACTAATAAACTAATTTCTGAAATTATAAGAGACAGAATTAAGAGTTCTGGGAAAAGATTTAGTGCTAACGATAATATTGCTGATTTTATAAATCCTGGTGAATTAGAAATTTTAGAAAAAGAAGTAGCCTCAAGAGTTAAAGACTTACTAAAGTCTCTCGTAATAGATGTTGAAAATGATCATAATACTCAAGAAACTGCTGAAAGAGTTTCAAAAATGTATTTAAATGAAGTCTTTAAAGGCAGATATCACGATCAACCTAAAGTTACAAGTTTCCCTAATGACAAGAATCTTGATGAAATTTATACAGTTGGCCCAATTTCTGTCAGATCTGCATGTTCACATCACTTAGTTCCAATTTTAGGAGAGTGCTGGATAGGTATTAAACCTGGTAATAAAGTCATAGGACTTTCAAAATTTGCGAGAGTTGCTGATTGGGTTTTTTCAAGACCTCATATTCAGGAAGAAGCTGTAATGATCCTTGCAGATGAAATTGAAAAATTATGTGAACCTAAAGGTTTAGGCATTATTGTAAAGGCCCAACATTATTGCATGAAGTGGAGGGGAGTCAAAGAACCAAATACAAGTATGATTAATTCTGTGGTGAGAGGCGATTTTAGACATGATCTAAGTTTAAAACAAGAATTTTTTGAGCTTGTAAAACAACAGTCCGCCACTAATAATTACTAATTTATTTTTAAAAACTTAAAAAGATCCTCTGTTTTTTTTATATCTTTTAAACCTGGAGATATCTCAATACTACTAGAAATATCTAATCCATCTGGTTTGAAATTATTGAGGATTTCATCAATCCATTCAATTGATATCCCTCCAGCTAACCACCATGGTTTGCTAAATTGCAAATTCTTTAGATAAATCGAATTTATTTTTTTCCCTGAACCTCCATAAGTTTCTTCATTCCAAGAATCAAGTAGTATCGCATCTACAAAATCCTCAAAAGGTTTTATTTTATCTATGTCCTCTTCCGTTTTAATTCTGAAAGCCTTCCATAGGCCAATATTGGGTATTTTTTTCCTTAATTTTTTGCAATAATCAATATCTTCATCTCCATGTAGTTGAATGATAGTTTCACTTGGTTTCCCCAAGAAATTTTTAATAATTAAGTCTATTGGACAATTTTGTACAACTGATACCCTCTCGATTTTTGGATAAAAATTTTCTAGGGTCTTAAATATTTTTTTCTTAATTTCAGCTGATACATACCTTGGAGACTCTTCAACCGAAATAATGCCAATAGCATTCGCTCCTAATTTAGCGACTTGAAGAGCTTGTTCTTCAGAAGTTAGTCCACAAACTTTAACTAGAGGATTAGTCTTGGGCATATCATTATCCTGCATGTAAGATTAATATTATTGCTAAATATAGCGGAGATTATTTTTGGGAAGTTGGCAAATTTTTAAAATATGGGGAATTCCCTTTAAAGTTCATCCATATTGGTTTGTTATTCTCTTTTTATTCTCATGGAGTATAAGTAATCAGGTCAATTTATCTTCTGGCGACATCTTCAGTAATAAAGAAGCTTGGGTTATAGGGTTTTTAACTTCTTTTTTCTTTTTATCTTCAATTATTTTTCATGAGGTTTTTCATACTTTTGTTTCACTTAATCAGGGTGTAAAAATAAAAAAAATTACTTTTTATTTTTTAGGAGCAATTTTACAAATAGATAAGTATTGTCAAACTGCTTTAGGTAATATAAAAATTGCAATTGTTAGACCTCTTCTATGTTTCGCTACAGCATCTATCCTACTTTTAATTAGTAACAACAGTGCATCTCAAGAACAAATAGCAGTTAATATAATTTCAAGAGTAGGTATATTTAATTTATTCTTAGGCTTCTTAAATTTGATTCCAATTGGTTCTTTAGATGGTGGGAATTTATTAAAAAGTATTATTTGGCATTTCTCAGGGAGTAAAAATAAAGGAAGAAATTTCCTCAATAAAGTAAATTTGTTATTATCTTTTTTTGTTTTATTTTTTGGGATAATTTGTTTATTTAGATTTAACTTTTACTTTGGTTTTATTCTTTCTTTTTTGGGTTTATTTGGAGTTAATTCTTCAAAATCTGAAAGTCAATTTTTTAAAATTGAAAACATTCTAAAATTTAGTAAAGTTTCTGAGATTAAACTAAAGCCTTTGAGGAAAATTGAATACGATTCAAATTTCTCAGAATTTAATAAATTAATAAAAATTAAGAAGGATGCATCGGATAAATATTTTTTTGTTACGAATAATGGTAGATGGATCGGTTTTGTTGATGAGAATATTTTAAAAACTGTTTCCTTAAAAAAATGGGAACGGAACTTTGTTGGAGATTTTATGAAACCAATCGATAATTTTGAAAGT
This sequence comes from Prochlorococcus sp. AG-347-J14, assembly GCA_003281505.1. Lineage (GTDB taxonomy): Bacteria > Cyanobacteriota > Cyanobacteriia > PCC-6307 > Cyanobiaceae > Prochlorococcus_A. Next base: position 74,818 of record QCBU01000007.1, on the reverse strand, counting down.
GTATCTTATAACGATAAATTATGGAGAACTATAGAAAGAATTGAAGAAACAAATGAAGGTTTTTTGTTGGTTCTCAATGCTGCAGATATCCCTTTGGGGATAATTGATAGGTCAAAAATTGGAAACTTTGTATTGAATAAATTAGGTTTTAATTTGCCTTCAGATATTGTTAATAAATTAAACTTTAAAAATCATTATCCCTTAGGAATTGAATTGCCAAGAATAATTGATTCAATGAAGCAGAAAGGAGATCTTTAATTATTCTTGTCATTAAAATTTTCTATTTCTTAATCTATGGCAATATTTTTGAAATTTATATTTGATTTTTTTTCCACGAATGAATTTTTCAAATGTTGAACTATTTCATCATTTGTTAGTTTTAAATTTATTTTTGGTGGAGCTTCTTCTTGGAATAATTTGAACCATAAATCTCTTGAAGGATTTGTTTGGATTTCTCCATGTTGAAGGAATGCGCCTTTTTTACGAAATTGAGCACTACCTATTCTCTTGAACCCATCCTGATCAACTAAATCGGAAATTAATGAACTCCCAAAACAATTTGTTTTAATGCTTGATTTTCGTAAATTACCATATTGTAAGGTTAGACCTAATTCTTTAAAACTTTTAATTAACCAATTATTAACCATTTCATAACTTAAGAATTTATAGTAAGTTTTTTTAAATGTTAATGCATATGTTATGCCTCCTGAATGCAGAACAGCCCCCCCTCCAGAGGGGCGTCTAACAATATTAATTTCCCCATTTGATAATAATTTTTTCCAATGAAGAGGAATTTCCTTTTGGTGATAGCCAATTGAAAGCCAATCACCAGTCCAATAGTAGAACCTCAATGTGAGGATTATTTCAGGATTCGAAATTGTCTGATCTAAAGAATTTAAATCTAAAGCCATTTGATCAAATCCAGGTAAATTATTTGTTGAAAAAATTAAAGCCTGATTTTCAATTCCCAAAATTAATTTTGTAGGTTTATTTATGATAATTTTCAATAAATTTTTTCTTTCAAATTGTTAATTACGTAACATCATTTTGTAATAGTGTTTCAAATCTTCTCTTTTCGGTGGAGAATATAGAAAAATAATTTTTTTATCATGGAGCCAACTCAAACAATAAACCTTATTGCATTAAGCCTCATAGTTGTTATGCATGCAGGAGTTTTAGCATTAAGACTAGGAATTAGTTTAGGTAGGAACTAAAGTTTATTAGAAAATTTAAAATTTATAAGGTATTAATAAAGTAAGACTGAATTGATTTATTCAGTAAAAGTATCAAGTATTTAATTTGTCAAAATCTTTTTATAAAAATAGTATTTTCTACAAAAAATATTTAGGGTCTGTATTTATAAAAAGACAACAGAAACAGGATGATTTTGTATCATTGATTTTTTTAATTATAAAAATTAGCTTTTCCCTTTTAGCAATAATAAGCCTGATTAAGCTTGGCTATAGTTCTAAAGTAAGGTTGACCAGATTAAGGGAAATTGAAGAATCATTTTTATACGAAAAATTTAGATTTAATTTTTTAACAGATAAGTTTGATGATTTATTATCTTCTGAAGGTGAGCAAAGATTTATGAAGGATCAGGATCAAATTATTTCTAGGGACATTATCAGAGTAATATGGCGTTGATATGGATGATGTTGAATCATTCTACTTTTCATTTTTCAATTAACTTTTTTTGCTAGTGAGTAAGAACATTAAGGGTTTAGTCCTAATAACAGGAACAACTTCAGGAGTTGGATTAAATACTCTAAAACCTCTATTAAGATTTGGATGGGATGTTATAGCAGTTAATCGATCAAATAAAAGAGCTATAAAAATAGCTGAGGAATTCTTGAAAAAAGAGGAAATTAAAAATATTCATTTTATAGAAATAGATCTTTCTAACTTGGATGATGTGAGAAAAGGTTGTGATGAAATATTAAAAAAATTTAAGAAGCCAATAAATTCTCTTATTTGTAATGCAGCAGTTTATAAACCGAGACTTAAGAGACCTGAAAGGTCTGCTCAGGGGTTTGAAAACTCTATGGCAGTAAATCATTTTGGGCATTTTCTTATGATAAACCTACTTATGCAAAATATCTTATCTTCTGAAAGAGAAATTGTTTTAAATGGCAAATCAACTGTATTCAAGCCAAGAATTACAGTATTAGGGACTGTTACAGCTAATTATTCAGAACTTGGAGGAAGGATCCCCATTCCTGCCCCAGCTGATTTGGGAGATTTATCTGGATTCAAAAATGGTTTTTTATCTCCAATAAGTATGGCGAATGGAAAGAAATTTAAACCTGGTAAGGCATATAAGGATAGTAAACTTTGCAATATGGTTACTGTTCAGGAATTATCAAAAAGATATCCTGCAGAGAAGATTATTGTAAATTCTCTATATCCTGGATGTGTTGCTGATACAAAACTTTTTAGAGATACACCTTGGTTATTTAGATTCCTTTTCCCGATATTTCAAAAATTAATTACAAAAGGATATGTTTCACAAAGACTAGCAGGAGAGAGAGTCGCTCAAGTGGCAACTTATAAAGAATTTGCTAAACCATCAGTCCATTGGAGCTGGGGAAATCGTCAGAAAACTGGCAGAAAAGCTTTTTCTCAAAAGTTGTCAAAAAGAATAATTGATACGAAGACCTCTAAACAAACTTACGATTTAACAAGCCAATTGGTTGGATTAGATTAATTTAAACTAATCAAATCCTAATAAATCAAAAATTTCTCTATCTTTAAGTGGATTACCTTCTAAAGGTTCTACGTTTTCAAGCATATTTTTTGCAAGAGATAAATATTCATTTTGAACTTCAATAACATCTTCAGTTGGTTCCATTTCAAAAATGGTGCATTTTTTTAGTCTTGATCTTCTAATGGCATCGACATCTTTAAAGTGGGCCATAGTTTTTAAACCTGTTCTTTCATTGAATTTATCAATTTGATCTGTATCTTTTGATCTATTTGCGACTACCCCACCTAATCTGACTTTATAATTTTTTGCTTTTGCTTTAATTGCAGAAACAATTCTATTCATAGCAAATATTGAATCGAAGTCATTAGCTGTAACAATTAGACAATAATTTGCATGTTGCAATGGAGCTGCAAATCCTCCGCAAACGACGTCTCCTAGGACATCAAAAATAACTACGTCAGTATCTTCTAATAAATGATGTTCTTTTAATAATTTAACTGTCTGACCGGTTACATAACCCCCGCACCCTGTCCCAGCAGGAGGACCTCCACTTTCAACGCACATTACGCCATTAAAACCTTCAAACATGAAATCGGTTGGCCTCAATTCTTCGCTATGAAAATCTACCTCTTCGAGAATATCGATAACTGTAGGAACCATTTTGTGCGTCAAAGTGAAAGTGCTATCGTGTTTGGGATCACATCCAATTTGTAGAACCTTTTTACCTAATTTTGAGAATGCTGCAGAAAGGTTTGATGATGTAGTTGATTTTCCGATACCACCCTTCCCATAAACGGCAATAACTAAAGCCCCTTCCTCAATATTTATTTTTGGATCTTGCTTTACTTGAACACTTCCTTCTCCATCAAGAGGTCTATTTATAGTACTTGTCATTTAAAGCTTAAAACACATTATTATTTATATTCTTGCAGCGCAAATACACATGAAATATGTTTCTAAACAAATATGTATTTAATTGTATTAAAAGCGGGAGATATGTTCTTATAACTGAATTTTTAGAATTAAATCTATTAGATTATGAGTGAAAATACTCATGACTTAATTATAGTTTATTAGTAAAAATTAACTGAAATATGCTTTGGCATCGTAAAGAGTTTCATCGCTTATCTCTGGAATACCTCTTAAGATTGCGTATTTTTCAGTATTTGTTTTAACTTTACCTCTAACAAAAAATGGAACTTTTGTTAATTCAGCTCTACCAGATTCAGTCCAGATAATTCCTTTTTTACTATTTTTTTCTTTTCTTTCATCAGAATTTAAAATGTCCTTTGTGTTAGTCGCTGTATGTCCTAAATGGCTTTGATGACCATCAACAAACTCAAAGTCATGTTTGAACATATCAATAAGATGCTCTTCTAAGCCCATCATTAGGGGGTGTACCCAGTCATCAAAAATCACATTTGCTCCTTCCCATCCCATTTGAGGGCTATATCTTGCAGGAACATCTTGAACATGCATTGGAGTACTAATTACTGAGCATGGAATGCCAAGTCTTTTTGCACTATGCCTTTCCATTTGGGTCCCTAAAACTAGTTCAGGGGCGGCCTTTCTCATGGCATCTTCCACTTCTAGATAATTGTTAGTTATCAGAGCTTCTACATTAAGATCTTTTGCAGTAGCTCTTACTTGCCTGGCCATCTCCCTGCTGTATGTTCCAAGACCCACTACTTCAAAACCTAATTCTTCCTTAGCAATTTTGGCTGCTGCAATAGCATGTGTTCCATCACCAAAAATAAAAACTCTTTTACCAGTTAGATAATTTGAGTCAACTGATTTTGAGTACCAAGGAAGTTTTGATTTATTTTCTAACTCTTTTTTATTCGTTAAAGGAAGATCTAATTTCTTGTGAACTTCATTTATAAACTCAATTGTATTTTTTATTCCAATTGGAATAGTGCTTGTATATTCCATGCCAAAGTTCCGTTTAAGCCATTCGCATGATGCTTCAGCAATTTCTGGATAAAGACAGATATTTATTTCAGCATCAATTAGTCTTTCAATATCATCAGGACTAGCACCTAATGGAGCAACTACGTTTGTATCTATTCCTTGCTCTGAAAGTATTCGTTGGATTTCGATTACATCATCTCTGCATCTAAATCCTAGTAATGAAGGGCCAAGTATATTAACTTTTGGTCTACGCCCAAATTCCTTCCACCTTAGAGGACTTATTTTCTCTGAATAGCTTACTTTTTCTTTTAAAAGGGTTCTTGTTAGTTGATAAAAGGTTTCTGAGGCACCCCAATTTTCTTTCTTGCTATAAGCAGGTAATTCAAGATTCACAATCGGCATATCAAACCCCATCCCTTTCGCAAGTGCTCCAGGTTGGTCTTGGATTAGTTCTGCCGTACAACTTTCTCCAACTAAAAGAGTTTTGGGTTTGAATCTTTCAACTGCTTCCTTAATATTTTTCTTCACTAATTCAGCTGTATCGCCTCCGAGGTCTCTAGCTTGGAAAGTTGTATAAGTCACTGGAGGCCTTTGCCCTCTCCTCTCAATCATTGTAAAAAGAAGATCTGCATATGTATCTCCTTGAGGTGCATGAAGAACATAATGTATATCTTTCATTGAAGAGGCAATTCTCATCGCACCAACATGTGGTGGTCCTTCATATGTCCATAGAGTTAATTCCATATTTTTTTAATTCGTTACTAAAGTTTTTGTAGTTAGTATTTGATTCCTTCTTAAAGGTTTAGAAAAGAGACCTGCTAAGTCTGCGGCTTGATCAATACCATGAATTGGACTAAATACCATTTCTATTGACCACTTAGTACTAATTCCTTCCGCTTCCAGTGGGTTAGCTAAACCCATTCCACAAACTACTAAGTCTGGATTAGATTCCCTTACTCGATCTAATTGTTTTTCTACATGTTGTCCTTCGACAATTTTTGTATTATCAGGTAATAAATTAATCTCCTCTTTCATTAAATCCTTATTTAGGTAAGGAGTGCCTACCTCTATAAGATCCATTTCGCATTCATTATGCAAAAATCTTGCCAAAGATATCTCCAGTTGCGATTCAGGAAGAAGAAATAATCTTTTCCCCTTAAGTATTTCTTTGTGAGATTCAAGAGCAAGTTTTGATCTACTGATTAAAGGAGAAATAATTTCATGAACTTTAAGTTGACTAATATTGAAAGATCTCGCTGCAGCTAAAAACCATTCAGTACTTCCTTCGATACCAAGAGGAAATGGAGCCGAAATTATTTCACAACCGCGATGTTTGAGGTCTCGAACCGTATCACTTAGATAAGGCTGAGTTAATAATACTTTTGTATTTTTGCCAATCTTTGGTAATTCTGTTGATTGACGGGGCGGGAAGCTCTCAATATTTGAAATTCCTAAATTTCTAAAAATTTTTTTAAACCTATCCTCTACATTATTTGCAAGAGTCCCAACTAATAATAATTTCTCCTCATCTGATGACTCCATTAATGGAATTAAAGCTTTTAAGGCGCCATCTTCTCCTTGGGTAAAAGTTGTTTCTATCCCACTGCCAGAGTAATTAACGAATCTCACTTGACCTAAAAATCTTTTATTTAATTTCTCTGCGACAGTTGCAAGATCTAATTTGATTACCTCACTTGGACAAGATCCAACAAGAAAAAGAGTTTTTATTTCTGGTCTTCTCGCAATAAGATCATTTACTACTCGATCTAATTCTTCATGAGCGTCAGCAAGACCAGCAAGATCTTTTTCTTCAAGAATAGCTGTCCCAAATCTTGGCTCAGCAAAAATCATAACTCCAGCAGCGCTTTGAATTAAATGAGCACATGTCCTTGAGCCTACAACTAGAAAAAATGCATCCGGCATTCTTCTGTGGAGCCAAACTATTGAAGTTAACCCACAAAAAACTTCCCTGGGCCCAGTTTCCTTATTAAATTCAACTTTACTCATTAAAAATTTTCAAGAGCTTATAGTTCAAGCTTGCATACACTTTTTAATTTATGAAAGTAATTAATAAGTTCTCTTACAAAATGAACACATTTAAAAAACTTATATGAATGTTTAAATACTTAAATGGGAATTATGAAAAAAAACTTTTGGGACGTATTCTAATTTCTGTAGAAGGAATTTCCTTGACTTATTTTTGAAAGCTTCCACACATTTCTAGCTATTTTAGTTGCTAACAATCCTGCTCTTTCTAACTTAGATTTCCCTGGCTTTGCCCCAATTAAAGCTGTCACTTCTGAAGTGGTTAAAGGTGCTCCAGTATTTATAGCTAATTGGGTTAACTCCAATCTATCTCTAAGGTTCTTAAGATTTACTTTCTCAATTTTATCTTCTTCTAACCAGCTAAAAGATGGGTCTTTCTGAGATAGTTTTTGCATCAGGCTTAGGCTAACTAATCCAAGAGTTTGATCAGGAGTTAATTCTTTTTCAGTACCAGAAACAGTTGGTTCTTTTTTTTGAGAAGTTCCCATAAAAATGCATATCTTTTACTTGAAGTTATCGTTTTGTGGTAAGCATGCAAGTAAATTTAATAGAAAAAATGAACCATTATCCGTTATAGTCGCCTCAATGGAACCAACTTCTAGCTTAAACAGAGGGGAACGAAAAAAGGGGAGTTCTCTAGTCACAGGATCTGAGGTGCAATCTCAGGCCAGTGGTGCTAGCTGTTTTATTACTACTGATTCAGAAAAGTCTTTGGTATCCAGACAAGCAAGTCAAGTTGAGCAAATTGAGTTAAGAACTTATGTTTTTTTAGATTCTCTGCAACCTCAATTAGCCGCATATATGGGAACTGTTAGTAGAGGTTTTTTACCTATTCCTGGTGATTCATGTCTTTGGATGGAAGTTTCACCCGGTATGGCTGTTCATAGAGTTACTGATATTGCCCTAAAAGCAAGTAATGTGAGACTTGGTCAGATGATTGTTGAAAGGGCATTTGGATCTCTTGCTCTTTATCATAAAGATCAAAGCACCGTTTTACATTCTGGAGATGTTGTTCTAGATGCTATTGGGAGTGAAGTCAGAAAAAGAACAAAACCTGCTACGAGTTGGACTGAAGTTATTCGAGCAATTACTCCAGATCATGCAGTTTTAATAAATAGACAAAACAGAAGTGGATCAATGATTCAATCTGGAATGAGCATGTTTATTTTAGAAACTGAACCTGCTGGTTATGTTTTAAAAGCAGCAAATGAAGCTGAAAAGGCATCTAATATAACTGTTGTTGATGTTAAGGCAGTTGGAGCTTTTGGTAGATTAACTCTCGCTGGGAAAGAAGGGGATGTAGAAGAGGCTGCAGCTGCTGCTATAAGAGCAATTGAAGAAATTTCAAATTATTGAGAATTTTTTAATTTAAAATTTTTTCAACTTAAACCTATCTCTTTCTTTAAAAAAGGTGACATGATTTTTGCAGCTTTACCTCTACTACCTAATTTATTTAATTGTGATTGCGAGAGCTCACCGTAAACACAGTTAGACTCTTTTACCCAAAAAATAGATTCGAATTCCCCGTTTGGATATTTGGGGTTCTTAAGAATTTCTCCCCAGCATATTCCTGTTGTATCTTTAACTAAGTTTCCTGAGGGATCGCACAAAACCATACAACTTATAAATCTTGCACTCCTATAAGGACTATCAGAAAGTTCATTAATTAATTTTTTAATTTTCTCATCATTAGTCTTGGCATATCGAGCAGAATAAATTCCTGGCCGACCATCTAAAAAATCTACTTCAAGACCCGAGTCATCAGCTAATGCCCAAGTTTTAGTCTCTAAAGCAGCTGCTTTTGCTTTTAGAAGTGCATTCTCAAAATATGTATTTCCAGTCTCTTCAACATTTAAATATTCTGGTTGCTTCTGAACATTTAAAGACAAAACATCCAGCATCTCTGAAATTTCAGATACTTTTCTTTGATTGCCACTAGCAATTGTTAGAACTGGAAGGTTCAAAATAACAAATAAATTTATTGTGAATATTATCTTACTTCAAAGCTTGATACGGAGACAGGAAAGGTTGAACATTCCACACCTGTATAGACAGGGCCTGTCTCGTACGGAAATAACATAATGTAAATTTTTTCTTAACACAACAGTATGTTTTGATGCACTAACTAATTTCTATAAGTATTGACATATCAATAGTACCAAGGGTGATAAGTTTAACTTATGAATCATAGAAAAAACATTAATGGAGATTTTGTCGAAAACGCTTGACTTATAAGTACTTAATGAAGCATTCTTCGAATTGAACATTCCACATTTAGTATTTAGTAGACAATGGCTACAGAAACAATGGGTATCGCTCTCGGCATGATCGAGACACGCGGACTTGTACCTGCAATCGAAGCAGCAGACGCAATGACAAAGGCAGCAGAAGTTCGCCTTATTGGTCGTGAATTCGTTGGTGGCGGTTATGTCACAGTATTAGTTAGAGGCGAAACAGGCGCAGTTAACGCAGCTGTAAGAGCTGGTGCTGATGCTTGTGAGAGAGTTGGTGACGGTTTAGTTGCAGCTCACATTATTGCTCGTCCTCATAGAGAAGTTGAACCTGCTCTAGGTAACGGTGAATTTCTTGGTCAAAAGGACTAATTAAGTAAAGCAAGATTTATAAATTTTGCAAAATAATTATTTTCCCTACACAGACCTAAATTTATCCTTATGAGTAAGAAGTATGACGCAGGGGTAAAGGAGTACAGAGATACCTACTGGACTCCAGAATATGTCCCCCTAGACACCGATTTACTAGCCTGTTTCAAATGTACAGGTCAGGAAGGTGTTCCAAGAGAAGAAGTTGCAGCAGCTGTTGCCGCTGAATCTTCAACAGGTACTTGGTCAACAGTTTGGTCCGAGTTACTTACAGACTTAGAATTTTATAAAGGACGTTGTTATCGAATCGAAGACGTTCCTGGAGATCCTGAAGCTTTCTATGCTTTTATTGCATATCCTTTAGATCTTTTTGAAGAAGGCTCAATTACAAACGTATTAACATCTCTTGTAGGAAACGTTTTTGGATTTAAAGCTCTTAGACATCTACGTCTAGAAGATATTAGATTCCCAATTGCTTTCATTAAAACTTGCGGTGGTCCACCAAATGGAATCGTAGTTGAAAGAGATCGACTTAACAAATACGGAAGACCTCTACTTGGTTGTACCATCAAACCTAAATTAGGATTATCTGGTAAAAACTATGGTCGAGTTGTATATGAATGTCTTAGAGGAGGTCTTGATTTAACGAAGGATGATGAGAATATTAATTCTCAACCATTCCAACGTTGGAGAGAAAGATTTGAGTTTGTTGCAGAAGCAGTTAAGCTTGCTCAGCGAGAAACTGGAGAAGTTAAAGGTCACTATCTAAATTGTACTGCTAACACTCCTGAAGAACTCTATGAAAGAGCTGAATTTGCAAAAGAGCTAGATATGCCAATCATCATGCATGATTATATAACTGGTGGTTTTACTGCAAATACTGGATTAGCTAATTGGTGTCGTAAAAATGGCATGCTTTTGCATATTCATAGAGCTATGCATGCTGTTATTGATAGACATCCAAAGCATGGTATTCACTTCAGAGTTCTTGCAAAATGTTTGAGACTATCTGGAGGAGACCAATTACATACTGGAACCGTTGTTGGAAAACTAGAAGGTGATCGTCAAACAACTCTTGGTTATATTGACAACTTAAGAGAGTCATTTGTTCCTGAAGATAGATCAAGAGGTAACTTCTTTGATCAAGATTGGGGTTCAATGCCTGGAGTATTTGCAGTCGCATCAGGTGGTATCCATGTTTGGCATATGCCTGCACTTCTAGCGATCTTTGGTGATGATTCCTGCCTTCAGTTCGGTGGAGGAACACATGGTCATCCATGGGGTTCTGCTGCTGGAGCTGCAGCTAACAGAGTTGCTTTAGAAGCTTGTGTAAAAGCCCGAAATGCTGGTCGCGAAATCGAAAAAGAGAGTAGAGACATTCTTATGGAAGCTGCTAAGCATAGTCCTGAATTAGCTATTGCTCTAGAAACTTGGAAGGAAATTAAGTTCGAGTTTGACACTGTCGACAAGCTTGATGTTCAGGGTTAACTCAAGTTTCGAAATTGAGTAGATTTATTCTCCTCAAACTTATTAAAATCTCGTTTTTACGAGTAATTACATTCACATTTTGATTAATTATGCCTTTCCAGAGCACAGTAAGCGACTATCAAACAGTTGCAACCCTGGAAACATTCGGTTTCTTACCACCGATGACCCAGGAAGAAATATATGACCAAATTGCCTACATAATTGCTCAAGGTTGGAGTCCAGTTATTGAGCATGTTCATCCAAGTGGATGTATGCAAACTTATTGGTCTTATTGGAAACTCCCATTCTTTGGGGAAAAAGATCTTAACTTGATCGTGAGCGAATTAGAGGCATGCCATAGAGCATATCCTGATCATCATGTAAGAATTATCGGATACGATGCTTACACTCAAAGTCAAGGAACAGCTTTTGTAGTTTTCCAAGGACGTTAAAGCTACTTTTCGTAGTAAATAACTTTCTCCATAAGAACTTAATTTTTTGGAGAAAGTCTTTTTAAAAAGTTTCACAATTGAAGGTTATGTCAATGAAAACTAGTAGAGAAATTGCATTAGAGAGAAGAAAAGCTATGAGTGATAGCGGAAAAAAAGCTGTTGCTAATTCTTCTACTACTAAAGACAGGGTTCGCACATCTGATGATATGCAAATTTCTGGGATAAAATCTTCCATTGATACAAATATGACAAATACTTCGAAAAAACATATTCCAACAGCAAAAATGAATAAAAAATCCTTTTCTAAAAATTTATCCAGCAAAGAACTTGTAATTGAAAGAAGGAAAGCAATGTCAACTCATGGCAAATCAGCCATAAGTTCATCTGATAGAACTCGTACAGAAGCTAATAAAAAGATCCAAGTAAATGAAATAAAAATAACTTCAGATAAAAGCCCTGACTTATCAAATTCTGGTAATTCAGAGAATAAAGTTCTAAATACTAAAATTAAAAGAAGGGTTACTCAAAAAAGAAAACCTATCACCAATACAAGTAGAGATATTGTTTTGGCAAGAAGAGAAGCTCAATCTAAACATGGCAAATCAGCTTCTAAACAAAATAGTAGTGCAGCATCTTTAGCTAGAAGAGGAGATCCAGATTTATCAAGCAGAGAAATATCTCAAAGAGTTAGGGAATTAAGAAGTAAAACTGGAGCAACCTCAAAAAAAGGAAATGGTAAATGTAGACCATGTGGTCCGAATAAAAATGGATCAAAAATGAATATTGCTGATGCAAGTTGGAAAGTTGGCAAAAGTGAAACTAATTCTGGACAAACAGTAACTGGAACACAGGCTAATAGATCGTTAAAAACTACTGGTAATGAAGCTAGTACATGTAGAAGCGTCACAGGTACACAATATTTGGGATCCGAAGTACTTAATCAATTTTGCCAAAATCAACCTGAATATAAACAGCCAACTAGATCCTCAGTAACTTCAACATCAGCTGGAAATAAAGTCACAGGTAATGAGGTCGGAAGATCTGAGAAAGTTACTGGCGATGAACCTGGAACTTGCAAAAATGTAACTGGTACTGAATATAGTTCTGCAAATCAGTCAAAGGAATATTGTGGGGAAGTTCCCAAAAATCCCTCAAAGGTTAAACATAGTAATACAGCTGACGGATTAAAAGTATCTGGTTCTTTACCTGGGAGATCTGCACTTGTAACTGGAGATGAGTCAGGATCTGGTCATCAATTAACGGGCGATCAATATCTTGGTTCAGAAACTAATCCTAAAGGGAGATCTCATGAAAAAGTCGGGAAATACGATACATTAAATGGCAATGCATTAACTGGTACAGGAGTAGGGAGGTCTGAATTCGTTACTGGTAATGAACCAGGAAGCTGTAAAAATGTAACTGGCGATGAATATATTGGTTCCCAACAATACGAGTCATTCTGTAAATCCAAACCAAAACCTGAAGCAATGAAGGTTGGAGTTAGTCTCTCAAATAACGCTAATGAGATTAGTGGCACCTTAACTGGAAGATCTGAGAAAGTTACTGGCGATGAACCTGGAACTTGCAAAAATGTAACTGGGACACCATATGCTGGATTAGATCAAGTTGAGGAAAATTGTAATTCTGACTTAATAACTGAATTAAAAGATAAAGGAAAAATTTATTTAGGAGGTAGCTCAAATGCTCGCCTTACAGGTATACAACCTGGTATCGGAGGAAGTATGACTGGAGCAGGTAAAGGGGCTTGTCTAAATCCAACAGGCACCCCATATGTTGGCGGAGATCAGTTAGGTAATAATTGTTCCAATCATTCATCCGAAAAAAATTATGCCAATAGTGAAAGAAAAAATTCAAGCTCATGGGAAGAATTTTCTGTAAATTCTCCCTCAAGAGATAAATACTCTGATAAAAAAAGAGATGGTGTAACAGGCAATGAGTATGAAAATGGCTCAAAGATTACAGGCCCATTCGATATGGCTGAGGACACAGTAACAGGGACAGAACAATTTAGGTTTGATAAAAACAAAAATTCCCTACTTACCCCAAAAAAAGATTTAAAGGAATTTGATTCTTCAAAAGAGAGAGCACAATCCAGAATTACTGGCGAGGGTCAATCTGCTGGGTTGAAGATAACAGGGGATGATTGGGCAAGAGGAAACAGGGTAACAGGTACTGAAGGAGCTTCAGCAAGAAAAAGAAATCCTACAAGACCAGGCATGACGAGTGCAATGCCAGTGATGGATATAAAAAGGAATGATGAAATGAAAGAGCCAGATTTCTTGATAACGGGATCAAGTGGTAATACTCGTGAAGGACAACTTGTTACCTTCTCAGGTGGTGCACGAGGGTAATTAAATAATGCCTTTAAGAGGACTGGCAAAAGCCAAGAACTTCACATTGGGGCCTACAGCTCCAATGAAAACTTTTACGGAAAATATTCATACACAAACTAAAAAATCAAGCGATTTAGGTAATTCTGGAAAATCTCATAAATTAACTAACAGTATTCAGAATAAAAATTTATATAGTTATGAAAGCAAAATAAAAAGTGATTTTGATGAAATTGTTCCTACTTTAAAGGAAATTGCTAGGATACAACATCATGAAGATTTTATAAGTAAAGCTCAGGTCATATCAAGAAAAAATTTGGGAATAGATCTACCTCTTCATGTATTAGATAAATCTTGGGTTAAACCTCTCGATATGAGAGCTCTATATGCATGGTGTGCTTTTAAACAACATGAGAAACTTAGTGACAATTTTTTTAAAAATGATCCTCTTGAAGGGGCTTCAGGAAGTAGAGGTGCGGAAGATTTTGAAAAATTTCTTTTAGATTGTGGAATACATTTACTTGATATAACTCCTTGTTCGGATGGTCGATTAGCTCATTCAGTAGCGTATGTAATGAGAATACCTTTTAGTTCAGTAAGAAGAAGATCTCATGCTGGTGCACTTTTTGATATTGAAAATACAGTAAATAGATGGGTAAAAACTGAACATAAAAGGTATAGAGAGAATATCCCTAATGAAGCCCATAAAGATACTAGGTACTTAAAGGTTGTAACTTATCATTTTAGTTCTGTAGATCCTTTGCATCAGGGATGCGCAGCTCATGGGAGTAATGACGAGTTAGCTGCGGAAGAAGGGAGAAGTAAACTATACGCTTTTAAAGAGGCTGTAGAGAATAGCTTTTGCTGTGGTGCTTCTGTGGATTTAATGTTAATTGGACTTGATACGGATACTGATTCATTAAAAATACATATACCAACTAGTGATGGAGGGATTGATTTAGAAAAAACTATTTCTACTTTAGAAATTTATAATTCAACAATAAACTTTTCAAAAGAGGATGCGGAAAGAGAAATTTGTCAGACAATTTCTAAGCAATTTTCAAAAGATAAACTCAGTGGACTGGAAAAATTTATGTATAAATTAATTGTTAATAATATTTCTCAAATTGATTATGTAAAGAGTTTTCATAATGGTTCTTATGAAGATATTGGACATGCAGAGAGGTTTATTGGAGTAGGTATAGGTTTTAAAGAAGTACATCTAAGAAACTTAACTTATTTTGCTCATTTAGATACAGTCGAAGAAGGGGCTCCAGATTTAGATGTAGGAGTGAAGATTTTTACTGGACTAAATGTGTCTCAAGATCTACCTATTCCAGTAGTAATAAGATTTGATTACTCTGGCAAAGTACCCGGCGCAAAAGAGAGGGCAATAAAAGATTGTGAAAGGGTTAATAATGCGATATCAATTAGGTATAAAAATTTAGTTGATCAAGGTTTGTTACATACTTGCTCTACTATTAGAGATAGAGACAACATTCATTCCGCCCAAATTATTGGAATGTCTTTAGATAAAAAAACAGAGGAGGCTCACTAATTATGTTAATTTGCAAGGTTGTAAAACCACTTGTTTCTACCAATAGGATTCCTGGTTTTGAACATAAACATCTACAGGTTGTTTTGGATGGTTCTTCAAGTAAGGTTGCGGTAGATGCTGTTGGTTGTAAGCCAGGAGATTGGGTTATTTGTGTTGGAAGTTCTGCTGCTAGGGAAGCTGCGGGAAGCAAATCTTATCCAAGTGATTTGACGATTGTTGGAATAATTGATCATTGGGATCCTGATAAGTCATAAAAAAGGAGGATAGATATTGTGGAAATTATGAAGGTATTAGGAAGGATGGTTTGTACTCAAAGAGTCGCAGGCTTAGGTTATATGAATTTACGAATTTTAGAAAATAATAAAGGAAAGAAATTAGTTGCTGTTGATCCTGTTGGTGCCAGAGAAGGTAACTGGGTTTTTACTTCTAGTGGCTCTGCCGCAAGATTTGCTTGCCCTAATCCAGAAATTCAAACCGATTTAACTATTGGAGGTATTATTGATTATTGGGAGAGTGACTAAAAATTTTAACTTCAAAAATTTATTGAGTAACTTTGTTGAAGGTATAGTGTAATAAGTTTTGATTAAAAAATTTAATGTGGAATGAAAGAGAATCACCTTTAAGGATTGAAAAAAGATTTGAATTTGAGCAATACTCAAAAATTAGTAAATTCATGATGAAAATTGAGAAATTATGTAAAGAAAGGGATGTCTATCCAAATATCAGCTTCGGTAAAAATTTTGTAAGTCTTTCAATTTTTTTAGATAATAAAGAAATATCAGAAAAGGAAAAAAACTTTTCAAAGGATATTGATAAATTTTATTTAGAAGATTAGTTCTTTTTAATAATTATTTGGCTTTGCAATATCTCTTTTGATTAAAGCCATTAAATATGTGGGGGCTTTATATCTACCAGGTAGACATCTATTTAAAGTCTCAAGATGACCCCAACACACTGTCTTTTCTATATCTTTAACTGAGTTTCCTTTTAAAATTAATAGTCTTAGAGCTTTGCAAAATAAAGGATAACCTGCTTCTAGTTCATCTATATTAAGCTTTGCTGCTGACATAGATCAAAGATGAATTATCAACTAATAATCTATACAACTATGGTGCACAATAGGTGCATATTTCAAATTTCTCAATAATTAGAAATTAATCTAGAAATGCGACGCAATCTATCTCAACTAAAACTCCTTTTGGTAGAGATGAAACTTCTACACAGGCCCTGGCTGGAGGATTCTCTATATTAAAAAAATCACTATATATTTTGTTGACAATTTGAAAATTACTTAAGTCGGTTAAGTAAATAGTTGTTTTAATTACATCCTCTATTTTTGCTCCGCCAGCTTTGAGAACTGCTGCGAGATTTTTTAAAACTTGAATAGTTTCCTTCTCTATATCACCTAAACATGTTATTTCATTTAAAGCTGGGTCTATAGCAATTTGACCAGAACAATAGATAAAATCCCCAGCTTTTATTGCTTGATTATAAGGTCCTACTGGATCTGGAGCATTTGATGTTTTAATTACTTGTTTGGGGGACATTTGTTTAAGAAGATACCTATCTATTTAAACCCATAAATCTTTATTTGATCTTAAAAAAGTAAATTCTTCTAAATTTTTTGCTCTTAAGAAAAGGTTTATTTTCATCTCTTCATCAAGTAAAAATGGAATTGTTAATTCATTAAGAGAAAGTTTTTTTTCAACTTCTGAAAGTTTATTTTTTATATCTTGATCTTCTGGCTTGAGATTCAATGCCCACAATATATTTGCCTTTGTATATTCATGTGCACAATATATGAGAGTATTTTTTGGTAAAGATTTGATTCTTTCTAGTGAAGAATACATTTGTTGATAAGTCCCCTCAAAAATTCTTCCACAACCTCCAGAAAATAATGTGTCACCAATAAAAAGAACAGGATTTTTCCCATTCAAAAAGAAGGCAATATGTGAGCTTGTATGCCCTAATACTTCAATTATTTTTACTTTTTCACCTAAAATATTTAAAGTTTCTCCATCCTCAACAGATATATTTTGAAAAGGTATTCGCTTTTTTTCTTTGGAAGAAGCAATTACTTTTACATTTGGCCATCTTTCCATAAGAGACTTCGTTCCTCCAATATGGTCTGAATGATGATGAGTTTGCAAAATAGCTTCTAAGTGAAAATTGTTTTCACATATATATTTAATAACTGGTTCGTGAACAGATGGATCTACAACCACAACTGATTTATCTTTTACCAACAACCAAATTATGTTATCACTTAAAACTCTAAGTCCGATTATATTTCGAGCTTTATTAAATTCCATTGTTAACTTAGAATGAAGAATCCTTGGAAGAAATTGATCTATGTTTACTATAGCTTTACCAAAAGGGGCTCTGTTAAAAGATTCAATTTCAACTTTTAAAAGAGCTGGATTGGATTTCTCTGATGCGTTGGACGAAAATAAAAGATCATTAACCTTTGAATCAAATTGCAAAAGGGCAAAAGCCTTATTAGTAAGAAATGGAGATGTGCCTGTTTATGTAAGTTATGGTCAGGCTGATTTGGGTATTGTTGGCCATGACGTTTTACGAGAAACTGACTTAAAAGTCGCAAAGTTATTAGATTTAGGATTTGGTGGTTGTCATATGTCTTTGGCGGTTAAGAAAAATAGCAATTATTCAAAACCAACTGATCTTCCAGCGAATTGTAAAGTAGCAAGTAAATTTATAAAAACAGCAAGATCTTATTTTGAAGAATTAAATATTCCTGTAGAAATAGTTCATTTGACAGGATCCGTCGAGCTTGGCCCTATTACAGGTATGGCAGAGGCAATAGTTGATTTGGTGGCAACCGGAAAGACTCTTAAAGAAAATGGTCTAATTAAGATAGATGATCTTTATTACTCGACTGCAAGACTAATTGGAAATCCTTTATCTATGAGGTTAGATGATAATCATCTCAGAGATACGATTTTATCAATAGAATCGACTAATGCTTTATAGAAGATTTGTTAAATGTTTTTTAAAGATTTTAGAAGGATTAAAAAGTTAGGTAAATATTTAACTAAAGATAAAAAAACAATCTATCTAATCTTGATAGTTTTGTTACCTGTTTCTTTCTCTGGAGCGATTCAACCATTATTAGTTGGTCAAGCAATTACCATCCTGAAGAACGAAACTACTGATGTTTGGCTAAGTAAAACTTTCTTTGGGCAGTCATTAAATGCCATAATCCTAACTTTATTTATAACTGTAATATTCAGATTAGTTCTTCAAGGATACCAAACTTACAATATCCAAGCAGTTGGACAACGTTTGACAGCAAGGATAAGAAGAGAACTTTTTGATCATTCAATATCTTTATCTCTTAAGTATCACGATAAAATGCCTGTAGGGAAATTATTAACGAGATTAACAAAT
Source organism: Prochlorococcus sp. AG-347-J14 (assembly GCA_003281505.1). GTDB lineage: Bacteria > Cyanobacteriota > Cyanobacteriia > PCC-6307 > Cyanobiaceae > Prochlorococcus_A. The sequence goes on along the minus strand of QCBU01000007.1, from coordinate 56,318 downwards.
GATGTTGATGCTTTAGCCGAGGTTTTTGGTAGTGGGGCAGTCGGAGTCATTGCTGACTTTGTCAGTCTGATAGTAATTTCTTTGACAATGTTGTCAATTGATCGAGGTCTTGCCATTTTATTACTTTTGACTCAAATACCAGTTTCATATTTTATTATTTGGCTTCAAAAACGTTATAGAAGAGCCAATTATCAAGTAAGGGAAGAATTATCTCAACTCAACTCTGATTTTCAAGAGAATCTTCAAGGTTTAGAAGTCGTTCAGATGTTTAGAAGAGAGGCTTTTAATAGCAAGAAATTTTCCAAAACTGGAGTTGCTTATAAGAAAGCAGTTAATGGAACAATATTTTATGACAGCAGTATTTCGGCATTTATAGAATGGATTTCTCTTGCCGCAGTTTCTTTGGTTTTGGCAGTTGGAGGATATCTTGTTACTTCTGGAAATATTGGTTTAGGAACTTTAACAACTTTTATTTTATATTCCCAAAGACTTTTTGAACCTTTAAGGCAGCTTGCAGAAAGATTTACTCAGATACAAGGAGGGTTGACCGCTGTAGAAAGAATAAATGAATTATTGGACGAAGAAATACAGATTAAGGACTCTACTTCCGCAAGATATTTTTTAGAAAATGCCAAAAATTTAAATAAAAAATTTAAGGGCAAAATTGAGTTTAAGAATGTCACTTTCTTCTACAACGAAGGAGAACCTATCATTAAGAATTTATCTTTCATGATCAATCCAGGAGAGCATGTGGCTTTTGTAGGGCCAACTGGTTCAGGTAAGACGACCATAATAAGACTATTATGTAGACTGTATGAACCTCAATCAGGCCAAATTTTAATCGACGATATAGATATCAAAGATATTCCTATTGCAACGCTGAGAAATATGTTGGGAGTAGTTTTGCAAGATACCTTTATCTTTAGTGGAAATGTTGCAGATAATTTAAAACTAAATTCGAATTTTGATAATTTTGAATTAGAAAATCTTTGTAACGAATTAGGGTTAGATAATTTGTTAAAAAAATTACCAGAAGGTTTGAATACCTTTCTCAGAGAAAGAGGGGGAAATCTCTCTTCTGGAGAGAGACAACTTCTTTCAGTAGCTCGTGTAGCGATTAGAAATCCTGTCGTTTTAATAATGGACGAAGCCACAGCGTTTATGGATCCGTCTACAGAAGCTACTTTGCAGAAAGATCTTGAGAGAATTCTTTCAAAAAGAACAGCATTAGTTATTGCTCACAGATTAGCAACTATTGAAAGTTCTGATAAGATTTTAGTTTTAAAAGGGGGATCATTAGTTGAAGAGGGAACACATAGTGAATTGAGACTAAAAAAAGGTTTATATTTTCAGCTCTCTGAGCTTCAACAAAAAGGATTCGCGAATTTTTAATGATTTTTAGAAACCAAGGATCCTTAATAAAAAAATCAACCAGTATATCAAGAGATCAGCTGATAGATTTCTATGGTTTAAATTCTTATGAGTTCACTCAAACAAATAAAGAAGAAATATTTGTATGTAGTAAAAATAAAGATTTAGATCTAATAGAACTAGATCAACTTTTGCAAACTGTTGGTTGGAGCAGAAGACCTATAAGGAGGGTAAAAAGAGCTTTAGATTTCAGTATTTTGGTGGTTGGTTTATGGCGTCATGATGATAAATTCCCCAGACTAGTAGGATTTGCAAGATGCACTGGCGATGGAATTCTAGAAGCAACAGTTTGGGATGTAGCTATTAACCCTGTCTATCAAGGACTTGGATTGGGAAAAGAGTTAATGAAATACGTCCTAAAAGAATTGAAAAATATTGGAATTTCTAAAGTAACCCTTTTTGCCGATGCTGAAGTGGTTTCATTTTACAAAAGACAAGGTTGGATATTAGAACCTAGAGGCTCTAAATGTGCTTTTTGGTATGCAAATTAATCATTTTTTTTGTAGTAATCAGAATATATAGATTTTAACGATTCGCCTTTTAACCATCTTCTTCTAAAGTGCCAGTTCTTAATTGCTTGGAGAAAAATATTAGTTCTTTCCCATTTCCTTGAACTTATAAAAATAGCTAGATTTAATTGTTTTAAATCTTTTTTTTGGTTTAATCTCCTTAAAAAATCTACATCTTCCATCAAAGGTATCTTTCTAAAACCATTATTCTTAAAGTAGGTAGTTGTATGAATTATCAAACCTTGATCACCATACGGTTGTTTAAGGTATTTACTTCTAAGATTAACGAGAATTTCGAGGACTCTATAAATTATCTTTTTGTGATTAATTTTGAATTTAAAATAGTAAATACTATTCTTGTTTCCATTTAAAAATGAATTTATTTTTTTATACCAATCATGGGTTAATCTTGTGTCTGCATGTAAAAATATAAGCCACTCTCCTTTTGAATTTTTAGCTCCAATATCTAATTGCAAACCTCGATTCCTTTCTTTGGATATACATACTTTCGCTCCATAAATATTTGCTATATCAATCGTTTTATCTTCACTTCCACAATCAACAATTATTATTTCGCCCTCTTTCGGAATACTTGACAAGTCTGAAAGCAATAATGGCAAATTATTAGCTTCGTTAATAGTGGGAATGATTATGGAGATTTTAGACAAACCGTTTACTTTCTATTTTCAATATCAATAATTGTATCTATATCTATTTTTTTATCTAGAAACTTATATTTCAATTTTGTAGAAGCAAAATTATCAATTGTATTTTGAAGAACATTTTCTGTACCCCACTTTATGTTGATAAAAGGTAAATATATATGCGATGAAAATATTTTTTCTGACAAACCAATAAGCCAATATCCTCCATCATTAGATGGTCCTAAAATAAGATCATTTTGTTTAAGCTCTTTTAGACTATTCAATAAATCTTGATGGCATAAATCTGGAAGGTCAGTACCAATAAAAATAATATTTTTGATATTTTGTCTAGCACAAAATTTTTTGTTGATAATTATTTGACGTTTCATTTTTTCTCCCAAGCAGCCTTTCCCTTGTAAATTAAATTTTTTGATGCCTAATTGTTTAGACCATCTACTACAATTGCTTGGCCCCAAACCAGATATAGCAATAGAAATATCAATAAATTTATTTTCTTGGAGAAATTTTGCGACTGAAATAGTGTGTTTTGTCATCACACTTTGAACATTTGCAGAATTTCTTTTACCTATATCTTTAGATAATCTTGTTTTGCATCTTCCAAAACCATGCCATTTTGCCATGATAATAATTAATGCTTTATCCAATAATCTAGTGCGATTTAAAATTATTATATGCCTATAAAAAAAATAAAAATTTTTCCTAAATTTGTATGATACTTTGTTAAGTAATTTTAAATTTATCGTGATCTTGTGATTTCATAATGGCCAATTATTAAATTCCAACTAGATTAATAATCTAGAGAATAAAATTTTGCAAGCAATCAATCCTATTTGGGCGGAAGTTCAACAATCACTTCAAAAAACTTTAAGTAAGCCTTCTTTTGAGACATGGATAAGGCCTGCTAAATTTAATTGTTTTGAAAATGGCTTATTAACCTTAATTGCTCCAAATACATTTTCCAGTGATTGGTTAAGAAAGAATTATTGTCAAACTATAGAAAAGGCTGCAAAAGAAATATGCGGCCATGATGTAAAAGTTGTTTTTAAATCTGAAACAAATATCAGCAACATTACAACAAACAAAGGGAACCTAGATGAAGAGATAGTGAATCATAAAACAAAATTATTTCCTAATAATAGTAAAGATATTCCTTCAAAGAATCGATCCAAAAATCCAAACGGTCTAAATTTGCGCTATGTTTTTAAAAGATTTGTAGTAGGTCCAAATAGTAGGTTGGCTCACGCCGCGGCTTTGGCAGTTGCCGAATCCCCTGGTAGAGAATTCAATCCATTATTTATTTGTGGTGGAGTAGGTCTCGGTAAAACTCATTTAATGCAAGCAATAGGCCATTATCGAGTAGAAATAGATCCAGATGCAAAAGTTAAATATGTATCTACAGAGACTTTTACTAATGATGTTATTAGTGGTATTCGAAGAGATGGAATGACAGCTATTCGAGATAAATATAGAAATGTAGATTTGATTTTAATAGACGATATACAGTTTTTAGAAGGCAAAGAGTATACACAGGAAGAATTCTTTCATACTTTTAACGCTCTTCACGAATCAGGAAGTCAAATAGTTATTGCAAGTGATAGGCCTCCAAATCAACTGTCGGGAATTCAAGAGAGATTAATTTCTAGGTTTTCAATGGGTATGACTGCAGATATTCAACCACCTGACCTTGAGACGAGGACAGCCATCCTTCAAAAGAAGGCAGAACAAGAGAGGATGAGTCTTCCAAGAGATTTAATTCAATTTATAGCAGGAAGATTTACTTCGAATATTCGAGAATTGGAAGGAGCATTTACTAGAGCTGTTGCATTTGCATCAATAACAGGCTTGCCAATGACAGTCCAATCAATTGCTCCAATGCTTGATCCGAATAGTGTTGGAGTAGTTGTTACTCCAAAACAAGTTATTAATAAAGTTTCAGATTTCTTTAAAGTTTCTACTGATGAATTGATTAGTTCAAGTAGGAGGAAACCAGTAAGTCAAGCCAGGCAAATAGGCATGTATCTTATGCGACATGGAACGGATCTAAGCCTACCAAGAATTGGTGATGAGTTTGGGGGGAAAGACCATACAACAGTTATGTATGCTATTGAACAAGTTGAAAAAAAATTGTCTATTGATCCTAATATTGCAAGTCAAGTTCAAAAAATAAGGGATTTACTTCAAATAGATTCAAGAAAAAACTTATAGTTTACTGTTAACTAGAAATAAAATTTCTAGGATCTTGGTCATATCTATGTCCTAAAGGTATTTTATCTACATCATTGATATCCCCGAGAGATTCAATTTTATTTAATGATTGTCTTAATAACCTTGCTGAAATAATTGGCATATCTCTTGGAACTGAGATTCTATTTTTTAAGTATCTTAGAGAGATTCCTGAAAATTTTTTAGGGATTATTACTTCACCTGTGATCATATGGGTCAATGCTGATCTCAATGATTCCTCATAGGATTCTTTATTGTATGGGTTTACTTTTAGTAAATTGTCTTTATGTTTTATTACTCTTTTAAGAGCAATTTTAGCGAAATATTTTGAATCATAATTTTTATTTAATTCATAATTACCTAGACCCTTCCCCGTATCTATAAGCTTGGAGAAAGTAATCTGTTGTTCATTTCTTTCTTTATAACACCCTCCCATTTGTGGGGGTAAATCATGAGAATGAGTATGAAAATCTCCTTGAGTGCCTCTATAGGCACTTGTCCCTTCAAAAAGGGTAAGCCAGTTATCTACATGACGGTAATTAGACCTTAAATTAAATCCTTTATAATAAATCAGTGAAGCATTCATTCTCTCCATATAGGGAATAAAAATTATATCTCCAACACCAGGCTCTATATCACCACTATTAGATACTGATGGATCAACAAATCCTGATTTTGATCTACTTAGGATTTCATCAAGTTTAGAAATGGATTCTTTAAATCTTTTTTTTCTAAAAGAGTTTTCTATAAAATTAAAGCTTTCTCGGCAGAGCCAATTACACCAGGATCTGAAAATTTCTCTTTCTAATTCTCTGATTTTGATAAGTTGATTAGATGTTATAAAAGAACCAAGTGCTCCAAATTCATTTTCTAAAAAAGCTATGATATCGTCGCTTTCAGTTATAACTTGTCCTTTAAATTCAATTGCAGGTAATTTCCCCGATCTAACTTTTTCAAGGAACCAACTTTCTTTTTGACCGTAGCAAAACATATTTATTTTTTTGACTCTGTATGGAATTCTCTTAAATTCAAGCCATAACCATATCTTCTGACAGTAAGGACACCAAGAATGCCTATCCCTATAGAGGGTAACTAATACATCATTTTCACTATGCCCAAATAATCTTAAATTTGCGTAGGAATTATTTATACCATGGACTCTATCAAGATCTTCAACTTCAAATTTATTTAAATCATCCCATGTCAAAATCCCATTCATTATTTGAATTAAAGTTATAAACTAACGTTATAATAATTGATTAAAAAAAGTCTTGGAATTTGAATTTGATTTAATTGTTGTTGGCGCTGGATCTGGAGGACTCGCGGCGGCTAAACGTGCTGCTAGTTATGGAGCAAAAGTAGCGATCATAGAAGTAAATCAAATAGGAGGAACTTGTGTGATAAAGGGATGTGTCCCAAAAAAATTGATGGTTTATGCCGCTAAAAGTAAAAAAAATATCGATTCGTCTGAAGGATATGGATTAAAAAATGAAGGTATTAATTTTGAATCAAACATTTTATTGAAGAATGTTAGAGAGGAAGTTTCTAGATTAAGTAATTTACATAGAAATTCTTTAAAAAAGTTGAATATAACTGTTTTTGAAGGTTTAGGGAGATTTATTACTCAAAATGAATTGGAAATTATTTGCCTAAAAACGAAGAAAATTAAAAACAAAATTAGTTCAAAAAAAATTCTTATTTCAGTTGGTGGTAAACCAAAGAAATTAAATATTCCTGGGGTAGATTTGGCATGGACTAGTGATGATATTTTTGAATTAGAAAAGTTTCCTAAATCAATATTAATAGTAGGAGGAGGATATATTGCTTGTGAATTTGCTTCTATTTTCAGAAATTTAGGTACTGAAGTAACTCAATTAATTAGAGGTCAACATTTACTTAATGGTTTTGATGAGGATCTTTCTTCATGCCTAGAGGAATCGCCTACTTTTACTGAAATCAACATAATCTCCAATACTCAATTAAAATCTATTAGAAGAGTAAATGGAAATCTGGAATCTACCCTAGACTCGGGAGATAAAATTCTGACTGATAATATCCTTATTGCTACAGGAAGAGAACCAAATCTTTTGCCTTTAAACTTAGATTTTTTAAATTTAAAGATGGATGGCCAATATTTAGATGTTGATGAACTAAATCAAACAAGCAACGAAAATATTTTTGCAGTTGGCGATATCATAAATAAACCAAACTTAACTCCAGTAGCAATAGAACAAGGGAGAGTTTTTTCGGATAATTTTTTTAATGCCCAAAAAAGAAAAGTAAATTATGAATATATCCCTAAGGCCGTTTTTACTATTCCAGAAATTTCAACAGTTGGCTTAAGTGAGAGAAGAGCTAAAGAGATTTACTCTGAAAAAAATATAAAAATTTTCAAATGCAAATTTACCCCTATGTCTAATACCTTTAAAAAGAATAAATCAAAATGTATGTTGAAGATTGTAGTTCATAAGCTAACTGACAAAGTCTTAGGATGTCATATGTTTGGAGAAACATCGTCTGAGATTATTCAAATGGTATCAATTTCATTAAATGCAGGGATAACAAAAAAAGACTTTGATATTACTATGGCTTTGCACCCAACTATCTCAGAAGAATTTGTGACTATGTATGGATAAAATTATAAATTAGAAAATTTTAATTTTTCTTGAACAATCAGATATACTATAAGTAATGCAAAGTAAATAAATAAACCTATCCTTAATTCAGAAAGGAAGTTAAATTCATTCAAGAAAAGTATCTTATCCAGAATGTAGAAAATATAAAGATTAAGCAAAATGAATCCTTCAATTCTTGTAATTTTCCCTTTGCTCCAGAAAATTGGTAAGCATGCAAAGGTAGTCAAAACCATAAAAGGTAAGTCAACTTTTATTAGACTCTGTTCAATTACTAAACCTTTAAATCCTGAAAAAATACTGCAACTTCCAAGGATTAAAAGTTGATTGAGTAAATTACTTCCAATTACATTCCCAATCGCAAGATCTGTTTTGCCTTTAAATGCAGCAATTATTGAAGTTACTAATTCTGGTAAAGATGTCCCAGTTGCGACGATAGTTAAACCAATAACAATTTCATTTACACCCAAAAGAGTAGCGAGCGTTTGAGAACCATTTACTAAAATATTTGAACCAAAGCTTAAAAGAAATATTCCCAATATTAACTTTAGTAAAATATTCACTTTCCCTTTATAGTTATCTTTTAATTCTTCTATCTCTGGTTCAGCATCTTTTGTCTCCTCTCCTTTTTCATTGATGGTGTTGATTTCCCATATTGTATTTAAGATTAAACAAAATATTAGAAATATCCCTGCTTGCAAAGTTAATAAGCCTGTTGATGACATAGCCCAAACTGCACAAGAAATTGCCATTAAAAGAGGCACATCTCTTCTGACTATTCTGCTTTTTACCTTAAGAGGTGTTATCAGTGAGCTTATGCCCAAAACAACGAGAACATTAAAAATATTGCTTCCAATTACATTGCTTGCTGCAAGCGAATCACTGCCTTTTAGAATTGAACTCAAACTTACCAACAACTCAGGTGAGCTTGTTCCAAGAGAAACAACTGTCAAACCAATTACTATTTGAGGTATTCCTAAAATTAAAGATAAAAATATGGCTCCTTGAATAAAGAACTCTCCTCCAGCAAAAAGTAGAACTATGCCTAAAACTATTTCTATTATTGGAAATAAAAAATCACTCATATTTTGGCTTTTACTTAGATAATTAAAATTTTCATAATTGGTTAATAACTATCCTCAAATATCTATAATTTATTGTCAATTTTAATTTGCTGTTAAAATTGATTAAATAGAAAAAATTTTGAAGACTTTAAACATAATAAAACCTGATGATTGGCATTTACATTTAAGAGAGGGTCTTGTATTAAAAAATATCATTCATTTTACTTCCAAATTTTTTGGAAGAGCCATTGTTATGCCAAATACTAAAAGTCCCATAACTTCAATCAATAGCGCTATTTCTTATAGGAAATCTATTCTTGAAGCGCTACCAGAAAGTTCTAAGTTTGAACCATTAATGACAATTTATCTTACAGATGACACTGATAAAGGGGAACTAATTAATGGTTTTAAAAATAATGTTTTTTTTGCAGCAAAATTATATCCTGCAAATGCCACAACAAATTCTAGTCATGGAGTTAGGAAAATAGAAAATCTATATAAGATCTTTGAATTAATGCAAGATTCTGGAATGCCTCTTTTAATTCATGGGGAGGTGACTGATTCTGAAGTAGATGTATTCGATAGAGAAGAAGTTTTTATAGATAAAGAACTTTCTCAAATAACCAAAAGATTCCCAAAATTAAAAATCGTTCTTGAACATATAACCACCTCTTATGCAGTGGATTTTGTGCAAGAAAATAATATTGGGGCTACTATTACTCCGCATCATTTGCATATAAATAGAAATGCAATGTTTTTTGGAGGCTTAAATAGTGATTTTTACTGCTTACCAGTTGCTAAAAGGGAAAATAATAGACTCGCTTTAAGGAGAGCGGCAACAAGTGGGAAAAAATGTTTTTTCTTGGGGACTGACTCTGCTCCACACCTTAGGAAGTGGAAGGCTTTTTGTGGATGTGCAGGCATTTTTAATTCACCAGTAGCAATAGAAAGCTACTTAACAGTTTTCGAAGAGGAGGATGCTCTAGATAATTTTGAAAAGTTTGCAAGTTTGAATGGCCCTCATTTTTATAATGTCCCCCCAAATAAAGAAAAATTAAAATTAGTTTCTAGACCTAATAAAATTAAAGAATATATTGATGTTGTTGAAGAAAAAAAAATTGTCGGACAAATTAAACCATTTCATGCTGGTGAAACTTTACAATGGCAAGTAGAAGGAATAGTAAATTAAAAAAATTAGATTTAATCTGACAATTAAAAGTGGAAATATTCCAATTTTTTAAGTTAAATGGCATGCTTTCGGCTACGATTGGATATCGCAAATTCCTTATTGTAGTGTGGCGGAAATTGTAGACGCGCCGGACTTAAAAACTAACAAAATAATTAATACACTAGCGTACAGCATATATAGGGATTAGGCTAGAACCTAGTCCCTTACTTAATTTTTAACCTGTCCAATTAAGGACAAATATCCAACTTATATCTAGCGCGAAGTAAATGTCAAAATAAAAGAATCTATTATTCTGAAATTGATTTTGAAAACTTATATTTGTCCCCCTGGAATTTAAACGCAATTTTTTCTAATTTTTCTAATCGTGCAAGAAGTTTTTTATTTTGAGAAATTATCTCATTATTACTAGTTTCTAAATGAGTATTTTTAGATATTATTTTCTCGTTCTCATTTTTTAATTTTTCATTATCATTTTCAAGTTGAGATAATTTTAGATCTATTTCTTCTTTTTGATTCATGCTAATTTGAGTTGGCTTTTTTGCCTTACCTAATTGCCAAACAAATCCAGCTCTAGCAGAAAAACTATCTTCAAATTCACCGGCATATTCTTGACCTGGCATAGTCATAGATGCGGCATAGTTAAATGATAGTTTTTCATTTACTCTAGAAGCACATCCTCCTGAAAAGGCAAAATCACCCCCGTGAGTTCCTGCTCCTAAACCACAAGCAAGAGCAGTGTCAGTAGGAACTGTTGGTAATCCTGTTAGAGCAGCACTTAATGCTCCGACATTATTTATTGATTGTTCTATATCTCTTCCATTTATCAATAATTTAGTTCCATTTGTATAGTCTATAGGTATTGGATTTCCTGCGGCATCTTTTGCATATACTTTTTGCCTGCCATTTTCTTCTTTAGTAATCCAAGAGTTTTTACCAATATGCAACTCACCATTTGCTTTCTTACTTATAATGGGATCCCCATCAACAGATAAACCCTCTGAAGTTATGTCGACATCATTAGCATCTCCACCTATCTGAATAGTTCCATCTTCATTTTTTTTGATAACGTTTTTACCTTCCCAAGGTACAAAATTATTAAGCTGGCCAGTTAATCCGTAAGGCACTTTTGTAATTGTATTTGCGTCAATATCATAAATAGTATATCCATCGCTATCACCAGCCATATAGAGTTTTCTATTGTAAGAATCTAGAAAAGATCCTGAAGAAGCTACTCCACTAGGTTGATTAAATTCAACTAAATCAGTAGCTACATTTGTGGTTTCATTAACGCGTTGAACTTTATAGTTTTTACTTCCTAAAGTAACTACTCTTATTAGGTCGGCTTTGACTGAATTGCTACTGATCAAGAAGCTAGAACCTATTAAAGATAATGCAATAAATTTTTTCAATTTTTTTTATGTTGATTAATTGATTGCTAGCTAGATGACTAAAAAATTGCAACAATTTTTTAGGAAATTAATAGGTAATAATTAATCCTGCGAGTCTATCTATTCAAGGAAAGTGTAAATATTGGGATATTTTTTTGGTTAAAAGTGATACTTTCGGCTACGATGAAAAAGCGCAAATTCTTTTTGGGAGTGTGGCGGAATTGGTAGACGCGCCGGACTTAAAATCCGTCGAGCGATTTAGCTCGTGGGGGTTCAAGTCCCCCCACTCCCATTATTTAATTATTTATTTTTAGTTCTGACGATAACTTCCAATAGTTGTTATGTTTTAACTAAGCAACCATAAATTAAAATGGAAAGTTTTTACAATAATTCATTAGCTACTTTAATTGCTTATATCGGAATTATTTCTACCTATTTATTGGTTATCCCATTGTTACTATTTTACTGGATGAATAATAGATGGAATATTATGGGCAAATACGAAAGATTAGGTATTTATGGCCTTGTATTTCTTTTCTTTCCAGGTTTAATTTTATTTTCTCCATTTTTAAATCTCAGACTTAAAGGAAGTGGTAAAGGGTAAATAATTGACTAAAGGAAAAGTTATACAAATAGGTTTATTTATTTCATTAATAGGATTAATTAGTTATAAATTTGCACCGCAAATTGGTATCTATAATTTTACAGCCACCACTCTATCAAGTTTTATCTTGATTTTGATTGTTATTACTTGGGTAACATCTTATGTTTATAGAGTTGTAAATGGAAAAATGACTTTTATGGAACAAAGGAAGCGTTATAGAAAAGAGTATGAAAAAGTTGTTAATGATAAACTAGAAACCAAATTCAACTCATTGTCAAAGGAAGAGCAGCAAAAACTTATGGAAGATTTAGAAAAAAATCCATAAATTTTTCATAAAAAATTATCTAAATATTATGAAAGATAACAAAATGCAAATTACTAAAAATGAATCTTTATCTAAGGTAGATGAGATGTTTTGTGAGTTAAAAAATAAAAAAAAATTTGCTCTAATGCCCTTCATAATGGCTGGGGATCCCAATATTGAAATAACGTCTGAGATCTTATTAAAGTTACAAGAAAATGGAGCTGACCTTATTGAATTAGGTATCCCGTATAGTGACCCACTTGCAGATGGACCTGTCATTCAAGTGGCGGCCTCTCGCGCCTTAAAGTCAGGTACTAGCTTAAGAAAAGTAATTAAACTTTTAGAGTCTTTAAAAGGTAAATTAAATATCCCCATCATCCTTTTTTCTTACTTGAATCCATTACTATCTTTTGGCTTTGAAAGGTTTTGTGAGATGGCATCTGATTCTGGAGTTTCTGGACTAATAGTTCCTGACCTCCCTTTGGAGGAAGCTTATAAATTTTCTAAAATAGTTAGTAACCATTCTATGGACTTAATTTTATTGGTAGCACCAACTACTCCTTTTGAAAGAATGAAACAAATATCAAATCATACAAAAGGCTTTACTTATTTAGTAAGTGTTACAGGTGTCACTGGTGAGAGAAACAAAATGGAAAATAGAGTAGAAAATCTTATCGCTAAATTAAAAGATGTAAATAGCAATCCAATTGCTGTTGGCTTTGGAATATCAACTCCAGAACATGTAGATAAAGTTCGTGAATGGGGAGCAGATGGAGTAATTATTGGGAGTGCATTTGTAAAACGAATCTCGAGCTCAAGTGAAAAAGATGTTGTCGATCATGTTGGTGAGTTTTGTAAAGAAATGCGTTTAGCTGCTGATCAAAAAAAATAAATACAAAGATAATTTATTAATTAAAAGAATTATTTATAGAAAATTAATTAAAAATGTTATGACCAATTTATTGTTGTTGTCTTTAAGATTCTTCTGTAGGTAATAATCTGATTTGTTTTCTTCCGAGCTTAATTTCGAATTCATCACCTGCTTTTAAATCAAGAAGTGCTGTATAAGCTTTCCCAATCAGAAGATTTCCATTGCCTTGAACTGTTGCAATATAACTAAGTTTTCTCCCACCTTTTCCAATACCTGCAACTCCAGAATCACCAAGATTAACCCCTTTTGCTTCTAAAAGTGCTTCATAAAATGCGGTAAAGTTTAAGCGTTCACCTCCGTTTTTTTTAGTGGAAACATATCCACAGGCGCGAACCAGGTCAGATTTGCTAACATCACCAAGTTCTTTAACTTTTGCAAGGAGATCGCTACCAGTTAGCATAATTAATTAATTAAAAGAAAGTTGTATTAAATAACATAGCAATCTGCGTGTAATATATGCAATTATTAAGTATCTATTCATTCTATTATTTATATTTAAAAATGGAAAAGTTTGTAGTTTTTGGAAGGTACTGTGAAGATGCAATTATTAAAAGGGAACCATTTCGAGAACAACATCTTAAGAGACTTAAAAACTTAAAAGATAGAGATATTTTAGTTACATTAGGGCCAACAAAATGTACCAAATATTTGTTTGGAATTTTTAATGCTAAGGATGTAAATGAGTTGAAAGATCTTATTGAGGAGGATATATATTGGGAAAAAGGTATATGGATTAATTATGATATTTATCCCTGGATTCAAGCATTTTAAATATGATTTACTAAAAAATTTAGTAATTTTTAACTATTTATTAAAAGAATTAATTTAACTTAAATATACATATTATTTTTGCTTTAATGATTCAATTATTTATCTTATTTAGTACTTAAAAAGATATTTATTTAAACGTAAGTTTTAATAGGTTATATAATTTTTAATTAAAAATATATTATTTTAAATAATATTTATTTACTAGTATCTTGATTTATCTGGTTTACTAATGAGTCGATATCTAATTGATTATATGGTGGTGTTTGTTTTGTTTCTAGATAATCGTTCTTGATATTTTTTAACCATTTTTGCTCAATCTTTATAAGATTTTTTGCAATATTGAACATGCCGCCTTTTTTATATAATTCTTTCATTTTGAGAATAATCTCGGAGGTTCTACTCGATTTGACTTTTAATTCATTTGCTAAGTCTTTTTGGGTAAATCCATGCGTTTTTAACCAATCTTTAATGAAGGAGACGAGTTCTTTTTCTTCCTGTAGAGATAATTTACTCATTCAATAAAAAGGAAATAACTTATTAAGCTTATTCTCTGCTCTTGCTCTTATTGAAGGAGTCATGTATTTGCTCCATATACTGAGTACTGCTGTGAGGGCTACAAAATCATCACTAAAACCAACTAAAGGCATAAAGTCAGGGAAAAGATCAAATGGCATAATCAAATATGCTAGAGCAGCCATTAATGAAACTCTCACTTGTGCAGGAGTATAAGGATCTAATGCCATCTCCAAAACTTCTAAGGCAGGCTTGGCAATTGTTTTTCCCGCTTTAATAAGAATCTTGATAATGATATTTTCATCAAATGTTGAACTCTCTAAAACTTCAGCATCATAGATTTTTTCTTGGGCTTTGTAATTCTCTTTCATCTTTATAAATGAAATTTAAATATTTTTAATGGAATTTTTAGCTAATACTATCAACTAATCCATTCTGTATTCCTGCTTTTCTAAGTTTTCTTAAAGCACGTTGAACGACTTGTCGGCAATATTCCCTGCTACAACTCATATGTCTTGCAACTTCAGCTAAAGTTCTCCATTCATTTGAGCCGTCTAAACCAAATCTTAGGCTTACTATCTTTCTTTCTTTCTCAGTTAAATTTGCTTTATCTAATAACTTCCATGCCGAGGCTGTCCTTTCTGCTAATTCGGCTAATTCCATTGGGGGAGTTTGATCACTTGGAAGAATATCAACTAATTCGGAAGGATCTGATTTTGATTTAACAGTACCTTGAAGACTAACAGTAATGCTTCTCAATTCACAAGAGAGGAGTTCGTCAATTTCCTCTTTGGTTATTTTCATTTCTTCAGCTAGCTCAACACTAGTGGGTGGAATACCCTTAAGTTGCATAAGCTTTGATTTTGCTGATCTTAGTTTTGTAAGTTTTTCATTAATGTTAACAGGGATCCTTATCGTTCTACTTTGAGTTGACAATGCTCTATTTAAACCTTGCCTAATCCACCAATAAGCATAGGTAGAAAATCTATGTCCTCTAGACGGATCATATTTTTCTACGGCTCTTGTAAGACCTAATGTTCCCTCTTGAATTAAGTCCAGTAATTCTAATCCTTTTCCTTGGTATCTCTTAGCAAGGTTGACAACTAATCTTAAATTGGCTGTTATCATCTCGTTTTTAGCTTTTTCACCAATTTTTATCTTTTTTCTCTCAGCTTCAGAGTATTCACAAGCGGGGCCTTTCCCTCCTGCCTCTTGACATCTATTGACAAGTACAACCATTTCTTGGACTTTTCTGCCCATTGTGAGTTCTCTTTCGGGAGTCAAAAGTTGATGACGACCTATTTCACCAAGAAAATCGCTTAATGAACTCACGATTTACCTCATTGTTGATATATTCAACTTATAGTCAATTCAGTAATAAGCCATACATGTAATAATTAATTAATAATTCATTAATAATTATTAATTAGGTAATTAACATTATTTTTTAAAATTTTTAGGTTAAAAAATTAAAATTATAAATTTTAATTATTTAATTTTTTCTTCTCGATTCTAGAACAGCAAGTACATCTCTCCACTCAACCCCTTTATGCATAAGGGCTACTTGCAGATGATAAATTAAATCAGCAGCTTCATTTGAGATTGAATTTTTATCTTTATCTTTGCAAGCCATTATAAACTCTGCAGATTCCTCCCCTATTTTTTTCAAAATAGTATTACTACCTTTTGTTAATAGATGATTTGTGTAACTTTTTTCTGATGGATTTATTGATCTTTCGTTTATTGTATTGAATAATTCAGAGCAAATATTTGAGAAGGGAGTTGTTTTTTTCTCTTTTTTATAACTTTGATTAATTTTGATTTCGTTGAAAAAACAACTTTTTTCCCCAGTGTGACATGCTCCTGAACCATTTTGTTCAATCAAAAGGATTAGTGCATCATTATCGCAGTCGAATCTTATCTCCTTAAGTATTTGGGTACTTCCACTTGTAGCTCCTTTTCTCCAAATTTCAGATCTTGATCTACTCCAATAATGAACGTTTTTGGTTTCAATTGTCATTATCAAAGATTCTTTGTTCATCCAAGCAAGCATAAGAATTGATCCGTCAAGCCAATCTTGTGCTATTGCAGGGATTAATCCATAATTATCAAAGCGTAGATCCTCTATCGAAAATTTAGTTGAATAAGTCATTATGCTCGTTATGTTAAATCCTACTCAATGTGTTTTATTAAAATTATCCTAACAGTTAATTGATGTATATTCATTCTCTGAAATTTTCATGCAGCAAAAGTTACGAGGATTTTCCCTGTTCACATAGGCAATGGCGCCATGAGGGCCACTGCAGATTTGTGCATGGATATTCAAGATCATTCACCTTTTGGTTCACTGCAAAAAAATTAGACCTAAATGGTTTTGTTGTCGATTTTTCAAGTCTAAAGCCCCTAGAAAATAGATTAAAGGCGCAATTTGACCATACTTTTCTAATAAATAAAGATGACCCTTTGCTGAATTACTGGAAAAAATTACATGACTTAGATGCTTTAGATCTGAGAATTATGGAGAATGTGGGAATGGAGTTCACCTCTGAATTAATTTGGAGATGGGCTAATGAATACTTACAGGATAAGGATAAGGGCAGAACATGTTGTTGGAAAACAGAATCAAAAGAAAATAAATCGAATAAAGCAAGTTTTGAGGAAATTCCTGATTGGTTCAAATCTTAGTTTAAAGTTGTTAATTTTAAAGTCGTATAGGATTCTTTAATTAGATATTTAATCAACATTTATCTCTCCATTAATCAGATAAATATTAATCTCGTCTTTATCAAGGTAATGATTATTCAATATATTATTTGAAATTTTTGTCTCAATTTGTTTTTGAATAATTCTTTTTAAAGGCCTTGCACCATAGGCATGATCAAAACTATTTTCGACAAGTTGGTTAATTGCTTCATCCGTAATTTTGAATTTTAAGTTTTTTTTGTTAAGTCTTTTTTCTAAATGTTGAAGCTGTATTTTTGCAATTTCTTTTATGTCATTTAATTCTAAATTATTAAAAAAAACTATTTCATCAAGACGATTTAAAAACTCAGGCTTGAAAAATTTTTTAATTTCTTTATCTACAACTTTTTTAATTTCATTTGTATCTTCTTTTCTAACTGATAAATCATTTATTGATTGACTTCCTAAATTACTTGTGAGAACAATGATTGAATTTTTGAAATTGATTGTACGACCTTGACCATCAGTAATGATTCCATCATCAAGAACCTGTAAGAGAATATCTAAAATATCTTTGTGAGCTTTCTCTATTTCATCTAGGAGTATTAATGAATAAGGATTTTTGCGTACAGCTTCAGTTAGTTGACCGCCTGATTCGAAACCTAAATATCCAGGAGGCGCACCTATGATTTTGCTAACTGAATGCTTTTCCATATATTCAGACATATCCAGTCTTGTAATTGAAGAATTTGAATCGAATATAATTTTGGCTGTCACTTTACTTAGCTCTGTTTTCCCAACACCAGTTGGACCTAAAAAGAGGAAACTGGCTAATGGCTTATTTGGATCATTTAGACCAGTTCTTGATCTCTTAATGGAATCTGCAACAGCTCTAATTGCACTATCTTGACCAATGATTTTTTCTTTAAGGATTGACTCTAGGCTTAAAAGCTTATCTTTTTCTGACTGGTTTAAGTTTTGAACTGGAATGGAGGTCCACTTTGAGACAACTTCTGCAATATCATCGAAAGTCACCTCTTGCCTTAAAAGACTTGCATCTCCATTTTTTTGAGAATTTACCAAGGACTCACTTTTTTCTTTTAATTTTTTTTGTAAGGAATTTAAAGTCCCAAATTCTAATTCTGCTGCTTTGTTGAGGTCAAAACTTCTTTTAGCTTGATCTATTTGCAATTGAACAGATTCAATTTCTTCTTTTATGGTGCTAATCTCATTAATTTCATCTTTTTCTTTTTTCCATTGAGCGCCTAATTCTTCTTGTCTATCTTTAAGTGAAATAAGTTCATTATTGATTTTTTTTAATCTTTCTATGGAAAAATCATCAGTTTCTCTTTTTAAAGATAATTTTTCCATCTCAAACTGAAGAACTTTTCTATCAATTTCATCAATTTCTTCAGGTTTGGAAGTTATGACCATATTCAATCTTGAGGCTGCTTCATCGATTAAATCTATTGCTTTGTCAGGAAGAAATCTATCGTTAATATATCTTTCGCTGAGGGAGGCAGCTGCAACCAAAGCATTATCAGAAATTCTCACACTATGATGAACTTCATATCTTTCTCTCAATCCTCTTAATATTGATACAGTATCATCTATTGAAGGAGCCTCAATTTTTATTTTCTGAAATCTTCGTTCTAGAGCAGGATCTTTTTCTATATTTTGTTTGTGTTCATTAATAGTAGTAGCACCAATACATCTAAGTTCTCCTCTTGCAAGCATTGGTTTTAATAAGTTGCTTGCATCTAAAGAACCTCCACTAGCGCCTGCACCAACTACTGTATGAATTTCATCAATAAAAAGAATGATCTTACCTTCTGATTCTTTCACTTTCTTTAGAATATTTTTTATTCTTTCTTCAAATTCTCCACGATATTTTGCTCCAGCTAAAAGTGAACCCATATCTAATGAAATAAGTTTCCTATCTTGTAGCGCAGAAGGTACATCGCCATTAATAATTCTTTGAGCTAACCCTTCTACAATGGCTGTTTTGCCAACCCCTGGTTCTCCAATAAGAACTGGGTTATTTTTTGTTCTTCTACTCAATATTTGAATTGTTCTTCTAATCTCTTCATCCCTACCAATAACTGGATCTAAAATCCCATCTCGTGCAGATTGAGTTAGATCAATACCATATTTTTCCAAAGACTCATTAGAACCATTAAATTCATTTTTTACTGCCGGATCTGACTTCATTTTCTTTATAGTTTCAAGAAATTCTGGAATACCTTTTTGATTTAAAATTTGAAATCCATAATAATCATCATAAGTGAAACCGTAAACTAAGTGTTCTGTTGATATCACTACACCATTTAAGGTGTTTTTAATATCATTCGCCTTCAAAAATATTTTGTGTAGAGTCTCACCAATATATAGATTATCTTGTTTTTTTTTCATTTTTGCCTTGGCATTTAATGAAGAAATTATTTCCCTTTCAAGATCTTTTAAATTTAAATTATTTTTTTTTAAAATATTTTTTGTAATATTGTCTTTTTTTATAAGAGCTAATAATAAATTATCAGAATCTACGTTTTGTTGATAATTTTTATAAGCAATTTTTTTGGCAAAAATAAAACAGTCCCAAGCAGAATTTGAGAATTCGCTTGGGACTATTTTCATTTATCAAAATTTGAATCTGACCGTAATATATATTAAGCCAAAAAGGGTGTTTAACTATTTAGAAAATTTATTCAACAATAACTTTACCTACCATTCCAGCACCTCTGTGTGGCTCGCAATAGTAATCATAAGTTCCTGCTGTATCAAACGTTTCTTCCCAAGACTCTCCTGGAGCAAAAGCTAGGTCTGCATGACTTAATTCCTCATGCCCATCAAATACAGCATTGTGAGGGGCAAGTTTATTATTGACGAATTTAACTGTATCACCAGCACTAATGGTTACTGTACTTGGTTCAAATGCAAGCATTCCAGCATCCGTTCCGAGTTTTACCTCAACAGTCTTAGCTGAAACTGATGAAATACCTAGACCTAGAGTTAAAACTATTGCAAATAACCCTGCAAAGATTGAACGTAACATAATAAAAATTTGCTTATCTGTATATATTACAAGGCTTTGGTAACTTAACTGCGAGAATTTTAATTGTTATTACAGCTTGGTAACTTTGATAACCTTAAAATATCATTCAGTGACTTGGCATAACTTTTAAGTTTGAAAGTCTCAGGATTAGTGATGGGGACATGATTAAAGTCATATTTTTTGATACTGAAGCTATCCCAAGGAGTAGTTTGGATGGGGAGAATTCTTAATAATATTTTTAGAATCTTTCTTGTAAGCGGTATCGCAAAAAATCTCCTCATATTATTTCTTTTTAAAAGTGTAATTATGGCATCATCAATTGAAATGAATTTTTGACCTAGCACAAATTTTCTAAAGCCTTTGTATTGCTCTTCTTTATGATTTTTAATTAGAAACCCGCAAATCTGGGCGATATCATTTGCGTGTATAAAGTGAAATTTAGAATCGAGTTTTAAAAATCTTGCTAACCAAAGCCATTTCCCAATTTCTTTCAATCCACTAGTTAAATAACTCACAGGGTATTTACTTTTTTTTCCAAGATTTCCTCCAAAAACCAAGGTAGGGAAAACAGCGAATGTTTTTTCTGCAAATGAGCTTTCTCTAAGTCTCTGGAAACATTCATATTTTGTTTGAATGTACTCTGTTCCATAAATCAATGATTCCCTCATTAATTCAGTTTGGGTATCAAGAATACTAGCTGTTGAAAAATAAATAATCTTTTCTAACTTTTCAATATCAAGCATTTCTAGTAATTCTTCAAAAGCTTTGATATTTACTTCATAGGCTCTTTTGGGATCTCCCCAAGCTGTAGCAGTATGTATTAAGTAATTAATTTGACTAATTTCTTTTTTATACTTATTTGATTCCCTGATATCGCATATCATTAACTTGACTTTTTTATTTTCTTGAACAGAAATTGGTAACTTACTTTTGTCTCTTACCATGAGATGAAGCCTGAATTTTGTGTTTTTCAAAAACCAATCAACTAAATATTGGCCAACACATCCATTGGCGCCTGTTATTAATAAGTTTTTATATGCCAAGACTTTGACTAGTAAGTGAGTTTTTTTCCATGTTCAAAAAATGTTTGAGCATTTTCTTCTGGAGTCCCAGGTAAAATCCCATGACCCAAATTAAGAATATATTTCCTGCCTTTGATTTTATTGAAAGTATTATCTATCCTTTCTTTTATTGATTCTTTGTTTCCGAATAAAATGCCAGGGTCAACATTACCTTGAATTCCAATCCCCCTGGGAATTCTTTTGCAAGCCTCTTCAATATCTACTGTCCAGTCTAATGAAATTATATCTACTCCAGTTTTTGCCATTCTTTCCAGAACCCCAGCACTTCCTGAAATGTAAAGAATTATTGGTGTTTCAGGGTATTCCGCTTTTACAATTTCAACAACTTTTTTTTGATATGGCCCAGCAAAGATATCATAATCTTGTGGGCTTAGTTGGCCAGCCCATGAATCAAAAATTTGTACTACCTGCGCTCCAGATTTTATTTGATATTTAAGATATTCACCAATAGATTTTGCAAAATGATCAAGAAGTTTATGAAGTAAATCTGGTTCATTAAAAGCCATTGATTTTATTAAGGAATAATTTTTACTGCTTTTACCTTCAACTACATATGCAGCAAGAGTCCAAGGTGCGCCAACAAAACCTAAAACTGTTGCATCATTATTAACTTCTTTTTTTAGTGAAGTAAGAACTTGCCCAACAAAACTTAAGCTCTCACTTGGATTTAATTCATTTAAATTCTCTACCTGGTTAAGAGTTCTTATTGGGTCCTCAATAATTGGACCTTTACTTTCAATTATTTCAAAATTTATGCCCATCCCTGGAAGAGGTGTGAGAATATCTGAAAAAAGGATCACACCATCCGGTTTGAAAGCATGAAAAGGCTGCATTGAAATCTCATATGATAGTTCTGGATTTTCAGATCTCTCTCTAAAGCTAGGGTAACGCTCCCTTAAATCTCTATAGATTTTCATATATCTTCCTGCTTGCCTCATCATCCATACTGGAGGTCTATTTACTTTTTTACCTATTGCGGCAGAAAGTAGTAGTGGTAAATCTTGACCCATTTTTCAATTCGATATTTTTAAAAAATTAAAATCCAACTTAAAAATCTTACAATGTAAAGCAGAGCAAAAGCAGTATATGAACATTTATATGAAGCAGTAAATTAAATTAGCCTTTTTATTTTTTTGACTGATGTTTGAAGATACTCACGCTTAATGGGGGCAAAGCAAGTTCTAGAGCATTTTGATAATCATGAATATTGTAATTTATAGTTTCTTTACCCCCCATATTTCCTTTGTTACTGCCCCCGTATTTAGAGCCATCTGAATTAAATATTTCTTTATAGAATCCTTCTACAGGAACACCAACTTTGTATGACCCATGAGTATTAGGTGTAAAGTTAGCAACAACAACAAGCCATTCATTGGTATCGTTTTCTCTTCTCATGAAACTTATAACCGAATTAGATTTATCATTACAATCTATCCATTGGAATCCATAGGGATCAAAGTCATTTTTCCATAATGCAGGTTCATTTTTATAAAGAACGTTTAGGTCATCAATTAAGTTTCTGATACCTTTATGGGGCTCAAATTCTAGTAAATCCCATTGCAAATCATCCCAAACATTCCATTCTTGTCTTTGCCCAAATTCCATTCCCATAAATATTGTTTTTTTACCAGGGTGGGTCCACATATAAGTTAGTAATGCTCGAGTATTTGCATATTTCTTCCAGTCATCGCCCGGCATTTTATGCAAAAGATGACTTTTACCATGGACAACCTCATCATGACTAAGTGCAAGCATAAAGTTCTCTGTATAGTTATATGTAATTGAGAAAGTCACACTATTTTGATGGAATTGCCTAAACCAAGGATCTATTTCAAAATAATCAAGCATATCGTGCATCCATCCCATATTCCATTTCAAGTTAAAACCTAACCCTCCCATGTCAGTTGGTTTGGTTACCATTGGCCAAGTTGTTGATTCTTCAGCAATAGAAAGTGCACCTGGGAAGTGTTGGAAGAGTACATGATTAGCCTGTTGAAGAAATTTAACGGCTTCTATATTTTCATTCCCACCATTTTCATTGGGTATCCATTCTCCATCAGGACGTAGATAATCTCTGTAAAGCATGGAAGCTACAGCATCTACTCTTATGCCATCAATATGAAACTCTTCAAACCAATAAACGAGATTTGCTACTAAGAAATTTCTTACTTCGTTTCTGCTGTAATTAAATATTAAGGTTCCCCATTCTTTGTGTTCACCTATTCGTGAATCTCCATGCTCATAAAGATGGCAGCCATCAAAAAATGCTAAACCATGCTTATCTTTTGGAAAATGACCGGGCACCCAATCAAGAATTACGCCTATGCCCTCTTCATGACATTTATTTACAAAATCTCTAAATTCATTTGGGGTGCCAAATCTACTTGTTGGTGCATACCAGCCTGTAACTTGGTATCCCCATGATCCATCGAAAGGGTGTTCAGATATTGGCATTAGTTCAATATGAGTGAATCCTCTTTCTTTTACGTAAGGGATTAGTTTCTTGGTTAATTCTGGATAAGTTAATAATCGTGTTCCGGGTTTTAAATCGGCTGCAGGTACTGGTTCTCTTGGTTCACCATTGTCCTCCAGATATTTATTATCTGTTGATTCATGGAGCCAACTCCCTAAATGCATTTCATAAACTGAAATTGGCTTGTTAATTTGACTAGAAGAATCTCTGTTTGAAATCCAAGAACTATCATTCCAATTAAAGTTTTTCAACTTTGAAACTATTGAACCATTTTGAGGTCTGATTTCATGAAGGAAACCATATGGATCAGCTTTCTCATAGATATGACCTTGTTGTGTTCTTATTTCGTATTTATATGTGTCGCCCTCTTGCATTGATGGCATGAATAGTTCCCAAATTCCCCCTAATCTTTTTTGCATTGGATGATGTCTTCCATCCCAAGAATTTATATCTCCAATTATCGAGATTGATTTTGCATTTGGAGCCCAAATGCAAAACATGACCCCTTTTTGATTCTTTTCTTCAATGAGATGTGCTCCCATTTTTTCCCAAATATGATGATGATTACCTTCTGCAAAAAGATGTCTATCAACTTCTCCCATCCACTCTTCTCTATATGACCAAGGGTCATGTTGTGTATGTGTGATCCCTCCTCGTGAAATATTTATTTCGTAATTGTGATTTGGATTTTCAGGCAAGATAGCTTCAAAAAGCCATTTATGGTTTATGCTTTCCGCCTTATAGGTTTTGTTTTTAAAATTTATTTTAACTTCGTCGGCTTCAGGCATCCAAACCCTAATTACCCATTGTTCTTCATAAAAATGAGGACCTAATATTTTTAATGGATTATCATTGCAACAATTTTCTAGGTTGATAGCTTCTGATTTAATCCAGTCTGCTTGAATTGTCTCGATCATGACTGGTAGACATTAACGATTAATAATATCAAATGATTAACCAAAAAATTAATTATTTATAAAAAAAAAGGGGTCATTTTCATAAATGTTTTATCTAGGCTAAAACTTAGAGTAATAACTCTATGATTTGCTGAAGGAGATCCAATATTCCCCTCCCCAAATCCAGGATTAACTCCAATAGCGGGATAAGCTGATGCAGATATAGATAAGCGAAGCTTGCTATCTTTAATTAAACAAATATTTGTTGGTTGCATTGTGATTTGATAAATGCATTCTTCACTTATTTTGGAGTTTTTAACCCTTAAGAACCCGGTTGAAAATTGATTCACCTTTTCATTACCTTGTTCAACTAGAGATAAAGCAAGGCAGATATCGAAATTGGGCTGATCACTTTTTACTTGGATTTCTAATGTGGGTATTCCTTTTAAATACTGATCTTCTTCAAAAGAATTGGTTTGAAAAACACCTACATCTAGTCGTTTATCAATAATGCTTCTGTTAAACTTTCCTGGATTTGGACCTAAATGTCCACCGTCAGATGGAGTAGGTCTCCATGGGTCATGAACAATTGTGAACCATCCTGATCCTTTTGAATTTATGGTCAGACTTCCATCTTCAACCTCTACATTTGCTGTACCATCGCTTTTGAGTCCAAAAATAAATTCAGGATTAAATTTGTTATCTAAATCTTCCCATTTATTTAATGAAATATTCCATATTTTTCTCTCGTCTTTTAAATTCTTTGAATTGAAATCTTCATCTAATTTTAAATGTTTATCAAAAAAATTTAATAAAGATTCTTGTGATCCCTTCCACCAATTTAGATGTGTTGCATCCCCAATAATAATCTCTGGGCTTCCACCAGCTTCTTTAGATTTTTTATAAAGATCAAAGGCGCCTTTTAAATGTGGATCCCAAAGTCCTCCAATAATTAACATAGGTTGTTTAATCCATGTTGAAATTGGTTTAAATTCTTCAAATGGGCGAGCATTATCTAAATTTTTAAGCCATTCCAAAACAAAGCTATTAGGATCATATTTTTTTAAAATTTCAATTCCTTCCGTTAAATAACTTTTATTTTCTAAAGCTAATCTTATCTTTCTCCACTCAAACAAATTATTTTCTTTTTTCATTTTTAGTGCCGCGATTTGAAGTCCCCATGCAATATTGTTATGCCACCAATATGCTCCTCCATCTGAGCACCAATGATCCTTAATATTCATCCCAGTCATTGCTGGAGATAAACAATCGGGCGGCTTTGAATTTAATTCGCCGGTTAGTTGAGTAAATCCTTGATATGAAAAACCATATAAGCCAAGTTTCCCATTACATTCTTTTAGAGACCTTACCCATTCATGAGTTTCTGAAGTATCGCTAGCTTCTTGAGAAAAACCATTAAAGACTCCTTCAGAAGAACCCATACCTCTAACGTCTTGAATTATGACCATATACCCTTTGGAAGCCCACCATTCAGGATGAGAATAGGTAATAGTTGAAGCAATTTCCCTGCCATAAGGTTGTCTCATTAATAATGCAGGCCATGGTCCATTGCTATTAGGTAACCAAATCCTTGATATAAGTTTTACTCCATCTCTAAGTATTAAAGACTTGTCAAACCATCTTGAACCAGACATTTAGGCTTTAGATAATGTCTGGACAGTGCAGCCCAATCACGTAAATAGAAAAGATCTCTGCGTTAACGGGAGTTAACTTTTTTTTGTTTGATACATACTCTATAGCTTTATCTGAACTAGCTGAAATACCTTTTGAATTAAACTCTCTAAACTTATTGCATAAATTCTTAGCTTCGTTTGGATTCTTTTTTACATTTTCCAGTAGGTTAGATTGACTAAAAACAGGGTATAAAGAGTTGGAAAACAAAAATAATAAAAATAACAGAGGTTTCATTTTCACTAACTTTTTCTAAATTCTACATTAAAAAATTTTTTTAACCAAGATTTCAAATAGATTTTTAGATTTCACTAGCTTTTTTAATCCATTCCTTTAAGAGAGCAAAAGTTGTATCTGTTTCAGTTTTTACTCCAAGAATTCTTTCTAATCTACCAATTTTGCGCTCTAATTCGTAAGGACTTGATAGTGATAATGATTTAATAGAAGATATACCGCAATGCAAAAGTAGATATGCTTGCGGTGGAGAAATTCCAATTTCTTTTTTAAAAATAGCTATGGCTCTAATTTTCTTTAGATTATTCAATGTGCATAGTGAATATGTTCTTTGAATCTCATTTATTTCTAGGTCAGAAAGATTACTTAATTTTTCAATGTCAGTTAAATTATTTTGAACAAAAAAAGATTTCTCATGTCTAAAATTATTTGGCAAGATATCTAAAAAGGTTTTACTTTCCATTGTTTAAGAGACTAATTCATTTTGACATTTTTCTGAACTTCTCCTATAACCACTGGTTTACTTACGCCATCCGAAATTTTTTCAAGTTTTCTTATCTTTATTTTTACATTCGCACCAGATCTGCTACCTTTCCTTAAGTTTTCCGATAATTGTTCTAAAGTTGGTTCAATAGATTCTTCTTGAAAGTCATCATCTGCTTTAGCAATAATCAAATCGAACCCATTATCATAAACAATTGGAACATATTTTGCATCTTCTATTGCAACCTTTTCTGAGTAACTTTGTATAAATGCCCAACTACTCAAAGAAAGCAATAATGAAAAGATAGTTGCTCCAATTATTCGAAATTTAAAACCAAAATCAAATATAAAAGCTGCTATTGTGCAAATGAAAAGAAATATTCCAAGGAATCCAAAAATTTTGGGTGTGTTCTCTAATAGTTCAAAAAAAGACATTTAGTGGCTTTGACCTGATTAATTTCTTATATTTTGTAAGCCTACTCTATTTTTGGGCTCTAACTTGAAAAAAATTAGAACTCTAAATTTAAATACTAAGATTCTTTTGGTAGGGATGCTTTTACCTTTAGGTTTTTTGGGCACTTTTTTATTAAATAATTTTTTAAAAGAAACTTATAGTTCTAGGAAATTAGAACTAGAAAAAAGTATTGAGAATCTTTTAGATAAAAATGTTGATTTAGGTGATTATGTTGGGATTAGATTTCTAGGTATTTCTTTGGGTAATTCAAAAATTAATGATAAAAACAATATTGATTCTGAAATTACAGCCAAAAATTTATATGTTGGAATTAAGCCTTTTAGATCTTTTGTAAAACAAAAATGGATTGTAAAAATAAGTCCTAGGGAAGCTGCCATAAATATAGATAGAGATTTTTTTAAAAGGGACGAATCTTATAAAGATGATCGAATTACAAAAAAATCAAAATCTAAGTATGAGTTGAACTTTAACTTAAATAAATATTCAGATCTGAAGTTTAATAATGCAGGATTAAAAACAAAAGTAAAAGGTAATATTATTTACAAGTCAAAAAATAGACAAATCATTGCAAGTATAAAATCAAATTTTGATGAAAAGGGTTTTTTAAAATTTAAATTTAATACAAAATTAAATCAAGACTTTTTAAAACTGGATGTATTTTCTAATGGTTTAGTTCTTGATAATTCTGAATATATTATTGGTAATAGAAAAATTAGCTTTAAAAAAGGTATCTTTAAATCTAACTTTAAATTTAATAAATCATCAAAGCGCACATTTTGTGAAGGAAGATTTTCTTTAACTAATTTTAAAATAAAATCAGAAGATTTAGCAGAGAATATAAATTCAAATTCAACTAGATTTTTTTGTAAAGATAATAATTTAATTGGTAATACAGAAAAATTAAATTATGGAACTTTGACTTCGAATTTTAATCTCAATGTACCATTTAATAAAAGTTCCAATAATATTAATTTAATAGGAAGTATTGGATACATTAATAGCCTGAATCCAGATATCAAATTATCGGGTAATATCCCCTTCTGGTTTGATAGAAGAGGTATTAATTTTGGTGATATAGATACTAGTTTTAAAATTAATAGAACACAATTATCTAATTTAAATATTTTCCGGAAAAATGATATAAGGGGTTTCATTACGGCTAAAGGAGAATTAAAAGGAAAAATTACGGATCCTGATATTTCTATAAACTTTAATGTTGATTATCCGCACTTTAAAGGTGTCCGCATTAGAGAGACATGGGAGGGTGATATTAAAAATGTAAATAATGAATTTCTGCTAAATATGAAAAATAGATATTCTCCAATCCCTTCATTTCTTTCAATTAAGTTTGATTCTGATCTTAAACTAGATAATGCAAATTTTATAAGAGTTTTTAACTCAAATAAAGGGACTGTAGGCATTGTAAAAGAGGAAGATAGTTATAAGTGGCGGGCGGATAATTTTCCTCTTGATGAACTTGAATTATCTTTATACAAAAATCAATTTGATAAAATTGATGGAATTATTAATGGTGAAGGATCAATTACGTCAGACCAGTCATCGCTAGTTGGCCGACTTGCTTGGAGTTTAGGTAAATATAGAAATATTAATCTAGCCAATTCATTATTTGATTTCAGCGTCAAAAATAATTATTTTTATATAAATACTTCACTTTATCCAATTGATGGAGGATTAATTGAAGTTGAATATGATTCAAATAAAAATAATTTTATTAATTCAGAATTCACGAATGTAAGTACTAGTTGGACTATCCTTACTGCGATTGATATTTTTAACTTTGATAATAAAAAAGTTATTCCCATAAGTAAATCGAATATTTTAGATGATTTGGAAATAAATAACTTTAATAAATCTTTTAAAGAGAGGATCGATCTTATAGAAAACTTTATTGAAAATAGGAATGTGTTAGAGGACAAATTTAATTTGCAAAAATATTTTAATAAATTCAAGAGTAGATTTAATGCAAAAGTAACTATTGAGGGGGATAGGCCAAGCAACTATAAATTGGATGCAAAATTAAATGGTTATCTTGATGTATTTAGAGAGGATAATAAAAATAAAAAAGAGGAATTTTCTATTGATTTAGAAGGCGGATTATTAACAGGTAAAGGTTCTTTAAAGTTTAATAAATTACCATTAAGTACCGCAAATATCTTTTTAAATAAACCAAGAGATTTTCTTGGAGGTTTAGATATGAATTTATTTTATGATATTGATACAAAATCTTTCTTTAGTGAAATTTCTTCCAATAATTCATCAATTAAAAACAACACAATAATATTTGATAAAGGAATAGTTGAATTTGATAACTCTATTTTTGATATTAATTTTTCCATACTAATAAATGATTCTGAAATCCCAATTAATATTGAGGGCTCAGTACCTATAAATAAATCAGATAACTTAGATCTAAGATTGATTGGGAATGGGAAATTTGTTGAGTTAATAGATATTTTTGCTGATGAATACTTTACTTTTAAAGAAGGTGATGTGAATCTAAGAATGATTCTAAAAGGTACCTTAAATAAACCACTTTTAAATGGATTTATCGTAATTAACGATTCTGAAATTGATTTTTTCAATAATAAAATAAAAGATATTAATAGCATAATAATTTTTGATTTTGATTCTTTAGAAATCAATAATCTAAAAGCAAAGGCTGAAGATTCTGGGGAAATTTTTATAAAAGGGTCTTTGCCTTTTTATAGTAATAATAATTCCGAAAAGGCAAAAATTAATTTGAAAACAAATAGATTTACTTTAGAAAAAGATAATTTTGATTTCTTAATAGATTCAGATATCGATTTAAGTGGATCATTTGAAAGTCCTGTTTTGGGAGGATCTCTATCTTTTAATAATGGATTTATTAATTTTAATAGCACCAATCAAAATATCAAAAAAGAAAATAATCTCATACGAAAAGAGGATAAAAAAGATTGGCCAGAACTCTATTGGAATAATAAAAAAAATATTGAAATAATATCAAATGAAACAATTTTGAATTCAGTTCTTTTAGGAGAAACTTTGCCTAGTTATCTAGATAATTTGAGTTTTAATAATCTTAAACTAAAACTTGGACCAGAATTTAAACTACAATATTCAGAGATAGTTCAAGCTTATTTAGATACCAAATTAGACCTTACTATAAATGGTGAGGTAGGAAAAGATTTAAATGCTAGGGGTCTTATTTACCTTAAGAAAGGAAGAGCAAATCTATATACTACCCCGTTTAAGCTTAATAAAAATAAAGACAATTATATTTTATTTGCATCAAGAAGCGGTGTGGTTCCATTTATAAATTTTTCTTTAGTAAGTAAAGTTCCAGATTCTATAATACCTATAAGTGAAAACAATCAGGATTTAAATGTATCAGGTGATGTCGCTGTCGACGCTAGTTCAAGCAGTTATGGTGCATTTGGAATTGGTAATACTAGGCTTATCAAAATTGAAGCATCTTATGAAGGATTTTTAGATCAATTATCTTTTGCTGATGAAAATAGAAGAATCCAATTAAGAAGCACGCCAAGTTATAACAGATCACAAATAATTGGTTTAATTGGAGGTAACTCTGCAAATTTAATAAATAGAGCATTTATTTCTCAACTTAATAATGCTGATGCATTTAGTGAAAGATTTCAGTTTTCTTTATATCCAGCGTTAATAGAAAATAATGATTCATTAAATAATATTTTTTCTAATGAAAATTTAGATATTGAGAATGATGGTCAATCATCATCTAATGAGGAATTTTCTTCTCAAGCTTGGGTAGCAGAAATAGGGCTTGATATTAATGATGCAATAAATTTTGCCTTTCAAACGGTTCCAGGTAGAGATGATATTTCACCTTTAGGAATTTTGACTTTTCAGGCAAATCCAAACTTAGAATTATTAGGTTCTTATGATTCGGATGGAGATTGGAAAAGTCAAGTTCAATTATTTTTTAGGTATTAATTTAGAAAGAAATTTACTTTAAAGAATCGTTAATTTGAATTATTATTAGATTAACTAAAAAATATTATGGCTAATATCTTTGAAGTTCCCCAACCAGGAAATGATCTTTTAGAAAAAGCTGAGAAAGTTCGTTTGGCTTCAATAAAAATAAGTCAGACTGAAAATCAAAAACGAATTAAAGCCTTAAATTTTATGGCGGATTATCTAGAAAAAAATTCTAAAGAAATATTAGAGGCTAATAATGAGGATTATTCAAATGCAGAAAAAAAGGGTATTTCTAGGGCTTTACTTTCTAGATTAAAGTTATCAAAATCAAAATTAAATTCAGCAATTGAAGGAGTAAGAAAAGTTGGCGATTTAGCTGATCCAGTAAATCAAGTTCAAATAAAAAGAGAGATTGCAAAGGGATTGATCTTAGAAAGAAAAACTGTGCCAATTGGAGTCTTAGGGGTTATTTTTGAATCAAGGCCAGATGCCGTAATGCAGATTAGTTCTTTAGCAATAAGATCGGGTAATGGAGTAATGCTAAAGGGAGGTAGTGAAGCCAATTTAACAAATACTTTAATAGTGAAAGCATTACAAGAAGGTTTAAATGAATCAGGCCTTGATAAAAATGCAATATGTTTACTAACAAGCAGGAAAGATAGCATGGCGATGTTAAATCTTGAGAAATATATTAATTTAATAATTCCAAGAGGAAGTAATGAATTAGTTAAATTTATTCAGGAGAATACAAAGATTCCTGTGCTAGGACATGCTGATGGAATTTGTCATTTGTTCATAGATATTGAGGCAAATATAGAGATGGCTTTATCAGTTGCTTTGGACAGCAAAATTCAATATCCGGCAGCATGTAATGCTATCGAAACTTTATTAGTCCATAAAGATATCGCACCAGCTTTTTTAGAAAAGGCCATCCCTCTTTTTAATTCTAGTGATGTTAAATTAATCGGAGATAAAAGATCAGTCGAATTAGGGTTAAAGTATGAGGCTAGCCTAGAAGATTGGGGAACTGAATATTTGGATTTAATTCTATCGATAAAAATTGTTGATGATCTTGAGGAGGCAATCATACATATTCAAAAATATAGTTCAAAACATACAGATGGAATAATTACTGATAATTCAAATACTGCCAATAAATTTATGAATGTAGTTGATAGTGCAGGTGTTTTTCATAATTGCTCAACTAGGTTTGCAGATGGGTTTAGATATGGATTTGGCGCTGAAGTTGGCATATCTACTCAAACTCTTCCACCTAGGGGACCCGTAGGTCTGGAAGGTTTGGTAACTTATAAATATTTTCTTAAAGGTGATGGAAATATAGTTGATGATTTTTCATCAGGAAAGGCTGTCTACACGCATAAAGATCTTTAAAACTTTTAAAGATGGAAACTTTTTTAAAAATTGAGAATATTAAACTTTGGGCTAGGGTTGGTGTTCTTGATGAAGAAAGGGAATTGGGACAACTATTTATTTTAGATATATTTTTGTGGACTGATTTTGAAAAATGTACAGTAAATGATGATATAGAAAAAACAATTGACTATTCAAAATTAGTTCAAATTTTAAAAGACCAATCAAAGAAAATATATTGTTTTACAATCGAGAAATATTCAAACGAAATTTTAGAAATCATTAATCAGGAATTTAAGCTTTCTAAAGTTAAAATTATTTTGACAAAATTTAAGCCTCCAATTACAGGTTTCGATGGGAAGGTGTCAATAGTAAGAATTCTTGAAAATAATTAAAGTATTGGAAAAAAGGAATCCTATTATATTGATTCATGGTCTTTGGAATACTTCAAGTATTTTTTCTTCTATTACCTCAAAACTTGATGATATTGAAGTTGAATATTTTGCCCCAACTCTTAAGCATTCATATGGAATGACTTCAATTTTGGAATTGACTAATAAATTAAACGAATTAATTTTAGAGAAATATGGTTTAGAAAAAGAAATAGATATTTTGGGATTTTCTATGGGAGGAATAATTGGTAGATACTGGCTTCAAAAATTTAATGGGCATAAAAGAACAAGAAGATTAATATCTATAGGTTCACCTCATAAAGGAACTTTGATGGCTCAATTAATACCTAAATACCCCTTTAAGGGAATATCAGAAATGAAAATAAATAGTAAGTTTTTAAGAGAACTCGCAAATAATGATTTTTTTCTCGATGAAATTGAGTGTATAAATTTTTTTACTTATTGGGATATGATGGTTTTCCCTGGCTGGTGG
This sequence comes from Prochlorococcus sp. AG-347-J14, assembly GCA_003281505.1. Classification (GTDB taxonomy): domain Bacteria; phylum Cyanobacteriota; class Cyanobacteriia; order PCC-6307; family Cyanobiaceae; genus Prochlorococcus_A. The sequence continues at coordinate 22,811 of QCBU01000007.1, read as the reverse complement.
ACAAATTTAAATTTTGGAAAAAATATATCAGTAAAAGTATACAAACATAGAAACCTTGTAAGAAATCAATCTGTGGTTGACAAAATAATCGACGAAATTATTAAGTAGCTCCAGATAGACCTAAGTGCTTTATTAAGGAATCAGTTTGTGGCTCTCTTCCCCTGAATAGTTTAAATATCTCTAATGGAGGAAGGCTCCCTCCTAAGCTAAGTATTGTATCTTTGAATTTCTTTCCTATAAACTTTAAATCTTCAGAGTTTTCTAGATCAGCTTCTTCAAACATAGAAAATGCATCAGCACTTAGAACTTCAGCCCATTTATATGAGTAATATCCTGCAGAATATCCACCTGCAAATATATGACTAAAACAACAAAGAAAGTGATCTTCTTGAATTGGTTCAATAACAGTAGTTTGTTTTGCAATTTCTCTTCTTATCTCATCGGCTGTTTTACCTTCGTTTTTATCAATACTACTGTGCAATCTGAGGTCTGTTATTGCAAAATGTAGTTGTCTAAGAGTAGCCATACCACAATTAAAAGTTCTATTCTTTAGGAGCTTCTCAAAATTCTCATCGGATAATTTTTCTCCTGTTTTGTAGTGCTTAGCAATATTCATAAGTGTATTTTTATGAAAACACCAGTTTTCCATAAATTGACTTGGAAGTTCGACTGCGTCCCACTCAACGTTGTTTATGCCAGCTGCTTGAGGAAGATTTACAGTAGTTAGCATGTGTTGGAGACCATGACCAAATTCATGGAAAAGTGTCTGAACTTCTTCAAAACTCATCAAACTAGGTTTATCTTTTGATGGTGGAGTCTGATTACAAACGAGATAAGCTACAGGGAGGGTCTTTTTGCCAACATTATTTTTATTCAAACATTCATCCATCCAAGCTCCTCCTCTCTTTGATTCAGGCCTCGAATATGGATCCAGGTAAAAAGATGCTATTTTCTTATCTTCTTTATTGAGGATATTAAAAAATAAGACGTCATCATTCCATAGAGGAGCCTCATCAGTCGCCTCTACTACTTTAATTTCAAAAAGCTTCTCACTTAATTTAAATAAACCTTTCAAAACATCATTTAATGGGAACCAAGGTCTCAAAGACTCTTGATCCAAATTGAGCTTTTCCTTTCTAAGAAGTTCAGACCAATAACTAATATCCCATGCCTCAATATTCTGCGATTTTGGAAACCCATTAGCTTTAGAAAACTTATCGAGCGTTTCTAATTCAATTTTTGCAGCTTTATATGCTGGTTCTCTCAATTCTTCTAAAAGGTTTTCTACATTTTTAATTTCTTTTGCCATTTTCGTCGACAAACTTAGTTCTGCCCAACTTTTATAACCGAGAAGATTAGCTTGTTTAGTTCTAAGAGATAATATATCTTCAATGATTTGAGAATTATTTTTTTCTCCTTGAGACGCCCTACTAACGAATGCCTTGTATAGTTTTTCTCTAAGATTACGCTCGTTAGCATATGTCATGAACGAAGTATAAGTTGGAATATCTAGACTTAATTTCCAAGGACCATTTTTAATATCAACTTTTTCATCTTTTTTTAAGTGATTGTGTGCAGAAATTGCCATCAATTCAAGTACTCGTTCTGGAAGACCATCGACTTCAGATTTTTTATTTAATATTAAAAACCATTCGTTAGTGGCATCAAGAACATTGTTACTGAATTGGGTTGACAGCTTTCCAAGTTTTTCTGAAATTTTGTTAAATTCTTCTTGATCATGTTTTTGTAGTGAAATTCCCCTATGTTGCATCTCAAGAATTTCTTTATCTAAAATTCTTTTTTTTATTTGATCAAAGTTGTTTGTCTCTTTAAGCTTGACTAAAGAATTATAAATTATTTTACTTTGTCCAAATTTGTTACTCAAGCTAATAATCTCTGGAAGAAATTTTGAATAAATATCTCTAAGACTTTCAGAATTATTTACAGCATTTAGGTGACTTATTACTCCCCAACTCCATCTAAGTATTTCATTGACTTCATTTAAAGGATCTATAACTTTATCCCAATTTAAATTGTTTTGAATCAAATAATTAGATAAATCTTTCTCTATCTTTTGAAAGTCTTCGTCGATCTTTTTAAGAACTACTGGAAATTGTTTAGTTATTTTTTCGGAAGTAAATTTTTTAAATTCAGGTAATTCTCCATATTTAAAGATTGAGGTATCCATTTATTAAAATAATTTAGTTAACTAAAGTTGGAATTAATCCTATCAATTTAGCTAGAGTAAGCTGCTGACTGAGAGCATTGGTTGAAGATTCGTATAAATTTATCGCAATTTTTGGCCAAAAACCTATCACTAAAGTAGGCAACAATAAGCTGAAACCAATCGTCAATTCTCGACCATTCATCTCTTTTACTGTTGCTAGTGCAGGAATTCTAGGGCCAAAGAATACTCTTCTACACATTGATAGTAGATATATTGGTGTTAGAACTAAACCTATAGCTGCAATAAGAATAGTGATCGATCTAAAGATAGAGCTGAAGCCTTCTTGACTAGTGATTCCTAAAAATACAGTTATTTCACTTATAAAACCGCTCATCCCAGGTAGGGCTAGAGAGGCTAAAGAACTTGCCAAGAAAAATGCGAAAGTTATTGGCAAGACCTTTGCTAAACCGCCCATGTTTGGTATTGAAAGAGTATTTGTTCTCTCATAGAATGAGCCCGTAACAAAAAACATAGCTGCAGCTATGAGTCCGTGACTTATCATTTGAAGCATTGCTCCGCTTATACCTAGAGCATCTACAGCTCCAATCCCTAAAAGAACAAAACCCATATGACTCACAGAGCTACATGCGATTCTCCTTTTAACATTATCTTGAGCAAATGCATTAAGAGCTCCGTAGATTATATTAATGATCCCAAGGATAATTAGCGCAGGTGCAATTTGAAGATGTACTTCAGGTAGAATTTGAACATTAAATCTTAAGAGAGCATAACCTCCCATTTTTAAGAGTATTCCAGCGAGTAACATTGAAACTGGAGCATTAGCCTCTCCATGTGCATCGGGTAACCAGGTATGTAATGGAAAGATAGGAAGTTTTACTCCAAAACCAATTAAAAATCCTAAATAGGATAATAAAGCTAGGCTGCCTGTTACATGTTTATTTGTTAAATCGGTGATGTTTAAAGTAAAGGTATCGCCACTCAAGGCAAGTGCTAACCCACTTATGAGTATTAATAAAGAAGCTAAAGCTGTATAAAGAATGAATTTAGTGGCCGCATATAATTTCTTTTTCCCTCCCCAAATTGCAATAAGAAGATATACCGGAACTAATTCAAGTTCCCATGCCAAGAAAAATAATAGAAAATCTTGAGAAAGGAAAACTAGTGCCTGTGCTGATGATTGGATTAATAAAAGAGCAAAATATAAGTTCGATTTTTTCTTAATTTTCCAACTAGCCGCTGCTGATAAAAATGTAATTAACCCACTTAAAGCTATTAAAGGTGCAGATAATCCATCTACGCCAAGAGACCACTCCAAGCCTATTGATGGTAACCAGGAAGCTCTTTCTACCAGTTGTAAAGAGCTATCTGAAGTATTGAATTTTTGAAAAAGGACGCCGATTATTAGTAAAAAATCTATAAATAAAAAACTTAATGAAATATTTCTAGGGAGTGAATTATCTTCTCCTTCTTTTGAACTCAAGAAAGGCATTATTAATGCCCCAATTAAAGGCAGTAAAACAATAGATGATAGCCATGGAAAAGTTTCTAAATTCATTTATGTAATGAATAATTTTTTTATTCTAGTTGAAGTTGTACTAGCTTGAGACTATAACATTAAAAATGCCTAAGTAAAACTACTTACCAGAGATAGTGCTAAATTGGCTGCCCATTGTTTGAACGTTTAAGAACGGTGCTCTGCTAGCTACACCTGACTTCTCCCATGCTTTAACCATGGCTTGACTGACGTTTTTACCATTTTCTTTTTTACACAAAGCTAAGATACTTGGCCCAGCTCCACTAATTGCGCATCCAAGAGCGCCTGCATTTAGTGCGGCATCTTTAACGTCTAATCCACCCTTAATAAGTTTCCATCTGTAGGGTTCATGTAACTTATCAAACATTCCCTCTTTTATAAGTTCCGCATTACCTGCTTTTAAGCCGTTTAGTAACAAAGTAAGTGCTCCCATATTTGTAACTGCATCAGATATGGGTACATTCTTGGGCATAACCTTTCTTGCTTCACTTGTGCTTAGACGAATTGCAGGTATTGCTACGACAGCTTTAATTGAATCGTGCCAATCACATCTAATGATTCTCCATCTTTGAGAAGAAGACCTAGCAGTCAAGCAAAGCCCACCCAGAAGAGAGGGCACTACATTATCAGGATGGCCTTCTATATCAATGGCAAGTTCAAGGAGTTTTTCTTTGGACAATGGAGAGTTCATTATTGCATTTGCTCCGATTAATCCAGCAACTATTGCTGTAGCACTACTTCCAAGCCCGCGTGCAGGGGGCACTGCTAATTTAACTCTTGCTTCAAGTGCAAAAGGATCCATATTTGCGCTCTCCCATACTTTCTGAGCTGCTCTAAAAACTAAGTTTTCAGGCCCTCCTCTTAAATGATTACCATCGGTACTTTCCATTATTAAATCAAATCTATCTCCACCACCTTCAATTCTTGTAAAAATAAACTCATTGTACAAATCTAATGCTGCTCCAAGGCAATCGAATCCAGGCCCTAAATTGGCAGTTGTGGAAGGCACTGTTACCCTTATTTTTTTACCTACTTCAGGAATAGACATTTTTGGTTTTAAGTTTTTAAAAGCATTTTTGCTCTGCAGGCTGCACTAAAAAGTCCAAACTCTTCATCTAAAATTACTTTTATAGGTATAGTTTTAAGAATATCTTTTAATCTTCCCTTGTCGAAAAATTGTTTTAAAAATAAGTCTGATTTAAAGTTTTTGAAATGTTTTGATGCTGTTCCTCCAGAAATCCATAATCCACCAAAGCACAATTCTTGAAGAGCAACATCTCCCAATAAAGAGGCATAAGCGCCTAACCAAATCCTCTCAACTTCAATCATTAGCTGATCACCTTCTTTCGAAAGATTACAAATTTTTTCAGGTAGTTCTTTTCTCGCAGCATCAAAAATTTTAATCTTTTTTAAATAATTTTGTAGAGGATGGTTTTGGGCATCAGGTTTGCTTAGTCTCCACTCGGCAATTCTAGATAAACCAGGACCGCTAATAATTCTTTCACAAGATATCCTTTCAACTTTTAGGTAATTCTTAAGCCAAATTTTTAAATCCCATTCTAATTTTGACTTTGGCGAGTATTCAACATGACCACCTTCACTAGCTAAAACTTTTACCCTTTTCCCTGATATTATTCCTCTTGCAATCCCCAAGCCAGTCCCCGCTCCAACGATGGCATGCAAATCATTATTAGCACCTTCAGAATTGGATCCATTTTGGATAGTGGAATATTGATTTTTTTTTAAAAAAGGTATTCCATAAATTTGTACAGCGAAATCATTTATTAGCTCGCAGCTTTTAAAATTAAATTTGCTCTGTAAAGCATTTCCAGAAATATTCCAAGACAAGTTAATGATTTTTGCGTTGTTTTTAGATAAAGGACCAGCTACGGCGAAACATGCAGAAGAAGGATGAGCAATATTTTTGCATTCTGTTTTGAGAAAATCCTCTAGGATTATTTCAAAAGAGCCCCATTCAGAAGATAAATATTTCTTTTTGAAGATTAATTTGGGCGAATCATCATTTATATCTTTTTTAAATATTCCTAATAGAACCTTAGTACCTCCTAAATCACAAGCTAGAAAATTCATCTATTTGAAATTATTCTATTCTTCCTTTTTTTGCTATTAAATCATCAATTAATTTATATAGATTAGGTAAATCGAAAATTCCTAAATTTGTTCCATCCAAAGCTCTTAGAGCTACTGAATCAATTTCCTCTTCTTTATCACCAATAACTGCAATTAAAGGAACTCTGCCGAGAGTTGCCTCTCTTATTTTATATCCTATTTTTTCATTCCTAATATCCACTTTTGATCGATAACCATTATTGTTTATTAATTCATTAAACTTTGAACATTTTTCAATATTTCTATCAGTAATGCTTATTAAAATTATTTGATAAGGGGCAAGCCAAATTGGGAATTTTGCCTCATATTGTTCAATTAAAATTCCTATAAATCTTTCAAAGGATCCTAAAATTGCTCTATGCAGCATAACTGGATTTCTTTTTTCATTGTCTATATCTACATAAGTTGCATCCAATCTAATAGGCATTGAGAAATCAACCTGAATAGTTCCGCATTGCCAAACTCTATTAAGACAATCCTTTAACGAGAATTCTATTTTTGGACCATAAAAAGCACCTTCACCAGGTTGTAGTTCCCATTTCAGATTCTTATTATCTAGCGCTTTGGTAAGAGCCTCTTCTGATTTATCCCAAATATCTTCACTTCCCACCCTTTTTTCAGGACGTGTTGATAATTTTATAATAATTTCATCAAAACCAAAAGTTTTATAAACTTCGAAAACAAGATCTATAAAAGTAGATACCTCTTCTTGAATTTGCTCTTCTGTGCAGAATATGTGTGCATCGTCTTGAGTAAAGTTTCTTACTCTCATTAAGCCATGTAGTGCGCCTGAGGGCTCGTTTCTGTGACAAGAACCAAATTCAGCAAGACGAATTGGTAAATCTTTATAACTTTTTAAACCTTGATTAAATACTTGAATATGGCATGGACAATTCATTGGTTTAATAGCATATGTTCGATTTTCTGATGCAGTAGTGAACATATCGTCTCTAAATTTCTCCCAATGACCGGATTTTTCCCAAAGAGATTTATCAACAGCTTGTGGGGTTTTGATTTCTAAATAATCATTTTTTTTGAGTATTTCTCTTATGTACTTTTCCAGTACTTGGTAGATTGTCCATCCATTTGGATGCCAAAAAATCATTCCTGGAGATTCTTCTTGTATATGAAATAATGAATGTTTTTTACCAAGTTTTCTATGATCTCTTTTTTCCGCTTCTTCAATTCTTGTTAAATAATCTTTGAGTTCTTTTTCTTTTGCCCATGCAGTTCCATATATTCTCTGTAATGATTCATTCTCACTATTACCTCTCCAATATGAACCTGATAATTTAAGTAATTTAAAGTGTCTCAAATGTCTAGTGTTAGGAACGTGAGGCCCTCTACACATGTCGATATATTCTTCGTGCTTATATAAATTGATGAGACCTTCTTCAGGAATTTCTTCAATTATTCTTAATTTAAAAGTCTCATCTCTTTCTTTAAAAGTTTTAATTGCCTCTTCTTTAGAAACTTGTAAAATTTCAACGTCATAGTTTGTTTTTATTAATTTATTAATTCTATTTTCGATTTTTATTAAATCTTCAGGAGTAAATCTGTATTCAGAGAAAATATCGTAATAAAAACCATCTTCAATTACAGGCCCAATCGCCATTTTAATATCAGAGTAAATTTGTTTAACTGCATGACCAATAAGGTGAGCGAAAGAATGTCTTATTATTTCAATTCCTTCTTTATCTTTTGATGTGATGATTACAACTTTGGAATCTTTATTTATAGGAATTGTTGCATCAAGAAGAACATCATTTACCTTCCCAGCAATTGTTGCTTTGGCTAATCCAGCGCCTATACTCTGGGCAATTTCTAGAATAGTTACAGATTTTTCGAAAACCTTTTTTGAACCATCAGGCAAGTAAATTATTGGCATAATTTATTTCTCCATTTCAAAAAATCCCAATTTTGATTTAACCCTTTTTAAAGTCTGATTCGCTAAATCTTCAGCTTTTTCCTTCCCTTCATTAAGGATTTTATTTAGTTGATAGGGATCATTAATTAATAATTTATATTTTTTTTGAATAGGTTCTAGTGATTCAATAAGTTGTTCAGTAATTAATTTTTTAAATGTCCCCCATCCAGTTTCTAAGAATTCATTTTCACATTGAGAAATTTCTTTGCCAGATAATATGGAATAAATCATCAAAAGATTTTTAGATTCTGGTCTCTCAGGGTTATTAAATTCAATTCCAACATAGCTGTCACTTTTTGCTCTTTTAATTTTTTTTGTGATTATTTCAGGAGGATCTAATAAGTTAATGCGACTGCCCTCATTAGGATCACTTTTGCTCATCTTTTTTGAACCATCAATTAAACTCATTATTTTTGAACCATTCTTCATGATGATTGGTTGAGGGATCTTTAAAATATTTTTATCCTTACTAAATCTGGCATTAATTCTCTGTTGTGCAATATCTCTCGCAAGTTCAAGATGTTGTTTTTGATCCTCACCTACTGGTACGAAGTCAGCATCATATAGAAGGATGTCTGCAGCCATAAGTATTGGATAGTCAAATAATCCAATAGATACATTATTACCTTGTTGTATGGATTTTTCTTTAAATTGAATCATTCTTTCCATCCAATTTATTGGGGTCATGCAATTTAATATCCAACAAAGTTCTGAATGCGCTGAAATCTGACTTTGGACAAAAATTGAGCATATATTGGGATCTATCCCACAAGCAACGTACAAAGCCGCTGTAGAGATAGTGTTTTTAGATAATTCTTTGGGATTATATGAGGCTGTTATTGCGTGCAAATCAACTACACATAGAAATGTTTCATATTGCTCTTGAAGCGTAACCCAATTATTTATGGCCCCAAGCCAATTCCCAATATGTAAATCACCAGTTGGTTGAACTCCCGAAAGAATTCTTTTTTTATTTGTCATCCTCTTCTACTTCGCTAGATTGGATCTCTTCAATTGATGTGCTTTTTACAGGTCTTGCAAAAGGGTCAGGTGCTGTTTTTGTCTTTTCTTCATAAAAATTTTGTGATTGTCTACTCGGAGAAGAGTTTTTATTATTTTTTGCATATTCTTTGATTGATTCAATCAATTTTTCGTCTTTGATCATTTCGCTAAGTGTTCTAACAGAGAAACCCAGAACTGCAACGGTAGATCTTAATTGAAAGGTCTCTTGTATTGATTTAACAGCTTTCATTTCGTTATCACTCAATCTTATGCGGAATCCTCCTCCATCTCTTCTTCCTCCCGATCTATCTCTGAAATTAGATCTTTCATTGTTAGAACGACCTCTGTAATTTTCTTGTCCAGGATTATTGCTGAAATTTGAATTAGACATCTTAATGTTTCTTAAGTTATTTAAATAGTCTATTAACTTAGCATCTTGTCATGCAATAAGTCTTTTTAAAAGGCTTAAATTTTTATCTTTTGATTAACGACTTATGAAATTTTGCTTTTCTCATTCACAACTTGCATTAAAATAAAAATAGAAAAATTATGTATTGTGTTTAATATCAGTAAAGACAACCTTTTAAAGGATTTCATAAAGTTTCCAAAAAAAAATATTCTTACTATTTTGTTATTTTTAGGTTTTGGGGAATGGTTTGTCAGTGACTTAATTCATTTTGCAGGAGGTTCTATAGGATTTTTTGCGTTGTGTTTGGGGGGATATTTTTACTTGAAGAATGATAAGCCTAAATTTAATGAGCCAAATAATTTAGATGGCTGGATAAATCTATGTAATGAAGATTTAAATTTTTTTGAAGAACTTGAAGCAAGAAATGAATTAGAAAAACATAATTCAAAAAGACAAAAAACACTTGAATCTATTCTTAATAGATGTGAAAAAGAAAAAATAAGTTGCATTGGACAAAAGGATTATCAAAGTTTTCAATCTGTTTTAAAAAGTAATTTCAAAGCAGATAAGTTTGACTTTGATTTATACGAAAAACTTCCTAAATACAATTCTTCTCAAGTTATTCCTGAAGAAGCTTTGAAGAGTGATGCAATCTTGTATCTTATAAACTTGCCTTTGTCGGCAAATGATTTTTTGTGGCTGGAAAAGTTTCCTAAAAATATGCCAATCTGGTTGGTGGCTTTAACTTCCAACCAAATAGAAGCTAAAAATCAGATAGAAGACCTAAAGTCTCAAATTTCAAATGACTTTATAAACAAAATTATTACTTTTGATGTGAATAAGAGTGAAATAACAAATATACCTTTTTCTTTAAGGAAGTTCTTCATAAGTTCATCTAAAAATATTGAGAATACAAAAAAAAGGCTCTTGAAAGAACTTCATGCAGCCTGGCAATCTGAAATTGAAGGTATAAGAAGAATGCAGTTGAAAGGTATACAAAGAAAAAATCAAATTCTTGTCGCAACAACTGTTTTCTTATCGCCTATCCCGTCAATTGATGTTATGGCAATGACAGTATTAAATTCTTTAATGATTAGAGAAATTAAGTCTATATGGGGATGTAATTGGTCTCCTGAAATGTTAGATAAAGTATCCAAAGAGATTTTAAAGACTGCAATTGCTCAGGGAGTTATTGAATGGAGTGGACAGACTCTAATTGGCATAACAAAATTACATGGCCCAAATTGGCTTGTCTCTGGAACATTTCAGGCTGTCAGTGCTGCTTATTTAACAAGAGTAGTATCAAGTTCTTTGGCTGATTTTATGGCAATAACAAAAGGGGTAGAAGAACCTGATTTGGATTTTATAAAGAAAAATTCTGAGAAAATTGTTGAAGAAGCTTTTGAAAAAGAAAAAATAAATTGGAAAGGATTTATTTCTGATCTTAGAAAACCACTTATGAAACTATCTTTTAGTTCATAATCTTGGGATGAATGTTAAATATGAAAAAAAATATTCTTTTTTTAAGTTTGATACTTCTGCTTTCTATTGCTTCTGCCTCATGTAAGAGAATATCAAATAAAAATGAAACTAAAGAAGTAATACTGGCAAGTTTCACTGTTTTGGCGGATATTATAAGCAATGTCGCTAAAGATGATTTTATTGTTAGATCAATAACGAAACCTGGAGTTGAAGTTCATGGCTACCAACCAACTCCAAGCGATTTGGTAAATGCCTCTAATGCTTTTGTTTTTATTGATAATGGATTTGGATTTGAATTATGGGCTGAAAAATTTGTTTCTAATTTAAAAGTTAATAGAATTACTGTAGCCGAAGATTTAGATCCTATTTTTATCAGTGAAGATTTTTATAAAGGAAAACCCAATCCTCATGCCTGGATTTCTCCAAAAAGAGGGATCCAATACGTAGATATTCTCGTCGATTCTTTATCAGAATTGAGACCATCCAAAAGGACATTATTTGAAGAAAATGGAAAAATTTATAAAGATAAACTTTTTAAAATAGATAAAGAATTCTCACTTTTTATTAATAACTTAAATAAAGACAGTAGGTATCTAGTAAGTTGTGAAGGTGCTTTTTCATATTTAACAAATGACTATGGATTAGAGGAAGTTTATTTGTGGCCAGTTAATGCTGAGAGTCAAATTACTCCCAAAAGAATGTCAAGAACAATCTCACTAGTTAAAGAAAAAAATGTCCCAGCTGTATTTTGCGAAAGTACTGTGAGTAACGAGTCTCAAATGGTTGTTGCGAATGAAACTGGGGCCAATTTTGGAGGAAATCTTTTTGTTGATTCATTGTCTGATGATAGTGGGCCTGCTAGTTCCTATATAAAAATGCTTGAGCATAATTTGGATTTGATTAAAAAAGGGCTTTTTTGAATTATGGAAACAATTAATTATCAAAATTTTAGGATTGACGCAGAGAATATTTGCGTAGATTACAACGGTAAGGTGGCTTTGTATGATGCCAATTTAAGATTGAAACCTGGCCAGATTTGTGGGTTAGTAGGGATGAACGGAGCTGGCAAAACAACTTTTTTTAATGCCTTAACTGGCTTTGTAAGTATTTCAAAGGGAAAAATTAGAATTAATGGAGAGTCTGTAAGATCTGCTCAAAAAGATCAGACAATTGCTTATGTGCCTCAAAATGAGGGAATTGATAGTCAATTTCCAATAAGCGTTTGGGATGTAGTCATGATGGGAAGATATGGTTCGATGAATATTTTTAGGTGTCCTAGAGAGTCTGATGTTCAGGCGGTTAAAGATGCTATTGAGAGAGTTGATCTTGCTGAGCATTTATCTACACCTATTGGAAACTTATCTGGAGGCCAGAGAAAACGAACTTTTTTAGCTAGAGCAATTGCGCAAAGAGCGTCAATATTACTTCTTGATGAGCCTTTTTCAGGTGTTGATATAAGAACTGAGAAACTTATCTCGGAATTATTTATTCAATTTAAAAATGAGGGAAAAACTATATTATTATCAACGCATGATATGATTCATGTCCGGGAATTTTGTGATTTGGTTCTTTTAATAAATAAAACTGTTGTAGCTTATGGCGAGACCTCTGAAGTGTTTACTCCTGAAAATATTACAACCACTTTTGGAGGGATCTCACCTGATTTCTTGTTTGGACCTGAATCCTAAATTTTAAATTATATGGAGCTCTGTTCTTTTTTAACTTTAAATTCATTCATTACAGATCCTTTAACTCATAACTTTATGAGAAAAGCACTTCTTATGAGTTCATTAGTTGCAGCTGTTTGTGGTTTCCTTTCAAGCTATTTAACTCTTAAAGGATGGGCTTTAATGGGAGATGCAGTGTCACATTCAGTAATGCCTGGTGTTGTTGTTGCTTATGCATTAGGTCTTCCTTTCTCCTTAGGGGCATTTATTTTCGGAGTTGGTTCTGTAGCATTGATAGGGTTTATTAAACAGAAATCTAGAGTGAAGGAAGATACTGTTATTGGGTTGGTATTTACTGGATTTTTCGCTCTTGGAATCGTATTGGTTTCAAAGATTAAAAGTAATATTGATCTGCACTCTATTCTTTTTGGTAGTCCATTAGGAATATCACTTTCAGATGTAAAACAAACCATATTCATTTCTTTGTTGGTAGTAATCCTTTTATCAATTTTTAGAAAAGATTTAATGCTTTATTGTTTTGATCCTCGGCATGCAAAAACAGTTGGGATTAACGTGTTTTTTCTTCATTATTTACTCCTCACATGCTTATCTTTGGCAGCTGTTGTAGGCTTGCAGTCTGTTGGAATTATATTGGTAGTTGCAATGTTGATTACACCAGGAGCTACAGCATATTTACTTACGGATAAGTTTGATAATATGACAGTAATTTCAGTATTAAGTGCAATTATCTCAAGCCTAATAGGAATCTACATAAGTTTTTGGTTTGATCTTGAAACAGGTGGATCAATTGTCTTGGCACAAACTTTTATATTTTTATTTGCCTTTTTATTCGCTCCAAGATACGGAATATTTAAGTTAAAGAAATTTTTTGCTGGGTATAAATGATAGTGGTGGAAGAAACTTTAAATAAAAAGTGGAATTGGTGGCCATTATTCCCCTTATATCCTTATGGGAAAAAGAAAACAATTTTCAAAGAATTAATTCCTGATCAAATATGGTCCTTGGAACAAATACAGGGACTTTATTATGTTGCGGTTCCAATAAGAATGACGGTAATAAAGGTTGATAATGGTTTGATGCTAATAAATCCACTACCTCCGACAAAAGAATTAATAAATGAGTTAGAAAAACTAATTGCCATACACGGCAACGTAAAAACATTAATTCTACCGAGTGCCTCTGGACTAGAACATAAAATTGGGCTGCCTGCTCTTTCAAGAATTTTTAAAGATGCAGAAATTTGGCTTTGTCCTGGACAATGGAGTTTTCCCATAAATCTACCACTAGATTTTTTAGGAATTCCATCAAAAAGATCAAGAATACTCTTTGAGGAAGGTACTCCTTATAAAAACTCCTTTAAATGGTCTTCATTAGGCCCACTGAATTTAGGACTTGGAAGATATCAGGAGATAAGCTGTTTCCATTATCCTACGAAAACTCTTCATGTAACAGACGCAATAGTTGGAATAAACTCAATACCACCTGAAATATTTAATTTTGATCCAACTCCACTTCTATTTCATTCTAGAGAGAGAGGAGATGAACCTTTAATTGACACTATAGAACAGAGAAAAAAAGGATGGAAAAGGTTAGTCTTATTTTCATCTTTTTTGAAACCAAGTAAATTAAATATTCCACCATTAAAAAAAATATTTAAGTATTCATTCAAAAAAGATCTTAGAAATTGGAGATCTCATTTCGGTATTTATCCCTTTTTATGGGAAGAAGATTGGGAATCCTCTCTTTTTGAAATAATGGGTGAAGATACGCCTAAGATTCAAATAGCACCAGTTTTACAAAAATTAATTTTTCCGCGTTCCAAAGAAGTTTTACTTAGTTGGTTAGAAAATATCAAGTCTTTTGAAGATATGGAATATTTAATTCCAGCTCACTTTACGGCACCTATAAAATTCACAATAGAGGATTGTCAAAAATTAATTAATGAAATTAATTCCCAAAAGTGGGACAAACTACCGGAAGATAATAAATTTCTTACGGGTTTATATAAAAAGTTGTTTGAGCTAGGAATAATTCCTGAAGAAGTAAATTTTTAAAAAAATTATTCTTCAATAGACATATTTTCATCATTTTTAAGAGTTTGTTCCAGCTCTTTTCTTTGCTCCATTTGTCTTAAGAAATATCCTGTCATCATTGCAGAAGATAATAAATTGGCAATGTTGTCTTTTGAAGACGTAATTTTTACATCAAATTGATCTGAAGGAAGCATTCCAAGGAGACCTTGAACATTATGTCTAATAATTTCCTGAATATCTTCACTAGCTGATTTTGCTACTCTTTGCAAAACTTCTGGAGATTGTTTTTGCAAATATTGGATTAAATCATTCTCATCGTTTGGATCATTATTTTCAGTAGCGAGAAATTCTGGATTAAACATTTCTACATCTTCAAGATATAAAAACCCTACAACATCACGTACCCATTAATCTAAATTATTAAGGGCAGGGAACCGAATAGGTCCAATTTTATTAAACGGCCAATATCTAAAAATAGCTTTACCAATAACCTTTTCATAGGGTAAAAATCCCCAAATATGAGAGTCCATACTGTTATTTCTATTATCTCCCATCACCCATAATGACTCTTCTGGGACAATAAAAGGCCCAATAGAATAATTAATATTTTTGTCAAAAACGTAATTTTTTTGAGCGATATCATTTAAGTAAAGGTTACCGTCTCTTACTTCTACCTTGTCTCCAGGTATGCCAATTACCCTTTTTATTAGTGCAGTATCTGCTTCGTAACCAGCATTAATTAATTGTTCCGGCACGTTAAAAACAACTATTTTATTTTTTAATTTTGAAAGATTTGATTTGGATGTGATTTTTGGGGTTACTTTCTCAACAAGAATTTTATCTTGTATTTGAAGAGTTGGAAGCATTGATCCGGATGGGATCCATCTTGGCTCGATAACCTGCCATCGTATAATTAAAGCAATAGATATCCAGATTAAAAGATTTTTTAAATCCTTTAGTATTGATTTTCTTTTTTCTTGAGTTGTAGACATGTTCTGTTTAATTCAGTTATAAGGAATATCCCAAAGCATTTATATAAATTATGACATCATCTATTGAATGCAAAAATTTTCTTAGAAGTTTACAACTTTTGGATCTTCTTATAAAAATAGGAGTTCAAAATTTAATACTATGTCCTGGTAGTAGATCCGCACCTTTAGCAATAGCTGCTGGAGAATTAAATAAATTAGGACTGGTAAATATTTTTAATTCAATAGATGAGAGATCTGCGGGATTCCACTCTCTTGGAATTTCTGCTGCATCGGGTAATCTTTCTTTAGTTATTACTACTTCTGGTACTGCAGTAAGTAACTTATTGCCAGCAGCAGTTGAGGCAGATCGGTCTTGTAAAGGCATTATATTTCTTACAGCTGATAGGCCTTTAAGATTAAAAGATTGTGGTGCTAATCAAACAGTAAATCAAGAAGATTTTTTGAGTTCAGTCTGTAGAAGAGTTTTAAGTACAAATTTAAATGGACTGCATGTAACACAAGAAAATGAAATCTTAGATTTAGTTCGAATTACTGAGAAACAAATATCAAACTTCCCTGGACCTATTCATATAAATATTCCTATTGATAAGCCTTTAAGTATTTCATTTTTGAATAAAAAAAATGTTTTAGAGGTTTTTGAGAGGATTTATTTAAAGAAAAAATATATATTTCAGGAAGTTGAAATAAGGTCTGATAAAAACAAATTCTTAGAAATTTCAAAAAATTTAAATTTAGATGAATCCGGCATTATTTTGGTAGGTCCCTATCAAGGTTCTATAAATGATCTAACTTCTTTCAATAAATCTTTAGAACAATTACAAGAAATTACTGGTTGGCCAGTATTTGCTGATCCTGTTTCAGGTGTTTATTCTGATTTGAGAGGATTAGTTTTGAATTGGGAATTAGTTTTAAGAAAAAATAATAATTCAATTAATTGTCATCAACTTTTGAGGCTTGGCCCTATGTCATCCTCAATTGATTTGGAGAAGTTTTTAACAACATTCGAAGGGATACAAATTCTCATAAAAGAAAAAAACTATAGAAAATTGGACCCTATAAAAAAATCATTTGAATATGATTTTGGGCTGTCAAATTTTACTAATCTATTGTTTGAAGAATTATCAATTAACGAAAAAAACAGAAAGTCTCTTACTCCGATGGCTGTAGATCTAATAGAGGAGGGCGAGCAGATTAAAGTAATCTTAAAAGAGAAAATTACTCAAGATAATCAAATTACTGAGTATATGCTTGCAAATCTTGTTCCAAAAATTTGGCCAGCTGAAAATCCTATAATGCTCTCCGCGAGTAGCCCAATTAGAGATTGGCTTACATTCTCTGAAAATGGTACTTTAACGAGAAATTGTTTCAGCTTCAGAGGAGCTTCGGGCATAGACGGTACTTTATCACTTGCATTAGGTATTTCTAGAATTAAAAATCCTCTACTTCTTGTGACTGGAGATTTGGCTTTTATTCATGATATAAACGGTTGGCTGATTGAAAATTCTATCGACATGAATTTAACAATTCTTTTGATAAATAATAATGGCGGAAATATATTTAATCGTTTATATAAAGAAAATTTAAAAGAAGATGAATTAAAACAACTTTTTCTTATGCCAAAAGAAATAAACTGGCCAAAACTCGCAGAGGGCTATCAAGTAAACTTTAGAAATGTGACAAATTTTAAAAAATTACGAGAGGCATTCGATTGGAGCATTTCTATCCAGAAATCTGTAATAATAAAAGTTGATATTGATCCAGAAAATGAAATTTGTGAAAAAAATGCCCTGCTAGAAAAATTAATTGGCAATTAAATTTATCATTTTCTATCTTTGAATAATTAGGTTTCATGAAAGTATTACCTGGTAAAACAATTTTAAATTGGTCAGAATGCAAATCTTATGAGGATATATTGTTTCACAAATCAGATGAGGGAATTGCGAGAATTGCAATTAATCGGCCCGAAAAAAGAAATGCATTTAGGCCACAAACCGTAGAGGAACTCATTAACGCATTTAATATCGTAAGAAATGATGAAACTATTGGCGTAGTTCTCTTTACAGGTGCGGGACCTGACAAGAAAGGTATTCATTCTTTTTGCTCTGGAGGTGATCAGAGTGTAAGAGGTGAAAATGGATATAAAAATGATGAGGGGAAGCAGAGATTAAATGTACTTGAACTTCAAAGATTAATAAGAAGTTTGCCTAAAGTGGTTATTGCCTTAGTTCCAGGTTTTGCGATTGGAGGAGGCCAAGTGCTTCATTTGATTTGTGATCTCAGTATAGCCTCTGAAAATGCAATATTTGGTCAAACAGGTCCAAGAGTTGGTAGTTTTGATGCCGGTTTTGGATCTAGTTATTTAGCAAGACTTGTTGGTCAAAGAAAAGCAAAAGAAATTTGGTTTTTATGTAGAAAATATAATTCCAAAGAAGCTCTTGAGATGGGCTTGATAAATGCAATTACAAAGATTGAAGAATTAGAAGCTGAGGGTGTAATCTGGGCAAGAGAGATTTTGCGAAATAGTCCAACTGCTATTCGTATTCTCAAAGCTTCTTTCAATGCGGAGAGTGATGGGATTGCGGGTATTCAAGAATTATCTGGATACACAACTCAATTATTCTATTCGACTGATGAAGCTCAAGAAGGTAGAGATGCCTTTCTTGAAAAGCGTCCACCAGACTTTTCTGACTATAAGTGGACACCCTAGTTAATTTACAAAAGAACTTTTTAAATAATTATCAATGAGAATTCTTCTTGCCGCTGCTGAATGTGCTCCAATGATCAAAGTTGGAGGTATGGGAGATGTGGTTGGTTCGTTACCTCCATCTTTGATAAAACTTGGTCACGATGTAAGGGTAATAATTCCTGGATACGGAAAATTGTGGAGTCTTTTAGAGGTATCTAATGAACCAGTCTTTAGGGCAAACACAATGGGCACTGATTTCGCAGTATATGAAGCAAAACATCCCATTCATAATTATGTAATTTACCTAGTGGGTCATCCAACATTTGACTCTGACCAAATATACGGGGGTGAAAATGAGGACTGGCGCTTTACATTTTTTGCAAGTGCCACTGCAGAATTTGCCTGGAATTGTTGGAAACCTCAAGTTCTCCATTGCCATGATTGGCATACTGGCATGATTCCTGTATGGATGCATCAGGACCCAGAAATTAGTACTGTCTTCACAATTCATAATTTAAAATACCAAGGCCCTTGGAGATGGAAACTTGAAAAAATGACTTGGTGTCCTTGGTATATGCATGGAGACCATACAATGGCTGCGGCAATGTTGTACGCAGATAGAGTCAATGCTGTTTCTCCTACTTATGCAGATGAAATTAAAACCCATGAATATGGGGAAAGCCTTGAAGGATTACTTAATTACATTTCAGGAAAATTAAGGGGAATTCTTAATGGTATAGATCTTGATGAATGGAATCCAGCCAAAGACCCAGTTTTACCAGCAAAATTTAGTATTAAGAATTTAGAAAATAGGCTAGAAAATAAAAAAATTCTCCAGAGAGAAATGGGTCTCGAAGTTAATCCCAAAAAATATCTTTTAGGTATGGTCAGTAGGTTAGTTGATCAGAAAGGGGTTGACTTACTTCTACAAGTTTCAAGAAGACTTTTAGCATATACAGATTCGCAAATAGTTGTTCTAGGAACTGGAGATAGATATTTAGAGTCAGGATTATGGCAACTTGCATTAGATTTCCCAGGAAGATTTTCTGTATTTCTTACTTATGATGATTCTTTATCAAGACTTATATATGGTGGCTCTGATGCATTTTTAATGCCAAGTAGGTTCGAACCTTGTGGCATTAGTCAACTACTTGCTATGAGATATGGTTCTATTCCAATAGTAAGGCGAGTAGGAGGTTTAGTTGACACAGTTTTACCTCATGATCCAGAAAATAATACTGGCACTGGTTTTTGCTTCGATCGCTTTGAACCTATAGATTTCTATACATCTTTAGTAAGGTCTTGGGAGGCCTTTAGGCATAAAGATAGTTGGGAATTATTGCAAAAAAGGGCAATGAGCCAAGAGTTTAGTTGGCAAAGATCCGCTCTCGAATACGAAATTATGTATAAAGATGTTTGTGGAATAAAAGAACCTTCTCCAGATTTTGCAGAAGTTGAAAAATTCTCTTACGGTCAATCGGCTGATCCATCTTTAAAAAAAGTATGACTTAATTTTTTAATGGAATTCTCTTTATCAGAATTAAACAACGTTTTGGGGGATATTAAAAATCTGAGCGAGGAGAAAAGAGATTTTTTATATTTTAAAAATATAAGTATTGATAGTAGAACTTTATTAAAAAATGATCTCTTTATAGCTATAAAGGGTAAAAATTTTGATGGACATAGTTTTCTCCCAAATGTTTTAGATAAAGGAGTTAAATCAGTAGTAATAAAAAAAGGTATGCAGAGATTACTTCCTAGTAATTTTCCATATTGGGCTGTAAATGACACATTAGAGGCATTTCAAAAATTAGCATTGCTAAAAAGAAAAAAATTAAATATCCCTATTGTTGCAATAACTGGTTCAGTGGGTAAAACAACAACAAAAGAAATGATTGGTGGCGTTTTAAATAAACTTGGAAAAATTAAATTATCTCATGCAAATTTCAATAATGAGATTGGAGTTGGACTTACTATTCTTGCTACAGATATAGAGGATAAAGCTTTAGTTCTTGAGATGGGTATGAGAGGTCTTGGACAGATCGAGAATTTATCTAAATATAGTGAACCCGATATTGCAGTAATTACTAACATTGGCACAGCTCATATTGGATTGTTAGGTTCAAAAAAAAATATTACTTATGCAAAGTGTGAAATAAGTAAGTACTTAAATCCCGAAGGAGTTGTAATAATTCCAGCAAATGATCCATTCCTAGAAAAAACTTTAAAAGAAGTTTGGAAAGGTAGAGTTATAAAAGTAAGACTATTAAATATAGAAAATAAAAAAGAGAGTTTCAAGAAAGATAATAATTTGCCAGGATTTTATAATCCTTTGAATAAAACAATTCTAATTGAGGAAAATATCTTTGAAATTTCACTTGAGGGATTTCACAATGCTTCTAATTTCTTATTAGCTTATGCAGTTGCCAAAGAGCTAGGCATTGATTTTGCAAGTTTTAATAAATTTGATTTTGCAACTTTAGGTGGAAGGAATAAAATCCTGAAATCAGTAAAAACAACAATATATGATGAATCATATAATGCTTCGCCTGAGTCAGTAAAAGCATGTATTAAAAACCTGCTTGAAAAGCCGAGAAATAAATTTTTCATATTTGGATGTATGCAAGAATTAGGAGAGGAATCTGAAAAATTTCATAAAGAAATATTCAAGTTGATAAATAATTCAGACATAGAAAAGTGTTTATTTATTTGCGATAAAAAAAATGAAAAAATTTACATCAATTATCTAAAAGATAAGAAAAAATTTTTAGTTTTAAATAATATTAAAGATGTACCCAAAGAGATTAACAAATCTACAAAAAAAGGTGATTCTATTCTTGTAAAGGGGAGCAGATGTTGGCAACTTGAAAAAATTATTGAATTAATCAATTAGATCAGGATTTCTTTCTTTCCCAATTTTCTATATTTACTTGCTTAGTTCTTGAGATTGCTAATGAATTATCTTTGGAGTCTTTTGTGATCACTGAACCAGCTCCTGTTGTAACTGATTCCCCGAGATTTATTGGCGCTACAAAAACTGTATTTGCACCAATACTGGAATTTTTCCCAATTTTTGTTTGATGTTTTTTCTTGCCATCAAAATTTGCAGTAATAGTACCTGCTCCAATATTTGTGGATCTTCCAATAATAGAATCGCCTATATAACTTAAGTGGTTTACTTTAGATTCTTCCTCTAATTGACTATTTTTGATTTCAACAAAATTACCTATTTTGCTAAAGGAAGATATTTTGGAATTAGGTCTTATATGACTATAAGGCCCAATTTTTATATAATCCATTATCTGAGAAGCATAAATAGTAGAGTTTGAAATTTCACAATTTAATCCCACATTAGAATTTTCAATAAAAGTATTTGGTCCGATAATACAATGACTATTTATTTTGGTTTTTCCTCTTATATGTGTATTAGCCTCTATAATTACGTCTTTACCAATTTCAGCTTCTTCACTAATTGAACAACTTGCTTTATTTATAAAAGTTACACCATTAAGCATATGTTTTTCTTTAATTGAATTTTGAATACTATCCTCGCAATCTGATAGTTGAATTCTGTTATTAATTCCTTGAAGCTCTCCATTATCCTCTACCTCGAGGCTTAAGGAATTTTTTAGTAAAGATATTGTATCTGTTAAGTAAATCTCTTTTTGATTATTATTGCTTTGCAGGGTATTTATTATTTTTGACAAGTTACCCCAGTTAAAACAGTAAACACCTGCATTTATTAATGGATTTTTTCTTTCTAGATCATCGCAATCTTTTTCTTCAACAATTTTCTCTATAAATTCCCCCTTCAAAAAAACTCTGCCATATCCATGAGGATTTGTTTTCTTTGTAGTAATTAAAGAAACATTAGCTTTTTTTGAATCGTGTAAATTTAAAAGTCTTTTTAGAGTACTAGGCCTAATGAGTGGTACATCGCCGTTAAGTACCAAAAGGTCCCCTTCATGTTTTTTAACTTCTCTACAAAGGACCTGGATAGCATGACCTGTTCCTGATTGAGGTTCTTGAATAACAACATGTATTTTTTTATCTTTTGGGATTGAATTTTCTACTTCTTTTGATTTGTGACCAGTAATTACGAAAATTTGATCAGGTTTTAATTCAACACATGAGTCAATTACTCTTTGTAGAAGACTTTTGCCAGAAATTTTATGTAAAACTTTAGGCAATGAGCTTTCCATTCTAGTGCCCTTGCCAGCCGCTAATATTGCAACACTTAACATGTTTATTTGAAATCCTTATTTAAATCTAACTCTTAACGGATAACTTCGTCATTCCCCACTTCTCTCTCCATTTTTTTGTAGATAATAGATTTGAGAACAATTGCTCATCTATTCTTCTTTTGATTATATCGTCTTTACTTGAGTTTAAATCTTGATCTCTATATGGAATACTAGCTTTAGTCAAGAGATGTTCCTCTTCCATTAAAGATAAGCTTTCAAAATTGAAATTAGGATTCAATTTATTCTTATCAAATTTTGATATTGCGACAGTTCCCTGACTCCAAAAAGTTCTGTTTTTAAAACTTGGCTTAATTGTAAAAATTTCCAATCCAAGATTTCTTAAAGTTTTTCTTACTGCCGCTGAAGAAGAATAAGTTATTAAATAACCCTGAGAATTAAGATATTCTGTGACTTTAGATAAAAATTCAATTGTCCATACTTGTGGGCATTTTTGAGGTGAAAAACCATCTAAATAAATCAGATCGAATTTAATAGA
>QCBU01000006.1 GCA_003281505.1 Prochlorococcus sp. AG-347-J14 | reverse complement strand
CGTGATTTGCTATTTCAATAAATATAGCATTCAGTAAATAATTAATTTTTAGATTTCAGCTTAAGAAGTTAGAATTTATTGAAATACTACTTAAACAAATGAAATTTATAATTTTAACTTTTTTAATAGTTG
Source organism: Prochlorococcus sp. AG-347-J14 (assembly GCA_003281505.1). Lineage (GTDB taxonomy): Bacteria > Cyanobacteriota > Cyanobacteriia > PCC-6307 > Cyanobiaceae > Prochlorococcus_A. Next base: position 106,437 of record QCBU01000006.1, on the reverse strand, counting down.
TTTTAACCCTCCCTTCTAGAAGCTTCGCTGCGTTGGATTATGGTAAACAATCGTTGGTAGGGGCTGATTTTTCTGGATCTGATTTAAAAGGAGCAACTTTCTATTTGACTGATTTACAAGACGCAAATTTGTCAGGTTGTGAGCTCCAAAATGCTACTCTTTATGGAGCAAAATTGAAAGATACTAATTTAAGTAACTCCAACTTAAGAGAAGTAACTTTAGACTCGGCTGTTTTAGATGGAACAGATTTATCAAACACTAACTTGGAGGATTCTTTTGCTTATAGTACCCAGTTTGAAAATGTAAAAATACAAGGTGCAGACTTCACAAATGTTTTTTTGCCAAAAGATATTATTAGGAAATTTTGTGAAAGTGCTACTGGAACTAATCCAATTACAAATAGAGAAACCAGAGAAACTTTAGAGTGCGATTACATTTAAATTTATGCACATACAAGTTCTTTTTTAATCTTTCTTTGTTTATAAAGTGATCTTCCAATAGGCCAACCTAAAGTAGATAAATGTTTCATTAAAGTACCTGAGTATTTGAAATAAAAATTGTCTGAATATTTGATGCCAAGTTCATTTAGAGTGGTTATTAATAAACATAGATCTTTCTTTTTGCCTTTTTTCATATCCAATAATATCAATGCTTCACTTGATAATTTTTTTTCTAGTGCCTTATCATTTTCAGCAAAACCAACTTTAAGTGAATTAAATGCATCAGAATAAAGAGTATAAATTATTCCATCTTTAGATTTATCTAGGGAAGCATCTACATTAAATCTTGATGATATTAATGTTTTGTATCCTTTAATGATTTTTCTGTTATTCATAATTATTTGATTTCATCCTGAGCTAATTCGTATTTCTCCAATAGATTGTTTACTTCTGCTAGTGCAATCCTCTTTTGACAGGCCGAGTCATATCTATTTACTGCTATTGAAGGTATTGAACCTTTGCTTTTCATTTCCCTTATACCAGTTTCTAAACATTGAAAAGCAACACTTGATAGATCTCTTCCTTCTGCTGCGGCCCAAACTTTTAAAAGATAAGTAAGATTTGATGGTACTGAGATCTGTACTTTGTTTGAATTTGAAGTATTTAATGCAATATCATCGAGACTAATTTCTTTAGAGGAGATAGTTTCTTTAACCTTTTTCTTCAAAAATTTTACTTGGCTTATAGCGTCCTCTTTATTCTTTATTTTTTTTTCTATTTCAAATAACTCTTCTTCAGAATTAATTAAAGCTTCTAGTGCCCATTTGGCATCATCTTTCGCAACCGCGGTTCTATCAAGCCATTCATCTCTTATTTTTGACCAATTACTAGGCATAAGGTTTATGCGATAATTATATGATATATAAATCTATATAGATTGTCTACTAATTCTAAATAGATTTAAATTAGATTGTATAAAGTTTTTATTTTATTTTTAATAATTCCTCATCTTAGGAATAATCTTTTACAATAATTGAAACTGCAGAATCTATCCAATGTGATCTTAGAGGTATTTTTTTCGCTAATTGAATACGATATATTTGATAATTCAATCTCTTTAAATTTTAGTTATTTGTCTATTTAATTTAATTAAAAATTTCTGAGCTTTTAATCTCTTTCAATAAGTTCAATCTTATAACCATCAGGATCCTCAACAAAAGCTAAGACAGTAGTACTGTTTTTCATTGTTTTAGGTTTGGTTGTTATTTTACAACCATTATTTTCTAATCCTTGGCAAATTAGATGAATATCTTTTACTCCAATAGCTATATGACCATATTTATCTCCAAGCTCATAGTCTTCAGACTTTTTGTCCCAGTTATAAGTTAATTCAATTACTGTGTTTTCTTTTTCTGAGCCATAACCAACAAATGCCAAAGTGAATTTTCCATGAGGGTAATCCTTTTTTCGCAATAAATTCATTCCTAATCTATTGACGTAGAAATCAAGGGATTTATCTAAATCTCCAACCCTCAACATTGTATGTAAGATACGCATTTTGAATTATGAACCTGAATCAATTATCTAATATTTAATAACCTTCTGCCAAAGTTGATTTTTTCGAAAGTAAGTCTTTTTATTAAGTTCAAATAATTAGGTTAAAATATGAATACGAAATATCAATAATATATTGAATCAGATATTCCAAAGACTCTCCTCAGTTTTTTTGTATACTTTGCCATTAAAGGCATCAATACCTTTTGGATATTATTTGTTCTATAAATATTCATTTTTAAAAATACTATTATTACTAACTTTTCCGATAGCAATAATTGAAAAATCTTTGCCTTTTGGTAGTTTTTTATTATTTATAATTTTGTTTGCTGGATTAGTAAGAAATCCAAATGTTCCCTATTTCGTTAGATATAACGCATGCCAAGCATTACTTATTGATATTGCTTTGATAATAATTTCATATCTCTTGAGAATATTTCCCATAGTTGAATTAGGATCAATAATTTTTATATTTACACTATGTATTTTTATTTATTCGATTTCTCAATGTATTTATGGAGTTGAACCTGAAATTCCCTTAATTAGTAAATCTGTAAGAATGCAAATTTAAAAAGATTTATAGATTTACTGATTTTCTTCAGCACTCATTCAGAATAGACTCCCATCTTTGTTCACTTGCCTTTATTGCTTGCATTGGTGGATTAGCTCCCTCTATTTCAAATGCTTTTATTAATGATTTATTAGCTAATAGTCCTAATCTTGCTGCCTCTCTTTGCCTAGAGCATACTTTTTTTCTTGATCCCTCTTTTAGATTGTTTTCGATTTCTTTAAGAATCTGGCTGGCTTCATTCGATTTAGAATAAAAATCATTCATGTAAACATCAAGTGCAGTATCAGCAAAGTTTTCAACTGGAGAAATTATTGTGACTAAGTACACTATAAAACTTGCAAATACAAATATTTTCATAAGAATCTTAAGTAAATTTTTTGTCCGATCTCTTCAATACTAAATAAAAGGTAAGAACGCTAATTGTTCCAGATGGGCCTATTAAAATATGCCAAAATTGATCACCACTAATTGAGAGCCTTGTGCCAAAGAAAGTTGTAAAAATAATACCAAATATTGGGTAAAGAATAAAAAGCCAATCTTTAAAAACTCTTTGCCAATTAATAATTAGAAGGATACTTATTATTACTTGAAAAAGGAGAGCAATAGTTTTATCAAATAAAAAATATGAGATTATTGAACATAAAGATATGCAAAAATTAGTTTTTTGAATAAATTTATTTTTTGTAACTGATATTGATAAACATGTTAGACCTAAAGATAGGAAAGAATAAAATAACCAATTAAATAAAGAGGAGTGATCTACATAAATCCAAGATGTTTGGGTATGATCTATCATTTCAGAAATCGATGCCAACCCTAAAAAAATAAATCCGAAAGGTATCAATTTGTTCTTGCTTATATATTTGAATTTATTGATCGATCTAATACCTAATAATATTGGGATGATTGCCGCTTGAAAGTGGGCAAATAATAAAATTGAAAAAAACAAAATAGATTCTCGAATTTAATTTATCCTAATTTAAATAAAAAATAGTTTTGGGTTACCTGAGTAGAGAAAGGTACCATTGCCCTATTACTATAATCAATATTGTAAGAACAAAAGGGAAAGCAGGATATCGTGTTTGAAAATTAGCAGGTGGCCAAGGAGACCAGGAAATTAATCTTCCCTGAGGTTCATTTGAAATAACTTTTTTTTTCGATTTTTTGGAGATTAAATTATCTGTGGCAAATCCTTTACTCATAATCTAAATAAAATCATCCTAACAAGAACGTTTCAAAAGAGCGTTTATATTATTCAATAATTGAGGAGAACTCTGAGGAACTAATCTCAATTCAAAGAAAATAAAAAAAAACTCCTAAAAGGAGTTGTACCTTGAAAAGTCAGTTATGGAGTACGGAGGGGGTGGGATTCGAACCCACGGTACCCTTGCAGATACGCTAGTTTTCAAGACTAGAGCCTTAAACCACTCGACCACCCCTCCAGAGGCTATTCAGTTTTGTTGAACTTCAAAACTATAACATAAGAAATTAGTCATAGTCTATAAATTCAAAGATTAAAAATTTATTTCAAGAAACTTGTCTGAGAGAAGAATTTTATTTAAAAATGACGGGTTAAGTCGTTATAACAGTCAATTATTAGTCACATTTAGTCCAAAAATTTAGGCAACAAAAAAATCACCCAAAGTTGACATTTTGTTGAAATAAACCAAATAAGTTATTCCCAACTATGGCAGCGATTATTAAAACGAAGGCAACTATGGCGAAAAGAGCACTAACATCTTTTATGTCATATGGTGCTTTAAATAAAGGTTTTTGGTCTGCCATTGTTATCTAATATATAAATGCAATTGAATCATATTATTTTAATGCTTGTGAGAAGTATTAAGTTATTGTTCAGTCTAAGAATGGATAATAAAAAAGCCACTGAAAGTGGCTTTTTTTTTAATGGTTAAATAAACTAGCTTGTGTAAGTTTTTCCTCTATAAGTAAGTTCATTGTGCTGCTTTTTAGCTGCTTCTTTGTTCTGGACGTACTTTTGTCCTCTGTAAATTAGAGTCATTTTTTTAGCTCCGGTTTCGCTTAAGTCCCCGTTCCATGGCTTAAGTCGATTTGCGGCTTGCTATACGCAAGTTGAACGTTTTGGTAGCGGTTGCTACAAATTTATAATAACATCCGTTAAAATTATATGTCTAGGTTTTTAATAAATAAACTTAATATATTAATAATAGATTAGGTTTATGATAAAAATATTTATCATAATCACGGCTTAATTTCTCACAGGTTACATTTTGTTCGTTTTTGAGAAGTATTTTTTATTTAATGAACTTTTAAATGTAAAATTCTTAAGATTATAAAATTTGTTTTATGTTTTCTAGAAGCAAAAAACCTACAGTAAAAAAATCTGCAATAGTTGAAGAGACTCCATTATTTGCTCAATTATTACCATTCGCAAACAGAATGAATGATAAGGTCCAATTGGTAAATGCTTTGGCTTTTACTTTTATTATGGGATTCTCAATTTTTGGAATTGCTCTGTGGAAACTATCAGGGCTGACCTAAATATTTTATTTTTGCAAAGCATCAATTTTTGATTCTTTGTTTTCAATTATGGTTATTAACCATCTAGAGGCTAGCCCTCTAGATATTGATCTATTTTTTAGAAATCTACATATATATACGTGTAGATTTTTTTCGTTTTTGGAGTTAAATTTTTCCTCAAAATCTAAAATATCCTCCTCTGATGTTCTTTTTCTTAGCTCATCCACCAATGCATGACTGGAGGAATCATTAAACAAGTTCCCAATATTTAAGCTTAATGTCATAAATAATTTATGTTCCTATTTAAGAGGTAGCCATAAATTAAATTTTTAAAAACTAATTTATATTTTTTATTTACAAATTATTCAAAATTTAATCTTTTGGTTTAGCAAGAGGAAGCAAGCACTTATCTGAATCACAACCTGCTGGTCCTGCTTCAGATAGTTCTCCAACATCATATTTATTAAGAGCGTCAAAGAAATCGTTATTGACTTTCCTTTCTATTACTTTATTCTGCAATGATATATATTCCTCTTTACTTATTGGTTCAAAGGGTAATCTCGGGAAAGTAGCGTTAGCACTAAATCTAGCCAGCAATGCTGCTGAAATATATCCCTCATTATTTTCTATTGCATTATGAATAGCCTTAGCTAAATCCTCGATTTCATTTTCTCTAAATTCTACGGTTGCAGAGGTATTATGCTCTGTGTAAAATTTCTGCACTTGCATGTAAAAATCAAATTGAGCTAATGCTGAGAAATTATTGATGTCTATTTGGTCTGCGCCGTCTATATTAGCCCAACTAACTTCTGTAGGGATTTCAACTAACCATTCTGTACATCTTGGATCAAATGGATTATCGAGCAAGCAACCATTTTCATCTTTATCAGATTGAGATGGAACAACTGAGTAACCATAATCCATGCAAGCTAAAGCGATTGGGTCGTTTTTCCTGAAAGTTATTCTTCTTATGAATCTTTGAGCCTTTGGAGGATGCCAACCTGGAGCTGCTCCAGTAAGAAGACTTTTAGTTCCAGCTGGCTGAACTGTTGTGCATCTATTTGGTCTCCTTAGATTATGCTTATCACAATATTCCCAAACAGTTTCTTTTACTATTTTTCTCCAAGAATCTAAGAATTTAGCTTCCTTTTCTTTGAAGGCCTTCCCTTCTTCGCTATTTGGCCTTCCTGCTTCCCACCATTTCAACCATGGCGTCCCAAAGGCATGGACACAAAAATCAAATAATCCAGTGAAACTTACTCCTACGATAGGATCATATTCCCTACTTTTTCTATAACGCTCAACTTCAAATTCATGATTAAGTAAGCATGCTACAGAAAGAGCGGCTGCTTTAAAAGCTTTTTTTTGCTCTTCAAAATTTCCTGGATCAATCTGATTTAAATGAACTTCAGCCAAATTGCAATGGAAATCATTCCCCAAGATCTCACCACAAGGGTTAAGTCCATATCGGCTCATCCTGTGGTCTAACTCTTCTTCTGAAAAAGGACCATAACTACTATTTATCCAATTTCTCGCTTCATCCTTGCCTTGTTCTGAGTAGATTTCAATAAATTCCTTTCTCAATTCATCATCTTTGAGAATATCTGCATTTGACCTTGCGATTGCTTCTGGTGCAAATTGAATGGCCCCCTCACCTGAATGGAATTGTTTTGTTACTGCATCCAAAACAGTTTGGTAAGTGGGTTTTCTATGGTAAACCCTAGTATGATTGGCCATTCTGAGGGCATCTTTTTCAGGATCTATTCTCCAATTACCATTCTCATCTTGACTCCATAAATTTTCTTTTGCTGATGCGGCTTCCTTATCATCTGAAGCAAATTGTCTCATTCCAGCACTTCTTCTTATATTCCCAGCAACTATGGTTACTGCAGCTTCATCAATTAATAAACAACACTCTACTGTACTTAATTTCCTACCAATTGCCTTTCCAAGAAGTGATGCGACTCTAGAGTAAAGATCTTTCAATTTGATAGGATTTGCCATACCACCAAAACCTTTTAATGATTCTCCCGCAGGTCTAATATCTTCCAAGTCAATATAAACATCAATTTCTCTTTCAAGACTCTCGTTACTTGATGCCTCAAGAAGATATTTATAGCTATCTACCCATCCTCTTCTGCTATCTCCAACTTTGATATGAAGATCTTTTCCTTTAATTTCTAGTGATGACTTTTCTTCTCTTTGATCTTTAGGAGTTATTCCAACTTCACTGACTAATTTGATGTTTATTTTGTTAATTACCGTAGGTAGATTATTTATAAAATGAGGCTCAATTATTGCACCTGTTCCACATCCCATCATTGCTAAGTCCATCATTAATGCGAAGGCTTCCCAATCAATTAAGTTTGTTGAGGTACAGTTGTATGCTCCTGAGAAATTTTGGTTCTTATTGATCCAAGGGGTTCCGCCTATCCATAACCATCTTCCTGAAGGTTGAGCTTTTTGGTTACTTTGCATCTCTCTCATTAGGATTAATTCTTCTTCAGAAAGTTTTCCTAATTCTTTTAATCCCGATAAATTCCTTTCGCCTACTTCGCTCCAGTTCTCCCTTTTGCCAGATGAAGTTTTTCTACTATAAGATCTGAAAAAAACTGGGTAAGCAGCTGGCGCAGTCTTTGGAAAATCATCTTTTTTAAGATTATTGGAATTGCTCTCTGAAGAAGCTTTATTTGGTGCAACAGTCACGATAAAAAAAACGTATGTAAATAACCCGTACTGGAAGAATAACTCTACCTGTGGCGTCTGCAACTATTCTTACCACTATTTAACGGTTTGTGTAGAATTATGTTTAATATGAAATCTTTGTTTCAAGAAAGGATATGGAAAGAATCCCTGAACCTGAATTAATGGAAGAAAAAGAGCAGGTCATTTCTTATGACGAAGCTGATTTTTCAGAAGGGGAAGTTAATCTAATTAATCAAATAAATTATTATCTTTTGAGAAAAAATATTTCTTTAGGAGAAAACGATTTAATAGTTGATTTAGGATGCGGCCCAGGAAATATTTCGGAGAAGTTAGCAATAAAATGGCCTCATACTGAAGTAGTTGGAATAGATGGTTCTAAAGAGATGATTTTGAGAGCAGAATATAACAATAGTATTTCTACTAATCAAAAAAAATTAAAAAATCTACGCTACATTTGTTCTGATATAAAGGACATTAAATCAAATAATTTCTTATTTAAAAAAAAAATTAGTTTGCTTGTAAGCAACAGTTTGATTCATCACATTACCAATCTTGAAGATTTCTTTAACACAATAAGAGGTTTGTCTAGTAATATCACTGTAAATTTTCACAAGGACTTAAAAAGGCCATTAGATGAAAAGTCTGCTTTAGAACTCAAAGCACAATGTTCAAAAAAATATAATGAGATTTTAACAAATGATTATTATGCATCTTTAAGAGCTTCTTATACTTTTAAAGAATTAAAAAATTTCACTTTGGAGAATAATCTATCCTCTTTAGATGTGTTTGAAGAAGGTGATAATTATTTAATAGTCTATGGTAATGTTTAAGAACTAAGTGAAAGGCACTTACATTATATAAATGAGCTTAGATACTAAAATTCTAAATAATAAAGAAATACAGGATGCGGTAAATAAAAGAAGAAATTTTGCTATTATCTCACATCCAGATGCTGGGAAAACGACTCTCACTGAGAAGCTTCTTTTGTATGGAGGTGCCATTCAACAGGCAGGAGCAGTAAAAGCTAGGGGTAATCAGAGAAAAGCTACCTCAGACTGGATGGAACTTGAGAAACAAAGAGGTATTTCTATTACATCAACTGTATTGCAATTTGAATATGAAAGATCAGTAATCAATTTATTAGATACACCAGGACACCAAGATTTCTCCGAAGATACTTATAGAACATTAGCTGCTGCTGATAATGCAGTTATGTTAGAAGATGCTGCTAAAGGACTAGAACCTCAAACTAGAAAATTGTTTGAAGTTTGCAAGATGCGAAAAATACCAATATTTACTTTCATAAATAAAATGGATAGACCAGGAAGAGAGCCATTTTCTTTACTTGATGAAATTGAATCAGAACTTGGATTAAATACTTTACCTATTAACTGGCCAATTGGGAGTGGTGAGGAATTTAGAGGGGTTATTGATAGATTTTCGAGAGAGGTGATCTTATTTGATAAAGCTGTAAGAGGGCAACAATCGAATGAGAAAAGATTAAGTCTTGAAGATAAAGAGCTAACCAAATATGTAGAGAGAGATTTACTTGAAAACGCACTTGAAGAATTGGAGGTTCTTGATGAGGCGGGATCGAAATTTGAAAAAGAAAAAGTTTTTAATGGCTCTTTAACCCCGGTTTTCTTTGGATCCGCTATGACTAATTTTGGTGTAAGACCATTTTTAGATAGTTTTTTAAAAATGGCACAAAAACCAACTTCAAGAAATAGTAATAAAGGGGATATTGAACCTGCAAGCGATGAATTTAGTGGGTTTGTTTTTAAGCTTCAGGCAAATATGGATCCAAAGCACAGAGATAGGGTCGCTTTTATAAGAGTTTGTAGTGGCAAATTTGAAAAGGATATGTCAGTTAAACATTCCAGAACTGGGAAAACAATCAGATTATCAAGACCACAAAAAATATTTGGGCAAGATAGAGAAGTAGTTGATGATGCCTATCCTGGAGATGTAATTGGTTTAAATAATCCAGGTATGTTTTCTATTGGAGATACTCTTTATACTGGTGCTCATTTGGAATATGAGGGCATACCATCCTTTAGTCCTGAAATATTCAGCTGGCTAAGAAATCCAAATCCCTCAGCATTTAAAAACTTTAGAAAGGGGGTTAATGAACTCCGAGAAGAAGGAGCTGTTCAGATTCTTTATGACTTTGATGAGAGCAAAAGAGACCCTATACTCGCAGCTGTTGGTCAATTGCAGTTGGAGGTAGTAACCCACAGATTAAAAAGTGAATATGGTGTGGATGCAAATCTTGAAGCAATGCCATATCAATTGGCTAGATGGATTTCTGATGGATGGCCAGCCATTGAAAAACTAGGCAGAATATTCAATTGTAAAATAGTTAAAGATTGTTGGAATAGGCCAGTTATTCTTTTCAAAAATGAGTGGAATTTAAATCAATTTGTTGAAGACAATAATCAATTAAATTTAAACAAAGTTGCTCCCGTTGTTAGTGGAGTCGAACCAATTGTTTTATAAAGTCTTAATGGATTATAAAATTAGTTAATCTGTTAGTATTGGTAAAAAATTTTGGATTCAAACAGTAATAAAAATAATAACGAAAAATCACCTTATGAAATTTTGGGTGTAAAAGAAGGTGCTGCTTTTGAGGATATTCAGAAGGCTAGAGATATTAAAGTTAAAGAGGCTGGTGAAGACTTAATTTTAAAAGCGAAAATAGAATCTTCCTATGATCAATTACTTATGGGTAGTTTGAAAGCCAGGCAATCAGGAAATGTAAGCTATGAAGCTGTGAGTGCCTCAAAAAAAGAAAAACAAATTAATCAACTTACCAATAATAACTTTCCACTTCTTTCTAAGATAAAAAATTTAAATTATAACTCTAACAATTCAAGTCAGTATAGTCTGCCAAAAATAACTACCCCCTCATTTGATAATCTTTCAATAAAAATATCTGTTGGGCTATTATTTTTAATTTTGTTATTTATCAGTCCAGATTCTAATAATAGACTTTTACTCTCTATCTCAACATTAATACTTACCTATACTCAAATTAAATCAGGGAAAAGATTTATAGGTTCTCTGGGTTGGAGTGTCACCTTTCTCTCGATAGGATTAATATTTGGCGGATTGCTTGAAAATAATTCTTTCATTCAGGAAGTATCAAACAACTCTTTATCAATACAAAAAATTCAAAGTATTCCGGCCATGGTTATTTTATGGCTAGGCGTAATTTTTTTATGATTGATTTTCTATCATAGATTTAATTTCTTCATAATTTATAAGATATTTATTTTTACAAAATTCACAAACCAACTCTGCTTTGCCATCTTTCTTGAGGATGTCCTCTAACTCACTCTTATCAAGCATTTTCATAGCATTTAAACTTCTTTGTTTGGAACACTTGCATTTAAAACTAACTTCTTGAGAACGAGCTTTTTCAGAGATTGATTTATCGTCAATATCGGGAAATATATTTCTAATTAACTCAAGAAGATTATCTTTTGACTTAAATAGATCTTCGCTGAAAGAATTAATTTCTTTGCATCTTTCTTCAAGTAGTGAGACTAGCAGAGGGTCAGTATCTTTTTTAGGTAAAACTTGAGCTAATAAGCCACCACTACAAATAACACTTTTATTTTGAATTTTTTCTCCAATAAATACAGCAGAGGGAGTTTGCTCTGAATGATATAAATATGAAGCTAAGTCTTCAGCAATATTCCCATTTACTAATTCAACAGTGCTTGTAAAGGGTTCTCCAAATCCACTATCTCTAATTACATTTAAATATCCTGTGCCTAATGCTTTTGTAAAATCAAAAGAATATTTATTATTATCTATTTTGACTAGGTCCAATTCTAAATTAGGATTCCCTACATAACCCCTAACTTTCCCGTCTCTACCTGCATCAACTAGTAATCCCTTTAAAGGTCCGTCAGATCTAACTCTTAAAGTAACTCTCCCATGCATTATTTTCATCGAGCTTGCTAAAAGTAGTGAAGCACTAAATGCTCTGCCTAAGATACAGGTGGTTAAGTAAGAAAGGCCGTGTCTTTTTTTTGCTTCTATAGAAGATTCTGTTGTTAAGACCGCAACTAATCTTATCCCTCCATTGGCTGCAGTAGCCCGAACTATCCTATCCTGCATGATTTTCTTTCATAAAATTTTTGATTTTCCCTTTTTCCAAGAATAATATCCTAGAGGGAATTCCCTCAAACAAGGCAGGTTCATGAGTAACAATAATAATTGTATTTTTATTTTTTAAATCAAGAATTAAATTCTTCACATCATTTCTCATTGAATAGTCTAATCCAGCAGTTGGTTCATCAAGTAAAAGAATTGAGGGGTTTCTAAGTAGTTGAACTGCTACAGCTAACCGCCTTTGTTGTCCGCCACTTAGCTGTTCTGGTGGTTGAGTCATATTAATTTTTTCCAAACCAACTTTATTTAAAACTATTTGTATATTTTTTTCTCTTAAAGATTTATGGCCTATTTTTAATTCTTTACCAATGGTTGTACCTATAAAGTATCTTTCAGGAAATTGGAATACTACTCCACAAAACCATCTTCTTTGTCTAGAAGACAAAATTTTATTCTTCCAAGTAATTTTTCCTTTTTGCGGATTTGTTAATCCGCTTATTATTTCGAGTAGTGTTGTTTTCCCAGAACCACTATTGCCGCAAATTAAAATGATTTCATTTTCATGAACTTTTAAATTTAAATTGTTTATTATTTTTCTTTCACCAGTTTGGGGTTGATAAGATATTTCTTTTAAATCAAGCATTATTAATTAAGTTATAGGTATGAATTTGAATCTAGTAATAACTTACTTATAATAGCTTTAGATCTAAAAAGATATTAGTCAATATGAATATTATTTTTAGGGAAGTTGATCCTTTTAATTGTTGGATATGGATCAGGTTTTCAGAATCACCGACTCAAGACGAAAAAAATTATTTAGATGGAGTTTTTGATAGTTGGTATGTTTTAGGAAGGTTAGGTGGATTTAATTCTGAAAATTTGCAAACTCATGAAGAGGGTTCTGATCTAAGTTGGATGTCGTATGATAATGACCAAAAAAATGCATCTCTTCCAGCCTTAATGCATAATTTAGGAATTATGGAATATCAAAATCTTTGGGGAAGATGTTGGGTTGATTTTGGAACTTCAGACTCCATTTCAATAGATATATTAATTAATTCTTTGAATGAGATATCAAATAATTATGTAAAAATTGAAGAGTTAATTATTGGGGGTGAAAATAATGATTGGTCAGTTGAAGAACATGAAGATTTAGTTTTCAAAGATTAATTGTTTTAGATGGAAGACTTGATAAGATTAATTATTTCCCATGAAAGAATTGAAAATATTAATAACAATAATTTAGAACTTTCTAAAGAAGAGGCTCATTATTTAAATAAAGTAATGAGGATAAAAAATGGTAAAAAAATATTTATAGCTAACGGAGAGGGTTCATTATGGAAAGCTATAAAAGTTAAAAATGATTGCTTAGAAATAATTAAATCAAAAAAACCTTACTTATTTCAAGAACAAGAAATTAACTTATTAGGAATAGCTGTTGTTATACCAAAAAGTGGTTTTGAGGATATTTTAAAAATGTGTACTGAAATAGGAATTGATTATATACAGCCATTATTTTCAGAAAGACAGGTAAACAAAAATTTAAATTTTTCTAGAAAACTTTTGAGATGGAATTTAATTATCAATGAAGCTGTTGAGCAAAGTGAGAGATTATGGAAACCATCTATTTTAAATGGAATGGATATTATTGAATGGCTGAAAAGTAGAGTTAGTCAAGAAAGAGTTTCAATTTCTATAACTAGAGAAGAAACACTATATGACTTAAATCAATGGTTAAGAAAACAACAAGAATTTGGAAATAAAAAAGGAGGTATTTTTTGGAATGTAATTGGTCCTGAAGGAGGTTGGTCCGCTAAAGAAATTGATTTTTTTAAAAAAAATAATATTACCTTTGTTAAGCTTTCCGACACTATCTTGAGAACTTCAACGGCTAGTATTAACGCATCATCAATTCTAAATCAGTGGAGAATTGATTTGAAATTAAAGAATTAGATAAATATGGATTTAATTAGAAATCAATTTTTTATAGGTTTTTGCATTAATTTTATTTTGATTTATATATTTTGCAGGGTTCCTTTGATGACTAAAAGTGGTTGGGTTAGTGCAGGTATTTTAGGAACAATTTTGTGGGGTTGTTTGTCTTGGCAGGGATGGATGTCAGTTGTAATTTATTTAATATTTGGATCTCTCGTTACCAAAATAGGTTTTAAATTTAAAAAAGCACAAGGAATTGCTGAAAAAAGAGGCGGGAGAAGAGGTCCTGAGAATGTATGGGGCTCTGCAGCTACAGGATTATTTCTTGCCATTATGACCAAATTTAATGCTGCCAACATAGTGATGTTTAAAGTAGGTTTTGCTGCAAGTTTTGCTGCAAAGTTGGCGGATACTTTTGGTAGCGAAATTGGGAAAAGATTTGGTAAAGACACATACTTGATTACTTCACTTAAAAAGGTGGATAGAGGAACTGAAGGTGGAATAAGTATAGAAGGAACATTAGCTAGTTTTTTTGGATCAATATTTATGGCTTTTATAATGCTTCGTCTATCAATTATTTCTACAAAATATCATTTTATAGTTGTCGTAGTTTCTGGATTCTTGGCAACACTTTCTGAAAGTATTATTGGTGCTAAATTTCAAAACAAATATAAATTAAGTAATGAATTGGTAAATGCTATTCAGACAAGTATTGCTTCTGTTTTTGCTATTTTTGCTCTTATTTTATTTTCATATTTTTTAAATTAATAATATTTGGAAAGACCTAGGATTCCTTCCATTTTGTAAGAATCTCCCAGCTTTTAAGTCTTTGGAAAAGCCAGAAATGACCTTCGGAATTTAGATGAATTCCATCATGCGTAATCCAATTTTTACTCCTTTTATCAGAGTACATTTCTCTAAAAGTAGGAAGAAATGGGACATTCTGATTGAGGCATACTTCCTCCATTCTCCTTTCATAAGAATTACAAAAATCATTTGAGTACCATAGACATCCTGCGAACGGCATTTTGCTTTCGTCAACTGGTGTAAGACCAATAACAAATACATTTGTTTGAGAGTTCATTTCATTAATTAGCCTCTCTAATCCATATTCAAATCCATCTATATCTAATTGATGTCTTCCATTTTTCTGACCAATTGCTGCTGTGTCGTTAAGACCTACATTTAGTAGTATTGCTTTAGGTTTATTTCTTCTCGTTTCTCCTCTAGATGACCATTCTTTTTCCCATCTAGATGAAACTTTTTCTATGCCATCTCCCCTAACCCCAAGTTGATAAATAATTGGCCCATTGTGGTTATTGCACCAATCTTTTCTAAGCCTCTCACACCATCCACCACCCTCATTATCTCCCCATCCATAAACTGAGCTATCTCCAATTACAACTAGCTGTTTTGGTAAACTTATCACTATAACCGGAAAAAAAATAATTACTTGATTTAACAAATTATTCTTACAAATCAAGTTAAACTATTTTTGATTTTACCATTTATTAATTCGCCAACTATTGCGATGGAGCTATAAGCTATCAAAACTAATGTAACTTCTTGCCATGCGAAGGAACTTAGTGATTCTTGCAATTGCCAACCTAGACCAATACTTCCAATAACCCCAACAATTGCAGTTTCTCTAATAATAATGTCAGATCTATAAGCGCAATATGCTAAGTAACTTTTTGCTTGTTGAGAAAAGAAACCTAATAGCCAACTAGTCTTTTTTGAGATTCCTAGAGATTTCATTGCAATATAATTTCTCTTGTCTTGGCTATCTAGATTTGTAAAAAGTAATTTGCTAGTAATACCAGCGTTGTGGAGACCTAATGTCAAAGCTGCTAAAGATACAGAAGGATTATTAAAAGTTAATAGAGTTAGAAGTATTACAGGGGTAGGTATTAAACGTAATAAAAATGCAAAAATTTTTATAAAAATTTTAGAGGTATTGTTGTTAAAAATTCCTATTACTAATGGAGGTAAACTAATTGCGATTCCTGTTGATAAAAGACTTAAAATTATTGTTTCTAATATAAGTTTTAAGAAATCAAATAATCCTAAATCTGAGCTTGATTTAAATAGAGAACTAACGGAATTAAAATTTTCAAAATTATTGTTAAAAATAAAATAAAGAAAATATGAAAAAGAAAATAAAATTGTTATAAAAAAAACTGAAATAAAAAAAATAGATAGGATTTTATTTGTGGTGTTAAATTTTATTTTTTTGAATATTAATCCAGAAAGGATTATCAAAATTGCTAAGGACCATAAATAAGTCCATAACTCTCTAAAATTCAAAGTTTGGAAAGATAAAAAAATACTGGTACCTATTCCTCCAATCCCAAAAAGTCCTAGAATCACCGTGCTTCTTATTGAACACTCTAATCGATATAAACCAAAGTTTTTAAATGTATTTATTATTGGATTCCATATTAAAGTTAGTAAAGAAGAAAATTTAGGTGCATTTATTTGATTTATAGATTCAAAACTTTTGTAGTCAATAGTTTCTAATTGTTCAGCAAAAACTTTTGAATTTACAGCAATATAAGGTATACATATAGCTATTATTCCTATCGAAAAATTTATTCCATATATTTGCATTAATAGTATTCCCCAAACCACTTCGTGTAAAGATCTAATTATTGTTAGAAAAAACCTTACTATGCGGTAGAAAAAATTTGGAATATTAAAGATTTTATAAAAAATATTTGAGGAAATTATTCCAAAAATTGCTCCAAAAATAATACTTACTAACCAACTAAAAAAACCAATTAAAATAGTTTCATTTAATCGCTTAATTACGGTAATAATAATTTCATTATCGATCTTGGGATTAAATGCAGAAATTAAGAATTCTTGGAATAATTTAAATCCTCCAAAATGAATATTGTTTATTAATTGATACCCTAGAGGTATGCATACCAATATTGGAAGAAAAGATAATGAGGTATAGTTTAATTTTAATTTGTTCAACTAATTAATATATTTTCTCTAAATGAATCTTCTTTAAGTTATTTCTTTTGATATTGAAAATAATTTTACCATCCCTTATTCCAATAACTTTATCGAAATCGTTCAGCAAATCTAATCTATGTAATGCAACTAATGCCGTCTTTGGGGATTTTTTTGTTTTATTTTTATCTACATTTTCTAGCAGAAGGTTTTTAATTGTTGTTATCAATTTGGGATCTAGATTATTAAAAGGCTCATCTGCAAGTAATATATTTGATTCTTGAATTAATGATCTAGCTATAGCCACCCTTTGTTTTTGCCCCCCAGATAGTTTTCTGATTTTTTTGTCGTAAATAGAGTTATGAAGTCTACATAATTTCATATATTTATGCGCCTTCTTAAAAGAACTTATATTTAGTAAATTTTTAAAAGCGAAATAAAAATTGTTTTCCGCCAGTAGTCCACAATTAACATTTTGTTCTGCAGAGAGATCTTCTATTAATCTTAAATCTTGCCATATAGTTGTTATTTTACTTTTCTGCTTTCTATCTAATACCTCGAAACTTTCATTGAATAATTTAACCGCACCTTGAGTTGGCTTTATAGTGCCATTAAGTACTGATATAAGTGTAGTTTTTCCTGAACCGCTTTTACCTAAAAGTGCAATTTTTTCCCCAGAATTTATTTTTAAATTTATTTTATTTAGGATCAGATCATTTTTGTATTTATAAGATATATTTTCTAATTCTAAGACAGTATTATTCATCTAATTTTATTTAATTTCCTCCCGATTTCCTCTATATTTTTATATTGTTTTGATTCTGCCTTTATAAATCTTTTTGCATTGAACATATCTAATATCTGTTTATGTGATTTTTGCTTTATATCTAAATTTAGAATTACTGATTTAAGTTCTTTTGGAAACCCTTCCCCGAATCTATTTTCAAGATCACCTTGAGCTACCCAATGATAGTCAACATATTCTGGTGTGATCCAGAATAATTCTAAATTACTTGTTCTTTTGGGATTATTTTTAAGATTGTTTTCCCAAACCTGTTTATTTAAAGCTCCAGCATCAAATGCCCCACTATTAACTAAAGCTATAGTGGCATCATGACTCCCACTAAAACCTGCTTTTTTCCCTTTAAAATGTTTAATTTCTACCCCTGCTTGATTTAAAAAATATTCTGGCATTAATCTTCCAGAAGTTGAGTTTTCAGAGCCAAAAGTAAATCTTAAATTCTTAAGTTTTTTAAGTCCTTTAATGTTTGAAATTGAGTTAAGTTCTAAATTTTTGTTTACTATAAAAACACTTTTAAATTTCTTATCGATATCTCTTTGAGCTATGACAATTGAATTAGGTGTTTGCAATCTTGCTTGAACTCCTGATAAACCGCCAAACCAAACTAAATCTAAATCTTTAGTTCTAAATCCAGTTACTGCTGCAACATAATTAATAACAGGAATGTATTTAACTTCTACATCAAGTTGTTTGGATAATTCTTTTGAAAATAAATTAAATCTTTTGTCCAAAACATCTTGGTTTTGATCAGGTATTGCTCCAACTTTTAAAACTTTGGGATTTGAAAATACAGGTGATGAAAAAACAGAAAATAATAGAGATGAACTTAGTAGGAAATTCTTTAAATTAAACATAATTTAATTAAATCAATAGTATTCAGAGATTGCTTTTTCAAACCTCTGTAGTCCATCTTTTATTTTAATTTCTGAAGCTGCACAAGATATTCTTATACATTGATCAGCTCCAAAAGCTTTTCCAGGTACAACAACTAATCCGTAATCTTGAAGAGCTTTATTGCAGAAATCAACAGAAGTAATTGAGGAGTTGGGTAATTTTGGAAATGCGTAAAATGCTCCGTTAGGTTCTTCAATATAAATTCCATTTATATTTTTAAGGCCCTCATAGAGAAGTCTTCTCCTTTGATCATAATGGCTATTTATCATTGAGAAAAACTCATTATCAATTTTTAAAGCCTCTAAAGCACCTTTTTGAACAAAAGAGCAAACATTACTTGTACTTTGACTTTGTAATGCTGAGGATGCTTTGATTACATCTTTGGGACCTACTAAATAACCTATCCTCCAGCCAGTCATAGCCCATCCTTTTGCAAACCCATTTATTATAAAAATTCTATCTTTTAAGTCATTTGCTAATGAA
The DNA here is from genome assembly GCA_003281505.1 of Prochlorococcus sp. AG-347-J14. GTDB lineage: Bacteria > Cyanobacteriota > Cyanobacteriia > PCC-6307 > Cyanobiaceae > Prochlorococcus_A. The sequence goes on along the minus strand of QCBU01000006.1, from coordinate 87,470 downwards.
GATAAACTGTAGTGTTTAAATTCTTTTTTAAGGATTAGTTCGTAAATCTCATCAGAAAGAATATTGATATTTGGATTTTCTCTAGCTAAATCGGCAATTTGTAATACTTCTTCCTTTGACATAACTCTCCCAGTAGGGTTATTAGGAGAATTGATAATTATAAATTTAGTTTTTGAAGAGATTTTAGATTTCAAATCTTCTATATTTATTTTGAATCCATCTTCTGCAGAAGAATTTGCAAAAATTGGCTTCCCACCCGCCAATCTAACCATCTGGGGATAACTTAACCAATATGGAGAAGGAATAATAACTTCGTCTCCAGTATTTAACAATACTTGGAAAAGATTATATATTGCTTGCTTAGCACCATTTGTGACCATTACATTTTCAAATTCATAATTTAAATCGTTTTGAATTTGAAGTTTATTTGCAATTGCTTTTCGGAGATCTAAATTCCCCGCTGCGGGCCCGTACTTTGTAAATCCATCAAATATAGCTTTACTTGTAGCCTCTATAACTTCTTTTGGGGCATCAAAATCAGGTTCACCTGCACTTAAATTGCAAATATCTACTCCTTCTGCAGATAATTGATTTGCTTTAGCACTTATCTGCAATGTAAGAGAAGGCTCAATTGAAAGTGCCCGATCAGATAAATTAACTTGACTCATTGACTTATGACTTTTCAAATATGACTTTTAATAATGACAAATGCATAAATTAAGAATAAATAAAACTATCACACTATGGTTTAATTTAGTTCATTTTCTTAATCTATTTTATTTTCATGTTTTGAGTTCTTAAGATAAAAATATTTAAAGTTTTATTTTCGGTGAAAAGGTTAGTAATTGGGAGAGGAAGTGTATTTGCAGATTTGTTAGTAATTGGTGAGGCACCTGGAGCTCAGGAAGATTTAGAAGGAAAACCTTATGTAGGTAAATCTGGTAAGTTATTAAACGAATTATTAATACAAGCTGGAATTGATTATAAGAAGGATGTTTATTTTTGTAATGTAATTAAATGTCGTCCACCAAATAATAGAAAACCCACTGCTAGAGAAATTAATATTCATAAACCTTGGTTATTACAGCAAATAAAGTTAGTCGATCCGAAATTTATATTACTTACTGGTTCTACTGCTATGAGAGCTATTTTAGAGGTTAAAGATCCTATAAGTAATATAAGAGGTCAATGGATTAAAAAAGATGGGAGAGAAATTATGGTAATTTTTCATCCATCTTATTTGTTTAGATTTCCTTCAAAAGAAATCAATAAACCTTACCATCTAACTTTGAAAGACCTAGAGAATGTAAGTGGTAAACTATATGCCGTATAATTTAGTGAAATCCTTTTTGAATATCAAGAATTTTAATGTCATTAACTCAATCAAAAGAGGTTAATAGTCTCTCCAAAAGATATTCAACTCATATTGAGAGAAGGATAACTAGAACAGTAATGGTTGGTGATATAGCTATTGGAAGTGATTATCCAGTAAGAGTTCAATCGATGATAAATGAAGATACTATGGATGTCGAAAATGCTTACTTAGCTATCAAAAGACTTCATGATGTGGGTTGTGAAATAGTTAGGTTAACTGTCCCTTCCTTAGCACATGCCAAAGCAGTAGGAGATATAAAGGCAAAATTACTAGAAAATAATATCAATACCCCCTTGGTGGCTGATGTTCACCATAATGGGATGAAAATTGCAATGGAAGTTGCAAAACATGTTGATAAAGTAAGAATTAATCCTGGATTGTTTGTTTTTGAAAAATCAGACCCTACAAGAACTGAATATACAGATGAGGAATTTGAAACTATTAAGCAAACAATACTTAAAAGATTTACCCCTTTAGTTGAAGTTTTAAAGGCTGAAAACAAAGCTCTAAGGATTGGAGTTAATCATGGGTCACTATCTGAGAGAATGCTTTTTACTTATGGAGATACGCCATTAGGAATGACAGAATCTGCGATGGAGTTCGTCAAAATTTGTGATGAGCTTGATTTTCATAACATAATTATTTCTATGAAAGCTTCTAGGGCTCCGGTCATGATGGCAGCTTACAGAATGATTGCAGATAGGCTTGACTCAGAAGGATATAACTATCCCTTACATTTAGGAGTGACTGAAGCTGGTGATGGTGATTATGGAAGGATTAAAAGTACTGCTGGAATTGGAACGCTTTTAGCAGAGGGATTAGGAGATACCATCAGGGTTTCCTTAACAGAAGCTCCAGAAAAGGAAATACCAGTGTGCTATTCAATTTTGCAATCTTTAGGATTAAGAAAAACAATGGTTGAATACATCAGTTGCCCCAGTTGTGGTAGAACACTTTTCAATCTAGAAGAAGTTGTAGATAAAGTTAGGAACGCTACCTCACATTTGACGGGTCTAGATATAGCAATAATGGGATGTATTGTTAACGGGCCAGGAGAAATGGCAGATGCTGATTATGGTTATGTTGGAAAAGGTAAAGGAACTATTGCCTTATATAGAAGAAAAGAAGAGATAAAAAGAGTACCTGAAGATGAGGGTGTTAATGCTTTAATCCAACTTATTAAGGATGATGGGAAGTGGATTGATCCTTAAGGATTTGTCAAATTTTTGAATTATAAATAAATTCTTTTTATAATAAAAAATATCGAATTATTTGAAGATAAGAAAATTGCTTAAAAAAAAATATATATTTCTGTTTGCGACATCCTTTTCTGGGTTATTTTTAAATAATTTTGCAGAGGCAACAGTTTTAAATAATAGTTACAAAGAAGTAATTGATCATGTTTGGCAAATTGTATATAGAGATTTTCTTGATTCAAACGGCAAATTTCAAAAGTCCAATTGGATTAATCTAAGAAAAGAAGTTTTATCAAAAACATATTCAGACAGCAATGAAGCATATGATGCGATTAGAGATATGCTTTCTAATTTAGATGATTCATATACAAGATTTTTAGAACCTAAGGAATTTAATCAAATGAGAATTGATACCTCTGGCGAATTAACTGGAGTTGGTATACAAATAGTTAAAGATAAAGAATCTGATGATTTAATGATTATTTCTCCCATAGAGGGCACCCCTGCATTTGATGCTGGAATTAAAGCTAGAGATAAAATATTATCCATAGATAATATTTCTACTGAAGGTATGAATATTGAGGATGCCGTGAAATTAATAAGAGGACAAAGAGGTACTAAAGTAAAGCTTGAAATTCTTAGAGGTTCTCAATCCTTTTTTAAGACTTTATCAAGAGAAAAAATTGAAATAAAATCTGTATCAAGTAAAGTCAATCAAACCAAAAATGGCTTATCAATTGGCTATGTAAGAATTAAACAATTTAATGCAAATGCATCCAAAGAAACTAGAGATGCTATTAAGGATTTAGAAACAAAAAAAGTCGCAGGATATGTTCTTGACTTGAGAAGTAATCCTGGAGGTTTATTAGAATCAAGCATTGATATCTCAAGGCACTTCATTAACAAAGGAGTAATAGTAAGTACAGTAAGTAAAGATGGTTTAAAAGAAACAAAAAAAGGAAACGGTCAAGCTCTAACAAAAAAGCCCTTAGTTGTCTTAGTTAATGAGGGTTCTGCTAGTGCTAGTGAAATAGTTTCTGGTGCAATAAAAGATAACAAAAGAGGAAAATTAGTTGGGAAGAAAACATTTGGTAAAGGTCTAGTTCAATCCATGAGAACTTTAGTTGATGGTTCAGGTCTAACTGTTACAGTCGCCAAGTATTTAACTCCGAACGGCACTGATATAAACAAATCTGGAATTATTCCAGACATAGAAGTAAGAATGAATATAAACCCTATACTTCAAAGAGAGATAGGAACTAGAAAAGATAAACAATATAGAGCTGGTGAAAAAGAGCTAATAAATATAATTAATAGAAAGAATCAGATAAGCAAATTTAATCCCGACACCACAAACCTTAATGCATTCCTAAAAATTAATAAGGAAGATAAAGTATTTTCATTAAATTAATTACTCATATCCAGCATTCTCTTTATTGGCACATAGGCTCTTCTTATTATTTCTGGGTCTAGTTCAATAGACGGGGAATTATTTTTCAAACAATCAAGAATTTTTTCTAAAGTATTTAATTTCATATATGGACACTCGTTACATTTACAACCTTCTACATCGGGAACTTCAATAAAAATTTTATTAGGTTCTTTCTTTTTCATTTGATGAATTATTCCAGGTTCAGTTAGTACCATGTAAGTTTTAGATGGATCTTTACTTACGAAATCAAGCAGCTTACTTGTTGATCCAATAAAGTCTGAGAGAATTAGTAAATTTTGACTACATTCAGGATGAGCAATTACTTTTGATCCTGGATTTTGATATTTTAATTTTAGAAGTGCTTCTTCACTAAATGATTCATGAACAATGCAGCTGCCAGGCCATAATTTAAGATCTCTTCCTGAATTTTTCTGTACCCATCTCCCAAGGTTCTGATCTGGCGCAAATATTATCTTTTTATCTTCAGGTATCTTTTTAATTAATGAGACTGCATTACTGCTTGTACATATCAGATCACTTTGAGCTTTTACTTCTGCAGTGCAATTTATATAACTTACGACATAGTGATCTGGATTTTCTTCCCTGAATTTTTGAAATTTATCTGAAGGACAATCGTCTGCTAATGAGCATCCTGCGTCAATATCTGGTAATAGGACTGTTTTATTAGGGCTAAGTATTTTTGCGGTTTCGGCCATAAAGTGCACACCGCAAAAAATTATTATATCTGCGTCATTATTTGCAGCTTTCCTAGAAAGATCTAATGAATCTCCAATAAAATCTGCAATTTCCTGAATCTCTGGTGCTTGATAATAGTGCGCAAGAATAATTGCATTAGCGTTTTTGCAACGCTCCTTTATTTCAGAAATCAAATCCTCTTCGTTTTGAACTGATTTCTGTTTTGCAGTAGAAGTTATACTGGTCAGGATTTAGAATATCTCTAAATAGATTATATGCCTTTAAACAGAAAAAATTCTGACAAATTTAAAAATTGCTATTGTTGGTGACTGTCATGGTCAATGGTCTGAATTAGACTTGAAAGTTTTATCGATTATCAAACCAAATATTGTTTTATTTGTTGGTGATATTTCTGATGGAAGTGTCAAAATAATTAAAAAAATCAATGAGATCAAAATTCCTACTTTTGTGATTTTAGGAAATCATGATAGAGGAAAAGATTCTACAGGCGAAACTCTCTCAAAGCAGATACGTGTTCTTGGTGAAAAATATTGTGCATGGGATTTGAAAGTTTTTAATAATCAAATAAATTTATTGTCTGCTAGACCATGTAGTTCTGGCGGAGGCTATTATCTTTCAAAAGAAGTTAAAGGTGTTTATGGACCTATAACCGAACAAGATTCAATAAATAAAATTATCAAATGTTCAGAAGAGACTGTTGAAGAAATACCTCTAATAATTATGTCTCATGCTGGTCCCTCGGGTTTAGGTTCAGAACCTAAAAGCATTTGTGGGAAAGACTGGAAATTACCCTCTTTAGATTGGGGAGATAGAGATTTGTCTGCTGCTATTTCTCAAATACAAAAGAGAAGAAAAGTTGATCTTGTGATTTTTGGTCATATGCACAACCGGCTTAAAAGAAATCTTGGTTTAAGAGAGATGTTTAAAATTGATAGCAAAGGAACGATTTATTTCAACACTGCAGTGGTACCAAGATATAAAACTGATGAAGATGGGAAATTGCTAATTAACTTTTCATGGATTGAGTTTGAAAATAAGGAATTAAGGCATGTTTCTCATCGATGGTATTCAGAGTCTGGTGAAATTCGTGAAGAAGATAAATTTTTTTAGGATTAATTATCTCTGATCATATTTTAAGTATTATTGGACTTTTCATATCTTGAAAATAATGTTTGAGACAAGATATAACCCGCAATTCCTGCGGCTGTAAAAGCTAAACCATTTTTAAATAAAGGTAATAAATCATTTGTTCTGGATATTATCGGTGCCAAGCCAAAAATTCCAAATAACATTCCCCATAAAGGAGAAAGAAGAGCTAAAAATCCAATTGAAATGACTTGACCCTCTTTTCTTGGGGCAGATGCAAAACCTGCTACTAAACCTCCAAGAATCGATGTACATAAAGTCCATATATATTGCTCTTTGGGTAGGCCAGGGACAACTTGGCATCCTCCTCTTTCAAGACAAATCTTTACTGAATCAATTGCATCTAATACTGCACCATCCTCACCGTGATCTTTAACATAGTATTGGTTGCCAAATCTTGTTTGAAGTTCAACCCAAAATAACCTCGGCATAAAATTAAAATAAGCCTCTCCGACGTTAAAGTTCAGCAAATTTCCTCCTCTAGGATCCGCAACTATCAACAAACTTGTCTCATCTAAATCCCAATAGTCCCTTATTGCACTACCAGGTGAACTTTCAAATTGAGATAAATATTTAATTTTCCACCCACTTTCAATTTCTAGATTATTGAGCTTTTCCTCTAAAGATTTTTTCTGATTAGGGCTTAATGTTTTAGCTAAATCAATTACTGGTGTTTTTTCCTCAGGTAATAAATTTGGATTATTTATACCGAAAACGGGTTTATGTGAAATTAAAACTAATATAGATAGAAATATTCCTAATAAATAGTTAATCTTTGAAGGCATAAATAAGTTTTGTCTTTTTATATTTTCGCCGATGAATAGCTTACCCGCGAATAATCCAGATTGGTTAGTAAAAAAAATAATAAAAATGGGAGGGACTATAAGTTTTTATGACTTTATGAATTTTGCATTAAATGATCCTATTAATGGTTATTACGGCAGCGGTAAAGCTGAGTTAGGCGTTCGAGGAGATTTTGTCACATCACCTTCTTTATCTAATGATTTTGCTTTTTTGGTTGGTAAACAAATAGAAGATTGGCTAATTCAGTTCAAAATTAGTTTTTTATCTAATCAGAAATTAGCTGTAACTGAATTTGGAGCTGGAGATGGAAGCTTTATGAGTGGTTTAATTAAATATTTTTTAGAAAACAGCAAGAATTTTTTAGAAGGAGTTTCTTTTGTAATTATTGAACCTAATGAAGGGATGGTAGAAAAACAAAAAATTAAATTAGAGGAATTTTTAAACTTAGGTATTGATATTTTATGGAAAGGTTTGGATGAAGTAGAGGAAAATAATATAAATGGAATAGTTTTTGCAAATGAGGTTTTAGATGCTTTGCCAGTAGAGAGAATAACCTTCTCAAAAGGAAAATTAATTCGACAAGCAGTTTCTATAGACAAAAAATCTCATAAATTATTTTTTGATGAAATGCCAATTACAAGTGAATTGGAAAAAAGTATTGAACTTGCTAAAAGCGAGTTGGGAATTACTATTCCGCCTGAAGATGCTCCTGAAGGATGGACAACCGAATGGCATGTAGATAATTCAAAATGGTTAGAAACTATTTATGGAAAAATCAATAATGGTATTTTATTGATAATTGATTACGCCAAAGAAGCTAAAAAATACTATAACTCTAAGAATTCTGAGGGGACGATAGTTTCTTATGAAAATCAAAAAATGATGAATGATGTCTTAGATTCTCCTGGAAATTGCGATTTAACATCTCATGTGTGCATAGAAACTTTAATTAATGATGCTGAGACTCTTGGATTTAATACTCTTGGAATAACTAAACAAGGAGAGGCTTTGTTGGCACTTGGATTGGCAGAGAGACTTTATGGAATTCAGAAGGAATTTAAGGAGGATTTATCAAATGCTCTTTTAAGAAGAGAGGCATTACTTAGACTGGTTGATCCTGTATGTCTAGGTAATTTTAAGTGGTTTGTTTTTAATAAGTTTAAGGAGAGGGAAATGAATATAAATTCAACCTGTTTGCGTTAAGAAAAAAACTTTAAAAATAATGAATCTTCTACGTCATCATATATATCCACTACACCAATTTCTTTCGGTAATATAAATCTCATTTTGCCATCACGAACTTTCTTATCGCCCATAAGTATTGTTAGAACCTCTTCTTTATCTATTTTGGGGATCTCGGTAGGAAGATCGTAACTCTCTAAGAGAATTTGCTGTCTTTCTAATTCTTCTTGAGACCATAACCCTTTTTCAATTGCTATTTTCCCCGCAATATTCATACCAATTGATATTGCCTCACCATGAAGAAATTTGCCGTATCCACATAAATTTTCAATGACGTGACCAAAAGAATGTCCATAATTCAATATCGCTCTAACACCATTTTCATGTTCGTCTTGAGAAACAACATCAGACTTTGTTTTAATTGAACTATTAATTATTTTAATTAGATAATCATTCTTGAGATTTATAAGTTCATTTTTGTGTTTTTCAATTTCTAAGTATTCGAAAAGTTCTTTATCTCGTATTACTCCGTATTTTATTACTTCGGCCATGCCTGCATTAAATTCTCTTTTGGGCAAACTTTTTAAAGTATCGGGATCAATAAAAACTGCTTTAGGTTGATTGAAGGCTCCAATTAAATTCTTACCTTTTGGATGATTTACTCCTGTTTTTCCTCCCACGGATGAATCAACCATTGATAATAATGTTGTTGGAATCTGAATATATTCGATGCCTCTTAGCCAAGTAGCAGCTGCGAAGCCACTTACATCTCCAACAATTCCTCCTCCAAGGGCAATAATTATTGAATTTCTATCTAAGCCAAATTCGAATGCAACATCATATATTTCACTTAAGGTTTTTAAGTTTTTATATGATTCTCCAGCCTTGATAAGGAACATTTTGGCCTGGTATTGATTATCTTTTAAATTATTTAAGAATTTTTCTCCATACAAATTTGATATTTCTTCATTTGAAATCACAAGTATTTTTCTATTCTTTGTTATTCCAATTCTTAAGAGTTCTTCGCTGATATTATTCAATATCCCTGCTTCTAGTGTTACTTCGTATGACTTATCACCTAATGGGACTAATATTTTTCTCTTATTCACAATTGATTACCTAGTTAAAATTTATAAATATTTGGTATTAAATACTTTATATATTAGCAAAATCTAAGCTCTAGATACTTAAAAATTCAGTTGTTAAGAATTAGAAATGGTAATAAAATCATGCTATGAGTTTTAAAAAAAATATAAACGATATTAAGAAAAATTATTCCCTAGGAATAATTGGAGGTGGTCAACTGGCATTGATGTTAACCGAGGCAGCAAAAAAAAGAGATTTAGAAGTATGTGTGCAAACAAAATCTTGTGATGATCCTGCTGGTTTAAAAGCAGATCATGTCATAGAAGCTGATCCTTTAAAGATAAGAGGTAATAAATCATTAATTAATGAGTGTGAAAAAATAATTTTTGAAAATGAATGGATAAAAATTGATAAATTAAATTTAATTGACAATAAAGATATTTTTGTCCCAAGCCTTAATGCAATTAAGCCATTAGTAGATAGGTTTTCTCAAAAAAAATTAATAGATAGAATGAATATTCCCTGTCCTAAATGGATAAGTATTGAAGATTTTAAAAATCTCTCGGATGAAGAAATCAATAATTGGACTTTTCCTCTAATGGCAAAATCAAATAAAGGTGGATATGACGGCAAAGGGAACAGAAAAATAAAGACAAAAGAAGATTTAGATTCTTTTCTAATAGAGAATAATTCTGATGAATGGTTAATAGAAGAATGGATAGAGTATGAAAAAGAACTGGCTCTTGTTGGTTCGAGAGATAGGACCGGTAAGATAAGATTCTTCCCAATAGTTGAGACATTCCAATCAAACCATGTTTGTGATTGGGTTCTTGCTCCTGGAACAAATGAATATGATTTGAACTTATTTGCAATAAATATTTTCTCTTCAATAGTCAATGAACTTAATTACGTTGGAGTTTTAGCTATTGAATTCTTCTATGGCGATAATGGTCTTTTAATTAATGAAATAGCTCCTAGAACACATAACTCAGCTCATTTCTCTATTGAAGCTTGTACTTCAAGTCAGTTTGATCAATATGTTTGCATTTCTTCTGGGATAATGCCACCTGAAATTAAAATGAATTGTGAAGGGGCAATTATGATAAATCTACTGGGATTAAAAAAGAATTTCCCAATCTCAATGGAAACCAGAATTAAAATGTTATCTGAAATTGAGGGTTCTAATATCCATTGTTATGGCAAATCTCGAGAAATTCTGGGAAGAAAAATGGCTCACATCACTTTTTTATTAAATGGTAAAACGCATTCAGAAAGATACGATGAAGCTCAAATTTTATTAACTATGGTAAGAGACATTTGGCCATCTCCAAATGCATAAAAAAATAAGTTAGAGTTAAACTACTGGATCTTTGGTTAAGTTCTTCTTTATGTGCTCTGATCTGACTCTCTTTCGACATGAGGAGACTGTCGTGATGCGGTAGTAAACCGATCTTGTAATCGGAAACGAAAGCCCACTTTGAATCCTCTTCTGGCATTTCCAGGTCGATGCAGCAGAGAACTGACGGGGATCCGGTGTTACCTATCAAAATGCTTGCTATAACAGGCTTTTGGTAGGTATTTTATTTTTTTGGAATAACTGAGCTGTTTTTATTCTCTATCAGTGTAAATAATTTATTTGCCAAAATACTTGACGATCCATTTCTAATGCATTTATATTAGTAGTACACATGTATTACTAAGTAATGACTTTAGGAGGAGCTAATGTTTGGACTAATTTTTCTTACGGTTATCGTAATGAGTCCCCAAGTGGTTGGTTGCTTAGCCCAGATCGCAGCAGATTAATTTTATTCACAAGGAATAAAAAATCCCCAAGAAATAGTATGAGAATCTTTGCACATACATATTATGCAAATGATCTTGGTGAGCCCATAGCAATTAAATCATCAACTCAAATGTATTTGGATAATGCTTGGGATAAATGGCATGACCTTCAATTAGAAGGTTGGACTTTTGAAGAACTTGAATTACCTGAATCTGTATGACCAACTTAAATCCAATCAAAAAGAAATTATCAAAAGTAGATAGAAAGATATCTATGCAAGACCCCTCAAAATTATTAGCAGAATTTTTTAATGGTGTTGTCATTGAACTTGATGAAGAATATAAATATGACTCATAAAGAATTGATAGATCAAGTTTCCGCAAATTTATTTAAACAAAGTGGAAAGTTAGAAAGCAGAAGATCTTGGTTGGCAATGAGAAATTATCTTGAACAATTAGATACCGAACAACTTAAATCTATGCTTAATGACCAGGGATGATTTAAAAACTTTATTTAGTTTTTATTTTTTTCTTAATTCTCAGAAAACCGTAAGTTGCAAAGCCAACCAAAAACATATCCAAGTAAATATGCCAAGTAGGAAAAATCTGGTGTATTAATTCCATTAACGTTTTATTGCCACTTGCCAATAAGGATAATCTAAATTTGATTTTTCTCTAATCAATTGTAATTTTCTAGAATTTATTTTTACTACTATTCCATCTGTTGGATATTTATTAAAAAGCTTCCCTTCTAGCCATTGTTTTCTAAATACTTCAACTTGGCTCGTAAAGTTGCATGAAATATCCTGAGGGATCGTGAAGCCAAGCTTTGAAAGACTTTTTTTGGACTCATATTGGTTAAGTGTTGAATTAAGTATTTGAAATGCGCAGAAGCTAAGACTTTCAGAAAATCCTTCTTTAGCTCTTAGAAATCCAGAAGCGATTCTCTGGGAGATATTTGGACTTTGGTTGGGTGCATATAATTCACCTCTAACTTGAAGAACTCCTCGTAAAGGGAGATTATTGGGAATGTCTTGGACTTTAATAAGTTTACTAGTAACGTCTGACCCTTTTCTTGAAATTGCTTTCTCCAAGGTTCCATCCCTATATTGCAAAGCAACAGCACAACCATCAATTTTTGGTTCAATTAATAATCTGGTATCTACTAGTAATCCTTTCAAAAATTCATCTATTGAATCCTTTTCTAATGAAGGTAAAACTAGTTTATTTTTCTTTTTAAAGTAATCACAATTTGGGTTTGTTCTTAATAAATTTTTTTCAAGTTGGTCGAACTGCGAATCAGAGATTAAAGCATTACCATTTCTATAGTTATCGTCATACCATTCAATTCGTTCTTCTAAATAATTCTTCATTTAATAGGATGGCTTAAGTTTTTGGTCAGGTATCCAACTTGGTTTATCTATAATCCATTTTTCTCTATCTTCATATTTAACAGTCCATAAAAGAAATGAAGAAATTTCTTTTAGAGTTATGCCAACCAAATATCGTGTTTTTGGACTTATTGATATAAATCCAAATAATAAGATTAATAAAATAAGTTTAAACATACCTTTAATCATTCAAAAACTCAGCGTAATTTTTGCGAACTTTTTAATTAATGCAATTCTTATAACCCTCAATCTTTGCTAGTTCATCAATATTCAAACCTGTTTCTTCCAGTAAAGTTTCTCCTATATCGTCCTTATTAAATTTAGTTAAAGCTCCTTTAGTAGAGTACTTAATACATTGGTTTTTGTATTTTGCTTCTTTGACAACAGGAGATAAATAAAAACCAAACAAGATGATAAAAGCCCCATAGGTTACAACTTTTCTATGGTTTTTCCACCATTCATAAAATTTATTGGACACGAAGAATAAATGACTATTTTCTATTTTAAATTGACTGTCAACAAATTACTTTAGAAATTTAAGGATTGGTTAATTTATTGTTTTTTCATTAATAGATTTAAGCCAAGAATAATATCTTGATTTTCTAATCCTTTGCTCTTTCGAGACTAATCTATCCGCAGATTCTAGGGGTGATTCTCCTTTCTCAACTTTTGTTGTAATAGAAATACCAAAACCTTTTGCTTCAATTTTTGCAATGCCACCCTCTAAAAAAAATAAAAAAGACCAACCTTTATTCCATCCTAAATAGAAGGGATTTCGATACATTGCATTATTTTGGAGATACTCTTTAAATGATATTTTCCTTTTCAAGGAGTTACTTGTATTCACTATTACCAAATAAGAAGTTTACGGCTGTTTATTTCTGGAAAGTAATTTTAGTATTTAAATAATTATCAGAGGAATACTTGACGCCTAAGAGTAGTACATTTATATTAATAGTACAACTGTATTATCTTCATGACTTCAGGAGTCGCTAATGTTCGGACTTATTTTTATCGTGGCAGCCTTATTGACCCCCCCACTGGCTGGTTGTTTAACAAAAAAAGTGGTTTATTAATTTTTTTTGAGTGTTATAAGAAATCTGTATCTAATAACTTACAAGTATATACTCATCTTTTCTATGCAAATGAATTAGGTGAACCAGCCCAAATTAAAAATTCAAGACTACATTCTATTGAGTGTGCTTGTGAAACATGGAATGAATTAATTTCAGGAGGTTGGCAAATTGTTACTAATAAATTCCAGTAATCATGATCAAGGTAAATCCGTCAAAATGGGAATATCTAAAAGAATCTACCCTAAAACGAAAACGAACAAAGATTTGTATTACTTGCAATCACTTTCGCTACAGCACTACAGAAACTTTTGCTACTATCTTGATATGTCCAAAATACGAAAAACGCATACCACAGGGTGATCATTTACTTAAAGGCTGTGAGTATTGGCAAAAAAATAGAACGATATTTTCCCCTGAAGCATCTTAATTATTCTCTAATTAAAATTCTCTCGGTAGAGATATTTAATTATGTAAACAAAGCATTATTTTATACAACTTAAAAAATTCTTTTTAAGTAATTTTGAAACATGATTCAATTCTACTTTTCCATATTTTTATTAGTTGTCCTTACATTTTTTGCACTTTTATTAGATGCACCAGAATTGGCATCTTTAATTCAAACATTTTAGAAAATAATAAATCAGCATTTTTACTGATTTACTTTGTTAATAATTAAGGCGTAGGTTTAACTTGTTGAATAGGAGGGATCTAATGATTGAAAGTCCACCAGAGGAGTAAAATTAAAAAATTTAAATCTAGATAAAACTAATGCTAAATCTGGAATGAATCTTTTATTTTAGATTCATTCCTTTTTAATTTCTTTCTAAAAAATGTAAATTATAAATATTAAATTTTAAAAGAAAAAAATCTTTCTTATAAATGATTTGAGGCCTAAGTCTCTTCTTAGATAGTGGCTAATTTTACCGGAATCCAAAACCAGTTTTTTGTTCTTCTTTTTCTTCCCATTCATTAATAATTATTTTTAGTAAACTTATAAGTTCTGAATTCGAAGCATCAGTATCTTTTTGAAGATTTATACAAATGTTTTTTATTTCCTCCAAAGCATTATCAATTAATATTGTTTTTTGATCTGGATTAGCCATAAAATTTAAAATGCTCCATTACAGTTAAATCCACTGCAGTTAATAACCCTCAAAATATTAATTACAAAATTGTGGAACCTTTCATCATAAAAAAAAGCCCAGGTTGTAAATATAGCAAAACCAGAGAGAGCAAAAGCAGCGTATTGAAGCCAATGTATTCCATAGCTATCTAATCCATTTTTATCAAAATCAGAATTACTCAATTGCTTTTATTTCATATAATAAAAATATTTTTTTTAAAAGGAGAGTTTGTTTTGAACTAGAGATTTATTTTTTTCTTTAAGACCTTAATGTATTGATAGTTTATATAAAACCAGGTATTATCCACCCAAAAAAACCGTAGTTTATTATCAATGCTAAAAAACCAATCATAGCTAATCTCCCATTTGTTATTTCAGCATTTTTCCAAAATTTACCAATGTAGTTTTTATTTTTTTTCGAATTTTTATCTATCAAATAATTTGGTTCTAAAGGTTCCTGCAACCTTTTGATGGCATATAAAGAAAATTGAATTGTAATTGCAATGATAACAATTATAAAACTAGTAAGTGCATCCATTTTTAGATTTCATATGTGATCAATTAGTAAGCCAAAGAGTTAATGACATTTTTATACATCAAACATTTCCTCATTTCTGCTTTATTGGCAGAGGAATCTTAACTTGAATTATTAAAGAATGTAACATATTTAAAAAAAATTAGTATGAATTCTTACTTTTTCTTTGGATTTCACATTTTTAAGGACTTTACTGTGACATTAGTGTGTCAGTTATCCTAAGACTATTCTTAATTGAATTATAGAATTAGCAATAAAGCTTTTACTTTAAATCAGATAAAATATTGAAAATTTTTATAAGGAATATATTTTAAATGTTATTTATTTTTTAATATTTTTAAAAACTAGAAATTATTATTTTTGTTTGATTTCCGGAAGGTAGAATTTATTGCCTAATGTGTAACCAATTGACATAAGTACAAACCCAACAAGTTGAGGTAAATGAGAATTTGCTAGAGAGATTTTTTCAATCATTTCTCAATCCTTAAATTAATATAATAATAAAAAATTTTAAATACCGTAAGTCTATTTTCTTTTTGATTCTTTAATCTCACCAGATTTTTTTAGTGAATTAACAAGCCTTTCATTTTCTGTTTTTAAATTTTCTAATGCAGATTTTGTGAATTGTTCTTTAGCCTCAAATTTTGCTGAACTTATAACTTTTTTATTAGGGAGTTTTTTCTTCGGTTTTGAATTCATATTAAACAGCATTTAAAAAAATTTTATAAGTTATTTTTTTTGAGTTAGGTATTATTTTTTACAGTTTTCTGGTTAATAATATTTGTTTACATAGACAAATTAATCTTTATCTTTTGGGAGCCTTAACCATCCAGTAGTCCATTCTGATTTTAGTTTTGTCCATGAGATCCTTTTAATATCTTTTTTATTTTTGGTAGGAAAAATATCAACCCATCTATCTTGATTTTTTCCACCATAAGCTTTAACTTGAAAATGCCTATTACCATTAATAGTTTTTGGTGCTGTCCAACACAAAGTAGGAGGCCATTTCATGAGAAATTTTTTAAAATTAAAAAACTAAAGGTTGCTTTGCCCAGTTAAAACTAAACCATAATATGCAATCGTACCAAGGATAAGTACGATACCTAGTACTCTAATAATCATGATTTAATATTTTTAAATTCAAATAATATTAGAGAAATTTTATAAATTTGCGTGGAAGATTTAATATTTTCTAATTTTTCCTTTTTTTATTTCTAACTATGGAGTGGCAAGATTCAGGATGCCATTCATTCTGAATCTCGCCAATAAAATCGTAAATAAATGAATCGGGACATCCAGTTTCTTTTTGAAGTTCTGAAAGTTCTTCTTTAATGAATTCATATACACTCGTTACTACCCCTAAATTTTCTTCTTGGGAGGGAGCCCATTTTTTATTCTCCATTAATAATTTTTATATTATTTCCACAATATCGTAATAGGTTATGTCCCCGTAATCAGCATCTGAACAACATAAATCTCCATATAGTTCCTCTAACAAATCGTACGCATCTGAATACTTATCAAAACTTTGAGCTGTAAATTCGTCATCTTTCCCATCAATTCTAATTATTTTGTAGGTCATATTTTACTTAGATGCAAAAAGTATTTTTTTTGATTCATTAAATCATCTTATAAATAAAAATCTTATTTAGGAGTATTAGTTGGGTAAAGCTTCTGAATTTTATTTTTCTGAATTTCTATTTTTCTTCTTTCATATTTTTTTGCCATTATTTTTCTGATAAATAATTGTGGGATAAGCCAAACTAACGCAATAGCTATAGCCATGAAAGCAGGATTTCTCCACGTTAACCTTAAAATCTCTTGTATAAATTCTTGATTGAAAATTTCCATACATTAAATTTTGATGATAAAAATATCTCTGCTTTCTTTTGTAAATTCTTTTAAATTTCATAACTATGATAACCTTAAAAAATCTAATAAGGAATTTTTTAAATTTTTTCTTTTTCTAGTTTGTTTTCTTTTATATTTGGATTTAGATTAATTTTTTATTTTTTAGTTTAGAGATGTCTACTTATCTAATTACAGGATCAAATAGGGGTATTGGATTAGAACTATGTAGGCAAATTCATAAGAGGGGAGATAATGTAATTGCAACGTGTAGGAAAGCTTCAAAAGAACTTAGAGATTTAGGAGTGAGAATTGAAGAGAATATAGAAATTTCTTCTGATGAGTCGATAACAAATTTGAGTAAAAAACTATCTGGAGTTAATTTAGATTGCTTAATTCATAATGCAGGAATTTATGAATTTAATTCTTTCGAAAACTTAGATAAAAAAAGTATTTTGCGTCAATTTGAAGTTAATGCATTGAGCCCAATATGTATGACCCAATCACTTAAACACCTTTTAAAAAGGTCTTCTAAAGTTGCTTTTATCACAAGTAGAATGGGTTCTATTGAAGATAATTCATCTGGAAGTTCTTATGGTTACAGGATGTCTAAGGTCGCCTTGTCCATGGCAGCAAAATCACTTTCCATAGACTTATCAAGAGATGATATTTATGTAGCTATTTTGCATCCTGGTTTAGTGAGTACAAGAATGACTGGCTTTACAAGAAATGGAATAAGTCCTGAAGAATCAGCAAATGGCCTTTTAAAACGTATTGATTCTTTAAATAAAAAAAACTCGGGTACGTTTTGGCATGCCAACGGAGAGGTTTTGCCTTGGTAATATCTATATTTTTATTTTTAAGAGATTTATATTGTTAATTTGTTAAAAAACTTTTAAATTTTTAACGAATTTCTTTCCTTGTTTCATTCTTTTAGTTATCTTAAAAAAAACATTAGTAAAGGAGGTGATTCATTGTCGTATCTACCGAAAAATGCGGTTATCAAAGGGGCCGTGAATTCAGTATCTTCATCACATTCATCGGTCTCTTTTTCTTTGATTAAGAAAAAAGGTTTTATAATCAATAGATTTATATAAATCAGTTACTTAATAATTAAAAGCTCTGCATCTCATGAAGTTGCAGAGTTTTTTTTATGAATTTAAATAGTCTTTCAAAATTTACTCTATCTTTTTTGGCCGAAGTAAATTAAGGCTAAAAAAGATAAAGTGCTTACCAAAGCGATTAAGTACCATCCAGTTGAGGAGTTGCTAGTTACTTCGGTCATTTATTTTGATTTATCGGAGGAATTGATTATTTGAGTGAAAATCACAATTGATATCATTAAAAAAAATAAAAGGATGTAAGTTACGTTCATTTATAGGAAAATGCTAATTATCAAAAAGATTATTCCTAGAACTACCGTGACAATTGCTCCATCTACTAATAAGTCTTTCCATGTATAACTTTTAAGCATCCTTGTTTTATCTTCTTCACTCATAAGGTTCTTTAACCACGTCCAATCTAAAAGCTGTGTCAATGCGACACCAAAAATTAAATGACCAAACAAAATACCAATTAGATCAATTCTGGAAATCTCTTTAGTGAGACTTGTAATAATAAAAAAATCCACTAGCTTTTTTCTTTATTAGATAAAGCACCACCTTCTTCTTTGTATTTTTCCCAAGCTTCGCTTATTTTTGCTTTAGAAAAGTTTTGTTTCCCCTCAGAGAATTTATTTTTGAGGTTATTTAAACTATTTGTCAGCTCTTTTTTTGTCGGTTCATCGAGAAAGTTTGATGTTAATTTCCATAAATACCAGCTACTAGCTAGAAGAAGAATTAATCCCAGTAATTGCATATTAGTTTTTTACTATGCTACAACTTTTAAAATGGTTTCGATAAATTAATTTATTTAATATCTGCAGAATTTTTTTGACATAAATAAAAATTAAAACTTCAACCAGTGAAAAAATATTCTATCAAGCAACCATATAGTTAAACCCCCTTCCAGGAAAGCCAACCAATACATCCCATAATCAGAAAACCCCATTTGTTCTTTTACTGTTTTAATTAATCTTCTGTGAGCTTGAATGAGATCTTTCATTTATAAATCAAATTGTTTTAAAGCTGCTGATTTTCTTTTATTAAGAATCCCTTCCCATAACAAGATAAACAGGTTTTAGTTTCATCTAATGAAATTCTTAGAAAACCTGCTCCATTACATCTAAAGCAATTTACCTTAGAAGTTGAGTAAAGTTTTGACTTGATTTTAGCGGCACGGTTTAGGTAAGAAACAGTTTCTTTACGACCGTTTGCTTGAGCAGCTTTATTTAAAAGCTTGTTATAATTGACTTTTAGTTCTTGGGAATTCATCTTTTGATAGATACTATGATTCGAATACAGGGAAAATAATTGTTTATATAGTTAAAAAAACCAGGAATTTTCCGTTTATATTTCTGATCTGATCTCTTATGGAGATTTGAATAATATAACTAGGATTCGCTTTACATGTTTAGTATCTGGAGTATTAACTTATATTTTTAATAGAAATTTTATATTTGAGAAATTAAAAACATTTTGGGTGATCATTCAAGAAATCATGAATAAACCTAAAAAGAATTTTATAAGAATATATTGTTTAAGAATAATTTTAGCTCTAATAAATCATCCAGCCTTTTTTAGGTTTTTTACTAAAAAATCATTTTCATTAGTAAGAACTTTGAGCTTAGATTTTTCCAACTCTTTTTTGATTTCGGAATTCAAATCCTTTTTTGTCTCATTTAGATTCATAGAGATTTGTTCTTAAAAATTACTATAACGACATTCGTGATCTTAGTGATCCCAAAAAAAATTTGTGGATTGTTTTATTTAAAAGAAGATAATATTTTATTTTGAACATAAAAATTCAAATTTAATCAACATATTGTGGAAAACCCTGTTGAAAAACACTTAAAAAGTGGATAACTCTTCGGGAGCATTATCAAAACAAGCTTTTCCGGAAAAATTTTTAAGTATTAATACTCCATCAAAAAAAATAAAATATAGTTTAAAAATTAACATAATCTCTTGTTATAACAGTGGGATCATTACTTTTTAAAAAAGATAAATTTTCTATACCAGAAGCACATGTTGATAAACAATTTAAAAAGTTTTTTCTTCTTGGTGTATCAAATTGAAAATTAAAGTGAAGAAAAATCAATCAAAACTTGAAATTTTTAATTTTTGCCATAGATGAGTAAAAATTGTTTAATTCGGTTTTCTCTATGGCAACAATTCCCAAACGCAAGATTAATCAAATAGGTTTGTATGAGTTAGATATTTAAAATGACAGAAGAAAAAAAGGATTCAAAAAAATGTTCTGGAAAGAAAAACATTATGTTTGCCTATGGTTTTATCCAACTTGGTTCTAGTTTCGTATCGGCAATAGCTTTAGCTGCAATCGCTTTTGGATTCTGTTCAGTAAAAAAGGAATCTAAACTTTTTAATAAATGTGTTGCAGAAATAATTGAAGATGGTGGCACCAATTCTGAGGCCGTAAGGTATTGCAATGGGGGCAATTAAACCCCCTCTCAGATTAATTAAATGGATTCAACTTGTGATTTGATTATTGATTCATTAAAAGAAGAGCCAATTGGAGAAACTAATCATTTTATTTGGTTCATAACAGATATTGGCATTGTTGCCCTATTTAAAAGAGAGGAAAACTTTGAAACTTATAGCTCGAATGTGGAAATTGAGGCAAATGAAATTGCTTTGGATATAACTAAAGAAGAGAAAGAGTACCTCAAAATAAAGGAGAGACAGCTTTTCTTGTTTTATTCATAATCTAGGTTTTAGTTCTTGATTTAGTAAGATGGCTCAAGGTTAAAGGCCGGTTCCATAATATTATTTTCGCTAATTAATTCGTAGGTTAGCTCTTTATTTAGGGCATTTATATAAGATGTATAAAGTTTTCCCCAAACAAATTCAAATTCATCTTTACTTAAATTCTTGAAAAGAATTTCTCCTTTGAAGTAGATGTGATAAGAATCATTCATCATGGAAAATTAATCTTATCCTTTTTAACGCAATGAAATATGTATGTAGTATTAGGTGCTACTAAAAAGAAATTTATATTTGGATGTCAATTACTTTTAGACTATCCGTGTATTCATTTTTTGTTTTTTGAATAATCCGACTGTCTCATCAAGATCCATGCACGGCTGAATACTTATATCCATTAACCTTCTCCAGGGATGCCATTGCTTCCAAATTGTCTCAAGAGAATCTGCACTCACTACAGAATGTCCAATCCCATTTTGAACCATAAAAATCCAAGAATGAACCTCATAGTTTTCAGGTCTGTTTTGGGGACCACCTGATTCATACCAATTAATTAGCATTTCTGCCCCTTCTTCTTGATCCTCGCCATCAGTAAATTCGTAGGAAATCAAATACCTTTGCATATAGATTATTATTAAAATCTCTAAACTATTTTAACTCTAGATTTAGATATTGCCTCCCAATTTAATTAATGCTATCAAGTTTATAGAAGTGATTGTTTTGAAATGACCGAAAGATTTGGGAAAATTAAAAAGAATATTTTGACTAATTTATCTTTTATAAATAATACAATATTGAAGTATTTTCAAAACCATGATCTGTTCGTATAGCTCCAGTTAACAGATAAAATTTAATACTTTTTAAACTACCTTTAATTAGTTACCATATTTGTACTGTATTGATACCAATGATAAATAAAAAGGATAGTAGTGATCCAATTGATAATTTAGAGTATGAAAAAGTTCTAGAAGAAGAAATAATTAATTCGTACGAAAGTAAATTTCAGAAAGATACTGAAGAAGATAGTAAAAAGATTAAATTTTACAGACTTAAAAGAACTCCATTAGAAATACTAAATAGGTCATTTTTCTTTTTCTTTATTGGAAGTTTTCTTTTCTCTTTGTTTTTAGCTTATTCAGAAAGTAAATTATGGTTCATTCTTTATGTGATAAGTGCATTGTCATGTGTTTTTTATACTCCTAATAGAAAAGCACTTAAAGAATTAATAGCAGCTTGGCCAAATATAGAGGATCTCATAAAAGGGAGGAGTTTGTGGAGAAAAGGCAAGTAAATAGATTATGAAACCTTTAAATTCATTTAAAAAGTGGTTGTTAAATATTCTTGTGCCCTACATAGAGGGCACCAGCAAGAAAAAAGAGGATAAAAAATGAGTTTAATAAAGGTTGGAATTATTGTTGAAATATTTTTGTTTATTGGAGTTTTTTTATGGGTTAGGAAACTAAATATAAAACGATCCAGGCAACCATCTCTATCAAAAAAAACAATAAAAAATCTCAAATTTTAGAATTTTGATCACAAAATAAGGAATCTTTATAAAGAGATCAAATTTATGGGAAAATTCTTTACTTTTTTCTCTCACTTTGTATATGAAATCGGTTAGAACATCTACATCGTTCTTAAAAAATATGGTTTCTTCCATCCAAGGTCTTGCTCCAATAACTAATCCATTAAATAGTGTCTTAGTAGAAAAGAAACTAATAAATGTTGATCAAAAGTTTATTCAACTTGTTTCTCTGGCAGAAGGTTTACCTCGTACAGAAGTTATTGAAAGTGGTAGAAATTATTGGAGGGGTGTTTGTAGAAGCCTAATTTTTAGATTTCCAGATGACCTCGAAATTTTAAAGCTTGATGTGAGAAGTTATGTAGATAGATCAAAAGGAATTATTCAGATAAGATCTGCAGCAAGATTAGGGCAATCAGATTTAGGTGTAAATCTAAGAAGAGTGGAATACTTGTTTAATCAATTAGAGAAATTTTAATTAATCTATTTTTTATAAATTTAAGGTTCTTTTTACCAAATAGTTGTGCTTTAATTCATAAGAATATTTGAATTGCCATGGTGAAGATAATTTTAGTTGGAATTATTGTCGCGCTTGTATATTCTCAACCTGACCTCCGTCTTACTGTCGCTGATTGGTTAAAAGCAGCTTCTGAATTTCTTATTGAATCAGTACAAGTAAAACCATAAATTAATTTTTAATCAAGCATTAAATAAGACCTGAGACAGTAATCATTTGTTTAATGCATACAGCTACGAAAATAAATATTATTATCCTGCTTAATATGTATTTCACTTAAACAAATAAATAGTTTTAGGAACATAATAGAAAATTTTTTTGAAATTTTTGAATAGTTAACGATAATAAGGGATATGAAGCTTAGATTATTTGAGTTCTATTTTATTAAAGACTATTTAAGGCCTTGGTTTGGTCTTATTTATTCTTTATTCTTTCTGTTTTTTTTAGGTGCAATTGGCTACCGAATAACAGAGGGATGGGAATGGAGTGATTGCTTATGGATGGTTCTGATCACAATAACCACTATTGGTTTTGGAGAAGTTCAACCTTTAAGTCCTGAAGGCAGGATCGTAACTGTTTTAGTAATCGTTGGCGGATTGATCTTTATTCAATTTACCTTTCAAAAAGCTGTTAGATTATTCGAATCCGGCTATTTTCAAAGAGTAAACGAATTACGTTTTAAAAGACTTCTTAGAAAAATGGAAAATCATGTAATTTTGTGCGGATATGGGAGGGTTGGTCAGGAAATATCTAACCAAATAAAGACGCAAAATATTCCAATTATTGTTGTTGAGAGCGACGAAGATAGAAAAAAGATTGCTGAAGAAAATGGTTTAGAAGTTCTTTGTGCTGATGCAACTCTTGATGAGACCTTAAAACTGGCAGGATTAGAAAAATGCAAAAGTTTGGTCGTTACCCTACCTAATGATGCTGCAAATTTATATGTGGTTTTAAGTGCTAAAGGGATAAGAGGTTCTATAAGAGTAATTGCAAGAGCTGGAACTGAAGAAGCTGCAAGTAAGTTGAGATTAGCTGGTGCAAGTATAGTTGTAAGTCCTTATATTGCTGCAGGAAGAGCAATGGCTTCAATGGCTTTAAGACCAATCGCGATTGACTTTCTTGATCTGCTTGCAGGAAGTGAATGTGAGATTGAAGAATTTGAATTAAGTAATGATATTAGTCTTTTTGAAACAGCAGAGAAAAGATCACTCTCTGAACTTGGAATAGGGAAAAAGAGCGGTGCAAAAATATTGGCTATCAAAGAAAATGAAAAATTGTTCACTAATCCTGGAGGTAACTTTATACTTCAGCCAGGTCAGGTATTAATAGCATTTGGTAGTAAAGAACAACTAAATATTTTGAACGGATTATTAGGAAATCTTGTAGTAGCAGTAGAACTATTAAAATAGAAAGATCGAGATTTATAATTAATAGCTAAATTAGTTGTGAGTGAAATAAATCAAATGAAAATATTTAAATATCTACTTGTAATTCCTGTAATAACTTTAATAATTATTTTTCAAACCTCTGTGCAAAATAGATATCTAATGGCTTCTGATTTTAGAGATGGAGAAACAATTTTTAGAAATGTTTGTGCAGGCTGCCATGTAAAAGGTGGATCAGTAGTTCTTAAAGGATCTAAATCATTAAAACTTTCCGACCTTGAAAAAAGAGGAATAGCAGATGAGATTTCAATAGCAAAAATTGCTAATGATGGGATTGGTTTTATGAAAGGTTATAAAAATAAATTGAAGGATGGAGAGGATAAGGTTCTTGCACAATGGATTATTCAAAATGCAGAAAAGGGTTGGGAGTAAATGAAAAGCTTATTTTTTGCATCTTTTTTATTTTTATTAGCTGAATATTCTTTTGCTGAGGAATTAATTAATTACACAATTACATCTGATTCTCAAGTAAATACTTTAGAAGGTGATTTAGAGGCTATTGGCAATGTAGTTTATTAAAAGCAATAGCGGTAATTTTGAGGCTTATTCTGACAAACTTTCTTTTGACAAAGATGATAAATCTCTAAAACTGATTGGTAATGTTTATGTTAAAAATTTAGAGTCTGAGGGAATTGCAATTGAAGAAACATCTGGAGATCAATTGACAATATTTACTGATACAGGAATTTTTGAATTCAAATCTCAAAATAAAAACAGAGTAACAACAAAAATTAAATTCTAAATAAAGAGTCGATATTTAATTGAAATTTAAATTGCTAGCTGAGCTCTTAATGCCGATATATACATAATAATTTTGTGTATCAAAATAATTTGATTTATATATCTTTAAATTTTTAATTACCTCATGGTTGTAATTTATATTAAACAGACTCATTTCTCATTACAAAGTGGGTATTTTAAAAAAAATCCTTGTTTTTTCTTCTGCTATCTCATTAGTTCTCTCTCAAGAAGCAATTGCTTCAAAAAGATTGAGCGGAGCAGGTGCTACATTTCCCTCGAAAATTTATACTAGGTGGTTTTTTGACTTAGCCAAATCAGGTGGACCAAGAGTTAACTATCAAGCAGTAGGTTCTGGTTCTGGCAGAAAAGCCTTTATAGATGAAACAGTAAATTTTGGTGCTTCTGATGATCCTATGAAGGCTAAGGATATAGAAAAGGTATCAAGAGGCTTAGTACAGATTCCTATGGTTGGAGGAACTATTGCCTTTGGTTATAACTATGATTGCGATTTGAAACTTACTCAAGAGCAAGCAGTACGAGTTGCAATGGGTATGGTTAAAAACTGGAAAGAATTAGGCTGTAAATCAGGAAAGTTAACTTGGACACATCGTTCTGATGGTTCAGGAACTACTAAAGCTTTTACAAATTCTATGGAGGCTTTTTCTAAAACTTGGAATCTTGGTACTGGTAAATCAGTTAAGTGGCCAGCAGGTGTTGGTGCTAAGGGTAATTCTGGTGTTGCAGGTGTAATTCAAAACACTCCAGGAGCAATTGGGTATGTAAATCAGTCATATATTAAAGGTAATGTTAAGGCTGCTGCACTTCAAAATCTTTCAGGGGAGTTTCTAAAACCATCTGCAGAAGCAGGAGCTAAGGCTCTTAATGGTATTACGTTAGATGAAAATCTTGCAGGTAAAAATCCTAATCCAACAGCAAAAGGAGCGTACCCTATAGCTTCATTGACATGGATACTTGCTTACGAAAAAGGTAATGGTAGAAATACTAAAGCAATCAAACAAGCCTTTAATACATTGTTAAGTTATGAGTATCAAGATAAGGCTTCATCCCTTGGATTTATCCCCTTAAAAGGAAATATCCTTTTAAAATCAAGAGCTGCCGTTGAAAAAATAGGTAGTTAAATTTTTTAATAGATGTCAAATTATCATGACTTTCATATACCTTTAAGTCCTCTTAAAGTCTTTTACGACATTTGGTAGTAGATTTATAGAGATATTCTTTTTTTAATGGAAGAGAAATTAACTCTTTTCAAGAATCGTAAAAGATTCGGTATCGAAAAAAATATAGATATTATCTTCAAGAATACTGCCCTAGTCTTGTCTAGTTTCGTAGCAATAATACTTTTAGGAATTATTTTAGTTGTCTTTTTTCAGTCATTTGAATCCTTTTCAAGGTATGGATTGAAGTTTTTAGTAACCTCTGAATGGAATCCAGTAAAAGATGAATACGGAGCTTTTACTGCAATTTATGGCACATTAGTGACCTCATTTCTTTCGTTATTAATAACTATCCCTCTAGGAGTTGGAACCGCGATATTTATTACCGAAGACTTTGTGCCTAAAGTTGTTAGAGAAATAATAGGCTCCTTTGTTGAATTACTAGCGGCTATACCATCAGTTGTATTGGGACTTTGGGCAATATTTGTGATGGAACCTTTTTTTAGAGCCTTTTTTGTCTTTTTACATAATGTCTTTGGTTGGATACCTTTATTCAGTACAGAACCTACAGGAAGGAATTCCTTGTTAGCAATATTGATTTTAGTCGTGATGCTTTTGCCAATAGTGACTTCCATTGCAAGAGATTCACTTAATCAGGTCCCAAAAAAGCTTAGAAATGCAGCTTATGGAATTGGAGCAAGTAGATGGAAGACAATATTTTCAGTGATTTTGCCAGCAGCACTATCAGGAATAATGGCAGGTGTTCTATTGGCTTTAGGAAGGGCAATGGGAGAAACAATGGCTGTAACGATGATTATTGGTAATTCCAATGCATTTAGTTGGTCTCTTTTATCTCCTGGATATACCATTTCCTCCATGCTTGCAAATCAGTTTGGAGAGGCTGATGGAAGTCAGGTCTCATCACTGTTTTATGCAGCTTTTGTACTGATGATCCTTTCTTTAGTGGTCAATATCTTTGCTCAATGGCTAGTTAAGAGATTTAGTCTCAAATATTAGATAATTATGAATTCACTTTATTACCAGAAAAGATTATCAAGAAATATAGGAGATAAATTCTTTACTTCTTTATCAGTACTTTGTGCATTGATAGCGATACTTCCTTTGATTTTTCTGGTGACTTATATTCTCATCAAAGGTGGATCTCAAATCACACCAGAACTATTTACTTTAGAACCAAATCCACCTGGAGATGATTTAGATGCAGGAGGTATTAATCCTGCATTGATCGGGACATTAATAATAACTACCATTGCCTCAATTATTGCCATACCAGTAGGTGTAGGCGGTGGAATATATCTTGCAGAATATTCCAAAGGCGGTGCTTTTTCAAGATTTATTAGATTCGGAGTAAATGTTTTAGCGGGAGTCCCCTCAATAATTGCCGGTGTATTTATTTATGCCTTAATTGTTTCAACAAAGATATTATTTGGAAGTATGTACAGTGGCTTGGCCGGAGGTATGGCACTTTCAATATTAATGTTGCCTACTGTGATTAAGACCACTGATGAAGGTTTAAAGTTAGTTCCTAACGAATTAAGATATGCGTCTCTTGGTGTTGGAGCAAGTATGTATGCAACTATATTAAAAGTTACTTTGCCCTCTGCATTTAGATCAATTGCTACTGGCGTAGTTCTTGGCATTGCGAGAGCTGCAGGAGAAACAGCACCTTTGATTTTTACTGCTTTATTTTCTTACTACTACATAGTAGGTATTGAAGATTTGTTTTACGAGATGGGTTCTTTGGCTGTATTAATATACAATTTTGCTCTTGAACCTTATGATGCGCAGAACAAATTAGCCTGGGCAGCTTCCTTTATTCTTGTTTTATCGATTCTATTAGTAAATATATTTTCAAGGATATTGGCCGCTTTTACTGAGAAAACTAAGAGAGTATAAATGATTAAAACTAATAAAAAAATACCAAAGAATATCATTTTATCCCTTGAGAATGTTTCTATTAGTTATGGAACTTTTGAAGCAGTAAGAAATGTTTTTTGCAACTTTAAAAAAGGCAATATAACATCTCTTATTGGTCCTTCAGGTTGTGGTAAATCAACTGTTCTTAGATCATTAAATAGGATGAACGATTTAATTCCTAATTGCTCACTGAAGGGCACTGTCCTGTTTGATGGAACTAATATTTACGATAAAAGAGTAGATCCAGTAGAAGTAAGAAGAAGAATCGGAATGGTTTTTCAACAGCCTAATCCTTTTCCTAAATCTATCTACGAAAATATAGCATTTGGAGCAAGAATTAATGGCTTTACAGGAGATATGGATGAATTAGTGGAAAGTTCACTAAAAAAGGCTGCTTTATGGGATGAATGTAAGGATAAATTAAATGATAGTGGTTACTCTTTATCTGGTGGACAACAACAAAGATTATGTATTGCTCGAACTATTGCTATTGAGCCTGAAATAATTCTCATGGATGAGCCATGTTCAGCTTTAGATCCAATCTCTACTTTGAAAATAGAAGAGACTATGCATGAACTTAAGAAGAATTACACAATAATTATCGTTACTCATAATATGCAACAGGCATTAAGAGTTAGTGATATGACTGCATTTTTTAATGCTATTGAATATGAAGATGGTGATGGAGGAAAGGTTGGTTATCTTGCTGAATTTAATTCGACAAATAAAATTTTTAACTCCCCAAAAGAAAAAACTACTCAAGAATACATATCTGGTAAATTTGGTTGATGTTTAATTTTTACTTTTAAAAGAAAAATTTTTACGTTAAACAGGGGCTAGGGGTAGACAAACAGTATAAATACCTATATAGTTATTTCGAATTAGTAAGTTTATTTTTGAAAAACTATCCTTTTCTACCTTTTTTGATTTTTGCAGGAGCTTTAATAACAACTGCAACTATTGGCTTGCCTGTATTTACTTCATAATTTAAAAGTATTTCTATTTCAGGTAATCTTATGGCTTCATTAATAAATAAAGAATTAATTGGAAGTCCTCATAAAACCTTAATAAAGGAAAATTTATTTGACTTTATAAAAAAAAGAGAGAATATGAATCTGTGTGGGAGTGAAAAATCTGTATTAAAACCATTTTTAAAAGTGGTTAATTTCTAATTTATTTATCATGGATAAAACTAAAGAACAGTTAGAAAAATTAAGAGAAGTAGCAGAAGCATCTCTTACAAAAACGGATGAACTTCAAAAAGTTCTTGCTCAAATCGAAGCTTTAATGTCTAGAGAAGAATCACAAACATTATCAAAGAAGAAATAATTACTTAAAAAATAATTTTAGTTTTTGTACTTTTAATTACAGCTCTACAATTACATTGTAGTTATTAATTGGGTATGCAGAACCCGTTCCAAAGTTTTCTGTTAGGTCTCGAGGTCTTACCTTCTTTAAGTAAAAGACCTCTTTAATTTGCTTGTTTTTTATTATATTTTTATAACCTGCTTATTTAATTGATTACTTTATAGATTTCTTTCAAGCAGACATTTACATCGAAAGATTCAGTATTTACAACCTCTAATCCTGTTTTTTCTGTAACTTCAACAGTGGCATTGCATTCGTCTTGTTTAAGAGCCATGAAACTTGGCTTTTTATCTTCTAAATCTAATTCAACACTTGATTCAGTATCTTCCTTATATTGCTCCATTACGAGTGTAAGTGCCTCTATCTCAACAGAAAAATTATCATTTGCTTCTGCCGCAAATGGAATTAAAAGAAATGGAAATAAAATCAAGGATATTAATTTTTTCATTTCTATAAAATGTGTTTATTTTTTTTATAACGTGGATTGTTTGCTAAGGAAAGGGGCATTAGCTTTTTAAAATTTTTATTATCTATTTTTGCTAGTAGAAATTAGATTTATTGAATCCAAAGTAATTGAAAAAAAAACTAAACGAGACTTTTAAGTATAAATTGGTATATCTAAATGAAAAATTTAAGTCACCTTAATAGGATTTTTCTTAAGATTTTATTTCGATAATTTCTTCTTTAGAAACAATTGCCCATTTTTTAAATGATTTTTTGCAGGGATATCCTCCGGTTAAGTCTCCGAATGCAGGCAGATATAAAACATTTTTATTGTTATCCATTGCAAAACACCTAAAAGATAATTTATCTCCATTGTTTTTTAAATGGATTTTTGGATGATAATGTCCACAAATATTCAAGGTTTTATTGTTTTCTAAGTTAACTGGCTCATGGCTAAAAGTAATATTTTTAGTTTTTCTAATATCAAAAATTTTTATATTTTTAAAATCACAACCTACATCGTGATTTCCCAGGATTAGTTCAACTTTGGTTTTTAGTAGTTCAGGAAGATCCTCAACTTTTTTTTGAAGAGTTTTATCTATTGAATATTTGCTGTGGAATAAATCTCCCAAAATTATTAATTTATCAGGAGTATATTTTTTTACTATTTTTTTTATTCTTGCGAAATTATTTTCATCTGAATTATTGGTAAGTGGGATACCATTTTGCTGAAAATACTCAGCTTTCCCAAGATGAATATCGGATATTAACAATTCTTTTGTTTGCGGTAAAAATAAACCTCTTGAAGGAAGCATCTCCAACAATATATCTTCCCAACAAAATTTAAAAGAACTTTTTTTCATTTAATCACTATACTTTTTTATAAGTTTTTCTACTCTTTTTTCTATTGGTTCATTGCTTAAAGTATTTTTAAGTCTTTCAACTAATAAAGGGAAAGCAAAAGGGGTTGGACTTTTTATCTCGTTTAACAGCATTTTTAAATTTTTTAATCTTTGTAATGATCTAGATATTCTTTTATTTTCTAATTGATATTCTTTAACTTCTTGATGCGATTGTTTTATTAAAAGATGGCCTTCTTCATATTTAGTAAAGACATCAAAGAAAAGACTTGAACTTACTTGAAGTTGAGAGGAAGTTTTTGTTTTGGTTGGATTATTTTGATTTACAAGTCCACTTATTTGAGCAATATTTTTAAATCTACGTTTTGTTAATTCTGAAAAATTAATTGCATTTTCTAGATCTTCTTCTAATTTTTTGTTATCCAAAAAGTAATCGGCTTCTTTTTTTACTATGGAAAAATCATAATCCTCTGCTGTAGTTAAGCTGAATCCAAAATCATTAGCAGTAATACTAAATGTAGATTGTTTTAATTTTGCTAATCTTAAAGCCCATAGAAATGCAATCCCTTCATTTACAAATTTTCCATCAAGTGTAAAAACAAAAAGATTCGAAAAATCCTTGGTTTTATATATTTCAATAAGGAATTCATCTCTCTTTGGAATATTTGAAAGAACTTTTTGTTTCTTCAATATTGGGCGTAATGAATTTAGTTCAGGATTTAAGTAATCAGAATTTTCTAATTCATTGCATATATCTATTTCTTTTCTCAAACTCTCACAAAGTAGATCAGAAATTGCCATTTGACCCCCAACCCATGCAGGAATAAGAGAACTTTTTTTTGTTGATTTTTTAACGTATAAAATCATATCTCTAATTCTTACAAATTGGAGCATTTTACCGGCAAAGTAAAATGTATCGCCAGGACTTAATTTTGAAGCAAAATTTTCCTCTAAATTTCCTAAGGATTTACCTTTCATATATTTAACATTCACAAATTTGTCACTTGTAATTGTCCCAATATTGAACTTATGCATTCTTATTAAAGATTTGTCTTTTACATAATATTTAAAGTTTTTATTATTATTTTGTGATTCTTCTTTAACGATCTTTTTATATTTTGGGTATGCTTTAAGACATTTTCCTCCATATTCTAAAAAGTCAAGACACCAATTCCAATCTTGATCTTTTAAGTTTCTATAACTCCAGCAATTTTTAATTCTTTCTTTCTCAATTTTTGGATCAAAGCCATTTCCGCATGCCAAACTTATTAGATGTTGTAGAAGAACATCATAAGATAATTCAGGAAGTCTAATTTCTTCAGATATACCACTTTTTATTATTCTTCTCATTGCACTAATTTCTAATAACTCCAAAGAATTAGTAGGCATAAAAATTATTTTTGATTTTCCACCTGGTCTATGAGCACTTCTTCCCGCTCTTTGGATAAGTCTAGCTAAATTCTTTGCACTACCAATTTGAACTATTTGATCTACAGGTTGGAAGTCAACTCCCAAATCTAATGAGCTGGTGCAAACTACCCATTTTATTAATCCGTCTTTAACCCCTTCTTCAACTCTTTTTCTATCTTCTTTATCCAGGGAACCGTGATGAAGTGCAATTTTGTCTTCCATCTCTGGGAGAAAAAATTTAAGACATTGATACCATCTTTCAGATTGATTTCTTGTATTGGTGAATAATAAGGTGCTTTTATTTTTATCTAGGATTTTTAATAGTGAAGAATGACTTCTAATCCCAAGATGCCCACTCCATGGAAAGGTGGTTTCCTCCTCTGGTAAAACACTTAGAATTTCAATCTCTTTTTGAATATTAGTACTTATAACTTTGGGTTTATTAGCGCTCATCCCAACTATTGCTCTTACTGCTTCTTCAATATTTCCAATAGTTGCAGACATTGCCCAAATTTGTAAATTTTTTATATTACCTCTTAACCAACTTAAAGATAACTCGCACTGGTTTCCTCTTTTACTACCCATCAATTCATGCCATTCATCAATAATTATTGATGACAACTCCTTGAACAGATTATTAGATTCTTTATTAGAAAGTAAAAGAGATAAAGACTCTGGAGTGGTAATAAGAATATTAGGTGGTTTAGCTAGTTGCTTTTTCTTTTCATATGGGGTTGTATCACCGTTCCTTATCTCAACAGTGATTTCTTTATTAAAATGCAAAGCTGCTAATTGTATGGAATTTTTTAGATCTCTACTTAGTGCTTTTAATGGGGTTATTAATAATATATTCACACTTTTATTGTTTTTCGGATCTTCTATCTTTGATAGAGGTCCCATTAATGCAGCATAAGTTTTGCCGCATCCAGTAGGAACTTGTATTATTCCACTCTCTCCATTTAAAAATGCTTCCCAAGATTCGATCTGATAGGGTAGTGGCTCCCATCCATTTGTGGAGAAAAACTGTTTAATTTTAGAAATTAAATTATTTTGCTTATTATTTTTCGTAATATTTTTCATGATATTTTTTTCATTAGTGCATAAGCATTCTCTAGGCTATCTGCATCATTAATTTTTTTATCTTTTCTCCATTTTGTTATTCTTGGAAATCGCACTGCTATGCCTGACTTATGACGTTTAGAAATTTGTATTTTCTCAAAAGATATTTCGAATACCATTTCTGGTTTTAACGATCGAACAGGACCAAATTTTTCTACTGTATTTTTTCTTATCCATTTATCTAGCTCTTTAATCTCAATATTCGTTAAACCAGAATATGCACTTGCAAATTTAATTAATTCTTTGTCTTTCCATAATGCAAAACTGTAATCTGTATATAAACCAGCTCTTCTACCGCTACCGCCCTTAGCGTAAATTAGAACTGCATCCAGTTGCATAGGATCAACTTTATATTTCCACCAAATACCTTTCTTTCTACCAGAGGAGTATATAGAAGTCTTTTTCTTAATTATTAATCCCTCAGTATTATTTTCCCGAGATTTTTCTTTATAAGTTAAAGCATCAGGCCAATCTTTAGGAAATATTAAATCACATATTTTGAAAATATCAGAGATATTATTCTCAGTTTTAATTTGCCATTTTGAAAAATATTTTTCTAACTCAATTCTTCTATTTTCTAATTTAATTTCTCTTATATCTCTCCCATTAATCTCTAAAAGATCATAAGCAATAAAAATAATTGGATATTTTATTTGGATTGATCTAGTAGGAGACTTTCTATTTATTCTTTTTTGAAGTATAGAAAAATCTAAGGCAATTTGTTCTTTAAAATTCCAAACTAATAATTCCCCATCAAGAACAAAATCATCTTTTATATGTGACATCTTCTCTACTAATTCTGGGAAAGATTCATTTACTAATTCTTGCCCTCTTGTCCATAACGAAACATTGCCTGATCTTTTAATTAATTGCATCCTTATACCGTCGTATTTCCATTCAAATTGAAAATCATTTATTGAATTTTTGAAGATTTTATCTTCAATAGTATTTGCTAGAAGAAATGGAAATGGTTTGGAATTTAACTCTTGAAGATTGATACTCTTGTTAATTAAAAATTCATATGAATCAATTGAAGGTTTAAAATCACCCATCAACCTATGAGAAATAATCTCTTCCTCAATATTAATTAGTTTTGATATTGATTTTGTGATTAATCCGATAGAGACTCCTACTCTAAAAGTTCCTGTAAGAATTTTATTGAAAATTAGATGGTTATCTTCTGGTAATGTTTCCCAAAGATTTTTAATTTCTAAATTTTTCTCTTCCTCATTAAGTTTTGATAATGCAGGTATTGTTTCGCTTAGTAATTCATTGAGACTTATATTCGATAATTTCTTTTTTCTAGAATTAGTTTTATCTTTAAGTAATAACGTTATTACTTCAGCAGAATCACCAACTTTTAAATAACATGTATCAATTAACCATTGAGGATATTCATATATTTGAGAAAAAAGATTTTTTAAATATCTTCCACTAATAAATCTCTTATTACTTTTTCCAGTTAATAAATATATTGCCCATGAATTATCTATTGGATCATTGGATAAAAAATAATTCTTTAAAACTTCAATTTTATTATTTGTACTATTAATTGAATCTAGATCGCTAAATAATTCTGAAAACTTTTTTAAGCTCATATTTATTTACCGAATAAAAGGACATTTATTGATTCCTTCTCAACTAAATATTTACTTAAAGCTTCACTATCTCCATGATGAAAAAATACATTTTTTGCTTCAGACTTTTTTACTACTTCCAGAATCCCATCCCAATCTGCATGATCAGAGATTGCAAATCCTTTATCATATCCTGATCTTTTTCTTAGAGCTCTTATTGACATCCATCCACTCGCGAAAGCTGTTTGAATGTTTTTGAAATTTTTTAAATAAGAACCCTTACTTAAAGATGGCGGTAATAATATTAGACTTCCTCTAAGTTCATCTATCTTTTTTTTATTTTCAATTTTTATAGTATCTTGTATATCAATTCCAAGTTCCCTATAACTATTGTTGATTTTGTGAATACTGTCATGAGAATAAATATTGCCTTTAAAATTTGTTTGACTAATTTCGTTTAACAATCTCTGAGCTTTTCCAAGTGAATAGCAGAAAAGTAAAGAAGTTTTTTCTGGTGAATTAGTTATCCATTTTGAAATATCCTTTGCTATTTTTTTTGATTCATCCCACTTAAATATTGGCAAACCAAAAGTACATTCGCTTATTAAATAATCAGTTTTTATTATTTCATATTGTTTGCATGTCTCATCTTTTTGAAGCTTAAAGTCACCTGAAATTAGCCATTTTTCTTCAGCAAAAATAAACCTTATTTGACTAGATCCAAGGATGTGACCGGATGGATGAAAAGAAATATTAATGCCATTTATCTTAAATTCTTCTCCATATTCAAAAGTCTTAATTTTGATATTATCTCCAACTCTTTTTTTAAGAAGTAACGCAGTTTCCTTGGTAGAGATGTATTCTTCACAGCCAAATGTAAAGTGATCAAAATGAGCATGAGTTATTAAAGCCTTTTTTACAGGTTTGCTTGGATCAATCCAAATATCAGCAAGTTCACAATAAAGATTTCCATCTTTATATCTAATTAAATATTCTTGTTTAGTTCTCAAAACTACATCTCTTACAATGAAGTTAATTTAGCTAATTATGCCCACGCTTGTTTTGATAATGCTATGGCTGAAATTGTTAAT
Source organism: Prochlorococcus sp. AG-347-J14 (assembly GCA_003281505.1). Taxonomy (GTDB): domain Bacteria; phylum Cyanobacteriota; class Cyanobacteriia; order PCC-6307; family Cyanobiaceae; genus Prochlorococcus_A. Next base: position 51,749 of record QCBU01000006.1, on the reverse strand, counting down.
AAAGCAATAACTACAAATTTGTTACTCCAATTAATCATGAATGAACTAATTTTGTTGAGAGAAACTCTATTGGATGGAGCAATCTTTTTTTTATTAATAATGTGATGATTTTCATTATTTTCTAAGTAATTTAAATTTTTAATCTCATTTATTAATTTAGATTCGCAAGTTGAGAGTTTTTCTACTTGATTTAATAATTCAATATCTTCTGGCCTTAATAAAGAATTTAATTCTTTAATTTGTCTTTCGTTTTTCATAAGAAATTTATTAACTATCTCATCGTTCCCTATACCCTTCTTTATATAAAAAAGAATATCATCTCTTTCCCAGGATTTTTCAAGAGAATTTAAAATTTTACTTATGCTCATTTAAGTATTTTTACTTATGATAGATTATTATTTTTTTCTTCTGTGGCTTATTTCTTTAAGTAATTAAAAAAAATTATTTTTATTTAAGATTTACGAATAAGTCTATTAGCAAAATATTTTATCTTTACCTTTTCTACAATTTTTTTAGAACTACTTTTAGTTTTAACTTTATCTAAATTGATCACTTCATCTGACACATTTTTGCCTGTTTCAAAATAACTTTTAATTTTTTCTAATTCTTCTTTATTTAATCTTTTTGTTGCACCTTTTGCATTGATTCCAAGTTTCTTGCAGGCTAATAATATTCTATTACTTTCGACATTAAGATCTTTGGCAATACTGAAAATAGGAGTGTTGATAGACATTATTTTCTTTTCTATGAAATTTATTATTTATAGTATATTTATAAGTTAGAAATTAAATATATTTTTAATTATTATTAATTTTAAAAATTTTTTTTGAATTAGGCTACTTCATCTTCAAAATTATTTAAATCATTAAACTTCTTCTTCATGGTTGGATTATTTCTAGTTAATTTCTTTACTGTCAAATCTTGAGATTTGCTGTCAGCAGATAAAAGATGTTTTTTTTGAGAGAACTAAAGCCTCTTTAGTTTTTTGTAAATGGGTTATTGATTTATCAATTTCTGAAATTGCATCATTAAATCTATCCTGGGCAAGTGAAACATTTTTACCAACTGCATTTTTGAATTGCTCAAGAGTACTTTCAAAATTAGTTATATCAAAATTCTCACGTTTCATTAAATCAATTTGTGATTTGTATTTTAAGGTTTCCATAGATGCATTTCTTAGCAGAGAAATAATGGGTAAGAAAAATTGAGGTCTTATGACATACATCTTTGGGAATCTATGAGAAACATCTACTATGCCAGCGTTATATAGTTCACTATCTGGTTCTAGAAGGGATACTAGAACTGCATATTCACAAGATTTTTGTCTTCTATCTTTATCTAATTCTTTTAAAAAATCTTCGTTTTTTCTTTTATTAGTTCCATTTAAACTTTCATTCTTCATCTCAAACATTATGGATACGACTTCGGTTTTATTTTCATCAAATTCTCTAAATATATAGTCACCTTTACTTCCTGAAGTGGCATCATTATCCTTTTCAAAATATGAGTTTTTAAATGCAGAGGCACGATTCAGGTTAAATTGAGTTTCGCAATGGATTTCTAATGTTTCGCCTATCATCTTTGTAGATAATCTAGATTTCATTTCTCTTAACTCCTGAATAGTCAGGTCCCTTTCACTAATTTTGCTTTTAAACTTTTCTTCAATTAATTTTTCATTAATTGAATGTTCAAGCTTCATCTTTTCAATGGAATTTGTTAAAGATGAGTTTTCTTTTTCTAAATTAGTAACAGCTTCACTAATTTTGTTTTTTAAAGATAATTCTGAAATTAAAGACTGGTTTTTAATTTCGTCTTTCAACTTGATTAATTCATTATTCAATGAATTAATTTTATTTGTTGCTTGATTTTTTAAATCATTAAGGGCATTTGTTTTCTTTTCTTCAGCTATTTTTAATTTAGATTCAAGAGTTTGGATCTCAGACTCTTTAATCCGACTCTGCTCTATTAACTGTATTTTTAACTCACGTTTTAAAATTTCTAAAGCTTTTTTATTATCTTCTTCAGCCAAGATAAGTCTCTCTTTTATTTGTTTATTAAATTCTTCGTCTTTTATTTGAAGAAGTATTTCTTCAAAGCTGCTAGGATCAATTCGGAAAGTTTTGCCGCATGAAGGACATTTAATATCTTTCATTTTTTAAGTACAACATTAATATTATGAAGGATTTAATATTCGAATTATTAAAAAAGAATATTATTCTTGTCTAAGAATAAACAATGATCCAATGTTGTGCATTAAAAAGTAAAATAATTACTCTATGAAGGTCATATTAATCCAGATTTTTTAAGAATATTAATTTTATTTGCTAATTCAATATCTGCAGAAGATATTGAGCGATCTAAGGTTTTGTGAGAAGAAACTGTGTAACCACTGTCATCAACAAATTCATCTTCTGCATCTTTTGATGGGACATTCCCATTTTGGAGATCTTTATAATTATTTGATTTAAAGATATTTGAATTGTTATTGCTATATCCAAAATTTGCAATTCCTCTGGCATCCAATGCTTCCTCAACTAATATTCCTACTACTTTAGATCTACTTATTGATTCGCTATTGGATATTTCATCAATAATTTCAAGTACTCTTTTTCTAGGGAGATACCCTATTCTTTTAACTTTATTTTCCATGAATCTTTACATATGTCGATATTGTAACACTTCTGTCAAATTAATTCTATTTTAAATAATTGTACTAAGCGTATATTTTAATAATGCGATTAAAGTATAATTTTTAGGGAATTAGCTAGATAATTATTTCTCAAATAGTCATGAGCATAGATTATATGCTTCCTCTTCTAACTACTCTGTCAGATTGAGTCTGATTTCTTAAATTTTCTTAATTTGGGTTCAAAATATTATGAAAGATAAACTATATGACAACGCTGATAGCTTTGCAATGTCATTTGATGAGGAATGGAAAAATATGGATTGTGATGATTTACGATTAAAGATAGATAAGGTTCTTGAAACTTTATCAGAACACCCTTTTTTAATCTCTAATCCAGAAAATGCAAAAAAATTGGCAGAATTTAGAATATTTTCATTAAAAAAATTTCAATAATTATTTATAAATTTTCTTGAAATTAATTTTTTAAATTTAATTTTCATTACTTTAGATTTACATAGTTGACGAATTAAAAAAACCCTTACTATATAAAAATATGATAATGCCAATTATTGGACCTATTCCAAATACAAAAAGTACTAATTTTGCAGAGTTTTTTGTTTGACCTAATTTCTGTTCTTTTAAATTTGATTTAACTTGAATTTTTTTTGATTTTTTCTTTTTCATAAATGGTACATTACTACAACGCAACTTTAAGAGATTTTTGTATGATTTTGAGTTTGAAATAAATTTTTTAATCTAACAAAATTAATAAGGTGGTCAAAAAATAACGTATTGTATAATGTAGAGGCTATAAAGCAAATATGAGTGCTATTAAGAGAGAGGAAGTATCTTCACACCTTAGATATATAAGGTTAGAGCTTAGAGAGATGCATCAAATGCTTATTAAAGAAGATTTACTGCCAGATCTTAATGAAGCGAAGGAAGTGCATGCACAACTTGATGCTTTATTAGATTTATTATCGGAAAAAAGAGTAAAAAAGATAAAAAGCCAATTTTGAAATTCGAGTTGATTTGAATATATTCAAAGATAATTTGTAGCTGATTCAATTTTTTTTCGATTATCATGCATTTTTTCCAATTTATTGTAAATTTCTTTTATTTGGATTTGTATTAGATCGGTAGAATTAATATTGCTTAACGCATCTAATGCTGATAGAAGACTTTCCTTGGCTTCAATTAAATGCCTACATTCTTTACTGCCTGCTTCGTATGACATAAATGTTTCTTAAAATTTTATTATCACAAATATATTAAAAATTCTTCCGTATTGCTTGATACTCTTATCAAATCAACGTTTGTTATTGTAATTTTCAATACAGAGTAAGTGTCTAATTTTACTATTATTCAATAAAAAACTTATGCAAGAAAACTCCAATGATTATAAATTCTGTATTAAATTAGCTTTAGAAAATGCAAAAAAAAGAATTAATCTATTAAGTAACTCTGATAAAAGGTGCGTTTTGGAGGAATATAAGGAATGGATTAATGATGGTTTAAGTAAACATACAATTTTACTTCTAAGAGATGATCCGATTATTTAATAATGGAAAAAAATTTTTTCTAATTCTTTGTACTCGAAGTGGCTTTAAATAAAAAATAAAGACTTAGAATAAAAATTATTGTTAAAACAATAGTCAGTGAAGAAAAATTATCCATATTTATTTAAAAAATTAATCTAACTATACCAGTTGTAATAAGTTAATCATGTATTCAGTTTTCTTTGAAAAGAGAAATAATAAATTTATCCAAATTTTCTTTCTCTAAAAATATTTTTTTTTTCTTATAGTTTATTAATTTCTTAAAAATTAAATCAACTAGGTATTCTGATTTAGGAGTCATAATTTAAATTTATTTTTCTAATAAATAAATTTTCTCTTCACCTATTTTATCTGGCTTTGTTATTTTGCATCCTTTATCTTTTTCCATATTACAATCTTTTGTAGCGGGAACAGATTTCCAGGTACAAATTTTTTCTTGGATATCTTCTTTTAAAATTTTCCATCCATCATCTAAGTATTCTGAAATACCATCTTCTCCACAGGAAAAATTTATTTCCATTCTTTTCTTTTCTGGATTAGGGCTCTCTTTAATATTTTTTTCCAAATTTTGTAAGGGATAATCTTTATTAATTGATGTCCTACAAGAACTTAAGAAAACTGCAATTAGGATTATTTGTGAAAAATATTTAATTATGTTCATTCTTTTAACTTTTGATAATTCAAGATAAGTAAAATTATAGTTTATTTTGATTCTATTAATTTTAGTAGTTTATCCATTTTATTTATCAAAATTTTTACATCATCTGGCTTGGGCAATACTAATTCTTCTGTAACTTCCAAATGCATTTTCTTTAAGTTTTGCCTCAAATCTTTTAAATGCATTTTTACGTTTTCCTTCTTTTGTTTTATATCAATCATAGGATCAAAATTTTAACTTTATTAAACTCATAATTACTATCATAATATTGGGATGGTTATTAATAAAAAATAATTAAAGATTTAATTTTTTAAATTTTCTATTTCATAGATTTCTTCGCCGCCGTAACAAAAATTTGTAGATAACATTTTTATTTCCCTATTGTTAATTCCAATTGTATTTTTGTTTTTAATAATATAATTCTTGGCAATAGCTTCACAATCTAATTTGTTATTTGCATGCTTAATAACAGGATAAAAATATGCCAATGTAGAAATTATAAACAAAAATTTTATTAATGATTTTTTATCATTTTTAATAAAATCTTTTGATGTTTTTTGGGCTTTTAATATTTTTATTAGTAATTTATCTGGTAATCCTATTTGAACAAATAATAACTCTACCCACCATGGAAGGTCCTTCTCTTTCTTTTTCTTATAGTTTTCGGAAGTATTCATTTTCTTGGCTTCATAATTTTGGTTTCTAACCTCTTTAGAATTAGTTGTTTCTTTTTTACTCATATCATCGAATGATTTATTTGGAATGTAGAGGTTTTATTTTGATTTGGAAACTATTTTTTTATTTTAATAAGTTTTAATTTAATTTATCTATGAATTTGAGTATTGTTAATCTGTATTTAAAAATTTTTAAATGGCAAAAAAAAGAAGGAAGTTAAATAAAGAGTTTGAGAGAAAAATATATTCATCCAAAAAAAATGTCGAACTAGTATTGGCAAAAATCTATGATATCGATGATGAAGACATACAAAAAGAATATATGAGCGCTTTTAACAAAGTAGTTTACTTATATGATGAATTAAAAGAAAATTATGATATACAAGGATTTTCTGATAATTCAGAAGAACTTCTTACGAATTATAAAAAAGCTTTTAAACTCTTCGAATCAGAATTTGAAATTTAAATTCAATTTTTAATTATCGTCTGTAAGGTGTAACCGGTATTTCAATTAGCTTCCCTCTTTGGAGATCAGATCTTTTCTCTTGTAATTTCTTGATACATAAAGTTACTCTTTTCTCTTTTGCGCAAAATCTTTTCAGTTGGTAGTCAGTAAGTGAGAATGATTCACTACTAAATGAAAAAAAAGCCAATAAAAACAAAGAAGAATTTAGTACCAATTTCATTTGTTCTCTCCCTTACTATTTTCAAATTATCTTTAATTTAATTAGTTTCTATTATAAGTATCTATTAATTGTTTTAATTCATCTTTACTTAAGTCTGTTGAAATAAAAACTTCTTGAGCTGTTTTCCCCTTTCTTGCTATTGCTTTATATCCGTTTATAGTTTTCACTGATAATCTAATTATCAATTTAGATGATCTTCCCCTGGATCTTGAAATAGCAGCTGGAGTTATTGTTTTGATATTAATGTCCAGTGCTAACTTTTGGAGTATTGGAATTAGACCTTCTATATTAGTACTATGATTTAAAACTAACCTTCCCAATTTAGATTTATTCTTATTCTATTGAGAAAATTTTGTTTCTGAGAAATTAACTTTAGCTTTAAAATGATTAAAAAATTTGAAGTTCTGTTATATTTATACTAGTAATCAAAATTTAATGATCTTTCAAATAGGTTGGGCAGCATTGGCTGCAATTTTTACTTTTTCAATTGCCATGGTTGTTTGGGGTAGAAATGGTGATGGTTCCATTGATATATGATTTCATTTTTAACTGATGAAGTCTATTTAAGTAAATTTCTTATCCTAACATCGTTTGTTTTACTTATATTTATAACATTAGCTGTAATTTATATATCCTATGTCTCTTGGAAAGATAAAAAAAGATTAAAAAAATAAATATTATTTTTCTTTTTCTTTTTTCTTGTCTTTAGTCCTGAGCTCTTCAATTAATTCTTTTGCTTGTTCCATTTTTGAAATACTGCTTTTATAAATTCCAATATCTTTTTCTGCTTTATTGGCAGATAAGTTTAATTTTTCAAAAATATCAGAAATCATCTTATTTGTCTCTGATTCATCTTTCTCTTTAAGATCTTGGGCGTTTGAAATTAATATATATATCGCTAAGTTCAAAATCCTTGATGGATAAAGTTTAGAATTGCTTCTTTCTAGTAATAATTTCAAAATATCGCTAGATGTTTTATTCTTGAATTCTTTTTGAGATTTTTGAGATATTTCATTAATTTCCTTCGCTTCAAAATTTGATGAACAGCATAAAGATTCAAAAAGAAGATCCAAGTGTTTCTGAGGTTGATATCCTTTCATTAATTCTTTGAACGTTTCAGTGAGACCAACACAAAAAAGATAATCTTGCTTGAATTCATTTTGATGGTTTAGCAGATTTAGTTCTACAAGCATTTCATCAACTATTCTTTTATATAAACCAGGAATGACGAAAGGGAATTTTTCATGAAATAACTTTTTGCTATCTGAAACAGTCAATTTTTCTTTCAATTTTTTATATGTAAACCTTAATAAGGTTAGCGTATGTTGACTCAATATCGTTAATATCTAATAAACAGATAAATATTATTATGATCCCTTTAGTATTAGAAGAATCTGGTGGCAGTGAAAGAGTCTTTGATATTTATTCGAGACTATTAAGAGAGAGAATAATCTTTTTGGGAGAACAAGTTACCAGTGAAACTGCCAATAGAATTGTTGCTCAATTATTATTCCTTGAAGCAGAGGACCCGGATAAAGATATCTATATGTATATAAATTCTCCAGGAGGATCAGTTTATGATGGCTTGGGTATCTTCGACACAATGCAACATGTTAAACCCGACATTCATACAGTTTGTGTAGGTTTAGCGGCTAGCATGGGTGCATTTTTACTAGCAGCAGGCACAAAAGGTAAAAGAAGCAGCCTTAGACATTCCAGAATTATGATTCATCAACCACTCGGAGGGGCTAGGGGACAGGCCAGTGACATAAGGATTCAAGCAGATGAAATTTTGTTTTTAAAAGAACGCCTTAATACTGAATTATCTGAAAGAACTGGGAAAGATTATGACACTATAAAAGAAGATACAGATAGAGATTTTTATATGTCTCCAAACGAAGCGGTTGAGTACGGATTAATTGATCTCGTATTAGATAAGAAACCAATTAAGATCTAACTTAATAATTGAGGAGTTCTTTCTTTAACAGGAATAGTAGTGTATTTAGAAAGAATATTTACAAATTCCTCACCGTCTAATGTTTCTTTTTCAATTAATATATCAACTATTTTGTCCATAGCTTCTCTATTTTTACTTACTATATCGTATGTTTCTTTATAACATTCCTTAACCATAACTCTTACACTTTCATCAATTTGTTTAGAAATTGAATCAGAAACTTCACTTCTAGTCATTAAATCTCTACCAACAAAAACTTCTTGATTTCCACTTTCTAAAGCAATAGGACCTAAATTACTCATTCCGAATCTTGTAACCATTTGTCTGGCCATAGAAGCAACTTGTTGGAAATCACCTCCAGCTCCTGTTGTAATCTCACCTTCTCCAAAAACTACATCTTCAGCAGCCCTTCCTCCTAAAGCACCCATTATTCTTGCCTTAAGCTGAGCTCTGCTTACTAGTGTTTGTTCATCATCTGGTGTAAACCAAGTTAAGCCTTTAGCCTGGCCTCTAGGAATAACTGTCACTTTTTGTACAGGGTCATGAGCTTTTACTAATGAACCTATTAGTGCATGGCCAACTTCATGATAAGCAATTAATCTCTTGCTTCTACCATCTGTTAATGGAGAACCTTCCATTCCTGCGACAATTCTGTCTACGGAGTCGTCTATTTCTGAAATACTGATTGAGTCTTTTCTTCTCCTGGCAGTTAGTATAGCAGCCTCATTTAATAAATTTGCCAAATCTGCTCCAGTAAATCCTGGAGTCCTTCTAGCGATGCTTTCAAGTGTTAAATCCTCTTGAAGTTTCTTATTCCTAGCATGAACCTTTAATATTGATAGCCTGCCCTTGATATCAGGTGCATCTACAGTTACCTGCCTATCAAATCTGCCAGGTCTCATTAAAGCTGAGTCAAGAACATCGGGTCTGTTTGTTGCTGCAATGATTATTATGCCACTATTACCTTCAAAGCCATCCATTTCTGTAAGCAATTGATTGAGAGTTTGTTCTCTTTCATCATTACCTCCACCGATGCCAGCACCTCTTTGCCTTCCAACAGCATCAATTTCATCAATAAAAATTAAACAAGGACTATTCTCTTTAGCTCTTTTAAAAAGGTCTCTTACTCTACTAGCACCCACACCTACAAACATTTCGACAAATTCAGAGCCTGATAATGAGAAGAATGGAACACCAGCTTCACCTGCAATAGCTTTTGCTAAAAGTGTTTTACCTGTACCAGGAGGTCCTACCAATAAAACACCCTTCGGGATTCTCGCTCCAACTGAAGTAAATTTCTCGGGTTTTTTCAGAAAAGTGACAACTTCTTGCAAATCCTGCTTGGCTTCATTAACACCTGCGACATCATCGAAGACAACTCCTGTCTCAGCTTCCATTGCAAATCTTGCCTTTGTTTTTCCAAACTGCATTGCTTGGCCAGGACCTCCAGGCATTCCATTAGATCTCCTGGCTAATAAAATTAGACCTCCAATTAAGATAGCTGGGAAGAGTAAATTACCCAGAATTCCTAATGCTGGAGGGGCTGTTTTAATTGGATGAACGTCAAAACTGATCCCCTCATTTTTTAAGATATTTATAAGCTCTGGTGTTAAGCCGGGAAGATCTACACGCAACCTTTGAACTTTATTATCTAAATCCGAATCTATTGTCTCTATAACTGCATTTCTGCCTCCTTCAAAAATATCAACAGATGTAACCCTTCCTGAATTAATGTAATCTAAAAATCTACCGTAACTAACTCTTGCTACCGCAGAATTTCTTGGTGCAACAGTAGTCCCATTAGATTTAAGTGAATCAACGTTGCTTGAAGATAAAAATTGGTAGGAAAGCGCTATTACTAAAAGTATAGGTAAAGCCCATAAAATTAATGTTTTAAATTTCTGATTCATTAATTTGTAGAAAGTCAATTCTAGGATTCTAGACTGAATCAGTGCATTTCGTTGATATTTGCTCTAACTTTATGCTTATATTACTCTTTAATGTATCAAACTTATAAATGAAATTTGAGATTAACGATAAGGTTAAGTTGATTGCCCCAGTCTCTTATTTGAAGACATCAGATAATATGCCGATGTTAAGACCACCTGATCTAGTGGCAATTGATGAAATTGGGGAAATCCTTTCAATTAAATCCCCAGATACTGTTGAAGTAAAGTTTAGAAGAGGTTCGTTTTTAATCGATATTGATAAGATTGAAAAAAACTGACTTAAAAGTTTTTCTTCCACTTATTAGAAATTTCTAGACAAATATTTTTATTTCCAGAAATACTCAGAAAAGGTTTAGAAAAATACTTATTAGTTAATTTAAAAATATCTACCGAAGATATCTCCTCTATTTTTGAATTTAAATCAATCTCAGAAATTGGTGCAATACCATAACTAACTAACTGTATGTTTCTCTGTAAAATTTCATCTAGTGATTGATTTCCTAATAAAAAAGAGCCTTTTAGTTTTTCTTTTGCTAAAAATATTTCAGCATCAGCTATTGGATTAAATAGTAAATTTTTCCATAGTTTTGATAAAAGTTCAAAAGCAAATAGTGCTTGCTCATTGGATACGGATAAATAAATTAAAAATGGAGCATTTCCGCTCCTGATAGGATAATAAACACCTAAATCGTAAGTGATACCATGTTTTTCTCTAAAGAGTTTAAACAAAGCAGCGCTCATTCCGTAAGATAAATATGACTCCAAAACCTTAAGTGGAAAATATTCACTACTTCTTCGCGAGCAAGTTTGGTCCCCCATCATTATTATTGTTTGATTTGAATCATTATCAATGTAATCAAATCTATTAATAGTATTTAGATTATGATTTAAAGGATCCGATTTTTCTTTTAAGAATTTTTTTTCTAATGTTCCAATATTTTCTCCATTTATTTCGGGATTATTGGAAATTAAATATTTATCTCTACTTTTGAAATTATTAAACTCGTCCAAAACATCTTTATAGGTAATCTTTGAGATATCATCTGCGATGCCTATTGTGCTAAAGGCATAAGGATGATTCGAGTAAACTTTTTTTCTCCATTTTTCAAAACATATATTGAATGGATTCTCTCTATCTTTCTTTATAAAATCAATAGAAGATTTCTTTACTTTTTTAAATTCAATTTGCGAGAGGGTTGGCTTATCAATAATTAAATCTAGTAATGGGTATAATTTGTTGAAGTGATCATTTAGGGATTTAATACTTATTGAAATACCATCTTCAAATATTTCTTGATTTAATTCTGCTCCATAGGATTCAATATACTCAGAAAGATTGAAATTGTTAAAACCTTCACATCCTCTGGTAAGTAATGAACAAAGGATCTTGTTTATCCCTTTTTTGCCAGTACTATCCATATCACTCCCCCCTTTAATCCAAATTGAAGCAGTTGAAAAATTCCTTTTTTTATTATCTAAAAAATATTTTTTTAACATTTCTCAGGGGAGGCAACTAAAGTGAATTTTTCTCCACGGATATATTCTGTAATCTCTTTGAAGTTTTCCAAGTCATTCCAATATTTTAAATGACTCTCTAAATTATTAATTGAAGATTTTCTCCCCCAAAGAAGTTCATTCCCAAAAAACGAAGAGAGTTGTGTAGATGTCTCTAAATTAAAGATATAATTACTTTTAACAATATTAATTGCCTTTTTTATTTCATCCAAATCCAAAGTTTTATAATTTAATGTCTCATTTATTGTTTTATTAATTTGCTTTTCTACTAAATCAATATCTTTGGACTCACAACTTGCTTCCATTATAAATAATCCTCCTAATTCTCCAGCATTTACATCTACATATACCGATTCAACAAGATTTCTATCTTCTTTTAAAATTTTAACTAATCTGCTGTTTCTTCCTACAGAAAGTATTGATGCTAATATCTCAAGCCCAATAATATTTTTTTGATCATTTAGGTTTGGGATAAACCAAGCCATAAATATTCTTGTAAACTCTAAATTATCAAACTTAACTGACTCTCTACCATTCCTGATTTTTAAAGAAGGTTTATTTTTTGAATTTATTAAATTTGGACTTTCTTTTATGCCAGATAGATCACTTTTTTCAAAAATTTTATAAATTTCTTCAGAGAGATTCCCCGCAATTGCAATACAAATTTTTTCGGAAGTGTAATGTTTGCTATGAAATTTAACAAGGTCATTTATCTCTAAGTTTTTAATACTATGTTCAGTTCCTAAGATAGGATTGGCATAATTCGGACTTAACCAAACCCTTTTCAAAAAATAATTAAATAGTCTTTCTTCAGGCTGATCATTTTGTTGTTTTATCTCATCAATAACTACCCCTTTTTCTTTTATAAATTCATCATGATTAAAATCTGGAGTAACGACAATATTTGTCAAAAGAGCAAGTGATTCTTTAAAGTTACTGGGTGGAACTAAGACATGGTAATGTACATCATCATAACCAGTTGAAGCGTTACTTAATCCGCCTAGTGATTCAATTTTATGGTCAAACTCACCTGGCATTATTTTGTTAGATCCTTTAAAAATCATATGTTCTAGAAAATGAGCAGTGCCGTTTTTATCAACATCCTCAAATGAAGAACCTGCTTTGCACCAAATATCAATGCTTATAAGCGGCAATTCTTTATTATCCACAAACACACATCTAGTTTTGCTTGAATGGGTGTAGTAATTAACATCTCCTACGTTCATTTAGGTTCTCTCTTTAAATTCTATTTTGGTACTTTTTAGCCTTGTTGTCTGAATCTTTAACTAAAACAAAATTAACTGACCCTCTTATTTTGGACTTATTACAAAATATAAGAGAGCATAGATCCATGCTTGAAGACCTTAGTAGTTTAAAAATTGATCCAAAACTAACTAACATAATATCTAAAGAAATAGGTAGGGAACTTTATATTGAAAATGAATTTCATAAAGCAAAAGGTTTTAGAAAGTTACATATAGAAGTAGCAGAATTTTCAAAGAACCTTAAAATATTACACTGCGTTTTTTTTCCTGATCCAAAGTTTGATATCCCAATTTTTGGGATGGATTTGGTAAAAATAAATGATATTGTTTCTGCCGCCATTGTTGATTTATCTCCGGCATCTCAAAACCAAGGTTTGAAATACGAAAAATTACTTTCTGAAGTTGATAAAAGTTCTTTTGCCTCTTTGAGAGAGATTCCACAATGGGGAGGGATTTTTTCTAATAATGTATTTTTTGCTTCCCTAAAAAGTAAATGTGAAAAAAATGAATTTTGTAGAGTTGTGGATCAATACCTTACTATTTTGATCAAATTAAGTAAGAAAGCTAAACCGGAAGTTAATGAGGAAATTATCCAAGAGAGAATTGATTTTCAAAAAAATTATTGTGTTCAGCAAATGAAAAATGAGAAGACTAGCATGGTTCTTTTAAAATATTTTGATGAAAAATGGGTCAATAACTATATAAAAACAGTACTTTTCGATTTTTAATGAAGTTCAAAATATTAAAAAATTTATTCATTTATTTTTTATTATTTACACCAATATCTCTTGGTGTTATTTCCTGCTCTGGGAATAATAAATCTAGTTCAAAATTTAAAGAGGAAATAACTTCAGATTTCATACCTCCTATTACAGCTGTTGCCGCACTTGGTCAACTTTCTCCTTCTGGAGAGATTAGACAATTGGCAGCACCAATAAGTCAGTTTGGCTCTTCCCCCCGAATTGTTGAAATTTTTGTAAATGAAGGAGATTTCGTTAAAAAAGGTGATATTCTTGCAATCTTTGAAAATGGAGAAAAATTAATTGCTGATCTTGAAAGAAATGAAAATCTAATTAATACTATTAACGAAGAAATTACCCTAAAGAAAGATCAAATTCAAAGGTATGAGACAGCTTTGAGCAAAAATGTATATTCTTTTGTAGAGTTTTCACAAAGAAAAGATGAACTATTAAAATTGCAAAAACAGAAAATAAACCTTGTCGGAGATCAAAAAAATATAAAGATAGATCTATTTAATTCAAAACTAAGGAGTCCTATTGATGGTTTTATACTTGGAATAAACACGAGAGTTGGTGAAAGGCCGCAAAATGAAGGAATTTTAGATATTGGTTCTAGTCAAAAAATGGAAGCTTTGATAGAGGTTTATGAATCTGATATCGATAGAGTCTTTATCTCTCAGGATGTTGAATTGAGCAGTGAGAATGGAGGTTTCCAAAACAATCTTAAGGGAAAGGTGATTAGGATTAGTCCTCAGGTAAAACAAAGAAAAGTTCTATCGACTGATCCAACAGGGGATGCTGATTCGCGAATTATCGAGGTACTAGTAAAACTAGATCAAGATTCTATAGATATCGTTCAAAACTATGCAGGAATGAAAGTGATTGCAAAATTTATTCCCTAATGAGTTTTTCTTTTTTAAAATTTAGAAAAATACCATTAGCTTGGTTGTTATTAACTAGGCAACCATTAAGGCTAGCAGTTGCCATAGCTGGAATCAGTTTTGCAGGGATTTTGATGTTTATGCAATTAGGTTTTAGAGATGGTTTATTTGACACGAGCGTAACTATTCATAAACTTCTAGATGCCGATCTTGTTTTGATAAGTCCCAGATCAAAAAGTTCTATAAGTATGAGTGGATTTCCAAAAAGAAGATTAATTCAAAGTCTCGCAGTAGAAAATGTTGAAAAAACTGCTCCTGTTAATCTAAATTATTTACTTTGGAGAAATCCCGAAAATCTTAAAACTAGATCAATACTTGCATTAGGTTTTAATCCCTCCGATTCACTCCTTTTAGATGAGGGATTCTCAAAGAAAGCTTATAAATTGAGAAATCCATCAAGAGTTCTTTTTGACAAACTATCTAGACCTGAATTTGGACCGATTGAAGAATGGTTCTTATCTGAAAAAAAAGTTGAGACTGAGGTTGCTGGGAAAAGAGTAATTGTTGAGGGCCTTGTGGAGTTGGGACCTTCTTTTGGTGCAGATGGTAATTTAATAACTAGTCGAGAAACCTTCTTAAGACTTTTTCCTGCTAATCCCCCCGGCAGTATAGAAATTGGTTTGGTAAAGCTAAAAAAAGGATCTGATCCTGAATTGATTTCAAGGATATTAAATAACTCACTCCCAAATGATGTTAGGGTTCTTACAAAAAAACAATTTATAGAATTTGAAAAGAATTATTGGAAAAATAGTACTGCAATAGGTTTTATATTCAGTTTGGGAGCCTTGATGGGATTTGTTGTAGGTTGTGTGGTCGTTTATCAAATTCTTTATAGTGACGTTACAGATCACCTTCCTGAGTATGCCACCTTATTGGCAATGGGGTATAGACTTAAGTCCCTTTTCTTTGTCGTAGCTAGAGAGGGGGTTTTGTTGGCGTTGTTTGGTTATGTACCTGCTTATTTATCTGGTCAAATACTTTACTCAGTTATAAGAAGTTCTACTAAACTCCCAATAATAATGGACGCAGATAAAACTATTTTAATTTTCGTATTAGTTTTAGTTATGTGTATGGGGTCCGCCGCCGTTGCGATGCGTAAATTAGTTGACGCTGATCCTGCTGAAATTTTTTAAAAGTTAAAGATAAATGGTTAAAGCTAATAAATTAAAAAATAATGTTAAAAATCCTAAAACAGTCTCAATAAATAATTTGAGTCACTTTTATGGAAAAAATGAGAATAAAAAGCAAGTTCTTAATGACGTAAATTTAAATATTGATAAGGGAGAGTTGGTTCTTTTGAAAGGACCTTCTGGGTGTGGTAAAACGACTCTTTTAACTTTAATTGGTGCCTTAAGAACCTGCCAAAGTGGTGATTTAACTGTGTTAAATAATCAGTTAAATGGAGCATCAAGGAAAACTCGTCAGATTCTTAGAAGAAGTATTGGAATGATTTTTCAAGGTCACAATCTACTGAGATGTTTAACAGCAGAACAAAATGTCCAGATGGGCGCCGATTTAATAAAAGGTTTAACATATTTGCAAAGACGTGAAATAGCACGTAATTGGTTGTCAGCAGTAGGATTAGAAGAACATCATAAAAAGTTGCCAAATGACTTATCTGGTGGACAGAAACAGAGAGTAGCAATTGCTAGAGCTTTATCTGCTAACCCAAAACTTTTATTAGCTGATGAGCCAACTTCTGCTTTAGATAGCGTCACAGGAAGAGAAATAGTAACCCTTTTAAGGAAACTAGCAAAAGAGCAAAATTGTTCTGTACTTATGGTTACGCATGATCCAAGAATTTCTGATATGGCTGATAGGATATTAAATATGGAGGATGGTAAAATATATAGTGCTCATAGTGAGCTAATATAATTAAAAGTTAAAAATTTTATGTCTAAGAGAAGGAATTTAAAAAAAGAAAAGCAGGAACGTAATAGAGCCTATGCTAGAAAATTCAAAAAAAGAAAATTAAGAACAGATGGAAGACCTGATGGTGGAAACGTTACAGGTACAGCAAATAATGGCGGTGCAGCTGATTAGGGAATATTTTTTTATCTTTTGGAGTTCAATATATTATGCATATTTAAGAGATAATCATGAATGTAAGTATTGTTATACCGACTTACAATAGATTACCAATATTAGAGAAATGTCTCTTTGCGCTTGAGAATCAAAAATTAGATAGAAATATCAGTAATTATGAAGTAATTGTAGTTGACGATGGATCAACTGATGGGACAACCTCATGGATAAATAAAAACAAAGCTAATCTCCCACACGTTATTCTGTTTCAACAAGAACACGGAGGGCCTGCACTTGGAAGAAATCTGGGAGTAATTAAATCAAAATATGAAATTATTATATTCATTGATAGTGATCTTATTGTTTTGGACAATTTTATAAGTTGCCATGTAGAAAAATTACTGGCCTCTTGGAGAAAAAATGATAAAAAATGTTTCACCTATGGCTCGGTAATCAATACATCTAATTTTCTAAATCCTCAAAATGAAAAACATAAAATAATTGACACTTCTTTTGCATACTTTGCTACTGGGAATGTAGCGATATCAAAAGAATTGATTTTAAATGTAGGATTATTTGATACTTCTTTTAGTCTTTACGGTTGGGAGGATTTAGAACTTGGAGAAAGATTAAAAAAAATTGGGACAAAATTAATTAAATGCCCAAATGCAGTTGGTTTTCATTGGCATCCACCATTTAATTGCGAACAAATAGATGCATTAATATCTCAAGAAAAAGAGAGAGCAAAAATGGCTTTAGTTTTTTACAAGAAACATCCAAATTTAAGGGTTAGATTTATGATTCAATTAACTCCTCTCCATAATTTACTTTGGCAAATTCTTTGCTTGGGAGGACTAATCAGCGTTGATAGAATCCTTCCTTTATTAAGATTCCTAGTAAATAAAGGAAGAAATAGACTTGCGCTTGAGATACTTAGGATCCCTCTAAATATGATTTATATTAAACAGTTAACCAAATCAAGATAAAAAAACTTTTAGAAATACACATCACTTGCTAGAATCATTGAAAATAAATCCACACATCTGACCGTTTCGGGTGATTTTTTAATATTAAATCCCCGTCAGATGGAGGCTAACCCGAAACCCTTTTTAAATTATGGCTGTTGTATCACTATCAGAAATGATGGAAGCTGGTGCTCATTTTGGGCATCAAACTAGACGTTGGAATCCCAAGATGTCTAAGTATATATATTGTGCGAGAAATGGTGTTCATATTATTGATCTTGTAAAAACAGCATTGTGTATGAACAATGCATATAAATGGACGAGAAACGCTGCAAAAAGCGGTAAACGCTTCCTCTTTGTTGGTACAAAAAAACAAGCATCAGATGTAGTAGCTCAGGAAGCTACACGCTGTGGAGCTGCTTATGTAAATCAAAGATGGCTTGGAGGGATGTTGACTAATTGGACAACAATGAAAGCTAGGATTGAAAGATTAAAGGATCTTGAAAGAATGGAAAGTAGTGGGTCAATAGCAATGAGGCCTAAAAAAGAAGCAGCAGTATTAAGGAGAGAACTTGAAAGATTACAAAAATACTTAGGTGGACTTAAGGGTATGAGAAGATTACCAGATGTAGTTGTATTGGTTGATCAGAGAAGAGAATCTAATGCAGTTTTAGAGGCTAGAAAATTAGATATCTCATTAGTATCAATGTTGGATACAAATTGCGATCCGGATTTGTGTGAAGTTCCAATTCCCTGTAACGATGATGCCGTTAGATCTGTGCAACTTATTTTAGGAAGACTTGCAGATGCCATAAATGAGGGTAGAAAGGGCTCTAATGCCGAAAGAAAAAATTAAACTCTAATTTAAAACTTACTATTCACTATTTTTTATTACTTCAAATGGGAAACATTACAGCAAAACTTGTAAAAGATCTTAGAGACAAAACTGGCGCAGGAATGATGGACTGCAAAAAAGCACTTAACGAAACTGAAGGAAATTTAGATAAAGCTTTGGAATGGTTAAGAAAGAAAGGCATAGCTAGTGCTGAAAAGAAATCGGGAAGAGTAGCGGCCGAAGGATCAATTGGTAGTTATATACATACTGGATCAAGAGTGGGAGTTTTACTTGAGTTAAATTGTGAAACTGATTTCGTTGCTAGAGGTGATATATTCCAATCTCTTTTGAAGGATGTCTCAATGCAAGTAGCAGCATGCCCAAATGTTGAGTATGTATCAATTGATGAAATACCGGAAGATGTTGTGGAAAAAGAAAAGCAGATTGAAATGGGTAGGGATGATTTATCTGGAAAACCAGAACAAATTAAAGAAAAAATAGTTGAAGGGAGAATAGCAAAAAGACTAAATGAGCTTGTTTTGCTTTCACAACCCTACATTAAAGATAGTTCTTTAACAGTTGAGGATCTTGTTAAACAAGCAGCAGCCAAAATTGGTGAAAATATCAAAGTAAGACGCTTTACAAGATATACATTGGGTGAAGGTATCGAAAAAAATCAGATGGACTTTGCTGAAGAGGTTGCATCAATGCAAACAAACTAGTCACTTTAATGATTTGAAAAATTTCAATAATCACATAGATATAGATAAAATTAACGCTCAATTAGAGAAAGCAAACATACAAAAAATAATATTAACTAGAAATATCTATAGGCAATATGAACTTTATCTTAATCTAGTAAGAGATCTACTTTTCATCTCTGTTGAAAATGGCCTTAATCAAATTTATAGTTACCTAACAATTAAAGATGATTTCTTAAATGAAAATGAATTCTATAGTCTTTTTGAAAAAAAAATAAGTAAATTAATTTTTACGAATTTGCCCTTTTTAACACTAGAACAATTAAAGATAAATGAAATTGAAAAAAATATAAATAAGGAAATTAATTTTACTATTTTTGATAATTCCACAAAAATAAAGGATGATCAAAAAGAAAAATTTCAATATGAAGATTGGTTTCAATTAAAAGATCCCACTCAGTTCGAGATTTCTGATGACTGTTCAAATACTTCTGATTATTATCAAGCTCATAATTATGAGAAATTCGTATCACTTGATTTAGATAATAATGACCAAAATATTTATTTAGCTAAAAAAAATATTTTTGAAAATTTAGGAGTTGAAAAACAATTTATTTCTTCCTTACTTGAATTAATAGGAGAAGAAAAGGGGGGGAAATCAAGATATCCAGAAAAAGAAAATATCAATCAAATGGATAATTTACCAGAAAATCAGATTTTTAATAATTTTGATTTAATAGACAAGTCATTGGAAAATTTACTATCTAATCTTTCATATAGTATTAACCAAGAATTATTCCAGGCAAATCTAATAAAAAAGATGATATCTAAAGATTCCTTTGATTACTTAGCAGGCAAAAATTTTATGATAAAACATCCATATCCTTTTGTTATTAATTTCGAATTAAACTTAAATCGGCCATCATCAATTGGCAATAATTTTTCAAGCATTATTTTCTTAAATATATCTACTGTTGAGTTAGAGTTTAAAAACTTAAATCTTTCTATTCAAAGGAACAAAATAAATGAGCTAAAAAATCAATTTCAGCGTTTGATTAAAAAAGAGACATATTGGAGGCAAAAAGAAATAACTTTTAATAAGATACGTTGAAAAAATAAATCTTTTTTCAAATGTGACTATTAGCAGGAATAATAATAAATTAATTAAAGATTGGATAAGACCGCTTCAAAAGTCTCTTACTATTGAAACTGAAAACAAATTTATTAATACTTTAGGAAGAGAAAAATACTTTAATGATTATTTGCACGAATCATTAAAAAAACTAGATAATCTAAATCTCTCAGACGAATATTTAAGGATATTTTATGAATTTTCTAAAAAATATAATGAATATAATAATTTAGATGAAAAGCAAAGAAAAAGGTTAATTATAGATACAAGAAAAAATCTTTATAAACTAGGCAAAACTCTTGAAATAGAAAGTTCTAATAATATTACTAATAATGTTTTTCTAAATAAAGCTGATTCAAGTTTGTCTTTTGATTCAGATATTTCATTAATAAAAAATGTAGGAAAAGTTTATAAAAATAAGCTTAATGAATTAGGGATATTTCATATAAAAGATCTAATTAATTATTTCCCACGAACGTATCTCGACTATACGAACAGAGTCAAGATAATAAATTTAAAACCAGATAATTTATTCACGTGCATCGCAAACGTAAAAAGATTTTATATTCATAAAAGTAAAAAAAACAGTAATTTATCAATAATGAATATAGTAGTTTCTGATGAATCGTCTTCAATAAAGGTTACAAAATTCTTTTTAGGAAGAAGATTTAGATCTTACTCCTTCTTCACGTCTCAAAAATCTTTATATACTCCTGGCACCAAATTGGCAATTTCGGGTAAGGTTAAATTGACTGAGTATGGCAAAACTTTTGTAGATCCGCAGATTGAAATTCTTAAGGATAATAATGATAATTTTAATTTCTCAGGCAAAATATTACCCTTGTATTCATTAGGTGAAGCATTATCAAATATGAGTTTTATAAAACTTATAAAAAAGGTTCTAATTTATGCAAAGCAATATCCAGAAATTTTAAATAAAAAGCAACTTGATTCATTATCTTTACTATCAAAAGGAGATTCGTTGATTAATATTCATTTCCCACCAACTCAACAGGCACTAATTGAGTCAAAAAAACGTTTGGTTTTTGATGAGTTGTTCCTTCTTCAAATAAAGTTTCTACTAAGAAAAAGAAAGATGAATAAAAAAGTAATTTCCCAACAATTACCTCAAAAGAAATCTTTATTAAAAGAATTTTTAAATACTTTTCCTTTTAAATTAACAAAATCTCAAGAAAATGTTTTAAATGAAATTAAGAAAGATTTATCTAATCCTGTACCAATGTCTAGATTGCTGCAGGGAGATGTGGGAAGCGGTAAAACCATAATTGCAATAGCGTCTCTTTTACTTGGCATTGAAAAAAATCTGCAAGGTGCATTTATGGTCCCAACTGAGGTATTGGCAGAACAGCACTATAAAAATTTATTGAAATATTTGAACCCCCTTTTAGTTTCTGTTGAACTACTTACTGGGAATACCCCTCAAAAAAAGAGAAAAGAAATTTTCTCTAATTTGAAAAATGGATTAGTTGATATCCTCGTAGGTACTCATGCATTGTTTGAGGATAAAGTCATCTTTAATGCATTAGGGATGGTCGTAATTGATGAACAACATAGATTTGGAGTTACTCAAAGGAATAGATTACTAAATAAAGGAGAAAATACTAACTTGTTATCAATGACAGCAACACCAATTCCAAGAACTCTTGCGCTCTCAATTTATGGTGATTTAGATGTGAGTCAAATTACAGAACTCCCTCCAGGGAGAGTTCCTATAACTACAAAAATAATTTCAGAAGATGATTTAACTAACTTATTCAAGATTGTTGAAGATGAGATCAATAAGGGAAAGCAAGCTTATGTGATTTTGCCACTTATAGAAGATTCAGAAAAAATGAATTTAAGCTCCGCAAAGAAAATATTCAAACATTTATCAGAAGAGATCTTTTTCAACAAAAAAGTTGGATTATTACATGGCAAATTAAGTTCACAAGAAAAGAATAAAGTAATTAATTCTTTTTTAAAGAATGAAATTAATATATTGGTTTCAACCACAGTAATTGAGGTTGGCATTGATGTGCCCAACGCCACAATTATGATTATTTATAATTCGGACAGATTTGGATTGTCCCAACTACATCAACTAAGGGGGAGAGTTGGTAGAGGATCAACAAAATCTTTTTGTTATCTGGTAACCCCCGATAAAAATGGATTAGAAAATAAAAGACTTTGTGTTTTGCAAAAATCTAATGATGGCTTTTATATTGCTGAAAAAGACTTGGAGCTTAGAGGACCAGGCCAGATTTTAGGTTACAGACAATCCGGATTGCCTGATTTTGTACTGGACAATTTACCTAACAATAAATTTCTTATTGATAAGGCTCGTGAAGAGGCTATTAAGGTTGTTAGTGCTGATCCTGATTTAAAAGAAAATATTGTTTTAAGGAATATACTTATTGATAATTCTGATAATAAATTCATTCATGATTTCTTAAATTGAAAATTATTATTGTAATTTATGATATATATGTCACTATAAATCAATTGTAAATTTCAATTGAAAATTTGGAATAAAATACCAATTAAAGATAATGGAGATAAATTAATAGCCATACCTAGCTACTTAAAGTTTTTAGATCCCCACCCTTACTTTCATTTGGGAGCACCTTACAAAGATAAAAATTCTATTTGGAAATTAAGAGAGGAGGTCGTAAATAGATTAGTAAAAGTAAATGATTATTTGATATCAATGAGTAGTTTTGACCTTTTAATTTATGACAGTTGGCGACCTTTAGAAGTCCAGGAATTTATGTTTAAAAGAGCATTTTTATTAGAGTGTGAAAAAATCGATATTGATATTTCTTTTGAAAAATTAAAATCTTATCCATCCATTTTAAAAAAAGTTGAAAAATTTTGGGCATATCCTTCTTATGACAATATGTGTCCTCCCCCTCATTCCACTGGGGGAGCATTGGATGTTTGTTTATCAGATAAAGACGGAAATCTTATTGAAATGGGAAGCATGGTTGATCAAATGGATGAGACCTCAAATCCTTATTTTTATGCAAATATAAAGAATGAAGAGGCAATTATTTGGAATAGAAGAAGAAATTTATTAAGGGAAATTATGACTAAATTTGGATTCGCTCAACATCCTAATGAATGGTGGCATTTTAGTTATGGTGATCAATTATGGGCTTGGAAAAATAAAAAAGCAAATGCTATTTATGGAAAAATTTAAATTCTACTGATTTTTATTTAGTAGATTCAATATATAATTTTCATCTTGAGTATTTATAAAATCTCCAAAATCTAAATCCAAATTACCCTTCCAATTATCAAATAATGGTTGAAGAGTTTTTTCTAAATCGTTAAGTTCCATTCTTTGTAGGAATGGTTTAGCCAGCCTTTGTAGATTTTTACTTCCTCCCAACCATAATTGGTATTTGTTTTGGCCACTCCCAACAAGTGCTAATTCCGCCATGTAAGGCCTGGTACAACCATTCGGACATCCTGTCATTCTAAATAATATTGTCTTTTGTATTTTTAGATCTAATAGTAAATTTTCAATCCTTTTTAATACATCAGGTAATATCCTTTCAGCTTCAGTCATCGCGAGACCACAAAGTGGTAGAGCTGGACATGCTAGGGCATGCCTTTGTATTTCATTGATGTCATTTAATTTGTCATATCCAATTTTTGATAGAGCTTTTTGAATTTCACCTTTGTTTTTATTGGCGATATTACAAAGTAAAATATCCTGATTAGGTGTAAGTCTTAAATCTAAATTATATTTTTTAACAATACTTGTGATGGTATTCTTCTTCTCTCCAGATAATCTCCCTGATAATAATGGTAAACCTACGAAATAGGAGGTTTTATTTTGTTTGTGCCAACCTAGGTAATCAATAAGTACCTTATCCGGTTCTTTTCTGATTTTTTTTATTTCTTTTTTGAAATACTTATCCAAAAGTATCTTTTTAAACCATTTAATACCTTTTCTATGAAGAAGATATTTCATTCTCGAATTTTTTCTTGATTTTCTATCGCCATAATCTCTTTGAATAGCCACAATGCTTTGTATTAATTCATAAACATCAGGTTCTTCAACATATCCAAGTGGATCTGCAATTCTGGCAAAGGTCTCTTCATTATTATGTGTGCGACCCATACCACCTCCAACATAAAAGTTGCACCCTTCTAAGTTTCCATCTTTAGAAGTAAAGGCCACTATTCCTATATCATTGGTAAGAAGATCAACAGAATTGTCCCCAGGAACTGTCACAGCACATTTGAATTTTCTTGGTAAATAAGTTGAACCATAAAGAGGCTCATCTTTTATCCCACTAAAAACATTATCTTTGAATTGGAGCTTCCTAATTGCTTCAATATCTTTGTCAGGCTTTATGGTGTACTCTAAATCTCCATCAGCCCAAAGCTCTAAGAAAGTGCCTTGGCCAGCCATTGGGGTGAGAAGATCCGCAACTTTTTTTGCCAATGATCTTGCAATTTTATAGTCTGGCGAAGCAAATGGAGCCGCAGGGGCCATAACGTTTCTATTTATGTCTCCACATGCAGCTAATGTAGAGCCCATTGAATTTACTATTGTTTGAATTACTTCCTTTAGGTTCTCCTTTCTAATTCCATGCATTTGAAAGGCTTGTCTTGTAGTGGCCCTAAGTGTTCCATTACCTAGTTTGTCAGATAATTCATCTAATGCTAAAAATAATTTCCCAGGGACTTCACCGCCCGGGTTTCTTAACCTAAGCATCATTTGCCAATCTTTACTTTTGCCCGGCCTCCTATTTTCCCTGTTATCTTGTTGATAACTACCATGGAATTTTAATAACTGAACTGCATCATTGGTAAAATGATCACTCTCATTGACTAATTCCGAAGCAAGTGGTTCTTTAAGAAATTGGCTACTTTTTTTAAAATTTTCAAATTTAGAAACCTCTAGTCCATTTGCCAAACAAACAGTTTCTTCCTTGGTAGGATCTTTTTTCTTTTTTACTTTCTCAACCTTGATCAAAGGACCAAAAAATATCTCTTTTTATACATTAGCGAAAAGCTTATTTAACTGGTAGTAAATTATAGTAAGTGAAGTCATATTTTTTTCTTGTCTAAATATTTACTTGAGATAGGAACAGAAGAGTTGCCCGCAAAATTTTCTCATTCTGTTCTAGAGCAATTTAAATCTCTAATAGAATTTGAATTGGATAAAAAGTTAATCAAATTCGAACATATAGTTGTTACCTCCACACCAAGGAGGATAATTCTACTTATCGAAGGTTTAGTTGATTATGCAGAAGATAAGATAATTGATAGAAAAGGGCCTAAAGCAAATTCAGCGTATTTAAATGGATCTCCTACTAATGCTGCACTAGGATTTGCTAATAGCTTAGATATAGATGTAGGTGAGCTAGAAATAAAAAAAACAGAAAAGGGTGATTTTGTATTTGGAAAGAAAATTGAGAAAGGACTATCAACAAAAATTTCTTTGTCTTCGATTATTCCAAAATTAGTAAAGAGTCTTCAAGGCCCTCGATTTATGAAATGGGGGGCTGGGAACATAAAATTTTCAAGACCTATTAGGTGGATTGCCTCTATTTATAATAATGAAATTCTTGATTTTGAATTTGATGAATGTGATCCAAAAATCAAAATAAGTAATAAAACAAAAAGTCATAGGCTAATCAATGAAGTTTTAGAAATTCAGAATCCTGATGATTTTTTTGAATTAATGAAAAGAAATAGAGTAATAGCTATTCGAAGAGAAAGAAAAGAAAAAATTGAAAGTTTAATAAATCAGGCATCTAAATCTTTAAATCTGAAACCTGACCTTTCAGAAGGATTACTAAATGAACTAACTGATTTAGTTGAATGGCCAGACCTAATTATTGGCAAATTTAGTGATGAATTTCTTGATCTTCCGGTTGAAGTTCTCTCAACAGTCATGAAAAGTCATCAGAGATATGTTCCTCTTTTATTGAAAAACAAAAGTTTTTCTAAACTAGATTTAAGCTCTGAAAAAAATATTAGTACAACTTTCTGCGTTATTTCAAATGGTCTTGAAGAATCAAATAATAATATTGCCAAAGGTAATGTGAAAGTATTAAGGGCAAGGTTTTCAGATGCAAAGTTTTTCGTAGAAAGTGACAAAAAAGTTGCTTCAATCGAAAGAAATGAAAAGCTTAAATCTGTTTCATATTTGAAGGGACTTGGAAACATATTTCAGAGAGTAGAAAGGATAGAGGAAGTTTCTAAAAAAATTCTTAAATTTTTAAATGATAAGTCTTTAGAAGAAAAAAAAATAATAGAAGCTGCTAAGTACTGTAAAAACGACTTATGTAGCGAAATTGTTTTCGAATTCCCTGAGCTGCAAGGAATAATGGGTGGTAAATATCTCAAATATGAGGGATTTAGTGAGGATGTTTGCTTGGCTGTCGCTGAACATTATTTACCTTCATTTTATAAAGATGCTTTGCCCTCCACTAAATATGGTGCAATAGTTTCCATAGCAGATAAGGTCGAAACTTTAATAAGTATATTTATTTCTGGTAAACGTCCCAGTGGGTCATCTGATCCTTATGCTTTAAGAAGAAATTTGAATGGAGTGATTAAAATAATTTGGGATTATGAACTTGATTTACCTTTAGATAAATTATTCAACGAACTTATTGATTTTTGGAAAATCTCATTTCCGAATTTAAATTTCTCAAGAGAAATAGTATTTAATGATTTAAATGAATTTCTAGTTCAAAGAATTGTTAGTCATCTAGAAGAAATATCATTGAGTAAAGAATTAATAAAGGCCGTTTGCTCTTCTGATAAATTATCTCAAAAAAGATTATTGAATATTGTTGATCTTAAAAATAGGATTAAATCTATTGTGAATTTTAAAGAAAAGGATAATTTTGTTGAAATCCAGAAAGTAATTACGAGGGTAAGTAAATTAGCAAATAATAGTGATCTTTCAAAAGAAGTTCTCTCAAAAACGGATTATGTAAACACAAAACTTTTTGAAAAAGAATGTGAATTGAAAGTTTTTGAATTTATTGGAGAATTAGAAAAACTTTTTTCGGAAGGTTATTGCAATTATCTGGAACTCCTAAATTTGTTTGAAATTAATGTAAAGACTATCGAGGATTTATTTGATAATGAAAAGGGGGTCCTAATTATGTCAGAGGATTTAAAAATAAGAAATAATAGACTCAATTTGTTGAGCTTAATTAGAAATTATTCTCTAAAAATAGCCGACTTTACACTTTTGAACTCTTAACTTTGATGCCTCCCTTAATTGAGTAATTTTCTAGCATTTTTTCTACTTCTTTATTTTCCCTAACAGCACTATCAACGGGTTTATATTTTAGAGGTGCTAGAGCTTTCCCTCTTAAAATCGAACCAAGTGTAAGCATTGTAATTTTAAGTTGCTGTAACGGTTTCATGGAGACAACTCTTTTGTATAAGTAACTATCAAAAGTAAGTCTTTGTACATCCATGTCATCACACATCTCAACAAAGGCTTCTCTAGCAGAATCATTTCTGTAGAAAATATTTTGAAGGATTTCTAGCACCTTATAAGTTGTGCCATATTTTTTATCCCATTTTTTTAAATAGTTTTTTAAATCTTTTTCTGATGGAATTACTTGACCGTTTTTTGATGCTTCAACAATTTCTTCAGCACACATTCTTCCACTTTTTGCAGCAAAATAAATACCTTCTCCAGAACTTTTTGTAACATAACCGGCTGCATCACCAACCAATGCCATTCTCCCAACCACTCTTCTTGGCCTTGGATGCTCAGGAATAGGGTGAGCTTCTACCTTTATTACTTCACCATTAACAAGTCTTTTCTTTGCCCTATTTCTAACACCTTCTTGAAGACCTTTAATTAATGACTGATTCTTTTGCATGGTTCCAGTGCCCACAGCAACATGATCATATTTAGGAAATACCCACCCATAAAAATCAGGAGAAACATCAGTTCCCACATACATTTCAGCAAGATCTTCGTAGTAACTCATTTCTTCTTTAGGCAATTTAATTCTTTCCTGAAATGCTATAGCAACTTTGTAATCTCCTGCATCCATTGCTTTTGCGACTCTGCTGTTGGCTCCATCAGCTCCGATCAAAAGGTCAACAGTAAGCTCTTTGAGTTCCCCTTTTTTATCTCCATGGGTAAAATCTGAGTAGGAAAGCTTATATGGCCCTTGATTATTATCGCCAGTGTCAATAGAAGTAACTAATCCATTTATTAATGTAGCACCAAGATCTGAAGCTCTGTTGCGCATAAAGGCGTCCATAACTTCTCTTCTACACATCCCAATAAACTCATTATCACTTTTCCCATAAACTCTATCTAAACTTATATCTACCTCTCTATTTGATGGAGATATCATTCTCATATGCCTTACTTTTCTATCAATAATTGTCTCAGGCAGATCAAATTC
Organism: Prochlorococcus sp. AG-347-J14; assembly: GCA_003281505.1. Lineage (GTDB taxonomy): Bacteria > Cyanobacteriota > Cyanobacteriia > PCC-6307 > Cyanobiaceae > Prochlorococcus_A. The sequence continues at coordinate 23,107 of QCBU01000006.1, read as the reverse complement.
TTCGACCATGCAAAGTGGAATTGCTCCTCCACATGGTTTTGCATTATCTAATTTTCTCTCGAAGAGCCAAGTTTTTATTCCAGCTTTAGCGAGTATTTCTGCCGCACATGAACCACTTGGACCTCCACCAATAACAGCTACCCTCAACATATGAAAAAAAATAATACTGTATATAAAAACTACATCTTTTTTGCTTATAAAAGTGCATTTCTTAAAATAATAGTTAATATCGAAATATCTTTTCCAAATTCACTTATAAATATTGGAACTAAACAAAGATATCGATCAATTTGAGATACCAGTTGCCAAAAGAACTTACCTAAATAACTTAAATTCAACATTATTAAAAAAATTATTAATATTTTCTCCGTTTCTTTTTCTTATTTTTTCTGTCTCTGCATTGCGATTTATTAGAAATGTAGAATTAATACCTCTTAATAACCTCAAAATTCAGGTCGAAAGAAATCATGATGCCAGAATTTTAGGCCATCTTCCCTATAACGAAACTCCTAAAGAGAAACTAGTTTTAATTGAGCCTAATATTGAAGTTCATATGGATATGCGCGATTCTCTACTAAAGATGAGAGAAGAAGCCAAAAAGGATGGGATATATTTGGTCTTCTTGAGTGGTTATAGATCAATAAATTTGCAAAACGATATCTTTTATTCTTTAAAATCTATTAGAAATCAAGAAGCGGCAGAAAGAGCTAGAGTTTCAGCCCCTCCTGGATATTCTGAACATAGTACAGGTTTTGCAATCGATATTGGTGACGCTACTCAAAGAGAGACAGACTTTGCAACCGACTTCGAAAACACTGACGCCTTTAGATGGCTAATAAAAAATGCAGCCAAGTTTCACTTTAAGTTATCGTTCAACAAAGACAATAAATATATAGATTACGAACCCTGGCATTGGAGATATGAGGGGTCAATTGAAGCATTAAAAGTTTTTGAAAGCTCAAATAGAAAATTATAAATCTAATTGATTAATTTAAATATCCAAATAGATTATATTTTTCAAAGTCTTAAAGAGAAAATTCTCATAATAAGCATACTTTGAGTTAGCCTTAATAAAGTCAATCTACTATTTTTATATAAATTTTATAAATGTCATCTTCGATAAAAGAAATTAGAAATGTTGCAATTATTGCTCACGTAGATCATGGGAAGACAACTCTTGTAGATGCATTGTTATCTCAATCAGGAATATTTAGAGACAATGAAGTTATCCCTACATGTGTAATGGACTCAAATGATCTTGAAAGAGAAAGGGGGATAACAATTCTCTCAAAAAATACTGCAGTTAATTATAAAAATACCAGAATTAATATTATAGATACACCTGGACATGCTGATTTTGGAGGGGAAGTTGAAAGGGTTTTGGGAATGGTTGATGGTTGTCTGCTTATTGTTGATGCAAATGAGGGACCTATGCCTCAGACAAGATTTGTTTTAAAAAAAGCATTAGAAAAAGGACTTAGGCCTATAGTCTTTGTAAATAAAATTGATAGGCCACGAGTAGTACCAGAAATAGCAATTGATAAGGTCATTGATTTGTTTTTGGAATTAGGAGCTGATGACGATCAATGTGATTTCCCTTATCTTTTTGGGAGTGGCTTATCTGGTTTTGCAAAAGAAGAGATGGAATCTAATAGTGATAATATGATGCCTCTTTTTGAAGCTATCATCAGACACGTGCCTCCTCCAGTAGGTGACTCTAATAAGCCTCTTCAGCTACAAATAACTACTTTGGACTATTCTGATTTCTTGGGAAGAATAGTAATTGGGAAGATCCACAATGGAACGATAAAAAATGGCCAACAGGCTAGTTTAATTAAAGAAAACGGAAAGACTATTAAAGGCAAAGTTAGTAAGCTTTTAGGATTTGAAGGATTACAAAGAATTGATATAAATGAAGCATTTGCAGGTGATATTGTTGCTGTTTCTGGTTTCGATGACGTCAATATTGGTGAGACCATAGCATGTCCCGATTCTCCTCATCCTCTTCCATTAATCAAAGTTGATGAACCTACCTTGAATATGACTTTTGTTGTCAATGATTCACCATTCGCGGGAAAAGAAGGGAAATTTGTTACTAGTAGACAATTAAAAAATAGATTAGAGAGGGAACTTTTAACAAATGTTGCCCTGAGAGTAGAAGAAACTGATTCTCCTGACAGATTCTCAGTTTCAGGGAGAGGAGAATTACATCTAGGGATTTTGATTGAAACAATGAGAAGAGAGGGTTTTGAGTTTCAAATCTCACAACCTCAAGTAATTTTCAGAGAAATTGATAATGTTGAATGTGAGCCTATAGAGACTTTGGTTTTAGATGTACCTGAAGTATCGGTTGGTTCTTGCATCGAAAAACTTGGATCTAGAAAAGCAGAGATGAAAAACATGCAAACAAGTTCAGATGGCAGAACTCAATTAGAATTTCTTGTTCCATCAAGAGGATTAATTGGATTTCGTGGGGAATTTGTAAGAATAACCAGGGGTGAAGGTATCATGAGTCATTCGTTTTATGAATATAAACCTAAAACAGGAGACTTTGAAACCAGAAGGAATGGCGTTCTTATAGCTTTTGAGGAAGGTGTAGCCACATTTTATGCTTTAAAGAATGCTGAAGATAGGGGAGTCTATTTCATTAAACCTGGAGTTAAAGTTTATAAAGGAATGATAATTGGAGAGAATAATCGACCTCAAGATCTTGAGTTGAATATATGTAAAACTAAGCAGTTGACTAATATGAGATCTGCAGGAGCAGAAGAACTTGATACTTTACAGTCACCTGTGGATATTACCCTCGAAAGAGCACTCGAATATATTGGTCCAGATGAAATGCTAGAGGTAACACCTGATTCAATAAGAATGAGAAAAATAAATAAAAAGAAAAAAAATTAGTAAATTGGTTTAATGAACGAAGAAAGTGCAAAAAGTTTTCAAGATTCCCTTTTTACAGCTTTAAATCTTTTTAACAATCATGAATGGTATGAGGCTCATGATGCTTTTGAAGAAATATGGAATACCGTAGATGGTGACGAAAGACAAGTTATCCAAGGAATTTTACAAGTATCTGTTTCTCAGTTTCACTTAAGTAAAGGTAATTTAAATGGTGCTACTATTTTGCTTGGAGAGGGTTTAGGTAGAATAAAAACTAGAACCAAGATTGATTTAGGAATTGATCTTGAATCTTTCTGCCAATGTTTGGAAGATATATTAAGGAAATTACAATATAAAGAACTATTAAGTGAGAACGATAAGCCTTTTTTGAAACTTCTTTGATGAATATATCTTTATCTTCAATTAAATTATTATTATATGTTTCATTTTTTTTTAAAGGAAATAAGAAAACTAATCTATCTCAAGGAAAATGAACCTAAAGATTCATAATGTATCCCTTTCAATTAAAGGAAGATTAATCGTAAATGATGTTTCCATTACTGTTAATCCAGGGGAAGTTGTAGGTTTGATGGGACCAAATGGTGCTGGGAAGACTACAACTTTTAATCTTGCAGTTGGGAATATAAAACCAGATAAAGGTGAAATTTTAATGAATGGGAAAAATATAACCAATCTTCCTCTACCAATTAGATCAAGACTTGGGTTAGGCTACTTAACTCAGGAAGCGAGTATATTTAGAGACCTCACAGTTAAGGATAATATAGATTTGGCTTTACAAAATTCATCTTATAGTAGAGCAGCGATAAGAAATAGAAGGGAACAATTAATTAATGAATTTAATTTGAATAACTTTGTAGATAATTATGGTTATCAACTTTCAGGAGGAGAGAGAAGGAGGTGTGAGATAGCTAGGGCTCTTACTGTAGGCAGAAAAGGACCTAAATATTTGTTATTAGACGAACCTTTTGCTGGAATCGACCCTCTAGCTGTGAATGATCTAAAGAAACTAATTATTAAATTGAGTAGTAATGGGGTGGGGATTCTCATTACAGACCATAATGTGAGGGAAACCCTTCTAATTACTAACAAATCATATGTATTAAGTGAAGGAAAAATTTTAGCTAACGGTTCGTCAAGTGAATTAGCTAATAATCCAATAGTCAAGAAGTATTATCTTGGAGATAATTTCAAACTTTGAAATGCTTTTAAAAAAATAAATTAAAAATTTATTATTAAAGATTTACTCATACAAGAATTATTTTAATTATTATTTGTTTGTCATTGAATGTTAAAACTTGAGAAATTTCAAGAAATGATACTAGATAATTTTTTTAAAAATTTAATATATGAACCGGTTTCAGTTTTAGGTCTTTTAGTTTTTTATTTTTTATTAATTAACTTACCAATATCTTTGGGTGCAGTTTTTAAAAAAAAATCTTCTTCTTTTGTAAGACTTATTACGATTTTAGTCAACTTGTTAATAACATTACAATTACTTTTTAGGTGGTCAATTTCTGGACACTTCCCCATTAGCAACTTGTACGAATCTCTCTATTTCCTTACTTGGGGTATCACATTAGGTCAACTATTGGTTGAGAGAGAATACCAAGCACCAATAATTCCTTCTATTGCTATACCTATTCAGTTACTTACTGTGGCTTTTGCTTGTTTTGTTTTACCTGAGGATTTGAAATTATCATCCAACTTAGTTCCAGCTTTAAGGTCTAGTTGGTTAGTAATGCATGTAAGCGTCGTAATGCTTAGTTATGCAGCATTAATAATAGGTTCTTTACTTTCAATGTCCGTATTGTTTATTAATAAAAATAAGCCGCTTCAAATCAGAAGTAGTTCTATAGGTATAGGAGGATTTAAACTTTCAAATAACTATCCTGTAAATGATTTAGTTGAACCTGTTGAATTTTCTCATTCAGAAGAATTAGATACATTAAGTTATCGTTCTATATTAGTTGGTTTTGTTCTTTTGACTCTCGGTTTAATTTCAGGTGCAGTTTGGGCTAATGAGGCCTGGGGCACATGGTGGAGTTGGGATCCAAAAGAAACATGGGCATTTATCTCATGGTTGTTTTATGCCGCTTACCTGCATATGAGAATAAGCAAGGGTTGGCAAGGACGCAAACCAGCATTACTTGCATCTTCAGGCTTTTTAGTTGTTTTAGTATGTTATTTAGGTGTTAATTTTTTAGGAATAGGGTTGCATAGTTATGGATGGATATTTGAGTGATTTTTTAATTATCCACAATATTTATTGAGGTTCTGAAAGAACATTCCCCTTTTGTGCTTCTTGTGCAACTTTTCTCAAGTCATCACATCCTTCTTTTAATGTTGGGTAAGCAAACATTCCGCTACCTGCAATAAAACAATTAGCACCAGCATCGGCACATTGTGAAATAGTCCAATTTGCTTTTATCCCCCCATCAACTTCAATATCGACATTTAAGTTTTTTTTGATAATAAAGTTTCTTATTTCTCGGATTTTATTAAGCATTGTTGGTATGTAAGCTTGTCCTCCAAAGCCTGGATTAACTGTCATAACTAAAACATGATCAACCATATCCATTATGTTTTTAATCATTTCAAAAGGAGTATGAGGGTTTAATGCAACAGAAGGAGATCCTCCTAAATCTCTTATTCTTCCGAGAACTCTATGCAAATGAATATTTGCTTCGGCATGAGCTATTACTACTCCTGGTTCATCATTCGCTCCTTTAGTAGCGTTTACATAAGATTCAAGCATGGTTTCGCAGTTGTATTGACTAACCATTAATTGAGTTTCAAAAGGGACACTGCAATATTTCCTGCAAGCCTTAATCATTTCAGGACCGAATGTAAGATTTGGTACGAAATTTCCATCCATTACATCAAATTGAATTCTATCTACCCCAGCTTCCTCGAGCTCTTTCACACATGCCCCCATATTTGCCCAATCTGCTGGTAAAACTGAAGGAATTATTTGAATTGGTCTATTAACACCAGCTAAAATTGTTTGATTTGACTCAGTCATTTAATTTTTAAAATATTTAATAAAGATACTATATTTAGTTGTTTATTCCTAATTTCAAGTCACGGCCTGATAAAGTATCACCTGTAAAGAGTTAAAAAAAGCTTACTAGCATAATAATTCTCATAAAAAATGACATTTTTTATGAGATCATACTCAAAACCTTTAAGAAAATCCTCAAATTTAATTGTGAATCAAACTTTAATTCAAGAAATTCTCGAAGTTGTCGAGCAAGCAGCTATTGCCTCAGCAAAACTAACAGGACTTGGTCAAAAAGATGAAGCTGATGCTGCAGCTGTAGAAGCAATGAGATTGCGAATGGGCAAAATTGAAATGAAAGGGAAAATTGTTATTGGAGAAGGTGAAAGAGATGAAGCACCTATGCTTTACATAGGTGAAGAGGTTGGTAGTGGAAATGGCCCAGGGGTTGACTTTGCAGTAGATCCTTGTGAAGGAACAAATCTTTGTGCGAATAATCAAAGAGGTTCTATGGCGGTTTTAGCTGCCTCTGATACGGGTGGTCTTTTCAATGCGCCTGATTTTTACATGAACAAATTAGCAGCGCCTCCTGCGGCCAAAGGTAAAGTAGATATTAGAAATTCAGCTACTGAAAACTTGAAGATACTAAGTGATTGCTTGGGCCTTTCTATTGATGAGCTTACTGTAGTTGTAATGGATAGAACTAGACATAAAGATTTAATTAAAGAGATTCGAGGATGTGGTGCAAAAGTACAACCGATTTCTGATGGTGATGTTCAAGCTGCTATTGCATGCGGTTTTGCAGGAACTGGAACACATTGCTTGATGGGTATAGGTGCAGCTCCAGAGGGTGTTATTTCAGCTGCTGCAATGAGAGCTCTTGGCGGACACTTTCAAGGACAACTAGTTTATGATCCGGCAATCGCTCAAACTTCTGAATGGGCAGATTACACAAAAGAGGGAAATATAAAACGTCTTAATGAAATGGGCATAACAGATATAGATAAAATCTATGAAGCAAATGAATTGGCATCGGGAGAAAATGTTGTTTTTGCTGGAAGTGGAATAACTGATGGATTATTATTTGACGGAGTTAAATTTGAAAGGGATTGTGTTAGAACAAGTAGTCTAGTTATTAGTACATTAGATAGTACTGCAAGGTTCACAAATACTGTCCATATAAAAGATGGTGCTAAGAGTATCAGCCTTTAAAAATTCACTTTTGATTTTATGCATATTGTTGTCGTCGGACTGAGTCATCGCACGGCACCTGTCGAAGTGCGTGAGAAGTTAAGTATTCCTGACCAATCCATAACAGAGTCATTGAAAGCATTAAAAGCTTTCTCTGATGTATTAGAGGTGTCAATTTTAAGTACTTGTAATAGGCTGGAAATATATGCGCTAGTAAAGGATAAAAATACTGGAATTTCATCTATTAAAGAATTTATATCAGAATATTCTGGAATTATTTTTGAAGATTTAAATCCACATCTTTTTTGCTTTAGACAGGAAGAAGCAGTTTTGCATTTAATGAAAGTCTCGGCAGGACTCGATAGCCTCGTTTTAGGGGAAGGACAAATCCTTTCGCAGGTAAAAAAAATGATGAGATTAGGTCAAGAGAATCAATCTACTGGACCAATTCTTAATAGATTATTAACTCAATCAGTTAGTACAGGTAAAAAAGTAAGATCCGAAACAAATTTAGGAACTGGAGCTGTGTCAATAAGTTCAGCAGCGGTAGAACTAGCTCAATTAAAAATTGGACAAGAAAAGGGTTTTGATACTCTTGTTAGTTTGGAATCAGAAAACGTTCTTGTTGTTGGCGCCGGAAGAATGAGTAGGCTTTTAATAACTCATTTAAAATCAAAAGGATGTCATAAACTTATCCTTTTAAATAGAAATATTGATAGAGCATTAAATCTTGCTCAAGACTTCCCTGATTTAGAGATTGTTTGTAAAGGCTTAAACGAATTGGAAGAAAACATATCATTATCTTCGCTTGTTTTCACCAGTACTGCTTCTGAAGAGCCAATTATTGATCTCACAAAAATTGAAAAAATAAATTTGAGTAATAGACTTAAATTTATTGATATTGGTGTACCGAGAAATATATCTAATGATGTCAAACAACATGAATTTGTTAAATCATTTGATGTTGATGACTTACAAGAGGTAGTTTCAAGAAATCAAGAATTTAGACAGAAAATAGCAAAGGAAGCGGAATCTTTAGTAGAAGAAGAAAGGATCATTTTTCTAGAATGGTGGGCAAGTTTAGAGGCCGTTCCAGTAATTAATAAACTTAGATCAGATTTGGAGTTAATTAGAAAAGAGGAATTGCAAAAAGCACTTAGCAGAATGGGACCAGATTTTTCGGCTAGAGAAAGAAAAGTTGTGGAAGCACTTACTAAAGGAATAATTAATAAAATACTTCATACGCCGGTCACTAAGTTGAGAAGTCCTCAATCAAGAGAGGAAAGACAAGTTTCTTTGAAAATTGTTGAAAAATTGTTTTCTTTGGTAGAAGAGGATAAAAATAACTAACTTTTTTCGATTTATATTAAGTTTTTCCAGCGATTTATCGAAATACCTTTGTAAACTGACCATTTGTATTTCTAAATATGCCCATAATCAGTTACTTTAAATAGTTGTATATAAACCTCCATAGATTGAATGAAGCGCGTGTTGGCCATAATCCTCGGAGGAGGAAAAGGTTCTAGACTTTACCCTCTAACAAAAATGAGGGCTAAACCTGCTGTACCATTGGCAGGTAAGTATCGTTTGATAGATATTCCGATTAGTAATTGTATAAATTCAGGCATTGAAAAAATGTACGTATTGACCCAGTTCAATAGTGCATCTCTAAATAGACATATAGGAAGAACCTATAATTTAAATGGTCCTTTTGGCCAAGGATTTGTGGAGGTTTTAGCTGCACAACAGACTCCTGATAGTCCGAAGTGGTTTGAAGGTACTGCTGATGCTGTAAGAAAATACCAATGGTTATTTCAAGAATGGGATGTTGATGAATATTTAATATTGTCAGGTGATCAACTGTACAGAATGGACTACAGTTTATTTGTTCAACATCATAGAGATAATGGTGCTGATTTAACTGTTGCAGCTTTGCCTGTTGATGAAGCTCAAGCAGAAGGTTTTGGCCTAATGAGAACCGATGATGTAGGAAATATAAAAGAATTTAGTGAAAAGCCTACTGGAGAGAAGTTGAAGGCTATGGCAGTAGATACTTCGAAATTTGGATTAAGTAAGGAGTCAGCTGCCGAAAAACCATATCTAGCCTCTATGGGGATTTATGTTTTTAGCAGAAATACTCTCTTCGATCTTCTAAATAAATTTCCTAATTATACCGATTTTGGTAAGGACATAATTCCAGAAGCCCTCAATAGAGGCGATACTCTTAAAAGTTATGTGTTCGATGATTATTGGGAAGATATCGGCACAATTGGGGCATTCTTTGAATCAAACCTTGCATTGACTGAGCAACCAAAACCTCCATTTAGTTTTTATGATGAGAAATTTCCAATTTATACTAGACCTAGGTTTTTACCCCCTTCTAAACTTGTAGATGCTCAAATCACCGATTCAATTGTTTGTGAAGGCACAATCTTGAAGTCATGCAGTATTTTACATTGTGTTTTAGGTGTAAGAAGTAGGATTGAAAGTGACTCGGTTCTTGAGGATACTCTTGTTATGGGAGCCGATTTCTTTGAATCCCCTGAAGAGAGGATTGAATTAAGAAAAGGGGGCGGAACGCCTCTTGGAGTAGGAGAAGGAACTACTGTAAAAAGAGCAATACTTGATAAGAATACAAGAATTGGCGATAACGTCGTGATCATTAATAAAGATCGAGTAGAAGAAGCAGATAAGCCAGAATTAGGCTTTTATATCAGAAATGGAATTGTTGTAGTAGTTAAAAATTCAACTATTGCAAACGGAACTGTTATTTAAATCTTTTCCATCATTTTTCGCTGACATAAGTATTTTTTTTGAGCAATTTTGTTGAGTTGCAGGCACACTATATTTATTGAGTTTTTTAATTTTTTATGTCCAAGGCACATTTTGGTTTAATAGGTCTTGGTGTTATGGGCGAAAATTTAGTTCTTAACGCAGAGAGAAATGGATTTTCTAGTGTAGTTTTTAACAGGACTTACTCAAAAACCGAAGAATTTTTACAAGGTCGTGGCCTTGGGAAGAATATAGAAGGAGCTGAAACTCTTCAAGAATTTGTTAATAAGCTAGAGAGACCAAGAAGAATTCTAATGATGGTAAAAGCTGGGCCCGCCACAGATGCTGTCATTGATAATATTTCTGGATATCTTGAGGAAGGAGATTTATTAATAGATGGCGGCAATTCTCAATTCCAAGATACAGAAAGAAGGGTGAATACTCTTGAAAGTAAAAGTTTTGGATACATTGGGATGGGAGTCTCTGGAGGGGCCAAAGGAGCTTTAGAGGGTCCAAGTATGATGCCCGGCGGTACTAAGGCTTCATATGATGCAATAGAAAGCTTATTAACAAAAATGGCTGCCAAAGTTGAAGACGGTCCATGTGTTGCATATGTTGGACCAGGAGGCTCAGGTCATTTTGTGAAAACTGTTCATAACGGAATTGAATATGGAATTGAACAAATACTTGCAGAAGCTTATGACCTTATGAAAAGAGTCAAAGGTATGAACGGTCAGCAAATGTCAGAGGTATTTGGTATTTGGAATAAAACTGATGAATTAGCCTCTTACCTTGTTGAGATAACAGAGATTTGTCTAAATACAAAAGATGAGATAACTGGAGATGATGTCGTGGAAAAAATATTAGATAAAGCTGGCCAGAAAGGTACAGGGTTATGGACTGTTGTAAGTGCTCTAGAACTGGGGGTATCAGTCCCAACTATTTATGCTTCTTTAAATGCAAGAGTAATGAGTTCTTTAAAAGAGCAACGTAGTGAGATTGAAAAAACTATTCCATCTGTAGAGATAGAGGATTTTGATTTAGGAAAAATATCAGATGGAATGAAACCTTTATTTGATGCGGTAGTCCTTGCTTCAATTGCTAGCTATGCCCAGGGTATGGACATTTTAAGAGAAGCATCTTCAGTATATAACTATGGTTTGAATATGCCGTCAATTGCTCAAATATGGAAAGGTGGTTGCATAATTAGATCAAAATTATTAAGTAAAATTCAAGATGCCTATAACAAAGATCCTAATCTAAAAAATTTAATTTTTGATGATTGGTTCAATAATGAAATTGCGACAAGATTAGATAACTTAGCTAAAGTTGTTTCTTCATCCACAAAAGCTGGTATACCAGTCCCATGCCTATCCAGTACCTTAGATTATTTGAATAGTTATAGAACCAATAGACTTCCTCAGAACCTTGTTCAGGCAATGAGAGACTGTTTTGGCTCTCATACATATGAAAGAATTGATAAGGAAGGTAGTTTTCATACTGAATGGATGAAATGATTGAAAAGGTTAAAAATGGATATACACTTAACATTTACAAAGACAAGTTAGAGCTATCTACAGCAGTTTTTAAGTATATTGAAAGTCATATTATTCATACTTTAAAAAAGAAAGACAGGTTCAAATTTTGCGTAAGTGGAGGTTCAACTCCTAAATCTGTCTATAAGCTTTTATCAAAAAGTGATCTTAGATGGGATATGGTTGATGTCTTTTTAGGGGATGAAAGATGTGTTGATCCAAATTCAGAATTGAGTAACTCGTTAATGTTGAAGAATTCATTGTTAACTAATTTTGGATCTAAAGCTTTTTTTTATGAAATTTTCAATGATTTAGATGCTGATAATGAAGCTACAAAAAATCAATTTATTTCTAAATTATTTGAAAAATGCGGATCAAACCCTCCAACTTTTGATTTAACACTATTAGGTCTTGGAGACGATGGTCATACAGCCTCACTATTTCCTTATCAAAAAAATAATGATGTAGATGATTTTGTTATTTTTAATGAAGGTAAAGGTTTAAAAAGAATTTCATTAACTCCAAAGGTTCTTTCAGCTTCTTCAAAGATAGTATTTTTAGTTAGTGGAGCTTCTAAAAGAATTGCTCTTGAGAGGTTACTAGATGAAAAAGAGCAACCAGATAGAACACCATCAAAATTAATAAAATCCGTTAATCAAATTTTAATATTTTGTGATCAGGAATCAGCAAAAGAATTAGAAACTTAGTTAAAGTCTACAAATAATTTAAATTATTTAATGAGTAAGAAAAAATTTTTATTCCAGAAAAAGGAGTTCGATGGTTGGAAAACATTAAATGATACTGTCATGGGCGGATCAAGTTCAGCTTTTTGTGAAATTTCAAATTCGGGTTTGATATTAAAGGGTAATATTGTCGAGAAAGCAGGAGGATTTGTTAGTTGTAGATCGTCTATATATAAACCTTCTTTAAATGTATCTGAGTATTCATCCTTTGAATTAAATATTGATGGACAAGGAAGAACTTTTAAATTTGCTGTCGCTTGTGAAGATGATCTACTAGGGCTAACCGAATTTATTCCGGGTGGACTTAGATGGATTAAATCATTCCCAACAAAAAAATTTGGGACTACAAATGTTCAAATTCCTTTTAGTGAGTTAAAACCTTCAGTAAGAGCTAATAAAGTACGTTTTCCATTTAAATTTAAGCCATCTAAAATCAAAAGATTGCAACTACTACACTCTAAGTTCGGTGATGATGGATTACTTAATAATGAGTTTAAACAGGGTTCAATAAAAGTTTTAATTAAATCTATAAGTGTTATTTGAAAATCCACCTAAAAATATAGAGAGCTTAATCGCTAAGTCAGCAGATTTAACAAATAAACCTTTTGTTCACTCTGTAGTAAAAATAAATGGTGAATACGAATTCGAAGATGAAGATATTGATTTAACAGTTAATATCTTATGTCGAGATAAAGAAGGTAAAAGATTAGAAATTTATGATCTTGAATTAGAACTTTTTAAATCAAATAAAGAGTTGGTTTTAGTAATCTCTAAGCTTAACTTCCCTGATGAACCAATATTATGGTGTGGAGTTAAAACATTATGGATGGATAGCAATAATGGAAAAAAATGCAACTCACCAAAATACAGCGCTAGATTAGAAAATTTAGCAAATAGGATTAAAAGTTTTATTGATTAGGAAAATAAATTTGAGCTGATTTATAAATCAGTAACAGCCCCTAAACTTGATGTGCTTACGATTCTCGAATATTTTGAAAGAATTCCTCTTTTATATTTTTGAATAGGCTTTACCCAATCTTTTTTTCTTTTTTCTAATTCTTCGTCAGATAAATCAACTTCAATTAGTTGTTTTACAGCATCTACTGTAATTAAATCACCTTGTTTTATTAGAGCAATATTTCCTCCTACAGCAGCCTCTGGAGCTATGTGACCCACAACCAGACCATAAGTACCCCCGCTAAATCTACCATCGGTAATTAAAGCGACCTTCTCTCCTAGTCCTTGACCAACAATCGCAGATGTGGGGGCTAACATTTCTCTCATGCCTGGACCTCCTACAGGACCTTCGTTTCTAATAACAACAACATCACCAGCTTTGATATCGTTATTTAATATCGATTTTAAACAATCCTCTTCACTTTCAAAAATCTTTGCGGGACCTGTTAATACAGGGTTTTTTACTCCGCTAATTTTGGCTACAGAACCTTCGCTCGCTAAATTACCTTTTAAAATCGCTAGATGTCCTTTTTTATAAAGAGGGACATCTATATCTCTTATGACATTTTGATTTATTGGAGGCTTATCTGGAATATTCTTTAAGTATTCTGAGATGGTTTTGCCTTCAATGTTTTTGCAATCGCCATGAATTAATCCTGCATTTAAAAGTATTTTCATTACTTGTGGAATCCCACCTGCTTTATGAAGATCCACCGTAACATATTTACCACTCGGTTTAAGGTCACAAATAACGGGTACTTTTTGTCTGATTCTCTCAAAATCATTAATGTTGATATCTATTCCTGCAGTATTCGCAATAGCTAAGATGTGCAATACCGCATTTGTTGATCCGCCAATTGCCATAATTACTGTTATTGCATTTTCAAATGCGTTCTTTGTCATTAGGTCTAGAGGTCTTATATCTTTTTCTATTGCAGAGACTAATATCTCAGCACTTTTATCTGCACTTAGTTCTTTTTCAAGATCTTCAGCAGCCATAGTGGAACTGTGAGGAAGACTTAACCCTAATACTTCAATAACCGCAGACATTGTATTAGCTGTAAACATTCCTCCGCAGCTACCAGCACCAGGAATACAATTTTTTTCAACTTGGATTAGCCTTTCTTCATTAATTTTGCCTGATGTTAGTTGCCCAACAGCTTCAAATGCACTAACAACAGTAAGATCTTCTCCATGCAATTTTCCAGGCTTTATTGTCCCTCCATAAATGAAAATTGAGGGAATATTCATTCTTGCAATAGCAATCATGGCACCCGGCATATTTTTATCACATCCACCTATAGCAAGCACTCCATCCATACTCTGAGCATTGCATGCTGTTTCAATTGAATCAGCAATAACTTCTCTTGAAACTAGAGAATATTTCATGCCCTCTGTTCCCATAGAAATCCCATCACTTACTGTTATCGTCCCAAACATCTGAGGCATCCCACCTGATCTTTTTATTGACTCTTCAGCTTTTAGAGCTAACTTATTTAAACCCATATTGCATGGTGTTATGGTGCTGTATCCATTTGCAACTCCAATAATAGGTTTATTAAAATCTTCATCATTAAATCCAACAGCTCTTAACATCGATCTGTTAGGGGATCTTTGCACACCCTGGGTTATTGCAGATGATCTGAGTTTATTCATATTATTTGAGAACCTTTTTTATTCTATTGCCCCAACTCTTCAAGTTGCTTCCTCACATCAGCAATTGCAGAATTAAGTTGCTCAACTTTCTTCTCTAGATTCTCTCCTTCAACTTCATTTATATTTTCATTTGAATCAATCGCTTCTGAGCCGTCTTGAATTCTGGAGGAATACATCATTGCTTTTTGTTTTTTTTCCTCCTTTCTTTTGTCTGCTTCAGATATTAACCACCAAGCTAGACCTGCTGCACCAATAAAAGCACCGCTTATTAATGATAAAAGATTATTTGAAGACGAATCTCTGTATTCAGACATTGGTAAAATATTTACTCCTATATTCTATATTAGTTCTTATCTTGAAATATAGTACTTAAACGCGATAGAGGATTCCCAATACCTGGGACTAATAATTGTGTTTTTTCGTCTTCCTCATCTATGCAAGAAGTGTAAATTACCTGATTAGGGAGTAATTTCGCAATTTCATTTAACCCTTTATTTGAACAAATAGCAGTTATTAAGAGAATCCTATTTGAATCAACGCCTAGTTCCTTTAATTTAATTAAAGTATCTAATGTTACTGATTTTGTTGTTATTTGTTCTGAATAAAATATAACTCCTTCATTTGATTCAATAGTTTTAGGAAGTTCTCCTAATGAGAGGGTTGAATTAGGAATTACTTCTTTAGATCCAAGCCAAAGAGATAACCCTTCGGGCAACATTGCGAGCACTTTTATTGGATAATCATTATTAATAAAGAATCCATCTGCGTCCCCATTATCAGTATTTATTATTTCTTTTTTATATGGCAGCCAATTACGTAATGCTTCATATGTAAGCCATTTCCCTAATTGCTCATATCCTGTTGAGTACAAAATATTTGGAGTATTTTTTTCTCTCAATATTGAAAGCCAATGTTTTATTAATGGATGAGGAGGAACAATAACCTTTAGTGACATTGCCATATATTTTCCTTTAAGATACTCTTACAAACTTTAAATACTTAAGTTCTAAAATACAGTCTTATTATGATTAAATCAATTGTTTTCCCCTCACTCAAAAATGCATTAATTACTTTGTTGTTAGTTGGGATTTTATTTTTTAATTCTGTAAATTCTGCATGGGCTAAAAGACCTCCTGAGATTAGAAATCAGCAAGACCTTAATTTAGAGCCAGATATGCATGGTCAAGATTTAAGCGGTAACGAATACGTTAAGTTTGATTTGAATGGGTTTAATTTCAGTGAAAGTAATTTAGAAGGCGCGGTGTTCAATAATAGTAAATTGCAAAATTCAAAGTTTAATGGAGCTAATTTAAGAGACGCACTAGCTTATGCAACAGATTTTACAGATGCAGATCTTTCGGATGTTAATTTTACAAATGCTTTATTAATGGAGAGCAATTTTGAAGGAGCAAAAATAGATGGTGCAGATTTTACTGATGCTGTCCTTAGTCGTACACAACAAAAACAATTATGTGCGATTGCTAATGGCACAAATAGTTCTACAGGAGAGAGTACAGAATATAGCTTAGGTTGTTAATCATTAGAGATGAAAAAAAAAATACCAGTTATAGTTGTTTCAGGATTTCTTGGTTCAGGTAAAACAACTTTTCTAAGATATCTATTAAAAGAGAGTAATAAAAAATTTGGTTTAATAATTAATGAATTTGGTGATGTAGGAATTGACGGTGATTTGATTAAAAGTTTTGATAAATGTGATGATTCTGAAGACGAATGCGTAATCGAATTAAATAATGGATGTTTATGTTGTACTGTTCAAGATGATTTTGTTCCATCAATAAAAGCTCTCCTAGAATTTAACCCTCCTATCGAATCCATAATTATAGAAACAAGTGGCTTGGCACTACCAATTCCCTTAATTCAAGCACTTAACTGGCCTGAGATTAGGTCTTCCATCTACCTTGATGTTGTTGTTGGTATCGTTAATGGAGAATCAATGTTTAATGGTTCACCAATTAATGATTTAAATAAAATAACAAAACAATATAATGAAACAAATAAAATTGATCACAACGCCACTATAGATGAACTTTTTGAGGAGCAACTAGAAGTTTCTGATATCGTTTTAGTCTCTAGATCAGATATCTTAAATGATGATCAGTTTGACGTTGTAAAACATAAAATTCAAGGAAGTCTAAACTCATCTACACCAGTTCTTAAATCTAATAATGGCAAAATTGATTTGAACTATCTATTTGATTTTAATTTTAAAAAAGAGACTTATAAAGAATTTTTAACTGAAGAGCATGACCATAATCATGTTGAACTTGTATCAGATTCAATTAAATTAAATTATTTCCTTGAAAAAAATGATTTTGAAAAGGAGATGTCAAAAATCATGGATGAATTAAACATTCTTCGAATAAAAGGACGTATTTGGATACCAAACAAATCATTGCCTTTACAAATACAAATTGTTGGAAAGAAAATTAATACTTGGTTTGAAGAAGCTCCAGACAATTGTTGGAGACCAAATGATAATGCTGGGCTTGAATTAGTAATAATTTCTTTAGATGAAAAATCTATAAAAACTTTTAATAGAAAAATTAAAGAGAAATTTAAGATTTTAAGTGAGCCAAAAAAAGCAATTTGACATTATAGTTAGCTGCCGGGATACTTAAACAGTAGAAAGCCCAAGATGGAAAATCCAAAAATTTCTTTAAAACAAATAATCTCTGACGATGTAATATCAATTGATAAAATAAAATGTTCAAAATGTGGAGGGGCAGGAAATTTTAAAACACATGAAAATTCAAGAAGAACTTGCTTAGTATGTTTTGGTAGAGGCTACATAAACATCTAATAACTCAGAAAACCCTGATGTAAAAATATTTGTTTATTAATCAATAGTACTTTTTATTAAAATTTAAACTAATCTTCTATTAGAAATTAATTTTTTTTTGGACCAATTTGCTGTAAAAGTTTTTGTAAGACTAAGACCCTCAGTTCTAGATCCAGCAGGGGAAGCTACCAAATCTGCCTCTATAAAACTTGGAGCCGAGGGAATAAAATCATTACGTATAGGAAAAATGATTGAAGTAAAAATAGAAGGTAATGGTGAAAAAGAAGTAAGAGAAAAAATTGATTTATTGTGTGATAGGTTATTCGCAAATACTGTTATTGAAGATTATGAGTATTCACTAGAAAAATTATAAGATGGATTATTTTACTGTAGGAGTTGTTGTTTTCCCAGGTTCTAATTGTGATCGTGATGTTTCATGGGCATTGGAAGGTTGTTTAGACATAAGAACAAAATACTTATGGCATGAGTCTTCAGATTTAAGTGATGTAGATGCAATAGTATTACCTGGTGGATTTAGCTATGGTGATTATTTAAGATGCGGAGCAATTGCGAGATTTTCTCCATTAATAAATGCCTTGGATGAGTTTGTTAAAAGCGGGAAAAGAGTTTTAGGAATTTGTAACGGGTTTCAAATTTTGACAGAATCAGGCTTTTTGCCTGGTGCCCTTACTACAAATAAAAACCTTAATTTCATCTGTGATGATGTTGAACTTGATATTGTTTCTTCAAAAGGAGGTTGGTTTAATATTGGAGTTGAAAAACAAACTATTAAGTTGCCAATAGCGCACGGGGAAGGTAGATATCATTGCGATTCTGATACTTTAAAAAAACTTGTAGATAATGAATTGATCGCTTTGAGATATAAAAATAACCCTAATGGATCCTCATTCGATATCGCAGGCATAACTAATGAAAAGGGAAATGTTCTAGGTTTAATGCCTCATCCAGAGCGTGCATGTGACGAGACAATTGGTGGGACTGATGGTCTCTTTACATTAAAATCATTAATATTGAAATAAAAAAAGACCCTAATTTTGGAGGTCTTTTTTTATTCGGTTTCGTTATTAATTAAACAGTAGCTTTTACTTTGGGATCTAAATCTCCTTTTGCGTAAAGATCAGCGAAGTAATTGGTGCTGTTTTGCTTGATCTTACTTGCTTGACCTTCACACCAGAACTGCTTGTATCTGTCAAGACAAACTTGCTTCATGTATTTTCTAGCAGGTTTGTTGAAATGTCTTGGGTCAAAGTTTGCCTTGTCAGCAAATGCTGCCTCTCTTACCGCTGCAGTGAAGGCAAGTCTGTTATCGGTATCAATGTTGACTTTCCTAACTCCATTTCTTATTCCCTCTTGAATCTCTTCAACAGGAACACCATATGTTTGAGGGATTTCGCCACCATATTTGTTAATGATATCCAACCATTCCTGAGGCACTGAACTAGATCCATGCATTACAAGATGTGTATTTGGAAGCGCTTTGTGGATTTCAGCAATTCTGCTTATTGCAAGAACTTCTCCTGTTGGCTTCCTTGTGAATTTATATGCACCATGGCTTGTACCTATAGCAATTGCTAATGCATCAACTTTTGTTTTAGCAACAAAATCTGCCGCTTCTTCAGGATCAGTCAAAAGCATGTCTGTAGAAAGTTCACCTTCAAATCCATGACCATCTTCTGCCTCACCTTTTCCTGTTTCTAATGAACCTAAGCAACCCAACTCTCCTTCAACACTAACGCCAACTGAATGAGCAAAATCTACTACTTTTTTAGTAACTGCAACATTATATTCGTAACTAGCCGGTGTTTTTGCATCTGCTTCTAGAGAACCATCCATCATTACTGATGTAAAACCATTTATTGCTGCTGAATAGCATGTTGATGGCTCATTACCATGGTCTTGGTGCATAACTACTGGAATATTAGGATATGTTTCTGTAGCGGCAAGTATTAGATGACGTAGGAAAATTTCTCCTGCATAATTTCTTGCCCCTCTTGAAGCTTGGAGGATTACGGGACTATCAGTTTCATATGCTGCTTCCATGATTGCTTGAACTTGCTCAAGGTTATTAACATTGAAAGCTGGAATACCGTAATCATTCTCAGCAGCGTGATCTAAAAGTAGTCTTAGTGGAACGAGGGCCATAATTAAAATAAGTTAAATGCTATATAAAGCATATGTTTCCGAGAGTTTAGTATAAATGGGTATCAAATGTCACGTCATTAGATATACAAAATACTAAATTAAAGAAACTAATTTTATGACCAAGAGTATATTTTTAGAATTTTTTAGTTAGTAAGTGTAGCCTGCTACAAACAATTGCTCATCAGATGAAGGTTGAGATCCTGCTATATAGGCACCTTTTGAAGCTTCAGAGTTTGCTTGAGCTCTTGCTATTAATGCTTTTTGACCTCCTTCAATGTCGCTTCCTTTCCAGGCCTTTAAACATGAGTGCTGTAATGCTCTTCCATAGGAGAATGAAACATTCCATAATGCTTTCCTAAAAAGAGTGTTCATATTATTTAAATAAACAGAAGCAGCTTCTTCGCTTAACCCTCCTGATAAGAAAACTATTCCAGGAACAGATGCAGGAACGCATCTTTCCATTGTTCTGATTGTCATTTCAGCAACTTTCATAGGATCAGCCTTTGTTGGACAATCTGCCCCATTAACAGTCATAGAAGGTTTTAATAGAGTGCCTTCTAGAAAAACTCCATTTGCTTGACAGGCAATATAAACCTGCTTTATTACCTCTTCTTGAACTTCAGCAGTTTTTTCAATAGTATGGTCGCCGTCCATTAAGATTTCAGGTTCAATAATTGGTACTAACCCAGATTCTTGAACTGATCTTGCATACCTTGCTAATCCCCAAGCATTCTCTTGAATTGATAGTTTTGAAGGACAACCATCATTTGTAATTTGCAGAACTGCTCTCCACTTTGCAAATCTGGCACCTTGTTCATAATATTTTGCGGCTCTTTCAACTAACCCATCTAGGCCAGAGCAAAAAGTTTCTACATCTCCTCCTCCTGGAAGTGGATTTAGGCCTTTATCGACCTTTATACCTGGGATAATACCTAAATCATTTAGTTTCTTAACCATTGACTCGCCATCTTGGTGATTCTGATAAAGAGTTTCTTCGAAGAGGATTGCTCCACTTATAAATTTGCCAAGACCTTCAGTAGTAAAAAGCATTCCTCTATATGCCTTCCTATTGTCTTCAGTATTCTCAACGCCAATTCCAGCGAGTCTTTTACCTACTGTTCTAGTGGATTCATCTACCGCTAATATTCCTTTTCCTTTAGAAGCTAGTAATTGAGCATTTTCTTTAAGCTCATTTTTGTAATAATTTAAAGCCATTCTTTAATAATACAGTTCAATTGATTTTTCCAGAATATGAAAAAAAAATAAAATCAATCCAATACTTTATCGGGTGATAATTGCTACTTATAAATGTATAGCCTTAAATTTTGATACTTAATCCACATTTGGAAGATTCTCTTATGGCTTCGCAAACTTTATGACTAGCAAGTCCCTCGCATAAGCCTGGGATTACAGGTGTTCCATTAATTATACTCTGAGCCCATAAATTTTGAATTCTCAAAACTGGAGCTATTCTCCCATCAGTCCATGTTTTTTCAAAATTAAAACTTGAATCTGCAGTTAGATTTTGTATTTTATTTTCGTTGTTTGAATATTTCAAATTAAAACCATGTACATAATCTTTTTGGTTTTCGCTTTTAAGAATTAGTGAACCTTCGCTTCCATATATTTCTAAACTAAATCCTCTACCATTTTTAGAAATTGATGATAAAGATACCTGACATGGAATAAGATTCGAGCTGTAGTTTGATATTTCTATATTGGCTAAACATACATCTTCACTCGTAACATCATTTAAATCAGATGAGTTAGGTAAAGCTCTTTTTTTTATTGATGTTGCTAACTTACCAGACACGTTTATTGCTTCTCCAAAAAACCAATTCAACATATCGAATGCATGAGTACCTAAAGCGCCAATAACTCCTCCACCTTTTTCTTCCAATGAATACCAATTCCAAGATCTTTTGGGGTCGGATCTACTGCCCATTAACCAATCTAATTTGACTAAATATATATCTCCTAAGATATTTTCATCAATAAGTTTTTTTGTCTGAAGGAAAAGAGGTACTGCTCTATATTCAAAATCAACACATACGCTTAAATTATTAATCAAAGATATTCTCTGAAGCGCTTCAATTTCTGAGGAGGATATTGAAACGGGTTTTTCTAGGAGCAAATTTTTATTATTCTCAAGAGCTTGTTTAGCTAACTTAAATCTTGATTCAGGAGGAGTGGCAATAATAATTCCATCAATTTTTGGAGATTTAACCAAGTCTTCCCAATTGTGAAAAAAATCTAAGCCCGTTTCTTTTTCTAATATCGATTTTTGCTTTTTCTCGTAATGATAAATTGCTACAGGAGTTAAGTGATCAGACTCTTTTAATGCCTCTAAATGAACTTTTTTCCCAAACCCTAGTCCAGCGATGGCTATTTTTAATTTTTTATTTTTAGTATTCATTGTTATTCATTAATAAACTCTGAACAGCTATTTTCAATAACAACATCTATAAGTTCATCATTATTAGAGGTTTGCCATTTTGAATTGAATTGAGGAATTCCATTTATTGATGTATCTTTGAACTTTTTTTCATTGCAATTAATTCTCATTACATAAAGTGATAACTCTCCATCATCATCAGAATTAGTTGGATTCTTAAAGAACTTTGTTAACACACTTATTTCACCATTTGGGAGCGACTTAATACTCCCTTTATCAAGCCATTCTTTCCCATCATCATTCTCTTTAAGGAGAACCCAATCAACATTTCCAATCGCATATGAATAGGAGGCAAAGTTTAAAATAAAGAGTAGAAGGCTTAAAGAAAAATAAAATATATTTGAAATTATTCTCATTTTATATATTTGATTCTGCAAGTTCTTTTACACCATGAATTTTTAAAATTTTAGTCAGAGTATCCTTGAGATCTTTCCTTTTCACAATTACATCAACAAAACCATGATCAAGCAGATATTCAGCTGTTTGAAAATTATCGGGTAATTTTTCTCTTAATGTTTGTTCTATAACCCTTCTTCCCGCAAATCCAATAAGTGCTTTAGGTTCCGCCAAAATTAAATCACCTAACATTGCAAAGCTGGCTGTTACCCCTCCAGTAGTTGGATGAGTTAACAAGGGCATATATAGGAGATTTTTCTCTTTATGTTTTTTTAGTGCTCCAGATATTTTTGCCATTTGCATGAGACTTAACATACCTTCTTGCATCCTTGCTCCTCCTGATGCGCAAACAATAAGAATTGGAAAATTTTCCAAAGTTGCTCTCTCAATTATCCTTGTAATTTTTTCACCAACTACTGAACCCATGGATCCTCCCATAAATCTAAAATCCATAACAGCTAATGCTAAAGGCATTGAATTCACAGAACAGATACCTGTTACGACTCCATCTCTTAAACCTGTACCTGCTTGACTTTC
>QCBU01000005.1 GCA_003281505.1 Prochlorococcus sp. AG-347-J14 | reverse complement strand
CTTTGTAGAAACGCATCACCCCTACAAAATTAGAGTCAATTAACCAGAAATCATTAGTTGAATTCAATAAACCAAAATAAAATTAAATTTATCACATGCTTTGATTGCAATCTGCGAGGAAAAAATTTATTTAGTTTATTCATATTTGATATATTTTTTCTTTTTGTCGACTTTTTTTCAATTCGCCGCGTTTTTTCTTAACCTCAACTCTTTTCTTTTGTGATGCTTTAGTAGGTTGTGTAGATTTTCTCAATTTAAATGGTTTATTTAAAGCATTTTTTATGATTGAACTAAATTTCATTAAAGCTAGCTGCCTATTTAATAATTGATTTCTGTGTTCTTGAACCGCTAAACGCAAGCTATTATTTACTAATTTGTTTTTCAAGTTTCTTTTAAGAATTTCTTTCTGATAATCATTTAATACTTTGGAATCTTCTAAATCAAAAATAATCTCTACTCTGCTTTCAATTTTATTTACATTTTGCCCTCCAGGACCGGAGGATCTGGAAAATCGCCATTTAATTTCGTTGGATGGGATTACTAATGTTTTAGTAATTTTTAAATCCATTTTTAGTTCTTTTTGATTTAAATTTTTAGAAGCATCTCCTTAATACTTTAAAACATACCTTAAAATTTGATCGGTAAATACTGGGCGGTTATGTTATGTAAACCGAAATTCGGTGTATTTGCCGTATCAATATCTTCGGTATTTATCCTTTCATATTTTAAAGAATTATCAGATATTGAATTTGTACTAATTCAAAGGTCACTTATGTATTCAATGTTTGATCTTCTTTTTGAAACACCTTCATATCGCCCTGTATATGTTATTTCCGATAGTGAAATGAAGGAGTTAAAGAAAAACCAACATCAAGAAGAGCTTGATGAAATTACAACACAAAAAGTAAGACTTGAAGATGCTTTTAAAGCTCAACTAAAACATCTTGAAGAGAGAGAAAAAGAAGTAAAAAAACAACTTAAAGTACTCTCAGTCTCAAAAGATAAATAATTTATTTTTAGAGAAATTACTTTTTTCAAAGACGGTTAAAAACCGTCTTTTTTAATTCTTCTGATTTTAAGGTATCTATTAAATCCACAGATTTTAAAAATATTTTCCATAATTAAAAAATGAATAACAATAAAGAAAAAATAAGAATGTTCTTACCCTTTAGTTGGGTAATTTGTGCAGCAATATCTTTTGCTTATATAAATTCACATTTAATAAATACCTAACATAAATGTCTTACCCCTCAAGAGACGAAATACTTGCATCTTCAAAAGGATGGATAGCATCTTTTTTAAATTTTCTTCCTGGTTTAGGATCAGGTTACTTATATCAAAGAAGATGGAAACCCTATTTTTTTACCATCACTGCTAGTACTGCATGGTTCGCTTTAGGTATTTTTTTACAAGGTGATTCAGAACCTTCTCAAAATGAACAAATAATTGGGATTTCTGGTCTTTTTTTCATATCAATAGTTACAGTTATCGAAGCCAACTTGGCTTTCAAAAAAGCAAGTAATAAAACAAAAACTGAAAAAGAGAAAATAATATCCTCTAACAAAAAAGGATGGTTTAAATAATTTAAAAAATTAGATCTAAATAAATACTTTGTTAGTTCTCAATTTTTTTAATTTAAATAAAAATTACCATATATAAATTTCAAGATAATTTAAAAATTTTTAATTATAAAAAAATACAAAATTTCTTTTTCTTTGAGACCTTCCCATCCCGAGTCTATTAATAATTGATTCAATGTTTCTTTATCAAAATGCTTAGAACCAGTTTTGACGCATCTATTTCTCATTGATTTTTTAACACCACTCCTTTGTCTTTTATTCTCCTCATCCATAATTCTATTATATAGATCTAGCATTTTTTGAGGGATTGGAGTACCGTCAAGATCCACTCCATTTTGAATAGCAAGATCAACAGCCTGCATTCCCATTTTGTTCATATAGTTAAAAAAGCTGAAACTATAATAAAACAAAACCTATTAATCTAAAATTATTTGAATAATAATTTATTGATTTTGAATTTCCTTAAGTACTCTAATTGCCTCTTTAATGTGTTCAGGACCATTCAATAAATCTCTAAAAATATGCCTAACTGTCCCTTTGCGATCAATAACGTAAGTTACCCTACCATCCATAAAACCTAATACTTTAGGAACTTTAAAAGTTTTCCTAAGAGAGTCATTCGTATCACAAAGTAATGGATATTGTAATTTATTTTTATTAGCAAATGCCAAATGACTTGAGGTACTTCCATTACTTACTCCCCAAACTTGTGCGCCTAAAACTTTAAATAAGTCATATTTATCTCTAAATCCGCAAACTTCTATAGTGCAACCCGGCGTATCATCTTTTGGATAAAAAAATAAAACAAGGGGATTTTTTAAACCCTTATTTGATCTTTTAACTCCATTTTGATCCAGTAAAGAAAATTCTGGAATTTTATCTCCAATCTGCACAATAATTCTTATAAAATTACATATTAGAGGTTAATATGTTTTTTTTGTGGCCTTGAAGTAAATAACTGATATTAAAGTCAGTTTTTTTGTTTTATAAGATACTAAAAAATTATTGAAATAAACTAGGGTGAATATAACTATGGTAAATTTATTAATTCAATATTATGGAATTAATAATTTATATTTTTTTATTTCTCTTTCAAATTCGTCTATGGTGGTTATGGGCCTATCCAAGATATTCTTTTTTGGGAGTTATTTTTAATTTAAAAATAACTAATTATAAAAAAGTTAAAGAAATAAGAAGCAAAGCTAAAGATTATTCAAGAAAGAATAATTAAATATATAGTGCTAAATTTAAAATTCAATTTTTTCATTTGGAGTAAATACTGAGCAATATTTTTTTACTAGATCCTTTGGCTGACTAATGGAAGAATTTATTAATTTTAGTTTTTCTATAGCCTCATTAGCATTAATCTCACCGAGTCGATATCTTGCACACGTATCCAATACTTTAAACATTTTTGTGGTAACGGCTTCAGCTGGATAAATTAGAAAGAATAGATAAAAAACAACAAATAAGTACTTCATTTTTTTTAAGATGGTAGATATTTAGCGAATAGTTTCAATAATTTAGAAAAGATTAAAATCTAATAGAATAATCTATTATGGATTGAATGTAGGATTTCTATAAAATAATAATAAAAGAAATTAAGATAAAATAAGTGATAGTAATAAATTATCTCGATGAAAATGAGAAAATTAATAGACAAACATAAAACTCTTATAAATTGGTACCAAAAAAAATTCAAATTGAGTGATTATCAATTACTTTGGTTAGTTTTCTTTAAAGGAGTATTAATAACAATAATATTTTTCAAAATTTTTTAATATTAAAAAAAGCTCTTCCGAGAATGAAATTTTCACATGATTTGACTATATTTAATAGTAGATTTCCTAATTAGTTAAATAGTTATCAGTTATGAATATATTTGGTGTAGGTTTGCCTGAAGTTACTGTAATACTTATCTTAGCTCTTTTAATTTTTGGTCCAAAAAAGCTTCCAGAATTAGGGAAACAGCTTGGTAAAACTTTGAAAAGTCTTAAAAAAGCATCGAATGAATTTCAAAATGAAATCGACCAAGTTATGAACGAAGAAGATGAATCTCCTAAATCTATAGAAAGCAATCAAATCAATGAAATTAATCAAGAAAAAATAGATTCAGAAAACAGCAAAAAATAATATCTTGGATAGGCCCATAACCCCCATAGACGAATTTGAAAGAGCATTAGATAAAGCAGCTCTTACTAAAGAAGAATATGAATTGATAGACTACATCCGCTATACAAGTGTTTTTACACAACCTAGTCTTATTAAAGATTTAAAAAGGTCATCAAAACCTCCTCTTTTGTCAGTTCTATGTCAAATTTGCAGAAAAATTGGTTCGGAGATGCCAGATCATTTCAAAAAAGTAATTGAGTGGTCAATCGAAATAAGTGATCACAATACAAAATGGGATGCTCATTTAATTTGCGCAGAAGCATTAAATATAGACAAAATCCCATTAAGTCCTATTCATGGAACAACTTTATTTGATGTTCTTGTTGTACACAAAGAATTATTTCTTGGATTTGATTAAATTAATCATCTAAAGGCACAGAATCAGTATCTATAACTTCCGAATCATCATAATTATTTATTTTATTTTCAATCCAGTTATTTATATAACTAACTAAAGGCAATGAACCTCTAAAAATAAAAATAGAGGTAGGCAAAGCGCTTAATAATCCGACTACAGGACTTTTAAAAAGTAATCTTCCGGCTTTTATGTTAAATAAAATAATAAGCGCTGAGGGGACTATAACTTTAACTACTGTTTTGAGCGCCTCAAGCCAACCGACACGATATATCCACCATATTAAAATTATGCCAACTATATATAGGAATAAGTAAGTCATAAAAATAGTATAATGATTATCTATTTATCTTGTTCTTGCTAAGAAAAAGATTTTATAAATTTCTTTAATATCAATTAATCAAATTCTAGTAATGAGTTTTTCTGAAATAAGAAAATTTTTAATTAAGATGCAATCTGATGAAGAATTAAAAAAGCAGGTTACTACATCCTCTACAGCAGATGATGTAGCCCTAATAGGTCAACGCTTAGGTTATGACTTTTCAGGAGATGATCTCTTAAGATTTAATGGACAAAAAGTTGATAAAGTTACCGTAAGAAAGGTAGATCATCCAGGAGAATACCACTAAATTAAGACTTAACCCATATTGCAAGCCCTCCGCCTCTGCCTCGAGCACACAACCAATTATCTTTAGTGCTAATTCCTACAAGTGAGAAAAAAGGGATTTTTTTATTTTCTGGTTTTTTTAATTGCTTATTAAATATAGGAAAACTACTAATACTAATTTTTAATTCTTCAAAATAGAAAGCCAATAAAGGTCTAATCCCTTTTAATTCTGCGTTGCCTATAAAAGTGATATTTAATAATCCGAAATTAATTGAATTTTTTATTTCATATTTTATTTGATCCTCTTTATTTTTACTTTTCAGTTCGAGTCTTGCCGACAATACTTGGAGAATCGAACTGGGTATATTTTTGATTTCATCTGACTCCTTTCCCCATACATACTTAAACTTCCATATTCCTAACAATTCCTCATATGCAATTCCGCTACCATTTTTTTGGGAATTTTTTTCTAATAGTTTTATCTCATTAATATCAGGAAATTGTTTCATAATAGATTTTAATCTAAGAATCAAATACTAAGATAACTCTATAAAAAATGTTCTTTGTTAAAAATATCTCCAAAAAGATTTCTTTATTTCAAAATATTTCCAAAAAAATAATTTTATGGCACACATAAGGAACAAGATCTCGTTAATATATTTACATTAAGTAACTAAATCAATGGACTTTATTTCTAAAAGCCAAGGATACATCCCTCTAAAAGCAGTCCCTTACATATTTTTCTTAGCTGTTGTACTAAGTATTACAACTTCAACTAATACATTTGTCTAAAACTAGTTAGTTGTGCGAGAAGAGTAAAGTAAATATTTAATGGAAAAGTACGATGTTGTAATAGTAGGTAGTGGAATAGGGGGATTATGTTGTGGTTCGATTCTCGCTTTATCAGGCAAAAAAGTACTTATATGTGAAGCTCATAGCCAGCCAGGTGGTGTTGCCCACAGTTTCAAAAGAAATGGTTACACTTTCGAATCAGGTCCTTCCTTATGGAGTGGAATAGGTAAATGGCCGACAACTAATCCCCTAGGGCAAATTCTTAAATTACTTGATGAAGAAGTTGAATTATTTCAATACAAAGGTTGGCAAGTAATTGTCCCAGAAGGCAATTTTAATCTTGATGTGGGGGAAGAACCTTTTAAACAAACAATTAAAACTTTAAGAGGTGAGAAATCTGTTAAAGAATGGGAATCATTTATTTCCGGAATAAAACCTCTTAGCCAAATAATAAATGAAATACCTTTACTCTCATTTTCTCCCGAATCAATAAATTTCTTAGATCTAATAAATTTAACACCAAAATTTTTACCTAATATCAATCAAATACCAAAAATTAATAAAGGATTTGGGGATTTAGTAAATAATCATCTAGAGGATCCTTTTCTCAGAAATTGGGTTGATTTATTGAGCTTTTTGATAAGTGGTATGTCAATGCATGATACAAATACAGCTGCAATGGCTACTTTATTTAACGAATGGTTTGAACCAAATTCATACCTTGAATACCCCAAAGGAGGTAGTGAATCTATCGTAAAAGCTTTAATTAATGGATTTAAAAAAAATGGAGGAAAATTAATTCTTTCTTCGAGAGTTAAGACAATTAACTTCAATAAAAATTTAGCCACAGGTATAACTCTTAATAATGGTTCGAGTTTTAGTTGTGAATCTGTTGTCACGAATACTGATGTATGGAATTTAAAAAAGTTAATTCCAAATGAAATTTCAAAAAGATGGAATACAAAAGTTTTGAATCCTAATAAATGTGATTCTTTCCTTCATATACATCTAGGTTTTGATGCTGATGGTCTTGAAAATTTGCCAATACATGCGATACATGTTGATGAGTGGGAAAAAGGTATAACCGCAGAAAGAAATATAGCTGTATTTTCAATCCCATCTGTTCTAGATAAAAATATGGCCCCTGAAGGAAAACATGTTCTTCATGGATATACTCCCGCAAATGAACCTTGGGAAATTTGGGAAAACCTGAATCCAAAGGAATTAGAATATAGAAATTTGAAAGAAGAAAGATGTTCAATATTCCTTAATGCAGTGCGAAAATTCATCCCTGATATAGATCAAAGGATTGATTTAAAGATGCTAGGAACCCCAATCACCCATAAAAAATTCACCAATACCTATTGCGGTAGTTACGGCCCTGCATTATCTGCAGCAAAAGGTCTTTTCCCAGGCTGCAAAACTCCAGTGAAAAATTTATTTACTTGCGGTGCAAGTTCATTTCCAGGTATTGGAATTCCCGCTGTTTCAGCAAGTGGCGCTTACGCAGCTGAAAAAATTATTGGAAAAAAAGAATTTAAAACTCTTCTTAAGAAAATAAATTTATGAATCAAATTCTTTTTTATAACTTTACAAATAATTAGTTAAGAAATAAGAATAAAGAAAGTAAAAACGCTCAATAATGATAATCTTTATCTGAACATAAACTTAACTTATAGCTCTTATATGTTTTTCTTATCAATTCCTCAAGCCTGGCATTTAGTTGGCACTTGGTCAGAACAACTTCCAAACGAGTCAAATCTTATAGGAATGGGCCAAACAGAATTAATGATGACTTTACATTCGATATTCGTTCCTCTTTTACTTGTAATTTCATATTACCTATTCAATAGACTTAATAAAAACGAATCAAAGAAAATTAAAGGATAATCGTTTAAGGTTTATTTAGCTGAACTTCTTCTAACTACTTTTCTGCCTGTAGAAGTATCAACTCCGCTTAAATCTTTAGTTTGTGAATTAGTTTCAACATTATCTAAATCACTTTTATCCATTTCTGCGCAAACACCTACTACCATGGCAGCTTGCATTTGATCTGGTAAATCTCCAATAGTTAATAAGGCCTTTAAAACTAATTGAAGTCGAGTTTGCCGATCTATTTCAGGTCTTAGTTTTTTTACGGTATTCCAAAGTTCTTGGGTAACTTCTTTTAAAAGTTCTCGATCAACAGCCAAATTGAATCCTTCTTGTATTTCTACTAATCTAACAAAAAATTGGATCTCGTAAAATAATATTCAATAAAAAGATTGTTAGTTAATATTTTTCTATCCGAATACAAGTTGCATTTGTTGGTGCAATTCAATCTTCCCTTGCATAAGTTTATCTTTTTCAATCTTTTTTAGAGTAGAAGTTCTATAAATTTTTTTTTGAATCTTTATTGGAGTATTTTCAAACTTTACATTTTTGCTTATTAGAAAATTCCACTCTTTTGAATTAAAAGGGGCATAAGGAGAAGACGAAATCACTTTCATGTCTTAATAATACATCTGTACTAATAATAGTACAGGTTTACTATTTTGCAACAATTGAATCGACTTTTTCTTAATTCTAAAGTGTCTTTGAGAATGGATTGATTTTGTTTATCTAATTTGTAGGAATTATAAGTTTGATAAATGAATAAAAGTATCATGCGTAACTTATTGATCCCTTTTTTTAGAGTCTTAAGACTTTTATTGCTTAAAAACCTCTTAAAATAGTTAATTTGTTGAAATTAACATTGACAAGATATATTTAGTAATCCTTCCTATAAAAAGAATAATGAATTGATCAAAAATGCTTCTTAGTAATGCAAAAAGACTAAAAATCCAAGGAATAATTAAAAGAATTGCTCAAGATAAATCAATTACATTAGAAGAAAGGATATTTGTTGAGAAATTTGCACACCATAATTCGACAATTTCTCTTTGGCTGAAAAAAGCTAACAGCTTTAGAAGGAATGGCACAAAAAACGATGGGGGGATAGATAACCTCTTACAATCATTTGGGATAGATGGACTAGATAAAGAAAATCATTTCAAACCTAATGAAGATGATATATCGGATTGGTTTGGCGGTGCTCCTGGTTGGCTAAGGAGAAGCTAGATCCATTAATTATTCAATTTACCCAGGCTATCTTACACAAATATATACTCATAAAAAATATAAATACCCAAAAAACCCATGGTATAAATTTAATCGGCACTAAATAGTTTTTTGAAAAGGTTTTCATATTTATTTTTCTTTTAGATTATTTCTTCCTGTCCGTTTTTGAAAATAGGTTTAATTGCTCTATTTATAAATCAAACAATATTCGAAAATTCAACGATATTAAATCACTTTAAGTAGATAAACTTAATTAACCTACATCACAATCTAAGCAACTTTATTTTCAATGTTTCTTGAAAAATTTACTATTTTTGCCTCGTCACGGTCTGAATCATTCCAAAATTTTATAAGTCTTTCTAATTCATCAATTCTCTTTTTGGCATTTGCAATTTTTTCAGTATTTGTCATATAAAATTTTTATCTATCCAATTAATGCATGAAAAAAAAATATTTCAATGGAAGTAACAATTTTTAGACTATAAATATTAATTTTGGTTAATTACTTCAATATATTATAGTCCTCGAGCGGTTGAGTAATTATACTTAAAGAAAAACTAAATTTATGAAGAAATTAAATTCTTTGATTTTGAATAGTACAGTCAACTTCTTAGACTTCATATACTCTGGTAGGTCTTTACAAAGATTTTGGGTTTTAGAAGTTATAGCTAGATCACCTTATTTTGCATTTCTTTCAGTTCTTCATTTTAAAGAATCCCTAGGAATTAAAAATGAGAAAACAATGATTTTAATGAAAGAACATTTTTATCAAGCTATTAACGAAACTGAGCATCTTAAAGAAATGGAGAAAAGAGGAGGAGATAGGTTCTGGATTGATAGATTTTTTGCGAGACACCTTGTACTTGTCTATTACTGGATTATGGTTATTTATTATTTCCTCTCTCCAGCTAATGCTTATGATGTCAACATAAAAATCGAAGAACATGCATTTGAAACTTATTCCAAATATTTAATAGATAATCCAAATGATCAAAAAATTAAAGAAATTGCTCAAGATGAATTAAATCATGTCAAAGAACTTAATGAAGCTTTGTCAATGCTTAATACAGTTTAGATTAGTACTGAAAAATCTATTAGCAATATTGAGAGCATCACCGAAGAAGATATTAAACCTAGGCTAATTATCAATGAGACATAACCTTTTTTTCTAGGCAATTTATAAAAAGATATTCCAATAATTAATATCATTGTTAATGAGAAAAAAATTATAATTTTTTCATTCACTAAATTGAGATGTATAACTAAATTTTTTTCTTCAAACAATTTGAGAAATTCAGATAAAACTAATTCTTCTTCTATTTTCTTAAAATAGTCAAATATGCTTATAAAGGCAGAACTTAATAAAGATAATGCAACTAGTGCAGTTACTGGTTTTGTTAACCTGTTAAGCGTTCTGTTGAAACTTATTAATAAAATAAAAATAAATAAAGAGGTTACAAAAGGTATTAAAGGTATAAGGGTTGTTGAATTTATGAAATTTCCCACGAAAATAATGTGTATCTAATTTTAAATTTTATATTATTTCGACGCGTTATTTTATCAAATATGATTTTAAAAAATCTTAAATGTAATTAGTACCTATTGCATTCTGTGTAAATTGATACCAAAATTTAGTTAGTATTTAAAAATAAAATGTTAGCCATTTCCGAAATTATTATTGCAAGTGCTATCTTCCTAGGAATTGTATATTGGGAAGTTAAATTCCTATATACCAAAACTACTGTAGCGAAATAACTTTACTCAAAAAAGGAAAATTAAAAACATAAAAAATTTAAATAAAATTTAAGAATTTAAGTTGACAAAAAAAGCTCTAAATATGAGAGAATAAACACAAATATTCAGTTCTTCTAATGAGCGAAGTCCAAAATCCCAATACTAACTCAACTCAGCAGCAACAACAGCAACAGCAGCAATCTTATTCAGACAGCAAAATTAACTCAGCTGAGAGCGAGAGACTCTATCTTGAGATGAAAGAAGCTTGGCTTTAAATTTAATTAGTTTTTGAAATAATATTTTTATAAATTTTTTGAATTTTTTTTTAATTTTGAAGTAATCAATACTTTTTTATTTTCTATACCCATTAAATTTTGTTCAACTACAAAAATAATTTTGTACAGAAAACTTAAGCAGTTAGAGAAAATTAACGGAAGACTCGCAATGGGAGGATTGATGTATTTAGTTTTTACAAAATTAGTTTCTTACCGTGCCGACATATTAGACCAGCTTAAATCTTATTTGATTTAAGAAATGAATTAAAAGTATTATCCAGGAATATTTCTTTCTATATAAGCGTCAGTTAAGGCTAAAATTAATCCCAATAATGTTGAAAATATAGCGATTTCAGTTGATTCCATTTTATTTTTGAATTACCCCTAGTTTGCTAAATAACTCAAAGTTCAGCAACAAAAACAATAACTTACTATAGTACATATATACTATAAGTTATTTATTATGGGCTCGGCAACTCCTGAGTTTCTTTTCGTTAGGTCTGGTGATTATGTCGCAATTAGAAAAGAAAATTGCGAAGATACTAAGGAAAAAAATAAAAATTATTGGGTCGGTCAAGTTATCGGCTGTATTGGGGGAGCTAGAAACCCAAATTCATGGACCTTGTTTCAAGTTGCCAATATTGATAATGGAGAGATCACTATAATCAACGCCGATATTGTAGAAAAAATTTTGAAAGCTTCTGAAGGTTAAGCTAATGGATAATTTAAAAAACTTCTTTCAGTATTACAGAAATAAAAGGCAAAATCCTCGCTTTAAAGGGAATTATTACCCCAGTTCTAAGCAGGCAAGTCCGTATACTTGATTCATTGGGCAGGGAGGTTGAATGCCTTTATACATTCTATAAGTTTTTGATATTTCCTCAAATCCCAAACTTGATAAAAGATAATTTGCATAAGGGTTCAGATTAGAGCAATCCAATAAGATTTGAGCATCTAAATCACCAACTAACTCCCTTATTAGTAATTCAGCAAGTGGTGGAGTATCCGCTAAAAGAGGGCCAATTCTCCAGCCTTGCTCATTATCCTCCAATACACAAGGTCTTATCCTGCCAAATCCATGGCACATCCCATTATTATCGACAATTGCACTGACATTACCATATGAATTTTTCAACCAGTCATTTAGAAAATGTGGTCTGGGACTAGGTTCTCTTTGATCATCATAAATTAAGACTGCTTCAGAAGAAATTTTATTACCCGGGACAACTTTAAAAGAATGAAATTGATCTTTATAGAAATTTCTCAATGGCAAATCTTGAAAACCATTTAATTTCCATCGATTTGTCATGGAAGATTTTCTAAACCCCCACTTTGCGTAATCATTTAATCTATCTGGGGCAGCCTCAAGACCAATACATTCAACATTTTTCAAATATTCGAGAGCATGTTTCCATAATCTCACCCCATATCCATTATTTCGGAATTCTTTTTTAACGATAAATAAACCTATAAAACCATATGAGGAATTATATTTTATGCACGCAATAGAACCTATAGGATTATTGTCTAGACAAGCTACCCATACCCCTTGTTGATCTGTATTTCTATAAATTGATACATCATCCATCCCAGGAGAAAATCCTTCCAACCTTGCCCAGTTTGTAACTTCTGGTATTTCATTTATAGATATCAATCTAATTGAAAAATTTTCCCTCATAGAAATATACTAACCAAGAATAATTTGAATTTTTAAATGCCATGTTAATAAATTTGATTATTTCTTATAAATCATTCACTTTGATTTAAGTGGCCAAAAACCTTAGTTATTTACAATTTATCCTCTGATATATTTAATACTATTCAAAGGTAAAAAATGAAAATTTCGGATAAATTTCATTTAGAAGACATTAATAGATTAAAAAATACAGTTCTCACTGGTGAAACGGAAGATATAGGATGGCGGATTCAACATATCAATATAGTTTCTAAACTTTTGGATGAAAATAAAAAAGAGATACTTAAATCACTTTTTGTTGATTTAGGGAAATCTGAAATTGAAGGGCTTTCAGAAATCCTTTTAGTGAAAGAAGAAATTTCACTTATAAAAAAGAAACTCAATTCTTGGATACGACCAAAAAAGATAGATACCCCTTTTTATCTATTTCCATCATCCTCCAAAGTTATTTATGAACCTCTTGGGTGTGTTTTAATTCTTGGTCCTTATAATTATCCATTACTTTATATTTTAAAGCCATTGGTAAATATTTTCTCAGCAGGAAATACTGCAGTTATAAAACCATCAGAGAAATGTCCTGCGACCTCAAAACTTATCAAAAAGCTTACTTCCAAATATTTCCATAAAGATGTTCTAATGACAGTAGAGGGTGATAATAAACAATCCATAAAATTAATTGAACAAAATTTTGATCACATATTTTTTACAGGAAGTACTGAAACTGGAAAATCTATAATGAAATTAGCTTCAAAAAACTTAACTCCTCTAACTCTTGAGTTAAGCGGGACAAATCCTGTAATTATTTTCAAGAATGCCAATTTAGAAGTGGCTGCCAAAAGAATTGTTTGGGGCAAATTTTTTAATTCTGGTCAATCCTGCATGGCTCCGAATCATATCTTTGTAGATAAAGAAATTGAAAATATTTTTATAGAAAAATTAAAGAAATGCATAGTAAGTTTTTACGGAGATAATCCAATTATTTCCGAAAACTTGTCAAAATTAGAGAAAAAACAATTTACATCAACTTTAGAAATTCTCAAACAATATAAAAAAGAAAAAAGAATTTTATTTGGGGGAACTTTTAGTAAAAAAAAGTTGAAAATATCTCCTACAATTTTGAGATCAAAATTAAATGAAACAGATATCTTACAAAAAGAACTATTCAGTTCACTACTTCCAGTAATTGGAATAAATGATAAGGAATCAGCTCTAAAACAGATTAGTCAAACATCAAAACCATTAGCAATCTACTTATTTGGAGGCAATAAAAAAATCCATAATCATATTTCAAAAGTAACCAGTTCAGGAACAATTTGTATAAATGATGTTATGTTACCAGTGCTTATTCCAAATTTACCGTTTGGAGGGGTTGGGCAAAGTGGTATTGGAAAATTCCATGGAGAAGAAGGGTTTCGAAATTTTTCAAATCAAAAATCTATTACTTTTAAAGGTTTTTTATTTGATTCAAATCTGCGGTATCCTCCCTACATAAGAGTAAAGAAATTTTTAAAGTTTATTTTTCAGGTTTAAATTTCTTAAATTGTTTTCAAAACCTAGCGATTTTAAATTTAGAGATTATCTTTAAATAAACGGTGAGTGTTATGAAGTTTGGATTTTTAATAATTACCATATTTATTAATTTTTTTAATCACTCATTGGTAAAATCAGAAAAAAGGATATATTTAGCAGAAAATAAAATTGAAAATATTGCTAGAAAAGAATCAATTCCTCAAGAAAAAAATGAAGTAAAAAAATTACATATTGTAAAAAGTGGAGATACAATATCAAGTATTTCAAAATTCTATTCAATAAATAAAGATTTAATTATCAAATTGAATAACTTAAAAGATGAAAATTATATCTTCGTTGGCCAGAATCTTATTATCTCCGAACCTGCTGAAAATCTTACAGAAAAATCAGATTTAATAAATAATTATCATATTGTTCAATCAGGTGAAAATCTTACTGATATATCAAACAAATATGATTTAAAAGTGATCGATCTGATAGAGATTAATAATCTCAATAATCCTGATTCAATAAAAGTGGGTCAGAAGCTCATAATAAGAAAAAAGAACACAATTAATGCAGAAAATCATGAAACAACTGAAAATAAAAAAAATAATGACTTATTTGAGTTAGATAAAAATAATTATGGTCCTATAGTTATCCAAAGTAAATCATATAAGAATGTTAAAGGTAGAAAAGTTTTAAACGTACTAAATCAAGAAAATAAAAAACTTATTCTTTCAATCAATTGTGATAAAAATGAATTAGATGTAAGAATACCTGGTAGAAAATGGATGGGAAGTAAGCCTGCTAAAGAAGAATTCGAAAATAAATTAATAAATGATTTTTGTTAAACTTTTAATTAATATGTGTGAATAATTTGTCTAAGAATATTAATGATGGGTTATTCTACAAAAAGTTAAATTAAGAGAAATGGCAATTTCAAGAGGAGATCTCGTAAGAGTAAAAAGACCAGAATCATATTGGTACAATGAAATAGGTAAGGTTGCTTCAGTTGATACCTCAGGTATTAAATATAACTGTGTAGTAAGATTTGAGAAAGTAAATTACGCTGGGATTAGCGGAACTGATGGCGGAGCAAATACAAATAATTTCGCTGAAAGTGAATTAGAGAAAGCCTAAATAATTGCCTGAATTACCTGAAGTAGAAACTGTTCGAAGAGGTTTAGAGAAAAAACTTAATAACTTCATTATTAAAAAAGTAGAAGTCTGTAGGGATTCAACTGTTGCATTCCCAAAAAACAAAGAAGAATTTATTAAGGGGCTTCGGAACTCACTTATTTTTAAATGGGATAGAAGAGGAAAATATTTAATAGCTCAACTAAAAGAAGTTCAAAGTGAGAATACTCAATTTCCTCTGGGAAATTCACAAAATAATGGATTTCTTGTAGTTCATCTAAGAATGACTGGCTATTTCAAATTTATTGAAAAATCAACTCCTCCTTGTAAACATACAAGAATTAGATTTTTCGATAAAAATAATAATGAGCTTAGGTATATTGACGTAAGAAGTTTTGGCCAAATGTGGTGGATTAATAAAGACTTATCGCTTAACAAAATAATTAAAGGATTAGGTTCATTAGGACCAGAACCATTTTCTAAAGACTTTGATGCAAATTACCTTAAGAATGTTATTTCAAAAAGAACAAAATCTATAAAAGCTATTTTATTAGATCAAAAAATAGTGGCAGGTATAGGTAATATATATGCTGATGAAAGTTTATACTCTGCTGGCATCTCCCCTTTTAGGGAAGCTCGAACAATTAAGAAGAATGAGTTAATCAAGCTTAAAGAATCCATTGTAACTGTATTAAAAAAAAGTATAGGTTCTGGAGGGACGACATTTAGCGATTTTAGGGATTTGGAAGGAGAGAATGGGAATTTTGGTTTACAGACAAATGTCTATAGAAGAACTGGAAAAGAATGTCGTAAATGTGGGAATTTAATTGAAAGACAAAAAATCACTGGAAGAAGTACACATTGGTGTCCTGAATGCCAAAAATAAAAAAGGGCCTACTCACATTGAGTAAACCCTTTAAAAATTTTTACCTGGCATTGAGCTATTTTCTCAAGGGGCTACCCCCTAAATATTTTCGCCGCTGATGCGTTTCACAACCGAGTTCGAGATGGATCGGAGTGGTTCCACATCGCCATGAACACCAGGATAGTTTGAACCTTGAGAACTGCATAGAAAATTATATATTAAAAACAATAAATTAAGTTTATTTGGTCAAGCCCTCGGTCTATTAGTACTCCTCCGCTGCACTTGTTACCAAGCTTCCACGTAGAGCCTATCAACGGGTGTTCTTCCCGTGACCTTACTGGCTTAAGCCATGGCAATACTCATCTTGAGGTGGGCTTCCCACTTAGATGCTTTCAGCGGTTATCCACTCCGCACATGGCTACCCAGCGTTTACCGTTGGCACGATAACTGGCACACCAGAGGTGCGTTCCTCCCGGTCCTCTCGTACTAGGGAGAAATCCTCTCAATATTCCTGCGCATACACCGGATATGGACCGAACTGTCTCACGACGTTCTGAACCCAGCTCGCGTACCGCTTTAATGGGCGAACAGCCCAACCCTTGGGACCGACTTCAGCCCCAGGTTGCGATGAGCCGACATCGAGGTGCCAAACCTCCCCGTCGATGTGAACTCTTGGGGGAGATCAGCCTGTTATCCCTAGAGTAACTTTTATCCGTTGAGCGACGGCCCTTCCACGCAGAACCGTCGGATCACTAAAACCGACTTTCGTCCCTGTTCGACTTGTAGGTCTCACAGTCAAGCTCCCTTCTGCTTTTGCACTCAACGACTGATTTCCAACCAGCCTGAGGGAACCTTTGTGCGCCTCCGTTACCTTTTAGGAGGCGACCGCCCCAGTCAAACTGCCCATCAGATACTGTCCGCTTCCCGGATAACGGGTAAACGTTAGAACCCTAGCTCTAAAAGAGTGGTATCTCACCGATGACTCAATAGTACCCACAAGCACTATTTCAATGTCTCCCACCTATTCTGCGCATTCAGAGCCCGAGCACAATATCAAACTACAGTAAAGCTTCATAGGGTCTTTCTGTCCGGGTGTATGTAGTCCGCATCTTCACAGACAATTCTATTTCGCCGAGCCTCTCTCCGAGACAGCGCGCAAATCGTTACACCTTTCGTGCGGGTCGGAACTTACCCGACAAGGAATTTCGCTACCTTAGGACCGTTATAGTTACGGCCGCCGTTCACCGGGGCTTCAGTCGCCAGCTTCACTAAAAGCTAACCAGCTTCCTTAACCTTCCGGCACTGGGCAGGTGTCAGCCCCCATACATCGTCTTGCGACTTAGCGGAGACCTGTGTTTTTGGTAAACAGTCGCTTGCGCCTCTTCACTGCGACCAGCTCTCGCTGGCACCCCTTCTCCCGAAGTTACGGGGCCATTTTGCCGAGTTCCTTAGAGAGAGTTATCTCGCGCCCCTCGGTATTCTCTACCACCCCACCTGTGTCGGTTTCGGGTACTGGCATTTGTGTCTTAACGAGTATAGGGCTTTTCTTGGAAGCATGACATCACCAACTTCGCTGCCGTAGCAGCTCGTACTCACGCCTTAGCTCAAGATGTTTTCTCCATCTCTCAAAGCCTCGAACGCTTGAACCAGTAACCAACATCTGGCCTGGTTAGCCTTCTCCGTCCCCCTTCTCAAAACACATCTGGTACAGGAATATTGACCTGTTATCCATCGACTACGCCTTTCGGCCTCGCCTTAGGTCCAGACTAACCCTCCGCGGACGAGCCTGCCGGAGGAACCCTTAGGGTTTCGGGGCATGGGATTCTCACCCATGTTTTCGCTACTCAAGCCGACATTCTCACTTCTATGCTGTCCACGTCCGCTTACGCTAACGCTTCACCCTACATAGAACGCTCCCCTACCATAAATAAATTTATCCGCAGCTTCGGTATAACGCTTAGCCCCGTTCATTTTCGGCGCAGGATCGCTCGACCAGTGAGCTATTACGCACTCCTTTGAGGATGGCTGCTTCTAGGCAAACCTCCTGGTTGTCTGGGCAATCCCACCTCCTTTATCACTTAGCGTTAATTTTGGGACCTTAGCTGGCGGTCTGGGCTGTTTCCCTCTTGACTATGGAGCTTATCCCCCACAGTCTGACTGCCTAGTTACACACAGGGTATTCAGAGTTCATATCGATTTGGTACCGCTTTCGCAGCCCGCACCGAAATGGTTGCTTTACCCCCCTGCTGGAGCACTAGACGCTACGCCTCAACGTATTTCGGGGAGAACCAGCTAGCTCCTGGTTCGATTGGCATTTCACCCCTAACCACAGCTCATCCGCTGAATTTTCAACTTCAGTCGGTTCGGACCTCCACTTGGTATCACCCAAGCTTCATCCTGGCCATGGTTAGATCACCAGGGTTCGGGTCTATAAACACTGACAAACGCCCTATTAAGACTCGCTTTCGCTGTGGCTCCACCATTTCCGGTTTAACCCGCCAGTGCCTATAAGTCGCCGGCTCATTCTTCAACAGGCACACGGTCACCCGATTAGTCGGGCTCCCATTGCTTGTAAGCTCACGGTTTCATGTTCTATTTCACTCCCCTCCCGGGGTTCTTTTCACCTTTCCCTCGCGGTACTGTTTCACTATCGGTCACACAGTAGTAC
The DNA here is from genome assembly GCA_003281505.1 of Prochlorococcus sp. AG-347-J14. GTDB lineage: Bacteria > Cyanobacteriota > Cyanobacteriia > PCC-6307 > Cyanobiaceae > Prochlorococcus_A. The sequence continues at coordinate 88,356 of QCBU01000005.1, read as the reverse complement.
TTAGCCTTACGAGGTGGTCCTCGCAGATTCACACGGAATTCCACGTGCTCCGTGCTACTCGGGATACAGCTAGGTCAACTTATCTTTCGATTACGGGGCTTTCACCCTCTGTGGCACGCCATTCAAACGTTTCTTCTAGACTTATTGATCCATATTGCTGTCCCACAACCCCGATAGTCAAGACTATCGGTTTGGGCTGTTCCCCGTTCGCTCGCCGCTACTGAGGGAGTCGTTATTTACTTTCTCTTCCTCCAGCTACTAAGATGTTTCAGTTCGCTGGGTTAGCTCGCACCAACCTATATATTCAGTTGGCCGTACATGGGGTTGCCCCATTCGGAAATTCCCGGATCAAAGTGTGCTTCCAACTCCCCGAGACTTATCGCAGGTAACCACGTCCTTCATCGCCTCTGTGTGCCTAGGTATCCTCCGTGAGCCCTTTGTAGCTTGACCAATAACTTCAAAATTGAAGCATCAGCTTAATAGAATTGTTATTAATGCATTCGCACAAATAATAAATCTGCATCATTAAAGATGCTTATTGTCTATAAAATAATCTATGCAGTTGTCAAGGTTCTCTGAAAACAATGAAATTAATTCAATGAGTCCAGCATCTTAATAATTTTATTAGGAAGCTAGATTCGTTCAGAATTTGATCACATCTCAAAATATTTCCTTTCTACCAATTATGGAAGAGGTGGTAATCAGTGGAGGTAAGCGGACTCGAACCGCTGACATCCTGCTTGCAAAGCAGGCGCTCTACCAACTGAGCTATACCCCCAACATAGAGATATGGGCCATCCTGGACTTGAACCAGGGACCTCACCCTTATCAGGGGTGCGCTCTAACCACCTGAGCTAATGGCCCAGGAAAAATAATGGGTGTGACCTAGAAAAACTTAGGAAATGAAATTCTTAATAAATTAAGAACGTGAGATACCGATCGACCTAAGGTGACAAAATAATAATATTTAACATTTTGTTGTCTCCCTGTTAGGAGGTGATCCAGCCGCACCTTCCGGTACGGCTACCTTGTTACGACTTCACCCCAGTCATTAGCCCCACCTTCGGCGTCCTCCTCCACAAGGGTTGGAGTAACGACTTCGGGCATGGCCAACTTCCATGGTGTGACGGGCGGTGTGTACAAGGCCCGGGAACGTATTCACCGCAGTATGCTGACCTGCGATTACTAGCGATTCCTACTTCACGTAGGCGAGTTGCAGCCTACGATCTGAACTGAGCCACGGTTTATGGGATTTGCTAGCTCTCGCGAGTTTGCTGCCCTTTGTCCGTAGCATTGTAGTACGTGTGTAGCCCAGGGTGTAAGGGGCATGATGACTTGACGTCATCCACACCTTCCTCCGGTTTATCACCGGCGGTCTTTCTAGAGTGCCCAACTAAATGCTGGCAACTAAAAACGTGGGTTGCGCTCGTTGCGGGACTTAACCCAACATCTCACGACACGAGCTGACGACAGCCATGCACCACCTGTCACTGCATTCCCGAAGGCACCCTCAAATTTCTAAGAGGTTCGCAGGATGTCAAACCCTGGTAAGGTTCTTCGCGTTGCATCGAATTAAACCACATACTCCACCGCTTGTGCGGGCCCCCGTCAATTCCTTTGAGTTTCACACTTGCGTGCGTACTCCCCAGGCGGAACACTTAACGCGTTAGCTACGACACCGAAGGGGTCGATTCCCCCGACACCTAGTGTTCATCGTTTACGGCCAGGACTACAGGGGTATCTAATCCCTTTCGCTCCCCTGGCTTTCGTCCATGAGCGTCAGTAATGGCCCAGCAGAGCGCCTTCGCCACTGGTGTTCTTCCCGATATCTACGCATTTCACCGCTACACCGGGAATTCCCTCTGCCCCTACCATACTCAAGCCTTTCAGTTTCCACTGCCATGATGGAGTTAAGCTCCACGCTTTAACAGCAGACTTGAAAAGCCGCCTGCGGACGCTTTACGCCCAATAATTCCGGATAACGCTTGCCACTCCCGTATTACCGCGGCTGCTGGCACGGAATTAGCCGTGGCTTATTCCTCAAGTACCGTCATATCTTCTTCCTTGAGAAAAGAGGTTTACAGCCCAGAGGCCTTCGTCCCTCACGCGGCGTTGCTCCGTCAGGCTTTCGCCCATTGCGGAAAATTCCCCACTGCTGCCTCCCGTAGGAGTCTGGGCCGTGTCTCAGTCCCAGTGTGGCTGATCATCCTCTCAGACCAGCTACTGATCGAAGCCTTGGTGAGCCATTACCTCACCAACTAGCTAATCAGACGCGAGCTCATCCTCAGGCGAAATTCATTTCACCAGTAGGCATATGGGGTATTAGCGGTCGTTTCCAACCGTTATCCCCCTCCTGAGGGCAGATTCTCACGCGTTACTCACCCGTCCGCCACTAACCCGAAGGTTCGTTCGACTTGCATGTGTTAAGCACGCCGCCAGCGTTCATCCTGAGCCAGGATCAAACTCTCCGTTGTGTTCAAATCCTTTTGTAGATAAATCTACTCAAATTGAATTGCTTTATCCAAATAAAAACTTGAGTTTAAGTATTTAGTTTCAGCCTCCTTAAATTTAAGGATTACATTGAGTGCACATTAAAAATTTTTTAAAGTGACTTTCCAAGATCTCAGATCCGTTTGCATCAAAGCCATAAGTTAGCAATTGATGACATTTTTTTATATTCTTGACGGGACCTCACACCTTTATTGCATATACATCTTGAAATAACAAAAAAAAATTTAGTTATTCTTGACGCAATAAAAGCATCAGTTCCTAAGTTTTTAAATTTTCTAGGTGCAGAGTTAAACAACTAGTGATAACTCATCACGAAGGTATAACCCTTCTTCTGGCTGAAAATAATGATCGAAATCAAATTTCCAAAAAATTCATTTACTTACCAGAAATCAGATTTAAGGTAATTTCTTGAATAATGCAAAAAGTATATTTTTGCCCAGAAGAAAATACTAAACCATCTGACTGTAATTGTGCAACCTTTTATACAAAAATTTTTTATTAATTTTTTATTTGTTCAAAGTCTCATTAAACAACTAGGCTTGAATAAAAGGATATAAATGAAATGGCAGAAAGATTTAGTCAAAAAAATTTAAGAGTAAGACCAAGTTCAGATGAAGAGAAAATTGTAACAAATGCAAAAAAACACTTCGAAAAAACCTTGGTTGAAATATCAGGCGAGTTAGTGGGAAGCGTTGCTGCACTAGAACACCCAACAAAAAATAAAAAATTAAATTATGGAGAAATATTTTTAAGAGACAATGTTCCTGTAATGATTTACCTCATTACCCAAAAAAGGTACGAAATTGTCAAAAAGTTCCTGAGTGTATGTCTTGAGTTACAAAGCTCTAATTATCAAACACGTGGCGTATTTCCCACAAGTTTCGTTGAAGAAAATGGACAGCTCATCGGAGACTATGGTCAAAGATCCATAGGGAGGATTACTTCAGCTGATGCAAGTTTATGGTGGCCCATTTTATGTTGGTATTACGTCAATAAAAGCGGTGATTATGCCTTCGGAAAAAGTCAAAGTGTTCAAAGAGGCATTCAACTTCTTCTAGACCTAGTTCTACATCCAACATTTGAGGGTACTCCAGTACTTTTTGTTCCAGATTGCGCATTCATGATTGATAGACCTATGGATGTATGGGGCGCACCTCTAGAAGTTGAAGTTTTACTTCATGGATGTTTAAAAAGTTGTATCAAATTAATGGAATTAAGTAGAGCAGATCATGTTAGTAGACTTCTAGACCAAAGACTTATTCTTACAAATCAATGGGTAAAAGATTTAGGAAGTTTTCTTTTAAAACATTATTGGGTTACAAGCCAAACAATGCAAATTTTAAGAAGAAGGCCAACTGAGCAGTATGGTGATGATCAACACTTCAATGAATTTAACGTTCAACCTCAAGTGGTTCCCTCATGGCTACAAGATTGGTTAGAGAACAGAGGTGGTTACTTAATAGGAAATATTAGAACTGGAAGACCTGACTTTCGGTTTTATAGTTTAGGCAATTCTTTAGCATGTATGTTTGGAGTACTGCCTCCCGAAGAACAAAGAGCTTTATTTAGATTAGTTTTGCATAACAGACAGCATTTGATGGCTCAAATGCCCATGAGAATTTGTCATCCTCATATGGATGTCGAAGAATGGCAAAATAAAACTGGATCAGATCCAAAGAATTGGCCTTGGAGTTACCATAACGGTGGTCATTGGCCAAGTTTACTTTGGTTTTTTGGTACTGCTGTCTTATTGCATCAAAAAAATTATGGTTCTGATGACGTAATTCTCATGGAAGAAATGAAATCTTTAATAGAGGAATCGTATTGGTGTCAACTTAATCAATTGCCTAAGCAAGAATGGGCAGAATATTTTGATGGTCCTACAGGTACATGGGTTGGGCAACAATCCAGAACATATCAAACTTGGACAATTGTTGGATTTTTATTAATGAATCATTTTTTAAGAAATGAATATAACGATCTTGATATGTTTAAAATTTAACTCTAAAAAAGTCCTAAGGTAAGTGATTTATCAATTGGCAAACATGCCCCGATACCAAGATATATAGTTAGAAAAGTTCCGAATAAGAAAACAGACATTGCTATTGGCCTTCTAAATGGATTGGAAAATTTATTAACATTTTCGATAAACGGTAAAATCATCAATCCAAGTGGAATTAATGTTTGAAGTGCAATACCCAAAAGTTTATTAGGAACAACCCTAAGTATTTGAAAAACTGGGTAGAGGTACCATTCAGGAAGTATTTCTAGGGGTGTTGCGAAAGGATTAGCTTTGTCTCCCAACATGGCAGGATCAAGAACTGCTAATCCAACTACGCAGGCAATCGTACCTAAGATAACTACAGGGAAAATATAAAGTAAATCATTTGGCCATGCTGGTTCACCGTAATAATTGTGACCCATACCTTTAGCTAACTTTGCTCTCAATTTTGGATCAGATAGATCTGGCTTTTTTAACGTAGACATATGGAGAACTAGTAATAGTTTAATTATAGAAGTTTATAAGGGACCTGAAATACCCTGTTTACGAATCATTAAAAAATGCATCAACATGAAAACTGCTAATGACCATGGCAATACAAAAGTATGAAGACTGTAAAATCTGGTTAAAGTGGATTGTCCAACACTTTCTCCACCCCTAAGTAGTTCAACCATAAAGTCACCAATCACTGGTATTGCAGCAGGGACACCTGAAACAATTTTTACTGCCCAGTAACCTACCTGATCCCAAGGTAAAGAGTATCCAGTCACTCCAAAAGCCACAGTTATGACTGCCATTACAACACCTGTAACCCAAGTTAGTTCTCTTGGCCTTTTAAAACCTCCAGTGAGATAAACCCTAAAGACATGAAGAATTAACATCAAAACCATCATAGATGCACTCCATCTATGAACAGATCTTATTAACCAACCAAAACTTACATCGGTCATTAAATAACTGACTGAACTATAAGCTTGTGTAACTGTTGGCTTATAGTAAAAAGTCATTGCAAAACCTGTTGCAAATTGAATTAGGAAGCATACTAAAGTTATGCCTCCTAAACAATAAAAAATATTTACGTGAGGGGGTACGTACTTGGAAGTTACGTCGTCAGTTATGTCTTGGATTTCAAGCCTTTCTTGAAACCAATCATAAACAGATGAAGAATTCGCCATCCAAAAAAAAATTAGCTTTGATATAAAGAGCTTACTTAAAATTCTTATACTTGGTGTTAACACTTAACCCAATGAATTCATCTTTTAACAAACTTTTAACATTCAAAACTGTGATCGCTACATCAATGATCATAGTTTTTTCAATCAATCTTTTATTGATTGAAAGAGTGGATGCTCTCAGTGATAGCAGGCAATTAGTACTTGACGCTTGGACCCTAGTAAATGAAGGTTTTTATGATCCAGAAAAGTTTGATGAGATCCAATGGAAAAGGATTAGACAAAAAACATTACAGAAACAAATTGAAACAAGTGAAGAGGCTTATTCCGCAATTGAAGACATGTTAAGACCTCTAGAAGATCCCTACACGAGAGTTTTACGTCCAAAAGATTATGAACTACTTAAATCAAGCAATTTTGGTAGTGAAATTAATGGTGTTGGGCTTCAATTAGGTGAAGATGAAGATGATAAAGTTAAAGTCATATCTACTCTTGGAGGTTCGCCAGCTGAAGAAGCTGGAATAGTAAGCGGGGACTTCATAGAGAAAGTGGACGGAATCTCATCAAAAAAATTAGGGCTTGCAAGTACTGCCTCTAAGTTAAGGGGTGAATCAGGGACAAAAGTTTTAGTTGAAGTGTCTTCTGAATCAGGAGAGATAAGGGAAGTAGATCTAGAGAGGAGATCAGTAGATCTCAGACCAGTTAGAACAAAAAGATTAAGAGACGATTCTCATACAATAGGATATTTAAGGATAACTCAATTCAGCGAAAGCGTACCCAAAAAAGTTGAAGAAGCACTTCAAGAGTTAAAAGAGAAAGAGGTTGAGGCCTTGATCTTGGATCTTAGAAATAATTCAGGGGGACTTGTAAGCTCAGGTATAGCAGTTGCAGACTCATTATTAAGTGAGAAACCTGTAGTCGAAACAAAAGATAGGAATGGAATCAAAGATGCGATTATTTCTCAAAAAGAGACATCTTATGATGGACCAATGGTGACTTTAGTAAATAAAGGCACTGCAAGTGCTAGTGAAATACTTGCTGGTTCTTTACAAGATAATGAGAGATCAATTCTTATGGGAGAACAAACTTATGGGAAAGGTTTAATTCAATCCCTAAAAAGTTTGGGAGAAGATAGTGGTATTGCAATTACAGTAGCTAGTTACTTAACACCCAAAGGTAATAATATTCAAGGCCAAGGTATGACTCCTGACAAATTACTTGATCTCCCTGATACAAGTGAATACGGAAGTACTGACGATAAATGGGTGAGGAATGCAGAATTATTTCTAGGATCGCTTTTAGATAAAGAAGAAGTTTCAGTTCAAACTATTGAATTAGATAATGAAGAAATTAAGTCTTGAAATGGCTAAAGATTGAAAATAAAAAATTATTAATAATATGGCTATTAAAAGAATTTTTCATGACCCAATTCATAAAGAAATAGTATTTGATGCAGAAAAACCAGAAGAATTAATGATTATTGAATTAATTGATACAGTTGTTTTTCAAAGACTAAGAAGAATAAAACAACTAGGAGCGGCATCATTACTTTTTCATGGTGCAGAATCAAGTAGATTTACTCATTCAATTGGCGTTTTTTGTATAGCTAGAAAAATTTACAGGAGATTAATTGATAGTAAATCTTCATTTAGTGAAAATAAATTTGTTCTCTATGGAGCAGCTCTACTACATGATTTAGGTCATGGACCTTTAAGCCATACAAGTGAAACAATATTCAAGCATGATCACGAACAATGGTCTGAAAACTTAGTTAATAATTATTCTCCAATAAATTCAATCCTAAAAAAGTATGACAACGAATTACCGAGAAAAATTGGTGAATTATTTCAATCAAAACAACTATTTTCAAAACCTTTAAAAACATTGATAAGTAGTGAGATAGATTGCGATCGTCTCGATTATCTTTTACGCGATAGTTATAACACAGGTACTAATTATGGCTTAGTAGATTTAGAGAGAATAATTTCAGCTCTTACCTTTTCACCTGATGGGAACATCGGAATTAAGCCAAAAGGAGTAATCGCTATTGAACATTTCCTTGTACTTAGGAACTTGATGTATAGAACAATCTACAATCACAAAATAAACGAAATATCAACATGGATTCTAGAAAAAATAATACACACAATAAAACATAATTACGAAAAGAAAATTTGGTTAGATAATTCTTTATATAGATGGATTTTTTCACCTTCAAAGGTTGATTTTGATGATTTCATAAGAATTGATGACATAACATTTTATTATCATTTAATTAGATGGAAAGATGAATCTTTTGAGCCACTTTCTACACTATGCAAAATGTTTATTGACAGAGATTTATTAAAGGCATCTGACATAAGTTTTTTAAGTAAGATGAACAGATTAAAAATTCTTGCATTTGCCACAAAATTATGTGAAAAGTATGGTTATGATTCAGAAATATTTTGCGGGATTAAAGAAAGGTCCTTTAAAGGTTTTGAATCTAATAATGCACTAAAAATATGGGACGGCACTTATCAAACAGCATTAGAAAATAGTTCTATATTAATAAAAGCATTAATGAGATCTGAGGATAGCTCTTTTATTATTTATCCAGGCATGATCAAAAATGAAATTAAAAATGAAATTTCATTAATAAAAAACAATTCCTAGATTTAATTCAATGGAAATCGTTTTAAAAAATACTAAAAGTGAATGTTTAGAAATTTTTTCTTCGTTAAATTTAGATAATATCCATGAAACTTTCAAAAGATTTTCTTCAATCAAGGAACCTTTTGAAGCAAAAATTTTCGTAGTTAATGAGTCAATAACTTCTTATCAATTATCAAAATTAAAAAGTCAATTTTATAAAATTAATATTTGCTTATTAAGCATTTACTCAAATAATAGAGATACAGTATTAAGTGGAAAGTCTTTAAAAATAGATTCGGTTTTTATAAGAGAGCAAGAGATTAAAAATAAGTTATTACTAATCAATTCAAAAAAGAAAGAAGATATTCTTCACAAAGGAACAGTACGATCGGGTGAAAGAATATCTTCAAATGGAAACCTATGCATTATTGGAGATGTTAATCCAGGAGCAATAGTTACCGCAAAAAAAAATATTTATGTTTGGGGCAAATTATTAGGGATCGCAGTCGCAGGCGAAGGTGGAAATAAAAATGCCTCTATTGCATCACTTTATCTAAACCCTTTACAGTTAAGAATTGCAGATGTTGTTGCTATTGGACCAAAGGATAAGCCCAAAAATTGTTATCCCGAAATAGCCGTAATAGATAAACAAACGATAATTATCAAACCTCACCTAATCAAAAATAAAAATTAATCAATCATTTGCAATAAATTAATTCAAATTAGATAAATTTAAGAATTACTTAATCTTTAAAATATTTAACTTTCCGCAAGTGGCTTTATTATTTGAAAAATCTTTAAAATCGTGGGGAAGAATACTCGCACAATATTAATCTGTTCAGGTAAAGGAGGGGTTGGCAAAACAACTTTAACTGCAAACCTAGGCATAGCACTTGCTAATAGCGGAGCAACAACAGCTGTATTAGATGCTGATTTTGGCTTAAGAAATTTAGATCTTCTTCTAGGATTAGAAAATCGCATCATTTATACGGCCCAAGACGTTCTTGACAAGAATTGTCGTCTTGACCAAGCATTAGTTAGACATAAAAAGGAACCTAATCTTGCTCTTCTACCTGCTGGAGATCCAAGGATGTTGGATTGGATGAAGCCTGAAGATATGAAAAAAATTAGTGAGCTACTTAGTGAGAACTTTGATTTTGTCTTAGTGGATTGTCCTGCTGGTGTAGAAGATGGCTTTAAAAATGCTCTTGCAGCCTGTAAAGAAGCTATTGTTGTTACTAACCCAGAATTATCCGCGGTGCGGGATGCAGATAGAGTAATTGGGATTCTTAACACTTCAGATATTGAGCCTATCCAACTTGTAATCAATAGAGTTCGCCCTAACATGATGGCTAGTCAAGAAATGTTATCTATAGAAGATGTTCAAGGGATCCTTTCTTTGCCATTGTTAGGTATTGTTTTAGAAGATGAACAAGTAATAATAAGTACAAATAGAGGTGAGCCACTGACACTTTCAGATGGAAGATCTCCTGCAAAAAAATGTTATTTGAATGTTTCTCAAAGACTTACAAATAAAGATGTACCAATTATCGATCCAAAAAAAGAAGGCAAAAGCCTTAAAGATAAATTCATGAGATTAATGCAAACAAAGGTTTTTTAAAATGATGACTCTCAGAGATCTTATAAATAAATTACTAGGCAGAGAAACGTCTAGTGCAAATACAGCTAGAGAAAGATTACAACTTGTACTTGCTCATGACAGAGTTGATATGAGTTCCTTAACAACTGATCTTTTAGATAAAATGAGAAAAGAGATTCTTGATGTTGTTGCTAAATATGTTGAAATTGATTTTGAAGAGGTTGCAGTAAGTTTAGAGACTGAGGATAGAATGACTGCATTAGTTGCCAACTTACCAATCAAAAGAACTATTTCAGGAGAAATAAAGTTCAAAAAAACTGATAAAGTTAATAAAGATATCAAAAAGTAATAAATTTAAAAAAAGCTAAAAAAATACTGATAATTGACCCTCCCTAATTGTAAGATAAAAAGATTGCCGGCTTAGCTCAGCGGTAGAGCAGCGCTTTTGTAAAGCGAAGGTCATCAGTTCAAATCTGTTAGCCGGCATTTTAGTTTATTTAATTCTGTTCGATATTCTTCGCTGAAAATAAAAAGATCAAACTTATCAGAGCAATTATAGGAAGGGATCTAATTTCTAGAACATGCTCTAAAAAAGATACAAGGGGTTCTAATATCCAATAAGTTAAAGATTGAATTAATAAAACAAAAAATAATAAAAAAAACATTAATACAATTCCCTTACTGATACTTCACCTTCTCTAATCAGTCTCCAATCTCCACTTTTTCTCCAAAATATAATAGTACTAGCTTTTCCACTGCTTTTCCCCCAGGGGGTAGGGCCCAAAACTTTTACAGAAGGGAAGTCTAGAGCAATACCTTCAACTGTAATTGATCCTTTTAAACCTGAAATATTTGCACTTGAAGTTAACAATGGTCCTGTTTCTCTCAAAAGAGAAAGTGCCATAAATGAATTGGGTATTCTCAACCCAATAGTAAAATCATTACTGGTGAGGTTTACAGTTTGCTTCTCTGAAGCAGGAATAACAATTGTCAAAGCTCCGGGCCAATATTTTGAGGCTACTTTTTTGTAATCTTCTTTAGCTGATTCGTGAACATATTCAATTAAATGTTTTTGTTCCGATCCCATAAGAATCAAGGGTTTATTTCTATCTCTTTTTTTAAACTCATAAATAATATTTGAGAATTTTGGTAAGCATCCAATTGCAGGTAAGGTGTCTGTTGGAAAAATTATAGGTAAACCACTTTTAAGAGTCTTTAAGGCATCTTTACAGTTTACTAAATTCATTTAAATTTTAAACCTACAATAATTTATTTATATCTTCCAATGGTAAACCTACCAATACCCGAAAGATCTTTCACGATTTCTATTGATGTAAATTTATTTTTAATAAGTAGTTGTTTTACTTTTTCAGCTTGATCAAAATGATTTTCTAAAATTAACCAACCTTTCTCTTTTAAGAATAATGGTGCTCTTTGTATTATTTCATTAATATGTTTTAAACCATCCTTTCCGCCTAATAAAGCAACTTTAGGTTCGAAATTTTTAACCTCTTTGGGTAATTTTTCATATATATCTTTAGGAATATATGGCGGGTTTGAAATAGCGAGGTCTATTTTTCCTTTAAAACTTTCGAGAGGTGACCACCAATTTCCACAATAAAATTTCAAATTTGATTGTTTAGAAGAATTTGTATAGTTTCTAGTGGCTATTTCTAATGCATCTTGATCTATATCAGTTGCCACTAGATCGCTAAATGGATATGCCAATGCCAAGGCGATGCTAATAGCGCCTGATCCAGTTCCTAATTCAGCAAAAAATAATTTTTCTGATTTCTTTCGGTATATATTGAAAACTATATCCACTATGAGCTCTGTTTCTGGTCTTGGAATTAGTACTTTATTTGTAACTTTTATCTTTAAATCTCTCCAAAAAGTTATTCCACAAAGATATTGGATTGGGCAAGATTTTTGTAAATGATTGTCCCAAATAGATTCTAAAAACTCTAAACTTTTTTTTAAATGTAATTCACCTACTGGATTTATGCTTATTGATTTTAGATCACTAGTTGATATACCGCCTACACAATCAAGTAAAAAAGCAAGAGATCGATGATCCCCGCCTTTAGAAAGTTGTTTTTTTTTCCAAAATAAAAATTCTTTTACAGAAATGCAAAGCATTTATCGAGGCATTATCTTTTTGGGCCAAGCCTACCTTTACTTGAATCAGAATAAAAGCTTGATTTTTCACCATCTTGTGTAGAAATAAATAAACCTATAAGGAATATTGTTGGCACCCCTACAAATAAAAGACTTGCTACGAATCCAAAGTTGGTTGTTTCCATTTTAGTGGTAATTCTGTTTTAGATATTAAGACTATAGGCATATAACCTTGAATAAAGTGGAAAAATAAACAAATTTTATAAACTGATTAACAGTCTTAAACAATTTAACGAGGTAATTTCTTATTTTCACTAATTTTTTTTAGTTCTTCCAAATTTGAGGGAGGGGATTGTGGTTTTGTTAAAATGACTGCAGATGATTTTATCAATGTTTGGCATGCAAGTCGCCAATTTTCTGGTCTATTTTTAAGTTTTTCTCCTTCAACAGATGTAAGAGGGCTCAAAGAATTTTTATTCCCGCCTTCAACCGAAATAAAACAGGTACTGCATTGTCCAGCACCTCCGCAATTTCCTAAGATCCCTTTTAATCCATAAAGTTGCAAATTCTCTTTCATGACAAGTTCCCTTAAATTTTCACCGGGATTACATTGAACCTCTAAATCCTCACGAATAAATCTGATAGTTGCCATTTTTTTTAGTTATTTTTATTATTTTGGCGTTTTACTTTGAGAATTGTGACCAAAATGTTAACAGTTTTTAGTCAAAAATTTCTTGTAAACGAAGATATACCAACTGATTTGACCAATTTTTGCAAGAAAATAAATTTATTTACAAAAATCCCTCAAAGACTAAAAAACCCTTACTATCGTGATGTTTAGCTGTTTATACAGCATAGTTACTAGAAATTAACCGATGGGATTGCCTTGGTATCGAGTTCACACAGTAGTTATTAATGACCCAGGTCGACTACTTGCTGTGCATCTTATGCATACTGCATTATTAGCCGGCTGGGCCGGTTCAATGGCTTTATATGAATTAGCCATTTTTGATCCTTCTGATGCTGTTCTCAATCCAATGTGGAGACAGGGGATGTACGTCATGCCGTTCATGGCAAGACTAGGTATCACAAGTAGTTGGAATGGATGGGATATTACAGGTGCTACTGGAGTTGATCCTGGATTCTGGAGTTTCGAAGGGGTTGCAGCAGCACACATAGTATTTAGTGGTCTATTGATGTTAGCCTCTATTTGGCACTGGACATACTGGGACTTAGATTTGTGGGAAGATTCAAGAACTGGTGAGCCTGCTCTTGATTTACCAAGGATTTTCGGAATTCATCTTCTTCTAGCTGGACTAACCTGCTTTGGATTTGGTGCTTTTCATTGTGCAAACGTAGGGATTTGGGTTTCCGATCCTTATGGTTTAACTGGACATGTCGAACCAGTTGCCCCATCCTGGGGAGTTGAAGGATTTAATCCTTTTAATCCAGGAGGTATAGTAGCCAACCATATTGCAGCAGGTCTCATGGGTATTATTGGCGGTATTTTTCATATAACCAATAGGCCTGGAGAAAGACTTTATAGGGCATTAAAACTTGGAAGTCTTGAAGGAGTTTTAGCTAGTGCCCTAGCTGCTGTACTATTTGTATCCTTCGTTGTTGCAGGGACAATGTGGTATGGTTCAGCAACAACCCCAGTAGAACTTTTTGGTCCTACAAGATATCAATGGGATTCAGGTTATTTCAAAAATGAAATAAATAGGAGAGTTCAAGCTGCTATTGATAACGGTGCCACTAAGTCAGAGGCATATGAATCTATTCCAGAGAAATTAGCCTTCTACGATTATGTTGGGAATAGCCCAGCTAAAGGAGGATTATTCAGAGTTGGAGCACTTGTAAATGGTGATGGTTTACCAACTGGTTGGCAGGGCCACATTGCTTTTCAAGATAAAGATGGTAACGAATTAGAAGTTAGAAGAATTCCTAATTTCTTTGAAAACTTTCCTGTCATTCTTGAAGATAAAGAAGGCAATGTAAGGGCAGATATTCCATTTAGAAGAGCTGAAGCTAAGTATTCATTTGAACAAACTGGAATCACTGCAACTATATATGGAGGAGATCTAGATGGACAAACATTTACTGATCCTGCAGTAGTGAAAAGATTAGCTAGAAAGGCTCAACTTGGAGAAGCATTTAAGTTTGATAGAGAGACCTATAAATCTGACGGTGTATTCCGAAGCTCTCCAAGAGCGTGGTTTACATATGCACATTTATGTTTCGGGTTGCTATTCTTGTTTGGCCACTGGTGGCACGCTTCAAGAACTCTTTACAGAAATTCCTTTGCTGGTATTGATGCTGAAATTGGCGACCAAGTTGAATTTGGTTTATTCAAAAAACTTGGTGACGAAACCACAAGAAGAATCCCAGGAAGGGTTTAAACTAAACTTTATTACTTAATCTTATGGAAGCTTTTGCTTACGTTCTTATCCTAACTCTCGCAGTTGTTACCTTGTTCTTTGCTGTCGCCTTTAGAGACCCTCCTAAATTTGACAGAAAATGAACTAAAAAAAAACCTCTTTAAATTAGAGGTTTTTTACTTTTCATAATTAAAATATTACTCTACTATTAGAGTTGAAGTGCAGCTTATTTCACCATATGCAGTGTCCAACCTGTCAAAACACAGATAGCAGAGTTTTGGAATCAAGATCTGCTGATAGTGGTAAAAGTGTTCGAAGAAGAAGAGAGTGCTTAAATTGCAGCTTTAGATTTACAACTTATGAAAGAGTGGAATCAATGCCAGTTTCAGTTATAAAGAAAGACGGTGGCAGAGAATTATTCGATAAACAAAAATTATTTACTGGTATTTCAAGAGCGTGTGAAAAGACTAATTTCAGTAGTGAAGCAATCATTAATTTCGTAGATGGGATTGAATCACAAATCGTTCAAGACTCTAATAAAGATATTAAATCTTCAAAAATTGGAGAATTAATACTTAAAAATCTTAGGAAAGAAAACGAAGTCGCCTATATAAGATACGCTTCAGTTTACAGAAAATTTAATGGGGTAAAAGATTTTATTTCTACTCTTGAATCTCTAAAAGGAAATTCAAAAAACCAATTAGCTTCAATTTCATAAAATTCAGCATCTTTAAGTGTAGAATACTAATCACAAATGTTTTTGCTATTGGTTTGCAGGCTAGTAGCATTCCTTTCTAACTACCTTAGGTAGTCTGCGATACAACAAATGAACGAAAATTCTTCCCAAACCATTAAAGAGCTTTCTGAGGATCAAGAAATTAAAAATTCTTCTGAGTTAAATAATAATTCAGCATCCCAAAATGAGGAAGATTTATCTTTTGAGAAGAGCGATATACCTTCAGCAGATTCTTCCTCTAGCAGAAAAAATACAGATTTCGACAACGCCGGATTCACACAAGAAGAATTTGCATCACTTTTGGGTAAGTATGACTATAATTTCAAGCCAGGGGATCTAGTTAAAGGTACAGTTTTTGCTTTAGAGCCAAAAGGGGCAATGATAGATATAGGAGCAAAAACAGCTGCTTTTATGCCTGTTCAGGAGGTTTCTATTAATAGAGTTGAGGGACTTAATGATGTTTTACAACCTTCAGAAAGTAGAGAATTTTTCATAATGAGCGAAGAAAATGAAGACGGCCAATTAGCCCTCTCCATTAGAAGAATTGAATATCAAAGAGCATGGGAAAGAGTTAGACAACTCCAAAAAGAAGACGCAACTATATATTCTGAAGTTTTCGCAACAAACAGAGGCGGAGCTCTTGTTAGGGTAGAAGGATTGAGAGGTTTTATCCCAGGCTCTCATATTAGTGCAAGAAAAATTAAAGATGACTTAGAGGGTGAATACTTGCCTTTAAAATTTCTTGAAGTTGATGAAGAGAGGAATAGATTAGTACTTAGTCATAGAAGAGCTTTGGTAGAGAAAAAAATGAACCGACTTGAGGTAGGAGAAGTTGTTGTTGGTTCTGTAAAAGGTATTAAACCTTATGGAGCCTTTATTGATATTGGTGGAGTTAGTGGTCTATTGCACATTTCTGAGATTAGTCATGAACATATTGAGACCCCTCATAATGTTTTAAATGTGAACGACCAAATGAAAGTTATGATAATTGACCTTGATTCTGAAAGGGGACGAATTTCATTATCTACTAAAGCACTTGAACCTGAACCAGGCGATATGCTAACTGACCCTCAAAAAGTTTTTAGTAAAGCTGAAGAGATGGCTGCGAAATACAAACAAATGTTATTTGAACAAACTGACGATAATGAAGAAATCCTCACAGCTTCAGCAGAAACAGTATAGAAATACTTATCTTTTTTGTGAAAAAATATCGTAGCTTGACCCTCATTATTCCTGCGCAAGTATTTATTAATTTACAATAATTGATTTGTAACGACTGTCTAAATTAGGATAAGGACTAATTTCAAAATTGTTTGTAAATGAGTGATTTCATTTTCACTTCGGAATCCGTAACTGAAGGTCATCCTGACAAAATATGTGATCAAATTAGTGATGCTGTATTAGATGCTCTATTAACAGAAGATCCAGAAAGCAGAGTTGCATGCGAAACTGTAGTTAATACTGGTCTTTGTTTGCTTACTGGAGAAATAACTTCAAAGGCAAAAGTCGATTACATAAAACTTGTTAGAAATGTAATTAAAGAAATTGGATATGAAGGCTACAGAGCAGGTGGTTTTGACGCAAATAGTTGTGCTGTTTTAGTAGCACTTGATGAGCAATCACCAGATATTTCACAAGGAGTAAACGACGCAGATGATGTTAATGATGATTTGGAGGATAATACCGGAGCTGGTGACCAAGGCATAATGTTCGGCTATGCATGTGATGAGACTCCTGAATTAATGCCCTTACCGATTAGCTTAGCTCATAGATTAGCCATTCAACTTGCCAAAGTGAGGCATGAAAAAGTCCTAAATTATCTACTCCCTGATGGTAAAACTCAAGTAAGCATTGATTACGAAAAAGGGTTGCCAGTCTCAATTAATACGATTTTAATTTCAACTCAACATAATCCTGAGATTGATGGAACAACAAATGAAGAAGAAATTCGTCAAAGAATAAAAGAAGATTTATGGACGCATGTTGTTATTCCTGCAACTAAAGATTTAGAAATCAAACCAAACATCAGCAAGACAAGATTTCTAGTAAACCCTACGGGAAAATTTGTCGTAGGGGGGCCTCAAGGAGATGCAGGGCTAACCGGCAGAAAAATTATTGTAGATACTTATGGTGGATATGCAAGACATGGAGGAGGAGCATTTTCTGGTAAAGATCCTACAAAAGTAGATAGATCAGCCGCTTATGCAGCTCGTTATGTAGCTAAAAGCATAGTTAAGGCAAAATTGGCAAAAAAAGCAGAAGTACAATTAAGTTATGCAATTGGAGTAGCAAAACCAATTTCCATTCTCGTGGAAACTTTTGATACAGGTGTTATTTCACAAGCTAATTTGACTGAGCTAATTAAAGAGCACTTTGATTTAAGACCTGCAGCAATAATAAAAGAATTTAACTTAAGAAATCTTCCCAAAAAAATGGGAGGTGTATTTTTTCGAAAGACTGCTTCCTATGGGCATTTTGGTAGAAGAGATCTTGAGCTCCCTTGGGAAAATGTAGAAGAAAAAGCAGCCAAATTAGCAGAGGCTTCCAAAATCTTTTTATAAAATATTTTTCTATGCCTGATAATTTTTATGGAGGGTTAGATTTTGGAACAAGTGGTGCAAGAATATCAATAATTGATCTTCATAAGAAATTAGTATATTCCAATTCAGTACCTTATTCATACAGCTTTAAAAATCCAAATTCTTGGATCAATTCCTGTGAAAATCTCTTAATTAATTTGCCTATTGAGGTAAAAAGTAACCTTAATAAACTGGCCATCTCGGGCACCTCAGGAACTTTGACAGCATCAAATTTGCAAGGAGAACCGATTGGAGAAGCAATACCTTATGACCAAGCCTGTAATGGAAATAAAATCCTTCTTGAATCACTTACTGCTGAAGAAGATCATCTGCGAACTCCATACAGTAGTCTTGCTAAAGCATTAAAACTAATAGATCAATATGGGACAAATATACTTTTACGACATCAATCTGATTGGATCACTGGTTGGTTTTTAAAAGATTGGACTCATGGAGAAGAAGGTAATAATCTAAAACTTGGTTGGGATCTAAAAAAAGAATCCTGGCCAAAAAGCTATCTCAATACTTCATGGCAAAAATGTCTACCTCAAATAATAAAAAGTGGAAAAATTATTGGACAAGTGAATATTGATTTAGCAGAGAGATTTAAATTGAATAAGAAATTAAAATTAATCTCAGGCACGACTGACTCTAATGCAAGTTTAATAGCTGCAGGTTTAGGTAAAGAAGATGGTCTCACAGTTTTAGGAACAACTATTGTTATTAAAAAAGTTATTGATAACCCTATAAAAAAAAAGGGGATTACAAACCATAGAGTAAACGGCGACTGGATATGTGGAGGAGCATCAAACGCAGGATGCGGTATCTTGTCTCAGTTTTTTTCTGATTTAGAAATAAAAGAGCTCAGTCGACAAATAAATCCATCAAAAAACACTTCTTTAAATCTTTTACCTCTTAATAGTAAAGGAGAGAGATTTCCTGTTAATAATTCTAATTTAGAGCCGATACTTGGCCCAAGGCCAGTAAGCGACTCACTTTATTTACATGCATTATTCGAGGGACTAGCTGAAATTGAATTGAAAGGATGGGAAAAACTACGAGAACTAACAGGTTCACTTCCAAAAAAAATTATTACTATTGGTGGAGGCTCAAAAAACCCTCAATGGAGAAAAATAAGAGAAAAAATTATCAATATACCAATAGTTTCATGTAAAAAAACCACTTCATTTGGTACTGCTTTGTTAGCGATTAATTCAAAATAAAAGTTTTTTTTGGATATTTGATGAAGATATAAAATTTTTAATTAAAAGGGTTTCACAAACTACACATCTTAATTTAGAGTATATAGGTTAGAGCCGGGATAGCTCAGTTGGTAGAGCAGGCGACTGAAAATCGCCGTGTCCCCAGTTCAAATCTGGGTCCTGGCACCTTTAAAACCCCTTCAATGAAGGGGTTTTATATTTTATAGAAATGTTTAAACTTAATTTTTATTTTATTTCTAAAATTTTAAATTTTTAGTTTTCCAATCTGCAGACTTGACTAATCACACCCAAAATTAGCTCATCTCCATTTGGATCTTGCCAATCAGCGAAATCATTGAAATTACTATTTACTTCATCTGTAGCGACATCAACATCTCTGAATGATTTTTCAAAACAATTTATATCCATTGTATAAAGAATATCTTTTGTAATTTCACTTTTTGTTTTTGGAATAAATTTACTCAGTATTCTCACAGACCCGTCTTCATTCCTTTTTATACTTTGCTTATCCCATAACTGTTCTCCATATTCACTTTTAGGGACTACAACCCATTCATGAGGCAAAGCATCTGATTTTTTTATTGAAATACAAAAGGAAACAATAATCGAAAGGGCTAAATAAATGATATTTCTAAAAAATTTTGAATTGAATTTATTCTTAGAATCAATCATGATTATATATGGAATACAAAAATCTTTTTTGGGGAGGGGGGAAATATTAGATTAAAAATTTGTAAAAAATTTTATTGATTAGTATTTCTATTATAGATAGAATCAAATATTAAAATTATGGATTTACTTCCAATAAATTTATTAGAAAAATAATGAATAAGATACAGAAATTTCTCTCAGTAGTTTTTTTCATTGCAATATTTGTTGTATTGATTTATTTAATCCAAAATTATGGGATTGAACCTTTAAGGAACAAAATAGAAAGTATGGGGATTTGGGCTCCTTTTGGAATATTCATCCTTAGAGGAGTAAGTATTATTTTACCTGCCCTTCCAAGTTCTGCTTATTCTTTGCTAGCTGGTTCATTACTAGGATTTCAAAAAGGTTACATGACTATAATCTTTTCTGATATCGTTTTTTGCCAAGCTGCTTTCTTTATTGCGAGAAATTATGGTCGGGTTCCTGTTCGTAAATTAGTAGGCCCAAAAGCAATGCAAAAGATTGAAAGTTTTAATCAAAACCAGCTAGAAGAAAATTTCTTTCTTATGACAGGTCTACTAATGACTGGCCTTTTTGATTTTCTAAGCTACGCAATTGGTATTGGAGGAACTCGCTGGAAAATATTTACTCCTGCATTATTAATAAGCCTTCTAATAAGTGACTCTATACTAGTAGCAGTAGGAGCTGGAGTTAGCCAGGGAGCAGGATTATTTCTAGGGATTGCTCTATTGGGAATGTTTGCTTTAGCGACTATTTCAGGATTGGCAAAAAATAAAATACCTAAATAACAAAACATTTGATAATTCTGTAATCAAAGAAGAAAGATATGACATTTTCGCAAACAATAACTATATAAATAATGGTTTATGCAAGAATAGAGATCGATTAATTTTAAAGTTATTAGATGACTCCATTTAGACCAACTTCATATGATCGCCCTGGAGAACAAATATCAACTACTCCTTCTGGATTAAAAGTAACTTCTGCAAAGAGATTAATGGTGGATTCAATGGTTAGAATGATACAAAAAGCAGAAAATCATTCCGTAGAAGATAAACTTGGCGAAGAATCTAACGATAATTAATCAATTCATTGATAAAAGTATAGGAGAGTGGAAATCTATTAGAAGTACTCACACTTTAGCTTTTCAGGAATTTGAAAACTCGACTAGTAAGATATATATAAAACATATCAACAAAAAAATTAAAAAAGTTGTTGAAATTTTTAAAAATAATAAATTTAGTTTAAACCTAGAGAGCATAGCCATTTCTATAAACTGGCAAGCTATTAGTGATTGGGACAATGATGATATCTGTGAGGGAGATGAAACTATTCTGATTTTTTTACCCAAAGATGAAAATTCAGGAATTGTTTTAAGAAATAAAGGTTATACAGAATCCTTTATTTCATCATCCAATTATTTTGTTGATGAACAAAATAATTTACACATTAAAACTATTTATAAAGCAACAGTTTCCGAAGAAAGAATTTCCTTTTTATCCGCTCATGTAAGATCAAGATTTTCTACTATTAGAAATCTAGAAAATAACTCAATTATACAGACTTCTCATACTTCAGAGATAAGGAATTTAGCTAGTTTAAAAGATTAATTATCCTTTCAAATTGAAACTCTGTTTCAGATATTAATTTAGGAAGAAAGCCTTTGTTTCCAGGCTTATTATTAAATGTTGAATTCAAATCAGAAATAGTTGCATCTCGCATTAATTCAAAAACCCTTCTTGCATTTCTTAAAGGTACCCCAAGAGCAAGATAAGTATTTTTTAGATCCTTCAAACAATTTTTTTCTAAAACTGATTCGTCATTAGAAATTAAAAGATAAGCAACAATCCTTAGGATTATTTCTCCATCTCTTAAACAAACGGACATCTTGTTAGTTGTATTTATAGATATTTTTGAATTAAGTGAATCTTGATTTTCGCAAATCATTGCTGTTACAGCGTCTGCTGCGATTGCATGTGAATTATTGGTTATTGAGGTTATTGCATCTAATCTTGAGTTTGCACTATTAATAAATTCTTTTATATTGCTTAAATCATTTAATTTCTTATCGGCTGACAATAGTTGATTATTCTTTGAAACTGACATTCCTGAAGTAAAAATTTAAAGGCCGATCTTAAGATTAATACAAAGCTAGCAAAAACAATACAATTTCAAATTTAACGCAACGCTTCTTAATTAATAACTTCATTCCAAAGTGATAGTTAAAATAATTCAAATAAAAAATTTTTTTCCGCTAATATAAAACTACAATTTCAATAAAGTTTTGGATCAACAAGATTTAAAATTATCAAAGAAACTTATTTCCTCATATAAAAAAAGATTGGAAAAAGAAATTCTAGACAGAAGTATGAAATTAAAGATGCCTCAAAATAAATTTGAAGAAATAATTAACAACAATAATGAACTTATAAATTTAAAAAAAGCGTTAGAAGATCTAGAAACGGAATCTGAATCTCATAGTAAAGTCTGATTTTTGAAAAACCCTTCTAAAAGTGCCTCAAACCAACAATTTCCTTTTTAAGTCCCTAAACAATCAACAACTTCAAGCAGTAAAACATGTTTATGGACCACTATTAGTTGTAGCAGGTGCAGGTAGCGGAAAAACTAAGGCTCTTACTCACAGAATTGCAAACCTTATTGAAGGTAACTCTATAGACCCCTATAACATTCTCGCGGTCACTTTCACTAACAAAGCTGCTAAAGAAATGAAAGCAAGATTAGAGGTTCTTCTAGCCCAAGAATTAGCTTTTAATCAATTTGGTCAGCCTTGGACAACTCTCAAAGAAATTGATCAAAATCAATTAAGATCAAACGTTCACCAAGAGAGGCTTCAGAACCTTTGGATCGGTACTTTCCATTCCTTATTTTCAAGACTTCTGAGATACGATATTGAAAAATATACTGATCCAGAGGGCCTAAAATGGACAAGGCAATTTTCAATTTATGATGAAACAGATTCTCAAACATTAGTAAAAGAAATTATTAGTCAAGATATGAATCTTGATCCAAAAAGATATGATCCCAAAAAGATTAAAAGATTAATAAGTAATGCTAAAAATCAATGCTTAACTTCTAATGATCTTTTAGAAAAAGCAGATAATAATTTTGATAAAACAGTTGCAGAAGCCTACAAGAGATATAGGATTTCGCTCTCAAAAAATAATTCTTTAGACTTTGATGATCTTCTACTTTTGCCCGTTTTCTTATTGAGGCAAAATGATATAGTCAGAGATTACTGGCACAAAAGATTTAAACATATTTTAGTTGACGAATATCAAGATACAAATAGAACACAATATGAACTTATAAAATTAATTACGGCTGGAAATACTGAACCAAAAAAATTCTTCAATTGGGAAGATCGGTCAATTTTTGTAGTTGGGGATGCTGATCAAAGTATTTATAGTTTCAGAGCAGCTGACTTCAGAATTTTAATTGGTTTTCAAGAAGATTTTAAAACTTCAATCAACGACGATACAAAATCATCTTTAATTAAATTAGAAGAAAATTATAGGTCATCTTCCAATATCCTTGATGCTGCAAACTCACTAATTGAAAACAACTCTGAAAGAATTGACAAAGTTTTAAAGGCTACCAAAGAAAAAGGGGAACTTTTAACGTTACTCAGCTGTGATGATGAAATTTCCGAGGCAGAAGCAATTACCAATAAAATAAAATCACTCAATAACTATAATCAAAACCCAATTTGGAAAAATTTTGCAATTTTATATAGAACCAGAGCTCAGTCGAGAGTATTAGAAGAATCTCTTGTAAGGTGGCGCATTCCTTATACAATTTTTGGAGGATTGCGTTTTTATGATAGAAGAGAAATTAAAGATGCAATAGCATATTTGAAAGTTCTGGTTAATTCTTCAGATAACGTTAGTCTTTTACGAATCATAAATGTTCCTAGAAGAGGGATTGGCAAGACTACTATTCAAAAACTTAACGAACTATCTAATAGGTTAAATATCCCATTATGGGAGGTTCTTAATGATAAACAAAGTCTTGAAGAAACAATAGGCCGATCATCAAAAGGAATTAATAAATTTACTGAAATTATGAATGATCTACTGTGTTACCTAGAAAATTCAGGTCCCGCTCAACTACTACAACTTATATTAGAAAAAAGTGGTTATTTAAGTGACCTTCTCTCTAGTGGGACTGAGGAATCTGAAGATAGAAGAAATAACTTACAAGAACTAATTAATGCAGCTACTCAATATGAAGAAGAAACAGAAAGTGGAGATGTAGAGGGATTTCTTTCTACAGCAGCCTTAACAACTGATAATGATACGAAAAAAAATAATCCTAACTCTGTAACTCTGATGACTCTGCATAATAGTAAAGGTTTAGAATTTCAAAATGTTTTTATCACTGGGCTAGAACAAGGTCTCTTCCCTAGCCATAGATCAATAGATACTCCCTCACTTCTTGAAGAGGAAAGAAGATTATGCTATGTAGGTATTACTAGAGCTAAAGAAAGAGTTTTCTTAAGTCATGCCAGAGAAAGAAGATTATGGGGTGGAATGCGTGAAGCAACAATTCCTTCAATATTTCTCTCGGAAATACCTGAAGATTTAATGGATGGCGAATTACCACAAACTGGTGGTGCTTCTATTAGAAGAGATTGGCATCTTGATCGTTTAACTAGAGTTGATCGAAACAATCCAAATGAATTTGTTAACAAACCAATAAATGCAGTAAGGAAATTATATTCAGGTCCCAGTAAAGGGAAAAGCTGGATAGTTGGAGATATGCTAATTCACTCAAAGTTTGGGAAAGGTGAAATCATACATATTTTTGGGAGTGGGGAAAAAATATCTTTAGCAGTAAAATTTGGTGATAAAGGTAGTAAAATTCTAGATCCCAGATTAGCTCCAATTCGTTATGTAAGTTAAAACTCATGAACGATATCTCTAATTACATCGAAGGGGAATTAATCAAAACTCCATTTAATCTATATAACCTAATTGAAAAATACATAGAATCTAATAACAATACTAAAGTAGCTTTTGTTGGCGGTTATTTAAGAGATTTATTAATTAGCAAATTCCACAAAAAATCGTTTTCTAAACCTGTAGATATTGATCTAGTTATTGAAGGATCCTCTATTTCTCTTGCAAAATTTATAAAAAAAAATACTGTAAATGTAGATTTATGTTTAATCAAGGAATTTAATTTATACAACACTGTAGAAATAAATATTAATGACTATAAGATAGATATTGCTTCTGCAAGAAAAGAAATTTATTCTGCTCCAGGCCTAAATCCCACAGTAAATAAAAGTACTATTGAGGAGGATCTCAAGAGGAGAGATTTCACTATAAATTCAATAGCCTTCGAAGTTTCGACAAAAAAAATCTATGATCTTTATGGAGGAATTTCTGATATAAAAAGTAAAAGATTGAACTTACTTCACAGTAATAGTATTTCAGATGATCCAAGTAGATTAATTAGATGTGCAAAATATGCTTCAAGGTTAGATTTCAATATTTCAAATAATTCCCTCAAACAATCTCAAGAAACAGTTAGACAATGGCCATGGGAAAGTTCAGAAACTCATCAGAAAATGATTTACCCTCCTGCACTAGGCATACGAATAAGGATGGAACTTGCTGAAATATGCAAACACGATAATTTGACTAATGTAATTTCGATAATTCATAAATGGGAAATTATCTCAATCTTAAATGAAAACATTAAAGTCGATAAAAGATTTTTAAGAGGACTAAATTGGATTAAGAAGTTAAAGGGAAATCATATGCTTTACTTATTAAAAGATTCAGAAGATTTTGAAAAATCATGTCAAAGATTTTTGGTAAATAATAGTGAGATAAAAATATTAGAAGATTATAAAAATATCAAAAAGGCATTAAATACAAACCAAAAAAATTTCAATCATTTTTCTCCATCAAATTGGACAGAATTTATTGAGAACAGAAACCTTAATGATGAGACAGTCAAATTATTAATTTGTGATGGAGTACCATACTGGCGTAAATTGTTTAAGTGGTTATTTATTTACAAATTCATAAAATCAAAAAAAGATGGAGAAACATTAAAAAAAGAAGGATGGGGCCCAGGGAAGGAGATGGGAAAGGAAATCAAAAGATTAAGATATTTGGAAATTGACAAATATAAATAGAAATTAATTACATTTTTACAACCTCTCCAACCTTGCACCATTTATCCTTTAGAACATTTTCATATTTACGATTGCAACTAATCAACAAGGGGCCACATGTTTGAGGATCTAAAAGTAATGAAATTCTCTCGTTAAAAGTCTTTTGATCTATTGAATTTTCGTTTAAAAAATTAATTATTCTTTTTTGCTTATTTTCTTTATAAATTTTGTCAAAAATTTCTTTATTAGATTCAAAGAAAGTACTTTTAACATCTTTTCTTATTAAATCAAATACTCCAGGATAAGCTTTAAATGCAAATAAATCTAATAAAACTTTTAATGGCTCAAGATTATTGTTTTGCCTATATAAATTAGTTGATTCAACCATTTCTTTAAGATGTCCAATAAATCCGTATCCAGTAATATCAGTCGCAGCATTGACTAATGCTTCTTTAAATTGATTTTGAAAAAGATAAATTTCATCAATCAAATATTGCTGACTCTTAACTAAATTATTAATTACTTCAGAAGAACTACCTACCATATTATTATTTTGCATTTGACCGGCAAAGTAAATCCCAACGCCTAGAGGTCTAGACATCATGAGAATATCTCCAATCTTCATTCCAGATTTAAGCCATGGTTTTGCTCCATTTTCTAAAATACCTTGAACTGTTAAAGAAATATCTATTCCTAATGAATAAGGTTTATTTACTAAACTTCTTGCCTCGAAAGTATGGCCTCCAAGTAATTCACCTCCATGATCCTCAACTGTTGATTTAATACCTTGAAGTGATTGAGAAAAGAGGTAACTCTGAAATTCCCTTTCAACCTTTGGTAATGAAATTAAAGCCTGCGCGGATGAAAGTTTTGCTCCGCATGCCCACAAATCTGAGCAAGCATGCAAAGTAGTAATTTTTGCATTAAGCCAAGGATCACTTACCAAAGCAGGAAATCCATCTACACTTTGCAAGATAATATCTTGACCATTTTGATAAATCTCAACTGAATCTTCCGGTGATGAGGCAAAAGAATTTAAATTAGAATTTATTAATGATTTATTCAAAACAAACTGAGGAATCTTAGCTGCACATCCTCTGCAATCATTCAATGAAATATTTTTTTTACTACTTTTCATAATTAACATTTTTGATCTTAACTTTTTAATAAAGTTGAGATCAATTTGACGCTTTAAAATCCAAAAAAGAAAAGAAGGGCCAAAAACAAAATTGCGATAAATAGCAAAAGCCTTTGGATGATGGCTTGGAAATATATTTACTATTTGCAATCCGATCTTTTGAGGAAACCACTTTTCTAATGATCTCCCTTCTATATCTTTTTTTAGATTTTGTACTAATGTATTTACAACTTTTACTGCAAAAACTCCCGATGCTGGTCTTTTTGCTGAACCTACAACCGCGCAATCACCGACAGCAAAGATTCCAGAGAAACTTTTTATCTGTAGATTTTGAGTTGTAATTATTCTGCCATTAGAATCCGAATCTAATAATTTTTTTTGTGCCCATGAAGGAGATGTATTTCCAGTACATAAAAGAATCTTTCCATAATCGAAATTAAGGTTACCAACCAAATCAATATTGGAATTACTTAAACTTTTTAGAATTCTATTATCAATTTTTCTTGAATCACATAATAGTTTTAAAGATCTATATCTCCATCTTTTTCTCAAAGCATATGATACTTCAATTGCAGCAAGACCACTCCCAATAATTACAAATGGAAGTTCATTAACTGAATCAAAAATGTCCTCTTTTTTTATTGAGTCATAAGCCCTTAAAAAAGGTTTAATTGAAAAAGCATTTCGATTTTTAACTAGTGACTCAAATTCTTTTGGAATTATTGTTTGACTTCCATAATTAAGCACTAACTTCGAATAATTAACAGAAGGTCTATTACTTAAAACAATTTTCTTTAAATTGAAATCAATATCCTTTACTTCTGCTTCTATAAAAGATACTTTTGCATTTTTTGCTAAAGATTTTATATCAATTAAACTTTCTTCTAAAGTGATTGATTTTGAAAGCACTGATGGGAACATCGCCGAATAAACCAAATGAGAATCTCTAGATATAATTGAAACAGGAATTTCTGGCATAAATTTCGGACACATTAACCATTTGTTCAATAAAAGAACATTTGTGTGTCCTCCTCCAATTAGTACCAGATGATTAAAAGTCATTTACATCACTATGAATAAAGAACATTTATTACCAATTGAAAAATCAAGATTAGGAGTGATTGGTGGGAGTGGATTTTATTCAATGGATCAAATAGAGTATTTAAGAGAACTAGAAATCAATACTCCCTATGGTAAACCCTCTGATTCAATAAAAGTATATAATCTTGGAAATCTAGAGATAGCGTTCATTCCTAGACATGGCAAAACTCATAGATTAAATCCTTCTGAAATCCCTTACAAAGCTAATATTTGGGCTCTTAGATCAATAGGAGTAAGATGGATTATAGCTCCATCAGCAGTTGGTTCATTACAAGAACAGATAAGACCACTTGACATAGTGGTTCCAGATCAATTTATAGACCGGACAAAAAATAGACCTGCAACCTTCTTTAACGAGGGAGCTGTAGCTCACGTAACTATGGGAGATCCCTTCTGCACAAATTTATCACGTATATTAAGTGAAATTGGAGAAAAAAATATTCCTGGCGGTAGACAATTGCATAGAGGGGGTACCTACCTAGCAATGGAGGGTCCTGCTTTCTCAACTAGAGCAGAATCTAATTTATATAGAAGTTGGGGATGTTCAATTATTGGAATGACGAACCATACAGAAGCAAGATTAGCTAAAGAAGCTGAAATAGCTTACTCCTCATTATCTATGGTTACTGATTATGATTGCTGGCATCAAACTCATCAAGAAGTTTCTGTAGAGATGGTTTTGGATAATCTTAGATCTAATACTGAAGTGGCTAACAAAATAATATTTGAAGTAGCTAAATTAATTGAAAAAGAGAGACCAAAAAGTAAGTCACATTTTTCATTAAAAGATGGATTGATAACCAAAAAAGAAAATATCCCCAGCTCTACAAAAGAAAAGCTAAGGATATTTACTGAATCTTATTAACCTTATTTAATATAAGTGATTGTCAGGTCAAGGTAGGATTTGTTAGCCTCCAGCTCCGACGCCTTGGTATGAGCCATAGAAGAATATTCCTAAAACGAAGATAACTGCAATTCCACCTGCTGTAGCAACAAGCCATAGAGGAAGAGTTCCTTCAGTCCATCTTCTTTCCCATGCAACTGCTGGTCTACCGTCGGGAAGTCTATCAGGAATTCTTCCATCAGGTCCTTTTAATTTACTCATGATTTTAATTTAATTGAAAAAGTAACTGGAAAATAAAATTCCCAATACAAAAACTGATAATAAGCCTAAATAAAGGCTTGTACGATTAAGTTCAACTGGAACTTTGTTAGGATTTTCGTTTACTTGCATGATAGTTAAATTTATCGGGCTACGAATTGCATAGCAGCAATAGAACCTAAAAAGAATACTGATGGAATAGCTAGTGCGTGAACTGCTAGCCAACGGACAGTAAATATAGGATAAACGCGGACTTCCGCAGCCTGCATTGGAGCTTGAGAATTAGTCATTGTTATTTTGTTCTTAAATCTAGTTGAGATTTAGCTTCATATCTTTGTGTTACGACAGGTGCCTTAGATTCAGATGATTGGAAATAACTATCTGGACGAGGAGTTCCGAAAGCATCGTAGGCTAAGCCTGTATATACAAATAAGAAGCCTGCTATAAAGATAGCTGGTAATGTTACTGCATGAATAATCCAGTATCTAATACTGGTGATTATTTCAAAGAATGGGCGTTCACCCGTTGAACCTGCGGCCATAATCACAAATGTTTACCCTATGATCTTACAGTGTAAAATCATAAGTTCGCGAAGAAATTAACAGGTTGGTTACAGACAGTTGCTAAATCTTTGAAAAATTAATTTTTTTTTTACTATTAACCCAAGTTATTTAAAGTTAGCTATTCCATTTTAGGATATAACCACGCTCACCAAGTACAAATCCTTTTTGATTGTCTAAAGCCTGCTTATCAAGAAAAACTATCTTAATGTAGTTAGTTGGCAATTCAGAAGCAATAGGATCTTTATTCCAGGTTTTACCTTGATCTTTACTTACTATTAAAGTTCCATTACCCCCGCCAGCCCAGATATCGCCATTTGGATCCCATCCCATGTCTAGATAATTATATCCATTAAGAATTGGTATGATAGGCTTTGACCAATTTTCTAGGTCATCAGTATCTTCATTAAATCTAATTTCTGCTCCTCTAGACAGCATCCACAAACTTCCTTCTGGATTAAAGCCAATACTTTGTACTCTTTTACTACTAGCTCTTTGATGAGCTATCCATGCATTACTATCCTTTTCCAAAGTAGAAAAGAAATTACCTAGACTACTTACACTGACATAATCTCCTTTATTAGTTCTTCTTAAGTCTCTTACACCTCCAGAACCAGATGCATCTACAACTTTTGCATTCCATGATTCACCACTATCTGATGTTTCGTAGATAGCACCTGCGGTTGTAGCCAATTCTGCAAGACCAGCATCAACAGTTGTTATTAGAAAAGGTTGGCCTGGCAATTTGTTACCTAGAGATAAACGTGTCCAATTCTTTCCTGCATCAATTGTATGCATAACTAATGAAGGCTGACCTATTAACCACCCTTCTTCACCTTTAAAATCAATATCTAGGAGACGAAAGTTCTCTTCATTTGGTAAATCTAAATTTCTTTTTTCCCAAGTTTCTCCTCCATCATTAGATTCCATAATAAGTCTATTAGAACCTACTAAAAATCCATTTTTATCATCTATAAAATCAACATCTAATGCATTAGCCTGGTCCTCAAACTGAATTGTTTTCCAAGGACTGCTATCACTCATCTTTACTCCTGTAGATGAACAACTGCTCAATACAAAACAGAGGAGAACTGAAAAAAGAAGATTGGGAATACTAGTAATAAATTTTTTCATTAGTATATATTAATGCAAAGAGTACAAAGAAAGGAACATAGCAGCAGCAAACGCCAGACCTCCAAAAATCAATATATTTTTTTGTCCAGGAGGTAAACTGTTAAAACCAAACCCATATACTAAGTTTTCTTCAAAACCACTAGGTTTAGATTTAGGACCTATATCCTTATAAAAATTTTTACCAGCTCGACAAACAGGGCAAGCAAAGGTATTCCCATCTAACTCTGAAAAAGGAGTATTTTTAGGTATGTTTAATTTTTTATTTCCTTCAGACGGATCATAAATATATCCACAACTTCTACATTCGAATCTATTTTGTTCTAGATTAAGGGTAGGTTGTTCAACATTTACTCCTGAGGGATTTTCAGAAAGTTTTTCTTTCTCAAAGTCTTCAACTATTTTGTTTTCCTCAGAGGCTGGTTGAATGTTTTCACTCACGGTTTATTATTATTCTTTAAGAACTTTAAAAGATTTTGCTTAATTAAGCGACTTTTATTCAAAATTAATTTTTTAAGATGTTTTTATTAACTGGCTATGAATACTTTTTAGGTTTCCTTCT
Source organism: Prochlorococcus sp. AG-347-J14 (assembly GCA_003281505.1). Lineage (GTDB taxonomy): Bacteria > Cyanobacteriota > Cyanobacteriia > PCC-6307 > Cyanobiaceae > Prochlorococcus_A. The sequence goes on along the minus strand of QCBU01000005.1, from coordinate 56,989 downwards.
AATTGCCGCAGCTGTACCAGTATTAGCTCTAGTTACTAATCTCATCGTTGCCCCAAAAGGCAGAACTGGGGAAAGAAAACTCACATATGAATCCGGAATGGAGCCTATTGGAGGAGCATGGATTCAATTTAATATTCGTTATTACATGTTTGCCTTGGTTTTCGTTATATTTGATGTTGAGACAGTATTCCTTTATCCTTGGGCTGTTGCCTTTAATAGATTAGGCTTATTAGCTTTTATTGAAGCTTTAATCTTCATTGCAATACTTGTTGTTGCCCTTGCATACGCATGGAGAAAAGGTGCTTTAGAATGGAGTTAAAAAATTGAATCCACAATTATCCCCAAAAGCAATAAGAGAAATTCGAGAAGGAACTTGCAATCCTCTTGGTGCACCCCAAGTTACTACAGATTTAAGCGAAAATATTATATTGACAAGCTTAGATGATCTTCATAATTGGGCCAGGTTAAGTAGTCTTTGGCCACTCCTTTATGGAACAGCTTGTTGTTTTATAGAATTTGCTGCCTTAATTGGATCAAGATTTGATTTTGATAGATTTGGATTAGTGCCAAGAAGCTCGCCAAGGCAAGCAGATTTACTGATAGTCGCAGGGACAGTAACTATGAAGATGGCTCCCGCCCTTGTAAGACTTTATGAGCAGATGCCTGAACCAAAATACGTGATAGCTATGGGTGCATGTACAATCACTGGAGGGATGTTTAGCGCAGATTCTACTACTGCTGTAAGAGGCGTCGATAAATTAATACCTGTTGATTTATACCTTCCAGGATGTCCACCCAGGCCAGAGGCAATCTTTGATGCCGTAATCAAATTAAGAAAGAAAGTTGGTAACGAATCAATTCTAGAACGCACAAAAACTGAACAAACTCACAGATACATAACAATTGATCATCAAATGAATCTCGTATTCTCTGAAAATACAGGTGAATATCTAAACAAAACTTCAGGTAACGTCATTCCCTCCTCCAGTAAAGAAAAAATAATTGAATTACCTGAAAATACAGAAAAAGATGAAATTATTAATACATTCGAAGACTGATGGAAAAAGACGGACTAGCCAAATCCTCAGATGCTGCGATAGAAAAAGAAGGCTTTATAAGCCAAACTTTGTCTAAAGATGGAATTCCAAATAAATCTTTATCTGATGATCACATTGGGATTGAAAACATTTCTGTGGAACCCAACAAATTATATGAAGCAGTATCTGCCTTAAGAAATTACGGTTTTAATTATCTCCAATGCCAAGGAGGATATGATGAGGGACCAGGCAAAAATCTTGTTAGTTTCTACCATTTCATAACTGTTGATGATTTACAAAAAATCGAGAAAATTAAAGAAGTCAGATTAAAAGTTTTCTTAAAAAGAGATTCTGATTTGTCAATCCCTAGTTTGTATAAAATTTTCAAAGGAAGTGATTGGCAAGAAAGAGAAACTTTTGATATGTATGGAATAAATTTTATTGATCATCCCAATCCCAAAAGACTATTAATGCCCGAAGATTGGAGAGGATGGCCGTTACGAAAAGATTATATTCAGCCAGATTTCTATGAACTCCAAGATGCTTATTAGTTTAATTTTTTTAATTTGCGGTAAATAAACATAACTGCTCTTGCTAGTCTCCTTGGATCATGTCTAAGAGTTGGAGTGATTTTTTTTGAATATAATGGTGCTTGCAAAACGTAATAACCCTCGGATAATAGTTTTTCTTTATTACATTGGACAGGCTCTGCCCCTCTACTTTCGTAATAATCTACTAATGGAGACTTTTCAAATTGAATCTGAGATAAAATTGAGTTAAAAATTCGAGTATTAACTCCAAAATTTGATAATTGTTTTTCTATTTCTTTAATATGTTGATAAACATCAAGTCCATCTGTTTCTCCAGGCTGAGTCATCAAATTACTTATATAAATTTTGGGAGCATTACTTTGCAATAAGGAATCAACTATCTCTGGTACTAAAAGATTAGGCAATAAAGACGTGTATAGACTGCCAGGGCCAAGGACAATTAAATCAGCTTCTTTTATAGATTCTAGAGCACTTGGCAGAGCTGAAGGATTTTCTGGTAGGTAACCAATCCTCGATATTAATTTTTTAGATTTACTGATATTGCTTTCACCAAAAATTTTTTCACCATCTTCTAATTCGGCCCATAACATAACATCAATATTTGTTGCAGGTAAAACTTGACCTTGTACCGCCAAAACCTTACTAGAGGCTTGAACTGCTTTTTCTAAACTGCCTGTAATTGTTGTTAAAGCTGACAAGAATAGATTTCCAAAACTATGACCTTCCAGACCACTTCCCCCTGAAAATCTGTACTGAAATAATCTAGTTAAAGTAGGTTCTTCGTTTGATAGGGCTGCTAAACAATTTCTAATATCTCCTGGAGGTTGCACACCTAATTGTTTTCTTAGAATTCCACTACTTCCACCATCATCGGATACAGTTACAATTGCTGTAATATTACTACTGTAATTTTTTAAGCCTTTTAGTAAAGTAGATAAACCTGTCCCTCCGCCAATTGCAACAATATTTGGACCTCTGTTTAATTTACTTTTAACTCTTAATGCATCAACTAAAAATGTATTTTTTTCTGGAACAAGCGCTTTTTGAATAGAATTAATACTTCTATTTTGTCCAATCCCAATTAATAATAGTCCAAGAACAAAAATCAATGGTCCCATTAATGTAACAGGCAAAATACTTGTTAAACCTGTCATAACAGAAAAAAAGATTTCAATTAGCCAATAGAGCGGTCTTAAATTTGTCCAAATTACCAGGCCTAATAATGTAGTCAAAAATCCTATAGCAGATGTAAGCATCCATCTTTTTATTACCAATCCTGGCAAAAGCCAACTCAAAATTCTTAAGATTTTTTTTAACAAGACAAAATTAGATTTTTTAAAGCTCTTATAGTATCTTCTAACCCTTTTTTTACTCTTATTCATTAAAAAACCTCTTAAATTATTTTTCTCAAATTTAAATACTATATAAAATCATTATAAATCAAATTCATACATCCTTTTTTTATTTCTAAAAATAGGCAAAATGAAATATATAGATGTTTTTTATATAAGTTTTGAAAAAATCAAATCATGCTGTCGAAACAAAAAACCTTTCAATAGGCTGGGGGGAAGTTAATGTACTTAATCAAATAAATTTTGAACTTAATGATGGAGAGAAATTAGCTATTGTTGGCCCTTCAGGTTCTGGTAAATCAACCATTTTAAAAATATTAGCAGGATTAATTTTACCTACCAAAGGAGAATTAAGAATATTTGGAGAGAAGCAAAAATATTTGAGATTAGATCAAAATAATCCTCCTGATGTAAGACTAGTTTTTCAGAACCCGGCTTTATTAGGTTCTCTAACAATTGAAGAAAATGTAGGTTTTCTCCTCAAGAGAAATAAAAACCTATCGAAAAAGTCAATTCATGAAATAGTACGTGAATGCTTAGCAGAAGTAGGATTATTTAATGTTGAAAATAAACTTCCAAATGAATTAAGTGGAGGTATGCAAAAAAGAGTAAGTTTTGCGAGAGCATTAATTACTGATCAAACTCTTAATGCAAAATCTAAACCTTTATTACTTTTTGATGAACCAACTGCCGGCCTTGATCCCATTGCCTCTTCAAGAATTGAAGATTTAATTAATAAGACAAATCAAAAAGCTAGCGGATCATCTATTGTGGTTAGCCATGTTCTTAGTACTATAGAGAGAACTTCAGATAAAGTTTTAATGCTTTATGGAGGTAAATTCCGATGGGCAGGCTCGATTGATGAATTTAAAAAGAGTAAGGATCCCTATGTATTTCAATTTAGGAATGGAAAACTTGATGGTCCTATGCAACCCAAAGACATTTAGAAATTATGCGTAGAAGCTTACGAGACTCAATAGTTGGTTTTTCCTTATTAGGAGGAATTTTAATATTCTCATTTTTTTCTTTTTGGCTAAGAGGAGTGAGATTATCTTCAAAAAATTGGCACCTCTTTGCTGAATTCAATAACGCAAGCGGTTTATCAAAAAAATCTCCAGTTACTTATAGAGGAATCTTAGTTGGATCTATAGAAGATATCTTGTTTACAAATGAATCAATTAAAGCAAAGATAGTTTTAAATAATCCTGAAATCATTCTTCCAAGACCAGCTTTTGCAAGGGTAGTAACAAATTCTTTCCTCGGAGGAGATGTACAGGTTGCTTTAGAAACTAGTGACAAGACAATTCCTAAAAACATTGCAAAACCTATATCAGAAAAATGCGATGCAAAATTAATTATTTGTCAGGGAGACACTATTACAGGTAAACAACTATCAAGTCTCTCAAATATAACTAATAGAATAAGCCAACTTTTAAAAGAAACAAATCAAGAAAACCTAATTGAAAACATCGTTACCTCAATTGACCAATTTGATAGAACTCAAGAAAATCTTGATGAATTAATTTATTTATCGAAACAAGAACTTCAAAGAGTGGAACCTCTAATAAAAGAAATTACAATTGCTGCTAACCATTTAAATAACATTTTGTCTACTATTGATGACAAAGAAACCCTTAATGACATTAAATTGACAATTAATGCTGCTAGATCTATCTCAACCAAAATAGATGATATGAGCGATGATTTTGAAAAATTAACACAAGATAAAGAATTAACAAAATCTATAAGAGATTTAACGATTGGACTTTCAAAATTCCTTAATGAAATTTATCCATAAGAAATATTTAGAATTCATTGATAGCATTTAAAGCCATAGCTGCTATAGCTTTATCTGTAGCTTTTGGCAATTGAACGTATTTCCCTTGAGCAGCCTCTGCTAATTCTTTACCAAATCCACTTGCTATAAATTTTCTCTCAGTATCAATTACTAAGAGTTTTATCCCAAGCATGGGATATTTTGCAGCTATATCTAGAACCTCCTGTTTTAAATTGACACTTTCATTTTCGCTATCTTTTCCCTCAATCTCATTTTGTCCTAGTGATAATCCTAATGGTACATTTCCTCGTCCATCAGTTATCCCCACAACAATAACTTGACCTATATCTCCTGTTGAAAGAGCATTTTTTGCTACTTTTGCTGATTGTGTTAATCCATGTGCCAAAGGGGAACCTCCACCACAAGGCATTGTTTCCAACCTTCTTTTTGCAGCAGTTATTGATCTTGTTGGAGGCAAAAGCACTTCGGCCTGATTACCTCTAAAAGGAATAAGAGCTACTTCATCTCTATTCTCATACGCTTCTGTCAAAAGTCTAATTACAGCGCCTTTGGCACTTTGCATTCTATTTAAAGCCATAGAGCCACTAGCATCAACGAGAAAAATTACTAAGGCCCCCGCCTTTTTTTGAAGAAGCTTTGCTCTAAAATCATTTTCTTCAATAACTATTGATTTATTAGGGTTCCTTAATCTTCTCGATTTTTGATATGGAGCAGCAGCTCTAAGGGTAGCATCTACAGCAATTCTTTTAACTTTACCTCTTGGAATAATAGGTTTTACATATCTTCCTCTGCTATCACTAAATATGACTGATCTACTACCGCTATTCCCTGCTTTAGCTTTAGCTGATGAAAAAAGCAATAAATCAGGATCAACCATGCATGCCTCAGGATCTAATATGAATTCTTCAGGTATTTCGGGAGTAGATTCTTCTTCTCCATCAGAATTATCTTCTTCTTGTTCTTGGTCTTGCTCATTATCATTTTCACTAGTATCAGGCTCAGACTCTTCATTATTTGATTTAGGTGGGGGTGGGGGGCTCTGATCCTCTGGAGGGGGTGGTTGAATATCATCATCGTCTGGAGGCATTTGCATTGCTCGTGGAAGAATAACTAACCTTACTGCTACTTTTAGGTCTTCAGAATTTACATTCTCATCGCCTCGAAGAGCTGCATTAGCCTTTGCTACTTTTACTGCAAATAATTCTGACCTATGCCCTTCTACTCCTCCTCTAAGAGCTTCATTAACTAAATACGTTATTTGCTCTTTTGTTATCTTGACGTCCTTTAACCATTGTCTCGCCAAAATTAATTGAGTGGATAAATTATCAGATTCTTCAGACCATCTTTCTGAAAATTTAATATTATTTTCTGCGTGCGATAAAACAGATTTTGTAATATCAACTCTTTGAGCATTATCAATAGATTGATCTGCGGAAAGCACGATGGCAAAACGATCTAAAACATGATCTCTTAGAGCACCTTCTTCAGGATTATAAGTTGCTATTAAAAGTGACCTACAAGGATGAGAAAGGCTTAAACCATCTCTTTCAATATTATTTTTCTCTCTTCCTGTGGCTTCAAGAATTAAATTTACAATGCCATCATCCAATAAATTTATATCATCTACATAAAGAACGCCTCTATGAGCCTCTGCTAAAATTCCAGGCTGAAAAACTTGTTCCCCAGTACTTAATGATGCAGCGACGTCAATTGATCCAACAAGCCTATCTTCTGTTATGCCAATGGGAACTTGGATAAATGGAGCCTCTCTTACTTTTTTCGGAATTTCTTCAATTTGATTCAAATAATCACTTCCAATTACCTCCTCTAACAATTTATTAGTACTAATATCCCATTCCTCTGGCTTATCTGGATCTAGGTTCTTACCGATTGGTCTTAATGAAGTATTACTATTTCTCATAGTTAGCTTTTCCAATATTAATTCATTATCTAATACCTCTATAGGAGGGAGTAAAGTATGCAAACCCCTAGCTAATACTGACTTACCAGTACCTCTTCCTCCAGCGATAATAACTCCTCCTAAACTGGGATCAACTGCTGCTAAAAGCAAAGATAACTTTAATAAACTATGACCTGTAATTGCCGCCAAAGGGAAAGCTCTAAAAGAATCCTTTGACTTCATTAAATTTTTTATTTCTCCTTTTTCTTGTAACTCGGGATTCAAATTCACTTTAAAAATGCCTGATATAGAATTTATCCAATAACTTTGTTTTTTGTAGTGGAATTATCAAATCTTAATATCAAAAATGGACTATGTATATCCCTCGGAGCAAATATTGATAGTAAATTCGGAAGCCCTCTTGAGTCACTATTAATGTGCAAACCAAAAATAGAAGAAATAATAAATGAATGGGGAGGTAATTCCAACAAACAAAAAGAGGAGAAAAGAAAGTTTAATGCAAACTTTTTTTGGTCTTCAATTTATGAGACATTACCTCATGGAGTTGAAAATGAGCAGCCAAATTATTTAAATACTCTATTGCTCATAAAAAGTAATTCATTTCCAAAACCATCAAATAAAAAAGCAAAATTACTTTTAAAAGAGCTAAAAAAGTTAGAGAGATTTTTCGGACGAGAAGAGACACCAATGGGAAAGAAATGGCTATCAAGATGTCTCGATTTAGATATTCTTTGGTGGGAAGATTTTCATATGGTTGACGAGGAATTAACATTACCTCACCCTAGATTCATGAATCGGAATTTCGTTATTACACCACTATCTGAGATCTTGAGTAGAAGCCAAAAAATCAAAAAGTTTGATACCCCAAAATAGTCTATATAAATGATTTACAAAACCAAAAAATAACTGTTAGGCTAGCTTTATTTAAAAATTATGGGCCACAAAAACTTTATAAAAAGATCCATTTTTAAAGAAAAAATATCTGAGTTAAAATCAAAAAAATTTAGTTTCGAAATAAATCGAATTGAGCTTCCAAATGGACATGAAGGTGAATATGGATATATTAAGCATCCTGGAGCAGCATTAGCCGTACCTATTACAAAAGACAATAAAGTTATCATTCTTAGGCAATATAGATTTGCTGTTTCAAGATATTTATTAGAATTTCCAGCAGGTACATTAGAAATAGGTGAAACACCTATTAATTCAATTCAAAGAGAAATACAAGAAGAGGCTGGATTCATTGCAAACAAATGGGATGAATTGGGAACTCTTGTACCTGCTCCTGGTTATGCAGATGAAGAAATTTATTTATTTTTAGCTCGTGATTTAAACAAACTCAAATCCGAGGTTAAAGGAGATTTAGATGAAGATATAGAAGTATTAATTTTAGATCCCGACGAACTAGATAATCTCATTTCTAGTGGGGATGAAATTCTTGACGCCAAAACCGTTACGGCTTGGTTTAGAGCTAAACAATTTTTAGATAAATTATGAATAAACCTAGAATACTTTTTTGGCACAGAAAGGATTTAAGAATATTTGATAATCAAGCTTTAATCAAAGCATTTTCACTATCAAATGCTATTACTTCAACTTATATATTCGATAAAAATTACTCACACGATTTCAATGCAAGTTCAAGAGCTTGGTTTCTAGGAAATTCGCTTCTAGAATTAGAAAATAATTGGAAAAAAATGGGTAGCAGATTAGTTATGGAAGAAGGAGATCCGGTATTGATAATTCCTAAATTAGCAAAGAAAATAGATGCTAAATTTGTTTTTTGGAATAGATCAATTGAACCTTATGAGATTAATCGAGATTTAGTAATAAAAAATAATTTAACAGAACAAAATATTCAAGTTATTGAAACTTGGGATCACTTATTAGTAGACCCTTCAAAAATATTTTCAGGAAATAATAATCCTTATTCAGTTTATGGAGCTTTTTATAAAAAAGTTAAATCAAAAATGAACTTATTAGGTTCATTTGAACAAGATAAAGTTGTTTTCCATTTTAAAGATATCGATAATAAACTCAAAGAAAATAAGATAATAAAGTCATCTGATTCGGTTCTAGAGAAATTTAACAAAAGTATCAAATTTCCTGGTTCGAATATTTGTCCATGTAGACCAGGGGAGAATGCTGCGCAAACATTATTAGAAAACTTTATTAACGAAAAAAAAATATATTCTTACAGTTCTGCAAGAGATTTTCCTTCCCATAATGGGACATCATTTCTAAGTGCATCTCTAAGATTCGGCACCATCAGCATTAGAAAAGTTTGGAACGCCACATTAAATTTGAATTCAGATTTTGCAAATCAAGGAAATTACCTATCAATTGAAACTTGGCAAAAAGAACTTGTTTGGCGTGAATTTTATCAACATTGCTTATTCCATTTCCCAGAGCTAGAGAAAGGTCCATATAGAAAAAAATGGGATCACTTTGCATGGCAAAATAATAATGAATGGTTTCAACATTGGAGCAACGGAGAGACCGGAGTACCTATAGTTGATGCTGCAATGCGTCAACTTAATAGTACTGGCTGGATGCATAACAGATGTAGGATGATAGTCGCTTCATTTCTGGTAAAAGATCTTATATGCAGTTGGCAAATGGGCGAGAAAAAATTTATGGAGACGTTGGTTGATGGAGACTTAGCTGCAAATAATGGGGGATGGCAGTGGAGCGCTAGTAGCGGTATGGATCCAAAACCACTTAGAATTTTTAATCCATATACCCAAGCAAAGAAATTTGATCCTATTTGCGAATATATAAAATATTGGATTCCTGAATTATCAAAAGTGTCAAATTCAGAATTATTAAATGGTGAGATATCTAATTTAGAAAAAAATAATTATTCAAGTCCTATTGTCCATCACAACATACAACAAAGATTATTTAAATCACTTTATGCTGAAATTTGAAGTTCCTCTATACAATTCTTCAAAACTTTATTTAAATTTTCTGCTACATAAACTTGCTCTTCATAAGAAATTTCAGGAAACATTGGGAGACTTAGAACTTCTGTACAAATTCTCTCTGTATTTATGAGTTTTGTTCTAGAAAAATTTTTATTTTTGTAAGCTATTTGTGCGTGTATTGGAATTGGATAATAAATAATTGAATTAATACCTTTTTCAAAAAGTTGTTGTTTCACCAAATTCCTTAAGGAATAGTATTTTTTGCAATCAGTATCAAATAAATTTGAAAAATCTTCATTTAAAAAATATTTATCGTTTCTTAATTTGATGACAAATTGATTCCAAGAATGGGAAATTGAATCAGAGCTAATTTTTGGGAAACTAATAAATGGATTTTCTTCTAATAAATAAAGGTAATTATTAGCAATTTTTTGGCGATTATTAATCCACTTAGAAATATATTTAATTTTAATGTTTAAGATGGCAGCTTGAATAGTATCAAGTCTACTGTTATATCCAATTTGGGTATGGTGATATCTAATTGGGCTGCCATGAACAGCCAGTTCTCTAATTTTTTTGGCAATCTTCTTATCTGAAGTTGTTACTGCTCCACCATCTCCAGCAGCTCCTAAATTTTTAGTAGGGAAAAAGCTAAAACAACCTATATCACCGATACTACCAACTTTGGAATTTTCCCACATTGTGCATGTTGCCTGAGCACAATCTTCGATTACTTTTAAATCATATTTGTTGGCCAAAGATTTTACTAAGGTCATATTCACTGCATTCCCAAATAAATGAACTGGCATAATTGCCTTGGTATTAGAATTTATTTCTTGTTCTATTAGATCAGTATTAATGAGATAAGTTTCTGGATCTATATCTACCAAAACAGGATGAGCACCAACTGCACTAATAGCCTCTGCAGTCGCAAAAAAGCTAAAAGATGAGGTAATAACTTCATCACCCACACCAATATCTAATGCTCGCAAAGCTAATACTAAAGCATCAGTTCCACTATTACATCCAATAGTATTTTCAACACCAATCAGACTAGAAAAACTCTCTTCAAATTTAGCAATTTCTTGTCCTCCAATATACTGGCCACCTTTTAAAACTTTAGAAACCTCACTCTCAATTTCTGAGCCAATTTCTTGGTACTGCCTATTTAAAGTAAATGGAGGTATCTGCATAGTGAATATATTAACCCTAAACCATATTTCTATGGGGGAAAAAAATTTTTAATTCATTTAAACCAACTGGGTTCTTTACCAGGAGTCCATTTTATATTGCAACCTAAAGAAGGCATCTGATTTGAAGGATAAGAATTATCTTGATTCAAATCTTTTACAGCAGAGCGCAAATCTTTTCCAGACAGAGGGATATTATTACCTGGTCTACTATCATCTAATTGGCCATGATAAAACAATAAAAAATCTCCATCTCCTTCATTTGAAAAAAGATAAAAATCCGGAGTGCAAGCGGCTTTTAATTCCTTAGCAAAATTTTGATTTTCATCATACAGATAAGGGAAACTCCATCCCTGTGATTGTGCTTGTAATCTCAAATTTTCAGGAGAATCTGAAGGATGAGTGACAATATCATTACTAGAAATTGCAACTGTTTGAACTGTATTTTCAATTTCTTTACTAAAGGTGAAAATTTGATTCTCAATATATTTAACAAATGGACAATGGGCACAAATAAACATTAAAAGTAAATGCCGATTATCTAGATTTTGAGAATTAAAATACTGATTATTAGTAGAATTAGCATTTAACATTTCGAAATTAGGTAATTGAAAACCTAATTCCAAAACCATAGAATTTGTTCTGACCATGTTTAAGTTAAATATTCTTTGATATTTGAAAATTATTGTACATTTTGCAGTAATCCATAAACATAGGTACTTTTATATAGGAGAATATATAGAAATAATAAACAAAATGCTTCTTAATCTAACTGGCAAAAAAATTCTTGTTACGGGAATTGCCAACAATCGTTCAATAGCATGGGGTATTGCTCAACAACTTTCAAAAGCTGGCGCAGAACTTGGAATCACATATTTGCCTGATGATAAGGGAAGATTCGAATCTAAAGTTCGAGAACTAACTGAACCATTAAACCCATCATTATTTTTACCTCTTGATGTTCAAAATCCAGCCCAAATTGAAGAAATCTTTAAAAATATAGAAAACAATTGGGGGCAAATTGATGGATTAGTACACTGCTTAGCATTTGCAGGACGCGACGAATTGATTGGAGATTATAGTGCTACCTCTTCAGAGGGTTTCGATAGGGCTCTTAATATAAGTGCGTATTCGTTAGCACCTTTATGTAAAGCAGCAAAACCACTTTTTAGTGATGGTGCTGGCGTTGTCTCATTAACTTATTTAGGATCAGAGAGAGCGATTCCTAACTACAACGTAATGGGAGTGGCCAAAGCAGCTTTAGAAGCCTCAGTAAGATATCTTTCTGCAGAGCTTGGGCCCGAAAAACAAGTCAGAGTTAATGCAATAAGTGCTGGACCAATAAGAACACTTGCTAGTTCTGCTATAGGTGGCATTTTAGATATGATTCACAATGTTGAAGAAAAGGCTCCTTTACGCAGAACAGTCACTCAAACAGAAGTAGGTAATACAGCTGCTTTTTTATTAAGTGATCTCTCTAGCGGAATTTCAGGCCAAACAATTTATGTTGATGCGGGTTACTGCATTAATGGAATGTAAACTAAGTTTTTTTGCATAAAAATGTCATCTCTAAGGCAATCTGAAATAAAAAGAAAAACGAATGAAACAGATATTTCTGTATTTATAAACTTAGATGGAAATGGGATATCTGAGATTGATACAGGAATACCATTCTTAGATCATATGCTTCATCAAATATCCAGTCATGGTTTATTCGATTTAAAAATAAAAGCGATTGGAGATACCCATATAGATGATCACCATACAAATGAAGATGTAGGGATCGCATTAGGCAAAGCATTTTCAAAAGCCTTGGGAGAAAGAAAAGGAATAAGCAGATTTGGACATTTTTTTGCACCATTAGATGAAGCATTAGTGCAAGTCACTTTAGACTGCTCTGGAAGGCCACATCTATCTTATGATCTTCAATTAAAAGCTCCTAGAATAGGAAATTATGATACTGAACTAGTAAGGGAGTTTTTTATTGCCTTTATAAATAACAGTGGTATTACACTCCATATTAATCAAATACGAGGTAGTAATTCACATCATATAGTTGAGGCTTGCTTTAAAGCTTTTTCAAGAGCGATGAGAATGGCTACAGAAATAGATCTGAGAAGATTTGATTCAATTCCAAGCAGTAAAGGAATGCTAGAAAATCAATAAAATAGAAATTTTTTAGAATTAGCCACAATTCAGTTGATTTTTGGAGAGAATAAATAAAGTAATTATTTTGTTGTGACTAATTTACAAGATAAAAAAATCGAGAAAATCAAAAGTTTTAATAAAGAGGATTGGTCTAGTGCATATCAAAATGTAGAAAGGGAGCTAACTAAAGAGTCTCTTACAGTTAGCAAAGGTAATAATATTAAAAATTTAAATGGAACATTATTAAGAAATGGACCAGGCATATTAGAGAGAGGTGGACAATGGGTTCATCATCCATTTGATGGTGATGGAATGATAACATCCATAAAATTCGAAAATGGCCAGCCATTCTTAACAAATAGATTTGTTAAAACTAAAGGCTATTTGGAAGAAAAAAAATTAAATAAATTTATTTATAGAGGAGTTTTTGGGACACAAAAAAATGGAGGAGTTTTAAATAATGTATTAGATCTAAAATTCAAAAATATTGCTAATACGCATGTCATTAAATTAGGAGATGAAATTCTCGCATTATGGGAAGCAGCCGGTCCACATGCCATGGATCCTGATAGTCTTGACACTATAGGTTTAACGACATTAAAAGGGGTGCTCAAGCCTAACGAAGCATTCAGTGCTCATCCCAAAACAGACCTAAACTCAAATGCATCCTCAGAACTTTTAGTTACTTTTGGAGTACAAACGGGGCCAAAAAGTACCATTAGATTAATGGAATTTAATAATGCTGGTACAAACTCAGGAGAGCTCCTGTTCGACAGAAAAGATACCTTCAATGGCTTTGCATTCCTTCATGATTTCGCAATTACAACTAATTGGGCAATATTTTTACAGAATGCAATTGATTTCAATCCTCTCCCATTCGTAATGGGCAAAAGAGGGGCAGCACAATGTCTAAAGTCAAACCCAAATAAAAAGGCAAAGTTTTTTATCATCCCCAGAGAAAGTGGATTATTTAGAGGTCAGCCACCATTAACAATAGATGCTCCAGAAGGATTCGTTTTTCATCATGTAAATGCTTTTGAAAAAGATTCCAAAATCATATTAGACAGTATTTTTTATGATGATTTCCCATCCGTTGGTCCAGACGAGAATTTCAGGGATATTGACTTTGATAAATATCCAGAAGGAAAACTGAAAAGATCAATTATCGATCTAAAGAATAAAACTAGTGAACTTGAAACTTTAAGTGAACAATGTTGTGAATTTGCAGTTGTTAATCCTAAAAACTTAGGATTAACAGCAACTTTTAGTTGGATGGCAAGCACATCTCAAAAACTTGGGAACGCTCCACTTCAAGCAATAAAAAAAATAAATTTAATTACAAAGGAAGAAATTTCTTGGTCATCAGGCCCAAGTGGATTCGTAAGTGAACCAATTATGGTTCCATTAGAAAACTCTTCAAAAGAAGATGAGGGATTTTTATTTATACTTCTATGGAACGGAGAGAGAAGAGGAAGCGATTTAGTGATACTGGACGCAAAAGACTTAAAAGAATTAGCTGTTTATGAACTACCCATTTCAATTCCACATGGCCTTCATGGATCTTGGATTAATTGAATTTAAGAAAAAATTTCAATTAAATCTGGAATAATTTTTTTTAATGCTAAACCTCTGTGACTACAAGAATCTTTAATATCATTATTCATTTCTGCAAAAGTTAATCCGGTAGAACTCTCCTCAAAAATTGGGTCATACCCAAAACCACCTTTTCCTCTTGGGCTTAAAATAATATTGCCATGACATTTGGCCTCTGATTCAATAATCACTTCACCATTTGGGGAACAAACACAAATATTTGCAATAAAAAAAGCTCTTCTATTTTGAATTCCATCAAGTTCTTTTAAAACTCGTTCAATTCTCTTATGATCATTTTCTGCATATCTTGATGAGTAAATGCCAGGCTTACCATCTAGTGCTTCAATACAAATTCCTGAATCATCTGCTATTGAGAAATTATTTGTTTTTCTCGAAACTTTACTAGCTTTTTTAAAAGCATTATCTCGAAATGTCAGGCCATCCTCTTCAACTTCTAATGATTCTGGCTGGAGTAATAATTTACAATTAACTCCAGCAAGCAATTTCTTGTATTCTTCAATTTTACCTTTATTCTTACTCGCTAAATATAAATTTTTCATACTTATTTTTCTGCCAAATTTATAAATACTTGACCCCACTCTAATAACTCATCTAAATAAGATTTTTTTGGTGCTTCGCAATATAACCTTAAAAGAGGTTCTGTTCCTGAAAATCTAAAAAGGAGCCAAAAATTTTTATCAATTCTCAACTTTATTCCATCAACCTTTGAAATACTTTTTAACTTATGATCATTAATATTCCCAGGAATGTTATCTATAATAAATTCTTTTACATTATTTTTTTCTGACTGATTTGGAAATTTAATATCAATTCTTTTATAAAAACTTGGCCCAAAATCTTTTTGAATTTCATCTAAGGTTTCATATAAATATTGATCTTTTTCAGCAATACCATTTAATAAAACCATAGCTGCATATAGAGCATCTCTTTCAGGCATAAAGTCACCAAATCCAACTCCCCCAGATTCCTCTCCTCCAATAAATATTTTCTCTTTAATCATTTTTTCAGCAATATATTTAAAGCCAACTGGAAGTTCAAAAACATCTCTATTTTGACGCTCTGATATATTTTTAATAATATCTGAACCGCTAACAGTCTTTAAAACTGGATAAGAATTATTTTTAATTTCGCCCAAATAGCTAATAAAGTATGGAAGTAAATTTTGAGTACTAGAGTATCTTCCTTTTTCATCAATTGCCGCAATTCTATCACCATCACCATCAAATATAATTCCTAGAGTTTTCACTTCATTTGTTGAATTTTTAATTAGTATTTGATTTAGATCATCTACATAATTCAAAAGAGGTTCAGGAGGTTTTCCTCCAAAAAAAGGGTCAGCATCTTTCCTGATTTCTGAAATAATTTCCAAATCATTAACAGCAAAAATCTCAGTCATACAATTTGCAGCTGAACCATGCATAGAATCAACAAAAATTCTCAATTTCATTTTTTTCAATCTTTTGGAAATAAAGTCAATATCAAAAAGGGATTTAATTCTATCTAAATGAAATTTCCTAATATCTACCAATTTATTAACACCATCTATTTTTACAATTGAATTTCCAAGCATTAATCTTTTTTCAATTTCACTTGTAAAAGATTCGTCAACAGAACATCCATTAAAGCTCTTTATTTTCAGACCTAACCAATTATATGGATTATGACTTGCTGTAATTACTAACGCTCCAAGACAACTGAATTCTTTGGCATAGAAACTACAAGAGGGTGTTGTAACAAAGCTATTAGATAAGATCGGTTCGAAACCACACCCTCTTACAAAAGGCACTATTTGCTTGGCAAATTCATAAGCCATAAATCTACGATCATATCCAATAATAATTTTCTTTGAATTAACTTCTTTATAGTATTGATAATGTAACTCCTGGCATGCGGCAACAACAACTCTTGAAAGATTGGACAAATTAAAATCGAATCCAATAATTCCTCTCCACCCATCAGTTCCAAATTTTATCTTATCTAAATTATCAACTGTCAAATTTAAAATTTCCTAGATTTCTTCTAATTATCTATAATAATTTATATGAGGAAATTTTAAAACCGCCCCTAAAAATTATTTTGAATTCTCTTCATTTAAAAAGTTTTACAAGATGCAAAAGAAAAGCATGGCTAGATTTTAAGGGTAAAAAATCTTATGAAGTTTGGTCTGCCCATAAAGCTATAGATAAAATTAATCAGTTTCGAATTTTCTCTAAATTTTGTAATAGTGAAATATATACAGGATTAAAAGCCTGTGAAAATGGTTATCAAGGTGTAATTGGGTTAAAAATCAAAGGAAACCTTTTCCAAAATATTAACGCAGAGATACGTCCACAATTACTCGTAAAAACTAAAGGACAAAGCAAATGGGGACAATATAAATATTTGCCTGCCGTGTATAAGTTAGGGCACAAAACCACTAAAGAACATTTATTCGACTTGGCTTTTAGTTCTATGCTGTTGGAATCCTTCCAAGAATCTAAAATTGAGAAAGGATTAGTAGTTTCAAGTTTTGATAAAAAAGTTAATGTTGAAGAAATTTATTTAAATAAAAAATTAAGAAAAAAAGTTTTGAATGTTTTATTAAGTTTGAATAAATGCTTGGAGGGTTTTATGCCAGAAATAACTCAAGATAGAAAAAAATGTACTATTTGTTCATGGCAAAAATTTTGTGACAAAGAAGCAAAAGAAAATGGATATCTAACAGATATAGATGGGATAGGATCCAAAACGGCCTCACTACTCATAACAAATGGAATATCTGATACCCAAACATTAGCTTCATATAGCGAGAAACAACTTGGAGAGAAATTATCTAAATTAAACGATCAAAAGTATGAAAAAGCGTCCGTATTTGTAAAGCAAGCACAAGCTTATATTTCTGGGAAACCACATCGCATTTCCAATAATACTGATACTAACGATCTACTAGAAAAAACATATTCGGGATTTTATATATTTGATATTGAGTCAAATCCAGATGATAAGCATGACTTTTTATATGGTTTTTTAAAAATAAATAATTTGTTTACAAAAAAAGAAGATCTTATTTATGAACCAATTTTAAATCTCAAAAACAATAAAGGAGAATCTTACATGAAAATTATTGAAATACTTTTTTCACAGAAGGAATGGCCTGTTTTACATTACGGAGAAACAGAAAAGATAGCAATAATTAATATTGCCAAAAACCTTAATTTTAGTTTTGAAGAAATTGATTTACTCGCCTCAAGATTTGTAGACTTACATAAGTTAATACGAAAGTCTTGGGTATTACCACTAAAAAACTATGGCTTAAAAACTGTTTCTAATTGGCTTGGATTTGAATGGATGCAGAAAAATGTAAGTGGCTCGAAGGCCCTTTATTGGTGGATTCAATATCAAATTACAGAAAATGAAATCTTTTTAGAAAAAATTATCCAATATAACAAAGATGATTGTTTGGCTACTCTACAAATTGCAGAATATTTAATCAAAAATCAATTAAAGAAAAATTGAGCCTATAGATTTATTAATAATAATTTTTCCAAAAATTTCTGAAAAAAAATAACTTCCTTCCTCTAAATATTTTCTTTTTATCATTGCTAAACCTCTTATTTGAGAATCTGATTTAAAAAAATTAGTGATTTTGCCTACAGAAATATCCTTGGAAGAATTTATATATAAATTTTTATCTTCAACGTCTAAATTCAAATCAGATTCAAATGATTTCCAAATTCTTATTTCCTGTTTTAAAGAAGAAACATTTTTTATTTTTGACATTGTTTCTTGTCCTAAATAACAACCTTTATTAAAATCTACAAGATCTTGTAATCCAAGCTCAAGAGGATTATTTTTTCCGTTTATTTCCATTCCTAAAGATGGTATTGCCTGATTAATCTTCCAAAGTTTTAAATCATTGGGATTTAATAAATTTAGTTTATTTTTATATATTGCAAATTCTTTATCTTCTGTTTTGAAGAAAATAGGCTTGAAAGTTCTCCATGAACTAAATTCATCAATTTCCTGAATTCTATTTATCAAAAAAGGTTCACTCAGAAGTACATCATCCACTGGAAAAATAATTTGATTAAAGTAATCTAATATTTCATTAGTGTTGCCCGCCAAGATAATTACTTCTAAATTCCGTTCTAAAAAAATAATTTCAATTAATGACCTTAGAACTCCATTTGGAGTTAACCAACAAGTTTTGATGACTTTATTTTCTGAATTTAGAATGTTACCAGTTGTTATTCCATTCAAAAATTTTCTGGAATCTTTTCCAGTAATAGAAAAACAATCAAATTTTTCAAGCCAAAAAATTTTTTTTTTATCTTGCATTTTGAAATATTTATAAAAAGTCTTTTATTGTAAAAAGACTCTTTAATTTAACATTTTCATCTTCAAGGGCTTCTAATCCCCCTTCTTGCCTATCAACTATAGACAAAACTTCCTCAACTACATAATTATTTTCGCGTAACTTTTTTATAGCTTTTATAACTGAACCAGCAGTTGTAACGACATCCTCTAAAACAGTTACCAAAGTTCCTTCTTCTAATGTAGGCCCCTCTATCCCAGATTTGGTTCCGTATTTTTTGATTTCTTTCCGAATTATTAAACCATCAAGGTCTAGGCCATGCAAAGCTGCTTTAACAATTAATCCGCTTACTATAGGGTCTGCACCTAATGTCAATCCTGCTACAGCATTTGACCTTGAGTCCTTTAACTCTAAAAATAAATCACTTATCAAGTTTAAGCCTTCGCCATTTAATGACACTGGTTTACAATTCAAGTAATGACTGCTTTTCTTCCCTGAAGATAAAGTGAAGTTTCCTTTCTTGTAAGATTTTTCAATTAAATGTTTTAACAATTTAGCTTTATTTAAATCATACTTATCTGAAAATTTGCCCATTAGTAAAAGTTAAATTTATATCTAAAGATTAGAAGAAAAAAAGAAATCTCACAAAAACTTCCTATTGAGGGTTTTTTTGAAATATTATTTTTATATTGTATATTGAAATTTAATGTAATTAAAATTACATAAATTCCATTGGGGGTGTAGCAATCTGGTGAATGCACCAAACTCATAATTTGGCTAAGGCGAGTTCGATCCTCGCCACCCCCATTATTCATTTGTCATAGAATGAAAATAACTCTACTTTTTTTTCTTTTATTTTTACCAGCTTTTTTCGCAGCGAGTGAACTCTCCTTTTTATTAATAAGGCCCAGTAAAGTTTTAAGGTTAATAGAAGAAAAAAAGAAAGGAGCATTTTCAATTTTAAAAATTCAAAAACGCTTTAGATCTTCATTAATTGCTTCTCAATTTGGAGTAACAATTTCATTAATTGCAATTGGATGGCTCAGCAATAACCTGGCTAATGATTATTGGAAAAGCAATATTTTATCAAATAGATTTTATGATCTTCTATTATTTTTATTTGTTGTTCTAATTGTTACTCTTGTTTCTGGACTAATTCCAAAAGCTTTAGTAATTAACAATCCAGAATCTGCTGCATTAAGGTTAACTACAATATTTGATGCCGTAAGAAAAGCTATGAATCCTATAGTTAAAACAATAGAATTCTTTGCTAGCGCCTGTCTACGCTTGTTCAATTTAAATAACAAATGGGATTCTTTAAACTCGGGTTTATCTGCTGGAGAATTAGAAACTCTTATAGAGACAGATAACGTAACAGGTTTAAAACCAGATGAAAAGAATATTCTTGAAGGAGTTTTTGCTTTAAAAGACACACAGGTTAAAGAAGTGATGATTCCAAGATCTGAAATGGTAACTTTGCCAAAAAATATAACCTTTTCAGAACTTATGAAACAAGTAGATAAAACTCGACATGCCCGCTTCTTTGTGATTGGTGAGTCTTTAGATGATGTATTAGGTGTATTAGACTTACGTTATCTAGCTAAGCCAATATCAAAAGGTGAAATGGAAGCCGATACACTCTTAGAGCCATTCCTTTTACCAGTAACAAAAATAATAGAAACATGTTCACTAGCAGAAATATTTCCAATAGTAAGAGACTATAATCCGTTTTTACTGGTAGTTGATGAACACGGTGGAACAGAGGGACTCATAACTGCAGCTGATCTAAATGGCGAAATAGTAGGAGAGGAGATGCTCAATAATAGAATTTATTCAGATATGAGAATGTTAGATAATTTCTCTAAAAAATGGTCAATAGCTGGAAAATCAGAAATTATTGAAATCAATAAAAAGATAGGATGCTATCTTCCAGAAGGTACTGATTATCATACCCTTGCTGGATTTATGTTAGAAAAATTTCAAATGGTTCCAAAAATTGGCGACGTTTTAGATTTTAATAACATTAAATTTGAAGTAATTTCTATGTCAGGTCCAAAAATTGATCGTGTTAAAATAATTTTCCCCAAAAGCTAAATTTGACTCACCATAGAGGATAATGATTATAAATTCATGGATTTGAAATTATGCAGCCAACCTCATCACCCGTAAAGGTTGGAGTCATAGGTATAGGAAATATGGGATGGCATCATGCTCGAGTACTAAGTTTACTCAAAGATGCAAATCTCATTGGAGTCGCAGATCCAAATGAAGAGAGAGGCAAATTAGCTATTGAGCAATTTCAATGTGAATGGTTCAAGGATTATAGTGACCTAATTCCAAAAGTTGATGCTATTTGTATCGCTGTTCCTACACTACTTCATCAGAAAGTAGGACTAGATTGTCTCAAGGGAGGTGCTAACGTTCTTATTGAAAAACCAATTGCAGCTAATGAGTTAGAAGCAAAATCTCTTATAGAGGCCGCTAATGCAGGTAACTGTCTATTACAAGTTGGGCATATTGAAAGATTTAATCCTGCTTTTAGAGAATTAAATAAAATAGTAAATAATGAAGAAATTGTTGTTTTAGAGGCGAGGAGACACAGTCCTCATGCGGACAGAGCTAATGATGTGTCTGTAGTAATGGATTTAATGATACATGACATTGATCTTATTTTAGAGCTTGTAAACTCAAAAATACAAAAATTAGCAGCAGTTGGAGGAAGAAATAGCGAAGGATTAATAGATTATGTCAATGCTACTTTAGTTTTTAAAAATAATGTTATTGCAAGCCTAACTGCAAGCAAAATGAGTCACAAAAAAATTAGAAATTTAAGTGCTCACTGCCAAAATGGCCTAGTAGAAACTGATTTCTTAAATCACTCTTTACAAATCCATCGAAAGTCTCATGAATCATACTCAGCAGAGCAGGGAGAATTAGTTTATAGAAATGATGGATATGTCGAAGAAGTTAGCACAACATCCATTGAACCTCTTTATGCAGAATTGGAGCATTTCCTTAAATGTGTACAGGGCAAGGAGATTCCTGAGGTTGATGGTGAGCAAGCCTCAAGAGCATTAAAAATTGCTGATTTTATAGAAAGTGCTGTGGAAAATTCTGGGGATGCGATTTTTCTTGAAAATCCAATCTAATAATCACAATCTAAACTAAAAGAATTTTATTTAAATCCAACTGCAGCTTGCCAAACAAATACCAATAAAAAGAAAAATAAAGGAATAAGTGGAAGAACATCAACAGTTGGAGCAAAGGCCTTGTAAGCCTCGGGCAATTCAGCGAATGTATTAAATAGAATGAGCACCTTTTTTGATAGTTTAATTAATTATGATAAGACGTTACCATGTATGGTGAGCAATAGAGGATGTTTTCCAAGGAGCGAAATCATTTGTAAAACAATTATCTCTAATTGCAGTAGAAATTGCTTTGGTAAATCTTATTAAGTGAGCAATATTGTGCAAACTTATGAGGGTGAGGCCTAATATTTCATCATTTCTAATTAAATGATGCAAATATGCTCGAGAATATGATTTACAGGTCTCGCATTTACAAGTTTTGTCAATCGGAGAAAAGTCATTTTTAAATCGAGCATTTCGCAAATTCAATCTTTCATCATTAAAAAATGCAGTCCCATGTCTTCCTAGTCTTGTAGGCAAAACACAGTCAAATATGTCGAATCCATTAGCAACAGCTAAAGAAATTTCTCTTAAAGAGCCAATTCCCATTAAATATCTTGGCTTATTTATTGGTAAGAATTTTGGTACGTAATTAATTACACTATGTATTTCTTCGACTGCCTCGCCAACACTGACACCTCCCACTGCTATTCCAGGCAGATCAAAAGAACTCGTATATTTTGCGCTATATTCTCTCAATCTCGGATATTTACCACCTTGAACTATACCGAATAATGCTTGATTAGATTTCTGATGCGTCTCAACACATTTTTGCAACCATGAATGAGTTCTTTGTAAAGAGTCTTCAATATCATTTTCGTTAGCTGTATGTGGAGGACAATGATCAAAAGCCATCGCAACATCCGATCCAAGATTCATTTGAATCTGTATTACTTTTTCAGGCGATAAAAATACATGACTACCATCTCTTGGATTTTTAAATTCCACACCTTTATCAGAAATATTGTTTAACTTAGCCAAACTAAAAACTTGATATCCTCCTGAATCAGTAAGAATAGGCTTAGGCCAATTCATGAACTTATGTATTCCGCCAGATTCTTTAACTAATTTTTCTCCAGGTTGTAAATGAAGATGAAAGGTATTTGAGAGAATCATTTCTGAACCTGTAGTGGCTAACTGCTTTGATGAAATGCCTTTAACCGTTGCCAAAGTGCCTACAGGCATAAATTTTGGTGTATTTACCAGACCATTTGGTGTATGAAATATACCAGTTCTTGCCCCTGTATTATTGCAATTCGATGTGATTTCAAATTCAAACACGATAATTTATAAAATTTTTTGATCCTTTTCAATAATCTACCCTATTATTTAATATTGAATCTATTTTTATCTCATCAAAAAATATTTAATAAAAAATTTGGCAGGCTCTTGGATTTTCTATACGACATTTCCAAAAATACCTTTAATTAATCCCGAATTTAAAAATATTGCACAATTTGCGCCACTTTTAGGATTTTTTATTGGAACAATACAGAGTTGTATTTTTCTTTTTTTAAGAACAAACTCTTGGTCAATTTATGCATCTACATTAATTTGTTTAGCTTCAGGATATTTAATTACTGGTGGTCTACACCTAGATGGTTTAATGGATACTTTCGATGGTATTTTTGCAGGTAAAAAGAAACGTTTAAAAGCCATGAAAGACAGTAAAGTTGGGTCGTTTGGCGTTCAAGCTTTAGTTTTTATAACTTTAATTCAAATTGCTTGCATACTGAAAATTCAAAACATAATTATTTTTGTTTTACCTATATGCTTATTTTGGGGAAGATTTTCAAATTTATTTTTTATAGAAAAGTTTAAATATATGACTTACAATAAAAAATCTATTAGTCATAAAAAGTTTTGGAATGGATTTAAAAAAGAATCTTTGATCTCCATTATTTTTCTTTTAATTTTCATCACATACCAATTTGCTTCAATTACATCCCAAGCAATATTAATAAAATTTTTAATTCTTATTTTGATTGGTATTTTTCTTAGCTATTCTATCCCAAACATATTGGGGAATAAAATTGGAGGCTTCAATGGAGATGCCTGCGGTGCAAGTATTGTACTAGTTGAAACTGCGATGTTATTTATGCATGCAATTCTTTTATAGGAAGTTCTAAATAGAAAATATTTTTCTTATTTAAATTTTTTAAGTTCTCAATATTTTCAATTGAGTTATTTTCCAGCAATCTCAATTCTCCTCCAATTTGTTTTGCTAATTTCCTCGCCAAAAAAAGTCCCACACCAGTGCCGTCCTTCTTCTTAGCGGCAGATCCTCTAAAACCTTTTTCAAAAATTTTCTCATTTTCATTCTTGATTATTTTTTTACCATCATCAAATATACAAAGTCCATTACTCGTAATTGCAAGTCCAATTTCAGCATCTTTTTGGGCATATTTAAAAGCATTTTCTAATAAGTTGGCCACAATTTCAGCAATCACAGCATATTTTGACTTTAGTGGCGATAAAGTCCAATCTGGCCAAAGAGAAGGTTCAGTCCAATCTCTATTCTCTAAGTCCGCATTAGCTTTACCCCTCTCTAATATTGGCCTCAATAAACTCTGAACAGTAATTACCTTTTTACTATCTAAATTTGGTGGTAATAATAATCTTTCCTCTCCAATTTCTAGAGGAAGTTGAATAGGTGAATTTAATTGCGCAAAAGAATTCATATATTGATTAATTTGTTTTTGCTCTATTATCATGCGTTCAACTATTTCAACAGAGCCAACATCTGAACCAAGTTTTTTTATTAGTAATTTTGCATATGTCCTAATAGCAGCCAATGGATTCCTTAATTGATGAATTATGACATTGACCTGATTTTTTAAATAATTTATTTCTTCATTTTTATTTTGACGTTCTAATTCGATAGAGACGCATTTAGCTAAAGATATTGACAGCGCTTTTAATCTAGAATCAAGAGATACTGGCCAATTTCCCCCTTTTAAATCAGTTTCCACCCTGAGGACACCAAGTAGAATATCGTTTTCTTGAAGTGGGTACCATCTTCTATTAGGCGATGAAACTTTTAGTGAAGGATCATCTTCTATAGATGTAAGAAGCCTATCAATTTCTGGCCATTGACCAATCATTTCAAAAGATGCTTTAGTTCCTTGCTTGGCTGAAGCAAGATACATAACTAAATTAGTCACTCCCATTGAGCACCCAAAACTTTCTAGCTGTTTTACAATTAGTTCTTCAAATTTTTTTGAAAGATTCATAGCTAATGAAATTTTGGGAAATTTTTTTAAAAAACTTGAAAATGGGCTTGTAAAATATGAAAAAAGTATTAAGATATATAAAGAGGTCTGACTTTAGCCAGCCTTAAATATGAATATTTAATCATATTTTAAGCTACATCAGGGGTTGATGGGTCCTCTATGTAATTTGAAGTGAATTTAAAATCACATATATAAGATTAGTAAAAAAATATGACTAATCTCATTAATAATTTCAGGAGTACCAATCAATGTCAAAAAAAAGAAAAAGAATCAGCAGAAGAAGATTGGCTGGCCAAAGAGTAATGGCACATGTACCCATTTATCATATCGAAACTGGTAAACATAAACCAGTTACAGCAGCAAGAAGATTCATAGCCGAAAATGGTCTTTCTGCTCCTTCAGTTTTCAATGTCAGAAGAAACGAACATACTACCGATAGATTTTTTTGGGGTGAAAAAGGGTTATTTAGCGCCCAATATGCTGAAGAAAATCATTTTCTATTTCCATCACTAAAAGTTGTAGTTGAAGGTATTGGTGAAGAAAAAATATTTGAGGGTCTAGAACTTACTGCAGATGATTGGGAAGAGATTGAAGAATACGAATACGCTTTTGTTTAAAAAATATAACTTATATTTGAACTTATAAAATTAATTAAATTTGAATCAATTTGATGAAATCCATCGAATTCTAATAATTCACAAAATTTAGAAGACTTACTCTTTACCTTTTTATAAATAGTCCTAGAGGCATCTATAGGCACTACGTCATCAAATAAACCATGACTAATAATTAATGGCGAGAATTTTTCTCCAGGGTCCCAGTTGGGGTGAGGATAACCACTACAAGCAACAATTAATCCAAAATTTAACTTAAATCCAGCATCAATTGCCATTGCCGCCCCTTGAGAGAACCCCAACAAAATTGTTTTTCTTAGTGGAATCTGATCAGTATCAAATTTTTTTAATGTAAGTAAAAGTTTACTTACTTCAATCTCAGCTTCATTCCAATCATGTGGGTATAATCCATACCACTGTCTTCCCTGACCGCTTGGGTGTAATCCAGGAGCCCTCAAAGAAATTACTTCAAAATCAAGATTTATTTTTTCATTCATCTCCTTTCCAAATATTAAAAGATCATCTGAATCGGCTCCCCAACCATGCATCAAAATAATTCTATGCGTTGCAGTTTGAGAGCTAATCGAGACAAATTCATGATTGATAGCATATTTCATGTTTATATTCTTAAGTAAGTAAACTTTCCCATAATGTCTCCATTAGCTTTAGTTAGTGTCTCTGATAAAAAAAATATAATCCCATTTTGTAAGGAATTGGTAGAGCAATTTAATTATAAAATTCTATCAAGTGGAGGAACTGCCAAACATCTTATAGAGGCAAAAATTCCAGTTATTAAAGTTGCTGATTTTACTGATTCTCCAGAAATTCTTGGAGGAAGAGTTAAAACTTTACATCCAAAAATACACGGGGGGATATTAGCTAAAAGAACTGATGAGGTACATAAAAAAGATATAGAAGCTAACAATCTTGAGTTAATTGACTTAGTAGTTGTAAATTTATATCCTTTTAAAAAAACTGTAGCTCATGGAGCTAAATGGGAAGATGCTATTGAAAATATCGATATCGGAGGGCCCTCTATGATTCGTTCTGCAGCTAAAAATCATAAAGATGTTTCTGTTTTAGTAGATCCTAGTCAGTATCAAAATTTTCTTGAAGAAACTAAAAAAGGTGAATTGAAAGACTCATATAAAGCAAAATTAGCCCTTGAAGCTTTTCAACATACAGCAGACTATGACGCTGCAATATCTAATTGGATAAGAAAAGAAAGAGATTTACAATCTTCCAAATATATCGAATCTTATCCACTAATCAAAACCTTAAGATATGGGGAGAATCCACATCAAAAAGCTTTCTGGTATGGTTTAAGTAACATCGGATGGAACTCAGCAGAACAACTTCAAGGAAAAGACTTAAGTTATAACAATCTATTAGATCTAGAGTCGGCACTTTCAACAGTTTTAGAATTTGGCTACAGAGAAAAAGATGAACTTACAACCGACATGTTTGCCTCCGTTATTTTAAAACACAATAATCCTTGTGGTGCCTCTATAAGTAATTCAGCTTCTAGAGCATTTTTGAATGCTTTGGAATGCGACTCTGTTAGTGCATTTGGAGGAATAGTTGCTTTTAATTCAAATGTTGATTGTGAGACCGCAATTCACCTCAAAGATATTTTTTTAGAGTGTGTCGTCGCTCCATCTTTTGATGAGGAAGCTTTAGAAATCTTAAAAGTTAAAAAGAATTTAAGAATTTTAAAATTTTCAAAAGATCAACTTCCAAAAAAGAACCAAAATTCTACTAAATCAATAATGGGAGGATTATTAGTTCAAGATACTGACGATAGTGAAGAAAAAACTGAAAGTTGGATTTCAGTAACTAATAAAAATCCGAGTAATCAAATTAACTTAGATCTTAATTTTGCATGGAAAATTTGTAAACACGTGAAATCTAATGCAATTGTTATTGCAAAAGACCAAAAAACTATTGGTATTGGAGCTGGACAAATGAACAGAGTTGGAGCAGCAAAAATTGCATTAGAAGCAGCTGGAAGGTTAAGTTCTGATGCTGTCTTGGCCAGCGATGGGTTTTTCCCATTTGCAGATACCGTAGAACTAGCAAATGAATATGGAATAAAAGCTATTATTCAGCCTGGAGGAAGTCTAAGAGACCAAGAAAGTATTGATATGTGCAATTCAAAAGGAATCTCAATGGTATTTACGCAAAAAAGGCACTTTTTACATTAAATTATGTTGATTTTGGATAATATGTAATCTTGTTAGTTTTTCTGAATAAAGATAGCCTGCCTGGACCCGCACATAGAAAGTAGAGAGAAATAGCTCCATATATAAAAGACAATTCGAAAGCATAATTATGACCTTCGACCACTGCCAGAGGAAATCCTTCTAGTCCAGTATCAAGGAGATGAAAATAAACTGCAAATGCCATAGTGGAGAATAGACCAAGAGAAGAAAGCCTCGCAAAAATTCCTACAGCCAACCCGACTGGGCATACTAGTTGAGTAATTGCTGCTCCAAAAGTCCAAATAACAGGATCACCAGGTAAAAATGGGAAATACTTACCAACTACAAATTCTGCAAAACCCTGAGGATCCTGAAGTTTCTCAAGGCCATGATGAATCATCAAAGCACAAAAACCTATTCTTAAAACAAAAATCGATAATTCTCCGAGAATATTTACTTCTGAACCTGAAGATGAATTGGCAACTACAACTTCAACTTTTTGGGGCGCTTTAGTTGTATTCATACTTGCAGTTTGAACCTGATTAGTTTGTGCTTTGTCTTCCATACTTCATTAATTTTTCATTATTCTAGTTAATAAAGTTGATTTTTTGGAATTATCTGACTAATAAATTAAAAAAACTAAGCAAATTTATAAATGAATAAGTAATTCAAGAAGCAATATCAATTAACTTTTCAATAACATCTGCAACGACCTTATCAGGAGTGGATGCACCTGAGGTAATTCCAACATTAATTTTTCCATTAGGTAGAAAATTATTTTTAAGTTCTAATTCTGATCCAAGTGGTTTATGAAATATTGAGTTTTCTTTAACTGATATCCTCTCTGGCGTATCAATGTGAAAAGAAGAAATATTTTTGTTAATTGCTATTTCTTGTAGGTGAGTAGTGTTAGAAGAATTGAAGCCTCCAATAACTACTAAAATATCAAGGTCTTCATCAACCAAAGAGAACATTGCATCTTGTCTTTCTTCAGTTGCATCACAAATAGTATTAAAAGCTAAAAAGTGACTATTTAAGTTTTCTGGTCCAAATTTCTTTAACATAGTCCTTTCAAAAACCTTTCCAATTTCCTCAGTCTCGCTCTTAAGCATAGTTGTCTGATTTGCAACTCCCACTCTATCTAAATCTTTATCAGGATCAAATCCATTAGAACAAGCTTTAGCAAATTTGTTCATAAACTCATTTCTATTACCTCTCCCCAGAATATATTCAGAAACGTAGTTCGCTTCTTCTAAATCAAGTACAACTAAATATTTACCTGCGAATGAGCTTGTAGCGAGGGTCTCTTCATGTTTAAATTTTCCGTGAATAATAGATGTGAAAACATGTTTTTTATGTTTTTCAACTGTATGCCAAACCTTTGAAACCCATGGACAAGTTGTATCAATGATATGACAACCTTTCTCATGCAAAAGTTTCATTTCTTGAACAGTAGCTCCGAAAGCAGGGAGTATAACAACATCCCCATTAGAAACTGAAGAAAAATCTTTAATTCCATTTTTAGCGGAGATGAATTTTACATTCATTTTTCTTAAATGATCATTCACTGAGGGATTATGAATTATTTCGTTTGTAATCCAAATATTCTCATTTGGGTAATGTCTTCTAGTTTCATAAGCCATTGCAACAGCTCTTTCAACTCCCCAACAAAAACCGAAAGCTTGAGCCAACTTTATATTCAGTCTGCCTTTAGTGTAAGTAAAATCATTATCCCTAATAGAACTTATTAAATCACTTTGGTAAGCTTCTTCTAACGCTTGAGCTCTTTTTGTTGGAGAATCGAAACCCCTCCTATTGTATCTATCAGAATGATGAAGAGATCTTCTAAAAGCTTGAGTATCCATCTTTATATATTACAACGTTTTAAATAATTTTTCGTAAAAAAAAGAAACCTGACATAAGTCAGGTTTCTTAAATCAATTTTCAGTTGGATTATTTAGCAGATGCAAAGTCTGGATATGCTTCCATTCCATGCTCTCCTATATCCAAGCCTTGAGTCTCTTCCTCTTCAGATACTCGGATTCCTCCGAATAATCCTCCAATTACAGACCAGGCAATCCAGCAAGTAACTAGTGTCCAAATAGCATAAGCTGCGGCACCAAGAGCTTGAACTAGAAGAAGGGTAATACCTCCTCCATTGAACAATCCCATACCTGCTCCATCACCTTGTACAGCTGTACCCCAAAGACCGATAACTACAGTACCCCATACACCACAAACTCCGTGAACAGAGAATGCACCTACAGGATCATCAATCTCAGCGGCATCAAGTGCTGCAACAGAAAATACAACGATAATTCCGCCTACTAGTCCTGCGAACCAAGCTCCAGCAAGAGTCATATCACCACAACCAGCAGTGATACTAACTAAACCAGCAAGGATTCCGTTAATTATCATTGTAAGATCAGGCTTACCAGAAGTTAATGTTGAAACAATAGTTGCACCAATAGCTCCAGCTGCTGCTGCTAATGTAGTTGTTACAGCAACATATGGAACCCATTGATCCATAGCAAGTTGAGAACCGGGGTTAAATCCGTACCAACCTATCCATAGGACTAATGCACCTAGAGTAGCTATAGCCATATTGTGTCCTGGCATAGCCTGTGGCTTCCCATCAGAGTATTTGCCAATTCTTGGTCCAAGAAGCATAGCTCCTACAAGACCCGCCCATGCTCCAACTGAGTGAACAATTGAAGAACCAGCAAAATCAACAAAACCTAAAGAATCAAGCCAACCACCATTCCATTTCCAGCTACCAGCAATTGGATATATAAATGCAGTTAATACAACAGCAAAAACAACAAATTCTCCAAATTTAACTCTTTCAGCAACAAGACCGGAAACGATAGTTGCCGCAGTTCCTGCAAAAGCAGACTGGAACAAGAAATCAACAGTTGGGACTAATCCAGCGTCAGTTACCATATCTGCAGTAACTGTTGGATCAAAAAATAAGCCGCCAAAATAAAGCCAACCGTCGGCAACACTTCCTCCGTACATTAATGAATAGCCGATAAACCAATAAGAAGTTACAGCTAGAGCAAATACAAAGAGGTTTTTAGCAAGAATGTTAACAGCGTTCTTAGAACGGCACATACCTGCCTCAACCATAGCGAAACCGGCGTTCATAAAGATCACTAGAATAGTAGCGATCAAAAGCCATAAATTGTTAGCAAGAAAAGCTGCATTCAACTCAGGTAAATCAGCTGCGTGAGCTGAAAGATTAAAAATACCTAAACCAAACAAAGCTAGGGGAACAGTTGCAAGCCACAACATAGAGCGGTTTGAACTAAATCCTCGAATACTCCTCAAAAGGAGCATAGGCCCATTAACAAGACTTGCATCTTGAAGTTTGGACCTAGAGCGCCTTTGAGGCGTTTGCAAAGCAGTGGTCATAAAAAAAAATTAGATCTGCAAAAAAACAGTTTGTACTGTTTCCTTTCAAATTTAAATTTATTCAAAAAACTTATCCGTGTCTAGTAGTTGTTGATACCATTTTTATAGTTGCACCCTAAAAAATAATTTGTTAAATTAAAAAATTTAATTTTTAGAAGTTTCAAAATATCAAGATTTTATTTATTTCAAAGGTTTAATTCCTCTCCATGATATGTGGTCTTTATGAAATTCAAAGGAGCAAGGAATCGTTATCATTCCTGCACATAAGGATTCTCTAAAAAGATTGCCATACAAAGGATCTGCGTCATCTCCGGGGGCAAAAAAACAAGCGTCTTTTCTTGTGATACAAAGTACTAATACACTTTTACTTTTAGGAATTAATTCCTTTAATTCTATGAGGTGTTTTTGGCCTCTTTTCGTTACTGTATCAGGGAATAGAGCAACATTTTCTCTAATCCAAGTCGTATTTTTAACCTCTATGTAAATGTTACGTTTATCAGGATTTGAAGATTTTGGAGTTAATAAAAAGTCAATTCTGCTTTTTTTATCTATTCCATAAGGAACTTCAGATTTAATTGTCTCAATTTCTCCTATTATTTCGTCAAACAAATTTTTCTCAATAACCTTTTTGATTAACTTATTTGCAAATAGAGTATTAATACCAACCCAAACCTCTTCATTTTTTGCATCTAAAACACATATCTGTTCCCAAGTAAAAGGTAATTTTCTTTTTGGAGAAGGAGAAACACTTATTCTTACCTTTGCTCCCTCACTCAAAAGTCCCTTCATTGGTCCTGTGTTGGCACAATGAGCAGTTACTACCTCTCCGCTCTCTAATTTTATATCTGCTAGAAACCTTTTATACCTCTTGATTAAAACTCCTTCAATTAATGGATCAAATTCAATTATCCGATCATTCATAAATTATGTCGTTAGTTAAAAATCAAATATAATTGAAACTTAAACTTCTTGAAAGATTTAGACAAATCCAAATGCATTCGTTTTTAAAAAATAATGTTTTTTCAATTTCATTTGGTACTAGTCTTAGTAAATTAGCTGGATGTATAAGACAAATATTTATAGCTGCTGCTTTTGGCGTTGGAGTAACATACGACGCATTTAATTATGCCTATATAATTCCAGGTTTTTTGCTAATAATCATTGGAGGGATTAATGGTCCCTTACATAACGCAGTCGTTGCAGTTCTAACTCCCCTTAACAAAAAAAATGGGGGAATTGTTTTAACTCAAGTCAGCATAAAACTCTCAATATTATTAATTGGTTTAGCTATATTAATATACTTTAATTCCAGTTACTTAATTCAGTTATTAGCCCCCAATTTAAGTTACGAAGCTAAATCAATTGCCACTTACCAATTAAAAATACTTACACCTTGTGTGCCTTTGTCCGGATTCATAGGTTTAAGCTTTGGCGCCTTAAATTCCCAAAGAAAATTCTTTTTATCAAGTATAAGTCCAGCTATAACAAGCCTAACTACTATTTTTTTTATTTTATTAAGTTGGATTATCAACCAAGAAAATCCATATTCTCATTTCTTTACTTATACGGGATTACTAGCTTTTGCTACTTTGACTGGAACTTTAATTCAGTTTGTTGTTCAAATTTCAGAAATAAATAAAATCGGTCTCTTGAGATTAAAGTCAAACTTCAATTTATTTAAAGATGAAGAAAGGAGGATTTTCAAACTAATTATTCCAGCATCTATCTCATCAGGTCTCAATCAAATTAATGTTTTTATCGATATGTTTTTCGCTTCAAGTTTTCAAGGAGCAGCTTCGGGACTGGCTTACGGAAACTTTCTAATACAAGCCCCATTAGGCATATTATCTAACTCTTTGATTTTGCCATTACTTCCGAAATTCTCAAAATTGAGAAGTGATAAAGACTTTATAGGGCTCCAAAAAAAATTGATCTCTGGAATAGAGAACTGTTTTTTAACAACTATTTTTTTAGCCGCATTTTTCGTAACATTTAATAATCAAGTAGTACAGTTAGCTTTTCAGAGAGGATCTTTTGATTATTCCGCAGCTTTAAAAGTAAAGAATATATTAATTGCTTATGGAGTTGGCATACCTTTTTATCTTTACAGAGATTTATTAGTAAGAACCTACTATTCAATAGAAAAAACAAACTTCCCTTTCAAGTCATCATTTGCAGGGATAATATTAAATATTTTTTTTGATTGGTTGTTAATTGGTGCCCCAATTAATAATTTTGGGAATCTATCTCCATATAATTATGGAGTAGTAGGGATAATTTTATCTTCAGTAATAGTCAACTTTATAGTTTGTGTTTTGCTTTCTCTTAATTTGAGAAATGAAAATATCCACTTGCCTAACTTGGAATTATTAAGGAAAATTATCCTCATGTCGTTAGCGGCATTTATAGATAGCACATTTTGTTTTACTATTCTTAAAACTACAAATAACTTCAATTCAAATCTCGGAGAATTTTTATTATTAATATTTGGATCTCTAACTTTTTTTGCAATCTATTTTTTTCTAACAAAATGCATGAAAGTAAATAAATTTAAAGTTTATAAAAAAAGGATTTAGTTATCAAAAAAACTTTCCAAAATCTCCTCTAATTCTAGAATTTGTGAGTTAGTTATTAAATTGATCAGTGGAATACTGTTAACGCCATCCCCTACTTTTACATTTATTGCTTTCAAACTTATTTTCGCAGCCTCCAATGGGCTTTGATTTTTATTGCTGATACATTCAATAGCAAGATTTCTAGATAGGCCAGCATCTCCAAGATATAAATTCCACTTTTCTATTTTTATAAAAACCTTTTCTGAAATAATATTTTCTAGATCACTTATTCGTACCTGAGAGTCCATAAATAATTAAGTTGATTGTTTTGAAGTATCTTTAGGTTTTTTCATAATTACAAATAGTAAATGGGAGGCTAAAAGAATTGACCAGAAAATTGCAAAATTATTAAAAAAAGCAATTTCAAATTTAATTTCTTTTAAAAGCCAAGTGCCACTTACTATCGCAGTAAATATCATGCAGTGAATAACAAAATTTACTATTCGAGAAAAATGTTTATAGATGGGATCTTCTAAATCACCATTTCCGTACCATTTTATAGGCATATCAATAATAAGATTGTTAATAATAGACATTTTACCTGAAATCTAGTTGACTAAGAGACCCTGAAACAGAGATATTACATAATTATGCGCCTGTAGCTCAGTGGATTAGAGCACCTGACTACGGATCAGGGTGTCGGGAGTTCGAATCTCTCCAGGCGCGTTTAAAATTATGAAATATTCTTTTTATATTTTTCTAAAAAATATCGTCTATATTATGAGTATTACTTATCAAATTCAATGAATATTCTTCAAAATCTTAAAGAAAGTGATCCAGTAATATCAAACTTTATAAATTCTGAAAAAAATAGACAGGAAACTCATCTTGAGTTAATAGCAAGTGAAAATTTTGCATCAAATGCCGTCATGCAGGCTCAAGGATCAGTCCTTACAAATAAATACGCAGAGGGATTACCTCAAAAAAGATATTACGGGGGATGTGAATTTGTTGATGAGATCGAAGAATTAGCTATTCAGAGAGCGAAAAAATTATTTAATGCAAATTGGGCTAATGTTCAACCCCATAGTGGAGCACAGGCAAATGCTGCTGTTTTCCTAAGTCTACTTAAACCTGGCGACACAATCATGGGGATGGATTTATCTCATGGTGGACACCTAACTCATGGATCTCCAGTAAATATGAGTGGTAAGTGGTTCAATGCAGTTCACTATGGTGTAAATAAAGAAACTAGTGAATTAAATTTTGATGAAATAAGAGAAATAGCACTTGAAACAAAACCAAAATTGATCATTTGCGGATATTCTGCTTATCCAAGAACAATCGATTTTGAATCATTTAGAAATATTGCAGATGAAGTTGGTGCTTTCTTAATGGCTGATATTGCACATATTGCCGGTCTTGTAGCAAGTAAACTTCACCCAAATCCAATCCCTTATTGTGATGTAGTAACTACAACTACTCACAAAACATTAAGAGGGCCTAGAGGGGGGCTTATCTTATGTAATGATGCAGAATTTGGAAAGAAATTTGATAAATCTGTTTTCCCTGGAACTCAGGGCGGCCCCCTCGAACATATAATTGCAGCTAAAGCAGTTGCATTTGGAGAAGCCTTGCAGCCAGATTTCGTTAAATATTCCCAACAAGTAATCAAAAATGCAAAAGTTCTAGCTTTAACTTTAATAAATAGAGGTATCAATATCGTGAGTGGAGGAACTGATAACCATATTGTTTTACTCGATTTAAGAAGTATCAATATGACTGGTAAAATTGCTGACTTGCTCGTAAGTGAAGTGAATATCACTGCAAACAAAAATACCGTTCCATTCGACCCTGAATCACCTTTTGTAACCAGCGGACTAAGGTTGGGAACTGCCGCTTTAACTACTAGAGGCTTTAATGAGAATGCTTTTGCTGAAGTTGGCGAAATTATTGCTGATAGATTACTAAACCCAGACGATTCACAAATTGAAAGTCAATGTAAAGAAAGAGTATTAACCTTATGTAATCGTTTTCCTCTTTATGAAGGCAAACTTGAAGCTTCAATTAAATGAGTCCTAGCTCCAAGGGAGTTGAAATTCTTTCTATTGGAACAGAGCTACTCTTAGGAAATATTATAAATACAAATGCTCAATGGATTTCTGAACAGTTATCTCAATTAGGCTTAAATCACTTTAGACAATCAACTGTAGGTGATAATTATGATCGAATTATAAAAGTAATTCAAGAAATATCGAAAAGAAGTAATCTTCTAATTACAACTGGTGGCTTGGGACCCACCCCAGATGACTTAACGACTGAAGCAATAGCCAAATCTTTTAATGTAACTCTCTTTGAAAGGCCGCACTTATGGGATGAAATTAAACAAAAACTGTCAAACTCAAAACTCCAGGACGATTCATCTAGCTTAAGGAAACAATGTCTCTTCCCAAAAAATGCTCAAATAATTAATAACCCTAGGGGCACTGCCCCAGGAATGATATGGGAACCAATAAAAGGATTTACTATTCTTACTTTCCCTGGAGTACCAAGTGAAATGAAAACTATGTGGGAAGAGACGGCGTGTGATTTCATTAAAACCAAATTCTCAGATGATTATTCCTTTTATTCAAACACTCTTAAATTTGCAGGTATTGGAGAATCTAGTGTTGCAGAAAAAATTGATGATCTATTTAATCTTAAAAACCCGACTGTTGCTCCATATGCAAACTTAGGAGAGGTTAAACTAAGAATCACAGCGCGAGCAAAGAATGACCTAGAAGCAAAAAATATAATTAAACCTGTAAAAGAAAAATTAAAAAAAGATTTTTCGAAATTTATTTTTGGAGAGGATAATGATACTCTTCCAAGCGTTTTAATAAAAGAATTAACCGAGAGGAACCAAACTATTGTTTTTGCTGAGTCCTGCACCGGAGGCCTTCTGTCTTCATCACTAACATCAATATCAGGCTCATCTAAAGTTTTTAAAGGTAGTATTGTTTCCTACAGTAATGAGCTAAAAAATTCATTATTAAATATTTCTGAAGAGAAGCTTACAAAATATGGAGCTGTTTCTGAAGAAGTTTGTGAGTCCATGGCAATTAATGTAAGAGAGAAATTAGGAGCAGATTGGGCAATAGCAATTAGTGGAATAGCAGGTCCTAACGGAGGCAGTCAAGATAAACCGGTTGGACTTGTCTATATATCAATTTCTGGACCGAATAATCATTTAACTAAAATAAGAAAACTATTTAACTCAACCCGAAATAGAGTAGAAATTCAAACACTAAGTGTAAATGTGTGTTTGAACAGCCTCAGATTAATCCTATTATCGAATAGTAAGTAACTATTTTTACAAATTGAGTCAAGATACCTTATTTGATAAAGTTTGGGATTTACACAAAGTTTCAAGACTTCCAGGTGGATCTGATCAAATTTTTATTGGTCTTCATCTTATCCATGAAGTTACAAGTCCTCAAGCATTTGGCGCTTTAAAAGACAAAAACTTAAAAGTTAAATTCCCTGATAGAACTGTTGCTACCGTTGATCATATTGTGCCAACAGACAATCAGAGCAGGCCATTCAAAGATAATCTCGCTGAACAGATGATTGAAACACTTGAAAAGAATTGCTTAGAACATAAAATAAGATTTTTTAATATTGGTAGTGGTAATCAAGGAATAGTTCATGTAGTAGCACCGGAATTAGGCCTAACTCAGCCAGGAATGACAATAGCTTGCGGAGATTCACATACTTCAACTCATGGAGCTTTTGGTTCAATTGCTTTTGGGATAGGTACAAGTCAAGTAAGAGACGTTCTTGCCACCCAAACCTTAGCCATGAACAAATTGAAAGTGAGGCAGATTTGGTGTGACAATAAATTATCTAAGGGTGTTTATGCTAAGGATTTAGTCCTTCACATCATTAATAAACTTGGTGTAAAGGCAGGAGTAGGTTTCGCATATGAATTCGCAGGGCCTGCGATACATGAATTATCAATGGAAGAAAGGATGACGATATGCAATATGTCTATTGAGGGAGGAGCAAGATGCGGCTACATTAACCCTGATGAAAAGACCTTTAGTTACATTAAAAATAAATTATGTGCTCCAAAAACTGAGCATTGGGATAAAGCGCTCATATGGTGGAAATCATTAAAAAGCGATGAAAATTCAATTTATGATGATGTAATTAAATTAGATGCTTCTAAGGTAGAACCAACCGTAACCTGGGGGATTACTCCCGGTCAAAGTATAAGCATTAATCAACAAATACCTCATATAAATGACTTGTCACCAAGTGACAAATTAGTTGCTGAAGAGGCTTATGAATATATGGGTTTCAAGCCAGGAGAATCAATAAAAGATACTCCTGTAGATGTTTGTTTCATAGGCAGTTGCACAAATGGAAGAATTAGTGACTTAAGAGTTGCAGCTAAAGTTTTAAGAGAACAAAAAGTATCAAAAAAAGTAAAAGCATTCGTAGTCCCTGGTTCAGAAAAAGTAGCGAATGAAGCAAAAGAAGAAGGGCTTGATCAAATATTTAAAAATTCTGGCTTTCAATGGAGAGAGCCAGGCTGCTCAATGTGTTTAGCAATGAATTCAGATAAGCTAATAGGTAATCAAGTTAGTGCTAGTTCTAGCAATAGAAATTTCAAGGGCAGGCAAGGATCTCCTAGTGGAAGAACACTTCTAATGAGTCCAGCCATGGTTGCTGCTGCTGCAATTAATGGCAAAGTCAGTGACGTCAGAGAATTTATCAACTAATGACTTCAAAGTTTAACCCGCCAATTGGAAAAATTTCAAATATGAACGGGCAATGTATCTCATTGATTGGCAACGACATCGATACGGATAGAATAATTCCAGCGCGTTTTTTGAAGTGTGTTAACTTTGAATCATTGGGTGAATCTGTTTTTGAAGATGATAGAAAAACTTTAAAAGGAAGGCATCCTTTTGACTTAGAGGAAAACAAGAATGCCTCAATACTTGTTGTTAATAGCAATTTTGGATGTGGTTCCAGCAGAGAACATGCACCTCAAGCGCTTATGAGATGGGGCATAAAAGCAATCATAGGTGAGAGTTTCGCCGACATTTTTTATAGTAACTGTATCGCGATAGGAATTCCCTGTTTTACGCTACCTAAAGAATCAATAGAAGAAATTCAAAACTATTGCGATAATAAAATTTTATTTTTAGAAATTGATTTGAAACAATCCTTAGCAAAATCAAAAGATTTCAATTTCAATCTTGAAATTAAGAAAAGCTCAAGAAAAATGTTTTTATCAGGAGAATGGGATGCTACTTCAACACTACTTGAGAATGAAAATTTAATAGAAAATAAATTTAACCAATTGCCTTACATAAAATTTAATACTAATTTGTTATAGCTATTTAAATCCATAGAGCGTAAAAGAAATACCCCCTGCTTGATTATGAGGTTGATAAAAAATACCAAATTCATAGGATCTTTTTTTCCAATTTAAAGAAATCTTAGAGTCTATAAATTCACCATAGTTATTTGAATCATTTGTTAAGTTCAAAATCCCAAAACTTTTGAGAATAAATGGTCCATATAATTGCTGATCTAAAGAAATATCTAAGGTGAAGTTCTCATAATTCTGATCAAACTTAAAAACACTACTACCACTATCAAATTTATAGAAAGGCAAAAGGCTTATACGAGTATAATCAAAAGTTTTATTTTTAAAATTACCAAATATTAATTCTGGGCCTACACCTAATCCTAAATATTCTTGATGATCTCCATTTTCATAGAAAGAATATGATGCTTCCAAACTCGTATTAAGACTTAAGCCTTTTGTGATTGGTTCAGGAATATACTTATAAGAAATATCAATAGATTTCTTTTTAGGATCTTTAAAACTAATTGGAAATTTCTGTTCAAGAGAATAAAACAAATTACCTTTTAGGTTAGTTAGCAATTCTTTAGTATTCAAAGCCTCTGCTGTTATGTTGGCCAAATCGAAGGATAAAAATTCTGACTTTTTAATGCCATCAACAATCCAATTATTTTCTTTTTGCAATTTTGAACCATAACCTGAGTAAATTTCTGCTTCACCCAATGAACCATTCCAAACTCTCTCCCTATAAATTCCATAAAAACTTTTTTCCCATTTTGAATCTAATAAATCAATTTCTTTAATCAATTCAGTTTTAAATCTAAATGCATCTGAAAATTTATCAAAATCAAGAGAATTTAAATTCTTTTCTATTTCTAAATCCCAATTTTTTATCGTGCCTTTTATCTGAGAATTTAGAGCAAAATTATCTTCAAAACTTGTATTTCTCTTAACCCTATCTGAAGTGATTGATTCGTCCTTCTTTACAAAACTTTTTGTGTACCCTTTTAATGACCTTTGAATTAGAAATTGCGGCTCTAAATTAAGAACAAAATCATCAGAAATATCTATCGAGTCAAATTTCCTACCAATAAAATATCCATCCTTATCTAAGTTTTCATATCCCAAATTCCACCTATTTTCAAAGTCAAAGAATTCTCCAGACTTTTTTAAAGATCTACCTCCAAGCCAAAATGGAATTGAAACTTTATCTTCAAATATTAAATAGTTTATTGATGACTCAAATCGTAATTTCTCTTCTTCAGAAATAACTTTTAATGAATTAATGGCTAATTTTACCTGTTTAGATTCAAGTAAATCATTACTAAATACAGCCTTCTTACTTTCCCATTTTTGGCCATCTATAGATATTTTATCTGTAAAAAATAACCAATTTTCAACCTTGCCAGGAGTATTTAAAACTTCTTTTTTATTAAATTCAAGTAAGTTTTCTATCTTATTAGAGTCTAATAAGCTGAAATTTGACGATAAGTCATCTATCAAAGTATTGGTATTAATAGAACCTTCAACATCTAATAAATACCCTTTTTCGCTAATAAAATTGTACTCTAGTTGTGCGACTTTGAAGAATTGATCTCCTAATTCCAAAACTATATTTCCCTTAGCACTAATTTTTTTATTTAACTTATCGTAAATTAAAGTATCTGCTTTAAGCCTTTTGCCTCTATAAGAAACGGATACATTTCCTTCTGCGTAAATAACATCATTTATTTCAGACTGTTTATCAGATTGGATTATTAAATCTTGCTGCTTTTGGGTATTGGCTACTAAAAGTGAATCATGATTGTTCTGATGTAAATTTACATATATCCTATTATCATCAAAATGTTCATACGAAATTAATGAATTTTCTTTATTAGATATTTTTTTTGAAAAAGTAAAATTTAAATTATCGATATTATTAATTTTTTGAAATTCAGCTGATTCTGATGGCTGTAGAAAATTAAAAAACAGAACAGAAGAAAATATTATTTTTTTAGAAATTCCAGATAACAATTTTTAAATTTTATTTACAGAGATTAATCTTGAGGACTTTCTAGGTCTTTTCTGTTTGGTGTTCTTGTTGGATCACTTGCTAAAAATCCAAATAGAAATATTCCAACAAAGAAAAAAACAATCGTGTAAACAGAGATTTTTAAGGCGAGCATGGAATTACTTTTGCTGTAAAAAATATATCCTATTAAATTTATAATTAAAGTATGATTAAATGTTTACTTTTTGTAGTTTTGGAAAATTTTGAAATACTTTAAGAGGGTTTAATCATCATGATCATCCCAAGGATCTGTAAGCTTTGCAGCTTTAGGCCCAAATGCAGTCCAAAGACCAAAACCGGTTAAAGCTAGAAGTAATGCCAGAATTGTTACTGCTATGGAAACTGCAGGATCTGGAGCAGATGATAAAGTTTGCATCAATTTTGCTAAGTTTGTAAACAAATTATGTATAAGTTCTTATACAATAGCGAAATAATATTAGATTTAGTGAACTCAAATGGGTCAAAAAACAGCCTTAGGAACTCTTTTAAAAGCAATTGGCAATTCAGGTCAAGGAAAAGTTGTACCCGGTTGGGGAGCAGTTCCTATCATGACAGTGATTGGTTTACTACTTTTGGTTTTTTTAGTTATCCTTCTACAAATTTATAACCAATCGCTCTTATTACAAGGTTTCTCAGTTGATTGGAACGGAAACTAGATTTTAAAACTCTCCCAAAAAGTTATTCCATTAATTTGGATATTTATTAAATAACCTTTTTTAGAACTTAAGTTTTAGTTTACTGGGCTATAGTTTGATTATTATATTTACAATTCTCAATGGAAAGGAATTGAGAGATCCATTATGAATGAAATATTTTTAATTGGATTAGGAAATCCTGGTAAAAAGTATTCAAAAAGTAGACATAACATAGGGTTTTTACTTCTTAAAAATCTATCGAAGAAATATAATTCAAATTTTCTATTAAAAGATAAACTTAAAAGTTCCTGCTCAGAATTTCAAATTAATAATTCTACTTTCAGAATATTTTTACCAAATACGTTTATGAATAATAGTGGTGATGCTGTTCGAGCAATAGTTGATTGGTACAAAATAAATCTAGATCAGATTTTAGTAATTGTCGATGATAAAGATCTCCCCCTTGGAAAAATAAGATTTAGAAGAAAAGGAAGCTCAGGTGGCCATAATGGGTTGCGAAGCATCATTGAACAATTACAGACGCAAAATTTTAAGAGAATAAGAATTGGTATTGGGTCACCTCCATTAATCGAAGGTAAGAATAGCAATACTATTTCACATGTATTAGGAAATATTTCTCCAGAAGAAAAATCAATACTTGATAAAGTATACAAGAGAGTAATAGAGTCCCTCGAACAACTAAATACTAAAAAAGAAGAATATATAATTAATGAATTAAATTCTTTTGACAAAGACCAACTTTAAAAAATGCGTTCAAAACCTGAAACGATTGCCAATGTAAGTGTTAAGGAATATTGCTTCTCAAAAAAGCAAATACGGGGGGTTGTGGAAGCTAGTCAATTTAAGTGGACTTTTACATGGTCCTTTCATAAAGGTTTATTAATGGTAAATCCACCTTTGGGAAGAGCATTAATTGAGGATGCCTTATTGAGATTTTTATTAAAAAAAGATTATGAACTAGAAGCAGGTAATGAATATAAATTCACTATCTCAGCCAAGTTTTAAAATCTATATTTTGACGTAAAGTAAATTTCATATTGCAATAATCTTCTAAAATTATCAAAGCTGATATCGCATCAAGGTTTTTATTAAGTATAAAAATCTCTTTAGGCATTAAAAACTTTAGACCACTAATTGGAAAAAGTTGGAAGTATCTTGCTTTAGCCCTGTAGGTAGTATTTTTTTCCTCATAAGTTATTATTTCTTTTTTAAAAAAATATAGTTTTTCTCGGATTTCTCTACTAGTTGTACCATTGCCAATAATAATTTTTGATATTTCCTCAGAAGTAATTAATTTTCTAACATAATTCTCAAGTAATTCACTTTTAACAATAATCGCTTCATAAACTTTTTTTTCACTTACATCAGCTAAGACTAAGCCGCATTTACTTTTTCCAGGATCAATAGTTATTACTCTAGGCATCTAAGACGCAATTTTTAAAATATTTATTTCAACCACTATAGGTTCTACAGTTTTACTATCTCTCAAAGACACTACTTCTAACTTAAATTTTATATTTTGATTTTCTTGAAGAAAGTCTCTAATTTTTTTTACAAAATTTCCATTTGTATTAATTTCATTAACTTGTGATCCTTTTGACTTAATTTCATCCCTTGTTTCTCTGAGCAATGATTTAATTTTTAAATTTATTGATTTAAGATTTAAATCACTTTCTTCCAGAATTAATCTTGTAATAACATCCCCTTTTTTGACTATTAATTTATTCTCTAATAAATCAGGAGATACAAAAACATAATTATCACCTCTTAAAACATTTGTTGCAGATTTGATTAACAAAATCCGGTTACCACCTCTACTAGCTATTGTCTCAATTTTTCTAATATCGCTTGGTCTCCACAAAAGAATATTTTTTGCTTCTTTATTAATTGGGATAACAATTTTCCTAACAAACTTATCAGCTTCATTAAAGATTTTTGTTAAGTCTTGTTTTATATTTGCGCTGGAATTAATCTCAGCAATAAATAAAGTTTGTCCTCTTTTAATAACAACATTACCTCTCCTAAATTCTTTAATATTATTTTTTAATTGATTTAACTCCGCTTCTTTTTTAATAATTTTACCTTCAAGTTCCATTCGTTCTTCCTGTAGAGGGATTAAAGCCTTTTTACTTTCATCTAAAGTTTTTTGCAAAAAAGGGATATCAACAAAAAGTCTTTGTCTGAATTCTTCACTTACTAAAATCAATAAACCGATTGATATTGAACTGATAAAGCCACCAGTAATTATAGTTATTATAGTTGCTGTTTTTTTCGGTCTTAATTTTAAAATACTAAATCTAGCTTTACCAATTTTTGTTCCAAGAATATCCCCAAATGGTGCAATTAATCCCCCTAGTAATATTAAAAAAACAATTAAAATCCAAGCCACACTTTTGCATATACTCAGTACATCATAATTTATGATGAATCAATTAAATCTTTTTGCAAGAGCAATTGGATCGAAAACTGTGATCTTTTTTCTTTCAATATTAAGAAGTCCTGAGTCCTTTAAATCTCCCAATAATCTTGTAATGGTTACTCTTGTAGAACCAATGGCTTCAGCAATTGCCTGATGTGAAAGTCTTAGGTCTATTGTAATACCTTTTTCACCTGCAACTCCGAAGTCTCGACAAAGAACCATTAAAAAACTTACTAAACGAGATGACATATCTCTATGAGTAAGAGTTTCTATCATTGTTTCAGTTTGCAGGATCCTACTTGAAAGCCCCTGTAAAAGTAATAGTCCTACTGATGCATCTTCTTCTATAGCTCTTAAAACAGAATTTGCAGGAGCTGTTATCATTTCAACTCTTGTGAATGCTATGGCATGATAAAAACGATCAGATCTATGGCCTGTTAAAAGAGATAACACACCAAAGAGACTATT
This sequence comes from Prochlorococcus sp. AG-347-J14, assembly GCA_003281505.1. Taxonomy (GTDB): domain Bacteria; phylum Cyanobacteriota; class Cyanobacteriia; order PCC-6307; family Cyanobiaceae; genus Prochlorococcus_A. The sequence continues at coordinate 11,994 of QCBU01000005.1, read as the reverse complement.
CTCTCTTAAAAGAGCAACAGTTATTTCTTCACCTGACTCATAGACTCTTGAAAGTCTTACTGCGCCTCTTCTTATAAGATAAACTCTTTCAGCAGGGTCCCCAGGAAAAAATATTGTTTTAGATCTCTCAACCATTTCTGTGCTTGCACCATCTAGACCCTTAATAACTTCCATTAAAGTTCTATTGATTGGGAAACGTTCTCCAACAGAGTTAATTTTACTTTGTCCAGACTGTTGTGAACTAAAGCGGTTGAATCCTCGTGAAGCAGGTATCATAAATATCTTGACTATTAGAAAATTTAAGGAGACACCCTAAAATATCTTGTATCAACTGTAACAATTTTCAATTCTTATTCATTTATCAATAAGTCCCTTTCATTCAGTTTCCTCTTATTTAAACCTTTTTTAAGTTAAATTACACTAGATGCAGCGTCAATAAATTCTAATTATACTGTATGTAGAAAGAATCTAAATAATGGTAATTAGTTCATCCAATATTTTTTCCAAAAAAAATCTTGATGTCGTAAACATAAATACTGCTAACAAAACTAACGTAAAAAGATTTACACAAAACGGACAAATTCAAATTTATCAGTCTTCATTTCGAGGAAGCTACTCATCTATCATTAGAGACTCTCTGAGAAATGCTGCTCTTGGCAGGAAAGTGCTCTTAATACAATTCATGAAAGGAGGGGTTAAGCAAGGGCTTGATAATACAGTAAAGCTATGTGGTAATTTAACTTGGGTAAGATCATCACATTCCTTTGATCAATATAATTCTGAAGAAATTGAAAATAATAAAAATTTAAGAAAAACTATTCATGAATCCACTCTTGAATTATGGAATTTTTGTAAAAAAGAACTGCGGTCTGGCAAGAATGACCAAATCATACTTGATGAAATTTTTTTAGCTATTGAATTAAAAATTATCGATAAAGATGATTTGATTTCAACACTTGAAAACCGATTTATATCTGGAGATGTAATCCTTACAGGTACAGATATACCTAAAGATCTATTATTAATGGCCAACCAAATTACCGAACTTCGCTCATAAAACAATGCTAAAAAATGATCTCTGGATAAATCAAAAAGCCTCGGAAGGAATGATTAAGCCCTTTCAATCAAATTTAGTGAGGCATCTTGAACCTGAGAATAAACAAAAACCAGTTTTAAGTTACGGATGTTCATCCTATGGCTATGATCTAAGACTTTCATCAAAAGAATTCCTAATTTTCAGACATATTCCTGGTACTGTGATGAATCCCAAAAAGTTTAATCCCAATAATTTAGAAAAAACTTTACTTCACCATGATAAGGATGGAGACTTTTTTATTCTTCCTGCTCACTCCTATGGTTTAGGAGTGGCTTTAGAAAAGATGAAAGTCCCAGAAAATATAACTGTAATCTGTATAGGCAAAAGTACTTATGCACGACTAGGGATCATTGTTAATACAACCCCTGCAGAAGCAGGGTGGGAAGGTCATCTCACTTTAGAGTTTAGTAATAGTTCAGGTGCAGATTGCAGAATTTATGCCGAAGAGGGTATTTGCCAACTACTCTTTTTTGAAGGTGACCCATGCTCTACAACCTATGAAGATAGAAGAGGTAAATATCAAAATCAACCAGAAAAAGTAACTCTTGCAAAGATCTAAAATGAGTAGGGTAGAACTAATTTCGCTAACTCCTGATGCAGAAAAAACAATGGCTTACATTGCAAGAGTTAGTAACCCAAAAAATCAGGAAAATGAGGACTACTCAAAATTATTGAGTTATTGCATTAAACATGAACATTGGAGTGTTTTTGAACAGTCATTTATGACCCTACAAATAGAGACTAACAGAGGAATCGCTGCCCAAATTTTGAGACATAGATCATTTACCTTCCAGGAATTTTCACAGAGATATGCAGATAGTTCTCAATTAGGTAATATTCCCTTGCCAGAGTTGAGGCGTCAAGATTTTAAAAATAGACAAAATTCAATCCCTGACCTTCCTGACGATTTAAAACAAAGATTCAATGAAAAAATTGCTTTACATTTTCAGGCTTCTTCAAAACTATATGAAGAGTTACTCGCTGAAGGAATAGCTAAAGAGTGCGCAAGATTTGTCCTGCCATTAGCAACTCCAACGAGAATATATATGTCTGGATCATGTCGTTCATGGATTCATTACATTCATTTAAGATCAGCTCATGGCACCCAAGAGGAACACAAGTCTATCGCTCAAAATTGCAAGTCAATTTTTAAAAAAAGTTTTCCGATTGTATCAAAGTCGTTAGAATGGTAAGAATTATCCATGACTACGAGGATTAACATTATTATTATTTTCTTGAATTTTTGAAAATTCATCATTAATAATTTCTTCATAGGATTTATCTTCTTTCTCTAAATTATTAATAGAATCTCGTATTTTTAATTCATTTTGTTTACCAATAAAAGTCGATATTAGATTACCCTCTTTATCAAAAAGATTAACTTGAGGAATCCCGTTTACAGCAAACTTCTGGATGTAATTACCCCATTTTTGATTATCAACATTTAAAAAAACAAAATTAATATTTTTTTCATATTCATCTTTAAAAGCAGCAACTTGTGGAGCCATTTCTTTGCAAACTTCACACCACTCAGCATAAAATTCCAGGAATGTAGGCTTATTATTGGTAAAAGCTATTTCAGGGTCAACGGATAATTCCCCAAAACTTTTTAATAGATAAGTTGATTTAAAGAAGAGATTTCTAAACAAAAGCAATGAAATTAAAACAATAAATATAACTAGGATAAGTATTGCTCTTAGATTTGTCTTTACAAATGGCTCTGGGCTTTCAGATTGCACTACTAGATATTACTACTAAAAACATCTTAAATAAGTTAAATAAATAAAGAGAATCAAAATCTATAAGCTTTTAATCAACTGATAAGATAAATCTAAATAGTTATCAAAAATTTCTTTGATTCTTTGAAATTTAATTATGCAATCAATCTTTGGAACTGATGGAATAAGAGGAAGATATAATGAAGAAATAACTTATTCTCTAGCCTATAAAGTTGGTTTTGCTCTTGGTTCAACTTTAGAAAAGAAAAATCCTATCTTAATTGGAAGAGATACAAGAATTAGTGGAGATATTCTGCTGCAGGCCATAACACAAGGTATAAATGAAAGTGGCAAAAAATTTATAAATCTTGGAATCTGTCCAACCCCAGCTATACCTTTTTTAATCAAACAAGAGAATCTGAGCAGTGGGATCATGATATCTGCAAGTCATAATCCGCCAGAATATAATGGCATAAAAATTTTTGATCATAATGGTCAAAAAATTACGAAAAATCTTGAAAATAAAATTCAAAAAATAATTGAAGAGTCAAACCAAAAAATATCAGTCCCAACAAAAGTTGTCTCCCTAAAAACAAATAAAGATCTTATGGATACTTATATTAAAAGCCTAATCCATACAATGGGTGGAGAAAATTTAAGCGGATTAAGAATAATATTAGATACATGCTATGGATCAGCGACAACTTGTGCAAAAAACATTTTTCAATCTCTAGGTGCTGATGTAAGAGTAATCAATGACTCTAAAAATGGTTTGAAAATTAACATGAATTGTGGTTCTACTAACCTCGAACCATTAAAAAAAGCATTAAAAGAGAGTCCTGCAGATATGGGATTTAGCTTCGATGGTGATGCCGATAGAGTAATTGGAATAGATTCAAAAGGCAATGTGTTAGATGGAGATCATATTCTTTTTCTTTGGGGTAGAGAACTTATGGAACAAAAAACTCTCACAAATAATTTACTAATATCAACGCAAATGGCAAACTTAGGTTTTGAAAAGGCCTGGAATAAAATTGGAGGAATTTTACATAGAACTGACGTAGGAGATAAATATGTTCATGACGCAATCAAGAAAAAAAGAGCTGTTTTAGGAGGTGAGCAGTCAGGTCATATACTTTCAGAAATTAATAACTTTTCTGGAGATGGGATATTGACTGCACTTCAAATTTCTAAATACTGTAAAAAGAAAAATATTAATTTACATGATTGGCTAAAAAGTAGTTTCGAACCCTTTCCTCAAAAACTAACTAATATCCATTTAGATTTTAATATAAATAAATTAAATTCAAAAAACAAAATCTTAATAGATCAGTCTATAAAAATTTTTCAGACAATATATTCTGAGAATTGTAGAGTTTATATAAGGCCTAGCGGCACAGAACCTGTAATAAGAGTTCTAGTTGAAGCCGAAAATCATAAGAAAGTTGATTATTTATCAAGCGAAATAACAAACAAACTTTTTTTAGAAATTAATAAGATAATAAACTAACAATAAATCAAAGCTTCATATAGATCCTTTCATAAATATCAAGTTCGTTAACAATTACATACTTTTCCCGATTAGTTTTAACTTCAATTGGATTAAAACTTTCGGAATAATTAAAATCTTTTTTATCTATTGTTTTAAAATGCAAATTACTTGATATGGTGCAATCCATATAATCAAATAAATCCTTTACATCAGTTTTTATAAAAATTAGGGTCCCTTTTTGTAATGAATTGGAAAGCATATTAATAAACTCTGGCTGAATTACACGCCTTTTATAATGTCTCTTTTTAAACCAAGGATCAGGAAAATTAAAAGAAATACTTTTTAGATTTTTGACAATAAATTTATTTTGGACATCATTTAGAATATTATTAGCATTACCAAATAAAAAATATAGATTTTTGATTTCTCTTTTCAAAACTTTTAATTGAGCATTTTTGACTAATTTCTCACGAATCTCAATTCCCAAATAATTCCAACTGGTATTTACTAAAGCTAAATCGAATAGAAAATCGCCAGCAGCAGAACCTATATCCAAATGAAAATTCAATTTAGGTTCACCAAACATTTCACTCAAAGAAGGTATTCTCTCAATCTGTTTAAAATTACTACTTAACGGATTAACATGCTGTCTCATAAAATTATTAATTTATCTCTAGTCAATAATATAAGGATGCATAATATTCATAACTATGACAATAGTAATTTCAAAAGTAACGGTTTGATGTTTAATTATTATGTGTTTAAAAAGAAAAAGTTTTGAACGTTTTTAATCAACTTTCTATTTGGCTATCCTTTCAACTTTCAATAATTTTCCTTATTGGTATTCCTGTTACTCTATCCTTCTGGTCAATTAAAAAAAGAAATAAAGCAGTTAATAAACTTTTATCAATTTATTGGAAAATATCCACTTTATTTTTTATAAGCCTTCTACTTTTAATTGGTCAGTATAATTTTGCTCTTGTGATAACGAATATTTCCACATTATTAATGACAGTTTCAGTTTGGTTTTGGAACGATATTAATGATGAATTAAGAGAATATGATTTTTCTTACTCCCTTACCACAACAACAAAAATATGGAGATGGACGGTAACTTTTATATCTCTAAATTTCTTAATTCAGAGTTTAAAGAACATTAACTGCTTTTCTTTTATTAATTCTGATGCGTGTGCGATATGGCTTCAGCCTTCTTCAAATTTATATATATTTATAAAAAATTTATTTAATTTTTTCTTTGGCGCTAACTTTACTCAGCCGGTAGCAAAATTTTTAGGATTATTTTCATTAGTAATCTATATTCTAGGCCTTATTCAATGGTCAATAATAAAATTACCTAAAAATGGAAGAAACTCTTACTTCTCCGAAAATGGCAGAAATTGATTTTATAAATAATCTTGAAAAAATAAGTTCCCAGATACCTAATAGGGTACTTAAAGTAGAGGGATTCATTTTAAAAGAAGATCACAAAGAGCAATTAGAAATAATTATTTTCAAAGGTTTCAGTAGCTCAACAACTCATCCAATTGAAATAAATTTAGAAAAGAAAGTTATCGCATTTAATTATATACTTACAAACTTTAAGCTTTATAAAGCACCCTTTACAGAAACCGAAGATAATTTTATAAGAGCAAATCAAAACTCAGTTTTCTTTTTGAATCAAAAAAACTGGATTTAAGTAAATTCAAGATTAATAATATTTGAACATCTTTTGCATAATTTTGTATTTTGGATGCCATTAATAGTTTCTTTTTGATAATGCCAACATCTATCACATTTTTGACCGTGAGCTTTTTTGATTTGGATTTTCCCAAGTGCATTGTTATCGATAATCAGAGAATTCTCTACCAAATCAGGTACCACTTGGAAGTTTGATACTATAAGCCAATCCCTAAATAAATCTACATCTTTATTGCCAAATTCTTTTAGCCAGGTCAGTGAATCTTTTACAACTTTATCTTCAGGTAAATAATTAACTTCAGTTTCTAAAGCTGCTCCAATTATTTGTTTGTTCCTACATCCTTCAATGGCCTTATTAATTTCAACTCGCAAATTTCTTAAATTTGCGATGTGCCCACTAAGAATTTGATTTTTCCATGAATTCGAAAATATTGGCCATCCTCGTTGAAATACTGATTTTTCTGTAGTTGAATATGGAATATTTTGCCATATATCTTCAGCCATATGACAAAGCACTGGAGAAATAATTATGGCTAAATTTTCAACAACTTTTGACATAACAAACTGACATGATCTTCTCCTAAATTGTGATTTAGAACTTACATATAACCTATCTTTCGCAATATCCAAATAAAAATTTGAAAGATCTACAACGCAAAAACTTTGCAGGATTTGGAAAAATTTTGAAAATTCATAATTTTCATAAGCATTTGATATTTGATCTGTAACTTCAACTAGTCTGCCCAACATCCATTGATCTAAGAGCGGTAATTGATCAACTTCAAAACTATCAATATTAGGATCAAAATCATGAATATTCCCTAAAAGATATCTTGCAGTATTACGAACTTTTCTGTAGACGTCAGATAGTTGTTTGAGTATATTTGAACCAATTGGAACATCTACTGAATAATCTACAGAGCTTACCCATAGCCTAAGAACATCAGCACCATAAGCAGGTTCAATTTTTTTATTATTGCCTCCATTAATAATAATATTTGGATCAACAACATTCCCTAAAGATTTGCTCATTTTTCTACCGTTTTCATCAAGTGCAAAACCATGAGTTAAAACTTTCTTATAGGGAGGTTTATTGTTAACTGCAACAGATGTAAGCAAAGACGACTGGAACCAACCGCGATGTTGATCTGAGCCCTCTAAGTAAAGATCTGCTGGATACTTTAATTCACTTCTCTGTTCACAGACTGCGGCCCAACTAGATCCGGAATCAAACCAAACATCCATTGTATCTGTTCCTTTTTTCCATAGATCCGATTCTTTTGCATAATTTTCTGGCAAAAGACTCTTAACATCCCAATCCCACCAAATATCTGCTCCATGTTTACTAAAAAGTTCTTTAATATGACTAATTATCTCTTTGTTAAGGAGAATGTCATTACCATTTTTTTTGTAAAAAACGGGAATAGGGACTCCCCATGACCTTTGTCTAGAAATACACCAATCTCCTCTACCAACAACCATAGAATAAATTCTTTTCTTTCCAGTTTCTGGCATCCATTCAACATCTTCGATTGCCTTTAATGCAGATGATCTAAAGCCATTTACAGATGCAAACCATTGTTCTGTTGCCCTAAAAATAGTTGGTTTTTTGGTTCGCCAATCATAGGGATATCTATGCTTATAATTTTCTTGTAATAGAAGCAAATTATTTCCTTTTAAATGTTCAATAATTAAATCATTTGCATCTTTCAGGACATTTGATCCTTTGAATTGACCAGAATATTCATTTAAGTTACCTTTTTCATCAACGACACATGTTATTGGTAAATCATATTTTTGACCAACATTAAAATCATCAATCCCATGACCAGGCGCAGTATGAACAATTCCCGTCCCTGTCTCTGTAGTAATGTAATCACCTCCAATAACAATTCTGCAATTTTTATTCTTAGATGGATGTTGATATTCAATATTTTCCAATTTAGAGCCTTTAACCTCTAAAAGGACCTTAAAATCTTTATTAAATTTTTTACTTATTTCAGAAGATAAATCCTTAGCAAAAAGGTAAATTTGCTTCTCTTCATCGATAGCAAAAACGTACTTTATTTTTGGATTTACTGCAACTGCTTCATTTGCAGGTATGGTCCAAGGTGTAGTTGTCCATATAGTTATGAAAGAATTATTTTGAAAAAAATCTTTTTTAATATTAAGATTTTCTTGGATGAAATTTAATAGAATATCCTCAGGTATTTTAGTGATTTTTAATGAAACATAAATACTTTTTGAATAATGTTCATCAGGATATTCTAATTCTGCTTCTGCAAGTGCAGTCCTTGAACTTGGACTCCAATGCACAGGTTTAAGACCTCGATATATATAGCCATTTAAAAACATTTTCCCAAATACTCCAATCTGAGCAGATTCATAACTTTTCTTAAGAGTTAAGTAAGGGTTATTCCAATCTCCCCATATGCCCCACCTTTTGAAGCCCTCCTTTTGATTATTAATTTGGATATGGGCATAATCTGTTGCTTTTTTTCTTAAATTTAGAGTGTCAAGATTCTTTCTTTCATCAGATTTTAAATTTTGAAGCACTTTTAATTCAATAGGTAATCCATGACAGTCCCAACCAGGTACGAAATGAACCCTAAATCCTCTTAAGGTTTTGTACTTATTAATAATGTCTTTTAAAACTTTATTAAGGGCATGACCCATATGAAGCGCTCCATTTGCATAAGGAGGACCATCATGTAATGTAAATATTTCTCCTGAATTACTTGAACCTAATTGGAAATCAATATCATTGTTAGCCCAAAAATTCTGAATCTCGGGTTCTCTTACAACTGAGTTCGCACGCATTGAGAAGTCAGTTTTCAGTAAATTTAAAGTGTCTTTATAAGAAAAGTCTGATTTTTGTTCTTTGCTATTTTGAGATTTCATACGACGATATAAGAAATATTGGTGTTCAAAAGAATTATTTAAATAAATTTAATTCATTATATTCTTTCTTAATTAACATGTAGTTTTTTGGAGATGTTTCAAATAACCAATTTATTTGATTTCAGACTTTTATATTATCATTTTTATCATTTCTTACCCACTTTTTTTGGGTTGTATTTTTATTATTGCTTCCAAAATTAAAAAAATTTGAAGGGTTCTTGAAATCAGCAAATACCAGCTTAATAGATTCTAATATTTTCAAAAAATTATTTTTCAACTCCAAAAAGGTAGTTAATTTTTTCTTTTCGATATCTGTCAATTGATACCATCTAGATAAAAAAAGCTCTACTAGATAAAAAATAACTAGTATTGTTAAACAAAGGAAAATCACAAAAAATGATTCATCTAATGTTTTATTTTTAATTATCAATATCAAACCTATTAATAAATTTAAAAAAGCTTTTATTAAGTCTTTTGGTTTACCGAGCTCAAGATAAATTATCGGCACAGTTAGAAAAATGGTCCCAACTAAAATATAAAAAGTTCCCAAATAAAATATCAAACTATTCATTAAATTAACTACTTAATTAAATTATAAGAATTGATAAAGATAAGCAAACTATCTTTCAGAATTTCCTTAAGTGCGGTCGGGGAGACTTGAACTCCCACACCCGAAGATACGAGTACCTAAAACTCGCGCGTCTACCAATTCCGCCACGACCGCTCAAATAAAATAATAATTGAAAGAGGTTTATTTTAAAAATTTTTTTTATTAAGATGATTAATTTGACACATAAAAATTAAATTAAATCTCTTAAAAGAAATTTTTTTATGTTTAGGCATGCAATCATCTTAAAATATTAGTTATATTATTTAAAGAATAAAAGAAACGATTTCAAACTTAATCAGTAAAAATACTAATTCTTCAAAAACATTTAATTGGCAAAAAGAGATTAAAAATTACGTAGATCCGCCAAGTTTTTGGAATCCAACATTAGGTTTATTTTTTGGCGGTTATTTTCTTGCTTTTCTTAGCATATGGCAATGGTATAGAGGTGTTTGGCCTTTACCTTTACTTGTAGCCACAGCGTTTTTAGCTTTACATATTGAAGGTACTGTAATTCATGATGCCTGTCATAAAGCTGCTCATCCAGTTCCTTGGATAAATCAAGCAATGGGCCATGGCTCAGCTATTCTATTAGGATTTAGCTTCCCAGTTTTTACGAGGGTTCATTTACAACATCATATTCATGTAAATCACCCCAAAAATGATCCAGATCATATAGTAAGTACTTTTGGTCCAATTTGGCTAATTGCTCCAAGATTTTTTTATCATGAGGTGTTTTTCTTTCAAAGAAAACTCTGGCGAAGATATGAACTACTTCAATGGGGAATTGAAAGATCCATATTCATAACAATTATCTTGGCAGGTTTAAAATTTGACTTTATGAATTTAATTTATAATTTATGGTTTGGTCCAGCTTTGATGGTGGGAGTAACTTTAGGGATATTTTTTGATTATCTTCCTCATCGACCTTTTAGATCAAGAAACAAATGGGTAAATTCTCGTGTTTATCCAAGCAGATTTATGAATTTATTAATAATGGGTCAGAATTACCACCTGATTCATCATCTTTGGCCTTCAATCCCTTGGTTTGAATATAAAATAGCTTATGAAAAAACTAAGCCACTATTAGATAAGAAAGGCTCTCCTCAAAGGGTTGGAATATTTGAAAGTAAAAAAGATATTTTTAATTTCATTTATGACTTATTAATAGGAGTAAGGAGTCATAGCAAAAAAAGAGGGAAAATAAGAAAAATCATAAATCTATATCCAGGCTATAAAATAAAAAAATATTTATTAAAGATTGTCAATAAGACATTTATAGGAAGTAACTAATTCACTCACTAATTATTTTTGGTACTTTAAAATATTCATCTTCTCTCGATGGGCCCAATTGTAAAAGCTCTTCAGTACCATCATATTTTTTCTTTTCGTCTTTTCTAAACACATTAGTAACCTCTAAAGCTCTTGTTGTGCATGGCACATTTTCTGTATCAATCTTTTCAAGTTGTGTAATATATTCCAATATTTTTTCTAATTGTTCTGCGTGATTATTAATTTCATTCACATCAAGTTCCAGTCTCGCTAATTGAGCAACTTTTTTTACTTCCTCTTTAGTTATTTTTGTCATCCGGTTAATAATTTGTTTATTAAATAATAGTTTATTTAGAACATTTTTATTTATTTATCCTTTGAATTTCAAATAATTAAAAATAATAATCAAATCTTTTTGGAAATCAATATCAAATTTATAGCCTAAATTATTTTTCTCAGCTTAAAATGTTATTAGATAAATATTGAAAAATAAAAGAATTATTTCCAAAAAATTTTTTTTATCGGCACTCTAAACTTGTTGCCCCTGATTTAATAGGTTGTTACTTAATAAAAAAAAATAATGAAAAAGATCAAGTTAAGGGGCTTATTGTTGAAACTGAAGCTTATTCTCAGGAAGAAGAGGCTTGTCATGGCTACCGCAAAATGACTGAGTCAAATAAATCATTATTTGGCAACCCTGGAACATTTTATATTTACAAATCTTATGGCATTCATCATTGTTTAAACATAGTGACTGATAAAGAAAATTTTGCGAGTGGTGTATTAATAAGATCAGTTTTTGTCTCTAAAAAGAACGAAAGATTAGCCTCAGGACCAGGCCTAGTAGCAAAGACATTCAGTATAGACATTTCATTTAACTCACTTAAAGTTCTTAATAACAAATTTTTATGGATTTCTCCAAGAGAATTCACTTTAAAAGAAAAAGATCTTATTCAAACTACGAGAATTGGCATATCAAAGGCAAAAAATATAAAATGGCGTTGGTATCTTAAAAATAGTAGAAGTGTAAGTAAAAGATTAAAAGGTGACAGAACACCTAAATTAAATAATCATTTATCTTTTTAAGCGTAATGGAAATTTGGCCTCATAAACATATCCACACACTAGCTAATTTTTCAATTAAAGATTATGAGTCCGTATTTGAATTAGCTAATAGATTCGATGTACTAAAGAATGCAGGAACGAAAAA
>QCBU01000004.1 GCA_003281505.1 Prochlorococcus sp. AG-347-J14 | reverse complement strand
GATTGAAAAAATTGATTTTAAAAGTAAACGCGCAGTAATAACAAGTCTAAAAAAAAGAAAAAATCTTTTAATTAGACCCTCAGTTGCAAATATTTCTAACATATACGTTACTTTTTCTGTTGAAGAACCAGAGTTAAATTTATCTCAAGTTAATAGATTTTTGATATCAGCAGAATCAATGGGAGTTGAAGTCTCATTAGTTTTGACAAAGTGTGATTTAATTTCTGATAACAGAAGATCATATCTACTTGATAAATTTGAGAAATGGGGTTACCAAGTAATAACTTTAAATTTACAGAAATCTGATTGCTTTAAAAATTTATTAGCCGATTTAACGAAAAAAAAATGTTCAATTTTTATGGGTCCTTCAGGAGTTGGCAAAACTACTTTGCTAAATATGATTATTCCAGGTCTTCAAAATAGTACTTCTCCAGTTTCCAATAAAATTAAGAGAGGAAAAAATACTACTCGAAATGTCGAGTTGTTTTCTATTAAGAATCAAAGTTACATTGTGGATACTCCTGGTTTTAATATGCAACCTCTAGAGGTTGATATTAATTTGTTACCAAATCTTTATTCAGAAATTTATAAACAGGTAATCGAAGAAGGAATTAAGTGCAAATTTCGTAACTGCTTACATTTAAACGATGCGGGATGTAATTTAAATAAATCCTTCGAAAGATATTCTTTTTATAAAGAAATGATTGAGTCTTCTAAGAGTCACTATTATCAAAACCAGGAAGATTGAGATTTAATCCACCAGTCAAATCATTCATCCTTTCTTTCATAGTTGTAGTTGATAACTCATGAGCTTTTTGAATAGCTTGTAGAATATTTTGCTCTATTTGTTCTTTATTTGCATTTAAGATATTTTCTTGTACTTCTACTTTTAAAGGAAGTTGGTTTCCGCTAATCCAAACTTTTATCATTTCATCATCACTTTTTCCTTCAATCTCCATATTTTCAAGTTCATCTTGTAATTTTTGAGCATCTTGCTGAATTTGTTTAGCTTTTTTAAAAGCTTCTGTAAGTTGTCCAAAGTTAGGAAGTCCAAAACCCGCCATTTTGTAAAAACGTTTCTTTAGTTAGGATAGTCAAAACCAATCATTCTTACTTCCGGTTGCAAATAAATCCCTTTGTTTTGTAGTACTTTTTGTTGAATTACTGTTATTAATTCATAAATATCTTTTGAACTTGCTGAAGAAGTGTTAATTATAAAATTTGAATGCAATGTAGAAATTTCAGCACCGCCAATTTTAAATCCCTTTAAACCCATATCATCAATTAATTTTGCTGCATAATTATTTTCAGGATTTTTAAAAACACTACCAAAACTTGGTTGATGATATGGTTGTGTTTCTGTTTTTAATTTAAGGTTATTTTTGGTTGTTTGAATTAATTTTTCTAGATTTCCATTAGGTTCAAAATGTAATCTTGCACTAATAATTGTTAAATCATTTCTTTGAAAAGAGCTAAATCTATACTCAAAATCGATATCTTTTTTTTCAATTTCGAGTTTTTCAAGGGTTTGATTATTAATAACTTTTACGGAAATAAGATTTTTTGCTAGCGATAAATTACCTGTGCCAGCATTCATATAAATTGCTCCTCCTAATGTTCCTGGGATTCCGACAGCCCATTCCCCTCCTTGTAATCCATTTTTAGCAAGAGAATTAGATAATGTTGGGAGCATTACACCTGCTTCCGCTTCAATAATTCCTGAATATGGTTCTATCTTTAGTGATTTCAATTTTTTTGTACAAACAACTAAGCCTTTTATGAAAATATTATTTATTAAAAGATTTGAACCTGCGCCAATTATTTGACATCTTTGTTTATTTAAATTAGCCCATTTTATTAGATATGAAAGTTCTTCAACGCTTCTTGGCTCAGCAAAATATTCAGCCACTCCTCCCACTTTTATAGTTGTATAACTACTTAAATTACAGTTTTCAGAAAATTTTTTTTTATTCATAAATTAGTTATTTATTTTAATTATTTTTTCATTTAAAATCGACCAGAAATTATGACAATCTCCAGCTCCCATATTCAAAATTAAATCCCCTTTTTGAGTTAATTCGTAAAAATTATTTGTAATTTCATAATAATTATTTATGTAACTAACATTTTTATTTTTTTTATAAATCAGATCAGTAATAATTTTCGAAGTAATTTTATCTTCGTTTCCTTCTCCTGCTCCATAAATACTTGTTACATAAATAACATCTGCTTTTGATAATTCTTCAGCGAATTCTTTATTAAATTGCTTTACTCGAGAATATCTATGAGGTTGAAATAAAGCTATTAATCTATTTTTTTGAAATTCATTATTATTTTTTTGCTTAATAAATAATCTTCCTAATTTAATCGTCTCTTTTATTTCGTTTGGGTGATGTGCATAATCGTCATATAAACTTCTTTCATCTATTTGGCCTCTAAATTCAAATCTTTTTTTTGGCAGTTTCAAATATTTTAAATTTTTCTTAATTTCTATAAAATCTACTCCTATCATTCTTGAAGCTGCTATTGCTGCGGTGATATTGGATAGATTGTGTAGTCCTGGAATTGGAATATTTAAGTTACTGATAAAATTTCCATTTTCATAATATTTTCCAATTGTATAATTTGAATTAATTTCAGTCGGGATTATTGCATATGCTACGTTTTGTGCCGTAGAGTTTGACCACCTACAATTAGAATAAAAATTTTTTCTTGAGGTTTCACAATCAAAATTAAGTAATAATTTTTTAGAGTTTTTAGCGAAACTTTTAAAAGAAGATATGACTTCACTTAAATTAGAAAAATGATCGCAATGATCAAAATCAATGTTATTGATTATTCCAATATCAGATTTATATTTGTCAATAGTCCCATCAGATTCATCAACTTCAGCTACTAAGTATTTTGTATTTTCTAAATGACAATTAGAGTTGTAAATAGGAATTATTCCTCCAGTTATTGAAGAAGAATTACGTGTACATAACTCAAGTATTGTAGAAAGAAATGTACTAGTTGATGTTTTTCCGTGGCTGCCTGCTATTGCCAATGCAGTATAAGTGCGCATTAGCATTGCAAGTATCTCTGAACGATGTTTTATTAATAAATTTTTTTCTTTGCAATACGAAAATTCTTCATTTTCTGGCTTGATAGCGGAGCTTACAACAAAATTAATCAATTTGTTGGTAAATTTTGAAGTAACAAATTCAATATTTTGCCGAACTTGAGACGTAAAGATCACTGCACCTAGTTTCTCCAATTTATTAGTTTCATCGTTTTTAACTAAATCAGATCCTGAAACTGAACAACCTTTTTTAAGTAAACCCATTGCTAATGCTGACATCCCAATACCTCCGATCCCAATAAAATGAAAATGACTTTTCAAAAGTAATTTTTTATCCAATGTTTATCTTTTACTTAAATCAAAATAACTTCTAGGTAAAATTTTGCTATTTTTTCTTAAAAAAAAATGTTTTTTTTCTTGAATTAATACAAAACTAGACTTATTTGCTTAATAAATCAAAAAAAACTTACGTTATTGCACAAAATTCAGTATGATCAGCAACTTAGGTTAATCATTTAGAAATTATTAGTTATGACTTTGCGTGTTGCAATTAACGGCTTTGGCAGAATTGGTCGAAACTTTATGCGTTGTTGGCTTAGTAGAGGGGCTTACACCAATATTGAAGTAGTTGGAATTAACGTTACATCAGATCCTAAGACTAATGCTCATTTATTAAAATATGACTCAGTTCTTGGTCAACTTGATGGTGTTGATATTCAATATACTGATGATACTTTTGTAATTAATAACAAGACAATTAAGTGTTTCTCAGATAGAAACCCAATGAATCTACCTTGGAAAGATTGGGGTGTAGATTTGGTTATTGAATCTACTGGAGTGTTTAATACAGACGTAGGTGCAAGTAAGCACTTAGAGGTAGGAGCAAAAAAAGTTATCTTAACTGCACCTGGTAAAGGCGATGGCGTTGGTACTTATGTAGTTGGAGTTAATGCTGATAAATATAAACACAAAGATTACGATATCTTGAGTAATGCTAGTTGTACAACGAACTGTTTAGCTCCGGTAGTTAAAGTTTTAGATCAAACTTTTGGGATTAATAAAGGTTTGATGACTACAATTCATAGTTATACAGGTGATCAAAGAATTTTAGATAATAGTCATAGAGATCTAAGAAGGGCTAGAGCCGCTGCTACAAACATTGTTCCTACTTCTACAGGAGCTGCAAAAGCAGTCGCTCTTGTATACCCAGAAATGAAAGGCAAATTAACTGGAATTGCAATGAGAGTTCCAACTCCTAACGTATCAGCAGTAGATTTTGTTTTTGAATCTTCTAAATCTGTCACAGCTGAAGAAGTTAATAATGCTCTCAAGGAAGCATCTCTAAGTACAATGAAAGGCATTATTAAGTACGGAGATGAACCATTAGTGTCAAGCGATTATGCAGGTACCAATGAATCATCAATTGTAGATAGTGATCTTACTATGTGTATCGGAGATAACCTTGTAAAGGTGCTTGCATGGTACGACAATGAATGGGGTTATAGTCAGAGAGTTGTAGATTTAGCAGAGATTGTTGCTAAAAATTGGGAGTAATTAAAAGTGTTTGAAAGGCATGTTATTAAATAATTTGTTTTTTTTATTGTCTTTAAACTCTATTGATGGTTCACCATCAGTAAAAAAACCAATCTCATTAATATTTTTATCAAGTTTAGATAAATTTTCTGCCCATTTTTTGGGCAATGAGAAAACTAATTCATAATCCTCTCCTCCAAAAAAATAGTATTCGTCCCATTTATCTCCTTTAGGCCAATCCTTATCTTTAGGTATTTTTTCATAGTTTATGATCGCTTTGCAGTTGCTAGCTATTGCTAAATCTTGTAAGGCTTGAAATAGGCCATCACTGCTATCAGTACATCCTATTCTCCTTATATTTTTATTGGAGCGAGTTTTGAGGAGATTATTTAGAAAATTTGGGTAAACTCTAGGACGACAAAAATGTTCAATAGACTTAATGATTAATCTTTCATTAAGAGAAAATTCATTATCGAAATTAATTTTATTTTGCATCAAAAATCCCAGTTTGCTAAGACCATGAATTCCTGTAGTTAAGATTATATCTCCTGGTTTACATGCGTTTCTTCTTAATTCAAGCTCACCTTGAATTCCAAAGGCCGTAATTGAAATGATTTTTTCATTCCCCTTTGAGCAATCTCCCCCTAGAATCAATCCGCCATATTCTTTTAATGCTTTATTTATTCCTTTGTATACTTCTTCAACCCAAATCCACTCAGTTCTAACAGGTAGAACTAGGCTTATTGTAATACCAATAGTTTTCTTGCTTCCACTAGATAATAAGTCAGAGATGTTGCTTACAACTGCTTTCCACCCAAGATCTTGAGGACAAATACTAATGTCATTGAAATGAACATTTTCTACTAAAGAATCAGTATTAACAAGTAAATTTTCATTTTTAGTTTTGATTAAAGCGCAATCATCTGAAACTTGATTTTTAGGCATAAATTTTCCTAGCCTATTTATTAATTCTTTTTCCCCTATATCTTCTAATATTTCTTTATGCATTTAATTTGAGGTTTTCAATCCCATCTAAAACATCGATCGAAATTATTGTGTCATCTTTAGTAAGCTCTTCTAATACATCAAATCCATCTACAACGTAACCAAAGGCAGCATTCCTCCCATCAATTAAATTGCGACCCGCTGGATTTAATTCTGCTTCATATAAAAAGAAGAAAAATTGTGATGACCCATCATCAACTGCGGCATTCGAATGGGACCATCCTAGAGTTCCAAGTGTTGCAAAAGGTAATGTTGGAGTCTCTGTGTAAAGACCTAAATCTTCAAAAGTTTGATTGTAAAAAGTATCTTTTTCATCAGGAATTCTTATTTCTAAGGGAACGTGACGTTCTTCGTTTGTTTCAGGATCTATGTAACCAATATCATCTCCAATTGGATCACCTGTTTGCAGTACAAAAAATTCTTCTGCTCTATTAATGGGTAAATCTTTGTAGAAGTTTTTTGAAGATAAATCTATAAATGCTCCTGCTGTAAGTGGGGCGTTAAATCCATCCACAATTGCTTGCATATCTCCTTTGGAGGTTTTTATATTGACTTTTGCTCTGCCCAGTAATCTTGGTAAATTATCAAATTCCTGGGGAATAGAATATGGAAATTCTTTTGGTAAAAAATATTCTTCTAATCCACCTATTTTATCTAAAGCATTTCTTCGAGTCGCTATAAACGAGTATTTTTCCTTTGATTTAGAGTAATCTTGAAGGCTATCAAAATTTTCTTTGAGTTCTAAAAATGTTTTTTCAGCAATCTTCTTTTTATCTTTTGGTAATTCTTGAATAATTTTACTTTGGTATTTTTTTAGCAAAGATTGACATTTTGTAACAGTTTTCGTAAGAGCAGGCCATCTTCCTCCTCTTACAAGGTCACTAGTCTCTTCTAATTTGTGTTGGATTTCTTGTAACTCAACTTGCTTGATAGGGAGTGCGTTTCTGAGGATTGCATTAGGGTCTTTTACTGCATTTCCAGTAGGTAAATCAGCTAATACTTGAGAAGGTTTTAAAAGAAAAACCTGTAAAATTACAATAGATAGAATTAAGAAAAGTTTGTTCTGATTTGATAAGAATTTTTGCATAGCACTCTTGCAGGTTTATGATCCTTGGGGGATGTAATACAGGAATGATTTCCAGTAACGATTTTCGCACAGGTACTACCATCGAATTGGATGGACAAGTTTGGCGTGTTGTAGAATTTCTACATGTCAAGCCTGGTAAGGGTTCTGCTTTTGTAAGAACAAAATTAAAATCAGTTCAAAGCGGCAACGTTGTTGAAAAAACTTTTCGAGCCGGAGAATCAGTACAGCAGGCTATCCTTGAGAAGTCTAACCTGCAGCATACTTATGTGGAGTCTGGTGATTATGTTTTTATGGATATGACAAGTTTTGAAGAGACAAGACTAACCTCTGAACAAATCGGTAAAGGTGCAAAGTATTTGAAAGAGGGAATGGAGGTTAATGTAATTTTTCATAATGGTAAAGTTCTAGAAGTCGAACTTCCAATATCGATCACTTTGAAAGTTACTGAAACTGATCCTGGAGTTAAAGGTGATACTGCAAGTGGGGGCACGAAACCAGCTATTCTAGAAACAGGTGCTCAAGTTATGGTTCCTTTATTTATTTCTGTAGGAGAAATGATTAAAGTTGATACTCGTAATGACAGTTATCTTGGACGTGAAAATTAATGGCTATGAAATTAGATCATGATGACTTAAATCGCTTAATAGAGAAAATCTCTACAAGTGATATACAAGAGTTCTCGCTAGAGGGAGAGGATTTTAAACTCGAAATAAAAAGGAATGTATTTGATCAAAACCAAGTTGTTAATAATTTAGTTTCTAATACTTCATTTGATAAGCAAACAATTGCTAATCAAAAAAATATTAATGATAATATCTCTGTTGTTAATGAGCCTGAAGTACCTCAGGTGGCACCTCCAGGGCGCTCTGATCTAACTGAAATTACCTCCCCTATGGTTGGCACATTTTATAGGGCTGCAGCTCCTGGTGAGGAGCCATTCGTCGAAGTAGGGAATAACGTTAAGGTCGGTCAAACTATTTGTATTTTGGAAGCAATGAAGTTAATGAATGAAATTGAATCTGAATTTAATGCTGAAATAGTAGAGATCCTTGTTGAAAATGGAACACCAGTTGAATTTGGTCAAGTTTTAATGCGTGTTAAGCAGTCTTGAATTGTTATTCATTTCTATAGCGGTCTTTATAGCCTCAATCATGCTCTGAGATTGAGCAATTCCTTTGCCGGCAATATCAAACCCTGTTCCATGATCCGGAGATGTTCTTATAAAAGGTAAACCGATTGTGGTATTGACTGAGTAATTAAAAGCTATTACTTTCATTGGTATTAGACCTTGATCATGATACATAGCAAGAATGCCATCGTGCTTTTCAGCATTTTTGTCACTCCACGCTTTTACGGAAGAATTCCAGCAACTATCTGGTGATAAAGGGCCAAATAATTTAATATCTCTATTTTTTTCATTCCATGAGATTAATGCATCATTGAGCCAATCTTTTTCTTCATGACCTAAAACGCCTTCTTCGCCGGCATGTGGGTTTAATCCTGCTACTTTTAAAGTAGGTTTATCGGTGTAGGTGTTACAAAAATTTTTAAAAAGATCCAATTTAGAGTGGATTAATTCTCTAGTTAATTTATTGGGAACCTCACAAAGGGCTATGTGAGTTGTAGCTAGTAAAGTATTAAATCTCCAACCTGTAATTGGTGATTTTGCTGTGAATAACATTCCAACGTTCTTTACTCCACATGATTTTGCTAGTACTTCAGTTTGACCAGAAAACTGATGACCTGCTAAAGACCATGATTTCTTGCAAATTGGTCCAGTTACAAGTGCTGAATTAGGATATTGTTTTACAATTTCTATTGCTCTAGTTAAATACTGGAAACTTGAATTACCGTAACTTAATTTAGAGCCATTATCTGATAAAGAAATTTCGAGATCGTGTACCGTTAAATTTTTCGGATTTGCAACGTTTTTTAATCCTAGGGATTTCAGATGTGCATATGTTTTTTGTAGATTTTTTTTGGATCCAACTAATACAAAGTCAATATTTTCTGGTATCTCACTAGAACAGAGTGCTTTTAAGATTATTTCAGGTCCAATACCTGATTCATCTCCAACGCTTAGTACTACTTTCGATATTTTATTAGTATTTTGAAAATTCATAAAAGTTTTTAAATTTATTTTTAACTATTCAGGTAGCAATTTTTTAAGCCTATTTTATAATTTTTATAAATTAGTTTATATCCGAGTGTTTCGCATAGAAGTTTATTAGAAACTCTTCTATTTTCCATCCAAAACGATCGAGCAATAGGTGATAATTCCTCTTTTGCATCTTCAAATAATATTGGCTTTGGCATTGTTAAACCAAGTAAATCATAGCAATATTGAATAACTTCTATCTGAGAGCATGGTTCATCATCCGCAATATTAATAATCTGGTGAAATTTTAATGAATTTTTATTTTGTAGTAGATATATAATTGCATTTGTAATATCAGCAACATGAATTCTAGAAAAAACCTGATTTTTTTTGGAAATAATACGAATTTTTTTATTTTTTATTGCTTCAAAAGTTGATCGTCCTGGCCCATAAATACCTGGTAACCTAAAAATTTGTACAGGTAAACCAGATTCAATCCATTCTTTTTCACAATTTAACCTCTTATGACTTCTTTTTTGAAAAGGGTTTGGTTCGTCAATTTCAGAAACCCAACCACCCTTGGTGTTTCCATAAACTCCTGTTGTGGATAAGTAGCCAACCCATTCGAGAGGCAAATTTTTTAGTTTATTTTTAAGACTTCTTAGTACTGGATCATTTCCATTTTTGTCGGGAGGTATGCAACTAAGAATATGTGTGACTCCATCAAAAATTTTTTTATTAAGAACCATGTTGCTTTCGCTATTGAATACGAAACTATCTGGATCTTTTTTTTTAGATCTTGAACTTGTCAAAGCAGTAAAACCTAATTGTCTTAAAGTTTTTGCGAAGAAACTACCGCTGAAAC
This sequence comes from Prochlorococcus sp. AG-347-J14, assembly GCA_003281505.1. GTDB lineage: Bacteria > Cyanobacteriota > Cyanobacteriia > PCC-6307 > Cyanobiaceae > Prochlorococcus_A. Next base: position 105,916 of record QCBU01000004.1, on the reverse strand, counting down.
CAGATCCTAAGATTAAAAATTTATTTTTATTACTTAGTGAACTTGCTGGATTTTTCATGTGATGTTAAAGTAGTACATATGTATTAATTAATGATGAATACAGCTCTTAATCCTGATTTAAAATTAAAAACTTATTGCATTAGCAAAAGTTATATTCGTCTTAGAGAAAAAAAAATCAATTTAATTAATTGTAAATTCTATCAAAAACTTTTTGTACTTCTTTTTTCATTTTCGATATTTTTAATATTCCCAGAATCGCCAATAGAATCAGGCAATATATGTGAAAGTTATAATTCTAAAAAAATATGTAATGTTTGGTAGTTAAGCAGCTTTATATTTTGATTCATCTTCTTCGTAACTTTGTTTTACCTTAAAATTAGGATTAGCCCATTGCAGTAATCTTATGGCTAATCTTAAATCTCCTTCTAGCCATGCTCTTATAGCCATAGCTCTGCGAGGATCATAAAATTTTTGTTTTCTGTACCAATACAAAGCATTTTCATCTGATTTATCCCCATTACAGGAAAGACATGCAGGAACGCAGTTTTCTGTTGTACTTAAACCGCCTTGGCTACGTGGTAATACATGATCAATAGATTCAGATGGTTTTCCGCAATATATGCAACTTTTTCCAGTAAATCTATGAATAGATTTTCTCCATTGTCTCAATCTGAACTTAGGACATAAATCCTCTAAAAACACCGCATCATTAATATGCATTCAGAATATTTAGTTAAATAAATAATGGCTTGAATAAATTAAAAGTCAACATTATTTTTATGGTTTTACTTGTAAGTTGGCCAGTAAAAATATGATTTAGTGTGTTTAGATACAAAATATTGTTTATTACATTTAGAAAAAAATTATTATCTTTTTGAAACCTAAATTAATAACTATATCTATCAAGTGTTTCATCACTAAACTCTTCAGAAATTTCTTGGTTAGTTTCTTCTAATTCTTTTTCTAATTTTTTTCTTTTATTTTCTCTGTCTTTTGCTTCTTTTTCTTTTCTTTCTTCTTCTTTTTGTAAATCACGTATTAGTTTTCTATTTGGATGAAGATTATCTAAATATTCAACGCAATAACTGAATTTTTCTTTTTCTCTTATAACTGTTTCAGTAATTTGTGCTGCTGCATTTTTAGGTGAAACTTTGAATAATCCACCCTTCTGTTTTTTTATATATGTATAAGCTGCATCCCAACTACTTTCATGATCATTTCCTCCATCTCTCATACTACAAAAGATTTCTGCTCCAAATGAACTTGCATTTACTTTTGAAATGTTAATGACTAGAGGAGTCCAAATGCTCAAGGTTAAAAATATAAGTTTTTTCTTCTTAAAACTTTGCATTATGTTTTTATTTTCTATTTAAAAATATCCTTTTTTAAGAATATGTCTATAGAAATTTAAGATTTAATTACTCCAAAGATGTTTAAGCATTTCACAATTAAAGGAATAATTAAAAGGACAGTAATTAGTCTTACAGCATGCAGAGCTGCCACTGCGGCCCCCACTCCATATTCAGACCCTACAAGACTCATTCCACTAATTCCTCCCGGTGCAGCTCCGAGGATGGTTGTTATTATATCTATATTTAGTAATCTGCTTGTCCATAAGCCAACTGCTAATCCAGTAATTACTAAAGTAAAAGTTATTAATATGGCTGGCCTCCATAAGTTTTGAATATCAACTAAAGAGTCTTTTGTTAGTGATGTACCAATGACTGTTCCAATTCCGATTTCTAAAATTGTTCTTGTGCCGATTGGCCACTCTGCTAATTCGACTTTCCCACTGATACTAAGTATGCTTGCGCCTATCAAAGCACCTGCAAGGGGAGCCGCAGGAATACCTGTTTTTAAAGCTAAAGCTCCAAAAATACAACCTGCAATCAGATAATAAATTAAATTTATGTTAGGCATAAATTTGAAAGTTGTTTGCACATAATATTAGATTAAATATTTTTTGTTTAAGTTTATAGTGAAATAATATTTTTGGTTTTCTCTCGTAATGTCCCCTTTTGTTGGCATAATAAAGACTAAAGCATGATTTTTTATGTCTTCACAAATTTCCTATAAAGATAATAAAAACCGCATAAAGAAAAAATTATCTTTTATTGAGGGTGGCCACCAGCTCGAAAAATTAGAGTTTGCCCTCGCAATAGCTCAAACCAACGGTGATGAAAAAAAATCAATAGTTCTCAGAAAAAAGATTGTTGAATTAGGCGGTAATGTTGAAGAACCTGGGACTTAACTAATTTCCCTCAAGATATTTTGATACCACAGCTAGTGCTTCCCCAGCATGTTGTGCTTTTATTTTACCGAGGTTGAGAAGGGTATTACTAATAGCAGAAACTACTGTCATAATATCTCTGTCATTTACATAACCTAAATGTCCGACTCTAAATATTTTCCCCTTCAAGTGATCTTGACCTCCGGCAAGTAAAATATCGTAATTATTCTTTATTGTTTTTCTAAATTCTTCAGCATCCATTCCTTCTGTTTTTATTGCAGTAATTGAAGGGCTTAAATGTTTTTCATCAGCAAATAATTTTAGATTTAAAGCCTTTACAGCATTGCTCATCGCTAATTTATGTTTATTGTGCCTTAGGAAAATGTTGTCTAAGCCTTCTTCCCTCATCATTTTTAAAGCTTCATCTAAAGCAAAAATCAAATTAACTGCCGGAGTATATGGGTTACTGTTACTTAATAGACTCTTTCTGTAGGATTTTAAATTTAAATAAAATTTTGGTAAATTAGATTTTTCTGCAGCTTCCCATGCTTTTTGGCTCATGGCTATAAAACTAAGCCCTGGAGGTATCATATATCCCTTTTGTGATCCTGAAGCAACTATATCTAATTCCCATTTATCTACCGGTACATTGCAAGCTCCAAGACTTGTAACGCAGTCAACTATTGATAAAGCTGTGTTATGTTCACGAATATATGCACTTATAGTTTCCAGATCATTAATTACACCTGTTGAGGTTTCAGAATGAGTAAGTATAACTGCCTTTATTTCCTTTTGTTTATCTTGCTCTAATATCTTTTTGAATTCTTCTGGATCAAGTGGACTCCCCCATTCGGCATCAATTTTAATTACTTCTAGACCAAATTCTTTGGCAACTTTTACCCATCTTTCACCAAATTTTCCATTTTCACCACAAATTACTTTATCTCCTTTACTTAAAGTGTTTATTATTCCAGCCTCCATTGCAGCAGTCCCACTACCAGTAATTGTTAGAACCTCATGTTGAGTTTGATGAAGCCACTGTAAATTTTTAGTAGTACTTTCTACGAGATCTTGGAATTCTTTACTGCGGTGGCCTATTGGATGCTTACTTAATGCTTGTAAAACTTTTTCTGGAACTGGTGTGGGTCCAGGAATCATCAATGATAATTTTTGTTGTATGGCCACTTTTTGTTAAATAAGTCATTCTTAGATTAGTTCTCATTATATATTTTTCAATTACTTGATTTGAAAAAAGGATTTTCTTTACCTTTGTGGGTTGCTGGAGCTGCTAGGTCAGCATTAAAAAAACTAGTAGGGTTACCATTTAAGAATTATGAACTAATAAAAATTCCTAATGAAAAAAAAGAAATAAAAATCGAGATTCATTCTGTTGGTTTACTTAAAGATGACTCCCATGCATTAGGAATTACCTTTGCAAAGTCTGGTTTAGATCTTGATATTACACAAAACTTAGAGATATGGACAATAGCCTCTTTAGAAAAAATTTCTTCTAATAATCCTGTTCAAACAATTCCAATTAATCTTATTGCAGGATCTGGTGTAGGCATAAAAGAAGATACATCAGAAATATGCATTTCTAATTTTGCCAAAGAAGTTTTATATGAAAATTTATTAGATAGTATTCCTGCAGGCTTTAATTTGAAATTAGAAATTATTTTCCCAAATGGAGAGTTTTTAGCTGAAAGAACTAGTAATAAGTCATTTGGTATTGTTGATGGATTATCTATTATTGGGACTTCTGCTGAGACTTATTCGAGTGCTTCACCTAATCAATTAGAAGAGGCTAAAAATAATCTAGCAAAGTTAATTCAAAATGATTTTAAAGGGGAAGTTGTATTTGTTATTGGTGAAAATGGGTTAAATTTGGCTAAAACTTATAATGATAATTTGCCAATTATTAAAATTGGAAATTGGATAGGACCATTATTAGTTGATGCTGCAATAAAAAAAGTCAAAACTGTAATTCTTTTTGGTTATCATGGGAAATTAATTAAATTAGCAGGCGGTATTTTTCATACACATAATCATTTAGCTGATGCAAGAATTGAGATTCTTGTTTATTTAGCCGTTCAAGAAAAGTTACCACCTCAAATAATAGTTGAATTATCCCAGTTAGATAATCTTGAAAATGCATTACAACTTCTTGAAAGATTTAGTAAATCTTTAACTGATAAATTATTCAAGAATTTATCAAATACTATCGAAGAGCGTTCTTTTAGTTATGTAAATAGGTATGTAAAAACCGATATGCAAATCGCATCTATCATTTTTGATAGAAAAAGGAAAATAAGGTGGGCTGGAATTAACGGCAATAAGTATATTTCTTATTTTCAATAAGATTAATTTGTGATTCATTATGCTTTTGTAAATAAATTGAGTTAACTTTTATACATGAGTCAAATAAATTTAAAAAAAGAACGAGATCCTTCAATATTAATTTTGGATTTCGGATCTCAATATTCTGAATTGATTGCAAGAAGAATTAGAGAAACTAATGTTTTTTCTCTTGTAGTAAGTAATTACATTTCAATTGAGGAAATTAAAAATATTAACCCTAGAGGGATTATTTTGAGTGGAGGTCCAAATTCTGTATATGAACAAAATGCTCCTAAGTGTGATGAAAAAATTTTTAATTTAGGAATTCCTATTCTTGGCATATGCTATGGAATGCAATTAATGGTCAAAGAACTTGGAGGATCTGTTGTTTCCGCAACCAAAAGAGCTGAATATGGTAGAGCCCCATTAAATATAGACCAAGAATCGGAACTCCTTTTTGATGTAGAAGATAAATCTATTATGTGGATGAGTCATGGCGATTCTATTAATCGTTTGCCTGATGGATTTAATAAAATTGCTCATACCGAAAACACACTCCATGCAGCAATTTCAAATGATGTAAAGAAATTATTTGGCGTACAATTTCATCCTGAAGTTATTCATTCAGAGTTTGGTATGACGGTAATTAAAAATTTTGTTTATAAAATTTCTTGTTGTGCGGCTGATTGGACAACCGAAACCTATATAGAGGAAACTATTCCCAGGATAAGAGAGCAAGTCGGCAATAAAAAAGTTTTGCTTGCCTTGTCTGGAGGAGTTGATTCTTCAACTCTTGCTTTTCTTCTCAATAAAGCAATTGGAAATCAGCTTACATGCATGTTTATAGACCAAGGTTTCATGAGAAAAGGTGAACCAGAGTTTTTAATGAATTTTTTTGATAAGAAATTTCACATAAAAGTTGAATACATTAATGCAAGGGAAAGGTTTATTGCCAAATTAAAAGATATTACTGATCCAGAACAAAAAAGAAAAATTATAGGTGAAGAATTTATTAGAGTATTTGAGGAAGAAAGCAATAGATTGGGACCTTTTCAGTATTTAGCCCAAGGTACTCTCTATCCTGATGTTATTGAAAGTGCTGGTACTAATATTGATCCTAAAACAGGAGAAAGAATAGCTGTAAAAATAAAGAGTCATCATAATGTAGGTGGATTGCCAAAAGATTTACAATTTAAATTAGTTGAGCCATTAAGAAAACTTTTTAAGGATGAAGTCCGAAAAGTTGGAGCTGCTTTAGGTTTGCCTGATGAAATTATAAAAAGGCATCCATTCCCAGGCCCTGGATTAGCTATAAGAATCTTGGGAGAGGTAAATAATGAAAAACTTGATTGTTTAAGAGATGCAGACTGGATAGTAAGAGATGAAATTAAAAAAGCAGGTCTTTACAATGATATTTGGCAAGCTTTTGCAGTATTGTTACCTGTTAAAACTGTAGGTGTCATGGGAGATAAAAGGACTTATGCATGGCCAGTAGTTCTACGTTGTGTATCAAGTGAGGATGGTATGACAGCGGATTGGTCAAAAATTCCTTTTAAGATTTTGGAGAGGATTGCAAATAGAATCGTAAACGAAGTAGATTCAGTTAATAGAGTTGTTTATGATATTACAAGCAAACCTCCAGGAACTATTGAGTGGGAATAGTCCAAGAGTAGAAACCCCAGTTATAACTTGAAAAACGTGTGCTCACCCGAAGATCACCCGTCTTTTTTTTTACCATTTTGCAATGGATCTGACGTGATCCTGCTCACCTTTGTCTCACCCAGAGCATCATGACTGTCTCTATGGAGAAGTCGTAGAGAGTCTAAATTTGTCTACAGATGATATATTAATAAAAAAATTTTTCGGTATGAAAAATAATAACTCATTTTATAAAGAAGATTTTTCAAATACGAAGTCAAATAATTTTGATCAAATGCTTGCAGGTTCTACTTGCATAACCACTCCCACTACTACTTGGAGTGGAAAACCTTCTACAAAAGAGGTATGTTTTGATGATTTCGCTGGAGAGTCATCAGGTCCAATTATAATTGGTGCTTCATTGGCAGCATTTATCATTTTTATATTGATGATTTTATTGATAAAGAAAAATAATAATAGTTCTGGATCCTTCAACAGCAATTCTGCTAATACAAGGTCTTCATTAAACGAACAAGTAACAGATGCATCGTTAACTGATTTGCTTGAAAAATTAAAAGAATCTTACTTTCCAAAGTTATCTATCGCAGAGAGTTTTATTAAAGGAAATTATCTAATTCTCAAGGACTTTTCTGGCAATATTATTAGTGAAAGTAATATTAAGGGGAATTCTGTAATTCTGAATGATTTAAATGGGAATGTTATTTCTGAAGTAAAATTTAAAAATATAAATGAATCTTCAAATCTAGAATTTAGAGTTAAGGATAAATTTAAAACTACATTTAAAAATATAAATGAATCTTCAAATCCAGAATTTAGAGTTAATGATAAATTTAACTCTTTTAACTCCCAAAAAACTGATGATTCTTCAAAATTAAATTCAACCAATTTAAAGCAATTTGGTGGATTTGATTTCATACCTTTCATTAGAAAAATGAAAGAGGGCGAATTTCCAGAAGCATCTCTCTTGAAGAGCGAGTTCACGAGTGATTATGTAATTATTAAGGATTCCAGCGGTAATGTTTTATCTAAAATAAAAATTGCTGAGATTAATAATTATTAATTGTTTATATTTAAATAAATTTCTTTAATCCTCTATGAAGTCTCTACAAAATATTCGTTTTAGAATAGTTCAAATATTATTATTGTCAGACATCCATGCTCACCTCATGCTCACCCAATAAAAGTCTGTTAGTATAACCCCAAGTATTCGTTGCAATAACTGATGTTTTCTTTTTATTTTACAACTAAAACCATTGAGTGGGAGTAAATTACAAATTTTCTAAAAATTTAAGACTTTTATTTTATTTAAGAAATATTTTTAAATGGGGTGTTAACTGTAATGAGCGAGATTATTAAATTAAGTCGATCTACTGTTGAGAAATATCTTAATTGTCCAAGATGTTGTGTACTTGATAAAAAATATCAAATAAAACCTCCATCATTACCTTTTACTTTAAATATAGCTGTAGATAATTTATGTAAAAATGAATTTGATTATTACAGAAAAATTCAGGAGCCCCATCCTTTATTTATTGAACACGGTATTGATGCTGTGCCTTTCAAACACAAAGATTTAGAACGTTGGAGAAGTAATTTTCAAGGCATAAGATATCTGTCAATAGAACACAACTATGATTTTGGTGGTGCTGTGGATGATATTTGGCAGAAAAAAAATGGTGATCTTATTATTGTTGATGTGAAAGCAACTTCTAGAAATAATTTTGATTGGTCTGAGACTTTTAATAAATACGAATATGCAAAAGCCTATAAGAGACAATTAGAAATGTATCAGTGGTTGTTTAAAAAAAATGGTTTTCAAGTGGCTAAGGAAGCTTATCTTTTATATTTTAATGGAAAGAAAAATGAAGAGTTATTTAATAACCAATTAAATTTTGACGTACATCTAATTAAATTAGATTGTTCTACTTCATGGGTAGAAAATAAGATAATTGATACGGTTAATTTATTACGTTCGGATAATTTCCCCAAACCTTCATTAAAGTGTGAATACTGTAATTATTTAAAGAAGCGTTGGCAGTTATCGATAACTTAATATTCATAAGATAATTTTTCATATTTCTGGAAAAATAGTGAATAAAAGATAATCTTTAATTAGATTAATAATTTAGACTTTTGATAAATTCGAAAAATTCTGAAAGAAAAATAACTAATCATCTGCAACAAGATGTAGTCAAAGTATCTGGCAAAACAATTTTTATTAATCCTTTTTTATATTGGCGAAGATTTGACGAAAACACTAATAGATGGCTTAGAGAACCTGGTCAAATGTCAGAGGATCAAATTGCACCAAACAGGAATCGTTTTTATCCAGAAATAGAGTGGGGTGATTTGAGTCATGAGCAAAAGCTTATAAAAGATGCAACTGTTGAGATGTTTTTAAAAACTCTTGAATTGATAAGTACATTTCATCCTTATCTTAGTTCTGGACAATTATTAGAAGTGGAGAGGAAAATGGCGATTACAAAAAAAACTCCTTTCGAAAAATGGGTAACAAAATCTTTCGCTAAAAAATCGAGATTATTAGAAAATGAAAAAAGAAAATTTCAAAGAGAAAGATTTTTTAATAGCTGGAGAGAATGGTTCAGTCTTACAAATACTCAACAAGCAATTTTGCCATTAATAGTCACGATATTTATTTCTTCGTTTATTGGGTGGTCTTTAGGGATATCAAAGAATAGTTGTAATCCTTATTTTGAACAAAATATAAATAAATTAAATTAATTTGTTGTTGATATTTTTTAAGTATCTAAGTAAAAATAATTTTGAAAAAATAAATTTATTATTTAGAATTCTATTAATTGAAATAATTGCTTAAAAGTATAAGTTTTATGAGTGAAAATTTAAATTCAAATAATCTTGAAAATGACGCGTTCGATTTGAACAATGAAGATAGTGATTTTCAAGATTTAATCAATAGACTTAAAGAGATAAAATCAACCATTGCTTTATTGGAAAAAACAATATTTAAATAAATTTATATTTTTGATAAAAACAAATCCTAATAAAAAACTTATTTCATTAAAAAGACAGCCACTAGTCTTACTTATTTTTTCTTCTGTTTCCTTTTTATTGATTCTATTTAGATTAATTTTTTTACAACTTTTAAATTATGAATCTTTTAAGAAAATGTCAGATGAGAATAGGATCAGACTTATTGCTTCGCAGCCAATACGCGGAAGAATACTAGACAAAAATGGTAATGTTCTAGCAAATAGTAGAGTGAAATATTCTTTAATAATAAATCCTCAATATGTTAAAAAAAGCAATTGGGAACAAGACAAATCAAGTATTTCTAACTTGTTAAATATTGATAGTAATGTAATTCAAAAAAAATACTCTGATGGTCTAAAAAATCAGAAACTCTCAGTAATTATTAGTGATGATTTAAATGTAGATCAAGTAATAAAATTTAAGGAGAATGAAGGTAATTTAATTAGTTTTGAAATAGCTACCAATTTAATTAGAAATTATCCTTACAAATCCCTTGCTGCCCATGTAATTGGTTATACTCAGCCAGTTACTGAATTAGAATATAAATTTTTATCTAAGAAGGGTTATAAATTGAATGACTTAATCGGTAGGACGGGAATGGAATATGTTTACGAAGATTTTATCAGAGGTGAATGGGGCGGAGAAATGGTTGAAGTAAATTCATTAGGAAAATTTCAAAGATCATTGGGTATAAGACCTTCAGTACAAGGTAATGATATCCAACTAACAATCGATCTTAATCTGCAGTTAGTTGCTGAGGAGGTTCTTAAAGATAAAAAAGCTGGAGCCATAATAGTAATGGATCCAAGAGATGGTGCAATAAGAGCAATGGCAAGTAAACCTACATTCGATTTAAATTTTTTCTCAAAGGATTTTAAACCTGAGAAAGAATATAATAAACTTTTTAATTCTCCTGAAAAACCTTTATTTAATAGAGCATTAAATGCCTACGATCCAGGAAGCGTTTGGAAAATTGTAACGGCTTTAGCTGGCTTGGAAAGTGGAAAATTTCCTAGAGAAACAATGTTAGATACGAAACCATGTATCACTTATGGAAGCCAATGTTTCAGGGAACATAATGATTTAGGTTTTGGAGTAATAGGTTATGAAGATGCTTTAAGAGTTTCGAGTAATACATTTTTTTATCAAGTCGGATATGGTGCAGGAGTTGATGAAATTCATAAGGTTTCTAGAAAACTTGGTTTTAATTCTTTATCTGGAATTGAAATTTCTGAACAAGAAAATAAAGGATTAGTAGCAAGTAGTGAGTGGGCTAAAAAAGGCAGAGGATGGGGGCAACCAGGAAGAACTCCATGGGTCCCAGAGGATATTGCGAGTATGTCTATTGGACAATTTGTTGTTCAAGTTACTCCTATTCAAATAGCTAGAGCTTATGCTGCTATTGCAAATGGAGGTTATTTAGTTACTCCACATTTGACTAAAAAAGATGGAGAAAGTCTTTTAGATAAAAAACGTATTCCAATTGATATTGACCCACAAAATATTCAATTGATAAAAAGTGGTCTCCGAAAAGTAGTAGAGTCTGGCACAGGAGTATCAATTAATTATGGAGTTTCAAATTTACCTCCAGTGTCAGGTAAAACAGGAACTGCTGAAGATGGTGAAGGTGGCTCAGATCATGCTTGGTTCGTTTGCTTTACACCCTCTGAAAATAGCGAATTACTTGTAGTTGCTTTTGCACAGAATACTCCTGGTGGTGGATCTGTTCACGCCCTGCCCATGGCAAGAGAAATTTTAAAAGTTTGGAATGAGAAAAAATGAGATTAATTTTTAGATATTAAAAGTTTATGTTTTTAATTTTTTCATTTGTAAAAGTCTTTGAATAATATCTTCAATAGTTTTTGTATCTATAGGTTTACTATATGACGACAAAAGTTGTCTTCCTAATACTTGACTTCCTAAATGCACTAATTGAATTCGTAATGAGGTCAGTAGTTCTAACCCTATGCCACCAGAAAATGTTGCAATTGCAATAGGTTGACCATTAAATAAATTTCTAAAGTCATCTCCCGAAATAGATAGCCATGCTATGAAGTTGGAGAGAATGGGAGGTATAGATCCATTATATTCAGGCGCACAAATCACCCACCTTTCAATCTCGAAAAGCTTTTTTTTTAATTCTTCTATTTCATTTGGAATATTTTCTTTACTGTGAATTCTTGGATTAAATAATGGAATATCAAGAGTAGTAAGATCTAAAATTTCAGAACTTATTTTCAGTTCATTACTTTTTTCAAGAAATTTTTTAGAAAGTTCTAGATTTTTACCACAACTAGCCGTAATGATTATTAGATCTTTTGTTTCAGTCATAAATTAGATAAATAAATTTAATAGTTAGCACCTGTTTTGCGGTGATGAACTGCCGTTAGACTATCGGATTTTAGTATATTACCGTGTAGTACTTCGGCGTAAATTACCCAATGATCTCCACATTCCATTCTCTCTTTTACAGAAGCATCTAACCATGCTAGCGATTCAGGAATTATTATCTGTTTATTAGGAGTTAGTTCAATATTTATTCCTTCAAATCTATCTTCTCCAGGTGCAAAGGGCTTTGTGAATCTTTTCAAAGGTTCTTTAAATTCTTTTTCACTAAGAATATTTAATGCGAATGAATCTCCTACTTGTAGAAGAGACTCTACTGATCTATCTTTTGCTACTGCAATACTTAACCCAGGCGGAGAAAAACTTGCTTGACTTACCCAAGATGCAAGCATGGCTCCTTTAATATTATTCTCATCTTTGCCTTTAGAGGCTGTCAGAACACAAAGTGAACCAATAACTCTTCCAAGAGCTTGTAGCTTTGGATCCGTTTTGCTTGTAATCATTCCAGTATCAGATTTTCTGGGTTTTTTCTTTGCTTTTTTTATAATTTTTCTTCCAAAGTGAGTTCCTATTTCTTCTAATTCTTTAATCTTTGGTTTGTTTGGACTGAATTTAATCCTAATAGGGTCAAAACTAAACTTAAAACCACCGTCTTTTAATTTTGTTTCAAGTAAATCTATAGCTTCGCCGCTCCAGCCAAAACTACCAAAAATTCCCACTGGCTTATCTCTATTACCCTCTGATAATAATGTTCCTAGCGCACTTACTATTGGAGTTGGGGCATGCCCACCTAGTGTTGGTGATCCTATTAAATATCCATCTGCGTTTTTGATAGATTTTATAAGTACATCATTTGGTGTAAATTCACAATTTATACTTTCAACTTCGACAGAAGTTCTATTTATCCCTTTAGCCAATGCATCACCTATTGAAGCTGTATTTCCATATGCACTTGCATATATCAGAGCGATCTTAGGATTATTTGTTGAGAGATTTTCACCCCATCTAATGTAGTCATTTAAGAAGCTTTTTAAGCTATATTCGATAGCGGGACCATGTAATGGTGCAATAGTTTTGATATCGTAATCTGCAATTTTTTCAGTTATTGATATTACTTGATTAGACATTGGTGCCATTAAGCAATCATAAAAATGTTTCCTATCAATTTCTGTACTAACTCGATTTGTTTCAGACCAATCTGAAGAAGCAATGTGAGCAGAAAAAATTTTTTCACTTAGAAGGATTTCTTGATTACGTTCATAAATTATCAGACCTCCAGGCCAACGTGCTGTTGGAATAGGAATTAACTCTAGTGAAATGTTATCTAATTCTAAATTTTGCTCCTTTTTGACTATGTTTATTTTAGGTAATTGAATTTCAATGAAGTCTTTCAAGTTAGGATTTCTTTGATTCCAAAGTTCGCTTATAAGTTTATAACCTGGATTAGAGCAAGTAATAGTTGTGTTTTCAAATTGGGTACTTATATTCTTTATAGTTTCAATAATTTGGGGATTAATATGACCAGAAATGAAGTTGATTTTACCTAATTTAAATTGATCACAAAACCTAGAAATTACTTTATTAAACGAATCTAAATATTGTTTCTCAGGTGGATGAATAATAAAAAGTTCCTCATCACTTCTAATGAAAAAAGTGTTAAAAGAGGTTCCTTTTTCAAGGTTAAATTCAAGTTCAAATCTTTCTTTATTTTGGTCTAAGAATCTTACACAAGAAAAATTTTCGCTAATTTTAAATTCTGATAAGTTTTGATTTTCTGCAAGTAAGCCTATATTAATATCTGACATTTTAAAGACTTATTTTCTAGTTTTAATTTGCGACTTATTAGTCGTGGAGAAATGTCATATTGACTTTCAACGGATCTTCAACTATCGACCAGAACATTTAGTTCTTGTGAAACCGTTATTTATCAATCGATTATACCTATAACAGCACCATTAATGAGTTGTTAAATGTAGGGTTTTCAACTGGAACGTGATTTCTTCTTGGTTATCTAAGCAAATTGATGATATTTATACATTTTCCTATTCCTATAATCGTCATGCAATCTTTCTTTTGCTAATTTTCTATTCTTCATTGCGTCTCTAATCAAATCTATTTCATGGAAGTTTTGATTGAGAATAGTGAAAGGAGTAATGAGTTTCATACGACCCCCTGTATCTACACCTATATTGTCCTCCTTTTTACTTGAAATTCATAGGGTATTTCTACCCGAGTAATAGTGCTTTCTGGTTGTTAAGACTATAATTTTCTAGTCAAAAGGAGTAGAAATAATTCAGGATTCAAAAGCACTTCATCGACTTTGTGGACAGCGAGATGCATACGACCAGAAGAGGGCATTTATTTGCCCTCTTCTAGATTAAAAAATATATATTTGTTATTTGAGTTAAGTGATATCAATTGGTCTCAAAACTCTAATTGAAAAGGCTAATCAATAATGATTAGCAACTTTTCTGTGATGAACTGCTGTCTTACATGATAAGTCAGAAACATTACCATTTTCAACAATTCCGTAAATTATCCAATGGTCTGGAGTCTCTAGTCTGGAACTAACTTTACAATCTAAAAAGGCTAGTGAATCTGAGAGAACTGGTCCTCCTTCAGCGATGTTGCTAATTACATCTACATCTGCAAATCTATCAGCTCCAGGGGCAAATCTTTTTAAAAAATGTCTGAACATTTTTTGATAGTTATCTTCTCTTAAGATATTCACAACAAAACCTTTCCCAACTTGCATATATGATTCAATAGCTCTATCTTTTGCTACTGCAACTGTAATACCTGGTGGAGAAAAGCTTGCTTGACTAACCCAACTTGCGACCATCGCACTTTGTCTAAATGTAGAACCTTCGCCTTGGCTCGATGTAACAACATATAATCCCCCACTTAATCTCCCTAACGCTTTATCTAAATTTGAATCAAGGCTCTTCATAGAGGCAATATTCTTCTTTTTATTGATCAATTGACCCAAGTCAGTTCCAGCTTCTTCGAATTGTTGATAAACAATTGGGTCTGGAATATTTTTAACCCTTAAAGGAGAGAAAGCTTCTTTTTGACCAAGTTCTCTTAATTTATTTGCTAAGGAATCTATTGGTTCATCATTTCCACCAAATGCATCATAAACTGCAGTAAATTGTTTCTGTTTTAGTGCTGCAAATAAAGTACCGAGAGATTCTTTTAATTCATTATCTGAGTCTAATGGCCATGTCGGAATGACTACCGCTTTTGATTCGGAAATTAAACTTGTTAATTCTTGTGGGTCAGAAGACCTTAAATCAATTAATTGAACCTGCGCATCCGCTTTACTTATTCCATGAGATATAGCTTGACTTAGTCGATCACAATAACCATAGTCGCTTATGTAGCAAACTGACACAAAATCATTGCCTTTGCTTTTATTACTACTCCATTCTAGATATTTTCCTTTCCAAAAATTGACCTGATTATGGAGCAAAGGCCCATGGCCAACAGCTATTGTTTTTAATTCAGGTAGCTTATCTATTCTTTTAATTGCCTGCATAACGCTTCTAGCGTTTGGACCCATAAGGCAATCGTAATAAAAACGGAAATCATCGTATATTTCTTTTTGATCAGTGTCAAAAAATTCGTCAGAACAATAATGGAGTCCAAATGCATCGCATGTGTAGAGAACATTTGTGCTGTGATCATATGAAAATATGGTATCTGGCCAATGTAAATTTGGTGCACTTATAAATTCAATATTATGTTCTAACCCACTATTAGGATTAGTTCCGAGATTTAAAAACTCTCCACTCTTAACCTCTAGACGTTTAAAGGGTATGTGTATTTGGTCTTCAATGAATTTAAGTGCTAATTTTGATCCAACTACTGTGATATTTTGGTTTAATTGTAAAAGATTACCTATTAAACCAGAATGATCAGGTTCTGTGTGGCTAGTAATTAGATAATCAACTTCTTGCGGATTTACATTTTTCAGTAATTCTTCAAACCATAATTCTTCGAACTTTGCGTGACTAGTATCAATAATTGCTAGTTTCTCGCCTCTAATAATAAAACTATTGTAAGTAGTTCCATTTCTTAAACCAAATTCAATATCGAATCTACTGCGATCCCAATCCAAAGATCTTATGGCACAAGAATCATCAGCAAAGTTTTGAGATTGAACCGTCAACTTGTTATTAGTTTGTGCCAATTTAGAATTACTTGTCTGGGCAGAGGCTATCATAGAACAATTAGCTTTATAAATTAACTTTAGTTATATAGAATATAAATCCGCGTGATTATTTTTGCGAAATAACCGAAATTACGCTTTTCT
This sequence comes from Prochlorococcus sp. AG-347-J14, assembly GCA_003281505.1. GTDB lineage: Bacteria > Cyanobacteriota > Cyanobacteriia > PCC-6307 > Cyanobiaceae > Prochlorococcus_A. Next base: position 90,017 of record QCBU01000004.1, on the reverse strand, counting down.
TTAATTTTTAATCTTTTTATTTTGGATAAATGACATCTCAACTAATTAAAAAAATAGTTACTGGAGATGAGATAAGAAATGCTTTTTTAAAATTTTATAGTGAAAAATTACATAAAATCATTCCAAGTGCATCTTTGATTCCAGATGACCCTACGGTTATGCTCACAATTGCTGGGATGCTACCTTTTAAACCAGTTTTTTTAGGTTTAAAAGAAAGACCATCAAAAAGGGCTACATCTAGCCAAAAGTGCATCAGAACAAACGATATAGAAAATGTTGGAGTTACAGCTAGACACCACACTTTTTTTGAAATGCTTGGTAATTTCTCTTTTGGAGATTATTTTAAACGAGAGGCTATTCAATGGGCTTGGGAATTAGTTACTAATATTTATCAACTTTCTGTTGAAAATATAATTGTGAGTGTTTTTCACGAAGACGAAGAGTCTGCAAAAATTTGGAGAGATGAAATTGGTATTCATCCAGATAGGATAGTCAAACTAGGTGAGGAAGATAATTTTTGGTCATCTGGTAAAACAGGTCCATGTGGACCTTGTTCAGAACTTTATTATGATTTTCATCCTGAAAAGGGTCTGCAGAATATTGATTTAGAAGATGGAGAGCGTTTTATTGAATTTTATAATCTTGTTTTTATGCAATATAATCGTGACCCAAATGGAAAATTGACAGATTTAAAATTTAAAAATATTGATACAGGAATGGGTCTTGAAAGGATGGCTCAAATACTACAAAAAAAGCAAAATAATTATGAGACAGATTTAATTTTTCCTATTATTCAAAAAATTTGTGAGATTGCAAATATTGATTATTTTTCTTCAGATGATAAAAACAAAATTTCTTTAAAAATCATTGGTGATCATACAAGAGCTGTTATTCATTTAATTTCTGATGGAGTATCAGCAAGTAATCTCGGTAGGGGATATATATTAAGAAGGCTTATAAGAAGAATGGTCAGACATGGCAGATTATTAGGTATAACAGATGAATTTTTGCCTCATATTGCTAATGTCGGAATTAACTTAATGCAAAATAATTATCCTGATTTAAAAAATAATAATGATTTAATTTTGAATGAGATAAAAATTGAAGAAATAAGATTTAGGGAAACTCTTGAAAGAGGAGAGAAATTGCTAGATGAGTTAATTTCTTCAGGGCAGAAATTAATTTCTGGTTTTAAAGCTTTTGAACTTTATGATACTTATGGATTTCCTCTAGAACTTACTGTAGAAATTGCTGAAGAACATTTTATCAGTGTAGATGTAAAGGGTTTTGAAGAAGAAATGAATAAACAAAAAGAGAGAGCTAAAGCGGCTTCAAGTAATATTGATTTGACATTAGAGGGATCATTAGAGCGAGAAATAGATCTTTTTAACAAAACTGTTTTTAATGGTTACAAGTCACTCCTTTCGGAAGCTGAAATAAAGGGTATATTCTTGGATTCAACATTAGTTAAGGAAGCAAGTGAAGGTCAGAAAGTTTTAATTGTTCTTGATCAGACAACTTTTTATGGAGAATCTGGCGGGCAAGTTGGTGATATTGGAACGATATTTTCAAACGATGTTGAGGTCTTGGTTGATAATGTCATGCGAAAGAAAAATGTTTTTTTACATTATGGAACGATCAAAAAAGGAAAATTAACTATTGGACAAAAAGTTAAGACTAACGTTAGCTCCTCTAATAGAGCTAAGGCTGCTGCAAATCATACAGCAACTCATTTATTACAATCTGCACTTAAATCAGTTATTAATGAAAGTGTTGGACAAAAAGGTTCATTAGTAGCCTTTAATAAATTACGATTTGACTTTAATTCATCTAATCCTATTTCTAAAGATCAAATTTCTAAGATTGAGACTTTAGTTAACTCTTGGATTATGGAAAATCATGCCCTAGAAATAAAAAATATGTCTAAGAGTGAGGCTCTTGAAAAGGGCGCAGTCGCCATGTTCGGAGAAAAATATGCTGATGAAGTGCGCGTTGTTAATGTACCAGGAGTTTCAATGGAACTTTGTGGTGGCACACATGTTAAAACTACATCCGAATTAGGTTCTTTCAAAATAATTAGTGAAGAAGGAATCTCAGCTGGAGTCAGAAGAATAGAAGCATTATCAGGCCAATCAGCATTAGATTATTTCAGTGATAGAAATGCTTTAGTAAACCAACTAAGTGATTTGTTAAAAGCAAATCCTAATCAACTTTTTGAAAGGGTTAATAATTTGCAAGCAGAGCTTATTAATAAGAATAAAGAGTTACAAAAAATGAAAGATGAAATTGCATATTTTAAATACTCTTCTATAAAATCATCCGCAGAAATAGTAAATTCTTTTTCAATTTTAGTAAATCAGATTGATGGCTTAGATGGGAATTCTTTGCAATCTGCAGCACTTAATTTAACTTCTCATTTGGGAAATAAAGCAATAGTGATTCTTGGGGGAATACCAAATCCAGAAAATAGAAAGTTGTTGTTTGTAGTTTCTTTAGGTGATGATGCAGTAAAAATAGGATTTCATGCCGGTAAATTAATTAATGAGATTGCAAGAATTTGTTCGGGAGGTGGAGGAGGAAAGCCTAACTTTGCTCAAGCAGGTGCTAAAGATATTGATAAGTTAAGTGATGCTTTAGATTATGCCAAAAATTATTTGCAAAAAACATTAGTTAGTTATTCTGACAAATAACTACTTTTTCTGAGACTAATTTCGATTTGATCCATTAGTTTCCTTGCTTCTTCAATAGTTAATTTTTTTTGATCAATTGCTGATTCAGTATTAATTCTTATAGATTCAACCAAAGAAGCTGAACTGTAATCTAATAATTGTAAAATTTCAGATTTACTGTCCTCTTTAATAATATTTCTGACCTTATATGAATTATCTTGATTTATGTCTATATGAACAACGTTGGTACTGCCAAATAAATTGTGCAAGTTTCCTAATGCTTCTTGATAGGCACCAGTCATAAAAATTCCAATTAGGTAATCTTTATCTTCTTCTGGCTTATGCAAATTTAGTAGTGATTTAATTTTTCCATTATCAATAAAATTATTTAGTTTCCCATCTGAATCACAAGTCAAATCTGCAAAGTTGCCTTTGCAGAACGGCTCCTCTAAGTGCCTATGTATTGGTACTATTGGAAAAATCTGATTTATTGCCCAGCTATCTGGAATAGATTTAAAGATAGATAAATTTGCATAATAAGTTGATGCAAGAGTTTCTGTAATTTCAGATAAATCAGGGTGATTGATTTCATCATTATTCAGGTTATTGGAAATTTCTTTTGCGCAAGCCCAAGTAAGTTCTTCGGCATAAGCTCTTTCTGCCAAACTTAAAAATCCTAATCTAAAAGCGACTAAGCAATCTTCCTTAAACTTTTTTGCATCATTCCATAGTTCAATTATTTGAGATAAATTTATTTTTTTATTTTTAAGTTTTTTTAATTCATAGAAAGTATCAAGTAAATTTGAAATTATTAATTGTTGATTTTTTTTATCAAAAATTTGTAGTTTGGAACTGACATGACTTGTTCCTAAGACATTAAAAATTAAAACTGAACAATGACTAATTATTGCTCTTCCACTTTCTGAGATTATGGTTGGATGCTTGATATTATTTAATTCACATGAATCCTTAATAGTTGCAACTACATCGTTAGCATAATTTTGGAGAGAATAATTAGTAGAAGTGTTGGAGGAGGTTTTAGTTCCATCAAAATCTATTCCTAATCCTCCCCCAACGTCGATATATTGCATTGGGGAACCTAGTTTGCATAGTTCAACATATATTTGACTCGCTTCTTGTAATGCGTCTTTGATCACAGCAATATCACTTATTTGACTGCCTATATGAAAATGGAGCAATTTCATTTCGTTGATAAGATTTGCTTCTTTTAGTTCTTTTATTGTCAACATAATTTCTGGGATTGATAATCCAAATTTGGAATTATCTCCAATAGATTTACCCCACCTACCACTACTTTTACTTGATAACTTTGCTCTAATTCCTATCAATGGAGTCGCGTTAAGTTCTTGAACTGCTTGAATAATTCTTTTTACCTCATCTCGTTGTTCAATAACTATTATTGGATTTTTGCCGAGTTTTCTGGCCAAAGTAGCAATCTCAATATATTTTTTATCTTTATATCCGTTGCATATTAATAATGAATTTTGGTTCTCAAGAAGTGCAAGGCCAATTAATAGTTCTGATTTACTTCCTACTTCTAAACCAAAATTCCATTGGCTACCAAACTCTATTATCTTTTCTAGGACATTTTTCTGTTGATTACATTTGACAGGAAAAACGCCTTGATAAATGTTCTTATATTTATAGGTTTTTATTGCTTTTAAAAAAGAGTCATGTAATGCATTTATTCGATCTTTCAAGATATCATTAAATCTTATGATTAATGGAGGATTTATTTCTCTACTCTTAAGTTCTTTGACAAGCTTAAAAAGATCAATCTTATTTTCAGATTTGATATCTTTAGTTACTGATATATTTCCTTTGGAATTTATAGAAAAATATTTATCTCCCCATTTGTCTATGTTATAAGTCGCAATACTATCTTTAATAGTCCAAATATTTTTTAATTTTTTCGGCTCAAAATTGGTCAATTTATGTCTTAGTAATTAATAAATGTTTTTGAAAATAACTCAAAACAATATCTTTTATTTTAATGATTACTTGCCAAGTTACCACCCAAAAGTTGAATATACATAGAGTGATTATTAACAAAATGACCCAAGAGAGAACCTTTATTGCAATTAAACCAGATGGAGTTCAAAGAGGATATATTTCTGAGATTATTGGCAGATTTGAAAAAAAAGGATTTAAATTGGTTGGATTAAAGCAATTAATTCCTTCAAAAGAACTTGCTCAAAATCATTATGGAGTACATAGAGAAAGACCCTTTTTTGGAGATTTAGTAGACTTTATTTCAAGTGGTCCTGTTGTAGCAATGGTGTGGGAAGGCGAAGGAGTTATTTTGAATGCTAGAAAGCTAATAGGTGCAACAAAACCTCTGGAAGCCGAGCCTGGAACAATTAGAGGTGATTTAGCTATTGATATTGGTAGGAATATTATTCATGGTTCTGATGGAGAAGATACAGCAAAATTTGAAATTGATCTATGGTTTAACGAAGAGGAATTATGTGAGTGGGAAACTTCTGATTCGAAATGGCGATTTGAAAATTAAAATTTAAATCGCAAATCTATCTAAACTAAATTTTTCTAAAAAGCTTTTTTCTATTTCGTTGAGATTTTTATTTTGAACTATTTTCAAAAGAAGATCACTTGTTATTGCAGAAAATAAAACTCCATTTCTGTAATGTCCTGTAGCTATAAAAAGATTTTCAATTTTTGATTTTCCAATTATTGGTTTCAGATCTGGTGTGCAAGGTCTAAATCCCCACCAATGTTCCATTTGTGGCCAATTAATAGCTTCTGGTAATAAGGAGCGAATACCTTCTTGCAGTTGCTTTATTCCATTAGGAGTATTACCCTGATTAAATTTTGAATCTTTTTCAACTGTCGCTCCAACTATGATAAGTCCATCATCACGGGGAACTAGATAAGTTTTTGGACCAAAAATAACTCTTTTCAAAAAATTTGTTGGACCTTGTATTGATAGCATTTGTCCCTTTACAGGAAAGACAGGAATCTTATTGAAAATTTTTTTACTCCAAGCACCGCTGCATATAATTGCTTTTTCGCAGTTAATTTTTTTTATTTCCCCAGTGGCACATAAAACTCTTGCACCTGTAATTTTGTTTTTTTCGAATGTCAAATCCTCTACTGCTGATCCCTCTTGAAATTCGACTCCATTCAAGGAGCATGCTCTCTCAAGAGCACGCATTAGTTTTCTTCGGTTATCTATTTGACCATCTTGTTCAAAAAGTAAACCATGTTTCCAAATAGAATTCATTCCCTTAATTTCTGTTTGAAGATCTTTGTGATTTAAATATTTTCCATATTCATAAGTGGGAAACTCTTCAAGATCTTCTTTGTTTTTAAAAGGAACTACTATGCCACATTTTTTTAAACCGCATTTAATATTACTATCTTGTTCAATACTTTTTATCCACTTTGGAATTAGATTTTGACTTTCTTGGCCAAATTTTAGTAATTCATCTTCGAGTCCTTCGGCATGAGTAGCTAACATTCCTGCAGCAACAAATCCAGCTGATTCATTTCTGTTTTTGCTTAAAACTAAAACTTTGAAGTTATTTCTAGAAAATTCATAAGCAATAGATAAACCTAAAAGTCCACCTCCAATGATTAATATTGAATTTTTGGTTTCTTGTGCCATTTAAAAATTAATATTTTTATTTGTGTTTTGGTCCTCTTTTCCTTTATATCCAATAATATTAATAAAGAGACTTTTAATAATGAACAATTTGGAATCTTGGGAAGCTGTGATTGGTTTGGAAACTCATGTACAGCTTAATACGAAAAGTAAAATATTCACATCTGCGTCAACAGCTTTTGGTGATGCACCTAATACCCATATAGATCCTGTAGTTTGTGGGTTACCAGGAACTCTTCCAGTTCTGAATGAGACTGTTCTTGAGTATGCTGTAAAAACTTCGTTAGCATTAAATTTAAACGTTGCAAAACATTGTAAATTTGATAGAAAACAATATTTTTATCCTGATCTTCCTAAAAATTATCAAATTTCACAATTTGATGAGCCACTAGCTGAAAATGGTTGGTTAGAGGTTGAAATAATTGAAAAGGACAAAGAACCTTATATCAAAAAAATTGGTATAGAAAGGCTACATATGGAAGAAGACGCCGGAAAACTAGTCCATTCAGGAAGTGATAGATTAGCTGGCTCCAAGTATTCTTTAGTTGATTACAACCGTGCCGGAATAGCACTTTGTGAGATTGTAAGTAAACCAGATATTAGATCAGGTAAAGAGGCATCTGAATATGCTTCAGAGATTAGAAGAACAGTTAGATATCTAGGGGTATCAGACGGAAATATGCAAGAGGGTTCATTACGCTGCGATGTCAATATTTCAGTTAGAAAAGGACCTAATGCTCCTTTTGGTACCAAAGTGGAAATAAAAAATATGAATTCATTTTCTGCAATTCAAAAGGCTTGTGATTATGAAATAGCCAGACAAATAGAAGTTTATGAAAATGGAGGAAAAATTTTCCAAGAAACAAGGTTATGGGATGAAGCTAAGCAATTAACGAAAAGTATGAGATTAAAAGAAGGTAGCAGTGACTATAGATATTTTCCTGATCCTGACTTAGGTCCAATTGAAATAACAAAAGCCCAACAAGAAATATGGTTTAAAGAACTACCAGAATTACCTTCAAAGAAAAGATATAAATACGTAAGTCAATTTGGGTTGTCTGCATATGATGCAAGGGTAATTTCTGATGAAATAAGCATGGCAAACTTTTTTGAAGAAACAGTAGCAAATGGTGCTGAGGCTAAACTAGCTTCAAATTGGGTAACAAGTGATATTGTGGGCTATTTAAAATCAAACAAACTAAGTTTTAGTGAATTAAATCTTAGTCCTGAAAATCTTGCTGAAATGATTAACATGATTTCAAAAAATATAATTAGTGGAAAAATTGCAAAAGAAATTTTACCTGAACTTATTCAAAAAAATATTTCCCCGAAAAAATTAGTTGAAGAAAAAGGGTTGGCAATGATATCTGATTCTTCAAGTATTTCACCAATAATTGATGAACTTATAAATGAACATCCAAATGAAGTTCAAGCATTTAAAAATGGTAAAACTAAGTTACTTGGTTTTTTTGTTGGTCAACTTATGAAAAGAACAAAAGGTAAAGCTGACCCTAAACTTGCAAATAAACTTCTTATGGAAAAATTAAATAGCTAAAGCTTAAAGAAGCTCTTTTATCGTATTGATCCATTTATTTTGATCATCCGAATTCTCTAAAATAATATCTGAGAATTTTCTTTTTTCTTCAAAACTTAATTGAAAATTTATCAATTCTTCTGCTTCTTTTTCGCTAATTTTATCTCTTGTGATAAGTCTGTTTTTTTGTATTTCTTTAGGACATTTAACTAACCATATTTCAGTGCAAATATCTTCAAATTTTGCTTCAAACAATAATGGAATAACCAATACTATAGTTTGATTATTTCTGTATTGACTGCATTCTTCTATCATTCTTTCTTTAATTAAGGGGTGAAGTAGTTTTTCAATCCATTCCTTGCTTGCGGAATGTTTAAAAATAATGTTCCTTAAAAGTTTTCTGTTTATTTCCCTTTCTGAATTGCTTTTATTATCAATAATTTTATTTCCAAAATAATCTAAAATTTTCTTATGTCCATATGTGTTTGGTTTGATTAATTCTCTTGAAAAATGATCTGCATCTAATATTGGTACGTTTTTATGTTTTCTTATGTAATTAGTTATGGTTGTCTTTCCACTTGCAATACCTCCTGTTAAACCAATCCTTCTTTGGTTGTTTTTTAATTTTTGAAGAATATCCATATAATTAATAATAATCTAATTACTTAGTTTCTTTAGTATTAAAGAGTAGTTAGTATGAATTAAAATACCAAAAAGTTTGAGCCAGTTAGATTCCAATTGGTCGTTTGTTGATGACAGTAAGGTAACACCCAAAGGGTTTCTTTTTGCTGGGATATCTGCTGGTTTAAAAGCTTCTAATAAAAAAGATTTAGCACTAATACTTGCTCCAAAAGGCAGTATTTTTAGTGGGATGTTTACCCAATCAATAGTTCGCGCCTCTTGTGTGGATATTTGTGAGGAAAGGATTAAAACAACTTTAGGTTTTGTAAGAGCAATACTAATTAATTCTGGTCAAGCAAATGCATGTACAGGAAATCTTGGCATTCAACATTTTCAAATTGCTACAGGAAAGATTGCGGAACTTTTAGGAATAAAAGAAGAAGAAGTGTTAATGTGCTCAACTGGTGTAATTGGTGTTCCAATACAAATAAATGATTTAGTAAAAAATTTACCGATTTTAGTTAGTGATTTAAAGGATAATAATTTTCAAAATGCAGCAGAAGCAATTTTAACTACTGACTTGACTGTGAAAAAAGTGTCAATAGAGACGATTATTCAAGGTAGAAAAATAAAAATAGCAGGATTTGCAAAAGGTTCAGGAATGATTTATCCCAATATGGCTACAATGCTTGCGTTTCTAACCTGTGATGCTGGTATTCAAAAAGAAGAATGGGACAAAATGATTGCTATTGCTGTTAATAAATCTTTTAATGCAATATCAGTTGATGGAGAGACAAGCACAAATGATTCTTTTGTTGGAATAAATGCAGGAGAGAAAATTGAAAACAGGTTTTTTCCAATTATTCAACAAGGGATTGATATTGTATGTCAGAACTTGGCAAAAAATATTGCAAGGGATGGAGAGGGAGCAAATTGTTTATTAGAAGTTTTGGTTCAAGGAGCAAAAAATACAGATGATGCAATTATGCTCGCGAAATCTATTTGTAATTCTGCTTTGGTAAAAACCGCAATACATGGTTGTGATCCTAATTGGGGACGAATTATTTCTGCTGCAGGCAATTCTGGAGTTAAATTTAATTTAAATGAGGTTGACTTATATATTGGAAACGCTCAGATTTTGAAAAATGGCAAGTTGAATAAATATGATCCACAAAAAGTCACAGACTATATTAAGTCCAGAATGAAAGGTAGATATTTAGTTGATGATATTGTAAAAATTGTGATTGATTTAAATTCTGGTAAATCCAAAGGTACAGCTTGGGGTTGCGATCTTTCTAAAAAGTATATTGCAATAAATAGCGAATATACGACGTAGTTTTTGTGATTTCTGGGATCGCTTAATATGACTATAAAAAATCTCTAAAAGAATACACACCTTTTGCGACTGTGATAATACTGTGATTATTATTTCTACTCAATTATGGCAATTTTATAGTCGCTAAATCTTTTGATTTTGTCTCGCTGAGTGCTATTTTTTCAAGACGTTCCAATTTTGTTATTAGAGTTGAAACTGTATTTTCTAACTTCTTATTTTTATCTTCAAGAGAGTCTATTTTCACTTCCATTTTTTCTTTTTCTCCCATACTGATTTGAGTAGGTTTTAATGACTTTCCTAATTTCCAAACAAATCCTGCTCTAGCAGAAAAACTATCTTCAAAATCCCCAGCATAATCTTGACCGGGCATTGTCATAGAGGCAGCATAATTAATTGAAAGTTTTTCATTAACTTTAGAAGCACAACCCCCAGAGAAAGCAAAGTCGCCACCATGAGTTCCAGTTCCTAAACCACAAGCAAGAGTTGTGTCATGTGGCACTGTTGGCAACCCAGTCAAAGCAGCACTTAATGCTCCAACATTATTGATTGACTGTTCAACATCTCTTCCTTGAATAAGTAATTTTGATCCATTTGTGATATCTATTGGAATACTTGCCCCACTAGAGTCTGTTGCCCACATTTTTTGTAACCCACCACTTTCCTGTAATTTAAGTGAGTTTGCTCCAATACTAGTTATCCCATTTGAACTTCTACTAATTAGATTAGTTCCATTTTGCGTAACTCCATCAGCACTTAGAGAATAAACAGCAGTTGTATTACCAATCTTTCCGAAACTTAATGTTCCGTTTGAGTCTTGTTTTATCCATAATTTCCCACCTATATCTGAGTAATAATTTCCATCACTATCAACTGATTCTCCTCCCCTTATTCTTGTGTAACTGTAATCATCAAACCAATACGTAGCGTTATTTGTAATTGTTTCGTTAGTAAGTGTATCACCGCTTAAATTATATTTTTTATATAAAACGGTACTGCCATTTGTAGTTTCATATTGCCTAAGGATAAATGTATCTTTGTCTATATGATTTTCTGGGTATGCTATATCACTCCTATCACGAATTAAGGGGAATCCAGTTGTGTTATAGCAAGAGTCATTTCCGCAAAATCGTTTGCGCAACGTTCCCTCACCAGTGTTTGAATTTATTGTGTATAAATTTTGAAAGTAACCTGAAAACCCATTTACAGTCTCTTCTTCTACTTTGAATCCCCAATAGTCCCAATCTGCTTTTGCTTGCTGAATATTAAAAATTAAACTTGAGCTAATTAAAGAAAAGGCGAGAAATTTTTTCATCAGTATAAAAATTAGTTGTTTAATTTTCTTAGAGATATTGAATTAAATCTTTCTTTGTTTTGGTACTAAAACAAGTAATAGGAAATCCCCATCCCCCTCCTTCTCAATAATGAATACTCACCTTTGGTATGAATGTGATTATTTTGTGATTATTCCAAAGATCACAGAAATTAATCCTAATTATTTCAATGGTTTTTATTTAAAAATCTAAAACTGTGATTATTATTTTGCCGACTGTGATTATGGTGTGATTATTTTTTAAAAATTTACTTAAGTGATAGCAATGGATTACAGCAAGGTGTATATACTATTTGCCTAAGGTGGAAATTAATAGTGAGTATACGAATTAGTTAAGATCCATTGCACTGCTAGGGGTTTGAGCGAATGAGATAGGTATGAAACACTAATAAAACAGTGCTTTAGCAATAGCAATTACTTTCAGCGAGAAAAACCAAAATAAAACACTAAATATTGAGTTTATTTAAGTTCATAAACTGCTAAATCTTTTATTTTAAGATTTCCAAGCGCGACTTTTTCTAGTCTTTCTAGTCTTGCTAAAAGTGCTTTATTTTGAGAAATCATTGATTGATTTTTTTGTATTAAGTCTGTATTTTGGGTAATTATTTTTTTATTATTTTCTTCAAGAGAGTAAATTTTTTCTTCCATTTTTTCTTTTGCCTCCATGCTTATTAGGGTGGATTTAACTGGTTTTCCTAATTTCCAAACAAATCCTGCTCTAGCGGAAAAAGTATCTTCAAAATCACCGGCATAATCTTGGCCTGGCATAGTCATTGATGCCGCATAGTTAATAGAAAGTTTTTCATTAACCTTAGAAGCGCAACCTCCAGAAAAGGCAAAGTCACCTCCATGAGTTCCAGTTCCTAAACCACAAGCAAGGGTTGTGTCAGTTGGAACTGTTGGTAAACCTGTTAGAGCAGCACTTAAGGCGCCAACATTATTGATTGACTGTTCTACATCTCTTCCATTAATGAGTAACTTGGTTCCATTTGTATAGTCGATAGGAATTGAATTACCATTTGCATCTTTCGCCCATACTTTTTGTTTTCCATTATCTTCTTTTGTGATCCATGAGTTTTTACCAATATGTAATTCCCCATTTGCTTTCTTTGTAATTAATGGTTCTCCATCAATTGCAAGTCCTTCTGGAGTGATATCAATATCGTTTTCATCTGTTCCGATCTGAATAGTCCCATCAGCATTTTTTGTAATAACAGCAGCACCATCAATATTTAAACCATCCTCTACTAAATCGATGTCGTTAACATCTGTTCCTACTTGAATTGTCCCATCTTGATTTTTTTTTACTAGTTTTACATTGCCAACTGAAACTGAATCCGTATCAACTTTTATTTGAGATGAACCAATACCTATCGAAACAACTCCATCACTAGTCTCTGTAATTGTTGCCCTTTCAAAAATTTTTATAAAATTATTATTCCAACCATTTCCTACATCTGTCCATGTATCAGTATCTAAATCATAGGATTGTAGTCGTCCTCGAGATTCGTAAATAACAAGATTATTTTTATCATCTACATAACTATTTGCAGTATCCCATTGATTATTATGAAAAACCTTCGTAGTCCTTTGGGTGCAAACGCCTGTATCAGATACACAAGTATAAATTCTACTTCCTATTGAGGCATCACCTGAGTAGTCAATTGCCCAAAAATCCCAATCTGCTTTAGCTTGATTAGAACCGAACATTAGAGAAGATCCGATTAAAGATAGTGCTAATAACTTTTTCATAAGACTAGTAGTGTTATTACTATTTTCTCTAATTTTTTAGACTTTTTCAGCTTATTTATTTTTTTATGTCTCTAAATCAAGGTTTGCTCAACAAACTAATATCTTATTTACTTTGAATAAACCACTAATTCAATCTGTAAGATCTCTTGTTATGAATTGCTTTTATCTTCTATGTTTTTGTCAATAGTGAATCTATGACTTAATTGAGATTTATTGTCTGCAATCAATCTCAGAGAATTTGATTACTTATAAAACACCAAAAAAACGGTGCTTAATTCATAGCAGTTAATTACAAAGAGAATAAGCAAAAAAATCACTAAATATTAAGTTTACTTTAGTTGATAAACTGCTAAATCTTTTGATTTTAGATCTCTCAATGCTACTTTTTCTAGTTGTTCTAATCTTGCCATGAGAGTAAAAACTGTATTCTCTAATTTTTGATTTTTAGCCAGCATTTTTTCATTCTTCTCTTCAAGTAAATTAATTTTATCCTCCATTTTTTCTTTCGCTTTCCTACTGATTTGAAAAGGTTTTGCCGACTTTCCTAATTGCCAAACAAAACCTGCTCTGGCCGAAAATTGATCTTTAAAATCACCTGCATAATCTTGACCTGGCATGGTCATTGATGCCGCATAGTTAATTGATAATTTGTCATTAACTTTAGAGGCGCAACCACCAGAAAAAGCAAAATTACCTCCATGAGTTCCGCTTCCTAAACCACAAGCAAGAGTTGTATCTTTTGGAACTGTTGGCAAACCAGTTAAAGCAGCACTTAACGCTCCAACATTATTAATTGATTGTTCTACATCCCTTCCATTTATAAGTAACTTGGTTCCATTTGTATAGTCAATTGGAATAGGATTTCCATTAACATCTTTTGCGTAAACTTTTTGTCTTCTATTCTCCTCTTTTGTTATCCAAGAGTTATCACCTATATGAATTTCTCCATTACTTTTTCTTTTCACGCTGAGTCTTTGATAAACGGAACCACTTGAACTTGTATATGTTGCTTTCCAAGAAGTTCCTTCGTTAGTCCAGGTATCAGTATCTAAATTATAAGAATGGGTTTCTCCATCAGAATTTTCAAAGAAGAACTTACCTGTTTCAGGGTCTACATATGTATTAGTTCCGATTTGCTGTTTACAAGGATTGATTCCCGATTGAGGAAAGCATTTTGTTGTCCTTAGTGTTGCTTCACCAGTCGCAGAATTAACTGTATAAAACTGCAAACCGGTAGAGCTAAGAGCATCTGATGCTTTAATTGCCCAATGATCCCAGTTATCTGCTCTTACAGAATTGCATCCCATAATTAAACTTGAGCTCAAAAGACCAATGGTCAAAAATCTTCTCATTTTAATTTTTTTTTACTCAATCTATCTTGACAACTTTTTAGGATAGTTTTTATTTTTTTACTTTTTTTTAATTAATCAAATAAGAATTATTATCCAACAAAGATTTTCTTTATAAACTATTTTAAGAATATGATAATTTTGCGATTAGTCATCAGATCACAGAAATTTATCCTAATCATTTCACGGCTTTTGATTTGAGATTTTAAAAATTTGATGATGGTGAGATTACCATTTGTAAAACTTTCTTGTTGTTGTAGTACCAGTCTAGGACAAGGTTTATATACGAACTGACTAAAGTAGAATTAATAGCTAATATAACGCCTAAGCCTAGAATTCAGGCATAAAAATAGGTTAAAGGGATAGCCAGAATATATATAATACTAGTATTTCACTAGATTTCTACCAAAGCATTATTTAAATTTTAAGTTGGTTTTTTTTAGATCATTAGTTAGTGCAGTGTAATCAATTTTATTTGATGCTAAATCTTTAGATTGAATACTACCTAGCGCGACTTTTTCTAATCTTTCTAATCTTGCTAAAAGTTGTTTATTTTTTTCCTCAAGAGTATTAATTTGAGTTTCAAATTCTTTTTTCTCTTTCATACTTATTAACGTAGGTTTTACAGGTTTTCCTAATTTCCAAACAAAACCTGCTCTAGCAGAAAATGAGTCTTCAAAATCTCCCGCATATTCTTGGCCAGGCATAATTACTGATGCTGCGTAATTAATTGATAAGTTTTCATTTAATTTGGATGCACATCCACCGGAAAATGCAAAATCGCCTCCATGAGTACCGCTACCTACTCCACAAGCAAGGGTACTGTCAATTGGAACAGTAGGTAAACCAGTTAATGCAGCACTTAACGCTCCAACATTATTAATTGATTGTTCTACATCCCTTCCATTTATTAATAATTTACTGCCTTGAATATCAATAGGAATCCTTTTTCCTGACGCATCTGTCGCGTATAAAGGTTGTACTCCATTTTTTTCTTCATTTGTAGTAATTAGTGAGTTTTTACCAATATGAATTGTTCCATCGTCTTGCCTTTTAATAAGATTATCTTCCCCTACTGTCATTCCGTCTTCTGTAATCTTAATTTCCATGTCAGCACCCCCAACTGAAACAAATTTAGAATCAGTTGCACCACAAGATGCCTCTGTTGTATTACATTTTTTGTTCACTAGATTATCCATAACTACGGGAATATCTATAAACATTGGACTACCTGAACCTGGAAGATTAGTTATGTTGGTAAATCCCTCAAACGCATTTGTCTCCATATCAAATACTTTGATTCTTCTTTGTTCTATGCCTTGTCTGGGTGGTTCTAAAAAATAGATTTTTCCTGTTTTTTGACTCACAGTGTAGTCAGTTGCAGAAAATGAACTTCCATTGTATGTAGAGTCAGGAAAAATATTAGATATTATGATGCTTGCTTCGCCATTAGACTTTAATTTATAAAGATGAGTTTGTGTGTTGTTTTGACCAAGGTTTTCTGAAGAAACAAAATATCCTAAATCTGTTGTTGCTGTATCTACCTCTCCTGCTAATGATGATAAAGGTGATAAAATTAATGTAGAAGTAAAAAATGAAGAAAAAAGTTTTTTTGCGAATTTTTTCATGTTATTTTTTAAAAAATTTCTATTTATCATACACCATATAAGTATTTTTACGTAGTGATAGAAGAGACAGTTTATTTATGCATATTGTTGCAAGTTACTTATTCTTAAAAAATATATTAATTGATCTATTGATGTACAAATACTTTTATTACCAATTACGAAATTAAAGCCCTTTTCATAGCAACGCTTTCAAGGTCTGTGAGAAAAATAGTGAATATGTTACTTAAGTTTTAGTAAATCTATTGGTAGATATTCATTTATATAAAGAAACAGTATTGTTATGGTTCCAATTAAAGAACCTATAAAACCTCCAAGAGTATTAACTAAAAATCCAGATTTTTTAATGATTGTTTCTTTGTTTTTTTCTTCCTCTTCTTCAAAATCAGGCGAACCAACTACTTTTAAGCGCTGATCGGTTGATGGTTGTTTAAGTTGTTGGTGTCGGATGAGGGCTTCGAAATCAGGCATGAAATTTGTGAGGCAATTGAACAATAAGCAGACCAGCCCGTCATTCGACGAGGATCTGATCTACCTAAATCGTCTACGGCCTCAAATACAGCATTGCCAGAGGCTTCTGCTTTATCAAATGCTGAAAGTAAGGGTATAAATGTGTCAAAAACATATAAACCAAAATTTTCTAGAGCTGCTTTGGCTTGTTTGGCTGCTTTTTGCTGTCTAAAATCAACTTTTACTATTACTACCGCATGGTTAACTTTTAAGTTGCTTAATAAATTAGCTAGTTCAACCGTTAATTCCACTGATCTTGCTTTTGCAGTTGTGGGTAAGATAACTAAATCTGAACCATAAGCTAAGTGTTTAAGTTCTTCTTGATCGCTGCTAGCTTGGCCATCAGTTATTACAATTTCTGAGGATCTTGATGCTTTAGCAGCTGAGCTGACGGGGAAAACTGGAAATGGAAGCTTACCTCTTGATGAGTATGCTAATGCAGATCTATTCTTGTCCGCATCGACTATGCAAACTTTTTTACCTTCAGAATGCCAAACACTTGCAAGGTGAATGCTTGTGCAGGTCTTGGCTACACCCCCTTTTTGTCCGCAAACGGTAATGAACAATTTTTTATTTTCATTTCTTTTACTTTGGAGAATAATTTCTTAATGTCAAGAGAAATTGATTTTTAATGATTTAAAACTTATTTTTTGAAATATTTAAAGAGGTTAATATTTTTAAATAACCTTATAAAGTTTCTTATTTGAATAGATTAGTGAAGAAAAGAATTGGATTAGGTACTTGGTCTTGGGGCAATAAGCTTTTTTGGAATTACCAATCTACAAATGACGATGATTTACGTGAGACATATAATGAAGCGTTACGAAGAGGTTTCGATCTAATTGATACTGCAGATTCTTACGGTACTGGGAATCTTCAGGGCAGAAGTGAATTGTTGATAGGAAAATTTTTACTAAATACTCCTTCAGCAAAGAAAAAAAGAATTCAAATAGCAACCAAACTTGCACCTTATCCTTGGAGAATAGGTAACAGAGGCTTCAATAAACCTTTTTTGAAAAGTTTAGAGAGACTTAATAACAAATTAGATATAGTGCAATTACATTGGTCAACAGCAAAATACAATCCTTGGCAGGAATTAGGTCTGTTGAATAATCTTTGCGATTTAAAAGATGAAGGCTTTGATTTTCAAATAGGTTTATCAAATATAGGCCCTAAAAGATTGATGAAATTAATTAATTTTTTAGCAAAAAGAGATCAGCATCTAAAGAGTGTTCAAATACAGTTTTCTTTGCTTGCTCCCGATTTAGGAAAACAATATCAGGTAAAAAAAATTTGCGACGAAAATAATATTGATTTCTTTGCTTATAGTCCTTTGTCCTTTGGAATACTTTGTATTGATCCGGATAAAGAAGAAAATAAAGAAAAAAGTTTTATTCGTAATTCCTTATTTGAAAACTATAAAAAACCAACATATGAATTGCGGAGGTGTCTAAAAAGAATCGCGCATCAAAGATCAGTTTCCCAAGCGCAAGTAGCAATTAATTGGTGTTGTTATCAAGGAACTATTCCACTAGTTGGAATGCGAAAAAAATCTCAAGTTATAGATGTATCTAATGTATTTAATTGGAATTTAAAGAAAAATGAATTTAAAGTACTTCAGGAAGTTTCACAAAAATGTTTAAAAAAAATGCCGAAAAATCCTTTTTCGAGTAATTAATTAAATTTTTAGCTAGATATGTTCTTATTTTTTTTGATTTGACAACCACTATTCCATAGTTCATTGGGAAATTTTTCACCAGTGAATCTAATAACTTTTGGTTTGAGATTTATTATCAAGTCATTTAGTTTTTTATTAGATTCCATTTTGCAAGATTGGATTTCTTAATAAGATAAATTAATTTAAAACTTATCTTCTCAGTATTTATACTTATAAAATTAAAAAAATTCTTTTTAATACAAGTAATTGCAGCAATATTTACATACTCATAAATTATCTACTACAACTTCTTAGTTATTTAAAAAAGTGGAGTCCTTCCAGACTCCTCGTATCATTTGGTTGATAAGGCTGATATAACCCCATCTCCTTTAGGATCAAGCAGCAACTGGTGCTGTTTGACGGGAGAAACTAACGATTTTGTTAGCATTTGTGTTTTTGCTCTAACCGAGCCGGCTTCAGTCACCTTCCTTATGCCCCGTCGAAACCATTACAACCCCAAATAGTGGAGTTGAGCGGAATCGAACCGCTGTCCGAAACATCGGTTGAGATCACCTAGTCCAATTGGACATTTATATTCTGACAGGCAAAATGGTTATTGAATAGTTTTTTTATTAAGTTTTATCGTATATGAATGTAGTGGCATCAGCTCCGGAGGGACTAGAAAAATCTTTAGCAGAAGAAATTTCAAATTTAGGCGGCTTTAATGTTAATACTTATAAAAGATTTATTAATTTTGAATGTGATTTTGAAACTTTTTATAGAGTTCATTTTTATTCCAGATTAGCTTTTCGTTTTTATAGAGAAATTGCAAGTTTTAATTGCTATGACAAGCAATCTTTATATGCGGGGGTTAGAGATTCATTTGATTGGTTAAATTGGTTGCACTTTGATAAAACGTTTAATGTTCAAGTAACTGGAAGAACAACTTTTTTAAATCATACTCATTTCACTGCTCTCGAAGTAAAAAATTCCATAACTGATTTGCAAGAGGCAGTTTGGAATAAAAGATCAAATATTTCTCTAGTTAATCCTGATTTTATAATTCATCTGCATTTAAATAATAATAAAGCAATTCTAAGTCTTCAAAGCAGCGTTGAAAGCTTACACAAAAGAGGCTATAGACCCGCAATTGGAAATGCTCCATTAAAAGAAAATTTAGCTTCTGGATTGATAAATATCACTCAATGGAATGGCAAAGTTCCATTAATAGATTTTATGTGCGGTTCAGGAACTTTTTTAATTGAGGCAGTCAACCAATACCTTGGAGTTCCCATAAATATTGATCAAGTATATCTTTTTGAGAATTGGTTGGACTTTAGGAAAGATATTTATCTTAATGAAAAAAATAAGGCAAAAAATAAAATTATAAATTATGAAAAATTGCCAACAATAATAGGATGTGAAATTAATAAAAAGGTTTTTGAGCAGGCGAATGTAAACATATCATTAGCTGGACTAGAAAACTATATTGAGCTTATAAATAATGATTTTTTAGCACTCCAATTAAGTTGTACACCTGGGATAATCATATGTAATCCTCCATACGGCAAAAAATTAGGCGATGAAAATGAATTGATTTATTTATATGAACAAATGGGAATCTTCCTAAAGAATAATTTTTCAGGTTGGGAATTTTGGCTGCTAAGTGGAAATCCAAAACTAACAAAATATTTGAAAATGAAATCTTCATTGAAAATTCCTGTTAGTAATGGGGGAATAGATTGTAGATGGATAAAGTATTTAATAAGGTAATTTATTTTTTGCCTAAAACGGCTTTTGTTGTCTTGCCTAAACCCTCTAATGTTTGAGGAAGATATGGTCCTTTGGCTAATTTTCCTCCAAGTTTTAAACTTAAGCCTGCAAGAACTAAATCGATAAATATTATTAGTAATAAATTATATTCAATATTCCAGTTATTATATTTTGTTAGAAAAAGGTAGAAAATAATATGGATGCAAATTAGTACTAGTAATAATAATGTGCTGCCAATTGCCAAAAATATTCCACCACTAATTAATCTTCTTTTTTCTCTATCTACTTCTTGAAGAGCTATTCTTACATGCAAATCCATAACTGAACTTGCAATCGCTGAAATTCTGGAGGCGGTATTTGCAAAGTTTTTATTTTTTGGTTTTTCCATATTATTTTCTACCACTGTTTAGGAGCGTTCCTATTAGTAAACCAATACCAGCCGCAATAGCAATAGATAATAACGGTTTTTTTCTTATAGGACTTTCTATTTTTGGTCTAAGTGTATCGTTAAGTTCTTCTAATAATTCTTCTAATTGACTTTCTATAGGCTCAATTTTTTCTGATATTTCCCAATTGTTTTCTCTGATTGAATCAATTATTTCAAATAGTTGGCTTTTTATTCTAATTGCTGAGGCTCCACTATGGCTTGCTATTACTTCAACTAAATCGTCAATACTCCCTTTTGTGGCTTCAAGGGTTTGTTGTGCAATGTCAGGCCATTTTTCTTTTATTAAAGGTATTAAACTGTCAATTTTTTCGAGTAACCATTTTTCCGAGAGAACCTCTCTTTCTGGAAGATTAGAGTTATCTTCTTTATCTTCTACTTCTTTGGGAGGATGGTGAGTCTCCATTATTCAAACTTATTTATTTTAAGATTAGACCCATTTTCTTAATTTGGAACCCTTATCTAAAGAATTGTGGGATTTATATAGAATAAAAACATATAAAAGTTTATTTACATTTTATTTATCTACTCTGTTCTGCAAGAAGCTTTTGTTAAGCTATTACTGGAATTATTAAATGAGTTTAAATTTCATCATGGATATTACATTTGCATCATTAATTTTTGCATCTCGCACAATCCCTACAGATTTTGGATTAGTAGCTGCAGCTATTGCTGGAGCAGGAAGTTTGCTATTCATCGCTTTAAGATTTGTTCCTGATGCAGGTAATTAAGTAAAAGGGACCATTTTTAAGAAAAAATATCTTTATCTAAACTTTGTTTTGCAAAAAGATTTAATTTATTTATCAACTAAATAATGGATAAATGGGTTTTGCTGGAACATGAAGTTTATAATGCTAAGTCTAAAGATATTCATTATGATTTTCTTGTTGAAAATGGAATAGATTGTTTAACTTGGAAATTTTTAAAACTACCTTTATTAAATCAAGCTTCTATAGAAATTTCTAAGCAGCCAAATCATAGACTTATATGGCTATCCAGGATAGAACATGAACTTTCTGATAATAGAGGTTTTGTAAAAAGAATTGATCATGGAATATTTAAAAACGTTTCTACAGACTTGGACTCTGAAAATTATCGATTCATTTTGGATGGCGAACTTCTTTCTGGCTTGTTTGAAATTTCGGCTAATTCTTGTAGATTGAGCAAAAATTATTAATATTCATTTATAAATAAACGTAATATTTCTATTGAGAATTTTTGCAAATTAGTTATTCTTATTTAGCTATTGAGACTTGAGATTGGTACATATCAATCAGGTCGAGTTTGAAAATTTTAAATCTTTTGGGGGAAATGTAAAAATTCCTCTTGAAGAAGGTTTTACAGTGGTTACGGGCCCTAACGGTTCTGGGAAAAGTAATATTTTAGATGGAATTTTATTCTGTTTAGGTCTAGCTAATAGTAGAGGGATGAGGGCTGAAAGATTACCAGATCTAATAAATAACTCCAAAGTTAAAGAGGGTAAGTCATCAGAAACATCTGTATCAGTAAAATTTAATATTCAAGATTGGTCTCCAAGAGAGGACCTTCCGCCTTTAGAACTAGAAGAAGAAGAAATTGCCCTTAATAAAGGTCAAAAAGAATGGGTAGTTTCTAGAAAATTAAGGCTTATGCCAGGTGGATCTTATGCTTCTACTTATACTTCTGATGGCAAACAATGTACTTTGCAACAAATACAGAGAATACTAAGAGATATTAGTGTTGATCCTGAGGGCAGCAATGTTGTTATGCAGGGTGATGTAACAAGAATAGTATCAATGAATAATAAGGAGAGGAGAAATCTTATTGATGAATTAGCAGGAGTCGCACTTTTTGATACAAGAATAGAACAAACTAATGCAAAATTAAATGATGTTTTCGAAAGACAAGAAAGATGTGAAATTTTAGAAAATGAATTGCAATCTAGTAAGAATAAGCTTGAAAAAGAATGTGAAAAAGCGAAGCAATATAAAGAGTTAAAGGCAAAACTACTACAAATAATGGAATTAGAGAAAGTTCTTATTTTTGATAAACAAGTTAATCATGTTAAATCTATAGAAAAAAAAGAAAGCGAAATTGAAAAAAATCAAATTTTATTTAAACAACAAAAAGAATCTATTAGTAAAGAAATATTAGTATTAGAAGATGCTTTGAAAATACTTGTTGATGAACTTAAGGAGAAAGGAGAAGATAATTTGATAAAAGTGAATTCTGATATTGGAAGTATTAATTCTAGCTTGAGAGAACTTGATAGGATATCAAGTCTGAATAAAGAAGAAGGTATTAAATTACAAAAGCAGAGAGATGAAATTGCAATTTCTAAAAGGAATATCGAGTCAGAAAAGATCAGACAAGAAAATTTCAACGATAATTTTTTAAATCAATTGAACTTGCAAATTGATGATTTAACTTTAAAACATAAACTATCCAGAAAAAAACTTTCTGATGCGGCTGGAGAATCTGGAGAATTCTCAAAACAAAGTATCAAATTAAATGCTGAGCTTGAAACTATAAAAAATCAAATTAATCCTTTGGAAATAAAAAAAAGGAAAATGGAAGAAGAAACTATTCAAAACAATATTCAAAAAGATGAGATATTGTCTCAGATCGCTGCTTTAGAGTTAGAAAAGCAGAAACTTTTTGAGGGAAATCTTAGAAAAAAAGAGACATCCGATACAAAGAGTAAAAACTTGGCAAGCAATAGCTCAGAAATTAATTCTTTAAAAAATGAAATTGATTTATTAATTAAAACTAAATCAAGGCTAAACAACGAGCAATTAAGGCTTGAAAAGGATTTATCTAGATTCGAAAGTAGAAAGGAAGCTTTAAGCGAATCTAGAGGTTCATATGCTCTCAGAATTCTTTTAGAAGCAGGGTTAGAGGGTATACATGGTTATGTAGCTCAACTTGGAGAGGTCAGTGAGAAAAATAGATATGCATTAGAAATTGCTGCTGGAAATAGATTGGGACAAATTGTTGTTGATAATGATCATATTGCTGCTAAAGCAATTGAAATCCTTAAAAAGAAGAAAGCGGGAAGATTAACTTTCTTACCTTTAAATAGAATTAAAAGTCAAAAAAAGAATTATGCAATCTCAAGATTTGAAAATAACAGGGAAAATGGATTTATTGATAAAGCTATTAATCTAATTTCTTTTGATAAAGTCTATTCAGATGTTTTTCGATATGTTTTTGGAGAGACTTTGGTCTTTTCAGATTTATCCTCAGCTAGGTTATCTACACAAAAAAATAGGCTGGTTACCTTAAGTGGCGAATTATTAGAAGCAAGTGGAGCTATTACAGGAGGAAGTAAGTTAAATAAAGATTTAGCTTATAGGTTTGGAATTAACAATGATATAGATGATTCAAGTCCTATAAAAGAAAGATTATTAGTTATCGAAGAAGCCTTAAAAGAGTCAAATAATGATTTGATAATAAAAAATAATAGACTTAGTAAATTAAGTTCTAACCGCAGTCAAATAATTGAGGATTGTGCTTCATTTAATAAGGAAATTGAAGTAAATCAAGACTCTCTTAAGGCTATCTCGCAAAGAATTGAGGATTGTAAATCGAGATTAAATAAACTTGATACTGCTAATAATTTATTAGTTAATGAGTTAGATGATTTAAAAAATGAATTGAAGCCTTATCATGATAAGGCTGATCAATTACAAACCATTCAAAAAACAAATTATGAAAAAAATCAAAAATCATCATTAATAGCTTTTAATAACGACTTTAATGATCTTGATAAAAAACTTGAATTACTTATTAAGGATAGAGATTCATTACTAGATAAAAAGAATCAATTTGCTTTAAACAAAGAGCGTATCAATAATTCATTAAAAATTACTTTACTACAAGAAAAAAACTTGCAGGAATCTGTTAAAAAACTCGCAATTGCTCATAGTGAATGGATAGAAAAAAGAGATGAATTTAAAAAAGAGCTTTTAGATCTCGATAATCAAAAAAATTCTCTAGAGAGGGATTTGGGTTTATTGAGAAGGAAAAGAGATGAATTAAACTCTTCAATTTCAAATAAAAGGCAAGAATATAATAACTATCTGTTGAAGCTTGAATATCTCGAAAGGGATATGCATTCTCTCAAAGAAGAGATGAGGAGTGAGAAAATAAAATTAGAAAATTATAAAAAAGATCTACCTAATCCTTCCCCGGAGTTTGGAGAATATGAAGGGAAGAGTCTTGAATCTTTGCAATCAGAAATTTCGATCATAAATGCAAAACTACAAAGCTTAGAACCTGTAAATATGTTGGCTCTTGACGAACTAGAAGAATTAATGGAGAGATTGAATGGTTTGCGAGAAAAATTAGAAATTCTATCTAATGAAAGATCTGAATTATTGCTAAGAATAGAAACTGTATCTACTATGCGTCAGGAGGCTTTTATGCAAGCATTTACAGAAGTTGATAAACATTTCAGAGAAATTTTTGCAAATTTATCTGATGGAGATGGATTTCTTCAACTTGAAAATCCTAATTCACCTTTAGAAGGTGGATTAACTTTAGTGGCTCATCCTAAGGGAAAAAATGTTAGAAGATTAGCCTCTATGTCAGGTGGTGAAAAATCGTTAACTGCTTTAAGTTTCTTATTTGCTTTGCAAAAGTATAAACCTTCACCTTTTTATGCATTAGATGAGGTGGATAGTTTTTTAGATGGTATTAATGTTGAAAGGTTGTCAAAACTAATATCTAATCAGTCATCAAATGCTCAATTTATAGTCGTAAGTCATAGAAGGCCTATGATTAGTGCGTCTGAACGAACAATTGGTGTTGCTCAAGCAAGAGGAGCTAATACTCAAGTTCTTGGGTTACCAAATGCTGCATAAACACACTTTTTTAATTTTATACGTCAGAATGATAAAAAGATATTTATGAGCTTGTCTAACACATCTGCTAATATGAATCTCCCTAACTCAGTTCCTAGCGAACGTTTATGGTTAAGGTCAGAATTAATGGGAACACAAGTGATAACTACCGATACTGGTAGGCGGCTTGGGGTAGTTGGCGAAGTTGTTGTTGATATCGATAGAAGAGAGGTGGTAGCTTTGGGGCTTAGAGATAATCCACTTACAAGATTTTTGCCAGGTTTGCCAAAATGGATGCCTTTAGAAAGTATAAAGCAAGTTGGAGATGTTATTTTAGTTGACTCACTAGATTCTTTGAGTGAGAGTTTTTCTCCAGAAAGATATGGGAAGGTAATTAATTGTCAAGTGATTACAGAATCTGGACAACTTTTAGGAAGAGTTCTTGGCTTTTCTTTTGATATTGAGACTGGGGATTTGATATCTCTTGTTATGGGTGCTGTTGGTGTTCCGCTTCTAGGTGAGGGAGTTTTAAGTACTTGGGAAATACCTGTTGAAGAAATTGTAAGTAGTGGTACCGATAGGATTATTGTTTATGAAGGTGCAGAAGAGAAATTGAAGCAACTTAGTAGTGGTCTACTTGAAAAACTTGGAGTCGGGGGTTCTTCATGGGATGAAAGGGAAGCAAATGGATACTCAGCTAATCTTGTACCTGTTGAGAATCAGTTACTTTCAGGTTCTGAATCAGAACAGCAAAACAATTTAGTAGATGAATATGAAGAAGTTGTTCAACAAGATGATTATGAAGATGATTATAATGATGATTATGAGGATCAACTTGAATATGTTGAAATAAAAGGTTCTGCAGACGAAATAAATAACAGAAAAAAGCTATACATGGATAACGATGATTCTGATCAGATCGAGAATCAAAAAAGTTTTAATCAAATAGATGAAAAAAACAATATTGACTTTAAGCAAAAGAAACAATCAACTACTAATTTAGCTTCAAAAAGACCAATTCAAAATGCTGAAACTTTAGATATAGAGCCATTAGATGAACAAAATTTAGTTAAAGATAATAAAAAATCAGAAAAGTTTGAAATTGATGATCCTTGGTAATTGTTAAAGTTTTTTTAATGAATTAATTATTATATAAGCAAGTTTTTTTGCAGCACCTTTATCGCCTCTTTCTTTGTGTAGATTATCCCTAATACTTTTTAATTGATCTCTATTTTCAATAAGAAATAATACTTCATTTGCAATTTTGATTGGCGAAATGTTTCCTATTCTTTCAGGGACAATCATTCTTTTAGCTTTAATATTTGGCCAAGCAAAAAACTTCTTTTTTTTAAAATAGAAATTTTTAATTATAAAAGTTAGGAATCTATTAATAAATGAAATTTTCCCAATTACTCCAAAAATACCATCCCAGGCATTCATCATATTTAAATGTTGAGTTGGCAGAACAACTAACATTGGAAGACTAATTGCCGCTAATTCTGCAGTATTTGCTCCCACAGTTGTAACTGCAAGATCACATTCTTTTAATATTTCATAGCAAGGATGTTTCTTGATTAGATAAATCTTTGTATTTTTTGTTGTTTCAATTACATAATCAAAAGGAGAGTCTTTGAAGTTTTTAATTGTTTTGATTTTTGATGAGTAATATTTAGCAATGGGATTTTTGTTGCTTTGAAAAAATAAATATTCACTTTTATCCGTAGTTGGGGCAATGGGAATTATAAAATTTATATTTTGATTATTTTCAGCGATATGATCTGCAACTTCTAAGAAGAAAGGAATGCCAACAGAAAGCTTTGCCTTCTTAGAACCAGGGAACAATGCAACGTAGTGTTTTTCTTTATTTCTTAATGATATTTCGCTATTAAGTTTGATATCTGCCATCAAATCGCCAATGACATTACATTTATCTTTATATCTTTGAGGTATTAACTTTTTTACTTTTTCATTCATAGCAGCAATTTCGTTGGTCCACTTAGGCCATCGCGAAACCCATTCAGCATATGTGATATTTAAATAACCTAATCTTTTAGCTAATAAAATACTCCAAAATTGATCCCCACCAAGGAAAATCACTACCCCTTTTTTGGGCCAATTAGCAAAAGAATGTGGCTGTATTAATAATTTCCAAAAACTTTTGGATTTTGTAATTAATTCAAATTTATTCCATGAATTTGCAACTAAAAATTCTTTACCAGTGGCATTTGGGCAAGGAACAAGGACTAACCTAAGAGTGAAATCGTGTTTATCATCATCAAATAGTGATTTATTTATTTTGTGAAGCTCATCCACTACAGGATTTACCCATGTAATTAATTCACCAGGACCATTGGAAATTATAACTACTGCAACTGATTTTTTTTTCATTGCAGTTAAACCAGAATACATTAATGCGGACGGCGAGACTTGAACTCGCAAGGCCGAAGCCACACGCTCCTTAGACGTGCGCGTCTACCAATTCCGCCACGTCCGCAAAGGGTTTTCAGCAACCGAGAGATACTTAAACCTTAAAAATATCATACATTATTGGCTGGAATAAGCATGTAGTTCGAAAAGAGTTTTTTTGAAAATCATGAATAATTTTTCTATTGCATAAAACAAATATTTATACATATATAACGTTTTAGGTTGTATTGTAAAAAATGTCCTCTGATCACTAAAAAATTTTGTTGAATACTTTGGCAAATAATTTTTTATTTTAAGTCATTTCATTTCTTCAATTTTATTTTCATAATGGTTGAAAAAGTTTTAATTGCTAATCGTGGAGAAATAGCTTTACGAATTGTCAGAAGTTGTAGAGAACTAGGTATTGCAACCGTTGCAGTTTTCAGTACTGTAGATAAAAAAGCATTGCATGTTCAGCTTGCTGATGAGGCGGTTTGCGTTGGAGATTCATTAAGTAATAAGAGTTATTTAAATATTCCAAATATACTTGCTGCTGCTACATCGAGAGGAGTTGATGCTATTCATCCTGGTTATGGATTTCTTGCGGAAAATGATAAATTTGCTGAGATGTGTAACGATCACGGCATAGTGTTTATTGGCCCATCTCCTAAAGCTATTAGATCTATGGGAGATAAATCTACAGCTAAAGAAACTATGGAATCAGTTGGAGTTCCAACAGTACCTGGTAGTAAAGGCTTGTTATCAAATGTTGATGAGGCTTATAAATTGGCAGATGATATTGGATATCCGGTAATTATTAAAGCTACTGCTGGAGGAGGTGGAAGAGGTATGAGGTTGGTTGAAAACTCTGATAGTCTCGAAAAAATGTTTAAAGCGGCTCAAGGCGAAGCAGAAGCAGCTTTTGGTAATGATGGTTTATATATGGAGAAATTTATAAAGAAGCCAAGACATGTAGAAATTCAAATTTTGGCAGACAGATCTGGTAATGTTGTTCATTTAGGAGAGCGAGATTGTTCAGTTCAAAGAAGACATCAGAAGTTGCTAGAAGAGTCTCCTAGTCCTGCAATTAACACTGAGCTAAGAAAAAAAATGGGGAGTGCAGCTATTGCTGCTGCAAAAAGTATCGGCTACGAAGGAGCGGGGACAGTTGAATTTTTAGTTGATGATGATAATAATTTTTATTTTATGGAGATGAATACCAGGATTCAAGTTGAACATCCTGTTACTGAAATGGTTACGGGAGTTGATTTAATAGCTGAGCAAATTAAAATCGCAAGCGGAGCAAATTTGGAATTTAATCAGGATGATATCCATTTAAACGGTCATGCCATTGAATGTAGAATCAATGCTGAAGATCCTTCTCACAATTTCCGACCATCACCCGGAAAAATAACTGGGTGGCTTCCACCTGGTGGTCCTGGTGTAAGGGTGGATAGCCATGTTTATACGGGCTATGAAATACCTCCTTTCTATGACTCATTAATTGGTAAACTAATAGTCTGGGGAAAAGATCGTAATACTGCAATTAAACGTATGAATAGGGCTTTAAATGAATGTGCAGTAACTGGTATTCCTACAACAATTAATTTTCATCTCACCTTACTTAATAAATCTAAATTTAAGCAGGGTAAGATACATACTAAATATGTAGAAGAAGAATTATTGCCAAATTACTGAGAAATAGTTAAATAGTTTCTATGAAATATGTGTATGCAATGCAAGTTTTATAATCCCTTGCTGACCGACTAAAATTTCTCTTAAAAAGCTTATAACTCCGATCCAAATTATGGGTCCAACATCAACGCCTCCAATAGGAGGAATTAGTTTTCTTGTTAAATTAAGAATAGAGCTTGATGGTATTGAAATTAATAACCATAAACCTTTACTTAAATCAATTTTTGGGTACCAAGTTAGAATTAATCTTATTAGAAAAACTATAGTTAGATATGAAAGTGAAATTCCTAAACTAATATCTAAAATTTGAAGAGAGTTTACAAGCAAGGAAATCACAATTATTTAATTCATCTTAATAAATAACCCATTGAAACGTATTTAATTCGTATTATAAATTGAGAATTTAATATTTAAAAAGTGTTTCAAATCTCAAATTTATTACTAGCCGCAGATTTTTCTGCTGAAGTTGCAAATAATTCCGCGGTTGGAATGATAGGTAGTTTCATTGCCGCTGCCTTACTTATCGTTATTCCAGCTACTGCATTTTTGATTTTTGTCAGCCAGAAAGATTCCCTCGATCGTACTTCTGCTGGAAGACGCTAGTTTTTGTAGAAGTTTTAAGTACACTATATATATAAGGGATATAAGTAACCCTTGAAAAAATAATTTTTGGAGAAAGAATGTGGTCAATGCTAGTCTCAATTGGGCCAGTATTGTTGGTATAGTCCTCGCAGTATGTGGGGGAGGTCTTTATTTTTTGAGGTCCTTTAAGCCTGCCTTGGCAAGGGATTATGATGTTTTTTTCGCAGCAATTGGACTTCTGTGCGGAGGAATATTATTTTTTCAAGGCTGGAGGTTAGATCCTATACTTCAGTTTGGTCAGTTTTTATTAGCAGGAACTACAGTGTTTTTCGCATATGAAAGTGTGCGATTGAGGGGAGTTGCTACTGATCAAGCTAGAAGGTCATCTTATTTTGATGAAGATCCTATTGCTGATATTCCCAGAAATTCTAGAGGCCGATTTAATGACGATTATGATAGGTTTGAAGAATCTGAAAGATCATCAAGAAGATTTAAACCTCAAGAAGATGAATTTGAAGAAGAATATACTGAGGGGAGATCCCGTAGGAGGAATATTTCAAGAGCTATACCTTCTGCTGCAGCAAGTAGAAGTAGGCCATCTATAAGGGAAACAAGTCAGTTTGAAAATGACGAGCCTATAAGAAGGAGAAGGCAGACTTCTGAAGATAGAAATAGTAAAAAATTAGAAACAAATAACTTTGGTGAGAGAAGAAATTTATCTCGTGATGAAGTTAAAACAGGGTCAAGACCCAGAATGAATCGTACAGTTTCTAGACGAGATAACATCTCTGCTCCTGGTGATTCTTCTTCATTAAGAAAGAAACCTACTAGATCCCCTATTAGGCAGCAAACTTCAACAACTCAAGTAGAAGATGCTTCATTTAAAGATGCTAATCAAGCTAAAAAACCAAGTGATGCTAGTAGAGCAAGCTCTTCATCAAGATCAAGTTCAAAAAATCAAAATAGTAGATATAACGTCGGAACAAACAAGAGGAAACCAAGAGATAACAGTTCTAGATTTGATGATTAATTATAAGATTCCTGCCCATTTTAAAAACGATTGTTTACTAAATAATTCAATCAATATTATTGCAAAGAAGCCAATCATTGCAAATCTTCCATTAGTTATTTCAGAATAATTACTCCATCCAAATTTATATTCATCTTTCATTTCTATAGATTTTTCATCTAATTTATTGTCTCCAATTTTTTCATTGATGTAATTTGGATCTTTCTGCTGTTCTGTAAAACTCTCATTCTCTAAATTAGTGATTTCTGAGTTGGTTTGTTCTTCTTTCGAATTCATTTTTTTTGTTAATCCTTAAAATTATACTTATCAGAAGTCAATAATTTCCAGTCTCCTTGTCCATTTAATTCTAAAATATTCTCGTGAAAATCTTTTAAGCTAGGTCTATGTCCAACGCTAATAAGAGAAAGTTCTCGTTCCTTTAGTAAACTATATAGTTTTTTTTCAGTGTTAATATCTAAAGCACTTGTTGCTTCATCAAGCACTGCAAATCTTGGAGAATTTAGTAAAAGTCGTGCAAAGGCCAATCTTTGTTGCTCACCTAGGGAAAGAATTCGTGGCCAATCTTGTTTGATATCAAGATTAGGATAACGATCCACTAAAGTTTTTAAATTTACTTCATGTAGTACAGAAGTAAGATGTTCATCACTAAATTTCTTAACTTCTGTGGGATAACATAATTGTTCCCTTAAAGAACCAAGTAACATATATGGTTTTTGAGGTATGAATAATAATTCCCCAATCTTTGGTTTTTTAATTACTCCCTGATCGGGTTCCCATAAGCCACTAATCATTCTTAGTAAAGATGTTTTTCCGCACCCAGATGGTCCTACAACCAAAAGTGATTGATTATTGTCGATGCTCAAATTTAAATTTTTAATTATTGTTTTATTTGATCCTGGTGGGCAAAGGTCAGCATTATTAATAAGAATTGAGGGGTAATCTGAAATAACGTTTTGATTGCTTGTTGGGTTGGTTTGACTAATGGATTCAACTTTTGATTGGAATCCCTCTAATCTGCCAATACCAGCAGTAAATTTTGCAAGTTCTTCGATTTGATTAACAATGAAAAATAACGAACCTTCGACCATTCCAAATGCAAAGCTTGCCTGAATAAAGCGTCCATAATCAATATCACCTTTAAAGTAAGGGATTGCCATTATTAAATATGGGAAGAAATTTCCAGCATAATTAATGGATCTTCTCATTACGTCTATTATTACTCTCCATATAATCAGTAAATTAAAGTTTCTTACCACTTCTCCTAAGCGTCTTTCAGTTTCACTTCGCTCAGGATTTTCCCCAGAGTAAAAGGCTATTGATTCAGCATTATCTCTAATATGTACTAAGCCATATCGAAAATCCGCTTCATATCTAAGTTGATCAAAATCAATCTTTACAAGATTTTTTCCAGCAATTAAAAGGATAGAAGTTGCAAATGCAGCGTAACCAAATAAAGAAAAAGTAAGTGTTGTGCTAATACTCCATAAAATAAGAATATTAAGTGAAAATGTTAGTAGGGCATCAAAAATACCTAATGTGAAAGAGAGACTTTGTCCGGTAAACGCTCGAGTATCATCTGTGATTCTTTGGTCAGGATTATCTACATCGGTTTGTTCTTCATCATTGGGATTTAATTGGTAATAAGCTTTATTAGTCATATAATCTTTAACCAAACTTTTTGAAAGCCATTCTCTCCAAATTATTCCTAGCTTATATGTAAAAAATATTTGGGAAACCCGTATTGGTAGAGCTACAGCGAAACAACAAGCGTAAATCCCCAATATCCGATAAAACCCATCTTCTTGTTTTTCTACCAAAGCATTTGTTAAATCTCTTGCAATGAATCCAATACCTGCGTTTATTCCGTTTACAGCTAAAAGCATTAATACAATTATCGCGAGGAATAACCAATGTAACCATCTACGGTTTTTTAATTGACGTCTTAAGCTAAAGAAGCTCCCTGATCCAATTAGAAATAAGGCAGAGAAAAGCAATCCCCAGCTACCAGCCCAAATTGAATTGACAGTACTAACTACACCTCCGAAATACTTTTCAAGAAAAATTGGTTGAAAGCTTTCAAAAAAACTAATTATTCCGGTAAGACCAACAAGTACTACGCCTCCAACACAAAATAAAAGAGAAATCAAAAGCCATATGAATTGAAAACCATTACATTGATCTATAGGAAGGAAAAATGGCTGAGATAGCTTTCTTAATTTTTGTAATTGGTACAATATTTTGGTTTTATTATTAATTGCTTTATTCATTACTCGACTAGTTTTATAAGGTAAATTATAACTTTTAGCAGTCTATTGACCAAAGCCAATAAATGAAAGTGCCCAGTCAGGTAAATTTAAATAATTCAAAATTGTCATATCAAATTTATGAACTTTTGGAAAAGATTTATCTAATACCCACCATAAAAGAAAAGGCAGATTAAATAAAATTTGTAATTGCCATTTATAAGTTAAAACCTTCCAAATTTTAATTAACTTAGTTTTGAGTGAATCGTCTAGATCTTCCCAATTTTTGGAGATTAAATCGAATAAATTTTTGGATTTTGTATTTAAGGAATCTGGTGTATTCATTATGTTTTTACTTATTTATAACCTATAAACTTTTCTTTCGAGAGTTTTAACCTGGGGGCCAATTCATTTTTCTTCCAGATAAAAAATGAATATGCAAATGAAAAACTGTTTGTCCGGATTCTGCTCCAGTATTAATTACTGTTCTCCAATTAGTTAAATTTTTTGATTTAGCTATTTTACTACCAACAAAAAGTAAATGCCCTAATAAATTTACATCTTCTTCAATACAATCTACTAAACTAATAATTGGCTTTTTTGGGATCACTAAAAAATGTACTGGTGCTTGTGCTTGGATATCATTAAAGGAAATACAAAACTCATCTTCATAAAGCTTATCGCAGGGTATTTCTTCATTAATTATTTTTTGAAATATTGTAGTTTCAGCCATTAGATTAATTAATAGAGATTACGTCTTTTTCGTTGAACCCCTCCTTTATAAGTTCTTTGTTCAAATCATCTTTTGATGTAACTCTATCAACAAATAATATTCCGTTTAAGTGATCCATTTCGTGTTGAATACACCTCGCCAGAAGACCATCTGCTTTCATTTTACGTGGTCTCCCCATTTCATCTCTAAATTTTAATTTTATAGTAGATGGTCTTACTACATTCAAATATACGCCAGGTATACTTAAGCAGCCTTCTTCGTATGAATTAAGGGTTGTTCCAAAGTCTGTAATTTCTGGATTGATTAATATTAGAGGTTCTGCTGCTGAATCTTCAAAATTTATATCTATGACAAGAAGCTCTTTGTTGATACCAATTTGAGGAGCTGCAAGTCCAATTCCTTTAGCTGCGTACATGCTTTGAAGCATTTCTCTAGCAAGTTTTCTCATCGATTCGTCAACCTTAGTTATTCTTTTGGAATTTTGTCTTAATACATCATCACCAAGTTTATAAATATCTAGAGATGGCTTACCTGTTTGTTCTTTTGCAATTTTTTCTGAGCTTCCATTTGTTCTTGACTTTTTTGCAAGTTGTGAAAAATGGTTTGCCACGTTAAAAAAGTTTTTAATTAAGAGTTTAGCTATAAAAATACTAGCACTTTAATTTACTTTCTTTATAGTTTTTTTAAATGAGTAATGATGATAAGTTAAAAGTTAGGCAAACTGAATCTAAAAAAAATGCTTTCAAGGAATTAACTATTATTAGGGATACCATTTTTTGGATTGATGTTGTTGGTGAAGGTCAAACTGGAAATGCCATTTTTGCAAGACCATTTAATGTCAAAGAAGCGTTTCCCCAACAATTAACAAGTAAAAAATATAATATTAAAAATAAGTTTCATGGATATGGTGGTAAATCTTATAAATGTATAAATTTTAAAAATAATTTTTATTTGATATGGATAGATCAGATTACCAAGGCAGTATGGTTTCAAATTTTTAAACAGGCAGCGTCAACTTATAGAAGCCAAAATAAATATCTTGTTTCAGTTCAAGAACCTAATCAATTATCTAAATCAATTGATGGAAATTTTGATTCTTCATTTGTCATTTCTGAAAAAAATTTATTGTATGGAATTTGCGAAATAGATAATAGAGATTATTTATTTTCTTTAGATTTGAAAAAAACTAAACAAGATATTCATCGAATAAAAAAATTTAAAAATTTTGCTGGAGAATTATCTTCTAATAAATCTGCTAACTTACTTTCTTGGATTGAGTGGGATTCTCCCCATATGCCCTGGGATAAAAATGAGCTGTTTTTTGCTCAAATAGATTTAGATGGCGAGATACAAAAAATAAAAAAATTTTCAAATAAGCTGATAAATTTTAAAAAAAAAGTTTCTTTTTTTCAACCCTATTGGATAAGTGAAACACATTTGGTATGTTCTGAAGATAGTTCTGGGTGGTGGAACTTATTGTTTTTAGATGTTAGTGAAATTGAAAATATTTTTATCAAGAAAAGAGTAGAGAGAAATTTTATTGAATATGGAGCACCACAATGGGTAACTGGAATAGTATTCTTTTCAGGAACTATAAAAAATTTATTTTGTTTAGCAAAAAAAGAAAATAGTTTAATAGTGGAACAATATAAAGATCTTGAATTTGTTAAACAATTTTCTACTCCTTTTTCCTCAATAAGTGATTTCAGTGTTTTTCGGAAAAAAGTTCTTTTAAAAGGCTATGGATCTGATTTTTTGGAAATTGTATTTGAAATTGATTTTGGAAAAAAAGTTTTATCAAATTTTTCTGAGCAGATATTTATTGATCATATAAAAGATTGTTCAAAACCTGAAACATTTTGGTTTAAAGGTTTTGAGGCTCAATCTACTCATTCTTTTCTTTATAAGCCACTTGTTGAAAATTTTAGAAAGCCCCCGCTTCTTGTTAGAGCACATAGCGGACCAACTTCATGTTTTGATGGATCATATAATTCTGAAGTTCAATATTGGACTTCGAAGGGATTTTTTGTTGCTGAAGTTAATTATGGAGGATCATCAGGATTTGGCAAAGCATATAGAGAGAGGTTGAATTATAAATGGGGTATTGTTGATTCTTATGATTGCAAAGCACTAGCTCTTGAATTGATTAAATCAAATCAAGTTGATAGCGAAAAAGTAGTAATTTTTGGAAATAGTGCTGGTGGATTAACTGCTCTAAATTGTTTATTATATGGGTCAATTTTTACAGCGGCAATTTGTAAATATCCTGTTATTGATTTGAAGGATATGCATCACAACACTCATAGGTTTGAAAAAGATTATTTAAATTCTTTGGTAGGAAATTATGTAAAAAACCATGATGATTATATAAATAGATCACCAATAAATCATATTAACGAAATAAAAAAACCTATCTTATTGTTTCATGGAAAAAAAGATACAGTTATTTCATATAAACAAACTTTAAAAATTCAAGAAATTTTGATTCACAATAATAAATATTCAGAAGTTATTTTTTTTGATAATGAAGGGCATGGTTTTAGAAATATTGAAAATAAAGAAGTAGTAATGCAAAAATCTCAGGAATTTTTAAAAAATGCTTTGAATATTTAAGAATTGATTTTTAGAAAATTAATAGTATCTTTTAATTTTTCTATAAACATATCAATTTCTTCCTTATTGGTTGTGAAATTCATGCTGATTCTAGCTGTTGATTTAATTCCAATGTATCTATGAAGAGGTTGACAGCAATGGTGACCGCTTCTGATGCAAATTCCTTTTGAATCAAGAATTTCAGCAATATCATTTGAATGTATATTTTTTATAT
The DNA here is from genome assembly GCA_003281505.1 of Prochlorococcus sp. AG-347-J14. Taxonomy (GTDB): domain Bacteria; phylum Cyanobacteriota; class Cyanobacteriia; order PCC-6307; family Cyanobiaceae; genus Prochlorococcus_A. The sequence goes on along the minus strand of QCBU01000004.1, from coordinate 53,434 downwards.
AAAAGGTGGCAAGTGAGGCTCTGTTTGGATCTAGCTCCGGCGATGGACCTATGATTTTAATATTTTCTATTTTATTTAATTTTTCAAATAAATATTTAGTAATAGTCTTTTCATATTCTTGAATTTTATTCAATCCAACATTGTTGATATAATTAATTGCTTCTGCAAGACCTATTGCCTCTGCAATGGCTGGAGTTCCAGCTTCAAATTTGTGTGGCAGCTCTGCCCAAGTACTTGTCTCTTCAAAAACATCTTGAATCATTTCGCCACCTCCAAAGAGAGGAGGAATTTTTTCTAGGATTTCTTTTCTTGACCAGAGGAAACCAATACCTGTTGGACCGCATAGTTTATGTCCTGATCCAGCTAAAAAATCTATATTAAGATCAATCACATCCAGTTTTTGATGAGCCAAACTTTGGCATGCATCTATTAACACTAAAGAACCTTTTTGTTTAGCTAATTTAGTTATTTCTTTGATTGGATTACAGCAACCAAGGGTATTACTAACATGTACTAAGCTAACAAGTTTAGTTCTGGATGTTAGTTTTGATTTAAAGTCGTTTATATCTAATTTCCCATCTTTATCTATACCTATAAATTTTAATTTGCATTTATTTTTTGCTGCAACCATTTGCCATGGAACAATATTGCTATGATGCTCCATTATTGATAAGAGAATCTCATCGTTTTCTTTTAATGAATATTCGCCCCATGATCTAGCTACTAGATTTATTGCCTCAGTAGCATTTCTTGTGAAAATAATTTCTTTTGCTGAATTAGCTTTTATATATTTGCTAATTAAATATCGTGCATTTTCAAATTCTTCTGTTGCTTTAGCACTTAATTGATGTGCCCCTCTATGTACATTAGCATTAAAGTTTTTGTAATATTCATCAATTTTTTTTAAGACTTGTATTGGTTTTTGCGTTGTTGCAGCATGGTCTAGATAAATAATTTGCTCATTACTTTTTAAGTTCTTATTTAAAAGAGGAAAGTCTTTTTTCGTTATTTCAGGAAAATTTTTAATCGTTTCCATTAATTCTCATTTAAAAGTTTATCAAGCAAATCCCATTTTTCTTTTGAAATGGGAATAAATGAAATTATTTCTTGAAAGTAAGAACTTAATTGTAGTTTACTTGCATCTGTTAATGTGATCCCTCTTGTTCGCATATAAAAAAGTTCTTCTTCATTAAGTTGCGAAATTGTAGCTCCATGTTTGCATTTGACATCATCAGCAATTATTTCTAATTGAGGTTTGGTATCTATTTGTGCGAGATTTGATAAAAGTAAATTTCTGCTTAATTGGGAAGCATCAGTTCTCTGAGCAATTTTTGGAACTATTATTGAACCTTCAAATATTGCATGTGATTTATCATCAGCAAGTGATTTATTAATTTGATCTAGAAATCCATTTGGGCCATTAAATTCTATTTTTGTATAAGTTGAAATTTGCTCATCTTTTTTTGTTATTTGCATACCTTTGATATTTGTTTTAGCGTTTCCCGCAGATTGTTTAATACTAATTTCAAATCTCGCGTAATTGAATTTGAAATGTAAAGATCCTAAGTTGTATGCACTATTTTTTTGTTGAATTACATTGAGAGAATTTAATAGATTAGATCTGTTTTCACCGTAAGAAACAACACCATGATTTACAGAACTATTTTCTTTTAAGCAAAAGAAAGTTGATTGAGATAATGAAGAGTTTTCTTTGCCAAGGTTTACTTGTAATAATTCAACATCACAATTCTTTTCTAAAAATATTACGAGTGTTTTTGCGTTGAAAGAATTACTTGATGCGTGACTAAAAATTTCAATAGGAGGAATTTTTGATCCATTTATTTTTAATCCTAAAATATTATCTTTACAACTTAAAGACAGATTTAGTAGGTCACTCCAATTTTCGTTTTGCTTAAAAAAAGATATCTGTTCCATGATATATTTTTGTAATTCATCCTCACTTAATTGCTGTATTGAATAATTTTTCTCTATTAATTTAATTTGGCAATTCTCACCAATTATTAATCTAATAGTACTTTGAGAATTTTTCGAATATGGTAAATCAAATTTTGAATCTTTTTTATTAACTGAGTAATCTAAAAAGTTTGATAATTTTGATTTATTTGAGAGTCTCCATAGTTCACTTTTAGGATTAGGGAGAGGGCTTGATTGTAATTTATTAAGACAGATTTTTTGTATTTCTGTTAGGTTATCATCCGATTTATTAGTTTTTATTTTTTCAATAATTTCCATTTGTTTAGGTCTCTTTTATAAAGTTATCAGTCCATTCATACCCTTTTTCCTCAAGCTCTAGAGCAAGATCACTCTCACCAGTTTTTATGATTTGTCCGTCTGACATAACATGGACATAATTTGGTTTAATTTCATCTAATAATCTTTGATAGTGGGTAATAAGTATAATTCCAGTTTGAGCATTGGATATTTTTTTAATTCCTGATGCAACTATTCTTAGAGCATCGATATCTAGACCAGAATCGGTCTCATCTAATATTGCTATCTTGGGCTCAAGTAAAGCCATTTGCAAAATCTCATTTCTTTTTTTTTCACCTCCTGAAAAGCCTTGATTCACACTCCTTGATAAGAATGCGTGATCCATTTTCACAATTTCTAACTTTTCTTTAACTAATTCTTCAAAGTCAAAAGTATCCAATTCTTCTTTGTTGAGGAATTTCCTTCTAGCATTAGTTGAAACTCTAAGAAACTCAAGATTACTTACACCTGGAATCTCGATTGGATATTGGAAACCAAGAAAAATTCCTGATTGAGATCTCTCTTCAGGTTCTAAAGAGTTGATGTTTTCACCTAAAAATTTTATGTCGCCATTTGTAATATTATAAGAGGGATGACCTGCAATGATTTTTGAAAGAGTACTTTTGCCACATCCATTTCTTCCCATAATTGCATGGATTTCTCCAGGATAGACAGTAAGTGAAACTCCTTTTAAAATTGGAAGATTATTAGTAGATGCAGAGAGATTTTCAACTTCTAAAATTGGATCTGATTCTTTCATTTTACTTTGCATTTCAGTTTAGAAATTGATTAATTAACCTACTGATCCCTCTAGTTTAAGTGCCAGTAACTTATCTGCTTCAGCAGCAAATTCCATAGGTAATTGATTAAATACATCTCTGCAAAAACCACTGACCATCATAGATATTGCCTCCTCAAATTCTATACCTCTACTTTGTAGGTAAAAAAGTTGGTCTTCTGAGATTCTACATGTACTTGCTTCATGCTCAATTTCAGAATTAGGTTGTTGAGATTTGATGTAAGGGAATGTATTTGCAGAAGCTTGATCCCCTATTAACATTGAATCACATTGACTGTAATTTCTTGATCCTGTAGCTTTAGTTCCCATTTTGACAAGACCCCTATAGCTATTTTTTGAGTTACCTGCACTAATACCCTTGCTAACAATAGTTGATTTGGTCTTAGGACCAATATGGATCATTTTTGTGCCGGTATCTGCTTGCTGAAGGTTATTTGTGAGAGCTACTGAATAAAATTCTCCTACAGATTCTTCCCCTAAAAGAAGGCAGCTGGGATATTTCCATGTAATTGCAGACCCTGTTTCAACTTGAGACCAGCTAATTTTACTTCTCTTACCTAGACATTTTCCTCTCTTGGTGACAAAGTTAAAAATTCCGCCAATACCTTCTTCATCACCAGCATACCAATTTTGCACTGTTGAATATTTTATTGAGGCGTCGTCTAATGCTATAAGCTCTACAACTGCTGCATGTAGGGTATTTGTATCAAACATTGGAGCTGTACAACCTTCTAGATAACTTACAGAACTTGATTCTTCAGCAATGATAAGTGTTCTTTCGAATTGCCCTGAATCTCCACTATTAATTCTGAAGTAGGAAGATAGATCCATTGGGCAGGAAACACCTTTTGGAATATAAACAAAAGAACCATCACTAAAAACTGCAGAATTTAGTGCTGCAAAATAATTATCACTTGCTGGAACTACTGTACCTAAATATTTTTCAATCAAATCCGCATGATTTTTTACTGCTTCACTAATTGAGCAAAATATAACTCCATGTTCAGCAAGTTCTTCTCTAAAAGTTGTGGCTATAGAAACACTATCAAAGACAGCATCTACTGCTACATTTGTGAGTTTTTTTTGCTCCGTGAGAGGTATTCCTAGTTTGTCAAAAGTTTCAAGAAGTTTGGGATCAACTTCATCTAAGCTAGAAATTTTCTCTTTTTGCTTAGGAGCAGAGTAATAAATAATATCTTGATAATCAATTTTTTTATATCCCAATGCTGCCCAATCAGGCTCTTTCATTTTTTGCCATTTTTTAAAGGCTTTTAATCTAAAATCAAGAAGAAATTTTGGCTCTTCTTTTTTCTGTGAAATTAATTTTATGATATCTTCATTTAATCCCTTATCTATTTTTTCAGTTTCAATATCAGTAACGAAACCATATTTGTAGGGCTCTTTTACTACATCTTTAACTAAATTTTCGTTGACCATGTTATCAAAAATAACTTATTACAATTAGCTTTATATACTTTAACGAAAGATACCCCCAATATTGAGTTTTTTTCCTTTATTAAAACTAAAAATTAATGTCTAATCATCTTGATCCCTTGTCTAACCCATTAAACATAGAAACTATTCAAGAAATTGATAATCTTGATTTACCTATAATGCAGAAACATCATTTAAGAATTCTCGCTCATTGCCTTCAGATTTTAAAAATTATAAATGTAGATAATAGTTTGGAATATCAAAATAAAAACCCCTTGAGAGAATGGTGTGATAGCCAATCCAAAAAATTTGATGATAAAAACTTTAGTGATCTTTTTTATGAGCAGTTAGAATCCACCTCAAAAAAATTAAGTACTTTTTCAAAAAAAATAGGTAAAAGTATTGAGGATTTAGAGATAGATGATTTAGTGCTTCTAGTTGAACAACGTTGAATTCTCTTTTGTTTAACTGATCCCGAAGAAAAAATATATTTTTGTTGAGTCGTTAACAAATTAAGGTAATAAAATTTAAAAAAAAAGAAAATTAATTTACGTTTAAAAAAGGTCTGAAATTTAATTAATTTCATTGATACCAACTGTTTTGAAGAGAAATATCAATTTTGAAAATTTTTTAGTAGTCAGAGGATCCTGACGACAGGCCAAAAAGACACACAATTCCTAAAAAAAAAGAACATACTGATCCCAAACAAAAACGGAGAATCTAAAGTGGCTGATGGGATCATGAATAAAGATCAATTACTCTCACTAACCCTCAGGCAATTACGTCAACAAGCAAGTAAATTATCGGTTCCGCTGTACAGTCGCAAAACAAAAGCTGTTTTAGTTGATTTAATACTTAAATATCAAGAAAAATTTACAACAAAAATATACACCAAATCTCCTGAGTCAAAATCTGAAGAAACTTTTAAGTCCAATTCTTTCAACAGCAATGAAGAAGTTAAAACTAATGTAGTTTTCCTACCCCGAGATCCAGATTGGGCTTATGTTTTTTGGCAAATTTCTGATGCAGATAGAGAAAAAGCAAAATCTTTGGGAGCTAATAAATTATGTTTACGACTATTTGATGCATCTGGTTCTGAAGGAAGCAACTTGAATCAAGGAACACTAAGAGAGATAGCAGTTGATAGTTACAGTACCGAGTGGTACTTGCCAATCCCACTTGCAGATAGAGACTATAAAGTGGAATTAGGTTACAAATATGGATTTAACTGGATGTCATTGGCATTTTCTTCGATAAGCCATGTTCCTGGTTCTCATCCTTCTGAGCAAATTCTTGATAAATTTGTACCTTTTAATTTAGATTCTACTTCAGAGACAATACCAGATATTTCTAATCCCGTTGTTCCAGAACTAAATGGTATGCATGAAAGGTTATACCAAGCAGCAACTAATATTCCTCTCAGAAGAAAAGTTGGTTCTGAAGAATTTATGGAAAACGTAAATTCAACAAACCTCAATGATAATCTTACAGATTCAGGTGCTGGTAAATGGTCATCAGGTTTAAATGATTCTGGAAGCGGAATTGTTAAAAATAGATCTTTTTGGCTCGTTGCTGATGCTGAATTAATTGTTTATGGAGCTACTGAGCCTTCTGCAAAATTGACAATAGGTGGAGAAGACGTACCTCTTGCTGCAGATGGTACTTTTAGAATTCAAGTTCCATTTAGAGACGGGACTCAAAAATATGATATTAAAGCTGTTGATGTATCTGGTGAGCAAGAAAAAAGTATATCAATGAATTTTGATAGATCTACACCACTTGACGATACTAATGAAAAAGATAATGCTGAGACTGAATGGTTTTAATAAATTAAATTAATGCTGAAAAAAATTGTAGCTTTTACTCCATTGTTTGGGGCATTAACGTTTCCACTAATAGTTCCAATTACAATTTCTAAATTTGGCGTTAACTATGGAATTCTTAGTGCATTATTAATTTCTTCATTATGGTTTATCGCTATGTTAAGAACTTCCGAAATGCCTCATTAATTTAGTTAGATTTTTGGAAGTTTCTTAAAAATATGAATCAAGTTAGTGTAATTAATATCAATTCTCCTTTTCTAGATCAAAAACCAGGTACCTCTGGATTAAGAAAAAGTACTTTAAAGTTTCAGGAAGAACATTATCTAGAAGTTTTTATTGAAGCAATCTTACAATCATTAGAACCTTTAAAAGGTTCAACACTAGTAGTTGGTGGTGATGGCAGATATGGCAATATTGAAGCAATAGCAAAAATTGTCCAAATATGCATTGCTCATAAAGTTCAAAAGGTTATTGTTCCAAAATACGGTTTATTATCTACTCCTGCGACATCACATTTAATCAGAAAAGAAAACGCTACTGGTGGCATTATTCTTTCTGCAAGTCATAATCCTGGTGGGATTGATGGCGACTTTGGAGTGAAATTGAATATTTCTAATGGTGGCCCTGCTCCTGAGATAATTACTAATAAGATTTTTAAGGCTTCACAATTAATTACTAGTTACAAAATTTGTAAAATTCAATTACCTGATTTTAGTGAATATGGAACTTATCTTTACAACGAAACTACCTTAGAAATTATTGATGGATTAACAGATTATTCTAATTTGATGGAGAAAATTTTTGACTTTGATCAAATTAGTGATTTTTTAAAAAAAGACTTTTCGTTAATCTTTGATGCAATGAATGCGGTTACAGGCCCATATGCAAAAAATATTTTTGTTGAAAAAATGGGTCTTACACCTGATTGTGTCATGAATGGTAACCCGTTAAAAGATTTTGGGGGTTTACATCCTGATCCTAATCTTACTTACGCATCCCACTTGGCTGATTTGTTATTAAATAAAAAATCTTATAGTTTTGGTGCTGCATGTGATGGAGATGGAGATAGGAATATGATTTTAGGAAGTGGATGTTTTGTAAATCCCAGTGATAGCCTTGCAGTTATCACTGCTAACACAAAATGTGTCCCTGGTTATAAAGATGGTATTACAGGTGTGGCACGATCCATGCCAACCAGCTCAGCGGTTGATAATGTTGCTCGAGCATTAAATATCCCTTGCTTCGAGACACCTACTGGCTGGAAGTTTTTTGGAAATCTTTTAGATTCTAATTTAATTACTTTATGTGGAGAAGAAAGTTTCGGAACAGGTAGTAATCATGTGAGAGAGAAAGATGGACTATGGGCTGTTTTGTATTGGTTACAAGTTATAGCTGAGAAAAAATGTTCGGTAAGTGATTTGATGCAGAGTCATTGGCAACAATTTGGTAGGAATTATTATTCAAGACATGATTATGAGGCTATTCCCTCAAATATTGCTAATCAAATCTTTGGTAATCTAAATTCTATGCTCGAAAATTTGAAAGGAAATAGTTTTGCTGGTCATTTAGTTAAAGTTGCAGATAACTTTTCATATTTAGATCCCGTTGATAATTCCATAAGTGAAAATCAAGGTTTAAGATTGGTCCTTGATGATAATTCTCGAGTAATTGTGCGACTTTCTGGAACTGGAACTAAAGGTGCAACATTAAGACTTTACTTTGAGAAATTTTTCGATCCTCAACAGAATCTTTCGTTAAATCCTCAGATCGCTTTGAAACCTCTAATAGATGATTTAGATGCTTTATTGAATATTTCAAAACTTACTCAAATGGAAACCCCTACAGTAATTACTTAGAATTGAAAGTAATGATTTTTTGATTTAATTTATATGCATTCAGAAAATTTATTTAATAATTATTCTCAAATAGAAAACAACGCACCTTTGGCAGATAAATTAAGACCAAAGAATTTGGAAGATTTTTTCGGTCAACAATCAATCCTGAATGAGAATTCGCTTTTAAGAAGTGCAATATTAAACGATAAGATTAGTAATTTTATTTTTTCTGGCCCTCCGGGAGTTGGAAAAACTACTTTAATTGAAATTATTTCTTTTAATACGCGGTCAAAATTAATTAAGTTAAATGCAGTATTATCAGGTGTTAAAGAATTAAGAAATGAAATCGCTAATGCAAAAGATAGATTAATAAATTCAAAAAGAAAAACAATTTTATTTATCGATGAGGTTCATAGATTTACATCAGTTCAGCAAGATGCTTTATTACCTTCAATAGAAAATGGAACTATAACTTTTATTGGTGCTACAACTGAAAACCCTTCCTTTGCTGTTAATAAAGCGCTTGTTAGCAGATCTCGTATTTTTACATTACTTCCTTTAGCAGAAAATGATTTGCAGAAAATAATACAAAAAGTCATTTCTCACTATTTAAAACAAAAAGATTCAAAAAAGGTTTATTTAACTCAAGATGCTATAAGTCATTTAATTAAATTTTCTGGCGGAGATGCAAGGACATTAATCAATGCGCTAGAGATGGCTATAGAAACAACTGCTGAAAATGATGCTAAAGAAATTAACATTAATCTCTCTATAGCAGAGGATGCACTACAAAAGAAAAATATTGTTTACGATAAAAATGGTCAAAATCATTACGATGTAATAAGTGCCTTCATCAAGTCCATAAGAGGTTCTGATCCAGATGCAACTTTATTCTGGCTTGCGAATATGCTGGAGGCTGGTGAAGATCCTAATTTTATTTTTAGAAGACTTCTTATATCTGCCAGTGAAGATATTGGAATAGCTGATCCTAATGCCATAGTAGTTGTACAATCCTGTTGTGATGCTTTTGATAGAGTTGGTTTTCCAGAAGGATTGTATTTTTTAACACAGGCTTCTTTATATTTAGCTATTTCTCCAAAAAGTAATAGTACGAAAAGTATTTTTAAAGCAATTGAAACAATTAAATATACCAATACTTTTGATGTTCCACTTCATTTAAAAAATAATTCTAATAGTTATGTTAATCCTCATAATTATCCAGGAAATTGGGTCGTACAAGAATATCTTCCTGAATCTTTAAGAGGTTTAAAAATATGGGAGCCAAATAATAATGGATGGGAAAAAACTCAATATGAAGAACTGCTTAGAAGAAAAGAAAATTAAAAATTGTTCGAATAACAAATAATCTCAGGATTAAAAGAAGTTTTTTCTTCGTAGGCTAAAGCGATAGTCCAATTATGGAAGTTAATCTGTGAATAATTTAAATGTATGTTTTTCATCTTATGAATTAACTTTTTTGGCTTTTCAAAAAATTGCCAATGGTTAATATCTTTAGCTAATTTTCCATGATCCCATTTTATAGCCGCTTCAACAGCACACCATTGATTTAGTATCATATTTTTTGTCAAATAATTATTATGGATTGATTGATTGGTATGAAAAAAATATTTTTCTGCAAATTTTAAATAGTTAAAATCTCTATCTGTTCTCTCAATATCAATACCTATTTTGCTTTTATGCCAGACTATAGTAATGGCATCTTTGCAATGACTTAAACTTATATTTCCCATGCCTGAGGGTAAACTTGGAGGTTCTCCAGGATGAGCATTAATAGGAATTTTTAGGGGGTCTAAATCAAAAAGTGTTGAAAGTGATTGCCGTAAGTAAGCTCTTGTTTCCAAAAAAATCTTTGATCTTGATCTTGATAGATTTTTGGCAGTTTTAATTTCTTCTACCGTTGCGACATCTTGCACACCTTTAATCTCATAAAACCAAATTTTTGGTATTTTATATTCATACTCATTTAATAATTTCAATGGCTCTTAAGGTTGGTGACAAAGCACCGGAATTTAAATTAAAAGATTCTTTTGAGAAAGAAGTTTCTCTTAGTGATTTTAAAGGTAAAAGAATAATACTATATTTTTATCCAAAAGATAATACTCCAGGATGCACTAAAGAGGCATGCAATTTTAAAGAGAATTGGGATTTACTCCAAAAAAATAATATTGTTGTGATTGGTATTAGCAAAGATAATGCATCTTCTCATCAAAAGTTTATAGAAAAATTTAATTTACCTTTTATTCTTTTAACTGACCCTGAACCTTTTAAAGTTTCTTCTGATTACGATAGCTATGGACTTAAGAAATTCATGGGAAAAGAATACATGGGAATGATGAGAAATACTTTTTTGATCGATATTGATGGTAACATCGAAAAAATTTACTTAAAGGTAAAAGCAGCAATAATGGCTGATCATATTATTGCAGACCTTGGGTTAAGCTAATTTTTTTACAGATATATAGTGAATAATCATTCCCTCCATAACTAAATTAGGAGCATTGATAATATTCTCATTGTCCGTTTCTAGAGATTTTGTTAGGAATTGAGAGTCTCCCCCACATGTTATCAAGATATCCTTAAGAGGATTAAATGAATTCTTAATAACACTAATAAGAGAATTGATCACACCTTTTAAAATGGCCTCTTCTGTATTAATCAAAAATTCTTTTGTAGGGACTTCATATTTTTTTGGAACTTTAAGATTTTTTGTATTTTGTTCCATTGATTTTAATTGTGTTAGAAAACCTGGAATAAGTTGGCCTCCAATAATAGATCCATTTGAATTCAATTTTGTTATTGATAATATTGTTCCAAAATCTGCAATTAGCAAATCTTTTTTTAAAGGGTTTTTTATAATTTTTTGTGCTGCAAGACAAGCAAGAGATCTATCAATTCCAAAATAATCAGGAAGATTTGATAACTGAATATCTTTAGTTTTTATCTCATTTTCTCTTTTGAGTAAAAAATTAGGAAGTTTTCCTACAGAAGCCCAAATTAATTTATCAAGATCTATATTTTTGGGAACGTTTTGCTCTTTTTTGGTATGGAAGAATTTAGATTGATTTTTAGAATATTGAGCCCAATGAAGCCTACTATTCCCTACTAATAAAAAATTAATATTTGAGCCCATTGTTCTATGATCAATTAATCATTAGTGTGTATTCCACATTCTTGTTTAATTCCCCTAAATCTTGTATCTCTGCCCTTTGTTGCGATACCATCAGGACTGCTTGAATGCCAATCTCCTACAGAAGAATAACCTTTGATAAAAAGTGGATGGGCAGGTAAGTTATTTTCTTCCATATAATAAAAAATATCTTTATTAGTCCAATTTAATAAAGGTCTTAAAGATAGTCTTTGACGAATTACGTCTAGGAAATTCATTTTGTTTCTATTTTCTGTTTGACTTGACCGAACACCGCTAGCCCAGCAATAAATATTATATTTTTCTAGCCCATTTTCTAAAGGTATTATCTTTCTTAACTCATGATACTTATCTAAATCACTCTCTTTATTCGTTTCCCAAAGTTTTCCGTATTTAGCCTCCATTCTTGCTGGAGATAATTCACTTTGCAGAACTTCTACTTCTAATGATAAATCTTCAATAAGCTTTTCAGCATAATGGTATGTTTCTGGAGGTAGGTAACCTGTGTCTATCCAAAATATTTTGATTTTTTTTTGTAAACATAATTTACTAACCATATTTAAAAGTACTGATGACTGTATGCCAAAACTTGTTGTAATAGCAAATTGATTATTAAACTTTTCATAACCCCAAGAAAGCATTTCTTGAGGCTTCATATCTACTAGTTCTTGATTATATTTCCTTAAGTTAGGTTGAATATCTTTGTGGATGTTTTCAATCATTCTTCAATTTGATTATGAGTTTAATGTTATTTCGCTCAATTTAAAAATTATTCGTATAGTTTAATAATACATTTACGCATAACGATATCTCGCTAATGAAATCAATACAAAAACCAATAGTAATAGTTGGAGCAGGTTTTGCAGGCATGACGCTTGCTTTGAATTTAAAGAATCTTAATCCTTCTTTACCGATTCTTGTAGTTGATGCTGAAACAAACTTTATATTTAAACCTTTAATGTATGAAGTTTTAAGTAAGGAAATAAGAAGTTGGGAAGCCACCCCGAATTTTGCAAATATTTTTTCTGATGCGGGTATAACTTTTTTAAGAAATTGTTTAACAAAGATTTCTTTCAAAGATAATATTCTTGAATTTAGCGATGATTTAAAATTAAGTTATCAGTATCTTGTTATCTGTACAGGATCTATTCCAAATAGTTTTTTAATAAAAGGTGTAGATGAAAATTGTTATTTTTTTAATGATTTTGGCGATTTAAAAAAATTAAATTCCTTTTTAAAAAAATCACAAAAAACTGCTTTTCATAAAAAGTTATTCATTGTTGGAGGTGGTCCCTCTGGAATTGAGTTGGCATGCAAAATTAATGATATTTTTACAAACCAATTTGAAATTAATGTAATTGAAAAATCAAATGAAATCCTTAATAAAAATAAAATTTTTAATAGAGAACAAGCAGAGAAGGCATTAGAAAAAAGAAAAATAAATGTTCTTTTGAATTCCACTGTTAAAGAAGTATCAGAAACTAAAATTATTATTTCTAGTTCGGTTGGAATAACTTCTTTAGATAAAGATATTGTTATTTGGACCGCAGGTGTTAAACCTAATTTGTTTTACTTAGAAAATGATGAAATAACAAAAAAATTTGGAAGAATTTTAGTTAATAATACTTTGCAAATAGATAACTATAAAAACTGTTTTGCTATTGGCGATATTTCAGTTATTGAAGGAATGGAGGATTTACCCATAACTGCACAGGTAGCTATGCAGGAAGGAAATCATCTGGCTAACAATTTAGAACTTTTAATCCAAGGAAGGGATCCTTTACCCTTTGAATTTAAAGATAATGGTGAAATGATTAGCTTAGGAATAGGCGAAGCTTCAATTTCTGGGCTTGGGGTTACTTTATCTGGGAAATTAGCTTTTGAGGCAAGGAGACTTATATATGCTTCCAAGTTGCCCGATATTACTGAAAGCTTAAAATCTGCATCTTCATGGATATTCCAAAAAAAATCTATTTTTAAAAAGTTTCTTAAAAAAGATAAATCAAATTAAACTTTTTTGAAATATTTTTTTTGGGTATATTGAGTTAAATAAGTTTTGTATGAATTTAATTGCAGTAGTTAGTAATAATTTTGATGCGTTTATAACAGTAGTTGTTTTAATAATGTCAATAATTTTGTTTATTAGAAATACTATTGCGCCAGAATTGACTGGTTTGTTATGTGTAGGAATATTTATAGCTACAGGGGTTCTTTCTCCTGAAAAAGCTTTAGCTGGATTTGGTAGCCCATCCTTAATTACCCTTATGGGTTTATTTGCAGTTTCTTCTGCATTATTTAAAAGTGGAGCTTTAGACAGAGTAAGAGAATTGATTTCTTCTGAAAGTATTAGAACGCCAAGGAAATTAATTTCGTTAATAGCTTTTTTGATAGCTCCAATATCTGGAATTGTACCTAATACTCCTGTAGTAGCATCTTTGTTACCTTTAATTGAAGGTTGGTGCGAGCGGAGAAAAATATCGCCATCAAAAGTTTTATTACCTCTTTCTTTTGCTACTTTATTAGGTGGAACTCTTACATTATTGGGTAGCTCAGTAAATCTTCTTGTAAGTGATATTAGTCAACAATTAGGTTTTGGAGCTTTGGAATTATTTAGTTTGACTTCTATCGGAATTCCTGTATGGCTTATAGGTACAACCTATATGATTCTTGTTTCTGACGTGCTTTTGCCAGATAGAGGGAGAGATAAGGAATTTATTAAAAATGGTGATATGAATATATACTTTACTGAAGTTACTATTCCTTCAACTTCAGAATTAGTTGGACAATCTGTCAGAAATAGTAGATTGCAAAGAAGATTTGATGTTGATGTACTTGAATTGCAACGGAATGGAAAAGTTATTCTTCCTCCTTTGGCTGATAGAAAGATTGAACCGGATGATAGATTAATAATCCGCGTTACGAGGGCAGACTTATTTAGACTGCAGCAGGAACATACCATTCTGTTAGGCGAAAACAAAACATCTTTCGGTGGAGCTAATGTTTTCTCAGATGATGAAGGTACTAAGACTTTTGAAGCCCTGTTGCCAGCTGGATCAACACTAGCTGGCGCAAGTTTGAGAGAATTAAGATTTAGGCAGCGTCACAATGCTACAGTTTTGGCACTAAGAAGAGGCCAACAAACTGTTCAGGAGAGATTAGGCCAAGCTGTTTTAAGGGCTGGAGATGTTTTATTATTGCAAGCACCGTTAGATTCAATCAGAGGTTTGCAAGCTAGTAATGATTTGCTTATTTTAGATCAATTCGAAGATGATTTACCTTTCTTGATAAAAAAACCTATATCGATTGGAATTGCAATAGGAATGGTAGTTTTGCCTTCAGTTTCTAATATTCCATTAGTAGGTTCAGTCCTTTTAGCAGTGATTGCCATGGTTGCTTGTGGATGTTTAAGACCTGCAGAGATACAAAAATCAATTAGGTTAGATGTCATTTTATTGTTAGGTTCTTTATCATGCTTTAGTGTGGCGATGCAAGTAACAGGATTAGCAGATTTAATTGCAGTTAATCTAAACTTTGTACTTAATGGAATGCCTCTTTATTTTGCGCTAGTCGTAATTTTTGTATCTACAGTTATTCTTACGCAATTTATTAGTAATGCTGCTTCGGTTGCTTTGATTTTACCTGTAGCTATTGAATTCTCGAATGTTTTAGAAATTACACCAAGCGCTTTAATAATGCTTGTTTTATTCGGTGCAAGTCAATCTTTCTTGACTCCAATGGGTTATCAAACAAATTTAATGGTTTATGGTCCTGGAAGATATAGATTTTTTGATATCGCAAAATACGGAGCTGGATTAACACTTATAATGTCATTTACGATACCAGCATTGATAATTTTAAATTACGGGTAATATCGTGAAATTAACAAGTAAGGTTTATAAGTTAAAAGATGCTTACAAAAAGCTATCTGTACCTCAATTTACTATCGTTACAGGCTTGTTTATTATTTGCCTTGGAACTTTAATTTTGAGTTCTCCATTATGTTCATCTTCAAAGGTTGGATTGTGGGAAGCATTTTTTACTTCAACTTCTGCTATAACCGTAACTGGCTTAACCATAATAGATATTGGTGTTGATTTAAATTTCTTTGGCCAAGTTTTCTTGGCTTTTATGCTTCTATCAGGTGGTCTGGGATTAATGGCTATTACAACATTTTTACAAGGGTTTGTTGTAAAGGGGACAAAGTTAAGAACTAGATTAGACAAAGGAAAGACTCTAGATGAATTTGGAGTTGGAGGTATTGGTCGAACTTTTCAAAGCATCGCTATTACGGCGATTAGTATCATATCCTTGGGCGCAATTGTTTTATATTCTTTTGGATTTGTAGACATTCAAAATAATTGGGAAAGGTTATGGTCTTCGATTTTTCACAGCATATCTGCATATAACAATGCAGGATTTTCATTAATGTCAAATAGTCTTCAAGACTATAGAACAAATTATTTGGTGAATAGTGTTTTTGTTTTTCTTATTGTTATGGGTGGATTGGGCTGGCGGGTTATTGATGATATTTGGAGTAACAAAAAAAATCTTTCTTATAAAAAATTAAGCCTTCATTCTAGACTAGTTATCAGGACAAGTTTTTCACTAATATTGTTCGGATCATTAGGATTCTTCATCACTGAATCATTGCTTAATAGTCAATTTTTTAACGATTTGAATTTGTTTGAACGATTATTGTCATCAATTTTTGAAACAGTCAGTGCAAGAACTGCAGGCTTTACAAATTATCCAATCTCCTTGAACTCTATATCAGATACAGGCCTATTGTTATTAATGACTTTGATGTTTATTGGAGCAAGTACCGGAGGTACTGGTGGAGGCATAAAAACAACTACATTTATCGCTTTAATGGCTGCAACTAGATCAACTTTAAGAGGTCAGAAAGATGTAATTATTAGTAATAGATTAATTTCAGATAAAGTTATATTAAAGGCAGTTGGAATAACAGTTGGATCTTTGCTATTCGTACTTTTAATGGCAATGTTGCTAAGTACAACAAATACATTTGTTAAGAAAGAATCTTTTACATTCCTAGAAATTTTGTTCACCTGCATATCTGCATTCGCAACTGTTGGTTTTGATATTGGTTTAACTGCAAAATTAAATCATTTCGGCCAATTTATTCTTATCGTCGGAATGTTTGTGGGCAGACTTGGTATTCTTTTGCTTTTAAGTGCACTTTGGCAGGCTCTTTATAAGAGTAGAATAGATAGACAAAAGAGAATTGGCTATCCTAGGGCTGATCTTTATGTTTAGGATTTACTGAGTTTTGTTATGGCTGATTGGTGGCAGTGGTCCCAAAAGAAAGAAAAAGAAGCACTTACTTTTGCAGTTGTTGGCGTTGGAAGATTTGGAACTGCTGTTTGTAGAGAACTTATAAGTAATGGTGCAGACGTTTTGGCGGCTGATTATTCGGAAAAAGCAATTGATGATTTGAGACAATTGGAACCCTCTGTAGAAGCTAGAGTTGTAGATTGTACTGATGAAGAGTCTATGAAGGAATCTGGAATTCTTGAAATGAATACTGTTGTAGTAGGTATAAGTGAACCCATTGAAGCAAGTATAACTACGACACTTATTGCTAAAGATAGTGAAGGTAGCAAAGTGAAAAGAGTAATTGCAAGAGCTACGAGTGACTTGCACGAAAAAATGTTAAAAAGGGTAGGTGCAGACAAAGTTGTCTTCCCTTCCAGAATGCAAGGAGAGAGATTAGGTTTAGAACTAGTTAGACCAAATTTAATTGAAAGATTGGAACTTGATAACCAAACTGGTATAGATGAAATAACTGTTCCAGAGGAATTTATCGGAAGATCTTTGAGAGATTTAAATTTGAGGAAAAATTATTTAGTTAATGTTCTTGCAGCAGGACCTGCTGAAAAGTTAACAGTTAATCCTCCAGCAAAATATATCTTAGAAAGAGGAAATATTTTGGTAGTAATGGGAAAAACTGTAGATTTACAAAAATTACCTCAGAATTAACTATTTTTAATCAGATTTTTTATAGTATTTAATCCTTTGAGGAGCTCTTTTTAATCTTGTGACGTTTTGTTTTTCAAGTTCGTCTCTGAATTTATTGGTATTTAAATTATTTTTTGAAACAAGGGACTTACTTTCTTTTTCGAAATATTTTTTTATACCATCTTGTATTAATACTTTTGCCATATTACTAACTGTTCTAGATTCATTATTAGCCAAAATAGTTAATTGCTCACATATTAATTCTGGAAGAACAACTTGAATTCTGGGGGATTTAGGCTTCCCATTAGTTGAGGTTTGGCGGGTAGCCATTAGTCAAAGTTGATAACTGTTACTTATTAGTATACACAGTTAGTCAAGGATACTATCTTTGTGTATATTATTAGTAAGGAAATTTATGTCCGTATCAATTAATTGTTTTATTGTCCCATGAAAAATTCAAGAAAAATTGATTCTCCTAAAAGCTCTATAATTGATAAACCAAAAAAAAGATTGGTCAATTATGATTCTCACGATAATGAAAATAGTGACGTTTTGGTATCAGCTGTAATTAGTCCATATTTATTAACTCATCTTCACCATATTCTTCAGCAGTCTGAGTATTATGCTCAAAAAGATGGTAGAAAATCTCACGCAGCTAACTTTGCGAAACTAAGAAAAGTTTTATGTTTAGACGCAAGAAGTATGGCAGATGCCTCTGCAAAAGAGATAAAAGATGTGGATAATGATTTATCTAATAATAAATATAATGAACAAAATGCAGCTTGAAGTAATAATCTATTAATAAATAGATTTTAAAAACATGTCCAGTAATGCTGAAAAGCTCTATAAGTTAATTGCTAACGATTCCAAAAAGAAACAAAGTCTTTTTATGACAGCCTTAACTAACCCCAAAAAAGCCTTAGATAAAATATGCGATATTGGTAACGAGTTAAATATTTCTGTGACGAAAGAAGAGGTTATTGAATATTTGAGTACTATTGATGATCAGGCAACTAAAATGTGGTTAATCAAGGCTCGAGGAGGTCTTTAGGAAAAGGTTTCGAATAATTATTATTTAGATTAGGAATAGGTTTTATTCTTTTGTTGTAGCCACCTCCACCAGCCAAAGTCCAAAAAAACCAATAACTTGGAATTGCAAGAGCTGCAGCTATGAAAATCACTACAATTTGTTCTATTCGTTTCATGATTTAATTTTATTCCACAAAATATTTTTTAGTAAATAAGCCACAGATTTTGTAAATTCTATTTTTAAAACAGTGATTAGATTTGAAGGTGTAAGCAAAATTTATTCTACAGATGTTGTTTTAAAAAATATTTGTTGGGAGATTAAGAAAGGAGAAAAAGTCGGCTTAGTTGGTTCTAATGGTGCGGGTAAATCAACCCAATTTAAGATTTTAATTGGAGAGGAAGAGCAAACAAGTGGAACGATCATCAAAGAGGGAAATCCTAAAATTGCCCATTTAAAACAAGAGTTTGATTGTAATTTGAATTTTTCAGTGAGACAGGAATTAGAAAGTTCTTTTAAAGATATACAAATTGTTGCCAAAAAACTTTTAGAAATTGAGAATAAAATGAAATCGTTCGATATAAAAAAAAATTCCGATGAACTTGAAATATTTGTAAATCAACTCGCAAAATATCAAGCAAAATTTGAAGCTTTAGGTGGTTATCAAATGCAATCTGATGTAGAAAAAATATTACCAAAACTAGGCTTTTCTATAGAAGATGCTGATAAATTAATTGGTAATTTCTCAGGTGGTTGGCAGATGAAAGTTGCACTTGGAAAAATAATCTTACAAAAACCTGATTTACTTTTACTGGATGAACCAACCAATCATTTAGATTTAGAAACTATTCTTTGGTTGGAAAAATATCTATCATCGCTAAAAATTGCAGTTATAATAATCAGCCATGATAGATATTTCTTAGATAAATTATGTAAAAAAATAATTTTTGTAGATAGAGGAAAATCTGAAACATACAATGGGAACTATTCTTTTTTTATCGAACAGAAATCTTTGAATGAAGAATCACAGAAAAAGGCATATCAATTACAACAAAAAGAAATTGAGTTACAGAAGAGGTATATAGATAAATTTAGAGCTAGTGCAACTAGAAGTTCTCAAGCAAAGAGTAGAGAAAAACAATTAAAAAAGATTTCTAAAATTGAGGCTCCAATAGCAAAATCAAAAAGTCCTGTGTTTAATTTTCCAGAGTGCCCTCGCTCAGGAAAATTAGTTCTAAATATTAAAAATTTGTCTCATAGTTTCGAGGATAAAATTCTTTTTTTAGATATTAATTTGAAGATTTCTTCTGGGGAGAAAATAGCAATATTAGGACCTAATGGCTGCGGCAAATCTACATTGCTTAAAATTATTATGAAAAAAATATCTCCTGAAATTGGAGAAATCAATCTTGGTAAACATAATATAATTACTAGCTATTATGAACAGAATCAGGCTGAAGCACTTTCACTTGACGAAAGGGTTATTGATTTAATATGTAATAAGTCTCCAGAATGGTCCCAAAAAAAAGTTAGAACATTTTTAGGGGGTTTTGGCTTTCAAAATGAAACTGTTTTTAAATATATTAAACAACTTAGTGGTGGAGAAAAGGCAAGATTAGCATTGGCGCTAATGATTATTAATCCTAGTAATTTCCTCCTTTTGGACGAACCAACTAATCATTTGGATCTGCAATCTAAGGAAAACTTAGAACTAGCAATTAAAAATTATAAAGGTTCATTATTAATCATTTCTCATGATCGGTATTTTATTTCAAAGGTTGCAAATAGAATTATTGAAATTAAAGATGCAAAGTTATTTTCATATGATGGTAATTACGAATATTTTTTAGAAAAATCTCAAAGCCAAAAAATTTGATTACTTTTAATAAAATTTACAATTGGCTAAGTAAGATCACTTATTTATCTTTACATAGTTGAACCCCCTTGATTAATCTTAAAGATGCAGAAATAGGTTTAATAATTTAAATGAAAAATTACGATTTCCAAGAAAAACATTTTCAAATTTCTGATCCTGTTGAAAGTTATTTTGAATGCATTACTTCCTGTGATATAAGGGATGGTAGATGTATTTCTAGATGTGTGGAAATACTTAAACGGAATGATAATTAAATTGCTTAGTTATTTTGTAGATTAGTAATATCAGTTGGTATTACTTTTAATTTAATAAATTTATTTTTACGCTTCAATAATATATTTACTTGCTTTTTGATACCGTTTTTACTAATTTGTTCTATTACATCTGATGCGGTTTCAATATCTTTATTGCCTACTTTAATAAAAATATCATCTATCTTGATTCCACTTTTTTCAGCTGGACTGTTCGGTACTACATAACCAACTTTTACGACTTTATTTTTTCTCTCAGAAATACTTTCTTCTATTAAGCTAATTCCAATCATAGGATGTATTACTTTCCCATTGTTTAAGAGTTGATAGGCAATTTCCTTAGCTTTATTAATTGGGATTGCGAAACTCAAACCCGCTCCTGGACCTGATCTTATCAACGTATTAATACCAATTACTTCTCCATCGCTATTCAACAGTGGACCTCCAGAATTGCCAGGGTTAATAGCAGCGTCTGTTTGTATTAGTTCAAGTTTTTTATCGTATATTCCTAATTGAGTTACATTTCTATTTAGATTACTAATAATACCAAGCGTAACTGTGTTTTCCAGTCCGAATGGGTTTCCAACTGCTATAGCCCAGTCACCTACTTTAATCTTTGCAGAATCGCCTAATTTTGCAATTGGCCAGGGCCCTTTCCCTTCAATCTTTAGCACAGCTAAATCGGTAAAAGGGTCTTGACCTATCAGTTTAGCGTTTATTTTTTTGCCATTGGTTAAACCAACAATAACCTTATCTGATCCATTCACTACATGAGCATTGGTTATTACAAGTCCATCTGCAAATATAAATCCACTGCCTTGATTTTGCTCTATCCTTGGTCGATTTTCTTTTGGCAAATCTAATCCAAAAAATCTTTCAAAATATGGGTCTAGAAATAGTTGAGAATTTCTTGGAAAATTTCTTTTTTTAACATATCTTTGAGTATCAATTGTCACCACAGCTGCACCGGTTCTTTCTACAGCTTTAGTTATGAAAGATTTGTTGGAAAATAAATTAACTTCATTAATTTTTGGTTTGCTTAATTGTTGGGATATAACTTGTGCAGGATATATAGTGCCTACTGGAATTAATGAGAAGATTAGTAATAGCTTCTGTATGTATCTTTTCAATTTTGGTTTACTTATGTTCTTCGAGAGATTAAACAAAACACTCTAGTTTAATTTAATATAACTGGTAATTTATTTAATTGAATCTAGAGAATAATTTAGTGACTTAAAATAGCTAAATTTCTTTTTTTCAGGCTATTATATTAAACATATATTCAAAATATTTATAAGTTCAATGACTATTCTTTTTCCTATCGTATATTCTGCGGCCTTAACTTATTTAGTTTGGAAAGCGTTTAAAGTAATGTCTAATGGTTGGGGTATATCCGATAATAAAAATAAGCGTTTGAGTTCCTCCAGTTTTAAACAAAAAAAGTACACAATACATCCAGAACTTTTAGATAAATCAGGTAACATAACAGAAGAGGAACTATTAACAGTAAGATTTTCGAATGATAATGACTCCTCATTAGAAGAAAAAGGTTCAACAACTGATTAATCAAAATACATATAAGGAAAAAAATTTGGAATTAAGAACAAAAATTGTTTCAGCTGTAATAAGATCACTCAAATTGCCACCAAGGTTTCGTTTGAAAATGGTTAAAGAAGATCCAGTGAGACTTGAACTAAGCCTTACTCCTTCTTATGGTAAAAATCCAGTTATTGTCGGTATTGTTGAATCTTTAGACTTAGTCGCGAGAAGAGATAGAGAAGGTAGACTCCCTAGAGATCTTCAAGGAACTTGGGACTGGACTGTAAGACATGGAAAAGTAAGTACTGGAGGTTGGAATCCTATGTTAAAAGAAGCATTGCAAACAATGTTTGATACAGGATTGCCAGCTATTGTATATGAGGAATTAACTGGCGATGAGTATCGACCTGTTGATGGTGTAAGACATGTTAAATAAATAATTTGTTATTTTTCATAAAATCTTCCTTAAAACGTTAAAATATTCTGATAGATAAATAAGTTAATTATGAATAAAGACAATCAACCAAGGTTTGGTTTTGTAAATTTTGCAGAAACATGGAATGGCCGCATGGCAATGATGGGTATTTTGATTGGACTTGGTACTGAATTAATTACTGGACAAAGTATTCTTCGACAAATTGGAATAGGTTAGTATTTTACTTAATTTCTTCTGATTTCACATCAATGGTACTTTCACTAGGATTTTTATCTAATTTATTTTTCTTATTTATATTCTCTAAATCTGCACCGCAATTCATACAGGTTTCACTTAAAGCTAATGATATTGCCCCACAATTACTGCATGTATAAATTTTAGATTTATAAGAGTTAAAAACTATAATCACTAAAACTAATAATAGAAGAGGAATTAAAAATAATAGAAGTAGAATATTTCCAACAAAACTAATGAAAAAGTTAAATCCAAAAATTGGAATAACGATAAGGATGATTAATGAGTAGGTAAGAAGATTTTTATTAGCTTTAAGAAAATAATTCACCTCAGTTATCCTTATTTATAATTTCTTTTTTTATTAACTAAAGTCATACTAGCAATTACTACGCTCCAACACTGTCCAAAATATAAAATCACTCCTAATAGCCATACCCACAAAGTAAGTACTAGAAAACCTCCAATAAAACCATATGCTTGAAATCTTACTCCAAGTGAGAGAATACTTTTACTCACTGCTAAGTTCAAAGTTGTTAGGCCAATCCCAATAAGAAAAGATCCAGGTAACAATGGTTTCAATGGAACTTTTCTACTGGGTAAAAGTGCTTGTAATAAAAGAGCCATTAAAGAAAAGCCAATTAGTGGTATTGCAAACTGACCAACTTGTAATAACGGCAACTTTAATAATAAATCAGAAATAAGATTATTAGATTTTGAAAGATTTTCTAAAACGTTACTTGGGATCATTCTAAGATTTGCACTAATTTGATCTAGTACCATTAAAAAACCAATAAAGAATACTATTAAAAAGGCTTCAACTCTATTTCGAAGAAACTTCGAAGCTTGCACTCTCCAAGCAGCATTAACTTTTTTAGAAGGAATTTCGTCCTCCCAAAGCCTATCCGAACCTCTTTGAAGAGATAGATATGCATTTCCTGCTGTAAAAAGTAAAAACATAGCCCCAAGAATTCCTGCCCCAAAACCTTGATCTATTAAATTAAATAATGTTGTCTCTACTAACTCAACTACTGAAGGAGGTAAAAGCTGAGCAGCAATGTCAATTATTTGTTGATCTAATCCTTCTTGTTTTCCTAGGAACCATGAAGCTATTGAAAGAGAAATTAGAAGAATGGGAAAAAATGATTGAAGTGTGTAGTATGCAAATGCAGCGCTTAAATCAACACAATCAGATTTGCTCCATCGCTCACAAGCTCCCCATAAACTTTTCAGTATCCATGTTGAACTTCTCTGCATATTAATTTTCTTCAAATATTTATTTATTTAACTTAATTTTTATTGTATCTGATTAAGAAATTTTTCAAGCAATTTTTTATTTATGATGCAACTATTTTGCTAATAATAAATTGCCCCATGGCTTTAAAATTTCATACTTTTCAATAGATCTACAAGCAATTAATGGAAAATTAACATCGCTCAAGTCTTCTCCTGAAACTAAATTTGAAGGATCTGTTTCTAACCACTCTATAGAACAATTGAGTTCTTCTAATAGCAGCCAGGCTGCTGCAATATCCCATATCTTAGGAGTTGATTCTATTGCTCCGAAAGTTTGTCCCATCGCTACACTCGTAAGGTTTAAACTTGATACACCTAAGAGTCTGATTTTGCCAGGAAATACTGAGTTTGGTTTTTTTTGTAAAATTTTTATTGATCTACTACATAAAGAAATGCATTCACTTTGATGATTATTTTGGCTAGGATCAATTTTCTTGTTATTTAACCAAACCCCTTTGCCTTTAATGGATACAAACTTTTTTTTCAGTGTAGGAATTATTAAAAAAGAAGAGTTTGGTTTACCATCAACAAACCTTGCTACAGATATAGACCAGTAAGGAATACCGGCAGCAAAATTTGTTGTCCCATCGAGTGGATCGACCACCCAGTAAGCTTTTGAATTTGGAATTAACTTTTGCCCTTCTTCACTAAGGACGCCTTCACCTGGAGCTATTGAAGCTAAGCCATCTACGATTGTTTTGTCACTCCATAAATCACAACTTGTTAATAATGATCCATCTGCTTTATTGCTGGCGCTAATATTTCCAAAATCTTTTGTTTGACGTTGACTAACCAATTCAAATAAAGAATCTAATTCACGTAGTTGCTTATTAGTTAAATTTGGTGGCTTCATCTTTATTTATTGCAAATAGACTCTGTATCCTTAATTTTAGTATTATTACCACCTAAACAATTTTTACTTTTCTCAAGAAAAGTTAATCTTTCTAATTCATCTATATTAAGATTGTAATTATATATTGCATTAATATTTTTTGATTTCGCATTACTTAATTCACTTTGCCTGATAAGAACATCTTTTAGAGTTGATATTCCGACATCATATCTAAGTCTGGAAAGCCTTACAGACTCTTTACTGGATTCAATTTCTTTAAGTGAAGAGATTATTTTTTCTTCATTTAATTTAAGATTTAAATAGGCTTTACTAATACTTGTGGTTAAAACATTTTTTAAATTTTCATAAGCATATTTTTCGGATTCTGCATCTGCTATTTTTGATTTGTAAGAGTTCTTACTTTGTCCGCCATCAAAAATACTCCATGCAAAATTTAGACTTATGGTATTTGTATAATTAGATCCAGATTTTTCAGAGTCGATATTAGTTGCCAGAGAATCACCTTTTGAAAATGTACTAGATAATGCATTACTGATATAGATATTTGGCTTATTTTGTGCTAAGAAGCTCTCTGCTTGGCTCTTTTTGATTGATTTTTGAAGAATAAGGTTTTTTAAGGAAAGATTTTTAGCCAAACCCTCATTAATATTCTTATTCAATTTATAATTCCAAAACCCTATAAGATTTTGCTCTTTATTGGTTTCGAAATCTCCTTTAACATTAAGAATCTCCTTAAGAGAAATTTTATTAATTTCATGTTCTATTTTCTTTTCATTAAGTGATTGTTGATCTCGAGATAATTGAGCTTCTGCTTCTAGAACTTCAAATTTTGTACCAATTCCAGCATCTAGCTTTGATTTAGCATTTTCTAAACTTGTAATTGATAAATCAAGTGTGAATTTTTTATTTTGAATATCTTGATATGACTTTTTGTACTTGTGATATCTGATTCTTGCTTCTTGAATTAAATCTTTTTTCTTAATCTCATAATTATTTTTTGCAATTTTGTAATTTGTTTTGGCAATTTTAATTTCAGATCCTCTTAACGGGGCAATTACATCCCATTTAATATTCAGGGAGGGACTAGCCGCAAATTGCGATGTTTTTAAAGTAGGTGAATTGCTATTGTACTTTTTACCTGCGACATACTTTGGTAACCCATTGGCTTGAAAATCTAAGGATGGGTATCTTTTGGCAATTTGACTGGAAAGATTAAAACTTGAAGAAGCTACTAGGTTTTGTAATGATTTTAATTCTTGGTTATTTAATACAAGTTTTTCTATTTCTTGATAATCAACAAAAGTAATATTTGATTTTTCTTCTAAAACATTATCAATGTAATTTTTTGCTTCGCTCGATAGAACATTAAAGGTATTCATACTTAGAGTAAGTGGCAAAAATAAGAAAGGATTTATTACTCTTCTAAGCATGTTTTATAGTTTCGAAAATATTCGATTAACCAATCAAAGTATTAATAATATCATTTGAATCATCAAGAACGTGAATTTTAGTATTTATTTGATTCTCAACTTCTTGAATATTTTTATCATCTAAAAATAAATCAGTATTAATTTTTAACATAATAGATGGAATGTAAACAGCTTCTCCTAAATCCTTATTTTTTAGCCCGTAAATTAGATCTTCTCCAGTAAGAAGACCTGTAACAACTTGATCTTGACCCCAATAAATACTTGGCAAACCATATAAATTAATTGTTAATCCATTAATTAAGTTTAATTTCTTTACTGTAGGAATTAGGGCTTCATAAACCAATTTACCAACAATCCAACTAACTTTTTTTGGCTTTTTTACTTTTTGGGGTAGGTTTTGGGTCCTCTCTCTTAATGCTTCTAGAAAGTTTCTAATAGTCCCAACTCCATTAGATTCTTGTGGCATATTTTCGTAGGTTTTGTAACTAGGTAAATTTGTACCAGCAATTAAATACCATTCGTCTGCTAGCCAACAAAAACGAGTCCCAAGAGTATTTTGTAGAGAGGCTTGAATTCTCTCTACTTGTTTAATAGTTTTTTTTGCATATTCTGGGTTTATTGATTTCAATCCATCATTTTCTGGTCTAAATTTTGTAAGTCCTACAGGAACTATTGCTACTGAAAGTACTGTTTGAGAGGTTTTTTTGTAGAATTCAGCAAGTTCCAAAATGGATTTCTCAAGAATATCCCCGTCATTTATATCTGGGCAAACAACAATTTGAGCATGTATTTGAATAGAGTTTTTTTCAAACCACGAAATTTGATCAAGTATAACTCCTGCTTTTTTATTTTTTAATAATTTTTCTCTTGTGGAAGGATCAGTAGCATGAACTGAAATAAAAAGTGGGGATAGTTTTTGCATAGAAATTCTCTCCCAGTCTTCTTTTTTTAAATTCGTAAGAGTTAAATAAGAGCCATATAAGAAACTTAATCTATAATCATCATCTTTTATATAAAGGCTTTTTCTTTTACCACTTGGCTGTTGATCAATAAAACAAAATGGACATCTATTATTGCATTGCTTGATTGAATCAAATAATGCATCTTTAAAATTTATACCTAAATTAACGTCTTGATCTTTTTCAATATTTATATTGTGAATCTCATGATTTTTATCTAAAACTGATATATCTAAAATTTCTTCACTAATCAGAATCTGATAATCAATTAAATCTCTTGGTTTTTTCCCATTAATACTAATAATTGAGTCACCTGATTCAAATCCTATTTGTTCAGCAATAGAATTAGCTTCAATACTTTCAATTTCTGCAGGATTTATTTTATAAGTAATATTAGGAACCAAAAGATCAATGGGATCTTCTGTGTAATTAATTTCTTGCCACACAATTTAAGGCCAAATACTCTTATTTATATTTATTCTAAACTTATATATGCATCAAAGTGTATTAAATACTTTTAAAAAACTAAATATAGGTGTGAAATTATGGGCCTTTTATTTATTAAAATATGGCATTCGCAGTTTTCTAAAACACGATTTAGATTAATTAAAATAACCTTTTTCATTGAAAGAATTAATTACAAAAAACTTAGAAGTAAAAGATAAATTCAACTATGAATCTCATAAGACAGTTGATTCATACGAAAATAGTTTTTTATCAAATCCTATATCTTTAAGATTGTGGTCTTCTTTTTTTGTAATTTTACCTATTTTTGTTCAAGCCCCTTGGGTGAGATTAGAACCAATAAGTGCTCTATGTTTTACTTTTGTTATTGTCTTAGCGTCAATTGTTTTGAATCGCAAAGGATCAAATAAGTGGTTTATTGTCAGTTCATTATTACTAGGTGTATCAGGTAGTTGGCTTGGTGGATGTTTGTTCTGGGGATGGTTAAGTCCATTTCCTATCCTACACATACCTGTTGAAGCTGTAGTTCTCCCATTAGCTTTAATTGGATTAGGTACTAATTGGAAAATAGGTTCAAGTTTTTATATCTCTTCTTTATTTGGAACTGCAGTTACCGACATTACAATATTTTTAATCGGAATCATGGATCAATGGAGGCAGGTAATTACAGCAGATTCTGAAAATGCACCCATGATTCTTCAAAAAACTTCAGAGAGTCTTATTCAAATAAAATCATTATCTATTATCGTTTTTGTTGCTCTTATACTTTGGTTTATTTCAAAAGAAATTTTGGATTTTGCCACAATTAATACTACTAGTGGTAAAGCACTCTTAGTTTCTGGTTACGTAATTCAAACGACATTAATTGTTGATGGTATTTTTATTGTTTTAGCAATTCTGCAACCAACTTTTAGTGGATTGGTTTAATGTTAAGGCCTCCATTTTCGCAAGAACCGATACCAATAAATAATTGGGATGTAATCGTTATAGGTGCTGGAGCTGCTGGCCTCATGACTTGTCTTGAATTACCCTCAAATTTAAAAGTGCTTCTTTTAAATAGGAATACTAGTAAGGTATCTTCCAGTAGATGGGCTCAAGGCGGAATTGCATCTGTTGTTAGACAAGATGATTCATTTGATCTTCATGCTGAGGATACCTTAAAAGCAGGTGATGGACTATGTGATTTTCAAGCTGTAGAAATGCTAGTTAAAGAAGCTCCAAGTTGTGTACAAAGGTTGCAGAATTTAGGGATGATTTTTGATCAAAGTTCCGATCAACTAGCTACTACCTTGGAAGCAGCCCATTCACGAAGAAGAGTCTTACATGTTAAAGATCGTACTGGAAGAGCATTAGTTGAAGTTTTAGAAGATCATATTGAGAATCAAAAAAATATTCTTCATTGCAGGGGTGTAAGAGTAACTGAACTTCTTATTGAAAATAAAGAATGTAGAGGAGTTCAGGTTCTTGATGGAGCAAATTTATATTGGATTAAATCTAGAGCTGTTGTTTTGGCTACAGGTGGGGGTGGGCACTTATTTACAAATACAACAAACCCTGCACAATCATCTGGTGAAGGGATTGCTCTTGCATGGAAAGCAGGAGCTGCTATCGAAGATTTAGAGTTCGTGCAATTTCATCCAACAGCTTTAAAATTTTATGGTGCACCTTGCTTCTTAATATCTGAGGCACTTAGAGGAGAAGGAGCGATTTTAGTTGACAAAAATGGTGAAAGTCCAGTTAAAAATCTTGAAAATCGTGATCTAGCTACTAGGGATCAGGTAAGTAGAGCAATTATGAAAAATATGCATGATAATGATGTGGATCATGTTGGCTTAGATCTTCGGTATATTGACCCAGAAAAAATTGTAGAGCGCTTCCCCACGATCTTAAGTCGATGTCAGGATTATGGGGTTAACCCTTTAAATGAGGTTATTCCCGTAGCACCTGCAGCTCATTATTGGATGGGAGGTGTTAAAACTGATCTAAATGCATCTTCAACAAGAAAAGGATTATATGCCGTTGGGGAAGTTGCTTCTACAGGTGTTCATGGTGCTAATAGACTGGCAAGTAATTCACTGATGGAGTGTCTTGTCTTCGCAAGAAAAATGTCTTCAATTGTTTTGAATGACATTTCTAAAATTGAAAAACTTGATAGATCATTTGAAGAATTTGATATTGAAGATCCTAAAGAAGATCAAATTTCTATAATTGCTGAAAAAATTGATGAATTAAGAAAACTATGTTGGTTAAATTTAGGTGTATCTCGAAATAAGGTAAATATGAGTAAATTTTTAAATATCATTCAAAATGATATAGATAAATTAAATAAAAATGATTTACTAAATAGTCTTGAAAAAATAAAATTTGATCAAAAAATAAAACTTAGCGAACGTAATAGAAGAGCATTAAATCTTTTACTTGATTTAAAGAATAGACAAATAACAACAATAACTTTATTAAAAGCTTGTCTATTTAGAGAAGAAAGTAGAGGAGGGCATTATAGAGATGATTTTCCTGATAAAGATAAAAATTGGGAATGCCATACTAGACAAAAGTTAGATCAAAAAATTCAAAAAAGATTTATTAAAAATTAAGATCTCCCTGATAGTCGGTTTTTGTTGCCAATTCATTTAAGTCACGCGTACCACTAATTATTTCTCCATTTATTTCCCAAGAAGGAAATCCACTGATTCCCTTCGTTTGGCATAGTTCATAGTCATTATCTTTACCATCTTTAGCACACTCAACTACTTTCAATTCTTTCACTGCTTCCTTACCAAATAATTGTTTCTGATCATGGCAATGTGGGCACCAGTAAGCACTATACATAACAATATTGTTTTCACTTAAATATTTTGCAAACTTTACCTTCTGGGGAGAGCTTGAAGTGGTAATTATTGGTGATATATTTTCAGCGGGGTTTGCAACATCAATAGCATTAGAGGGGTCAACGTTTGTTGACCAAATTAGTCCTCCCAGCAGGACACTGATGGCTGCAATGAAACCTCTAAAAATCATAGGTTCTCTACTTTCAAACTTTGCTCCAATCATAGAAATTATAAAGATAGAAAACGATAAAATTGCTGAAAGTATACAAAAAAAGCAATATGCTTGAATCTTAAAAAACATTATATTTATCAACAAAAAGCTAAATGTTGATGACGCACAAGAAATTAGAAATACTAACCACCATAAAAACTTATTTAGTTTTTCTTTTGGGGAAATTAAATTTAGCGAGAGTATTGTTGTGATAACTAATATTGATAAATATGTTATAAATCCAGCTAATGAGAGAGGTATATTTATTTGATTATTTTCAAATAAAGTACCCCAAGGGCTATTTAAAACTGTTTCACAACCATTTTGTATCCCTGGACATGAAAGCGAAGTAAATAATCCCCAGTTTTTTAAAGTAATCGAACCTGTATCAACTATGCCTATAGTGCTAAGAATTGCGATTATGATTTTTGGCCATTTCAAATCTTTTTTATTTCTTCTGTTTAAAGTCTTAAGAGCCATACAAAAAGAAAGTTTGTTATTTACATTATCTATCCTAATATTATCTTGGCATGAGAGTTATATACGAAATGCTGTATAAATCTTTTAATTCTTATTTTTCAAGTTGTGAAACAAAATAGTCTCAATGTAAAAGAAAAAAAACTATCTAAGGTTGCATTCAGTCATGTTGGCTGTGAGAAAAATCTTGTTGATACTGAACATATGCAAGGCTTATTAGATAAAGAGGGTTATGAAGTTGATAGCAATATAAATGATGCAAATGTTGTTGTTGTAAATACTTGCAGTTTTATTGAAACAGCTAGAGAAGAATCTATTAGAAAAATTCTAGAATATACAAATCAAGGAAAGGAAGTAATTGTCGCAGGCTGTATGGCTCAGCATTTTAAAGATGAGCTTATCAAAGAAATCCCTGAAATTAAAGGTTTGATTGGAACAGGAGATTATCAAAAGATAGCCAAGGTCTTAGACAGAGTAGAAAAAGGAGAAATCGTTAATGAAGTTTCAAAAATACCGGAATTTATTGCAGATGAAGAAATACCTCGTTTTGTAGATAAAAATAAATTTGTTGCTTATCTTCGCATTGCTGAAGGCTGCAACTATAATTGCGCTTTTTGTATTATTCCTAAGTTGAGAGGTCCTCAAAGAAGTAGAACAATAGAATCTATAGTTTCAGAAGCCAAAAGTCTTGCAAAACAGGGTATTCAAGAAGTTATTTTAATTAGTCAAATAACAACTAATTATGGTCAAGATATTTATGGAAAACCAAAATTAGTAAAACTTTTGAATGAGCTTTCTAAAGTTCCAATTCCTTGGATAAGGATACATTATGCTTATCCAACGGGTTTAACTGATGAAGTTATTAGAGCTTTCAAAGATTCAAAGAATATAGTGCCTTACTTTGATTTACCACTTCAGCATAGTCATCCAGATGTATTGAAGAGTATGAATAGACCTTGGCAGGCTTCTTTGAATGAATCAATTTTGGAGAAAATTAGAGAAGAAATTCCATCTGCTGTTTTAAGAACTAGTCTCATTGTTGGATTCCCGGGAGAAAAAAAAGCACATTTTGAACATCTTCTCGAATTTTTGAATAGGCACAAATTTGATCATGTGGGAGTGTTTATTTTTTCTCCTGAGGAAGGAACTGCAGCTTTTAATTTGCCAAATAAAGTTTCCCTAGAGGTTGCAGAGGCAAGAAAAGATAACGTTATTTCAGTTCAACAAAATATCTCCAAAGATAAAAATCAGTCATATGTTGGTTCAAAAATGAAGATTTTGGTAGAAAAAATATCAGATAATAACGAATTAATAGGTCGGTCCTATAATTTCGCCCCTGAAATTGACGGAACAGTAATTTTATCTGTTAAGGATAAAATTGATTTGAAAAATTATATTGGTAAATTTGTTGAAGCAAATATTTCTTTTGCGGATGAATATGATTTGTATGGAGAGACTACTAAAATTTTATAATTTTTTAAATTAATTTTACTGCTCTCAATAGCTTATCTAATGCGAAAGCAGCTCCAAAACCAAAACCAATAAATGCAAAATAGAAAATGATGTTCATTAATTTTTTTATTTTTATTTAATTTAACATCAGATGAAAAGATTAGATTTTTTCGTTTAATTTCTTAATCTTGGATATATGGTAGTCTTTTGTATAAACTTTCTTCTGCTTTTTGTAGTTCCCGGCCTAAATATAGGGCATGGTCGTATCTGGTTATTAAGTCATTTCTTTCTTCAGTGATCATTATTCCAAGTTGTTTCGCACTTATACCTTTAAAAACTTCATTACTACCTCTTTTATTTTGAGAGTCGCATTTAATTGGTTCATTTGTTTCTGGGTCAAGCGCATATCCGTCATCATTAATATTATTTAGAAAGTGCTCTAAAATTATTTTATTTTCTTCTAAATCAACTTTGATTATAAAATAACCGTTTGGATCTAAATCTATATATCGGTTGGATAGGTTATTATCAATCATTGTTTTTTCATTGAAACTTTTCTTAGAATCCATTCCTAGAAGTTAATAAAAAACTATAATACTAATATAAGCTTTGGTAAAGCCAAATAATTTTTTATTTAAAGGGTATAGATTTATTTTCAAAATCAATTTCCATCTCGGTTTGTTTATTCACTTCATTTAGCCAAGGATAAATTATATTTTCCATATTTTTGTCAAACCACTTATGCATGCTAACGGTGCTTTTTGCAAAAAAACCTCTCCGTCTTTTATGTTTACCACCTGCTCCAGGATCAAACAAATGGATACTATTTTTTATTGCCCATTCAATTGGCTGATAATAGCATAATTCAAAATGCAAATTAGATATTTCTTCTTGACTTCCCCAATATCTACCCCATAAGTTGTTTTGATTTTTAACGCACATAGACATAGCAAAAATTTTATTTGAATCATGTTTTGATGCACTAAAAAGTAAAAGATTTTTTTTATTATCAACCAGTGTTTCGAAAAAAGTAGATGTTAGATATTTACTTCCCCAAACTCCCCACCTCGAACAATGCTGTTCATAAAAATTATGCATTTTTTTGAGGATTTCTTGGTTGATATCATCTTCATTATAAATTTCTACTTTAATGTCTTGTTTAGTAATAGATTTCCTCTCTTTTCTTATATTTTTTCTCTGATTAGAGTTAAATCTAGATAGAAAATCGTCAAATGTTTTTTCTCCATTACTCCTCCATTCACTGCTGGAGTTTATCCATTCATAGTATCCCAAAGATTTAAGATGGTTGCCCCAGCTTTCATCAATATATAAAAAATTACAACTTAGGATTTTGTTTGTGATCGCAAAGCTTTCGATATGGTTTATGAGTAAATTTGTAATTTCTTTCTTGTCTTTATTTTTTTTATAAAGAAATTGATATCCATTTACAGGACTATAAGGACTCATTCCAATTAACTTAGGGTAATAATTTAAATTCAGCTCTTGAGCCAATCTTGCAAATGATTGGTCAAAAATGAATTCTCCATAGCTATGATTTTTTAAAAAAAGTGGGGCAATTCCTAGTATTTCTTCATTTTTATAAGCAACAAAATATAGAGGCTGCCAACCAGTTTCTCTTGAAACACTTTTAGACATCTCAAGGTTTTTAATCCAAGTCCATTCATAAAATGGATTATTAATTTCATTTGCTAATTCATTCCATATTTCCTGGGAGATTTCCTTAATTGACAATTTGACTTCAACTTTATGTGTTTTTTGGTTCATTTATTATTGAAACTTTTTCAAATCTTTTTGTAATGAACATGGATTTCATTATTCATTAAATTTTTAATTGATTTTATTTCCCATAGCCTTTTGAGATTAAAAATCGCATTTGTTTGTTCTGGAGGGATCCATGTATATCTACCTCCAACAATTCGTGGAATTATTGTAATTTTTATATCTGTTATTAGATCCTCTTTTATAAATGAATTTATAAGTTTTGCACCTCCTAAAAGAGCTAAATCATTTATCCCTTGTTTTTTAAGTGAAATTAAAGTGTTTTTCCATGAATTTTGGAAAAAGAGTTCTTTCTCGAATTCATTATTCGACGAATTATCAACTTTACTTGAGCTTATTAGCCATCTTCTAATTGGTTGACGAAAGTATTTCCAGTTACTGTTAAATTTTTTGCTATTTGAAGCAACTATAGAAATTGGTTGGCTTTTTGATATGTTTACTTCGTAATTATCAGTGATATTTTTAACTAGGTATGTTGATTGATGAGCTATTAAAGTACCCAAACCAAAAATGGTGGCGTCAACCATTGATAAGTTTTGATTTAATATTTTTTTATCTTCATCGCTTCCAAGATGCGATTCTCCACCTCCAGGAAATGCAATTCTCCCATCAAGACTTGATGCTATAACAATTATTACTCTTGGGATATTCAAGTTTGCGTGACTAAACTATTTTCCAATTTCAACTTCAACGAATTGGTTAACTTTTGATCAACATAAATTTCTGCAGCATTATTTGGACTCTCCTGGAGTCTTATTTTGTGTAACGTTGCACCAAGATTATGTATTGGTTTTTTGAGAATATCAGAAATATATAAAGCTATATTTTCAGCAGTTGGAACACAATTATGGAAAAATTCGATGTCTTTATTAAGAAAAGTATGATCTAGTTGTTCAACAACTAAATCGTTAATTATCTCTTGGAGGGCAGATAAGTCGCAAACCATTCCTGTCCTTTTATCAATCTCTCCTTTTACAGTTATATCGACAAGATAGTTATGACCATGACCATTAACTCTGGCACATTTCCCATAGATTTTTTTATTTTCATCAAAGGATATCTCTTCTTTTGCAAGTCTATGAGCGGCTGCAAAATGAGTTTGTACTGTTAAAAATGCTTCCATGTTTTTTCCAAAATAATCTGACCATAAATTTGGGTTTTCATAAAGTCTTAGACTTGTAAGAGGTAAATCATCCTTCAGACGACTCCAAATGACCTTTACTAATGCTTCAGTTGTGGGAAGTATACCTTCTTGATTATTAACATTAAATTCAGGCCAGACATCGTTTAAAAAACGAAAATCTAATTGTCCAGTAACCTTATCTTTAATAGAGTGTTTTACATCAGAAAGATTTAGTACCATTCCATCAGAGTCTAGCTCTCCACCCATTGAAACAATAAGTTCATAATTATGACCATGACCTGGTGCAATACTGCACTTTCCAAAAAGAGATAAATTTTCTTCTGGACTTTTTTCAGGAAGCCAATAACGGTGACTAGAACTAAAGCATGCACGTCGAGTTATGACGCATTCACGTCCTTTTCCATGAGATGGTTTGGATTGTGTAGAAGTCATACCTGTCTGCGATAATACTATCTTAAGGTTTTAAATACGCTTTTGTCTTTATGGAACAATCCATTATCGAAAAAACAGTTCATGCTATTAAGGGCAGAAGCATATTTTTAATAGGAATGATGGGTTCTGGTAAGTCACAAACTGGTTTGAAGTTGGCTGAATTATTGAAGTATAAATACATTGATTTAGATTCATTAATAGAGAAGTTGGCAAAAAAATCTATCAATCAAATTTTTAAGGATGAAGGAGAAGATAATTTCCGCAAATTAGAAGCAAACTGCCTTAAAGAAACTATCAAAATTCCTTCATTAGTAATCTCAACTGGAGGAGGAATAGTTACTAAATCGGAAAATTGGGGAATCTTAAGACAGGGAATAATTGCTTGGATAGATCTCGACAAAGATATAGCAATTGAAAGATTGAAAAATGACATTGAGAATAGGCCACTTCTTCAGGGAAAGAATCTAAATGATCTATATGTGAGCATTTTTCAATCTAGAGAAAATTTGTATTCTCAAGCAGATCTAAGAATTCAAGTAAAAAAAGAAAATATTGAAGAAGTTGCTATGAAAATAATTAATGCAATTCACAAAGAAATAATCAGTTAATCTGGTTCAATTCTTACTGCAAACCATTTGATAACGTATCCTAATTTTATTTCTAATTCATAAGTGCTTTCCAATAATTCTTCAAAAAAATCCTGATCAGGATCTACTATATTTTGATATATTGTTTGTGTTTCTGTCTTACTAAGCCAATTCTTCAACCATAAAATTGCTTCTTGCTTTGATACAATTTTTTCCTTTGAATCTGGCTCTAATAATACATAATGATCTGATGCTCTTATTAGTGGATTTGACATAATGAAAATTCTTCTTGGATTAGTTCTTTGCTTGATTTTTCAAGGAATTTTTTTAGAAAGTTCTTTTGCTCTACTTGATTCTAACGTACGAGAGTTTTTGGAAAATCGTGTAAATCAATGGCCAGAATTATATTTGCCAAATTTTAAATTATCGGATACTTCTAAGGATTTAATTTATCCTAAATGGTTCGAGGGAAATTGGCTTGTTACTTCTCAAGATATAGTTAATGATTCAGAAGAGCCAGTTATTTATAAAGTAAATTTCTTTAAGAATGATTCAGATTTAATTGTTGGTAATCGTGCAAAAAATTCTGAATCTATCGGAAAAGCAATATTTGGTGAAACCTTAATCAAGGTTGTAAATGATCCTCAATCTATTAATAATCAAATTACTTATTTAAAAGATGATTTTTATATTGATTCAAGAATTACAGGGAGAAATCAGATCCAAGATAATGATATTTTTTTCGCAGATGAGCTAGTTATACAAACAGCACATAAGCCAGGTGCTTCAAGGATTAATCAGATAGAGACCATTAGTAAATTTCAAAAATGTTCCGAAGAAATATTGGAAGTTGATAATTCAATTAAACCATCAATTTGTGGAGTGCAATATGTTGCTTCTTATGGTTCAAAAGTTGGTGATCTTTCTATTCATGCTATTAAAACAAATAAATATAAATTGAAGTTTGAATTTATTGAGAGTTAGCACTAAAAAGATATTCTTCTAAGTTGTTCCTCCAAATGAAAAGATTTTCTAAATAAGGGTTGTTTATGTATTCTTGACTCCCCTCTCCTGAAAGAATTGGTCCTGCAGACTTTGGAAATTTAATAAGGGATAATTGAGCAGCAATTGAAATATCTGCAATTGATAAACTATCTCCAACTAAATATCTCTTGTTGATCAAGGATTTTGATAAAGCTTCCAGTAATTTTTGGAGTTCTAAATTATCTTTAGAAGATAAAACTACATTAGAAATTTTAC
Source organism: Prochlorococcus sp. AG-347-J14 (assembly GCA_003281505.1). Taxonomy (GTDB): domain Bacteria; phylum Cyanobacteriota; class Cyanobacteriia; order PCC-6307; family Cyanobiaceae; genus Prochlorococcus_A. The sequence goes on along the minus strand of QCBU01000004.1, from coordinate 15,573 downwards.
TTAGATTTTCAAAAGGTAATTTATCAACAATACTTTTAACAGAAGAAGGTATTTCATCTGGAAGTAATGCAGTTCTTAGCTGTGGATTTTCTATTGCAGATTTTATTAAAGCTTTTCTACAAGTTGTAGCCATCGTAGTATCTGCCCAGTCTTCAATTAGTTTGCATTGTGCAAATAATATTGGATCCTCCGGAAAGAGTGGATTGTTTTCATTTTTTTTATCTATATATTCGCAAATAGTTGAAGAGTCATTAATAACTTGGTCATTACTATCGACTATCACAGGTACTTGTTTTTGACCTGATAATTTAAAGATTTCAAATTGGCCTATTCCAGGTGTTACTTCTTCAACTCGATATTGTAGTTTTTTTGCATGAAGAGCCATTCTTGTTTTTAAACAAAAAGCACTATGCCTAAATTGATATAATGTAATCATGCTGTTTAATGTTTGTTAAAATTTAGCTAAAAAAGTAATCTATTTGTGGAGCTGATGGGCGAATTTTTCTCTAATGTTGCTAGATATCCAAAGTATTTGATATCTATCATTGTTGGGGGACTTGTTGCTTTGCTTGAACCTTTATTCAAGAATAGATCAAATCCATTCACAATAGTAGGTTTGATATCTTCTGTCTTAAGTGCTTTCATAACTGTTTATTTTGTCTTGCAAGCGATGACAAACCCAATAAATTTACAACCATAATGCCAAATAATTACCGTCTTGCAAAAGTTTCTTCTCTTTTGAAGAAAGAAATAACCCTTATTTTGCAGAATGATTTAGAAAATGATCTTATTAGAGATCATTTCGTCAATATTTCTAAAATTGATTTATCAGGTGATTTGCAACACTGTAAAATTTATATAACTTCAACTGCTCAAGAGGAAGTGAGGAAAGAAATTGTATCAAACTTGAATACTGCTAAAAGCTCTATAAGGCATAATTTAGGAAAAAGAATTGAGATGAGAAGAGTTCCAGAGATAATTTTTAAAGACGATGTTGTTCTTGATAAAGGATTATCAGTCTTGAAACTTCTTGATGAATTAAAAAATCAAAATCAAAATCAAAATCAAAATCAAAATCAAAATCATAATGTTGAGGACAAGGATGCCAAAAGTTGATCTACCCCTTTATCAAAAAAATATAATTATTACTCGATCAAAAGAAGGGATTTTGGATATAAAAAAGATGTTCATAAGCAAGGGCGCTAATCTATTTGATTTACCTGCAATAAGTATTGCTGATCCTGATGATTTAAATCCTCTTGATGAAGCATTAAATCAAATAAATGATTTTCATTGGATTATTTTTTCCAGTAGTAATGGGATCAAATTTGTGGATAAAAGACTTAGATACTTTAATAGTTCATTAAAAGAATGTTCTAAAAAAACAAAAATCGCCGTAGTCGGAGAAAAAACCTCAAAAACTCTTGATGATTTTGGGATTAAGGCTGATTTCATCCCTCCAGAATTTGTTGCTGAAAGTTTAATTGATAATTTCCCAGTATCTGGTTATGGACTTCGAGTTTTTGTACCAAGAGTTCAAACAGGTGGTAGGGATTTAATTGCAGATCAATTTAGAAAGGCTGGTTCTCGTGTATTTGAGGTTGCTGCATATGAAACTAGATGTCCTGAATCAATTCCGAAAGAAACAATTGATATTATTTCTAATCGAAAAGTCGATGCAATTATTTTTTCAAGCGGTAAAACCGTAGTGAATGCTGCTTTTTTACTAGAAAAAAAACTTGGAAAACAATGGTTAGAATATTTTGAGCAAATTAAGTTATTAACTATTGGACCTCAGACAACAAAAATATGTAACAAGATTTTTGGAAGAGTTGATAGTCAGGCACAAAAATATACTTTTGAGGGACTAATAGATGTAGCAATAAATATTTTTAATTAGAAAAATTTTTTGTGTAGTTCTTTTCAACTAAATCTTTGAATCTATCAATATTGGTCTGTAATTCGTTTGTAACCATTTTGCCTAAAATATTTTCCTCCATAAAACGAGCAATCATCTTTGGTAGTTCATAAGTTATTGCTAAATTTACCGTTGTTATTTGATCAGTTTTACTTTCGAAAACTACTGATCCCTCAGTTGGTAAACCTCCTATTGATTTCCATTTAAGTTTGCTTTTTTCGACCCTTTCTGTAATTTGAGCTTTCCATTTAAACCTAAAGCCATTTGCAGCTAAAGTCCATTCTGTTAAATCAGGTAACGTATTAGTTTCTTCGTCAACTGTTTTTACAGATTCAATCCAGCTCATCCAAAGGGACATTGAGTCTAAATCGCTCCATGTGTCCCATACATTTTCAAGAGGCGCATTAACAACTGTTATTACGTCATGTTTTAGCCAAGTACCCATTAGTTAACTTACTGCAAGATTTTTTGCTAATTCGGCTTTCTTCTCTAAAATTGCGGCTGCAGCTAAATGACCACTCATTGTAGCTCCCTCCATAGAGTCTATATAATCTTGTTTTGTATAACTACCAGCCATGAAGAAATTAGATATAGATGTTTTTTGATCGGGTCTGAAAGGTTCCATACCGGGAGCTTCTCTATAGAGTGATTGTGGAATTTGTACCACGTTACTCCAAAGCAATTTAAGGTTTTTTGAGGATGGGAATAAACGGCGAACCTCTTTATCAATTTCTTTTGTAATTCTTTCTGTGGATCTTCCCATCCATTTATCCCCAGGAGTTAAAACACATTGGAGAAGCGATCCCATATCTTTTTTTCTATAGTCTGCTGGACTTGCTAGTGCTAAATCAGCAAAACAACTGAAAGAGGCATCAGCAGAATAAAGAAGGTTATCTAGTCCAATTGGTTCATTTCCAATATTATTTTTCTGTAATTCAGTAACCCAACCGTCATATCTTAATTGGATTGTGGCAACAGCTACAGCCCTAAGTTTTTTTAAACCTTCAAATTCTTTAAATTGATACCATTCTTTTGGAATTATTTTTTTTATTCCAGGAACATCACAGGCAGCTAGAAATTTATCTGCAAACACTGCCTTAATCCCTTCGGGAGAAGATATTTTTAATTGATTTACTGAATAAGAGGAAGATTCCTTTTCATAAATAATTTCTTCTACCTTGTGGTTAAGATGTATTTTTGCTCCTTTGTTTATGATGTAGTCGACGATAGGTTGCGTTAACCACTTATGTGGGGAACCTTTTAAAAGATTAAGTTTTGAAGCTTCTGTTTTTGAAGCAAACATCATGAATATAGTTAGCATGCATCTTGCTGAAATATCTTTGCAATTAATAAAACCTAATGCATATGCAATAGGATCCCACATTCTTTCTAAACTTTTTTCACTTCCACCATGGTTTAAAAACCATTCTTTAAAACTAATTTTATCTAGATCTCTAATTATTTTCATTGCGCCTTCATAGTCTATCAATCCTCTAACGATTGGACTGGTCCCTAAAGCTAAGGCATTTCTGAACTTATCTACCCAAGTAAGTTGTTCGGTGGTAAAAAAAGCTTTAAGTCCGTTAAATGGAGCACCTAAAGGGAATCTGAAGTCTAAAGATTTTAAATTACCACCATTATTGATAAATAGGTGAGTATGATCCTTCGGGAGTAAATTGTCTAGAGCTCCCACTTTTTTCATTAATTTAAAAAGATTTGCATAATTGTAAAAAAATACATGTAAACCCATTTCTATGTGGTTGCCATCTTTATCTTCCCAACTTCCTACTTTACCTCCCCAAAATGACCTGCTCTCGTAAATTTCTACTTCGTGGCCTTCATCAACTAAATTGACTGCTGCTGTAAGACCAGCTAATCCAGAACCAACTATTGCAATTTTCACTTTTTCTTAGAATTATAACAAATCAAGTTTGGATAACGTTTGTTCTATGCATCCTATCGATTAAGTTTTTATATTATAAATAGTAAAGATCCCTTGTTTATGGAAAATGTAAAAGTTAAACAGGAAATTAAAAATTCTGATGATGGCAAGGGTATCTTAATTACGAATGATGCTATAGAACAAATTTCAAATTTATTGAAGGGCCAAAGTGATAAAAAAGCACTAAGGGTTGGAGTAAGATCTGGCGGTTGTAGTGGGATGAGTTATACGATGGATTTTATAGGAACTGATGAAATAAATCCCGATGATAAAGTTTATGATTATTCATTAAAAGCTGATCAAAGCTTTCAAGTTGTTTGTGATCCTAAAAGTCTTTTATATATCTATGGAATGCAGTTAGATTTTAGTAAGGAATTAATTGGAGGTGGCTTTAATTTTGTAAATCCCAATGCCTCTCAAACTTGCGGTTGTGGAAGCTCTTTTGCAGTTTAATAAATAATGAATAACGAAATTAATCCCATCGAAGAGGATTTTAATGCAGCTTTATCAAGATATAAAGCAGGGCAAGATTTAATTCCAATAGTTCAAGATTTTCAAAAAATTATACAGCAAATTCCAAATCATTTTGCTGCTTGGACTTGTTTATCATGGCTTCAATTGCTTTTGAAAAATAATGAAGAAGCTTTGTCAGCTGCCAGACAAGCTGTTCGATTAAATCAGCAAGATCCACAAGCAAGAATGAATTTGTCTTTAGCTCTTTTGGCTACCAATAATAAAGGTGTTAGGGATCATATTGAGTTAATAAAAAAAATGTCTATGATGATGCCAGATTTGAAAAGTGAGTTAAAAGAATCTATTGAAGATGGATTAAGTAGATATCCAGAGTGGCCTGAGTTAACCAAAGTAAAAAAATGGTTGGAATTTTAAATTGTTTAAGATTTTAATTTTAAGTAATGGGCATGGAGAAGATCTTTCTGGTAGTCTAATAGCTAAACAATTCGTAAAAAAGTGGCTATTCTGTTCATGCTTTGCCAATTGTTGGTATGGGAAATCATTACGAAAAAGAAAAAATTAAGATTATCGGTAAAACTAAGGAATTTAGAACTGGAGGAATTGGTTATAATTCTTTTAAGGGAAGATTTACTGAGATATTAGAAGGTGAAATATTTTATCTTCTAAAAAGATTATATTTAACTTTTAAAATAAGAAAAAAATATGATTATTTTTTTGTAGTTGGAGATATTGTGCCAGTTTTTTTTGCATGGGTTTGTAAGAAAGATTTTTTTACATATCTAGTTGCTTATTCCAGCCATTATGAAGGGAAGTTGAGGTTACCATGGCCTTCTAAATTTTTCTTGCTCTCACAAAAAGCAAAAAAAATATATACGAGAGATTGCCTTACAGCTAATGATTTAACATTGCAATTAAAAAAGAAAGTGTCTTTTTTAGGTAACCCATTTATGGATAAGTTTTTTCCTAGAAATAAAGAATTAAATAAAGATGAATTTAGTATTGGATTATTTCCAGGAAGTAGATTCCCTGAGATTTTAGATAATTTTGTTTTGATTTTAGAGTTATTAGAGGCAATGTCAGATTTAAGATATTTTCAAAAAATTCAGTTTAATTTTGCAATAGTTAATGCTCTATCTTCATCAAATATAAAGGAGATATTTAAAAAAAGAGGATGGTTAAAAATAGACAATATAAAAGATAATAATCTCTTGAAATTCCAATATAAATTTTTAGAAGTGAATATATATTGGAATAATTTTGACAAAATATTATTGAAAAGTAGATGCTGCATTAGCATGGCAGGAACAGCAGCAGAGCAAGCGATTGGATTAGGAAAACCGGTTATTCAGATTGAAGGTAAAGGTCCACAATTTACAAAAACTTTTGCAGAAGCGCAAAGACGTTTGCTTGGAAAATATGTTTTTTGTGCCAGTAATTTTAAAGACAAAAATGATCAAATCAATCAGACAATTAAATTGATCATAAAAATAATATACCTTATACAGCTAAATAAGAAGTTTATGATCTCATGTAATGAAAATGCTAAAAAAAGAATGGGTGAAAACAAAGCTTGTCTTAAAATGGTTGATGATATGAATATTGTTATAAAAAATGACTAAGGAGAATAATCAAAATAAGTTAAAACAAATTATCGATAATTTGTTATTAATAAATTTATTTATAGTCATTTTTTTTGCAATATTTTTTATTTTTGCAATCATCATGCAGTTTAATGGGATATTTATTTTTATTAATTTTATTCAGATAGTTTGGAATCCTCTTATAGTTCCATTGATAACTATTCTTATTGTCGGTGCTTTAGTAAACGGTATTAATTCTTGGTGGAGGCGTAAATTGCTTTCTCAAGAAGAGGATATTTAAAATTATAATTTTTGATTTTATTGCTAATTACTTTTTGTCCTTCTAAAACGACTTTAGCTCCATCTCCTAACAATATTCTTAAAACCGCTCCTGGCACTGGAAGTAAATTAGGTCTATTCAGACATTTGCCTAAAGTCTGAGAAAATTCTCTCATTAATACTGGATTTGGTGCAACAGCATTAAATACTCCCGAATACTTTTTATCAACTAATGCTTGAATAATTAATGCACATAAATCAGATCTATGAATCCAACTCATCCATTGCTTACCATCTCCAATTGGTCCACCTAATCCAACTTTAAATATAGGGAGCATTTTTCCTAATGCTCCTCCGTCTTTCTCTAGAACAATTCCAATTCTAAAAATAACTAACCTTGAGAAAAATGGTTTTTCAGCGGCGACTGCTTCCCATTTTTTGCAAAGATTAGATAAAAAGTCTTTTCCTCCAGGACTATTTTCAGTGAATTCACAAGACAAACTTGTACCGTAATAACCTATTGCTGATCCATTTATAATAACTTTTGGGTTTATTTTTAAATTTTTAAGGGTCTTCATCATAAATTTCGTGGTGTTAATACGACTATTTTCAATCTCCTGTTTTTGTTCAGAAGTCCATTTTTTTTCTGCTATGGGTTCTCCCATCAAGTTAATAATTCCATCTGTATCTCTTAAAATATTTAGAAGATTTTCGTTATTCCAGTTTTTTTCCTTTGATAAATCTATTTGAAAAAATTTAAACTTATTGAAATCTAAATCAAGCTTTAATTTACTAATGGGTTTTCTACTTACAATGTATATTTCGTGATTTTCATTGAGTAGTGTTGGTACTAATTCTTTACCAACAAATCCAGTGCAGCCAAGTAATAAAAGACGCATATCTTATAAATGTTTATTATTTAAGGCTATTAAATTTTTTAGAAGTTTGTAATTATTATTCCCGTATAAATTTTTTTCAATAGTTTACAAACAAGTTTTTGTATAATAGTTTTCAAATAACTTCCTTGAATTTATTATGACAGATTCAATTCCCAAGAAACCTCTCAAGAAAGGAAGTTTAGTTTTTGTCGATAGAGAAAATTATATAAAAAGTATCGAAGCGCTAGCCAGTGATGATGATCTACCTAATTATGTCTTTGAAGGTCCTGGAGAGATTCTTTTAGTCAAAGACGAATATGCTCAGGTTAGATGGCGCAGACCTGTTCCAGATGTTTGGTTGAAATTAGATCAACTTAAAGAATATAATCAATAAAATCGTGGTATCTAAAAGTTTTTATTTTTTTTCTCTATAGACATCTTTGATTGTATTCTTTTTGCTTCTTTGATCATTTCTTTGCCATCAAATAAGTAATTATCTACGTATCCTTGTGTATATCTATCAAATTCTAATAGAGCATCTTTAACTTGTGAAAAACAATGATAAAGATCGAGGCCTAAAGCTGAAATAGACTTTGGAACTATTTTTTTGTTATAAATTTTTTCAACTTTTTCTATTTTCTTTTGTGAAAGAACAATATAACTGCAAAAATTTTCCATTAGTTCGTCATCATATGGATCCGCTGAAAGTTCTTTGATTTCGTTATTCAAAGGTTTAATGATTTGACTAATTAATCTATTTATCGGACTATAAATTTCTTTAATCCATGTTTCAACTTCTTTGTCCTTAATTGTAGAATTATGTTTTTTTGAATTAAATTTCGCTTCCCAATTTTCATTTAATGAATCAAATGATGAGCTGGAAAAGGAAAAACTGCTATCGTATTGTTTCTTTTTGATAGGATCATTTAGAGTTTCCCAGGCATTTTGAATTGCAAGAAATCGTTCTTTCTTGCCGCCTGCATCTGGATGATGTTGCTTAACTAAAGAGCGATACGAAGATTTAATTTCACTTCGGGTTGCATTTTGTTTGAGACCTAATTCTTCATATAAATTTTTTTCCATTTTTATAAATTATTCATTAAAGATAACCATCTTCTCTTGCTTGAATTGAAGTATTAGATTCAAACATTGCTGTTGATAAATATCTTTCTCCAAAACTTGGAAGAATAACTATCAATCTTTTATTGATTAGTTCTTTTCTTTTGCCAATTTTTATAGTTGCTGCTAAAGCCGCACCGCTGCTGATGCCAGATAAAAGGCCTTCCAATCTAGCTAACAAACGTCCATAATAAAATGCTTCATCGTCATCTATTTTTATAATTTCATCAATTAATTTAGTATTAAGAACTTTTGGTAAGAAACCTGCGCCAATTCCTTGAATCGAATGAGATCCTGCTTTTTCTCCGGAGATCACAGCACTTTTTTTGGGCTCTACGGCATAAATTTTGCAATTTGGATTAACTTTTTTCAAAAAACGTGCACAACCAGTAATAGTTCCTCCTGTGCCTACTCCTGTAACTAGTCCATCTAAATTGTTATTGGATTGGGACCATATTTCTTGAGCCGTAGTTCTTTCATGAATATCTGGATTAGCAAAGTTTTCAAACTGATTAAATTGATAGCTATTTGCAATGGTTGAAGACAACTCATTAGCTAAATCTAAAGCTCCTCGCATTCCGTCTTTACCCGGTGTTAGTTGTAATTCAGCTCCATATGCTCTCAACATGGCCCTTCTCTCAATACTCATCGTATCCGGCATAGTTAATATCAATTTATAGCCTTTTGCTGCAGCAACCATTGCTAATGCGATGCCAGTATTTCCACTTGTTGCTTCAATTAACGTTGTTTTATCTGGTGTTATCAATCCCTCTTCTTCAGCTTTACATAACATTGAGTAAGCGATCCGATCCTTAACGGAAGCTGATGGATTGAAACTTTCTAGTTTTGCTATTATCTCTGGATAACAATCAAAATACTTTCTGATACGATTTAATTTTACTAATGGGGTATTTCCAACTAGAGAAGTTATATCATTTGCTATTTCCATGAAATTATTTTTTTAAATGCAAAATAAAATCTCTATACCCATAATAATTGGATTTAAGGATCTTATATATAATTTTCTCAAAAGAAATTAATTTTAATAACTTCCTGCGTAAAAATATTTATTATTATAAGAGATAGTTTTTATAATGATTATGTATTCGCTGGAACTAAGTCTGAGATATTCACCTTTTCCACTTTCAATTCAGAAGAAAGAATTTGATGACGTTAAACGAATTTATGATGAAATAAAAAATTCTATGAATGAAACTTTAGAATCCTCAAATTTGATCGAATTAAGGTGCGACAAAGTGCAAGATAAATTAATTGCTGTAAGAGCTAAAGAAATAATTTCTGTTCAGATATATGAAAAATCTTCGGTAGCAGGAGGAGCTAAAAGACCGGGATTTTCTCTAAATATAGATTGATAGAATTTATGCGAGATATCCTTGAAAATGAAATACCTCATATTAAATTCAAAGATGTTTCTTTTGCATATCCTGGAGAAAAAGAAAATTTAATTTTTAAATGTAATTTCTCAATAAAAAAACCCGGATTTTGGATGGTCGTAGGAGAAAATGGGAGCGGAAAAAGTACTCTTCTAAAATTAATTAATGGAATAATCAAACCCAAAAAAGGTGTAATTTATGCTAATGCAAATATTGGCATGGTATTTCAAAACCCTGATCATCAAATATTGATGCCAAATTGTAGGAGTGAACTTCTGATTAATATTAATCAAAATATATGTCAAAATGAAATTAATAAAAAAATTGAACATGTGCTTGATCAGGTAGGAATGACTGGTTTTGAAAAAAGGCCAATTCATACTTTGAGCGGTGGACAAAAACAACGCTTATCTATTGCTTGCGCTCTTATTAGTGATAGAAATTTTATTCTTTTAGATGAACCTACAGCGTTACTTGATCAAACCAGCCAATTAAAAGTTTTGCGAACTATTAAAAATCTAACAAGTGACCCTAAAAAACCCTTATCAGCTTTGTGGATTACTCATCGTTATGAAGAATTAACTTATGCTGATGCAGTAGCAGAGTTGAAAAATGGTTTTTTATCTGGCTGGCAGGAACCATTAAAATTTCAATATAATTGATCTTTGTACTTGTCATAGGGTACTTGAAAGAGCTAAATTCATCTTATATTCCTCGGTAGCTCAGCGGTAGAGCGATCGACTGTTAATCGATTGGTCGCAGGTTCGAATCCCGCCCGGGGAGTTTATAAATTTTAAAAAGTTATTCAAAGTCATCCTAAAAAAAGGGGACTTTTTTTATTTTTTTTTGACCTCTTTTTTGTCAAATATTTGTCGGCTGAAGATATAATCAAGTCAATTTGATATTTAATTGAGAACAGAAATTAGAAAAACTACTAAAATTCATTTACAAGCGAAAAAAAATAAGTTCTTAGATTAATTTTTACGTTTTTAAAAAATATTTTTTGTATTGTATAGATTACTAACCATGAAGAAAATTTTAGTCATCCCACATATCTTTTTTCTCTTCATCGAAATTATTCCTTTCAAGTAATTTTATTCTTTGTTCCTGAGAATCTATTTCTGTTTCAATTAAGTTTTTGTCTTCAATGTATTTTGCTTGTATTTCTAAGATGATTATTTCAAATTGTTCCCCAAAAAAATCAGACATTTCTCTCCACGCTTCCATTTCCTCTTCTTTGCCAATAGTATCGTTTATCTGATGAGAAATAATTTCAAGTACATATTGTTTAAGTTCGTTAAAACTCATCGATTCAACTTTTTTTTGAATGTAGAAATCTTTAAGATTTTCTAGCTGTTTTTTTGATAAATCTGAATAGGTAATAGGCTTCTTTTTCATAGATACTTAAATTTTTTTTAATATAGACAAAATTATTAGTTTAAACATTCTGGAAAAATTAAAAACTATAAACTAAGTTAGTCCCCATTTGAAAACTGAAAATCCCCACTTTATTTGATATTTGTAAACCTTACAATGACAATCTGAATTAGATATTCTTTAAGATTTAACCATTATTTTTTTCTATTAATCCTTTATTTATTAAGAAAAAGTAAATAGAATCGAAAGAAATTCTAAAATTTAAAAATTTTAAAAATATGTAATTTCTATCTAATCCCCTGCTATCACAAAGTTATTTGATAAATCTAATTGATAAAATTGTTTACACTAATTCAGCAATCTTTATAAATTCTTGAGAGAATCATAATACTAAAACTTAATTTTAATTTAATAGTTCATAGATATGAAAATTTCAATCCTTTTAATTGAAGATGATCGTGATATGCGTGATTTGGTTGCTAGGCATTTAGAGCATTCTGGTTTCGATGTCCAAAAAGCTGAAGATGGAATTAAAGGACAAGCATTAGCTCTTCAATATTCACCAGATTTAATTCTCCTAGACTTAATGCTTCCAAGTGTTGATGGATTAACTTTATGCCAGCGACTAAGAAGAGATGAAAGAACATCAAATATACCAATTTTGATGATAACTGCATTAGGTGGTCTTAAAGATAAAGTTACTGGGTTTAATTCTGGAGCAGATGATTACATTACTAAACCATTCGATCTAGAAGAATTACATGTACGTATAAAGGCTTTATTAAGAAGAACCAACAGAGCACAATTAAATTCTAGTAACCAGCAAGAAATTCTCAATTATGGCCCTCTAACCCTTGTTCCGGAAAGATTTGAAGCTATATGGTTTGAATCTCCTGTCAGGCTAACGCATCTTGAATTTGAACTGTTGCATTGTCTTTTACAGAGGCATGGTCAAACTGTATCGCCAGCATTAATTCTTAAAGAAGTATGGGGATATGAACCTGATGATGATATAGAGACAATAAGAGTTCATATTAGACACTTACGCACCAAACTTGAACCCGATCCAAGAAAACCTATTTACATAAAAACTGTATACGGTGCGGGATACTGTCTTGAGTTACCTATTGGATCTCAAGTGGCATCTGCCAGGCAGGAGTTTATTCATGCAAGAAATCCTGACTTGATAAATACTGCAGTAGATTAATCTCATATATCTTCCATAGAAATCTTCAAAAACGTAATTTCCCATGCCAACCTTGGTTGAATGTTTTTTCTTAAAAGGTATTTTAAATTTTCAAGTTTTTTAACTAAACCTATATTTTTTGTTTTTCTCCACCAAATAGTTTGAATTAAATTTACTAAACAAATCTGTTGAATTATTTCTAATTTTTCAGATATTGATTTAGATATTTCTAATATTTCTAGACTATTTTTTATTGGAGAATCCAATTTACATATAAATTCATCTGAAAAATCATTCCAAATTTCAATATTTTTCAATAATTGATTTGGAGATCCATTTGCAGAGTTGATTAAATCTTTTAATTTTAAATTTTTATTAATATTTAATTTAGAAGCATCTAAAAATTCTTCTAAAATTGAATTGATTTGTTTATTAGAAAAAGATCGAAATCTTACGATTTGACATCTTGAGATGATCGTATCTAATAAAAGGTTTAATCTAGATGTTAGTAAAATAAAAATGCCGTTGCTAGGTTCTTCTAAGGTTTTTAAAAGGCAATTTGAGGCTGCTTCGTTTAATAGGTGTGCATCAATAATTAAAACAATTTTTTTTTCTGAGTTTATTGATTTTTGACTAAGAAAAGTTTTGATATTACGTATTTGAGAAATTTTAATAATCTCAGATCCAATTTTTGTTGTTTTTTTAATATCAGATATTCCTGAACTTTTAGTTGACAAAAGAGAATCAGGTTCAATAATTAAAAAATCAGGATGGTTATTGTTTGTAATTTTTTCTTCAATATTTTCGCTTTGTGAAGACTTTTTGAAAATCTCTTTTATAAATTGAAGAGCGGTTTGCCTTTTTCCTAGTCCTTCAGCACCATAAAATATATAACCATTAGCAAATGATTGGTTTTTAATTATGTTGTTAAGACAGGTATTGACTTCTTCATTAAAGGAAAAATTATTTTTTTTGACCTCAATCATTTGTTATTAGAGAAATTGTTTAGCAAAGTCTCTTTAATTTGATTAGAAATAGTTTTAATATTTTGTGAAGCAGATATTACTTTCCAGTTTTTTTGTTTGGCAATTAGTTTAAAGCCTTCGTTTACTTTTTCTAAAAACCTAATACCTTCTGATTCTATTCTGTCTGGAATTTCATTTTTTCTTCGGAATATGCTTTCTTCTGGCGAAATTTCTAAGAAGAAAGTGAGATCAGGAGATTCTCCTTGACATACAATAGATTCAATATTTTTAATTATTTCTAAATTTATATTTCTTCCATAACCTTGATAAGCCAGTGTGGAATCTGAAAATCTATCACTTATTACCCAATTATTGTTATTTAAAGCAGGTGAAATAATTTTGGAGACGTGTTCAGCTCTATCCGCTGAATAAAGTAATAATTCCGCAAGAGATGAAGGCTTGTTATTCTCATTATTATCAAGAATCAGCCCTCTTAGTTTTTTTCCTAAAAGACTTCCTCCAGGCTCTCTAGTTGTGATTAATTTAGATCCTTTCTTTATTAGACCACTATTAGGTAGCCATTTAGATAGTTCATCTATTTGGGTAGTTTTACCACATCCATCAATACCCTCAATAACGATAAATTTTCCTTTCATTTAATCCAAAGATAAAGCATTAATTACAACTGTAATAGAGCTAATAGCCATCAATAATGCTGCTATTGAGGGAGTGAGAAGAATACCGTATTTAGGGAACAAAATGCCTGCTGCTAAAGGTATAGCTAATAAGTTATAACCAAAGGCCCATGTAAGATTTTGCTTTATTTTTCTTAAAGTTTTTTTTGCAAGCTTTAAGGCGTAGGGTAATCCATTAAGTTTATCTCCCATCAATACTACATCTGCATTTGCCTTTGCTATTTGAGTCCCCGATCCCACCGCAATTCCTAGGTCTGAAGATGCTAAGGCTGGGACATCATTAATACCATCACCTATCATTGCTACTTTATTATTAATTTTTAAATTTTCTATAGTCTTTAGCTTCATTTCTGGAAGAAGATCCCATTTTACTTCTGTTTCTTTACAACCAAGTTTTTTTGCTAAAGCTAAAACTGTTTGTTTCCTATCTCCACTTAAAATATTTACTTTAAATTTATTTTCTCTTAAATTTTGAACTGTTTCAATTGAATCATCTCTTAGTGAATCTCCTAGGAAAATAAAGCCTAATAGATTATCTTTGATACTTACTCCAATAATAGTATTCGTTTTTGTCTCTTCATTTTCAATGACTTTTTTTGCATCACTATCAATAATTATTCCTTGACTTAGTAGCCATTCAATATTTCCAATATTAATAAGTCCATCAATTGATTCTAATTCTCCAGAAATACCTCGACCTGAATGAGTGAAAATTTTTTTTATTGGAAATAGACTTAAATTTTGTTTATTTGCCTCTTGAATTAAGGCATCTGCGATCGGATGTCTGCTTTCCTTTTCTAAACTGGCAGCAATTTTTAATAAAAATGAATGATCATCATTAGTCTTATAATCAATAATGAAAGGCTTACCTTTTGTCAAAGTACCTGTCTTGTCAAAAATAATGTGATTGATTTTTGAAGCCATCTCTATTTTGTCCCCGCCTTTAAATAAAACTCCTTTTTTTGCTGCTTTACCTGATGCGACAGTTATTACAGTTGGAGTGGCTAAACCTAATGCACAAGGACAAGCTATTACTAAAACTGCAATTGACAATTGAATGGCTAAACTAAGAAAATTTTCAGCATTACTGCCAAGCGAACTATGAAGTGTATGGCTTGAGTGAGTGATGAATTGATTATTATGGCTTAGTAAATCTGGCCAAATATTTCTTGCCGCCTTCCACCAAAAGAAGAAAGTTAAAGTAGCAAAAATAAGAACAAAGTAAGTAAATTTGCCTGCAATTTCATCAGCAATACTTTGTATGCGAGGTTTTCTAGCATTTACAGATTCAATAAGATTTACTAGTTTTGCAAGAGAAGAATCTCCCCCGACCTTTTGTACTTTAAGCCTAAGTGTTGAATTGAGATTTAAAGACCCACTAGATAGATTTTCACCTTCTTTTACCTCGATAGGTTTGGATTCTCCAGTGATATGTGAAACATCAACATATGAATTACCTTGAGTAACAATGCAGTCAGCAGGCACTCTGTCACCTGCTAAAACTTGAATCTCTTGATCAGGTCTTAAAGAGTTTACTCTTATTGACTTTATTTGATTGTCTTCAGTGAAGATAGTTGCCATTTCAGGTTGAAGATCTAATAATTCTCCAATGGAGGAACCAGTTTGATATCTTGCTCTTTCTTCTAAGAAACGTCCAATTAGTATGAAGCCTAACAACATAACTGGTTCATTAAAAAAACAAGGAAAACCAGTTGCAGGAAATATCAATGATAGAAGACTCGTTGTATATGCGCTAATTACTCCAA
>QCBU01000003.1 GCA_003281505.1 Prochlorococcus sp. AG-347-J14 | reverse complement strand
ATTGACTGAAAACAATTTTTTCTTCATTAGTAAGATCAACTGTAATTATATTTTTTTCTTTTGAATTTGATTGGTTTAAATTATCATTATCATTTTCTTTTTTATAAGAAGAATTCTCTTTACTTAGGTCTTTGGAATTAAGTAATTCCTTATCAATTATTTTTTCCTGCTCATCAATTGATTGAGAAGTATCTATATCTAGAGATTTTAGATTGTTTGATTGATTAAATTTATTTTCAACATTTTTAATTTTTAAATTAGAAATTTCGTGATTTAATATATTTTCTACATTTCCTGTACCATTGCATGTAGAACATTTTTTACCGAATATTTCATATATATTTTGACCTTGTCTTTTTCTGGTTAACTCTACTAAGCCTAATTCAGTAAGTTGAGCTATCTGAGGCCTAGCAGAATCATCTTTTATTGCTGAGGTAAAATGTTCAAGCAACTGAAATTGATCTCTTCTAGATTCCATATCAATAAAATCTACTACTATTACTCCACCAATATTTCTTAGCTTCATTTGTCTCGCGATTTCAACTGCCGCTTCGCAGTTAGTCCATAAAACGGTTTGTCTTGAGTTGGCCGATCTTGTAAATGATCCAGAGTTTACATCGATTACTGTTAAAGCTTCAGTAGGTTCAATAATTATGTAACCTCCAGAAGGTAAATCTACTCTGGGCTGAAGAGCTTTTTGAATTGTTTTCTTTATTTCGTACTTTTCGAAAATATGTTGGTTTAAACTGTTATCGTGAAATTTAATATCAATATCAGATTCATAATTTATTAAAAAATCTTTTGCCCTTGCAACTGAAAATTTACTATCGATAATTATGCTTTTAGTTGATTCTTTTATATGGTCTCTTAAAATCTTAAGAGAGAAATCATCATCTCTTTTTACTAAATTTGGTGGATTAGAAGCCTCAGAAATTTTTATTATATTTTCCCATTGTTGAATTAAATGTTCTAAATCTTCAATTAGTAGTTCTTCTTTTATCTTTTCAGCCTCTGTTCTAAATAGTAAGCCTGTGCTAGGCGGTTTTATTAAAACCCCAAGAGCTTTCAAACGGCTACGTTCTGTTTCTGTATTTATTTTTCTTGAAATATTTACTCCTTGACCAAATGGCTGTAGTACTAGGTATTTCCCTGGTATTGAAATACATCCGCTTAGCCTAGGCCCTTTAGATCCTGTGGGTTCTTTTATTACCTGTACAAGAACTTTTTGTTTTGGTTCTAGTAATTCAGTTATTCCAAATGTCCCTTTTTTAAGTCTTAATGGACCTAAATCTGAAACATGAATAAATCCATTTTTCTCACTTTCACCAATATTTATGAAAGCGGCATCAATACCAGGCAGAACATTTTCAACTGTTCCTAAAAAAATATCGCCAATTTGATATTGACCTTGTGCGACGATTAATTCATCAACTCGATCATCTGTGAGTAGTGCTGCAATTCGAGCCTGCTCAGCGATGATAATTTGCTGAGACATATAATTTGATTCTGAATGATTTGAATTTTGAAAATCATCTAAATTAAAGAATTAGATTTTTATCTTTATATAAAGCAATTTTTATAGCTAATATGAAATACTTTTTAAAATTAATAGTGATTGAATTATGCTATTTATAAAGCTTTAGACGATTTACAAGCTAATTGAAATTGAATTCATAGCTATGATTATCACTTAAATTAATCATAACTAGAATAATATTAACATCTAATCACCACTAAAGCACGTTGATACATTATTCTAATATTGGTGAAAATTTTTATCTAAAGTGGTTCAAGTAAACGAAAATTATTTAAAACTCAAAGCAGGCTATCTATTCCCTGAAATTGCAAAAAGGGTAAAAGAATATTCTCAATCAAATGAGAGCGCTGAAATCATTAAGCTTGGCATAGGAGATGTTACAGAACCATTACCTAGAGCATGCATAGAGGCTATGGGTAAAGCTTTAGATGATATGGGAACACTAGATGGTTTTAGAGGTTATGGACCAGAGCAAGGTTATTCTTGGCTCAGAGAAAAAATATCTGAGCATGATTTTATTTCGAGAGGCTGTCAAATTTCACCTGAAGAAATCTTTGTTTCAGATGGTTCTAAATGCGATAGTAGCAATATCTTAGATATTCTTGGTAGGGATAATTCAATTGCCGTAACAGATCCTGTTTATCCTGTTTATGTAGATAGTAACGTTATGACAGGCAGAACTGGAGACGCTCTTGAAAATGGTACTTATCAGGGATTGACATATCTTGCAATAAACGAGGGGAATAACTTTCTGCCAGAATTACCTGAAAAAAAAGTTGATATTTTATATCTTTGTTTTCCCAATAATCCAACTGGAGCAACTATTAGTAAAGAAGACTTAAAAAAGTGGGTTGACTATGCTCTTCAAAATAAATCTCTTATACTTTTTGATGCAGCTTATGAAGCATTTATTCAAGATAATGACATTCCACATTCAATTTATGAGATTGAGGGAGCCAAGGATTGTGCTATTGAATTTAGATCTTTTTCAAAGAATGCAGGATTCACTGGAGTTAGATGTGCGTTTACAGTAATACCTAAAAATCTTAAAGGTTTGAGCTCAACAAATGAGGAAATAGAATTATGGCCACTTTGGAATAGGCGACAATCTACAAAGTTCAATGGAGTAAATTATGTAGTTCAGAGAGGAGCAGAAGCTGTATATTCTCTTGAAGGAAAGAAACAGGTCAAAGGTTTAATTGATTTTTATATGGAAAATGCAAAAATCATGAAAAATACACTTCAGAATGCAGGATATAAAGTTTATGGTGGGGACAATGCTCCTTATATCTGGATTAAAGTTCCTGATCAAATGACATCTTGGGACTTTTTTGATTTCCTTCTCCAAAGAGTTAGTGTAGTGGGAACACCAGGAAGTGGATTTGGATTGTCAGGCGAGGGTTATTTCCGTTTGTCAGCATTTAACTCACGATCAAACGTCATTGATGCAATGGAAAGAATAATTAATATATAATAACTAGTATTGATAAAGCGCTAAATTTTAATGTTATTTATAAAGTTAGAACAAAGTGTAAGTAATAATTCAGCGGTGATCGAAAAGAAACCTGCTGAATTAAAAAATAAATCTCCAAAATATAAGGTTCTGCTTCATAATGACCCAGTTAATTCTATGGAGTATGTCACTATTTCACTACGAGAAGTTGTGCCGCAATTAAGCGAGCAAGATGCTATCGCCATAATGCTAGAGGCACACAATACGGGTGTAGGATTGGTAATTGTTTGTGATTTAGAGCCAGCTGAATTTTACTCAGAATCATTAAAATCGAAAGGAATTTCTAGTTCAATTGAGAAAGAGGATTAATAACTGTTTAATTTATTTTTTAGATTGAACTAACTTCCTTTCTGATAACGGACGGACTTTTAAGGATTCTCTCAATGAAGATCTTCCATATTCTCTTTCAAGAATGTTGATAACTGTTTTACCAAATTCATCTTCTGGATTATCAAAAGCTTCTAAGCAAACTTGACCAAGTTTTTCACCTAATAAGCCTGGATTCCATAGAAGTTTTCTCGCTGTCCATGGCATCATACTCATTGGATTATAATTCGGCTTCAAAATTTTATGATCCAGGGCGTACTTCTCAAGAAGAGTGTGAGGTTGCAAACCTATAAAGAATATAGCTGGATCAACTAAGCCTTTCCCAAAAATATTTTCTAACTCTCTGTGATAAGCAATTGTTTGTCTTATGGTGCTTGGCGTTTCGTCAAAAACATTAAATGAATAGTTGACTGAAACATGCTTCTTGAAACCCGATTGGACTAGCATTCTGCAATTATTTAAAACAGTTTCTAGGTTATACGCTAATCTCATTTTTCTAACAAGTTCTTGAGATCCTGAAGTGATACCTATTTCAAAATAGCTCATACCAGTATCAACCATTAGCTGAGCTAGCTCAGCATCGATATTATCAGCTCTGATGTATGCAGCCCAATTAATATCGTCCCAGCCTTGATCTTTAATAGCTTGCAAAAGTGCTTTTGCATCTTCAATATTTTTTTTTGCTGGAATAAACTGTGCATCTGTAAACCAAAATCCCCTTACTCCAAGATCATATAGTTGCTTCATTTCTTTGATAACTTCGCTAACAGGATTAATTCGAACCTGTTTCCCTTCTACAACTGTATAAACACAGAAACAGCAATTATGAGGACAACCTCTTTTCGTTTGTACCCCTACATAGTAATCTCCTCCTTCTATATACCAATTAAATTCAGGCCATATTGATTTAATATATTGATAGTTGCAGGCAGTTTTAGCTGTGCCTGAAGGTTGTTCATGTATTAATTTGTTTCGAGGTTTTTGTCCAGCAAAGTAACATCTTTCTTCCTCTATAGAATCTCCCCTAATAATTTTCTCTATAAGATTTTCTCCCTCTCCAACAGAAATGACAGTGCCTTTTGGAAGTAGATTTCCTAATTGTTCGTAGAAGACACTAACAGCCCCGCCTCCTAATATTATTTTTACATTTTTGTTGTATTTTTGTGCTCTTTTTAGTCCCATCTTTACCAAAGAAGTATTTCTATATATTTCTCCATAATGAGATAATATTAACTTCAATCCTCCCCAAGAGCCTCTAATTTTTTTAAGGATATTTTTTGAGTAAAAAACTTCAAAAGAGTTTTGTAGTGGATTTCCACTTCTACCATCAACTGGCGCATATATTTGTATGTCTCTCCATGAAAAAATGATTAGATGAGGTCTAAATTGATCAATTTTTCTAGTCAGATATTTGGAAACTTTATTAGATGGGATTATCGCCAGATCAATTAATTGCTGCTCTATATCTGGAAAACATTTGTGGATATGGTCAGCTAAATAAATAGGTCCTATTGGAAATATTGGATTACATGGCAGTCTTACAGTTAGGATTTTTCCATAGTGCTTTCTGTTGTAATATTTTTTATTTAATTTTTCAATCTTCAAATTAAAATTCATGTCATGAAATTTAATGAATTTATTTCACTAAGAATCTAACTACTTTATTACTAATTTGGAGGAATTAAAAATCCAAAGAAAATTTTCATGTAATTTACTTAAATTTATATATGAGAAATTATATAAATCCAGCATACTTTTAAAAGCTTTAATTTCCATATCCATTATCTTTTATTAATGCGCCAATGTTTCTAGAAATATGGAGAATAGTCTATTTCATCAATCATTCCCTCAACTCATTGCATCTTTTCCCATAGGCAAAGTTGCGCAGACGCAATAAATTAGGATATTTAATTGTTTCTAGAATTTCCTTAATACTACCAGCAATACCACTAGTAAAATCAATATCAATTATTTTTCAGGGTCTCAATTGAAGAAATACTAAATCTCTCTGCGACTCCATTTTTCTTCCTTTGTGAAGTTTTTTACTAAGAGATATCTTGAAGAAATTTTGAGAAATTATCTTTTAGCCCTTTCAAAATTTTATATCTATCATCTTTGTTATAAATTTGAACAAATATAATCCTTAATTTATTCTGTATAGTTTAATGTTTTATTTATTTTTGAAATGCCGATAATTGGAATTGAACCAATGACCTACTGTTTACGAGACAGTTGCTCTACCGCTGAGCTATATCGGCAATACTAAAATATTGATATTTTTATATAGAATAATCCATATCTTATTTAAGTAATGTCAAAAATAGATCCTGAATTAAAAAAGAAATTATTGAAAGAGTCCCAGTCTCCCTTTCAGGGATTAAGGAGAATATTGTGGATAGCTTTTAGTGGGTCAGCATTTTTAGGTCTTCTAATAATGATTTTCAAAATTGCAAGTGGTGGTGAATTACAGCAAAATAATCTTTTTATACAATTTGGTGCTTGTATACTATTCCCAACCTTATTATTTTTTGATAGGAATAAGAATCAATAAGTTAAATTTTTTTTATTGGGCTAGTGTTCTCTTTTTGGTGACATATTTGAATGCTTCGATTATATCTCCTTCAATCCAAGAAGAGAATTTATCGCATCCAACTCCACATTCAAATCCTGTATTTACCTCTTTAACATCATCTTTAGACCTTTTTAGTGAGTCTAAATTACCTTCAAAAATTACTTTATCTGATCGAAGAACTCTAAGTGAACAATTACGTTGTAATTTACCAGTTTGTATATAACAGCCTGCTATAGCTCCTTTACCAACTGAGAAAATTGCTCTAACTTCGGCTTTTCCTAAAGATTCTTCAACAAGATCAGGTTCTAGTAGTCCTTCCATTGCCAACTGAATATCTTCTAAAAGTTTATAGATTACTTCATATTCTCTTATATCAACGTCATTAGCATCAGCTGCTTTCTTCGCACCAGATGCTAATGAGGTGTTAAACCCAATGATTACTGACCCAGATGCAGCAGCGAGATCTATATCTGTCTCAGTTATTTCTCCAGGAGCAGAAAGTAGAACTCTGACTTGTACTTCATTTTTTGGTAATTGTTCTAGTGATCCTAAAATCGCTTCAACACTTCCTTGAACATCAGCTTTGAGAATCAAATTTAACTCCTTTAGTTCTCCATCATTTGCTTGAGTTGATAAGGATGATAAGCTGACTCTTCTAGAAGCCATTTGCTGAGCTAATTTTGTGGCTCTTGCATCTGTTGCCCTATCTCCGACAATGGCTCGAGCAGTTTTTTCATCAGGGTAGACTTCGAATTCATCTCCTGCTGTGGGTACTTCACTGAATCCTAGAGCTTCTACTGGAAATGATGGTCCTGCTTCTTTGATTCTATTACCATGTTCATCAACCATTGCTCTGATTTTTCCAAGGACTGGACCAGCGGCTAAAACATCTCCAGATCTTAAGGTCCCATTTTGTACTAACAAAGTAGCCACGGGCCCTTTAGCTTTATCTAGGTGGGCTTCAATAACAGTACCTTTTGCGAATCTATCAGGGTTAGCTTGTAGATCTTCTACTTCGGAAACTAATAAAATCATTTCGAGTAATTTATCGATGTTTTCTCTCTTGATAGCACTTACTGGAACCATCACTGTATCTCCTCCCCAATCTTCAGCAATTAAATCTTTTTCTGATAGTTCCTGCTTTACTCTGTCTGGAGATGCCCCTTCTTTGTCAATCTTATTTATTGCAACGACAATTGGTACTTTTGCAGCTCTTGCATGACTGATAGCCTCAAGTGTTTGAGGTCGGCAGCCATCATCTGCAGCAACCACAAGAACAGCTACATCTGTAACCTTTGTACCCCTTGCTCTCATTGCAGTAAAAGCTTCATGACCCGGGGTATCAAGAAAAGTTAATTTTTTCTTTTTAGATTCATGTTCAAATTCAACTTGATAAGCTCCTATGTGTTGTGTGATACCCCCTGCTTCCCCTGAAGCTACTCTTGATTCTCTGATGGAATCAAGAAGACTTGTTTTGCCATGATCTACATGACCCATCACTGTAATAACAGGTGGTCTTTTTATTAGATTATCAAGATCTTCAGATTCAATCATATCAACTGTTTTCTCAGCAGCTTCTTGGATATCGTCTTGCAAAACAGGCACCCCAAATTCTTCAGCCACTGTTTCAATAGTTGCTAAGTCGAGTGATTGAGTAACAGTTGCAGTTATTCCTTTAAAGAAAAGTGATTTGATTATTTCAGAACTTTCAAGACTTAATTTATCAGCTAATTCTTGAACTGTTAGATTATCCTCAGGTACTATTATCATCTCAGGCCTTACTTGTTTAGCTTCTTTGGCAGCCTTTAACTCCATAGCTCTTCTTTTTTGCCTTTGCCTAGTAGTCTCTTTTTTCTTCTTTTTAAATTGTTTTATAGTTTTTTGAGATTTGGATTCATCAGAATTTTCTTTCTTTGGACGCGCCAAACTAGCTGATAAAATTGAAAATTTCTCCCCTGAATATCCACTAGTTTCAGATGTTAATGAATCATCATTCTCACCGATAATATGAACTTTCTGTCTTTGTTTTTGGGGATTTTTACTTCTTAATGCTTCAAGTTTTGCACTATCGTCCCAGTCTGTCTTCCCAGTTTTTTTGGAATTATTTGAAAATGTTCGATGGGGTGGTTTTTTTGAATTAGGGGCAGTATGTGGACGAATATTCGGAGCTTTAGCCTTCTGTTTCGCTGTCTCAATATCTTGTTTTTCGTTATTCTTTATGACTTGTTTGCCATTCTCAGATTTGTTAGTTTTTTGAAGTTGTAAGAGTTCATTAGGTGATACTGGCTTTCTAATACCAGGTGACTTTTGACCGTTGAATTTAGCACCAGGCCTATTAGACATCCCAGGTCTGTTGGAAGCACCAGGTCTATTGGACATCCCAGGTCTGTTGGGAGCACCAGGCCTATTAGACATCCCAGGTCTGTTGGGAGCACCAGGTCTGCCTTGATCTGATGTTTTGTTTCTTAATCCAGGCCTATTAGACATCCCAGGTCTGTTGGGAGCACCAGGCCTATTTGAATTTGCTTGTCTGTTGAAAGATCCAGGCCTGCCTTGACCTGATGTTTTGTTTCTTAATCCAGTACTGTTGGGTGTGCCAGCTCTGTTGGGTACAGTTTGTTTATAAGAAATGTTTTGCTTATTATTTGACTGATTGGCTCCCTGTCTTCTTATTGGAGCTCCTACGAGCTCAGGAGGGGATATTCTGTTACTAATATTTTTTGTTTGAGATTTGTTCGAATTTTGGACAGGTTTGTTTGATATTTTTCTTCCTACCCCTGAATCGGAGATGTTGTGCGAATATTCATTAGATTTAACATTATTATTAATATTTTTTGGCTTAGCAATTAGTTGAATAGGCGGTTTTGCGGGACTTTTAATAGGTGGGGTTGTGTTATTTCGAAAAAGTTTTTTTTCTTGGTTGAGATTTTGTGATGTTTTACTAAATTTATTTTGATTTGTAGGATTTGTTTGAGATTGTGAAGCGTTGGTAATTTTGGGTCTATTGAGATTTGTGGATTTACTTGAAATTATTTTTTGACTCTCAGGTTTATTAAGAGGTTTCATTAACAATGGCTTTTTGTTTGAATCATCTTTAAGAGGCTTCACTCTCATAGAAGATATAACAGAAGATTCTTCATTGTTTTGTTTATAATTATCTTTTTTATTTGATGGTTTTTTAATAGAAAGTATTTTTTTATCTGAATTTTTTTTATTAATAAGATTTTTTATTTTTTTTGCTTCCTCTGCACTTATTGAACTGCTATGGCTTTTTACTGAAATTGAAAGTTTTTGAGCAGCATCCAATATATCTTTATTCTCCAGATTTAAGTCTCTGGAAAGTTCGTAAATTCTGATTTTATCGCTGATAGTCATTTAATCTGATTTGTACTCTTTTTGGAAATTAAAGAGAATTTAAGTTAATTATATTCCCTTATTGTGATTGTCATTGTAGCTTGTAATTTCTTTTTCAAAAATATCAATAAATTCAGGCTCTAAAGATGTTTTTAAAGCTTTTTGTAGCTTTTTTATGATCTTGGAATCTGAGTAACATTTTTTTGACTTGCAAATGTAGGCTGATCGCCCCATTCCCTTTTGCAACATAATACCTTGATTATTATCTTTAGTAATCTTTATAAGATAATTCCTGTCATATGTTTCTCTGCATGAAATGCATACGCGCATAACAGGGGTTTGTCGTATCAACGTTTTCTCTCCTCTTTGGCTGAAATTTCAGCATCTTGA
Organism: Prochlorococcus sp. AG-347-J14; assembly: GCA_003281505.1. Classification (GTDB taxonomy): domain Bacteria; phylum Cyanobacteriota; class Cyanobacteriia; order PCC-6307; family Cyanobiaceae; genus Prochlorococcus_A. Next base: position 126,343 of record QCBU01000003.1, on the reverse strand, counting down.
ACAGTTTCTAAATGATCACTTTCAGAGAAGGATTCTTCTTCATATGCTTCTTGTCCATATTCTGCATCATCTTCAGGAAGGGGATAAAGCTCTCTTAATCTCGCATCTTCCGCAGCACGCTCAGCTTGTTCTGCTTCTAATCTAAGCTCAGCTTCTCGCTGGAGATTCTCTTCATCTTCTCTTTGAATGATTAATTCAGAGACTGCAGCATCTTCTGCTTCCTGATCGTATTCATGTGAGTTTTTAACATCAATCTTCCAACCAGTTAATCTTGCTGCAAGTCTTACATTTTGTCCTTCTCTACCAATTGCCAGACTCAATTGATCAGGAGGAACTAGTACGTGAGCGTGTTGACCTTCTGGGTCAACAAGTCTTACGAGATCGACTTTCGCAGGACTTAAAGAGTTTAAAATATACTGTATGGGGTCAGATGACCATTTAATAACATCAATTTTTTCACCTCTTAGTTCATTTACTACTTGTTGGATTCTTGCCCCCCTCGCTCCAATACACGCACCTACAGGGTCAACTTCTTGTTCGACGCTATCAACAGCTACTTTTGTTCTTGGACCAACAGCTCTTGAAGGAGGATTTGCTTCTCTTGATACAGCAACAATTTTTACTGTACCTTCTTGGATTTCTGGGACTTCATTTTCAAATAAATAAACGACTAATCCAGCATTTGCTCTGCTTACAAAAAGTTGTGGTCCTTTTCTAGCTATTTCGCTAACTTCTTTTAAGAATACTTTGAAAGTTGCATTTGCTCTGTAATTATCATTTGGTAATTGATCTCTTTTTGGAAGTTCGGCCTCTACCTCAGGTCTACCAATACCCGAACTAACTCCCATAATTACTGATTGTCTTTCAAATCTTATTACTCTTGCAGTTAAAACGGGATCTTCCAAATCTGCAAATTCTTCTTGGATCATTTTTCTTTGTTGATCTCTTAATTTTTGGGCTAAAACTTGCTTTGTTGTTGAAGCAGCCATTCGCCCAAAATCCTCTTTTTCTGGAGTGACATCTAAGACAACTGTGTCACCTATTTGAGCATCATCAGCCACTTGTTTAACTTCTAGTAAAGATATTTGATGATCTTCGCTTTCAACTTCCTCTACAATTATTTTACTTGAAAGTACCCTATAGCCCTCTTCATCTAGATCGAGTCCAACATCGAAATTACTAAAGTATTCTTCATCAAATGGATCTTCGTTGACGCCAATATAAAAAGTTCTTCTATATTTTTCGTAACCTTTTAATAGAGCTTCGCGTAAGGCAGCTTCCACGATGTTAGGAGGCAACTTTTTTTCCTCACTAATATCTTCAATGAGATTGTTTAAACCTGGGAGATTAACTAGTGCCATCTATGATGGGAAAATTGATAATGGTTGAAAATAATTAATCTTTTAAGGTACAAAGACTAATTTTTAATACTTCATCGAAAGGGATTTTCTTTATCCTACCTTTAATGTTAATGGCTAAATAATCATTAGACTTTTCATAAAGTAAACCATTCAGGAATTTTACGTTTGAATTCTTCTGGTTTAACTCAACATTAACTGGAAAACCCTTAAAAGTTTTGAAGTCTCTTTCTGAGGTTAATTCATCACTGACCCCTTGACTACTAATTTCTAACACATATGAACAATTTAAAAGATTTGATTTTTCTATTTCGTTAGATGCTGGGGTATTAAATAATGCACAATCATTTAAGGAAATGTCATCTCCATTAGTTTTTTTTATAATTATTTCAATCACAATTGGAGTTTTATTAGTTTGTATAACTAAATCGTAAATTTCTAAATCCTGTTCAATAGCAACTTTTTTTAATAGATCTTGTAGTTTACTTTTGTTTTCTTTATTCAAATTAATTTAAAGATTTATTTAAAATTATTCTCACACATAAAGCAGTTTTTTCTATAGAAGAAATTTAAAAATTTGTATTTTATGGATGTAAACAAAAAAACAACAGTTATATATTTCTTGAACTAGATTTATTCAATAAAGTCAAAAACCATTAATTAGATGAAGTCTTTTAATATTAAATTTATTAATTTGATACGAGTATTCATTATTTTGTGTTTTTGTTTAGTAAATTTCTTTCAGAATGCTGAAGTTTTAGCTTTAACTTCTCCTGAAAGCCATAATTTCGTTTCATCCGCAGTAAAAAATGTTGGTCCTGCAGTTGTAAAAATTGATACTGAGAGATTGGTAGAGAGGCAACAATTTGACCCTACTTTACTGGACCCATTATTGAGAGATTTACTTGGTGAACAAGGATTTACTCCTGAAAGAGAGAGAGGACAAGGTTCTGGAGTGATCATTAATGACAATGGTTTGGTTCTTACTAACGCTCATGTTGTAGAAAGAGTCGATGATGTTTCAGTTACTTTGGCAGATGGATCTGTTTGTAATGGTCAAGTTTTGGGCACAGATGCAGTAACAGATCTGGCTTTAGTAAAAATTGATGAAAATATTTTTTCTGACTTTGCTCCACTTGGAAATTCTGAAGATCTTGAAGTTGGTGATTGGGCAATAGCTCTTGGTACTCCCTATGGTCTTGAAAAAACAGTTACCTTGGGGATTGTTAGTAGTCTACATAGGGATATTAATAGTTTAGGATTTTCAGATAAAAGGTTGGATCTTATTCAGACTGATGCAGCAATAAATCCAGGAAATTCTGGAGGACCACTGATAAATTCCAATGGTGAAGTAATAGGAATTAATACATTGGTAAGAAGTGGTCCTGGAGCTGGTCTAGGTTTTGCCATACCTATTAATCTAGCTAAAAGTGTTTCTGATCAGCTTCTTGAAAATGGGAAAGTTATTCATCCATATTTGGGGGTACAATTGATTTCCCTAAATCCCAGAATTGCTAAAGAACATAATCAAGACCCTAATTCGCTAGTTCAATTACCTGAAAGAAATGGAGCTCTTATTCAATCAGTATTACCTAATAGCCCTGCTGAAAAAGCTGGTTTAAGAAGAGGCGATTTAGTAATAGCAGCCGAAAATATCTCCATAAAAGAACCCAAAGCTTTACTAGATGAAGTAGAAAAAGCTCAGATTGGGAAAGAATTCCTTTTGAATATTTTGAGAGATAACAAAGAGATACAGATAAATATCAAACCAGAACCTCTCCCAGGTTTGACATAAATACCCCATTGAAATTTAATAATCTATAGCTATTAGAGAAAAAGATTTTGGATTCACAAACTCAAATGAAACAAGTAGTTGCTGATGCAGCGATTCGAGAAGTAAAGAGTGACATGATTCTCGGATTAGGATCTGGATCTACAGCTGCGTTAATGATAAAAAGCCTCGCAGATGAAATTCGTCTTGGAAAACTTCAAAATATAAAAGGTGTTGCAACTTCTTTTCAATCAGAAGTTTTAGCGCTTGAACTGGATATCCCGCTTATAGATTTAGCTTCTGTATCTCAAATTGATTTAGCTATTGATGGAGCAGATGAAGTTGATCCAGGATATCAATTAATAAAAGGAGGAGGAGCATGCCATGTTAGAGAAAAGTTAGTGGCATCAAAAGCTGATCAATTGATGATTGTTGTTGATGAAACTAAACTCGTACAAAATCTAAATCAATCTTTCCCTTTGCCTGTTGAAGTTCTTCCAAATGCTTGGAAGCAAGTTCAGGAAATCATTTCAGAAATGAATGCCAGTTCTTCTTTAAGAATGGCTACTAAAAAGGCTGGCCCAGTTGTTACTGACCAAGGCAACCTCATTTTGGATGTATTGTTTGATGGTGGTATTAATAATCCAAAAGAGATTGAAATGAAGATTAATAATATTCCAGGAGTATTAGAAAATGGATTATTTGTTGATCTTACAGATAAAGTATTAGTTGGTAAAATTGAAAACAAAACTCCAGTAGTTTACTCACCTTCAAGAGCTAGCTAACCTTCAAATCTTATTTTTACTGAGTTAGCGTGGCTATGTAAACCCTCACTTTCTGCAAGATTAATAATATCAAGGCTATTAACTTTTAAACTTTCTTCATTAAATTCTATTATTGAGGTATTTTTCATAAAAGTTTCAACCCCCAAAGAACCGCTAAATCTAGAATTTCCTGATGTCGGTAAAGTATGATTTGGTCCAGCAAGATAATCTCCAACAGCTTCTGGGGTCCATTTTCCTAAAAATATCGCTCCAGCATTCTCTATACTTGTAAGAATTTTATTTGAATCCTCAGTAAGGATTTCTAGATGTTCAGGGGCAAAGTTATTACTTAATTCAACACATGATTTATAGTTCTCGCAAATTACAATTAACCCCCAATTTTCTATTGATTGCATGCAAATTTCTCTTCTTGGATGATTATCTATTTTTTTATAAAGTTCTTCTAAAACTTCTTTTGCCTGTCTCTTTGATGTAGTTAGAAGTATTGATGAAGCTAAAGGATCATGTTCTGCTTGCGCTAGTAGATCAGATGCTATATGAGTGCTTTGAGCTGTTTCATCTGCAATAATTAATATTTCGCTAGGACCAGCTAAAGAATCAATCCCTGTTGAGCCATAAATGAGTTTTTTTGCAGTTGTAACATAGATATTCCCTGGACCTGAAATAACATCAACTTTATTGATTTTATTAGTGCCAAATGCTAAAGCACCAATTGCTTGAGCTCCTCCAATTCTAAATATTTTATTTATCCCTGATAAGTGAGCTGCAGCTAAAACAGTTTTGTTAATTTCCCCTTCTTTATTACCAGGAGATACCATTATTATTTCTTTAACTCCAGCTACTTTTGCAGGAATTGCGTTCATTAATACAGTACTTGGATAAGCAGCTCTACCTCCAGGAATATAAATACCTGCATTTTTAACTGGTCTCCATCTTCTTTGAACCGTATCACCATATTCACCTCTTATAGTGAAAGATTCAGGAATTTCTTTTTCATGGAATTTTTGAATTCTTCTATGAGCTACCTCAAGAGAGCGCTTCAAATTGTTATCAATTTCATCCCATGCATTCTTTATTTGATCCTCACTAACTTCCATAGGATCAGGGTCGAAACCATCAAATTTTTTTGTATATTTTTCTACTGCTGTATCTCCAGAAATTTTTACCTCTTTAAGAATTTTTTCAACTATTAGATTTATCTTATTATTATTTTCTGAATTAGTTCTATTAGAAATCCTTTTTAATTCTTCAATAGCTTCTTTTTTATTATTAATAATCTTCATATGTTTAATTTTTTCTAATTGAAGGGCTCAAAACCTAATTTAATAATCTAATAAATTATATATGATTGATTAGTAGTCGTTTTGTTTGTTATGATAAAATCTTCTATTTATATACCCTCTGTGGCCAATAACAAATCAGCAAAAAAGAGAATACAAATTGCCGAAAGAAATCGATTAATAAACAAGTCATATAAATCCACTGTAAGGACTTTAACCAAAAAAACCTTAGAGAATTGCGAAAAATATAAAAAAAAGCCTAATGAGGACAATAAAAATTTAGTGACAACAAGTCTTAATCAAGCTTTTAGCTTAATTGATAAGGCAGTTAAAAAAAATGTTCTTCACAAGAATAATGGTGCTAATAAAAAATCGAGAATTAACAATATTGTAAAAAATGCTTTTACCATAAAGTAAAAAGGTCATAATTATGAGCGATATAGAACTCATAGATTCCCACTGTCATTTAATATTTGAAAATTTCGAAAAAGATTTAAAAGATGTCGTTTTAAGGTTGCGTTCAAGAGGTATTAAAAAATTAGTTCATGCTTGTTGTGAATTTAAAGAAATTCCAAAGTTAAGAAAATTATCTCATGAATTTGATGAAATTTACTATTCAGTTGGCTTGCATCCGTTAGAAGCAAAACAATGGGAACAAAGTTCAAAATCTCTTTTAAGAAAATCAGCTCGAGAAGATAGAAGAGTTGTAGCTATTGGGGAATTAGGTCTGGATTTTTTTAAAAATGAAAATAAAACTCAGCAAATTGAAGCACTTATTCCGCAAATGGAGTTAGCTCATGAACTTAAATTGCCTGTAATTATCCATTGCAGAGATGCTGCAACTGAAATGATTGAGATATGTAGCGATCTTTTTAATAAAGGGAAATGTCCGAATGGTGTACTTCATTGTTGGACAGGAACTCCAAAAGAAATGAAGCAATTCTTGGATCTTGGTTTTTACATCAGTTTTAGTGGAATAGTAACTTTTCCAAAAGCGTATGAAATTCATGAGTGTGCCAAAATTGTCCCAAATGATAAATACTTAATCGAAACTGACGCACCATTCTTAGCTCCTGTCCCTCATAGAGGTAAAAGAAATGAACCTGCTTATGTTGTAAATGTTGCAAATTTTATTGCAGATTTAAGATCTACTGAATTAATCACAATTGCTAAAGAGTCATCCAAGAATGCTGAAGATTTGTTTAAATTTGACTTGTTAATTTGACGTAGCAGCTGTTAATATAAGTAATTACTGGAAATTTTTCTTAATTTTTTAGCTTTTAACTTACACAGTTAAAGATTTATCAGCTTTAAACAAAATTTAATCATTATTAATTAAATTGATTTTTTGTTGAAATCGAGATTTAATGATTTAACTCACTTAAGTGAAAAGTTAAAGAACTAAATTATTAAGTAGACTAAAAGTAAATAGTAATTCTCACAAAATCGCAGGTTTTCTTGGATGAGCAGTAGCGCTTTACAGGTAGCAAAAACAGCTACTTATCTACCAGATTTGGTTGAAGTACAAAGAGCAAGCTTTAAATGGTTTTTGGAAAAGGGTTTAATAGAAGAACTACAGAATTTCTCTCCAATTTCTGATTACACAGGTAAATTAGAATTACATTTCATCGGTGAAGAGTACAGGTTAAAAAGGCCTAGACATGATGTTGAGGAAGCTAAAAGAAGAGATGCTACATTTGCATCTCAAATGTATGTAACTTGCAGGTTAATTAATAAAGAGACAGGGGAAATTAAGGAACAAGAAGTATTTATTGGCGAACTGCCATTAATGACTGAAAGAGGAACCTTCATCATTAATGGTGCCGAAAGAGTTATTGTTAATCAAATTGTTCGAAGTCCTGGAGTATATTTCAAAGATGAATTAGACAAAAATGGTCGAAGAACCTACAACGCTAGCGTTATACCTAATAGAGGTGCTTGGTTGAAATTCGAAACTGACAAAAATAATTTACTTTATGTAAGAGTAGACAAAACTAGAAAAATTAATGCTCATGTTCTTATGAGAGCGATGGGTCTTTCTGATAACGATGTGATTGATAAACTTAGGCATCCCGAATTTTACCAAAACTCAATTGAGTCAGCCAATGAAGAGGGGATAAATTCAGAAGACCAGGCATTACTCGAGTTGTACAAGAAGCTACGTCCTGGTGAGCCACCCTCTGTTTCTGGCGGACAACAGCTACTACACAGCAGATTTTTTGATCCCAAAAGATATGATTTAGGCCGAGTTGGTAGATACAAAATAAATAAAAAATTGAGACTCACCGTACCAGATGATGTGAGAACGCTTACCCATGAAGATGTTCTCTCCACAATTGATTATTTAATTAACCTAGAATTGGATATTGGTGGTGCTAGTTTGGATGATATTGACCACCTTGGTAATAGAAGGGTTAGATCTGTAGGAGAACTTCTTCAAAATCAAGTCAGGGTTGGACTTAATCGTCTGGAAAGAATTATTAAAGAGAGAATGACTGTAGGAGAAACAGATTCTCTAACTCCCGCTCAACTAGTCAATCCTAAACCTTTAGTTGCTGCTATAAAGGAATTTTTTGGCTCCAGTCAATTAAGTCAGTTCATGGATCAAACTAATCCTTTGGCTGAATTAACACACAAGAGAAGAATCTCAGCATTAGGTCCAGGAGGTTTAACTAGAGAAAGAGCAGGCTTTGCGGTAAGAGATATACACCCTTCTCATTATGGAAGATTGTGTCCTATCGAGACTCCTGAAGGTCCTAATGCAGGACTTATAAATTCTTTAGCCACCCACGCAAGAGTTAATGAGTATGGTTTTATTGAAACACCTTTTTGGGAAGTTAATAACGGTAAAGTAGATAAAGAAGGTAATCCTGTTTATCTTTCTGCTGATTTAGAAGATGAGTGTAGGGTAGCTCCCGGAGACGTGGCCACTGACAAGGAGGGCAATATTATTGCAAATCTAATACCAGTGAGATACAGACAGGATTTTGAAAAAGTTCCTCCTCATCAAGTTGATTACGTTCAGCTTTCTCCAGTTCAGGTAATTTCAGTTGCTACTTCACTTATTCCATTCTTGGAACATGATGATGCTAATAGGGCTCTCATGGGATCAAATATGCAACGCCAAGCTGTTCCATTGCTCAGGCCAGAACGTCCCTTAGTTGGTACTGGTTTAGAGTCCCAAGTTGCTAGAGATTCGGGTATGGTCCCCATCACAAAAGTCAATGGAATTGTTTCTTATGTGGATGCAAATGAGATTGTTGTTAAAGATGAGGATGGTAATGAACATTTTCACTATCTTCAGAAATATCAAAGATCAAATCAAGATACTTGTCTCAACCAAAGACCTATAGTGAAAATTGGAGATAGAGTAATATCTGGTCAGGTTTTAGCAGATGGATCTGCATGCGAAGGTGGGGAAATAGCTCTTGGCCAAAACGTTTTAATTGCTTACATGCCATGGGAAGGATACAACTACGAAGATGCAATACTTGTCAGTGAGAGGATGGTTACTGATGATTTATATACTTCGGTACATATTGAAAAATATGAAATTGAAGCAAGACAAACTAAGCTAGGACCTGAAGAAATCACGAGAGAGATCCCCAATATCTCAGAAGAAAGCTTGAATAATCTTGATGAAATGGGAATTATTAGGATTGGTGCATTTGTGGAGAGTGGAGATATTCTTGTAGGAAAAGTGACTCCAAAAGGGGAATCAGACCAACCACCTGAAGAAAAACTGTTAAGAGCGATTTTTGGAGAAAAAGCTCGAGATGTTAGAGATAATTCTCTCAGAGTACCTAAAACTGAAAAAGGAAGGGTTTTGGATGTTCGCATTTATACCAGAGAACAAGGTGATGAATTACCTCCAGGAGCCAACATGGTTGTTAGAGTTTATGTTGCTCAGAGAAGGAAAATTCAAGTAGGCGACAAAATGGCTGGAAGGCATGGAAATAAAGGAATTATTAGCAGAATCTTACCAAGAGAAGATATGCCTTATTTACCGGATGGAACACCTGTAGACATAGTTCTTAATCCTTTAGGAGTACCCAGTAGGATGAATGTAGGTCAAGTTTTTGAATTATTGATGGGCTGGGCAGCTTCCAACTTAAATTGCCGAGTTAAAGTTGTTCCATTTGATGAAATGTATGGTGCTGAAAAATCTCATCAAACTGTTCAAGCATTTTTAGAGGAAGCTTCAAAACAGCCAGGTAAAGCATGGGTTTACAATCCTGAAGATCCTGGAAAGTTATTACTAAAAGATGGTAGAACAGGCGAACCCTTCGATCAGCCAGTTGCTGTGGGATACTCTCACTTCCTCAAATTAGTCCATTTAGTGGATGATAAAATTCATGCAAGATCTACTGGTCCTTACTCTTTGGTTACACAACAACCATTGGGCGGTAAAGCTCAGCAAGGTGGACAAAGACTTGGAGAAATGGAAGTATGGGCTCTTGAAGCTTATGGAGCAGCCTATACTCTTCAGGAATTGTTAACAGTAAAATCTGATGATATGCAGGGAAGAAATGAAGCGCTTAATGCGATCGTAAAAGGTAAACCGATCCCAAGGCCTGGTACTCCTGAGTCATTTAAAGTTCTTATGAGGGAATTACAATCTCTAGGCCTGGATATAGGGGTTTATACAGACGAAGGAAAAGAAGTAGATTTAATGCAAGATATCAATCCGAGAAGAAATACTCCATCAAGACCGACGTATGAATCACTCGGAACCTCTGAATATGAGGAAGATTAAATACTCAATTAAAACCTTTTAATTTAAATTCGCCAAAAATGACAAACAGCAACTTAAGAACTGAAAATCACTTTGATTACGTCAAAATTTCAATAGCTTCTCCAAAAAGAATAATGGATTGGGGTCAGAGGACATTGCCCAATGGACAAGTAGTTGGTGAAGTTACGAAACCTGAAACAATCAATTACAGGACACTTAAACCAGAAATGGATGGTTTGTTTTGTGAAAAGATTTTCGGGCCTTCTAAAGATTGGGAATGCCATTGTGGGAAGTACAAAAGAGTAAGACATCGCGGCATTGTTTGTGAGAGGTGTGGTGTAGAAGTAACTGAAAGTAGAGTTAGAAGACATAGGATGGGCTATATAAAACTCGCTGCGCCAGTCTCCCATGTTTGGTATTTGAAAGGAATTCCTAGTTACGTAGCAATACTTTTGGACATTCCGCTTAGGGATGTAGAACAAATTGTTTACTTTAATTGTTATGTCGTTTTAGATCCCGGAGATCATAAAGAACTTAAATATAAGCAATTACTAACTGAGGATGAGTGGTTGGAAATTGAAGATGAAATTTATGCTGAAGATTCCACTATCGAAAATGAGCCTTTTGTTGGAATTGGTGCTGAAGCACTGAAGCAATTACTTGAGGACCTTGATTTAAATCAGGTTGCTGAGGAGCTTAGAGAAGAAATTACTAATAGCAAAGGACAAAAGAGGGCAAAGCTTATAAAAAGGATAAGAGTTATTGATAATTTCATTGCAACTAACGCAAAACCTGAATGGATGGTTTTAGATGCCATCCCAGTTATACCTCCTGATCTAAGACCCATGGTTCAGCTTGATGGGGGTAGATTTGCAACTTCAGATTTAAATGACTTATACAGAAGAGTTATAAACAGAAATAACAGACTAGCTAGGCTTCAAGAAATTTTAGCTCCTGAAATTATCGTAAGAAATGAAAAAAGAATGCTTCAGGAGGCAGTTGATGCACTTATAGATAACGGAAGGAGAGGAAGAACTGTTGTTGGAGCAAATAATAGAGCTCTTAAGTCTCTAAGTGACATAATTGAAGGAAAACAAGGAAGATTTAGACAGAATCTTCTTGGAAAGCGTGTTGACTATTCAGGAAGATCTGTAATAGTTGTGGGTCCTAAATTAAAAATGCATCAATGTGGTCTTCCAAAAGAAATGGCGATAGAGCTCTTTCAGCCTTTTGTAATTCATAGATTGATAAGACAAAATATTGTTAATAATATTAAAGCGGCAAAAAAATTAATACAAAAAGCCGATGACGAAGTTATGCAGGTACTTCAGGAAGTTATTGAAGGCCATCCAATTCTTTTAAATAGAGCCCCTACTCTTCATCGTTTAGGAATTCAAGCTTTTGAACCGAAATTAGTTGGAGGTAGAGCAATACAACTTCATCCTTTAGTTTGTCCTGCATTCAATGCTGACTTTGATGGAGATCAAATGGCAGTTCATGTTCCTTTAGCTTTAGAGGCACAAACTGAAGCACGCATGCTTATGTTGGCAAGTAATAATATTCTTTCTCCTGCTACAGGTGAACCAATTGTGACACCATCACAAGATATGGTTTTAGGATCTTATTATCTGACTGCTTTGCAACCGAATTATAAAAAACCTGAATTTGGAGATAATAAGACCACTTTTGCTTCATTAGAGGATGTAATTTTTGCCTTTGAAGATAAAAGGCTCAGCCTGCACGAATGGATATGGGTTAGATTTAATGGAGAAGTTGAAGATGAAGAAGAAATGCTTAGCCCACAAAAAACTCAAGAGCTAGATGATGGCTCAAGATTAGAAATTTGGAATTTAAGAAGGGACAGATTTGACTCAGATAATAATTTAATAAGTAGATTTGTGCTGACAACTGTTGGGAGGGTTGTGATGAACTATACCATCATTGATTCTGTATCTAAAACGTAATCTTTAAAACTATTTTTCATTTATTTAAAAATCATGACTTCATCTAAACCTAAAAAAACATCTAGAGTACGTAAAACTACAAAAAACTCAAAAAAGAACAATCCAGTTACAATGCCTTCTTTAGCTAAAACTCCTCCATCATTCAAGAATAAGGTAGTTGATAAGAAAGCCTTAAAAAATTTAGTCGCTTGGGCTTATAAAACTCATGGAACAGCTATTACTGCAGTCATGGCAGATAATCTAAAGGACTTAGGATTTAAATATGCTACCCAAGCGGCTGTTTCTATTTCTGTAGATGACTTAAAAGTTCCTGAAGCTAAACAAGATTTAATAGGTCAAGCTGAAGAGCAAATATCGGCTACAGAAGAATGCTATAGACTTGGAGAAATTACCGAAGTTGAAAGGCATACAAAAGTTATAGATACCTGGACTGAAACTAATGAAAGATTGGTAGATGCTGTTAAGAATAATTTTAATCAAAATGATCCTTTAAATTCTGTTTGGATGATGGCTAATTCAGGAGCTAGGGGTAATATGTCACAGGTGAGACAACTTGTTGGCATGAGGGGATTGATGGCTAATCCTCAAGGAGAAATCATTGACTTGCCAATAAGAACCAATTTTAGAGAGGGACTAACTGTTACTGAATATGTAATTTCTTCTTACGGAGCAAGAAAAGGTTTGGTTGATACTGCTTTAAGAACTGCAGATTCTGGTTATTTGACTAGAAGATTAGTTGATGTAGCTCAAGATGTAATTGTTAGAGAAGAAGATTGTGGAACAGAACGATCAATAATTATTGAAGCTGAAGATGGTAAGTTTGGAGCAAGGCTTCTCGGTAGGCTTACCGCTGAGGATATTTTTGATGCTGAAGAAAACCTCGTCGTTGCTCAAAACACTGCAATAGATCCTGCATTGTCAGGAGATATTGAAAACGCATCTATTAAAAAAGTAAAAATTAGATCTCCACTAACATGTGAAGCTAATAGATCTGTTTGTAGGAGGTGTTATGGATGGGCGTTGGCTCATAATCATTTGGTTGATTTAGGTGAGGCAGTTGGAATTATTGCTGCACAATCTATTGGTGAGCCAGGAACTCAATTGACAATGAGAACTTTTCATACTGGAGGCGTATCAACTGCTGAAAGTGGAGTAGTGAGATCAAGAATTTCTGGTAAAGTTGAATTCAGTTCAAAAGCAAAAGTTAGAGGTTATAGAACCCCACATGGCGTAGAAGCTAAACAAGCGGAAGTTGATTTCGTACTAAAGATAATTCCTCAAGAAAATAATTCTGGCAAAGCTCAAAAAATTGAAGTTTCTGCTGGATCTCTTTTATTTGTAGAAGACGGTGAAGAAATTACTTCTGATAAAACTGTTGCTCAGATTACTGCTGGAACCGTGAAAAAGAGTGTTGAAAAAGCAACAAAAGATGTTATTTGTGATTTAGCTGGTCAAGTTAAGTATGACAAGGTTATCCAACCAAAGGAGGTAACAGATAGGCAGGGTAACATTACTTTAAAAGCTCAAAGATTGGGCAGATTGTGGGTTTTAGCGGGAGATGTTTATAACTTACCACCTAATGCAAGACCTGTTATCTCATCTGGAAAATCTGTAGATGAAGGAACTGTTTTGGCAGAAGCAAGTCAATCAACTGAGTTTGGAGGACAAGTTCGATTAAGAGACTCGATAGGAGATTCAAGAGAAGTTCAAATTGTCACTACTTCAATGTCTTTAACTAATTTTAAATTAATTGAAGAATCTACTCATTCAGGTCAAATATATAATTTGGAATCAAGCGATGGTACATCTTATCGTTTAAATACTACCCCTGGAAGTAAAATTAGTAATGGTGAGGTAATAGCAGATTTAACAGATGAAAGGTTTCGTACAAAAACTGGTGGCCTAGTAAAATACGCACCGGGATTAAGTGTTAAAAAAGCAAGATCATCTAAAAATGGTTTTGAAGTAAGTCAAGGAGGGACATTGCTCTGGATTCCTCAAGAGACACATGAAATCAATAAGGACATTTCTCTTCTAATGATCGAAGATATGAAATGGATTGAAGCAGGAACAGAAGTTGTAAAAGATATTTTTAGTCAAACATCAGGAATTGTTACTGTTACGCAAAAAAATGATATCCTCCGTGAAATAACTATAAGAAACGGAACTTTTCATGAGTGTAATGATGAAGAAGTTTTGAATAGATTTACAGAGGAAGGAATTCTTGTAAATCCAGGTGAAAAGATTCTAGATGGAGTGGATAATAAAGAAATTCTATTTGTTCAAAAATTAGAAACACCTAAATGTCGAGGCTTATTGTTAAGAACTGTTGAAGAATATACTATTCCTGACCAAGCAAAATTACCCCAACTATCACATGTTAAACAGGAAAAAGGACCACATTTAGGTTTAAAAGCTATCCAAAGGCTTACTTATAAAGACGGTGAATTAATAAAGTCGGTTGAAGGAGTTGAATTACTTAGAACACATTTAAGCATTGAGAGCTTTGATGCTACCCCTCAAATGACTATTGACGTCGAGTCTATTAAAGATGAAAATGAGGTATCAATTAATAGATTAAATTTAGTAATACTGGAGTCTATTCTTGTAAGAAGAGATACTCTATCTGACTCTAGTCATGGCTCGACACATACTGAACTACAAGTCAAAAACAACCAATTAGTAAAAGCGGGAGATGTAATAGCCACCACTCAAATTCTTTGTAAAGAAAAAGGATTGATTCAACTACCAAATGTTGTTGACGATGAACCCATAAGAAGATTAATTGTTGAAAGAGAAGAAGATAAAATTAAAATTAAAATTAGTGATAAAGCAGTAGTTAAAGTTGGCGATCGAGTAGTTGATGGTGATCCTATTAGTAAGTCTGTAAAATCTACTTCTTGTGGAGAAATAGAAGAAATTTCTAATAGTTCAGTAACTTTAAGACTTGGTAGGCCTTATATGGTTTCTCCTGATTCAGTTTTACATGTTAAAGATGGAGATTTAGTTCTTAGGGGAGATGGATTAGCTTTACTTGTTTTTGAAAGGCAGAAAACTGGAGATATCGTACAAGGATTGCCTCGTATTGAAGAGTTATTAGAAGCAAGGAGACCCAGAGATTCTGCAATTCTATGTAAAAAATCTGGAATTGTTCAAATTAAAAAAGGTAATGATGAAGAATCAGTTTCTTTATCGGTTATTGAAAAAGATGATTTTGTGAATGAATATCAACTATTAATAGGGAAAAATATAATGGTTAGTGATGGACAACAAGTTATAGGCGGAGAATCTTTAACTGATGGTCCAATTAATCCGCATGAACTATTAGATTGCTATTTTAATGATTTAAAAGATCAGAAACCATTGATAGATGCAGCTCGAGAATCCATATCAAAATTACAAAGAAGTATGGTAAGTGAGGTTCAAAATGTTTATAAGTCACAGGGTGTAGCTATAGATGATAAGCATATTGAAGTTATTGTTAGACAGATGACAAGTAAAGTCCGTATAGAAGATGCTGGGGATACTACTCTTTTGCCTGGTGAACTCATCGAGTTGAGGCAAGTGGAAGATACAAACCAAGCAATGGCAATTACAGGAGGCGCTCCAGCAGAATTTACTCCTGTTTTGTTAGGTATTACTAAAGCCTCTCTCAATACAGATAGCTTTATTTCAGCAGCATCGTTCCAAGAAACAACAAGAGTTCTTACAGAAGCTGCAATTGAAGGTAAATCTGATTGGTTAAGAGGTCTAAAAGAAAATGTCATCATTGGTAGATTAATACCTGCAGGTACTGGTTTTAGTGGTTTTGTGGAGGAATTATCTTCAGAGGCTGGCCCTCATCCTGATATTCTTTCAGAAGAATCTGGTGGCTACAGAAGAGCACAAAACTTAAGGCCAGATTACACAGTTGATATGCCACAATCCCCTGCCGTAAGCTCTACAGCAATACTTGATGATCCTAGTGATGAAGATTTGGAGACTACCAGAAACCGACATGGAATTGATTCCTCTTCTAGTAATTTTGCGGCCTTCGCAAGACCTAATGCTGAAAATCAATTTTCTGAAGATCAATTACCAGATCCCGCCGCGTTGGAGGGATTGCAGGAGGAGGGCCTTCTTTCTGATGAATAAATATAACCTATTATTATTTTTAGCGATTAGAATGAAATTCTTAAATTTGTAAGAGATGATTAAGCCTGAGATTGTTCCTAAAAGAAAATTACCTCGTTATGGTTTCCATTTTTATAATGAAAGACTTAATGGAAGAATTGCCATGATTGGTTTTATTGCTCTTATTCTTACAGAATTCTTTTTAAAACATGGTTTGCTGTTATGGTGAAAATAGTGTTGGAATAAAGACTACTAAATTTGAAAAATCTTCTTGGAAGTAGTGTTAAAGATTTGGAAAATGTGGCCTTAGATTATGGCGAGGCTGCTTTTAGGGGGCGCCAAATCCATAATTGGATTTATAACTATAGAAATAAGAAAAAAAATATTGATCAAATAGAAGTCTTACCTTTAGATTTTAGAAAGAAGTTAAAAGATGATGGTTTCAAAGTAAGTGAGCTATGTGTTCAAGAAAGAAAATTAGCTAACGATGGCACTCTAAAGTTGTTATTATCAACCATTGATAATGAAAATATTGAGTGCGTTGGCATACCAACTGAAAAAAGACTAACTGCTTGTCTCTCAAGTCAGGTTGGTTGCCCAATGGATTGCAAATTTTGCGCAACTGGTAAGGAAGGTTTGAAGAGATCTTTAAAAACAAGTGAAATTTTAGATCAAATTTTATTTATAGAAAATGAAATGAATAGAAAAGTTACTAATATTGTTTTCATGGGTATGGGAGAGCCCTTACTTAATATTGATGCTTTACTTTTGTCAGTTAGATCTATTAATGAGGATTTTCAGATCAGTCAGAGAAAGATAACTGTAAGCACAGTTGCTGTTCCAAAAATGATAAGTAGATTATCAGTAAAGTCTTTTCAATTTTTGGGTAAATGTCAATTTACATTAGCAATTAGCCTACATGCTTCAAACCAAAAAATAAGAGAAACGATAATACCTAGTGCAAAAAACTATGAGATCAAAAATATAATTGAAGACTGTAAAAAATTCGTAAAAGATACTGGGAGAAGGGTAAGTTTTGAATATCTAATGCTTAGAGGGGTGAATGACAACTTAGAACATGCTTATGAATTGAGTAATTTGCTAAAGGGTTTTCAATGTCACGTAAATTTAATACAATATAACAAAATTGAGGAGGTTGAATTTAAACGAACGTCTTTAAAAAATCTCCAATTATTTCAGTCTATACTTGTCAAAAATGGTATCGCTGTTAGCTCACGAAAAAGCAGAGGTCTAGATAAAAATGCTGCATGTGGTCAGCTAAGACAAAGTGCAAAACATAAATAATATTATCCAATAAAGATTTTTTAAAAGTCTCTTAAACAAGTTATTATTGTGTTAATTCATTTAAAAACTTTGGGTTTCATTAAGACAAAAATTTTACCTTTCGCTATCGTCTCACTTTTTGGGCTTGCCTTCTTTGCAGTTAGTGCAAGAATTTGGTTACCAGGAGATATGATGTCTCCTGCTCCAATAAATTAATATTTTTAATTTTTAATAATGACAAAAAATAAGGATCTTAATAAAAAAAGCTTAGTTGATATTGCTGTAGATCCAGATGTTCTGGCGAGAGAATTGGCCTTAGAAGTTGAAATAGATCCTTTAGAGCAAATTGATGAAGATTCTTTCCCAAAAGGTTTAAATATAACTCAGGAGTGCAATGAAGCATTAAAAATGCTCAAAGGTAATAGAGAAGAAAGAATACAGGGCTTAAGAACATTTTGTGAATATAGAGATTCAAGATCTTTCCCCCTTTTGTTACCATTACTTGATCAACCTTGCCCTGTTGAAAGAATGAGTGCGGTATATGCTTTAGGTCGTAATCCTTGTCCTAGCGCAGTCGAAAAACTTGTCATTCTTTTAAAGACTGATGATAATGCTTATGTCAGAAGAGCAACTGCATGGAGCTTAGCTAACTATGATAATCAAATTGTCTTAAAACCATTAATAAATGCCTTAAAGAATGATGTGGCTGCAGTGAGGTTATGGTCATCTAGTTCTTTAGCTGAAATTGGAAATGTTTCTTTGGAGAACGCTCAATTAGCAGCAGAACAGCTTTTAATAAGTTTAAAGATAGATAATGAATCAGGTGTACGAAGTAATTGCATTTGGTCATTATCTAGGTTGTATGAAAAATTAAACAATACATTACAAGAAAGTTTCGTTGATGAATGTACCAAGATAGCCCTTTTTGATAAAGAGCCATCTGTTATGGAAGAAGCTAAAACTGCCCTTGATTCAATGGGGATGCAAGGTTTCTACAACTAAAAATCTTAATTTTTTTAAAAGAATTCCAAATAACAAACTACTTTATCAGATATTCAATATAAAAATTAAAATTAATTAACTTGTACCAACTGAAACAAAATATTTTCGTTATTCTATATAAAGTAAAAGTACTCAGTACTTGAATTTAATGCCTCAAAAAACATTGAGATTCAAAATTCATCAAGACGGAAGAGTTGAAGAGACTGTTGAAGGGTTTATTGGTAATTCATGCAATGAAGCTACAAAAAACCTCGAAGATGCTCTCGGTAAAGTAACAGTTAAGAATAAAACATCTGATGCTTTCATCTCCAATCAAAGTGAAAACTTAACACAACTAAATAACGAATCTAATGTCACATTTTAGTACGATTAAAACCCATCTCAAAGAAGCAGAGCCATTAATTAAGGCTTTAAATCACTTCGGTTATAGTATTAATCAAGAAGAAAAGTTTGTAAAAGGATATAAAGGTCAATTTACAGCTGTTGATATAAGTATGAATTTACCTGGTGATACCCAAGTTGGATTTAAATGGGATAACAATTCTAATGCTTATGAATTAGTTACTGACCTTGATCTATGGAATTTTGAGATTCCAGTAGAAAGATTTATCTCAAAAGTTACGCAAATGTATGCTTACCAAACAATCATTTCTAAAACGCAAGAAGATGGATACCAAATCGTAGAGCAAAATAATAAAAATGATGGTTCTATCGAATTGGTCTTAACCAAATGGGAAAACTAATGTCAAGATATGGATTTTACGGATCCATTTCATAATACTGAAGAAAATATCGAGATTACAGGCTATGAGCCTGTTTTAGGTGGTCAGTTAGCAGAAAAAGCGGTATGGGTTGATGAAGCAAAATGTATTGGTTGTCAGTACTGTGTTCACGTCGCATCGAACACTTTTACTGTTGATGAATTTCATGGTAGAAGTCGAGCTATTAGGCAAGATGGAGATAGTTTTGATGTCATACAAGAAGCAATAGATACATGCCCTGTTGATTGTATTCATTGGGTTAAATTTGAAGAATTAGATGATTTAGAGAATAGTCTCGATAGGGATATGTTTCAAACATTTGGAAAGCCACCGAGAATGAATAAACACTAATATCAATAAGATGCAATATCGTAGATTTGGTAGAACCAATCTGAAGATTCCTGTTTTATCTTTAGGTGGTATGAGATTTCAAAAAAGTTGGGATCAATTAGATTTTTCAGAGGTTTCATGCGAAGAACAAAATAAAGTAGAAAATATATTAAATCTTGCAACACATTATGGCTTAAGTCATGTAGAAACCGCCAAGTACTATGGAACTTCTGAGGTGCAATTAGGGATGTGTTTTAAGAATACTAAGAAAATCCCAAATATAATCCAAACAAAGATTCCACCAAATAGTGATCCCGAAATTTTTGAGCGAGATGTATTATCTAGCATTGAAAAATTGAAAGTAAAAAAAATTGATTTGTTAGCAATACATGGTATCAATACTGCTGAACATTTACATCATGCTATTCGAGATGGAGGTTGCATTGATATTTTGAGGAATTTTCAAAAAGAAAATTTAATTGGATCTATTGGATTTTCAACCCATGGAAAATCCTCCCTTATTGAAAAGGCCATATCAACAAACTTATTTGATTATGTAAATTTGCACTGGTATTTCATTAATCAGAAAAATACAAAGGTTATTAATTTAGCCAATAAGCATGATCTTGGGGTTTTCATAATAAGTCCCACTGATAAAGGGGGACATCTTCATACTCCCTCAAGAAAAATGTTGGAATTTTGTAAACCACTTCATCCTATAGTTTTTAATGATCTTTTTTGCTTAAGAAATCAAAATGTCCATACTTTGAGTGTTGGTATTGCAAAAGAGACAGATTTTGCTCTGCATTTAGAAGCTGTCTCGTTGTTATCAGAATCTGAGAAGTATGTCCCTAAGATAATTAACAAATTAAGGCAGGAATCAATTAATTCCTTAGGTTTAGAATGGCATCAAAATTGGAATAGAAATTTACCAAGTTGGGAATATACTCCTGGAAATATTAATATTCCTGTTCTGCTTTGGCTTTCAAATTTAATTGATTGGTTGGGTATGGAAGGATATGCAAGAGCTAGATATCAATTGCTTGGTAATGGAAGCCACTGGTTCCCAGGATTCAACGCGAATTTACTAGATGAAGATATTTCTGAAGGGCAATTATTGAAAGTATTAGAAGGTCATATAAATCCAAAAAAAGTTATAAAAAAATTGAGAAGTTTAAAAGAAAAGTTTGGAGATGATAATGCTAAAAG
Organism: Prochlorococcus sp. AG-347-J14; assembly: GCA_003281505.1. Classification (GTDB taxonomy): domain Bacteria; phylum Cyanobacteriota; class Cyanobacteriia; order PCC-6307; family Cyanobiaceae; genus Prochlorococcus_A. Next base: position 105,751 of record QCBU01000003.1, on the reverse strand, counting down.
ATTATCAAGAAAATAATTTCATAATGGATTTTTTTCAGGTTTACCAACTTTTCTTGGGTAAATTGCAGGACAAAAATTCTTCGGTTGAATAAGAATAATATTTCGGGTGCCTTTATTTCTTGGTAATAGTATCTCTTTTTTATCTTTAACTTTCCCTTCTAATATTTCTAAAGTTTTATCTAGATTTTTGCTTTCTTGATTCGTCCATTTGCCACAATATAAAACTCCAAACCCTTCTTTTTTTAACATTGGTAGTATATATTCTGAAACTGTTGATGGATTACTAACCGCTCTAGTTGTTGCAATATTAAAATTAAATCTCATTGATGATTGGTGGGCTAAATTCTCAACACGATCATTGATTACATGAATATTGTTTTTGAAATTGATTTGCTCAACTAAAATTTTTATTGCATCAGTTTTCTTTTTCAAAGAATCAATTAGGTATATCTCAGAATTAGGATGAGTTATTGCATAAGCTAAACCTGGGAAGCCACAGCCTGATCCAATATCTAAAAATTTTTTATTATCAAAATTAATATTAGTGAAAGCTTTGAATGGCCAAATGCTGTCAAAAACTTGAGATACCCAATAATCATCACCATCAGTTAATCTTGTGAGATTGGTCTTATAATTTAATTCTTTAATTTTAATTTGTAACTCTTGAAATAAATTTATTTCTTCGTCAGTTATTAAGGAAAGAATTTCTTCTGGAATGTTTTGTTTTTTCATTTCGTTATAATTATGAATTTTAACCATCCATTGGATACATTCTATTTAGTAAAAATTTATTAGAATTACAATATTAATAAAAGATTATTTTGAAAGGGGAAACTTCCTATTACAAAATTCTAGGTGTAAATGAAAATGCATCAAATCATGAATTAAGAAAGGCATTTTGTAAACTTTCTATTGAGTTGCATCCCGATACAACTTCATTAGAAATAGACGTTGCTAAAAGTAAATTTCAAGAAGTTCTTGAAGCTTATGAACATTTAAATAATAGTAATTTAAGGAAAATATATGATGACAAACTAAAAGAAAACTCTAGGATTACAAATAATACTAATGTTTTAAATAATTTAGTAATCGATTCTAATAGTCAAAATTTAATAGGAAATAGAAGACCTTTTTCGAATGGAGAATTGTTTTCGTTGTTTCTTTTAATTATCATAATTTCTATAAGTTTAATTGGTTCAATTTTTATTGCTTCTTTGACTGGAAAAGAATTAGAGACAATACCGCTTTGGCTAATTAAATAATTTTTTAAAAAAGCCTGTGAATTCCTCTAAAAAACCTATCAATCAAAATTCACTGCAATCATTGGAATTGTGGCTAACTGATTTAGGTGCTGTGAAGGATATTAATAATCCATCTAAATGGTATCTGTTACTTTCAAATTGGAATGCAACTATTATTTTTGAACAAGAAGATTTAAGTGTTACATGGGAAAGTGAAGGACAAGAAACTAAAAGACTATTTTCGTACTGCATCAATAGAGAAGATGTGGAAAATGCAATACTGCAGGGACCTTAAACTTCTATCTAAAGATTGTCTAAGATTTGCCTTATTATCCAGTAACTTTTCCCCAATTGATCATCTGTTATACAGAGAGGAGGCAAGAGGTATATAACATTCCCGAGGGGCCTAATAAATAAACCTTGCTCCATTGCAAGACTCTTTATTTCTTTCCCAATATTATTGAAATAACCTTTTTTATTCCCAATATCTAAATCGAAGGCAGCAATTGTGCCGGATACCCTTACCTTCTTTATATAAGGTAAGTTTTTAAATTTAATTAGATGAGATAAATGTTTTTCCTCAAATGAAAGGTATTTTTGTGGTTCTTTTTCTAATAAATCAAGGCTAGCGTTTGCTGCAGCACAACCTAAAGGATTAGCAGTAAAACTATGTCCATGCCAAAAAGTTTTTCTTGGGGAATCATCAATAAAGGATTGAAAAATTTTTTCTTTACATAAAGTTATTCCCATCGGCAAAAATCCACCAGTTAAACCTTTTGAAATACTTATTAAATCAGGAATAATGTTTGCCTTTTGAAAAGCAAAAAGGGTTCCACATCTTCCAAACCCAGTCAATACTTCATCGGCAATTAACAAAGAATTATTATTTTTTATAATTTCTGAAACTTTTTTTATAAACTGAGGCCTAACCATATTCATCCCTCCTGCTCCTTGAACAAGTGGCTCAAGGATTACTGCAACTGTCGGAGTTTTAAGTAGAGTTTCTAATTTTTGGATCGCCTTATTTTCTTTATTTTCTACATCTTCATCGTTCATCCAAGTTGAAGGCCATGGGACTCTTCTAACTGGGAACATAAGATTATCGAAATTCTCATTAAAAATATTTCTTTCACCTAAAGCCATTGCGCCAAATGTATCACCATGATAGGCGCCATCAAAAGCTACTATTTGAGTTCTTGTCTCTCCGCTATTTTGCCATGATTGGAAGGCAATTTTTAAAGCGACTTCCACTGCAGTAGAACCGTTATCAGAAAAGAATAATCTTTCTAGTTTTGTTAATTCACTAAGTCTTTCCGCTAATTTTTTTGCCTGTGGATGTAAGAAATCAGCAAATATAACTTGCTCAAGTTTTTTTGATTGATCAAAAATGGCATCCGCAATATATTCGTTACTATGACCATGAAGAGTTACCCACCAACTACTAATTGCGTCAATTAGTTCTTTTTTAGGATCTTTAGTAAATAGGAGGGCATCTTTACCATGGGTTACTTCTATCTGCGGTTTGCTGTTATTGATTTGCGTAAAAGGTGGCCAAATATTTGGGTGCCATTCTTGATTTGGAGTTTTTGAATCCAAAGATTTCATTTACCTTATTTTTGAGTTTAATAGTGAGATCAACTTATTCTTGATGTCTAGTTCTTTCCATAGTATATCTAAATTATTTGAGTCCATTTTTTTGATGTAAGGAAATTCAGCAATTAAAGGAACACCACTAAAATCAACTAGAGTTTTTGGATTATCTAGGTGTTTTTCGCCATTGACTACTAAACCTAAAATCTCAATATTTCTTCGTTTTAAGGCCTCAATACTAAGCAGGGTATGGTTAAGAGTGCCAAGTGAGCTCTTACATACAAGTATTACCGGAAGATTCCATTCTTTTATTTGATCTATTTGCAAAAAATTGCGTGTTATTGGAACCATTAATCCACCTGCAGTTTCTATAATTAGTGAGCCTTGCACTTTTGGCAATCTCAACTTGTCAAAGTTAATAGCTTTTTGATCTATTTCAGCAGCCCAATGCGGAGATAGAGGTTTTGTAAAGACATAAGCTTCTTTGATTATTTTCTCCTTACTTACTTGTGCAAGTTTTTCAACAGTTTGACTATCAGTTTGCGATTCAATCCCACTTTGAATAGGTTTCCAATAAAAGGAACTTAATCCTTTAACGAAAAAAGAGCTTATTAAAGTTTTCCCAATATCAGTATCTGTTCCACAAATTGTAAATTTGAAGATATTTTTGTGACTTCTCATAATTTCTTTATGATTTGAATCTCAATTTGCCATGAAAGGTTCACAGTATTATTGTAATTCTTTGGCCAAAACTTTTGAATTTCCTTTAACTCTTTCACTGTTTTGCGTTTACAGTTTGATGATTGTGCTCCTACATTTTTAATGCTTCTAAAAAGTTTATATACATCTTCAAAATTTTCAAGATAATTAAACTGTTTTGAATAATGTATTTCAGTTGATTTGAAATCTTTTAATAATTCTTTAGAGCAAAGGAAATTAAGACCACTATATTCAATATCAATTTTTTTATAAGTATCTTTCCATTCAGGAAAACAATCTTTTGTCGGATATGAAATGATTAAAAAACCTCCAGGTGTTAATTTGCTAAACCAATTTTTTATTATCTTTTCTGGGTTGTTTAACCAATGTATGCAGAAGTTAGATGTTAATAGAGAACAGTTATTTATTTCAGAAGGTAAATCATTATTTAAATCCCATAAAATTTTTTTTCTATATAATTTATTCTCAAGAAGCATTTTCTTGCTGAAATCAATTCTGGATACTTTTTGGGAAGAAATTTTTTCTATTTCATCTGCTAATAGTCCTGGCCCTGATCCTAGATCTATCCATTCACCTTTTTTTTGGGGTTTTATTTCTTTGATTAGGTGAACAATCTTTTTTGCAAAAAATTTCTGAATATTTGAATGTTCTAAATACCGATATGCAGCATCATTGAAATTATTTTGTATTTTCTCATTCCACTTTTTACTATCCATTTCAATCGTTAAGTGTATTTCGTAAGATCTCGTATAAATTTAAATTATTCAAGCAATGACCTTGTTGAGCTAATTTAATTAGGATTGGCTTCCTTTCAAGTGTTTTATTTAAGTAATTTAAAAAGTTATTATTTGATTCGTTGTCAAGAATCAAATCATTTTCTGATTTTATAAAAATAATTTTGCAATCTTTTCTTAAAAATACTGGAAAATCTCTATTAATGTAAAGTTCTTTTAAATCACTTAAAAGAAGAGTTTTATTTAAACTCTCTAGACTTTTATAAAAGATATTTTTAAAACTATTATTCATATGATTTGGCATAAATGACTTATATATAAATTCTTTCAACATATCCTTAGGTTCATCTTTTATGATTTTTGTTTCCATTCTTTTTAGAGACCTCAAAATAAAGTTTCTCTTATTACTTAATGGAAGAAAATTATTAAAAGAATTTATAAGAACAATATGAGTTGCTTCTTTTAAAATTTTTTTTGGCATTAAATGAAAACCAAATGAATGGCATAAAGTCATTCTGATTCCTTTTTTAGATTCGCTTTTAATCCATTTTGCTTGATAATTATTTGTCGAAAAATAGCCCCTTTCATTATCTTGCCAATGCCAATTATTATTTAAAAAATCAACTTTATAATCATCCCAGAAATATTTATTTAGTCCCCATCCATGTTGAGTAATAATTTGTTTCATTTAAAATCTTTTAATACTGCAATGAAATTACTTAGCAGATTAAAATCTAAGTTTCTTCGTATTGTTATTCTGATTCTTGATTGCCCCACTGGAACAGTTGGAGGTCTTATCGCAATTGCTAAAAAACCATTTTCTTCGAGATATTTTTGTAGATAAATTGCTTTCTCTTCTTGGCCAACAATAATTGATAAAATGTGAGAATCTCCCTGAACTGGAAAACTAAAATTTTTAATAATTGCATCTTTCCATTCATTCGCAGAAGATAACAAATCATTACCCCATTCTTTATTTTCTAAAATTTTCCTTAAACCTTCTAGTGCCCCAGCAGCCAAACATGGTGCAAGTGCGGTTGTATACCTAAATGCACCACTTGTTTGGATAAGATATTCTCCAATTTCTGAATTGGAAGCTATGAAAGCTCCACCGCTTCCAAATGCTTTTCCAAAAGTTCCAGTAATCATAGTTATATCTGAACGACAATTAAAACTTAAACCCCTGCCTTCAGGGCCCAAGATCCCAATTGCATGAGCTTCGTCAACTAATAATTGAACACTATTTTTTTTGCAAATTTCCGTTATTTCTTTAAGCGGAGCAATTGATCCCTCCATGCTATAAAGAGATTCAACAACAACTAAAATCGAATTTTTTGTGGGGTTAGATTTAATAATTTTGTCTTCTAAATCTTTTAAATTATTGTGTGAGAATCGAACTAGTTTTGCTTGAGCAGCTTTGACTCCAACCAATAAAGAGTTATGGATCAATTTATCTGCTATTACGATACTATTTCTGTTTGCTAAAGCCTGGATAGCGGCTATATTTGCTTGAAATCCGCTTGGGAAAAGTAATACTTTCTCTTGATCAAGCCACTTGGCAAGTTCTGTTTCTAATAATTTATGTATTGGTCTTGAACCTGTAATAAACCTGGAGCTTCCTGAACCAATGCCTTCTAATAAGCTTATTTCGTAAGCAGCTTTTATTAAATCCTTGTCCCTGCTTAATCCAAAATAATCATTACTGCATAAGTCTATAAGTTTTTCATTTTGTGAATTTAAACTTAGAAGTTCGAAGGATTTTTTACCTAAAGAAAATGTTTTTAATTTACGGATTCTATTTTTTGGAATTTTTACTTTTTTCATTTTGGCAAAATAAAATATTGTGGATTTAATTAAAAAGATTTAGATTTACAATTAAAGTTTGCAAGGTATTTTTTGTTTATTAATATCTATATAGATCATATATTAAGAAGTTAACTCATCCTCTCTTCAATCACAATTATTGCTTAATTTAGAGGAATATTTTCCCTTTCCGCTAGATGATTTCCAATTAGAAGCAATACGAGCTATTAATAGCGGAAATTCTGTTGTTTTAACAGCACCAACAGGTTCGGGTAAAACATTGATAGGTGAATTTGCTATATATAGAGGCTTATCTCATGACAGCAGAGTTTTTTATACAACACCTTTAAAGGCCCTATCAAACCAAAAGTTTAGAGATTTTTCCAATCAATATGGCCAGAATAAAGTTGGTCTTTTAACTGGAGATATAAGCATAAATAGAGAAGCACCAATCTTAGTCATGACGACTGAGATTTTTAGGAACATGCTTTATGGCGAATTTGATGAATTTGATGATCCTTTAGAACATTTAGAATCTGTAATTCTTGATGAATGTCATTATATGAATGACCCCCAAAGAGGTACGGTTTGGGAAGAAACTATAATCCATTGCCCTACTAGAACTCAAATAATAGCTTTATCAGCAACGATAGCCAATGCAGATCAATTGCAAAATTGGATAGAAAAAGTTCACGGACCCACAGTACTAATTAATAGTGATAAGAGACCAGTCCCACTTGATTTTATTTTTTGTAGTGTTAAAGGCCTCCATCCACTTTTAAATAATAAAGGTAATGGAATTCATCCAAACTGCAAGATTTGGAGAGCTCCTAAAGGGCAGAAAATAAGAGGAAAAGTGGGCAGGATAATGCAACCAAAGTCTCCCTCAATTGGCTTTGTGATCTCGAAACTAGCTGAACGAAATATGTTGCCAGCTATTTATTTTATTTTTAGTAGAAGAGGATGTGATAAGGCTATTGAGAATATAAAAGATTTAACTTTAGTAAGTTACTCAGAAGCAAGTATGATATCCCAAAAATTAGATGTTTATCTTAAAAATAATCAGGAAGCAATTACAGATAAATCTCAATGCGAGGCATTAAAACGCGGTATTGCATCTCATCATGCTGGATTATTGCCTGCATGGAAAGAATTAGTTGAGGAATTATTTCAGCAAGGTTTAATAAAAGTTGTTTTTGCAACTGAAACTCTTGCTGCAGGGATAAATATGCCCGCAAGAACAACCGTTATTTCTTCTTTATCAAAAAGGACAGAAGATGGTCATAGATTATTATTTAGCAGTGAATTTTTGCAAATGGCAGGAAGAGCTGGAAGAAGAGGGAAAGATACCCAGGGATATGTTGTTACATTACAAACAAGATTCGAAGGTGCAAAAGAAGCAAGTGCACTGGCTATAAGCAAACCAAATGCTTTAGAAAGTCAATTCACTCCAAGCTATGGAATGGTACTTAATCTTTTACAAAGTTATTCTTTAGAGAAGTCTAAAGAATTAATTAAAAGAAGTTTTGGTAGTTTTTTATATTTAGGTGAATCATCAGGTGAGAATATAATTCTTGAAAATTTAGATAAGGATTTAATTGAGTTAAAAAAAATTACATCTAACGTTTCATGGAAAGATTTTGATGCATACGAAAAGTTAAAAAATCGTCTTAAAGAGGAGAGAAGACTCTTGAAAATTTTAGAAAAACAATCAGTAGAAAAATTATCAGAAGAGATAACCAATGCACTTCCATATATTAAAGATGGAAGCTTAATTTCAATCAAAGCTCCCCAAATTAAAAGAAAAATTGTTCCAGGATTAATCTGTAAGAAAATATATGAATCCCAAAAAATTAAGAGTATATTGTGTTTGACAATTGATAATTTATTTATTCTTATAAAACCCTCCTACATAGTAAGTATTTTTAATGATCTGGGTGCAATTGATGTCTTAGGACTTGAAGTGCCAAAAATGTATTTTTCTGGAGAGGTATTCAGGGGAGATGATATGTCGCAGTGTTATGCGGATAGAATTTTAGAAGTTTCTAAAAAAAATGATTTACAAACTCCACAATATGATTTGACAACGGAAGTTTTGGCACAAAAGCAACAAATTAATAATTTAGAAGAAAAAGTTACCGATCATCCTGCACACAGATTTGGAGACTCCAAGAAATTAAAGAAATATAGAAAAAGAATTATTGATGTTGAACAAGAAATAAATATTAGAAAAAAACTTCTTGAGGATAAAGAAAATCATAACTGGAAAACTTTTACTAATTTGATTAAAATTTTGAATCATTTTGGTTGTTTAAATGATTTGGAATTGACAGAAGTTGGACAAACAGTTGGTGCAATAAGAAGTGAAAATGAATTATGGATTGGTCTTGTTTTAGTTAGTGGTTATCTAGACGATTTAGATCCTCCTGAGTTAGCTGCAATTATTCAAGCTATATGTGTTGATGTAAGGAGGCCTAATCTTTGGTGTAATTTTAAGCCTTCTTTAAAGGTAATAGATGTTTTTAATGAATTAGATGGTTTAAGTAAATTAGTCTCTTTTCAACAAAATAAGTTTCATATTGAAATTCCTATCTATTTAGAAACAGAGTTGACTGGAATTATTTCTGAATGGGCAAGGGGAAAAAAATGGAAAGATTTGGTTTTTAATACTTCATTAGACGAAGGTGATGTAGTGAGGATTATTAGAAGATCAATTGATGTCCTTTCTCAAGTGCAATACTGTATTGGTGTTAGTAATAAATTAAAAAGCAAAGCTAAGCTAGCATTAAAAGCTATTAATCGTTTTCCTGTTTCTGAATCTAATGATCTTATAAAAGTCTCTGAAGATATTAATCCTGCAACAAAAAGAATTGACAATAATTTTTAAATTTTTTTAATCAAATCATTGAATTGATATTCATTGCTTTATCAAATTCATCTTCGTTTAAATAACCTAATTTAATTGTTGCCTCTTTTAAATTTAATGATTCTTTGAAGGCAAGGTTTGCAATTTCAGCTGCTTTTTCATAACCAACTTTTGGCACTATGGCTGTAACCAACATTAGTGAATTTTCTAAATTTAACTTTATTCTCTTTTGATTAGGTTCCATCCCATCAACTAATTTTATTCTAAAGTTTTCTATTACATTTTTAAGTAATTTTAAACTTGTGAGAATATTAAATCCAATAAGAGGCTTATATTCATTCATCTGTAAAGTGCCGCTAGAATTTGCCATTGAGACAGCATATTCAAGACCCATTATCTGAGTACAAACCATTGATAAGGCTTCGCATTGAGTTGGATTCACTTTGCCCGGCATAATAGAACTTCCAGGTTCATTTTGAGGAATAATTAGTTCATATATTCCTGATCTTGGACCTGAAGATAGAATTTTTATATCATTTGAAATTTTAAATAATGCACCTGCTAATATTTTTATCTGACTCATTACTTGAGCAAGACGATCATGCGAGGCCATGATAGAAAAATTATTTTTTGATTTATAGAAAATTAGATTAGTATCATCGGAAATTAATTTTATAGACTCTTCGCAAAATCCTTTTGGACAATTAATCCCTGTACCAACAGCAGTTCCTCCCAGAGGTAAGAAATACAATTCATTCAGACTCATAATAATTGCATTCTCAGCATCTTTAAGTTGCTCTGACCATCCTGATATTTCTTGCCCAAAAGTAAGGGGAACTGCATCTTGAAAATGGGTTCTTCCTATCTTTATAAGGTCTTTCCATTCTTCACTTTTTTTATCAAGGACCTTAGTAAGTTCTCTGATCGTTGGAACTAAATTTTTGATTATTTCATTAACAACAGATATTTGAATAGCAGCAGGAAAAGTGTCATTAGTTGACTGAGATTTATTTACATCATCATTCGGATGAATTGGTTGATGACTACCAAGCTCTGAATTAGTTTTTAAAGCTGCAATATTTGAAATTACCTCATTAACATTCATATTTGTTTGCGTGCCACTACCTGTTTGCCAAACCTTTAAGGGAAACTGTGAATCGTGAAGCCCATCAAGTATTTCCGTACATGCCTCTACAATCAAATCTTTTTTCCTTTTATCTATTAAACCTAAATTGAAATTCGCAATTGAAGCAGCTTTTTTTATGAGGGTCAGTGAATAAATTAACTCAATTGGAATTAATTCTTCTCCAATAGAAAAATTTATTATCGATCTTTGTGTTTGAGCACCCCACAAAGCTTCCACGGGAACCTCTATTGATCCCATACTATCTTTTTCAATCCTAAAGTTTTTGGTCATTATTCTTCTGAAAACACTGGTTTAACTTAGATAAGGTTTTCAGTAATCCTAGATACCTAACTTCTCCCATATTACACTTAAATTATTAAGATGAATTGAAGGATTAAAACATTCTTCTAAGTCACTTTGATCAATAAAATCCATAATTTCATTATCTCTCTCTATATTTTGTTTGAAATTCCCATTCTGAGTATTCCAGGCCTGATGGGCATTTTTTTGTACTAAGCTATAAGCTTTTTCTCTAGATAAGCCCTTCTCTACAAGCAAAAGTAAAACTTTCTGACTAAAGATTACACCACCATATATATTTAAATTTTTGAACATATTTTTTGGATAAACTTCTAAATTACTCACTATATCTTGCATTTCCCTGAGCATAAAATGCAAGCAGATTGATACGTCAGGTAGCATGATACGTTCATTTGAACTATGGCTTATATCTCTTTCGTGCCAAAGTGGAACATTTTCAAGTGCTGTTAAAACGTAACTCCTCAAAATTCTTGCTAAACCACTTACTCTTTCACTTCGAATAGGATTTCTCTTGTGAGGCATGGCAGAACTTCCTTTTTGCCCCTTCGTAAAGCCCTCCTCAACTTCTAAAACATCAGTTCTTTGTAAATTTCTTATTTCAGTTGCGAATCTATCTAAAGAAGCGCCAACTAGTGCAATAGTTTGCACATATTCTGCATGTCTGTCTCTCGATATAACCTGCGTACTTGCTGTATCAGGTTTTAAGCCGAGTAAATCACAAGTTATTTGTTCCACTTCAGGATTTGTATTAGCGTAAGTTCCCATTGCACCACTTATTTGTCCAATTGCTACAGAATTTTTCAGAGTTAACAATCTTTTTTTGTTCCTTATTATTTCTGCTAACCATCCAGCAAGTTTAAAACCGAAGGAAATTGGCTCCCCATGAATTGCATGAGATCTACCAATCATTAATGTATTTTTATGCTTCCTTGCTAATAATCTGACCTCATTTTCAAGGTTTTCAATTTCTCCTAATAACAATTCGCAAGAATCTACTAACTGAAGAGATAAGCCAGTATCAAGTACATCACTACTGGTCATGCCAACATGTATGTATCTTCCTGAATCTCCTACGAATTCATTAACGCTTGTAAGAAATGCTATGACATCATGTTTAACTTCTTTCTCAATTTCTGTAATTCTAGATTCATCAAAATTTGCATTTGAACGTATCTCATTTATTGCCTTCTCAGGGATTTTCCCGAGGGAAAAATTTGCTTCACATGCAGCTATTTCGACCTTAAGCCAACTCTGGAATTTTGCGCTTTCAGTCCAGATTTTCCCCATTTCGGGTAATGTGTAACGCTCGATCACAATTTTTATTTATTATCAATTTAAACTTTATAACAAAATCGAATTATTGCCCTATACCTTTAAAGATGTACTTGCCATTGAACATATTTGACTGATTATTATTTTCCTATGTAACATTTTTCTAGCTAATAAAGAAAGCTTAAATATAAAAATGTTTGAATATACTCCTTCGTCAATCATGGGTAATTTTTTAGTTCTTATTTAAAATTGAGAGGTATTAAAGAATTTGGATCTTAATCTTATAGAAGTTCATTATTCAGTCTTTTTTTATTGATGATTAGTATATGATGAAAAAAAGTAGATTAGATCTTTATCTTCTAAATAAAGGTTTATGTGAAACTCGTCAAAAAGCCCAAGGATTAATTCTTGCGGGCAAAGTAAGAGATATAAATGGGAAAGTATTGGACAAACCTGGACAGCAAGTATTAATTGGATCTAAGTTTTTTATTGATTCCGGGCCTATGTTTGTATCAAGGGGTGGCGAAAAATTATTGGAGGCATTTAAAAAACTTGAAATTAAAGTAAAAGACAAAATATGTATTGACGCAGGAATCTCTACTGGGGGATTTACTGATTGCTTATTGCAACAAGGCGCAAAGTTAGTTTATGGGATAGATGTTGGTTATGGACAAACTGCATGGAAGATTAGAAATAACCCAAAAGTTATACTTTTTGAACGAACTAATATTCGAAATTTAAAACCTCATGATCTTTTATCTAGAAGTAATGAATTACCAACTTTTGTTGTTGCTGATTTGTCTTTTATTTCATTAAAGTTAGTTTTTAAATCTATTGGTAATTTATTAGAAGGTGATTGTATAGAGGGAATATTTTTAATTAAACCTCAATTTGAGGTAGGTAAAGATAAAGTCAGTAAAGGAGGTGTTGTTCGCAATCCTAAATTCCATACTGAGGCTATAGAATCTGTTATCTATGCTGCTAAGAATTTCCAATGGAATATAAAGAATTTGATAGCTTCTCCTCTGGTAGGCCCTGCAGGGAATCATGAATATCTAGCTTGGATGACCTTAGGAAGTCAATCAAATAAAAGTATTAATAGTGAATATATACAAAATTTAGTAAAAGAAACTCTTTGAATTAAAGAGCTTCTTCGTCTTTGTCGCCAGTTCTAATTCTTACAACTGAATCAATTGATGTGATGAATATTTTTCCGTCACCTATCTCACCAGTTTTTGCCGCTTCAGCAATAGCATCTATGACTGAATTAACTTTTTCATCTTCTACGACAACTTCTACTTTAAGTTTTTGAAGGAATTCAACAGTAAATTCGGAACCTCTATATCTTTCAACTTGTCCTTTTTGCCTCCCAAAACCTCTAACTTCACTAACTGTCATTCCAACAATACCGGAATTTACTAATGCAATTTTTACATCCTCTAGCTTAAATGGACGTATGATTGCTTCAATTTTCTTCATGATTAAAGATTGAACATTCCTATTTTAATTGTTTTTTGGGAAAACATCCAACATTGAAATATCAGAAAAACATTCAACATTAAGGCCTGCATTCTTGGCGTCTTCAATTAATAGTTGGGAATTTTCTTCAGAAATTATTACTGTACTATTGGACAACGCTTCCCACTGATCATTCTCAAAGTGTGTTTGAAGCCATAACATTCCAATTGCAGTTTTAGGTTGAAGGGATTTATTTAAGTTGTTATCGATAGTTATCAAACAAATGTCCATTAATTTTTCATTGAACTAAACACATATAAACCTTTCGGCGGACATTATGAATGTTACTATTGATACAAAAATAAGATTTAACATCTTTTGACATAGTCAATCTAAGTAATTAGATTTGTTGATACTTTTGCGAATTTTTATCTTTTTATATAGTTTTTATATAGGTTTAGTAAAAAAGTTCTACTAAAAATGAGTACAGCTAAATTAGAAGATTCGACTCAAAGACCGCTATATGGTGAAAGAATTATTGAAGAATCAAAAATAATTTGTTTCGATAATCCAAATAAGAAAAGAATTTATGAAATTTCTATTCAGTTACCTGAATTTACATGTAAGTGCCCCTTTTCTGGTTATCCAGATTTTGCAAAGCTAAATATTATTTATCAACCTAATTTGAAAGTCTATGAGTTGAAGTCTTTAAAGCTTTATATTAATAATTTTAGGGATATAAAAATATCACATGAGGAAGTTGTGAATAGAATTATGGATGATTTAGTGAACGAAGGTTCACCTCACTGGATACATTTAAATGCTGCATTTAACCCCAGAGGGAATGTTTCTATGCAGTTAGATATTTTTAACGGTCAGAAAAGAAATTAAAAATTTTTTATTTCGTCAGATAATTTGAAAAATTCTTTTTTAAAACCAACTAGATTTTTATTACTAAGGCCTCCAATAGATAACTTTTGTGATTCTTTATTTACCAGAATCCATAATTGATTAGTTGGTATAAGACTTATTATTGTTCCAAAAATTATTAAGATAAAAGAAAAGTAAATAAATGGTATAGACGGATCATTTTTAATTATTAATCCACTGCTGGGGATTATTTTTTTCAGAGATACTTTTGAAGAGTTAACTTCTAATGGATCGTCATTGATAAAGAGATTATTCCCGGAAAAATTTTCTATATTCGAAATTTTTAGTGGACCATTTTCATTATCTATTGTTAAAAGGAAATTTTTTTTTGTCTCCGATCCTAATTCAACTAAAACTCCCCAAACTTGATTACCGATTTCTGGAATCTCCTTTAATTGTAATTGATAAAGGATATTATCTATTTCTAAAACAATATTTGATATTGCCCAATCTGCTTGATAAATAGTTAATCCTTTAAACCTGATTGGGTGATTAACTTTGGTTGTTTTTATTTCATTTAAATTTAGATCTTCAGAAGAAAAATTTAATTTTGAAATAAACTGTTTGGGCACACCATCACTTTCACGTTCTATAGAAAAATCGACTAATTTCACATTGGCTTTTGAGTTTGTGCTCTCATTAACAAGATCTAAAGTTTCTCCAGGCAGTAAATATTGTTCTTTTGATTGACTTGTAAAACTTCCATATGCTGAACCTATGAGTAAGACTATTAATCCGATATGCACAACTAAAGGACCGATTTTTCCAATTAAACCCTTCCTTGCAGAAATATGACTATTAAATTTGTATGTTTTCCATCCTTTTTTTTTAAGTAATAAATCTACTTTTGATATATGTTCTCCATCCTCATTGATTTGATGACTTGTAGTTAGTTGCAGTTTGCTAAATTTTTTTTCGCTCTCATATTCAATCCATTTTAATGAAGCTTTTAATGAAGGAATTTGCCTCCTGAAACTACAAGCTGCCAGAGAAATGCAAAGAAGAATTAATGTAAATAAAAACCAAAAGCTTGTATATATATGATCCAATTGAAGTTTTAAGACTTTTTCTCCATCTAAAAATCCAAAAATGGGAGCTGTATCGAAATTATCAATATAGAATTTATTATTACTACCTTGAGGTATAAAAGTACCTATTCCACTGGAAATAGCAATGAAGATTATCAGTGATATAGCGAATCTTAAACTTGATATTTTTAAAATTAGATTCTTAATAATATTCATTTAAATCCAATTTGAAAATAAATTTAATAACCCTAGGGAAACTAAAAATATCCCACTCAAAGTCGGAATTATTTGACTAAATTTTCTAAGAGCTAAAAATTGCTTTAAGTTTTCTGCAGTAGCTCCTGCAATGATTAATGGAGTTACTTGGCCTATCCCAAAGAAAAATAAAAAAATAATAGATATTATCGGGTTTTTAGCTTGCGATACCCAAGCCAAAAGAGTTGCTAAAACTGGAGTAATGCAAGGTGAAGAAGCTAGTCCAAAAGTAGTCCCTACAGCAAAAGGCGCTATAAATGTTGGTATTTTATCTTCAATTATTTTTATATCAGGTCCATTCGGAAACTGAAACTTTAGAATTCCTAATAAATTTAAACCCATTATTATTGCTATTAAGGCAACAAATGAAGTGTAATAAGATGGAATTTGACCATATATTTTACCTAAGAATCCACTCACGGCCCCCAGTGCAACAAGCGAAAAAACTACACCTCCTGAAAAACTAATAAGTTTAAATTTATTTTTCTCTGTTCCGCCTATATAAGCAATTGTCACTGGAAGCAAAGATAATGAACATGGCCCAAGACTTGTTAAAAGTCCTGCGCTGAAAACCAAAAATATGGTAAATGGACCAGGACTATTTAGACCATTCTGCATAAGCAGATTACCCTTTTGAGATAATTCTGAAATAACTAAATTAAATGATTCGATAGCTTGAATTTAATCCTTTAAATTCTACCTAATTGAGAGCCTTTCGTGTATTAATTATACCAATGAATCCTGTTGACTCTAATGAACATCTAACTAACATCCCTGCAATAAAAAAAGACGCTATTAATGAATTGCCACCATAACTAATGAAAGGTAGTGGTAACCCTGTAGTAGGCATTGAACCTGTTGCTACAGCAATATGCATTATTGATTGCCCTGTCAACAACACACCACATCCGATAGCAACTAATTTTGTATAGTTGTTCCTGCACTTAAGACTAATTCTTAGGCTTATATAAGAGAATACTGCTAAAAATCCTAAGAATAAAGTGCACCCTAATAACCCAAATTCTTCCGCAAAAATGGCAAAAATAAAATCTGTATACATGAACGGCAGATACTGTAATTTTTGTATCGACAGCCCAAAACCTTGGCCAAATAGACCACCTGAACCTATAGCTAATAAACTTTGAACCAATTGAAATCCATTTTCTTGTTGATCTTTCCAAGGATTTATAAATGAAGTAACTCTCAGTTTTTGATATTCGTTATTAAGGATGCTGATACATCCAGTAATTAATCCTATTGAAGCAAATGAGCAAAGAGAGCTAAGTTTTACTCCTCCACATAAACCCATTACCCAAAGAAGAATTCCAGTTAATGATGCAGTACTTAAATTAGGCTGTTTAAGTATTAATAAAATTAATAAACCAAACGTTATGATTGAAATTAATTTTTTATCATTCTTTACTAGATTCCAATGTGCGAAAAGATTAGAAGCTTCTAGAATTAGAAAAGGTTTAATTAATTCAGATGGCTGCAGACGCAAATTGCCAAGCACTAGCCACCTTGAAGATCCATTAACTGTAATTCCAGTAAGATTAGTAAGGAAAATAAAAAAGAATAAAATATAAAAAATAATTCTTGAAAACTTTAAAAGATTTCTAATGTTTGTATTAAGTACGAAATAAAATAAACCAATTCCTGGAATTGTCCAAATAATTTGTTTTTTTAAAAAGTAAGCCCAATTTCCCATTTCCCTACTAGCTACCCACCAACTTGATGATCCTAGTATGCATATTCCTAATATTGACCAAATTCCAATGATTACAATGAGGATTTTTGCTTCATGAGGCCATATCGCCCAAGGTAGGGGAAATATAGACTCTGTTAAATTGCTGAAATTTTTTTTGTAATTAGAACTAAAGGTTTTTTTTCTTTTAGAAATTCTTTTATATTTTATTTTTTCTTGACTTATCTCCAATTTTTTTGAGGTATATTTACTATTGAGACGTTTAATTGAGATTTTGCCAAGTCTTTTATTAACGTTTTAAAGTGTTAACGCAATTAAAAGATGAGTTTTCATAAATTTTATTTTTGAAGAATTATGAAAAAAATGGCCTACAGATTCATCATAAATCTTAAGAATTAATTTTTTATAAAAAAATACTAGCTAAAAGGTACCTCTCCGTGATAGATTCCGTGAGTTTATATACTTACTAAAACCATTCAAAGGGGTTTCTAAACTATGTTCACATCAGTGGACTCAAATAGAAAAAAACTTGAGCATCCTTCTAATGAGAATGTTCAATTTCCTCCATCCCTTAATAATTCGATCATCAAAGAAAGTAAATCTGGCATTGCCAATCAAATAGATCATTTGCTTTCCCAAAATGATGAATACACAAAATTGCAATTAACAATTTTTGGAATAACTTTTATTGTTTCTATTTTATTAGCATCAATAACTGGAATTTTTTTAGGTTTTACTTTCGGTTTTAGTATTTTTATAGGTGCAATTGCCGGTATTTTTTACCTACGTTTGCTTGCCAAAAGTATAGGGAAACTTGGTAAAGAATCATCAGGTGTATCAAAATTGCAACTATTAGTTCCAGTTTGCCTCTTTATTTTTGCTAGCAAGCTAGGATCTTTGCATATTTTTCCTGCGATGATAGGTTTTTTCATTTATAAGCCTTCACTCATTCTTTATTTTTCACGTTCTTAAGTAAATTTTTTTAATCAAAACAAATGTTTTTTAATTCCTTGCTAACAAATTTTGCAGCATTAGAAGTTGGTCAACATCTTTATTGGCAAATTGGAAATATCAGACTTCATGGGCAGGTATTTTTAACATCTTGGATTTTATTAGGAGCGTTATTAGTTTTTATTTCTTTAGGAACTAAAAAAATGGAAAATGATCCTAAAGGGCTTCAAAACCTGCTTGAGTTCCTCTGGGATTACATAAGAGATCTTGCTAGGACGCAAATAGGTGAAAAAGTATACAGAGATTGGATGCCATTTATAGGTACTTTATTTTTATTCGTCTTTGTTAGTAATTGGGGAGGAGCTTTAATTCCTTGGAGATTGATTAAGTTACCAAGTGGAGAATTAGGAGCACCTACTGCAGATATTAATACAACTATAGCCTTGGCTTTATTGGTTTCACTTTCTTATTTCTATGCAGGTTTAAGCAATAAGGGTTGGAGATACTTCGAATATTATGTTCACCCAACTCCTATTATGCTTCCTTTCAAAATTCTAGAGGACTTTACTAAACCTTTATCACTCTCTTTCAGGCTATTTGGAAATATTTTGGCAGATGAACTTGTTGTTGGTGTTCTAGTCTTTTTAGTCCCGCTAATTCTCCCAATACCTGTTATGTTCCTAGGATTATTTACTAGTGCAATTCAGGCATTGATTTTTGCAACTTTAGCGGCCTATTACATTGGAGAAGCTGTTGAAGAACATCATTAGCATTCTTCTAATACATTCAGACGCTTTTACAAAGGGTCTGTAATCTGGCAAAATATCTAATCGCGTAGGTCTGAAAATATCAGACCCATTCTTAAGAGAAAGGATGTCCAAGCGTGTATGACAACAAAGATTATCACAAGCATTAAGCTCTTTATTTCAAAATTATGGATTCGATTACTTCCGCTGCATCAGTTGTAGCTGCTGGTTTAGCAGTTGGTCTAGGTGCTATTGGCCCAGGTCTTGGACAAGGTAACGCAGCTCAAGGTGCTGTTGAGGGTATTGCCCGTCAACCAGAAGCTGAAGGTAAAATCAGAGGAACTCTTCTTTTATCTTTCGCTTTCATGGAGTCATTAACAATTTACGGATTAGTTGTGGCTTTGGTACTACTTTTTGCGAATCCTTTTTCCTAAAAGTTAATATTGCTTCTAATCCTTATTAGCAATATTTAAATTTAATTTTTTAACTTCAACTTAAGCATATGTTGGCCTTTAATTTTTTTGGTGCTACAGAAGGTGGATTATTTGATATAAATGCCACTTTGCCACTAATGGCGATACAAGTAGTTGCGCTTACTTACATATTAAATTCTCTCTTTTTTAAGCCTGTAGGCAATGTTGTAGAAAAAAGAGAAAAGTTTGTAAGTAACAATATTATCGAGGCCAAAAATAAACTTTCTGAGGTTAAAAAATTAGAAGCTGATTTATTAACTCAGCTTCAAAGTGCTCGTACAGAAGCCCAAAGAATTGTGAGTGAAGCTGAGGATGAGTCTGACAAGCTCTATAAAGAAGCACTAGAACTTGCTAACAATGAGGCAAATGCTTCAAAAGAAAAAGCAAGACTAGAAATTGAAAGTCAGACATCTGCTGCTCGTGATCAACTTTCTAAACAGGCTGATGATCTAAGCGAACTTATTGTTAGTAGATTGATTCTAAAAAAATGAATTTTACTCTTTTTGCTACAGAAGGTTTTGGATTAAATTTTAATTTATTCGAAACTAATATCCTTAATTGGGCTGTAGTAGTTTTCGGTCTTTATAAATTTTTGCCTGGTTTCTTAGGTAAAATGCTTCAAAAAAGGAGAGAAGGAATCCTTCTTGAATTAAAGGATGCTGAAGATCGACTCCTAAATGCAACTCAAGCCTTAGAAAAGGCGAAGAGAGATTTATCTTCAGCAGAAGAAAAAGCTTCTCAAATAAAAGCAGATTCCCTTAAAAGATCTGAATCAATCAGAATGGAAAGTGAGAAAAAAGCGATAGAGGAGATGGCGCGAATTAAACAAAGTGCAATCTCTGATGAGAGCTCTGAAGCATCCAGAGCAATTTCTCAACTTCGAAAAGAAGCTGTGGAACTGGCAATTAAGAAAGCTTTGGATTCTTTACCAGATCGACTTGATAAAACAACACAAGAAACTTTGGTAACTCAATCAATTAATAATATTGAGGTGAACTAATGCCACTTTTAAATTCAGTTACTACACCATACGCAGAGGCACTACTTCAAGTTGTGAATGAAAATTCGCAAACTGAAGAGATGGTTTCTGAGGTTAAACAACTTTTGGAATTAATAAATGATTCCCCTGAATTGGAGAAGGCACTATCCTCTCCCATTTTAGAGACAGATGCTAAGAAGAAAATCATTATTGAAATTTTTTCAAATAAGGTTAATTCTTCTTTACTGAATTTCTTAAAATTATTGGCCGATAGGCAAAGAATTGGAATTCTTACTTCAATTCTTGATAGGTTTTTAGAGATTTACCGAGAAAATAGTAATATTGCTTTGGCAACTGTTACTTCTGCAGTCGAGCTTACTGATGAACAGAAAGGTTTAATTACCAAAAAGATCATCAATATTGCTGGAACAGAAAAATTAGAACTTGTAACTAAAATCGACCCATCTCTTATTGGTGGTTTCGTCGCCAGTGTAGGATCAAAAGTAATTGATGCTTCCCTTGCCTCACAAATTAGAAAACTTGGCTTAACTCTCTCCAAGTAACTTTTAAATCAACCTTAAATTCTTAAATCCATGGTATCTATACGCCCTGATGAAATCAGTTCAATCTTAAAACAACAAATAACTGATTATGACCAATCTGTAAGTGTTAGCAATGTAGGAACTGTTCTGCAAATCGGTGATGGTATTGCAAGAATATATGGCTTAGATCAGGTCATGGCAGGTGAGTTGTTGGAATTTGAGGATGGTACCGAAGGTATAGCTTTAAATCTTGAAGATGATAATGTTGGCGCCGTTTTAATGGGAGAGGCACTGGGTGTCCAAGAAGGAAGTAACGTTAAGTCCACAGGTAAAATTGCGTCTGTTCCAGTTGGTGAAGCGATGCAGGGGAGAGTTGTTAACCCCCTTGGACAACCAATAGATGGGAAAGGGGAAATTCCAACAAGTGATACTAGGTTGATTGAAGAAATGGCTCCTGGAATCATCAAGAGAAGATCAGTTCATGAACCAATGCAAACAGGTATCACATCTATTGATGCAATGATTCCTGTTGGAAGAGGTCAAAGAGAATTAATTATTGGTGATAGACAAACTGGAAAATCTGCCATTGCTATTGACACAATAATCAACCAAAAAGGTCAAGACGTAGTTTGTGTTTACGTAGCTATTGGTCAGAAGTCAGCATCAGTAGCAAACATCGTAGAGGTCCTAAGAGAAAGAGGGGCCCTAGATTATACAGTCGTGGTTAGTGCAGGAGCTTCAGAACCAGCTGCTTTACAGTACTTGGCACCTTACACTGGTGCAGCAATTGCTGAACATTTTATGTATCAGGGTAAAGCAACACTTGTTATTTACGATGATCTGACAAAACAAGCTCAGGCTTATAGACAAATGTCTCTTCTTTTAAAAAGACCACCCGGAAGAGAGGCTTATCCTGGAGACGTGTTCTACTTACACAGTAGATTATTAGAAAGAGCTGCAAAACTTTCTGATGCAATGGGAGGGGGTTCTATGACAGCTCTCCCAATTATTGAAACTCAGGCAGGGGACGTTTCGGCTTACATTCCAACCAATGTTATTTCAATTACAGATGGACAAATATTCTTGAGTGCAGATTTATTTAACTCAGGATTAAGACCGGCTATTAATGTTGGTATTTCTGTTAGCCGGGTTGGAGGAGCCGCTCAGACAAAAGCAATTAAAAAAATTGCAGGAACTTTAAAATTAGAACTCGCACAGTTTGATGAACTAGCTGCTTTTTCTCAATTTGCATCTGATCTTGATGAAGCAACTCAGCAACAACTTGAAAGAGGCAAAAGACTAAGAGAGTTATTAAAGCAACCTCAATTCTCTCCCCTAAACCTTGCAGAACAAGTTGCAGTTGTTTACGCAGGAGTTAAAGGTCTTATTGATGAGGTTCCTGTTGAAGATGTTACTAAATTTGCAACTGAACTTAGGGAATACCTAAAGTTAAATAAAGCAGAATTTATAGAAGAGATTCTTAAAGAGAAGAAATTAAATGATGGATTAGAATCGACACTAAAAGAGGTGATAAATGAAGTTAAATCATCAATGCTTGCCACAGTTTAAATTGATTTAGGAGATACCATGGCAAATCTTAAAGAAATTAGAGATCGAATCGTTTCCGTTAAAAATACAAGAAAAATAACGGAAGCCATGAGACTCGTTGCAGCTGCAAAAGTTAGGAGAGCTCAAGATCAAGTTCTCAAGAGTAGACCTTTTGCAGATAAACTTGCAAGGGTCTTAGAAAATATTCAATCTAAAGTACAATTTGAGGCTGTGGACTCTCCTCTATTATCTAAGAGAGAAGTAAAGAGCATAAGCTTGGTTTGCATAACTGCGGATAGAGGTCTATGCGGTGGTTACAACACAAATATAATAAAAAAGGTAGAAATAAGATATGCAGAATTAGTCAAACAAGGTTATCAGCCAAATTTAATTTTGGTAGGGAAAAAAGCTATTGGATATTTTCAAAATAGAAAAGATAGATATGTAATTAAAAGTACTTTCAAAGAACTAGAACAGGTACCCACAGTCAAGGATTCTGAAGGTGTTACAAATGAGATTTTAGCTGAATTTCTTTCGGAAAATTCTGATAGGGTGGAAATTATTTACACGAAATTCATCACTCTAGTTAGCTGCGCACCCGTCGTTCAAACACTATTGCCACTTGACCCTCAAGGAATTGCTGAGGAAAACGATGAAATTTTTAGGTTGACTACAAAAGATAGTAAGTTACTTGTTGAAAAATCAAATATTGAAAAAAGTGATTCAGAGAAATTACCATCAGATATTGTTTTTGAACAAAGTCCTGATCAATTATTAGATTCGTTACTACCATTATATTTACAGAATCAGGTACTAAGAGCTCTGCAAGAGTCGGCAGCTTCAGAACTCGCTTGCAGGATGACTGCGATGAATAATGCTAGTGATAATGCTAAAGAATTAGCAAGTACTTTGAATCTAACCTATAACAAAGCCAGACAAGCAGCTATTACTCAAGAAATACTAGAAGTAGTAGGAGGTTCAGCAGTTTAGCAATAAGATTTAGGAAATGCCTGAATACAATATCAAAGTTCAATTTGAGCAAAATACTTTTAGTTTTTTATGTTCTGAAGATCAAGATATTATTTCTGCGGCAAAAATGAATGGAATAGATTTACCAAGTAGTTGTTGTTCAGGAGTTTGTACAGATTGTGCATCTTTGATATTAGAAGGATCTGTAGATCAAGAAGATGCTATGGGATTAAATGATGATTTGAGGGAAAAGGGCTTTGCACTTTTATGTGTGGCATATCCCAAGTCAGATTTGAATATTGTTATCGGTAAAGAAGTCGAAGATGATTTATACAATGACCAATTTGGTAAATATCAAAAATGAAATTAAGTTCAGTTGATTATTATTTAGATTGGCCAGTTTCAATAAAATTAAAAAATTTAAGGGAATTTATCATTGCAAATTTAGAAAATAAAGGTGATTTAATTCGATGGTCAATTGTTGATATTCAAAATTCTTTTGACTCTTTTGGAACAAAAAAACTTAAAATTAAAGCTGTCTTAGCTAATTAAAAAATATAAATTGAAATATTTTTAAAAATGGAAAATTCACCAACAATATTCATTGTTCCAACTGGCATTGGTTGTGAAATTGGAGGTTTCGCTGGGGATGCACTTCCTACCGCTAAACTATTAGCATCGGCAAGTGGATGTTTAGTTACTCATCCAAATGTTATGAATGGTGGCAGTCTTTCTGAAAAAGATAAAAATATTTTTTATGTTGAGGGTTATAGTTTAGACCGACTTGCTAAAGGAGAAATCGCTTTAAAAAGGGTAAAGCAACAGAAAATTGGAATAATTTTTGATTCAGCCATTGAAAAAGAAATATTAGTGAGACATTTACAAGTTGCTGATGCATGCGTTTCTACTTTAGGGATTAATGTTCATTCTTATGTGATTACTAAAAAGCCATTAAACATAGTTATTGATTCTGATTCTTCAAAAATCAGTGGTGGCATAATTGAAAATCCTGATACTCTAATTGATGCTGGAAAATATTTAATAGAAAAAGGAGTTACTGCAATAGCAATTGTGGCAAAATTTCCAGACGATTCAGATTCTTTAGAAACAAATATCTATCGAGAGGGGAAAGGGGTTGATCCTATTTCTGGTGTCGAAGCAGTTATAAGTCATTTAATTAGCAAATTTTTAAAAGTTCCCTGTGCTCACGCACCTGCTTTAAATTCAATTGAATTGAATGAAAATTTAGATCCTCGCGCTGCTGCAGAAGAAATAGGATTTACCTTTTTACCCTCAGTACTGATTGGGTTAAGCAATGCACCTGATATTGTTGAATTGCCTGTTGTAAATCAATCAATTTCACTACACCCTGATCAGATTGAATCTATTGTTGTTCCTAATGGGGCACTAGGCGGAGAAGCAGTACTAGCAGGGATTGAAAAAGGTTTAAATATTATCTCTGTTAAAAATCAAAATACATTAAAAGTGACAAATGAATTTTATGATTATCCCAATCTTTTTGAAGTGGATAATTATTTAGAAGCTGCAGGCATAATTCTTGCTATCAAAAAAGGTATCAACCTTGATTCAGTTAAACGGCCTTTAAAAAAAATCCAACAGTGTTCTTATAGTGATTAATAAGATATTGCTATGGGAACTCTCCAGTCACTTCCTAATGATTGACTGCTTAGTTTTAGGATAGGAGGAGCCTGCTTTCTTTTAAATTCCGCTTTTTTTATGAGTGAGATAATTTTTAAAATTAAATCTTTTTTATAACCAACTTCTTCTAGTTGTAATAAATCCTTTTTCTCTTCAATAATTCTTTTTAGAATACCATCTAAAATGGAATAAGGTGGGAGAGAATCAGTATCTAATTGATCAGGACCTAATTCGGCACTTGGAGCTTTCGTACGTATATTTTCTCCAATTAAATCTACACTAGTTTCTAACAGATATGATTTTCTATGTTTAATTGAATCTTCGCTATCAAGCCAATTGCATAATTTAAAAACATTAGTTTTATATAAATCCCCAATTACGGATAATCCTCCATTCATATCACCATAAAGTGTGCAATATCCTACAGCTAGCTCCGATTTATTTCCTGTTGAAAGTAATAAATGCTTTTCTTGATTTGCTAAAGCCATTAGAAGAGTTCCTCTAATTCTTGATTGAATATTTTGATTTGTTATTTCAGCCATCTCGAAAGATATGGTATTTAAAAAAGATTCTTCAAAAGAGCTCATCAAATTTTCAATTGGGATGCTACTAAAATTTACTTTTAATCTTCCTGCTAACTCTTTCGCATCACTCTTTGAATGAGATGAGCTCCACTTAGAGGGCATTGAGACGCAATAAATATTATTGCTGCCTAGTGCAGCTGTCGCAATTGCTGAAACTAGTGCTGAATCAATACCACCACTTAGTCCAATTAAAGCTGTTTTAAAACCGCATTTTTGAGCATAATCCCTAACACCAAGTACTAATGCATCAAAAATCGATGACATCTCAGACTTTTCAAATTTATTTTTTTGAGGCTTTGTTTGCTGAATGTCCCAACTGGAGAGGTCTTCTGAAAAAGATTTTAATTGCTTAATTTTAGATCCATTCTTATCAAGAATAAAACTATTTCCATCAAAAATTAAATTATCATTTGCTCCAATCTGGTTTACATATATCAGCGGTACTTGAAGATATTGAGCTGCAAAACTGGAAACTTTGGCTCTAAGCTCTAACTTTTTAAAGGTATAAGGGGAGGCCGATAAGTTCACTAAAAGATCAACTTTTTTTTTCTTTAAATCAAAAATAGGATTCTTTTTATGAATTCCTCTACCTTCTATATTTTTGTTGACCCATAAATCCTCACATATAGTAAAGCCAATTCTCCAAGTTTTATTATTAATTTCTTTTGTTAGTACGGAAACTTTTTCCTCTGATCTAAAGTATCTTTTCTCATCAAATACTTCATAGGTGGGAAGAATAATTTTGCGAGCAATTATTTTCCACTCACCGCCCTCAAGCAATGCAATAGAATTATAAAGATTTGGAAAAAAACAATCATTTATTATCTCAGCTATCCCTACTGTGATACTCAAGTTTCCATATTTTTTATTAATATCTAAGGCTAATTGGTCAAGAATTTGATATTGATTTTTGATTAAATTTTTTTTTAGAAGTAGGTCGTTTGCTGGATATCCCCATAGTGATAATTCTGGAGTAAGAACTAAATCAACACAAGTTGAGCTTGCTTTCGAAGCAGTACAAAGTATTTTTTTTGCATTACCTTCTAAATCACCAACAACTGGATTAATTTGAGCAAGTAAAAACTTCATTCAACTAATTTAGCAGATTCATATAAATTATTCTTTTTAACAATATCTATTAATGATGTTGGTAAATTAGAATAATTAAAATCTGACCTGAGCTTAGAACTTGAAATGTTTGGAATTTTTATGGTTGAAATCTTAAATTTCACTTTATAAGTTTCTAACATTTCAAGTGTACTTGATTCAACAGGATATCCCTCTCTTAAAATTACTAAAAAACTTACCTCAGCAATAATTTTATCAAAATTTTTCCAGTAGAAAATATCCTTAATTAAGTCGCTTCCAATAACAAAATCTAAATTACTTAATTTATAAATTCTTTTACACTTATTAATTGAATCAACTGCCCATTGGCTACTGACATTTTGATTAAATAAAATTTTAGGATTATCTAAATCTTCAATAAGAGTTTTTAATAAATGGCTACGTATTGAGATATCTTCTTTGTGATTTTTGTTGGGGTTGTTACTAACATAACCAATTGTAAAAGCATATATTTTGGATAATTCTTCAAGTATTTTTTTATGTCCAATGGTAGGTGGATCTGCGCTGGTACCAAATAATGCAATGCTTTTTCCCATAAAAGTTTTAAGGCAGAATGCTAACAAAATTATTATTTAAATTTCTATTTGAAAAATAAATGTTTATGTGGTTAAAAATATCTGGATCATTCAAAGTCATATTTTGGATCATAATAGCGGGTTCTATAAAAGAAGCTTTGCTTCTTATAAATATCTCTTTTGCAGCTAATTTCCCAAGGATTTTTGTAGAATGAATTGCGATTACTGCTTGAATAATTGCAATGGGTCCATAGGGTAATAATGTGAGCCCATGAGTGAAAGGTGCTGATAATAAAAAAACTTTCTTAATGAGGTTGAAAGAGGTATTGACGCCAACTTGAGTGACTCCCAAGTATAAATTATTAATGGAAATATTTTTAAATATTTTTTTTGTAGATTCACCTTTCAACTTTAAGCCGTAAATCTTACTCAATTTGCTAATCAATGCAGTATCCAGTACGAAACTACCAGCAACATCAAAAAAAATAAAAGGATTAAGAGCTACTGCGGATGCCTTTATAGTCGAAAATTTACCAATAGTTGATTGAGCTAATTTCTGTCTTTTTTTCAATCTTTGTTTTTTTATCTGCAAAAACAATTTGTCAGCTTGTTGAAGAGAATTTAGTGTTAAAAATATCTCACCATATTGATTTATTATTTTTGTTAAATAATTTTTAAGATTTTTCCCATTGTTACGAATTATTGGAATATTTAAGTCTTTTGGAAGCTTAGATTTGATATTTTCCTCAATTTCTTTTAAGTCATTTTTATTAAAAAAATTGATTTTATTTAAAATTAAAATTATTTTTTTCCCATCTTTAATTAAGGAGCTGATTTGGTTTAATTCATTTCTATTTAAATCTCCCGCAACTAAAAATAAAACAAGATCTGAATGATTTATACAAGAGTAAATTTTATCTGTGAATTTAATATTGCAAAAATCAAATCCGGGAGTATCTAACAACTCTACACTATCGAGTGTTTGATCTTTTAGGGGCCAAAGTTCCGTTTGTATTTCTCTCGTGGTCCCGTTAATGATATTTGTTTTGAATATATCTTTTTCTAATAAAGAATTTAAAACAGAAGATTTTCCTACGCCTGATTTACCATATACTCCAATTCTTATTTTTTTTTCTTTAAGCCTAAATAGTTGTTGATTAAAAGAAATTATTTCTCTATTAAAGAGACTTTTTTCATAGTTAGTAAGATCAATATTCTCCCACCAATTTTTTAAAAGCAAATAATTTTTATTATTTTTTATTTGTTGCATGATTTATTTCTTCCACCAACCAGCTATGAAAGATAACACAGCTTCTGCACCAATAATTCCCACGAATCCCCCAAATTCATCTACTACTACTTTTACTCCTTTATGATTCTTGTCAAATCTTGTTAATAATTGATCTGCCTTAATCATTTCTGGAATGTAGTCCACAGGTTCGCAAATTTCTGATAAAGATTTTTTATTTTCGCCATTAATTAATTCTGCTAACATTTTTTCACGCTTAATCACACCTTGTATTTTGTCAACTTTATCTCCTAAAATTACCCACCATGGAGAGTTATCTGACATTATAATTTTTGAAATTTCATCAAGATTGGAAGACCCATCAAGACAAGGTGCTGATACCCTAGGGATCATTAAGTCTTTCGCTTTTAAGTCATTTAATTGAAAAACCTTAAATATCATTGCTGCCTCATCAGCTTCTATTAAGCCTTTCTGACTTCCAATTTTTGCCATTTGTCTAATTTCCTCTTCATCAGTTGAAATTTCATTTTCTGCAGTAATAACTGGAAATATTTGTTCGATTAATATTAAGAATGGCCTCATTAAAATATTTAATATTCTCAAGATAGGAACTGATAATAAAGCTATTTGAACTGAAAATCTTGTACCCAGAGCTTTCGGAAGAACTTCTCCAACTAAAACAACTAATATATAAAAAACAATTGAAAATAAGGTTAAGCCAAAGCTACTATTAATTACCATTGCTCCGTAAACACCTAAAATAAGACTTCCAATGATATTAAATCCATTATTAGTAATAGTAATTACAGTTAGTGTTCTTCCAAGATGTTTTCTGAGTTTAAGTAGTTGATTCGCAGTACTTTTTGGCTTTTGTTTTGATGCTATTTCTAAAACTCTAATTGAATTAACAGCTAAAAAAGCCGCTTCTACTCCCGAACAACATGCTGATCCAATTAAAATTATAATAATAAGCAAAATTAGGCCGTAAACACTTGGTTCCATTAAGATAGATTAGATGCTAAATCTGTTTTAATTCATTCTTCCATTTTTTTTTTAAACACGCCAATACACAATTTATGTCTAAACCCGACAATAAAGTTTTTGAAGAAAGAAGAGAAATTTTCCTAAATAAATTAGGTGGAAAAGCTGCTATTATCCCCGGGGCTAATCTTGTAAAGCATCATGCAGATTGTGAATATCCATTTAGACAAGATAGTAATTTTTGGTATTTAACCGGTTTCGATGAGCCAGATGCAATCGCTCTTTTCTTATCACATAAGCCAAAGGGTGAGAGATTTATTATGTTTGTTGCCCCCAAAGATGTTATTAGCGAAGTCTGGCATGGCTTTAGATGGGGTTTAGAAGGCGCTGAAAAAGAGTTTAATGCTGATAAAGCTCACTCAATAAACGAATTTAAAGATTTACTCCCAGCTTATATAAATGGTTCTGATGAACTTGTTTTTTCAATTGGAAAGCATCCAATAATAGAGAAACTAGTACTTGAGATATTTTCACAACAACTTGAAAATCGTTCAAGATCAGGGGTTGGTGCAAATTCTATAAAATCTCCAGAAATTTATTTAAATGAAATGAGGTTAATTAAAAGCCAATTTGAGATTAAGAGAATGAGAGAGGCTATACAAATCTCAGCCGAAGCTCATGAACTAGTTAGAGAGTCTATCTCATCAAAGAAAAATGAAAGACAAATTCAGGGTCTCCTAGAGGGATTCTTTCTGGAAAAAGGGGCGAGAGGACCAGCTTATAACTCAATTGTTGCATCAGGAGATAATGCCTGTATTTTGCATTACACTTCTAATAACTCACCCTTGAAGAAGAAAGATTTATTGTTGGTGGATGCTGGCTGCTCACTAATTGATTATTACAATGGAGATATAACAAGAACCATTCCAATAGGTGGTAAATTTTCTAAAGAGCAGAAAGTTATCTATGAAATTGTATTGAGTGCGCAGAAAAATGCAATAAAAAGTGCTGTAAAGGGATCGAATTCTAATGCTGTTCATAATGTTGCTTTAACAATATTAATAGAAGGATTAAAGGAAATTGGTTTATTGTCGGGTAGTACTGAGGAGATAATTGAAAATCAATCTTATAAACATCTTTACATGCATAGAACTGGACATTGGCTGGGCTTAGACGTTCATGATGTTGGAGCATACAGAATGGGGGACTATGAAGTGCCTTTACAGAATGGAATGATTCTTACGGTAGAACCTGGGATCTATATAAGTGATAGGATTCCAGTCCCTGAAGGACAACCCCCTATAGATGAGAAATGGAAAGGCATAGGGATAAGAATAGAAGATGATGTCCTGGTTAAAGATACTACTCCAGATGTTTTAAGTATTGCTGCGCTAAAAGAAATTTCTGATTTAGAGTTTTGAAATTTGACTTATCCAGTTAATAGATTTATTTTTTATTAAGTTTAAAGCTCCAAAATGAATAAGTCCGATTCATATGATTCAAAACTCTCTCAAGCTAGAGGCTTGGCTAGCCAGCTTGGCATGTTCGCAGAAGAAAACGATATTCCTAAAGATCTTTGGGATTCATTGGAAGCTACTATTTATGATTTTTATGAAGTATCTTCCGATAGATAAAAATTCCTTTTTTGACGTTATCAATAACTAAAATCAAGAAATTTTGAATAAATCAATCAAAATGTGACCATAAGCTGATAAATTATTTATTAAACACAAATTACTGAATGACCTCATCAGATAAGTTAAATCAAAATTCAACAGAAAAAAAAGAAAAAAACGGCGAAGCCCCTAAGTCTAAAATTTCTACTCCAAATTCAGGAATGATGGGAGCCACAGCTGTATTAGCTGCTGCCACAATTGATGAAGATGGAGTACCTACTGGTTATACCCCTAAACCTGATGAGGGAAGATTCATAATTAAAGTATTGTGGTTACCTGATAATGTTGCTTTAGCAGTCGATCAAATAGTTGGTGGAGGACCAAGTCCTCTCACTGCTTATTATTTTTGGCCAAGAGATGATGCTTGGGAAAAATTAAAAAGTGAGCTTGAGAATAAAGGTTGGATTACAGATAACGAAAGAGTAGAAATACTAAATAAAGCTACTGAAGTAATAAATTATTGGCAAGAAGAAGGTAAAACAAAAAAATTAGAAGAAGCAAAATTAAAGTTTCCTGAAGTAACTTTTTGTGGAACAGCGTAATTACTAGTTCTTTGCAGCTTGAATCCAGGCCTCAGCCTTCGATACTTTTTTCAGGGCTTTAATTTTCTCTGGATTTTTTTCATTTTCAGAAAATTTGCTAATTGCTAATTTTGCTTCCTTAAGATCTTGTTCAGCATTTTGAACATTAATCTCAGAACCAATTTCAGCATTATTTACTAAAACAATCACTTCATCTGATTCAATTTCAGCGAAGCCTCCCATTAGGGCTATTGATTTCCACTTAGAATTCGTTCTTAGCCTTAAAACGCCAATATCTATAGCAGTAACTAAAGAAATGTGACCTGGTAATACACCAAGTTGACCAGTAGTACTAGGAAGGATTACTTCTTCAGCTTCACCTTGATAAACATCTTTATTAGGAGCTAAAACTTTTAGAGAAATTGCCATTTACTTAAATTAATGAAGGATAAAATAAATATGTATATTCATTTTTTATTTTTCTGATTTTATTTTTTCAGCCTTTGCTTTAACTTCATCAATATTACCAACTAAGTAAAATGCCTGTTCTGGTAAATCATCTAATTCACCTGATAAAATCATATTGAAACCAGCAATGGTATCTTCTAATTTGACGTATTTACCAGACATTCCTGTAAATATCTCTGCTACAAAGAAGGGTTGTGAAAGGAATTTTTCAATTTTCCTGGCCCTGTCGACTGTTAATCTATCTTCTTCAGAAAGCTCATCTAAACCAAGAATGGCAATAATATCTTGAAGTTCCTTATATCTTTGTAAAGTGGACTGGACAGCTCTTGCTGTTTTGTAATGCTCATCACCGACAACTGATGGTTGTAGCATAGTGCTTGTTGAGTCTAATGGATCAACTGCTGGATAAATCCCCTTTGCTGCAAGAGCTCTAGCGAGCACGGTAGTAGCATCTAGATGGGCAAAAGTTGTTGCTGGAGCAGGGTCTGTAAGGTCATCAGCAGGTACATAAACAGCCTGGATAGATGTTATTGACCCTTCTAATGTAGATGTAATTCTTTCCTGCAATTCACCAACATCAGTTCCTAGAGTTGGTTGGTATCCCACAGCTGAAGGCATTCTTCCAAGTAATGCAGATACTTCAGAGCCTGCTTGTACGAATCTAAAAATGTTATCAACAAAAAGTAGAACGTCTTGTTTGTTTACATCTCTAAAATGTTCAGCCATTGTAAGAGCTGATAAGCCTACTCTCATTCTTGCACCAGGAGGCTCATTCATCTGTCCAAAACATAAGGCAACTTTTGATTGAGTTAAATCATCTGCATTGATAACTCCAGATTCTTTAAATTCTTCGTATAAATCATTGCCCTCTCTAGTTCTTTCACCCACACCGCCAAAAACAGAAACTCCTCCATGTTCCTTTGCGATATTATTTATTAATTCTTGAATAAGAACCGTTTTCCCAACACCAGCGCCTCCGAATAATCCTACTTTTCCACCTTGTCTATAGGGAGCTAAAAGGTCGATAACTTTAATTCCAGTTTCAAAAACTTTAGGCTTAGTTTCTAGATCAGTTAACTTTGGCGCAGCTCTATGAATTGGAGCAGTATCTGTAGTTTTTACAGGACCTTGTTCATCAACTGGTTCTCCTAAAACATTAAAAATTCTTCCTAAAGTTGCTTCTCCCACAGGTACAGAAATTGGTGCTCCCGTGTCGATTGCTTCCATGCCTCTTACAAGGCCGTCTGTCCCGCTCATTGCCACTGCTCTGACTCTATGGTCGCCAAGGAGCTGTTGAACCTCTGCAGTGAGGGCTATGTCTTGCCCAGCAGGATTTTTAGCTTCAATTCTTAATGCATTTAATATCTTGGGCAATTTTCCAGCTGGAAATTCTACATCTAGGACTGGGCCAATTACCTGACGAACGACGCCTTTTGTTTGTGAAGAAGTTGATGGAGTTGCTACCATTTTTTATTGATTGGTGAAAATTTGCTGATTTTAAACAGCGTACAATCCGAAAATACTACCATCTTATGGGTAGATTCGTTAAATGGGTTCGGCCACCCGAACAGTTTAAGTATGGTTGAATTGCCACTTTGCAGATTATGTTGTTGATGATACGAATGGAGAATTTCTCTTTCCATTTTTATGACGCAAAGCGTCCCAATCATGATCCTCCATTAATTTATGGCAGCTGTTTCACTTACAGTCTCTACAGTAAAACCACTGGGAGATAGAATATTTATCAAAGTTTCCGCATCTGAGGAAAAAACTGCTGGGGGCATTCTTTTGCCTGATTCAGCGAAAGAAAAACCCCAGGTTGGAGAAGTTGCTCAGGTGGGTCCTGGGAAACTTAATGACGATGGTTCTCGACAAACTCCAGAAGTGAGTATTGGCGATAAAGTTTTGTACAGCAAATATGCTGGTACAGACATTAAATTGGGAGGAGATGAATATGTCTTGCTCTCAGAAAAGGATATTTTAGCTGTAGTAAGCTAAAATATTGTTTCAAAAATTATTAAAACTTATTACTAAATTGCTGCCTAAACATGGCTAAAAGAATTATTTACAATGAGCAAGCTCGTAGAGCGCTCGAGAGAGGAATTGATATCCTTGCTGAGTCTGTGGCCGTAACGCTTGGACCAAAAGGAAGAAATGTTGTACTAGAGAAAAAATTTGGTGCTCCACAAATTATCAATGATGGTGTCACAATCGCTAAAGAGATCGAATTAGAGGACCACATTGAAAACACGGGAGTTGCTTTAATCAGACAAGCTGCTTCTAAAACTAATGATGCAGCTGGAGATGGTACAACAACTGCAACCGTTTTAGCTCATGCAATGGTTAAAGCAGGGTTGAGAAACGTAGCGGCAGGAGCTAATGCAATTACTTTGAAAAAAGGAATTGATAAAGCTACTGAATTTTTAGTTGGTAAAATTCAGGAGAATTCCAAACCTATCAGTGATAGTAATGCTATTGCTCAATGTGGAACTATTGCTGCTGGAAACGACGAAGAAGTAGGTCAAATGATTGCCAATGCTATGGATAAAGTTGGTAAAGAAGGTGTTATCTCCTTAGAAGAAGGTAAATCAATGACTACTGAATTAGAGGTTACTGAGGGGATGCGCTTTGATAAAGGTTATATTTCACCATACTTCGCAACAGACACAGAAAGAATGGAGGCTGTTTTAGATGAGCCATATATACTTCTTACTGATAAAAAAATTGCTTTAGTGCAAGATTTAGTTCCTGTTTTGGAACAAATAGCTAAAACTGGTAAACCTCTAGTCATTATCGCAGAAGATATCGAAAAAGAAGCTTTAGCAACTCTTGTTGTCAATAGATTACGAGGGGTGTTAAATGTTGCTGCAGTAAAGGCGCCTGGATTTGGCGATAGAAGAAAAGCCATGCTTGAAGACATGGCCGTTTTAACTAATGGACAACTTATTACTGAAGATGCAGGCTTGAAATTAGAAAACGCTACCTTAGAGATGCTCGGAACTGGTAGAAGGATAACTATTAATAAAGAGACTACAACTATTGTAGCTGAAGGTAATGAGCAAGCAGTTCAAGCAAGATGTGATCAAATTAAGAAGCAAATGGACGAAACAGATTCATCATACGATAAAGAAAAGCTTCAAGAACGTTTGGCTAAATTAGCTGGAGGTGTTGCAGTTATTAAGGTTGGGGCCGCTACTGAAACTGAGATGAAAGATAAAAAGCTTCGTCTTGAGGATGCTATTAACGCAACAAAAGCAGCTGTTGAAGAAGGAATTGTACCTGGAGGAGGAACAACTCTTGCTCATTTATCTCCTATTTTAAAAGAATGGGCTGATAAAAATTTAGACGGGGAGGAATTAATTGGAGCTAATATCGTTGAAGCTTCACTTACTGCTCCTCTTATGAGAATTGCTGAGAATGCAGGTTCTAATGGAGCTGTGATTGCTGAGAATGTAAAAACTAAACCATTTAATGATGGCTTTAATGCTGCTACTGGGGAATATGTAGATATGTCCTCTGCTGGTATAGTTGATCCTGCAAAAGTTACACGTTCAGGATTACAAAATGCAGCTTCAATAGCAGGTATGGTCCTAACCACAGAATGTATAGTTGCAGATTTACCTGAGAAAAAAGATTCGCCTAATCCTGCAGGTGCTCCTGGTATGGGTGGTGACTTCGATTATTAACTAAAAAAATAGTTAATTAATTTTTTAAAAGGGATCATTCAAAATGGTCCCTTTTTTATTCAATTTTTATGAAATCCAACCAGCACTTAGAATAATCGCGAGTGATAAAAATATAAATAAAAAAGTCCAAGTTATTTTGTTGAGAGAGGCTTCTGCACTACTTGCGCTGTTGAACATAGAACTTCCACTGGCGGCTATTCCACCCATCCCATCACCTTTAGGACTATGAAGTAAAACTAAGAGAATGAGAAAAACTCCAGAAATTACCCAAATCCAACTAATAATTTGAATCATTGCTTAAAAGACTTTATTAACTTTAAACGTGTTGAACGACCTTATTATAACCTTTTAATTCAATTTCTTGAATAAGAGATTTGCCTGTCATTTCTCTTGGTATTGGGAGATTTAATAATTGCAATAAGGTGGGAGCAATATCTGCTAATCCGGCATTATCTCTCAAATTAATCTCATTTCCCATATTTGGGATTTTTCTTTTTTCACCTTCAATCAAAACTAATGGAACTTTATTTACTGTGTGTGCTGTCCATGGTTCTCCTTCAGGTCCTTTCATTAACTCTGCGTTTCCATGATCGGCTGTAATAAGAATGCTTCCACCCATTTCTCCAGTAGCATTAACTATTTGGCCTACACATTTATCAACTTTTTCTATAGCTTTGATTGTTGCATCCATATTGCCCGTATGACCAACCATATCAGGATTGGCAAAATTAATTACAACAAAAGCATAATTTCCACTTTTAATTGCTTTAGAGCAACTAATAGTTAATTCATCCGCTGACATTTCGGGTTGCATGTCATAAGTTGCGACTCTTGGCGATGGAATTAAATGTCTTTCTTCTCCAGGTAAAGGAATTTCTACTCCTCCATTGAAAAAGTATGTTACGTGAGGATATTTTTCTGTTTCCGCAGTTCTGTATTGCTTAAGCCCATTTTCTGAAACTATTTGGCCTATGAAATTATTGAGTGATTCAGGAGGAAATGCGACTTTAACGGGAAAGTTTGGATCATATTGAGTAAAAGTGACAAAATCTAGATTTGGATAATTTTTTCTTTCAAAGTCTGAGAATTCATGGATTGAAAGGGATTTGACTATTTGTCTGGCTCTGTCTGGACGAAAGTTAAAGCAAATCAAACCGTCCCCATCTTTTAGATAGTTATTGGAAATTCGTATAGGCTCTATAAATTCATCTGTTATGTTTTTGGCATAACTTTTTTTTATGTAATCCTGAGGAGAAATATTTGAAATTTGAATATCTGGATCAGTCAAATTAGAGTATGCTTTTTCTGTTCTATCCCATAAAAGATTTCTATCCATCATCCAGTATCTTCCGCATATAGAGGCTATTTCGCCTGTATTAAATTTTTTTATACATGATTCTATTTGATTTAGATATTTAGAGGCACTTTTTGCAGGAGTATCTCTTCCATCGGTAATAATATGGATTGCAACTTTTTTGATTTCATTATCAGATGCCCATTTTATTAAACCTAATAAATGATCGATATGACTATGAACTCCTCCATCCGAACATAATCCAGTGATATGCAAAGTAGAATTATTTTTCTTTAACGAATCAGCCATCTCTTTTAACTTATCTACCAAGCCTAATTGATTATTTTTTACGATATTTGAAATCCTTACAAGTTCTTGTTGTATTATTCTGCCCGAACCAATGGTGAGGTGCCCAACTTCTGAGTTACCCATTTGACCATCTGGGAGTCCTACATCAGACCCACTAGCATTTATTAAGGTATGGGGGTAAGCGTGCCACAATGAGTCCATGATCGGTGTGTAGGCACTTTTTATAGCATTATTTGAATTTTCTTTTCGATATCCCCATCCATCTAGTATTGCGAGAACTACAGGGCTCTGAGGAACACTTAACTTTTTTATATTTTTGCTGCTAATCTTTGACATATTTAGATCAAATTCATTTTTTAACTGATCCAACCTTAAATTTAGCTTTAAACGTTGCCCTTTAACAATTTATATTTAACATAGTTAGCTTTTGCTAATTTATGAAAATTATTTGAGAACTATTATTTATTAATAAATTATGTCCAAAGAAACAAAAAAGATCGTAATACTTACTGAAGTTGAACTTAGAAAAACTATTTCGCGTTTAACTTCAGAAATTATAGAAAAAGTAAAAGAACTGGATAATCTTCTATTGGTTGGTATCCCGACTAGAGGAATTGAGCTGACAGAAGTGCTAGAAAAAGAATTATTCTCTAGGACAGGTTTAAGAGTTAGAAAAGGAACAATTGATCCAACTTTTTATAGAGATGACCAAAATAGAGTCGGTACTCGCCTAATACAAGCTGCAAATATTCCAACTCCTATTGAGAAACAAGAAATACTTTTAATAGATGATGTAATTTATACAGGCAGAACAATTAGAGCAGCAATGGATGCTTTATATTCATGGGGCAGACCTAAAAGAGTGATGTTATTGGTAATGGTAGATAGAGGTCATAGAGAATTACCTATTCAACCAGATTTTTGTGGTAAAAAAGTTCCAACTAGTAAAAATGAAAGTATTAGTTTACGTTTAAATAATGTTGATAACGAAGAAGGAGTTTTTCTTGAATAGCTTGCTTTCAGAAGATATTTCCTAATTTATATTCTCCTAAAAATTCATCTTTCATATCAAAACACTTAACTAATAAATCAGCACTCTTCGTAATTCTAAAAAAAAGCTTTAAATTATCTTCTCCAACACTAGATTTATTTTTTATTTCTATTTTGAGTGGTTTTTTGTCCCATTTAAAAATTTCTTCTTCATTTTGAACGTCTGATAACTTTGGTAATCCATTTTCAAAAATAACATTATATGCTTTTTCTCTTTGTGTCTCTCCAATTATTATTTCAAATATTTTTTGATTATTTTGACTGGCTTGAAGGATCAGTTTAAATGGGTTTTCTGTTGGCCATGTTTGACCTTTGCAAAAAATAGGATGCCAAAAGTGTTTTTGTTCTCTTTTATTAAATAATCTTATAGATAATCCTTTGTTTAATATGTCTTTAATTTTTACCCCAGGGGTCATTGCTAAAGCTCCCAAAGCTATTGATTCGATAGGAGGTGGTGATTTTATTTGAATTTTTGAAATTTTTTTTGTTATCCATTCTTTAATCAATGGTATTTGAGTGCCTCCACCAACAAAAACAATTGCATTTAAGTCTTCAACTGTGCAATATTTGCCTCTTGCTTGATTTAATAAATCTTTGAGTAAAGAGTTAAGGTGATTAAGAAGATTATTTTGAATAAGTATTTTCTCAAATATTTCTTTGCTTAGGTAAAATTCTTTTTCTTGATTTTGTTCAGTATGAAATTTTATTGGATATTTATTTTCATATTTGATCGAAGATGTACTTAATTTACATTTTATTTCTTCTGCCTTTAAAAGATTAGTAAAGTAATTATTACCCGGAACAAAATAATCAACTATCCATTGATCTATATCTTTTCCACCAATTTTTGAGCCTGTTTTACCAATTATTTCAGCACACCTTATTTTTTGTTTTGAAATTGAGCTTACATCATTACCTTTGAATCTTAATAGCTCAGCTATTGGTCCAGATTTTCCTTCTCCTCCCTCTATTTTGACTATATTCATATCAATTGTGCTTCCTCCAATATCTAATGTCATAATTTTTGAGCCAAATGGTACATTTATTCCTAAACTTGCCGCAGTAGGTTCATCAACAAGGGCTATTTCATCTACGGATATTCCCTCGCAAAGGTTAACTAACCATTCTCTATAACCCTTATATGTATCTATTGGAGCAGTTAAAACAAGTCTTTTGATTTCATACTTCTGAGGAATGTTTTCCCACAAAATTTGAAAAAATTTTTTGCCACATTCACTGGGGTTTAAAAGATTTTTTTTATTTATTCTTTCAATAGAATTTCCAATTAATCTTTTGAAGTTCGAATGAAAAAATATATCAGCATTTAAGTTATCCCTCATCTTCAGAGCACTAATACCAATTTTAGCAATCTTTGAAGGGTCCTCGAACCAAACTGCAGTAGGAATGACTCCTGGAGATGATGAAATATTCGGTATTTCAACTAAAAGAGAATTTATATCATTTTGGTCTTGAAAAGCTATTACTGTATTAGTGTTCCCTAAATCAATAGCAAGTGTTCCTGATAAACTTTCTTCCATAAGAAATTATTTGAATCAATTAAGTTATTTTTGTAATTTATGTTTTGAAACGGTCGAGTAAACTGTAAAATATATTTTATAGTAAAAAAAAATTTTTAATGAACTTAGCAAATAATGCAGGAATTGATTCTAATGATCTTGCAAAAAGAGGCGAGAGCTTGATAAGAAAATCAACGAATAGATATTTAACCACAGTGAGAATTGCTTTCAGAGCTAAACAAAGACGTTTTGATGATTTTGATGGCTTATTAGATGAGTCAACTATCAAACCTGTTCAAAGGTCAATTATTGAATTAAGCGATGAACAAGATCAACCAGATTTACTTCCAGGCTAATTTTGGTAAAAGACCAAAAAAGATGGAGAATACTAAGAGACTTTAAAAAAGGCAAGTTTTGCTTTCTTATTGGTGTTGATAATTGGTCAATTGAGTTACAAAAAAATGAATTCTATTCGCTTTACCTTCTACTCTTAAAAATAAATGAGCAACTATTAATTATCACGGATGAACTAATGGATGAAGAGTCTATTACTTTAGAATTGGAGCAATTACCTTGGTATATTTTCTTAGAGGGGAAAAAAAAAGAATGGAGTTTAAGGTTTGTTTTCGAAAGTCAAGACCAAACTAGATCTTTTGAAATGTATTGGCCGATACCAATTGCACAAAATTTATTTTATGAAATAAAAAACATGTGGGAATCAATGGATTAAAAGATAAATAAAATTGGAAATTTTAGAAAATGTTTCCCCTTCAAAAAACATTTTTTTCACAACTTTTCCACAGAATTTTAAAAAAAAATATTTGATGATCTAAAGCATGTGGAAAA
This sequence comes from Prochlorococcus sp. AG-347-J14, assembly GCA_003281505.1. Classification (GTDB taxonomy): domain Bacteria; phylum Cyanobacteriota; class Cyanobacteriia; order PCC-6307; family Cyanobiaceae; genus Prochlorococcus_A. The sequence continues at coordinate 65,011 of QCBU01000003.1, read as the reverse complement.
CTTATGATTTTATATAAATCTTTATATTAAAGTAAAATTTAAATTTACAAAATTGATTTCTATTACTTCCCCTTTTATGACTGAATTCTCATTATTCTATAACCTGAGACTGTCTATCAATAATGTGTGTTGACGATTTAGAAATTTTGGAGAAAACTACAACTTGTAGATTTAAATTCCAACAAAGTTTTTTCAATATGCAAGAGTTAAATTTCAACGAAAATTCAAAAGTATTGAATCATAAAGATGAAGTAATAAGTTTCAAATGTGAACTTCAAGAAAATCTTCAAAAAGCAATGAAAGAATTCGTTGAGGATCATCCTAACTGGGATCAATATAGGATACTACAGGCGGCTATTGCAGGATTTTTGATGCAAAAAGGATTTCAAAATAGAGATTTAACGAGATTGTATATCGGCAATATGTTTTCAATGAATTTTGAGGATTAAAAATTTTTTAAATTTTTTCTAGTAGTAATTTTGCAACGTCATTTCTGACAGGTACTATAGATAACCTATTTCCTTTTTTTACGACTAATAACTCATCCTCATTAAATAAAATCTTTAATTCAGGTAAACTTAATATCTTATCTGATTTAAATTTATATTTTACTTTCACACAATCCCATCTAGGATTTTCAGGTTTTGATTTTGGATCAAAATATTTTGAATCTTTATCAAATTGAGTTGGATCAACAATATTTAGATCTATTACCTCCATAAGTCCCACAATACCTGGGGGTTTGCAATTCGAATGATAGAAAAAAACTTTATCTCCTTTATTCATTTCTCTCATAAAATTTCGAGCCTGATAATTTCTTATTCCGTCCCATAAAGTTACACCGTCATTTTTTAAGGTATCTATGCTGTAGGCATCAGGCTCACTTTTCATTAGCCAGTAGTTTATTTCAGTCATATCAAGGGATTAGAAGAATATTGCAAAGTGTGGATGGGGTGTGGACGGAATAGTTTCTACACCCTTTTATTAACCTATTATCCATCAATTTATCTATTTAGGAAAGTGATGTTGTTGTATGGGGGTATCTCCTTGCCTCGTGTATAAATAAAACTTGAGAGATATTTAATTTATTTTTTTCGGGATTTTTTAGAGGTTATAAATCTAAAGCTTTTTTCTTTAGTACAGAATATTCCTCTTCACTTATTAAACCTTCATCAAATAATTCTTTGTATTCTTTTAATTGGTCTTTTGTTGAACTATTTTTTGGTGATGATTTTATTTCTCTTTTTTCTTTTAAAACTTTTTTTCTTTTTGATAGCTTAGGTTCTTTATATTCATAATCTATTGAGAGACCTCCCATTTCATTGAAAGTTAATCTTTGGAGCGAAGATTCTGAGAGTATTTTGTTTATATCATCTAAATTCGGTGTTGATTTACCTCTTGTCTTTGCTAACTTTTTGGCTGCTTCGTAGATATTTTCTGATGCAGTAACTGTAAGGTTAAAAATATTTCCTAATCTTTCTATTGTTTCTTTTTCTGGAAGTCTAGTTGTAAAAGAATCCACTTTATCTTTTGCCCAATTAACTGGAATATCTAAGAGGTTTTTATCTTCTTTTTGATCTGAATTTTTTTGCTTGATATTACTTCCAAAATCAGGATTAAAGGTTACCCCTACTAAATAAAGAGTGCTACCTGCACATAGTATTCCTAGTAATCCAATTGTAAATCTCTCTTGTGCTATTGAATAAACAATCACAGCAAATCCTGCTCCAACGTTCATTAAATATAAAAAGCCTACTAATCCAACTATAAAAATTCTTAAAAGATCTTTTAGAGGACTAGTATCTCCCTTAAATTCCGAGAAAATATCTTTATGAGGTCCATTTTTTAAAGCTCTAAGAGTGTAGAAATTCTGAATAAGTACTGGAATAAGAAGCCATTGATTTTGAGGAATAGTTATTTTAAATAATCCTATAAGGGAAACTATGTAACCAAAGAGTCTAAACTTATTATTTAGTGGACGATACTCATTTCTGATCATAAGACTCCCCATGACCAGGGCTTTCTAATATATTCCGATAATCTAAATCCATTTGAATACCAACCAGAAACTTTCCCATCTATATATGTAACCAAACTGATTTTATTAATAAACTTAGGCTCATCAGGATAAATAGTTTTAAAGGACCCCATTGGAATCTGCTCAAAAGATATTTGGAGGGTATCATCTTTGTGGACACAATTTTCAGGATTATCAAGAATTAATCTATAGGTCCTGTAGGAGATATAACCTCTTGTATCTTCCACTAAATTATCAGGATAGTCATTATCATCTTTTAATCTTTTAACCTTATATGAGTCACTACAAACTCCATTAAGAGATGATCCATACGCCACATAGTCTTTAGTGATTGTGAGTTCTCCAATTACAGCTTCACCAGCTGTTCCTGTAAATTGCCATGAACCATAAAGTCTTTTTGGTAATTCTTCTGCATTAATAGGATTTGGTAAAGCGAGAGCAAAAAATAGTGGGACTATGAAGCGGATCATTTCTTAAATAAATTCTGTATGACATAAATATCTTCAGCTTCTGGATATTTTTGCTGAAAAACCTTTATTGCATGATTAGGAGAAATTGCAAAAAGATTAGTCTTGATTCTGTATTCATCTACTAAACCTGATATAAGATAACTTTTCACAAAAAAAGGAGCTAATTGCCCCTTATTGTAGATCTACTGTCAATCGCGAAAAGTGTGGACGATGTGTGGACGGAATTTATCTGATTTTTGAAATCCATTGCTATGACTACTGGCACATGGTTCATTAGCCAGTAGCTAGGTTCCTGTTGTGGCATTGGATCTCGGGGAATATATGGGGTTTGAGTAAAGTTTGGGTAACTTCTTTGAATATGAATTTATTATCCATTAAATTTCGTTTAAAGGGAAGAGATTCATAGATTGCTATTCAAGAAAAAAAGAAGGGTATTAATCCCTTCTTTTTGACAATATCGCAGAGATTATTTATGGTATTTCTGACTGCTAATAAATCCCAAAGTTCTATTAAGTCATTTATTCCCAAGTTTTCATATCAGAGAAGTCGCTTGCTATTGCATGAAGCATCCCTCCTACAAATGATCTAGGGCAACCAAGTTTGTTAACTAAAACTTCTGATTGTTTTTTGATATCTTCCCATGTAGGTCTGATATCCTCATTTATTTGTTTAAGGCTAGGTTTAAATTCTTCTGAATCATTCATATTAAATGGTATTAACTTATTAAAATTCAAATGATAGTGAAGAAAATCTCATTTATTTAAATAAATATTCAATAAAAATTACAAAATAAATTCTTTAGAAATTATTCTAAGCTGATTTAAATTCAGATTATTTAAATAATTATTTGCGATCAATTTTTCCTCATTAATTTTGAGATCTTTAATCTCAGAAATAATGCTATTAGATATTAAATCAATTAAATGTTCTTTATCCATGACTTATATATAAACCCAAAACAAGCATTAATTATTTAAAGTCTTCAACTCAACATATAAGTAAAAATACTCAGATAAATATAAAACTCATAGGTTTGCTAAATCACTTTAATAGTTTGAAGTTCCAAGACAGTTTTAATAACATCAAGATCATTCGTTTTGTTAGAAATATAGCCCTCTGAATTTCATTCCAAAAACCTATTTGTTTTTTGCAATCAATATCTAAAAATAAAAACAAAAACGATTTTCATTTTCATTATGGTGTAAATTTTATACATAAGTTAGTATTTTTTATGAGTCAAGTTTGGTTAATATCAGGGTCGCCGGGATGCGGTAAAACAAATTGGATACTAAATACTTTTAAGAATCATTCTGGAAAATGTGGTTATATACGTCTTGGAGGCTATTCAGAAATTAATTTAGAGCAAGCTATAAATTCAAAAATTGATTTTGCTTTTTTGAAAGATCAAATTCCTAACTTATTAGACTTATCTATTTCAAACTCAATATTAGAGAAAGATAAAGAAAACATTTTGATTATTATTGAATTTCCACAATTTTTTATACCTAAATCTCAAGGTATTAATGGAGTTGATCTGAGAATTATTAATGAACTTGAAAAATATAATCTTCAGCCAAATAGATATCTTCATTTTGGTAGAGATTCAGAATTATCAATTAAAGATACTTTAGATTTTAGAGCAATTGAATCAATAAGCCTTGATCTTAAAAAGCATATTTGGGATCCTGCAAGCTTGAATACTTTTTGGTTTGAATTAGTTAATGGTGCTTATGGGGATGTTTATAGAGCAAAAGCATTAATGAACTTGCCGGATGGGCGTTACATCTTGTTTAACTGGATAGTCAGTCAGCAAGGATCTCAATATCAAACATTAAACCAAGTTGCCCCTCTTAATGGAAGACCAGAAAGATGTTCTGAAATTGTTATGCAAGGGAAAAATTTAAACTTCGAGTCAATAAAATCAACGATTCATAATTGTCTTCTTAATGATGCTGTACTAGATCATCATCAAACTTCACTTAGAAATTCACAACTACAAACTGCTCGCCGTTAACTAAAAAATGAATCAAGCTGTCATCTCATGTTTACATGCAAATTTACCTGCAGTAGAGGCTGTCTTAAAAGATATTGAACTTCAAGGAATTACAAATATTACCTGTCTAGGAGATCTAGTGGGTTATGGTCCTCAACCTAATGAGGTTATTGAGTTAATAAGAGATAAAAAAATTCCTACTTGTCAGGGATGTTGGGACGAAGACGTTGTTGATGGATTAGATGCTTGCGATTGTAGTTATCCTTCTCAGCTTGCTGAAAAGAGAGGTCATTTTGCTCATCAATGGACTACGGATAAATTAACTAAAGAAAATAAGGATTATCTGGCTAATCTACCCTACTCAATACGTAAAGATAAATGTCTTTTTGTTCATGGCAGTCCCAATAGTCAACATGAATATCTTCTACCCGATATGGATGCATTTGCAGCTCTGGAGAGAGTTGAAAATGCTAGAGCAGAGATTTTATTTTGTGGTCATACTCATCAACCTTATATTCGCGAATTAGCAGATGGTTCAATTGCTGTAAAAATAAAAAACGCTGCCCCAAAAGATATTCAAGAAAAAGAAATTCAATTGCCGATGCGAAGAATAGTAAATGCAGGTTCAGTAGGAGAGCCAAGGCATGGAGGAACTAAAGCTACTTATGTTGTTCATAACGAAGTCACAAATGAAGTAAAAATTAGAGAAGTGGAATATGATCTTGAACTTACTTGTAAAGCAATAATAGATGCCGGTCTTCCTCCGATTTTTGCATGGCGTTTAAAAAATGGATTCGAATTTGCAGAACAAGCTGAAGATGCATCTCATGTTTGTGAAAGATGATAGAACGCTGGGCACTCGTAAGTGGTCTTAAAGGGGATCTAGATACTTATGAACTTATTCAAAAAGACTTAAAAAAAACTCCAGGTAATATAACTCTTTTTGTTTTGGGGGATATGATAGGTCCTGAAAAAAACTGTAATAGGCTTCTCCATAGGTTAATTAATCCAAAAAGTAATGATTTACAACCATGGTGTATATATGGTTGGTGGGAAGAACAAATCCTCTTGGAAAGTGGTTACCGCGGGGATCAAAGAGCTGAAGCTTTGAGAATAAATAAGGGTGAAGAAGTAGTTAAGTCTCTTACGAATGCTGTAGACAAATCATTTCTTGATTGGATAGCAGCACTTCAATTTGGATTTGTTGAACTTGATTGTGGTTTAATTCACGGAAGCTCAAAAGATATTGGCGAAAATTTAACACTAGATACGCCGCCACTGACACTTCTTGATAGACTTACACGTCTTCAGGTAAACAGATTATTTACTGCAAGAAGCAAAGAACAGTTTCATTTGGAATTGACAGAAGGAACTGTTAATTCTGAAGTAGAGGATTTAAATGGAAATCGTAAGAAAGAGCAGAAAGTTCCGCAAAAAGCTGTTATCGGTATTGGGGCAGGAAAAAATTATACTCTTTATGATGTAGGCACTGATAATACTCAATTCGTACAAGCAGGATATAAATCAGAAAAAAGAATTAAGGGATTTGGAATGCTTTAGTTTTTAGCTAGTGAATCAAGTTCCCTAAACTTGTTGTGAATATATTTTATCGGTATAAATGGTCTAAGGACTTGTCCTTTTTGTAAGGACTTGAGCCTAGCGGTTTCAAGGTTAACCCCGCACTCCTGCACACGAGTACAAAAACCTTTTTTCTTAATGAAGATTACTTCCAAGACACTTAGCTTGCTACTTAATGTAGTTTTTGTGCTTTGTGTCTTTGTTATTTAAAGGCTATTCATCAAAAGAGATTAATAGTTTGCGGATTTTATTACTTCGAACCGAACGCAATATCGGTTTGTTTTTTAGTCTGTAAAAGTGTGAATAGAAAATTTAGAATTCTTGAAATTCTAGTAATATCTAGACTGGATCACTTTTCATTAGCCAGTAATTAATGTCAGTCATATCAATAATTTAGAAGAAAATTACAATGTGTGAACGGTATGTGAACAGAATATTAAAGACGTTCAAATCTAGGTTAATTATCCATCAAATTATCTTTTTAGGAAAGTGATTTTTGGTATGGGGTTGGGGTGCACGCGATCCTAGTACATCATCAAGATGACTTCGTAAATTTCTGTCAAATTATCAGCTACTCACACTTGGGCTTTTTATGCAACATAATAAGTTTACATATAGTAACAATTAAATGAAAAGACTTTTTCCTTATATCGCATTTGCATGTTTAACTGGTTTTACGGCTACAACCGGTTTACCAGTTATAGCTGGCGGTTGTAGTAGCCACATGAACAAAAAAGCTGAAATCAAATGCGCTGAAGATGATACTGAGTGTCAAATTGAAAAAGCTGAAAAGTTTGATTTAAGAGATTCTCTCAAGTCATAAAATTATGACTCAAATCGGTTTATTTATGAACTCTGCACCAAGAGATTTAATCGAATTAGTATTCTTTGTTGCTGTTAATTTTACTGCAGGATCATTTGGATTAATTTAGTTATAGAAAATTGACCCATTCTTTTTTTCTCCTAACCTTTTCAAGTCTTTCTTTCTTTTATGTGATGGCTTGCTTATGGAGAGATTTAATTAATCAAAAGTAAAAATTTATTTAAATTACCTTTTGTAAATAAACTTTTGTATGTCTTCGAATAAATTGGACTTTGATTTAAAAAATCCATTACTTTTTAAATAAGATCTTCCTTTTTCTATATTTTCAATTCTTTTTTCATAAGAATTTTCATCTAAATTTTTTTTCATAAAAAAATAGTCGGACTCTTATTCTGAATAATGCTCACAAAAAAGAGGTAACCTTAAATACAAAATTTAAATTCTTTTTAGAATTGCTTCTTATTCAAACTAAAGATCAAAAAAAAGTTTCTTTCTTAGATTTCTAAGAATCTTTTGATATCTTGTTTTTCATGTCCTCAATATTATTAATTAATTTGTCTAACCATTCTGTATTGTCTTCTTGTTTTAAATATTTAATTTTGGGTTGATTAATTTCAAGAGTCTCAAAATCTCCACTCATAAATTCTCCTTTGAATATTTGTTAACTACCTCTTTGTTCTAATTGATTTGATTAAAACACTGCGTATCTAATGTGTGCGGTTTGAGGAACATTTAGGTACGGAAAGAGGTATGTTTTTTTTGCCATTTAAATATATGGCTGACCTAGATTAGAAATATGGTTGTCATGAGTCGGTTGCGTTGCTACAACTGAAATCAACCATAAACTTTAAATTGCATTTAATAAAATGACTTACTACAGTTGCTTTGATCAAAAAGGAAACATAATTGCTCGTTGTCAGACTAAAGAAGATATAGATGTTCTTAAGAAAATGGGCAGACCAATAATGGAAATAAAAGAAATGAAGAAAGAGGAATCAGTTGTTTGTTCTTTAACTGGTAGTCCATCCGATTACAATGAAGATTATTAAGAGTATGACTCAAAGATCACTTCAATTAAATCAACATGGAAGATCAGTAGTTCTTTTGTTGGTTGCATTGAATAGTATTTGTACTTTCTTTTTTACTTTTGAAAAAGCATTAACTGATCGCGAAAGAGCGAGATAAAAATATTTAATTATTTGTGGATTAACAGTCAATAAATAAAATTTAAGACATAAAAAAAGACCCTTTTACAGGTCTTTTTTTAAATGGTGACGACAGAAAGGAGATCTATTTAATAATCAGATTAAGAATTTTCTTAGAAATTAGTTTTGAAAGTAAAAGTGATTACTCACTTCTTCATGCTTTACAAACGACTTTATTTTTAAGATAGTTCAGAATCAATCCCGGAAGTTTAATTTCTGATCACTTAACTTTCTTTCCGTAAAGGTTAGATAAGTTAAAATTACCTTGGTATTGCAGACCATGGATTAGTGAAGATCTAGTTGGTCAACCTTGGTCGAGTCGATCACCAGAACTGTCGTATATATAAATTAATCGGTCACAAATATTTTGCATGAATCCTTAAGAATGATTTAATAATGATTAATTAGATCTTTAATCCTCGGACCACATCATCTCTCAGTAAGCATTTTATTTGTTTGTTTTACAAAGAATATAAAGCCAACCAAAGAAAGTAGCAAAAGCAATTATTAAAGCAATATTGTTATTCAATGGACTTAAATATCTTTCTATTGAAAGTGGCACATGGAGAATAACAAAATACCAATATAGAGCAGATAGTAATCCAAACAATAAAGCTAGAAGAATATAAAAAGGCAGGATATATAATCTTCGTTTTTTTATTCTTTCCTCTGTTATATTTTCGGCTAAACCAATTCTTGACCAATAACCACCATTTAATTGAAGAAAAAACTTTAAAAATATTCCGTAAATATTTATAAAAAACCTAGATAAAGCAAATAACGGTGAAATTATAAATCTTTGCATCAATGCTTTAAAAATTTAATTTTTTCAGTTATGGAGATCTGGCTTATATTATTAACTTTTTTTTCTCTATATTTCGTTAGGAAAAATACCATTGAGCTAAAAACAACTAAAAATCCTATTAATGATATTCGATAGAAAAGGTCATCAGACATATCAAAAAAAGCTGATCTTTTAAATTTGTTTCTCATCAAAAAAAAGAGGGTTTTATCCCTCTAAGTTTAGATCGACTGTCAATCACAAATTATGCTAAATCTTTACCTCAATGGATGCTTTATATTTATTAGTTTTGCTAGAATTTTGCTAGAATAATATTTAAGAAAATTTGAGAAACCTAGTCATATCAAGCTGGCTCACTTTTCATTAGCCAGTAATTAGGTTCAGTCATAGTTTATAGTTTGCGGGAAATAGTGCTGCTGGCATTATGCTGGCATGGCATTTTGTTAACTTTTTCGTAACTCAGCCAAATTTAAAGCATTTTATTTAGTTTATCGAACAATATTGGTCGAAGAAAGTTCACATTTATAAAAGTGATGGTGGGTATATGGGGTCCACATGATGGTTTAACATCGTTAAATGTGAATTTAAAATTTCTTTTGAAATTTTACGGATATAACTTTTTAATAGCTTCTGTTTGTTCTTGCTTTTTTATCTCCTCAGCATCATAAACTGGGCAATTATTCTGTTCAAGAGATGAGAAAAAAGTTCTCTTTTTAAAAGCTTTAAATATAGGAGTTAGTAGGAAACGTTTCATTTAGTCTTCTTTTTTTAGTAGAACTAATTCTTATTAGCTTATTCCTTTGATATTGAAATAAATTGGTCAGGATCATAATTAGAAATCCAACTTAGTATTTTTTCTTCCTCTTCTAAAGTTCTAGTGCATGCAAAACCATATTTTGCTCTTACTTTTTCGGAAGCCTCATGCAAAGCTTGAATTGCAAGAGACTTAAAATCTGAAATCTTTAAAGAATCTCCAGGTTTTAAATATTTAAGAATTACCGTAGAGGGTGAATATAGAGATTTTTTTTTACCATCTGGTAAATTTAATTGAAAATTAATTTCAGGCATTTTTTCTAGTACCCTTTGTTTTTAATATAAAAATCTTAATTGATTGGTGCATTGTTGATTTAATTTATATGAGTAAATCCAGTGAGAGGAGTATCCTCTTCCCAAAGTAATTCTGCTCCATTTGAATTTTTGATATAAACACTACTATTACCATCATTAAAGTTGCCGATATGACAACAAATAAGTTCTTCATATGGTCCTAAAGCATCCTTTAAAAAATTAGCTTTATCTGGCTTGATAGCACAAAGAAAACCATAGCTTGGGAAACATGTAAGCCAGTCAAATTCTGATACTCCTTTAGGACGCTCAATTTTTTCAATATCAATTACAATTTTTTTTCCTGCAGATTCAGCAAACATAACAGCAGTTCCTGTAATACCTCCCATGCTAATGTCTTTGGCTGCATGAATAATATTTTTTTTAGCAAGTAAAGGTATCAATGAAAAATGTTTTTTAAGTAAAGTTGCCGGGGCTTTTGTAGCCGCATCCCAGAATGGATAATCTTTAAAAAAATATCCATCTTTATTCGCTATTATCCATAATTCATCTCCAGAATCTGCGAACCTTGAAGAAAGTATAGGACCTTCTATAAGTCCAAGAATTGATACGGATAAAGCAAAATATGGACTTTTTTGATTTGAGTGACCACCCACCATTGGGACATTAAATTTTTCACAGGCAAAACTCATACCAGAAAGAATTTTATTGTGTTTTTCTAAATTATTTTCACTCCAAATACTATTTACTAAAGCTATGGGCTTCCCACCCATTGCAGTGATGTCACTGATATTTACTAATACGCTGCTCCAACCTGCGAACCACGGTTCTTTTTCTACTAAGCTTGGACTAATTCCTTCACTAGCCATTAATAACAAGCCTGATTGTTGTGGAATTACTGCTGCATCATCTCCAAGCATTGCAGATTTGCCAAGTTCGCTGAATGGGCTATGTGAGAAAGTTTTTGCAGCACTTTGAATATCTTTTTTAGATTCAATGCCACTATGCGTTTGCAATTTTTTGATAAGTTTATCTAACATTTTATGTGGTCACTTTTTCACTAGATACCAACCTGGTCTACTTAATTTTGAAGGCTTGTAATAATTTAAGTCAGCTTCCATTAGGTGATGTTTTATTCCCTTGATTTCTATTTGTTTAATTGATTTCCATTTGAGGCGTCTAAAAAAACTCACATTTTGGATCTGAACAGTTGCTAAAAATTGATCGCAACCCCATCCATTTGCTGTAGTTACTGCTTTCCAGATCAATCCTTTTCCTATTTGGTTGAATTTACGGAAAACAGAATCAACACCTAGTCTCCCCCCATACCATTGTCTTTTTTCTGTTTCGTAAATTCTCACTACGCCAACGACTCTCTCTTTGGTGCTATATCCAGAATTCAAAGAAACTATTGGGTATGCATCTTGATCAATTTCATCAATGTCAGATTCAGCAAAAATATTTTGTTCTTCGCAAAATATTTTCTTTCGTAATTCCCAGTAATCTTTGATAAGGGGAGAATCATCTTCAAGCAAATGAAATGAAAAGTTTTCTGAATTTGAACTTGGAGATATCATAAAATCTTCTTCTTCAATTCCAATACCTGATCTTACAGATGGTGTGAAATAGTAAGGAGCAGAGCTAAAGCTTCTACCAATATCCTCACTTGAGGGGTCAATAAAAAACATAATTTTTAACTCTCAAATAGTGATAAAGCTGAGCAGGCACCGCATTTGGCACAACCAGCGGACATTTCATCAGATTTTATGTTGCCTTCATTTAGTAATTGAGATACTGATTGATAAATATCAATCATGAAATCAGTGCTAGGAGAGGGGTGATGTTCCAGAGGAGTTCCTGCTATTGGCACGAATGGAACTATGAAAGGATAAACTCCTATGGATATTAACTTCTTACTGCAATTTATTAGGGATTCTTTGCTATCCCCTAGTCCAGCTAATAAATATGTAGAAACTTCCCCTCTTCCGAAAACTGAGACACTTTCTTCGAAGGCTTTATAGTATCTTTCAAGAGAAATTTCAGATTTGCCGGGAAGAATTTTTTTTCTTATCTTCTCCTCCACAACCTCTAAATGCATACCTAAACTGTCAACACCTGAGTCTTTCATTTTTTGAAACCAAATTGGATTATCAGGCGGTTCGCATTGACCTTGAATTGGAATATCAACTTTAGCCTTAACAGCCTTTGCTGATTCTGCCATTATTCTTGCTCCCCTATCACTACTGTTTGGGGTCCCCGTCGTCATTACTAATTGCTTTATTCCATCAAGTCTTACAGCTGCTTCTGCAACTTCAGCTATTTGATCTGGAGTTTTTCTTACAACGGTTTGTTCGTTTTCCAAAGATTGTTCTATTGCACAAAACTGGCAAGATTCTTCTCTATGTTTGAAACGAATACATTTTTGAAGAATAGTTGTAGCTAATACATCCTTGCTATGAAGAAGAGCAATCGATTTATAAGGTATACCATCTTTTGTTTTTAAAGAATAAAAACTTGGTTCTTTTGTGGTAGATAATTCCTTGATATTTGAATCTTCACTATTTTGGAGAATAAATTGTCCGTCAGATTCATCTGAAAGTTGATAATTAGATTTTTTAGATACGTGATTATAAACTGGTACCATTACAGTCTTCCCTTCAATTGTTAAAGCTCTATGATCTGATGGACCAGCGCCTCCTTTCCTACCCCTGTTTCCCTTTTTAGGCGTGGAACTTATCCCATTAACTTGTAACTCAGTAATAATTTTACCTAGTTCAGACATGATTGATTTCCTCTAAATAGTCTTTTTTAGTTAGATCTTTTGGTATGAAATCTTTTTCATTTGATATCTCAAATACCTTGTTGGGAGATGTATTTAGTTTTAGAGAAAGAAGATCTGGACGACTGTAGTGACCAACACTATCCATCATTCTCTTCCTTTTTGTAATAAGTGATAAATTAATTTCTGCTATGGCTAATCCTTCTCCTTCATCAAGCGGCCCTGCCAAATACTTGCCTTCTGGACTGATAATTGCTGTGTGACATCCTCCCTGAAATGCTTTGTGAAGATTGGTTTCGGGCGTTATTTTTTTATAATCTTCAGGATCTAGCCAACCTGTTGAGCAAATCACAAAACAGCCTGCTTCTAAAGCGTGATGTCTCATTGTTACTGCAGTTTGCTCTGTAAATATTGGACCAACTAATGAACCTGGAAATTGAGCACAATGTATTTGTTCCCCTTTTGCCATAAGGGCAAATCTAGCTAAAGGGTTATAGTGCTCCCAACAAGCCAAAGATCCTATCTTGCCAAGTTGAGTATCTACAACTTCTAAACCTGAACCATCACCTTGACCCCAAATCATTCTTTCGTGAAAAGTAGGAGTTATTTTTCTTCTTTTTAAAACAATTTCACCTTTTTCGTTGAAAAGAATTTGAGTATTGTACAAACTTCCACCATCAATTTCATTAACTCCTAGAAGAACTTGGATGTTATATTTTTTAGCTGATTTCCCAACTATGTCTGTAACTGGACCCGGAACCTCTACTGCTTCCTCATATAGCTTCATATGAGATTTACCCATGAGAACTGGCGGCTCAACAAATGAAAAATATGGGTAGTAAGGAAGAAAAGTTTCGGGAAAGACTATCAATTTTACATTTTTTGTAGCTGCCTCTTGGATCTTTAAAAGTACTTTATTCAATGAGCCATTTAAGTCAAAAAGTACTGGTTTAACTTGAGCAGCAGCTACTTTAAATGTTTTAGTCATTTTCTTAGAGCTTATGTCTTATAGAGTCCAAGTATCCAAAATAAATGCCCCTTCTTTGCGATGCATTAATACGATATCGAGAACATCTAAAGGACTTATTGGTTTTATCCCTGGAGTAAGAGCTCCTTCCCCATGCCCGTACAAAGCTTGTAATGCAAATCGACAAGCATAAACTTTACCGCCTTGACCCATAAATTTTTCTAAGCGAGCATTGAAATTTAAATGACCATCAAATGCTGCATCTCCAAGCTTTGGAAAGCCTCTTTGTAGTCCTAGAGTTACTCCTGGACCATATAGCAAGATTGAAGTTTCAAAACCCTTATTTATAAGACGACTAGCTTGTAAAAGATTTACAAGGCCAATAGATCCCTCAAAAGCAACAGTATGAAAAGTTAGTAAGGCTTTCTCACCTGGTTCGGCTTTAACATCTGGGAATACTTTTTCTTCATAATCAACTAAGAATTCTCCAGGTTGATTAGCGGGACGAGTTACAGATGGCATGAAATTTTTAAAAAACTCTTGTCATTCTCTGACTTGATTTCCCAAAAGAATGTAACCGATATCACTAAATTGATTAACTTAAGATTTCTGATCAAAAAAGCTTTTTTAGTGAGTTTTATAACATATTAAAATTCATAATCATGACAAGATTAGTTTATTAAATAAAAAAATGCTCGAAACATTTTTAAATCAAATCTCTGCTAAATGTTCTGTAATTATTATTGGTGCAGGACAAGCAGGATTGTCTATTGCTCATTCACTTCAAAAAAAAGGGATAAAACCTCTTATCTTAGAAAAAAATTATGTCGGGTTTTCTTGGAAAGAACAACGTTGGGATTCTTTCTGCCTTGTGACGCCAAATTGGCAATGCACACTTCCTGATTATCAATATTCTGGTAAAGACCCTAATGGGTTTATGGATAAAGAAAATATAGTTAAATATTTAAAAAAATATTCTGAATTTGTTAAGGCAGATATTCTTGAAGGGATTGAAGTAAAACATTTAGTAAAAAAAAATGAAAAGTTTTTTATTTCAACTAACCGCGGAAATTTTGAAGCTGATCAAGTTGTTATAGCAACTGGAGCTTATCATGTTCCAAAACGACATCCGCATTCTGAGAGATTACCAACAAATATCTTGCAAATTGATGCAAGAGAATATAAAAATGCAAATTCATTACCAGATGGACCTGTCCTAGTTGTAGGCAGTGGTCAATCAGGTTGTCAAATAGCTGAAGATCTTTTTTTTGAAAAAAAAGAAGTTCATTTAAGCGTGGGGAGTGCTCCAAGATCTCCAAGAAGGTATAGAGGAAGAGATGTTGTAGATTGGCTCGACAGAATGGGTTATTATTCAATGCCTATTGGCGAACACGATAATCCTAAAAGTGTAAGGAATAAAACTAATCATTATTTAACTGGGAGAGATAACGGAAGAGAAATAGATCTTAGGAGGAGAGCGATGGAAGGGATGAATCTTCATGGACGATTAGAAGAGTTAACTATTAATGAAATTCAATTTTCAAATGATCTTTCTAAAAATCTCGATGGAGCAGATTCTGTTTACAGCAGAATAAGAAATAGTATTGATGAGTGGATTTCAAAAAATAATATAGATGCGCCCAAAGAAGAAAAATATTCTCCTTGCTGGAAACCAACGGAAGATGTCAAAGGTACTAGGGTTGTATGCAAAAACTTATCAGTAGTAATTTGGTGTACAGGTTATAAAAGTGATTTTAGTTGGGTAGATATCTCAGTTTTTGATGGAACTGGCTTTCCTATTCATGAAAGAGGTGTGACCCAGTCACCTGGGCTTTATTTTCTTGGTTTACCTTGGCTTTATACATGGGGCTCAGGACGTTTTTGTGGAGTAAAAGATGACGCTAACTTTTTAGCAGATATTATTTCATTGAGAACAAATAAATCAGCTGCCACTAAAGAAATGTTGGAGTGCAAGGCCCTTTTAGGTTCTTAAATAATTTAAATTTTTTTTTAAAGTTTTAAAATTATGTACGTGTTCATAAAAAAAGGGGCTAATTTCCCCCTTGGTTTAAACCGACTGTTCCTAAGGTAAATTTACTCTTCAGGATTTAATGTTGGAATACCTTCTGCTGAAGCAACAGCAACCCACATAACTGCTGAAGTATTGCCACTATTAGCCATTGTATGAGCAGGAGTATTTGCTGAGAGAACGAATGAATCTCCTTGCTTAAAGGTTTTATTAATACCTGTCTTTTCAGCAAGCGTTAATTCACCACTTTCAATATGACCCAGTAAAGGTACAGGATGAGAGTGCATAGGTATCGTTGCTCCATTTTCAACTTCTACTCTAATCAAACGCATTTCAGCCTTTCCTTTTGGATACTTAAAATTATCTCCATCAATATTTTCTGAAGAGGTGAAGATTTCTTGTACATCAACAGGAGATTCTGCAGCTATAGATATGTTTGGATTGATAATCATTAATGCAAAAGCTAATGCGATGAATAAATTCTTGATCATGAATTTGAATTTCTATAATATTATTTAGGCTTATATTATTTATTTTTTAAATATCTGTCAGTAATTGATTTAACTTTTTATGTGTTTGTATAAATCTTTTTTTAAGGAGCTAGCCCCCCTTATTTACAATCGACTTTTAATGTAAATTTTCCTTATTCAATTTTATAAATTAAATCTTAAATTATATAGAGAAACTTATCTTGAACTCATTTTTATATAAGTTATATAAATCGAATTAAGTAGTATTTTTTACCAATTGAATATACCTGTTTTTAAATAAATATATTTGTCCTTGAAAAGCTCCTAAAAAATACTTTTTCTTGAAATAAAGATTGACAAGACATTCATAAAAAAAACTTTTATAAAACATTAACTTCTTTTATGAATATGTTTCTAACCAACAAGACACGCTTAAAAATTAAGGATATTGTAAAAAGGATTTCATTAGATGAACCTGTCGCATTGGAAGAAAGAATTTATGTAGAAAAGTTTGCAAAACATAATTCAACTATATGGACATGGCTTAAGAAAGCTAATAGCTTGAGGAGATATGGCAAGCAAAAATCAGATGGAATAAATGGACTCATACAGAATCTTGGCCTTGACGGTTTAGAAACTGAAAATCACTTTGATCCCAAAAATGATGATCTCGCTGATTGGTTTAGTGGATCTCCTGATTGGGTGAGGAGGAGCTAATTGCCCTCAGTTTAAAATGAATTCAGATTAATAATGAAAAAAGGGAACTTCCTCAACTTGTCTTGGAGTATAATTACAAATTCCGAATTGCATACATTCCATTTGAGCATCAGTTAGTTTTCTCTCAATTGATAACGAATCAAACAAAACACTAAATACATGTTGAATTTTATTTTTAATTAGATTTCCGCAAGTCATAATTAATCTTCTTTTTTAGAAGTTATTTAGTATGAATTTAATAAAAGAATCAAGAGTTGTAATACCTAAAATATAAATCATGAATTAGGAGGTATTAAATATTTCACTATATTCATAATCAGTATTTTTGCTCTAGGAAATTTCAATTATCATTCCTAAGTTAGATCCACTTATTGAGGTGTAATTACATGAGTACGTTCAAAACGAAATACTTTAAAAACACAAAAAAGATCAACAACACTCTTTGGTTGGATAAATTAATAAATCAACTTGAAAAAAAATCAAAGGGAGTTTGATCATGAATACATTTAGAAATAAACAATTCAAAAATGAATTAGATCCCAAGTATGTCTTTTATGATTGTCTTCGTAGTTGCGCAATTAAGATTAATTCTGAAAAGTCTTTATCTGAAAATTCTCTAGAAGAATGCGTCAAAAATTGTGAACCTAGACCATTACCAAAAAAAAATTTTTGATCGCTAAAAATAGGAATTTAAACTCTATTCAATACCTATTTTGAAGTTATAGGGTTTTTATATAAATTTCAGGAGGGTAATCTTATGATCAACCTCGCAATTGAGCTACTTCTTTTAATTGTAGTTTTAGTTGATTTTGGGGAGATCCTTACAGCTAAAATTTATTCACAATCAGTAAAAGAAATTCAACCTAAGAGATTATTTTGTAGTGAATCTATAAGTAACCCATATTGTGTTTTTTGATAAATTAATTCCAAACTAATAACTCTCAAACTAGAGATCTAATATAAAAAGTTAAGGTTCACCAAAACTAAAAATAAGGTGTATAGGGTACTTCTGTTTTTAATGAATCTCCGTAGTAACATTCAGCTGACTTTAATAGGATCCAATAAATAAAATTTAGAAATGATTTTTCCATAAGAACATCTATACTCTTTTCTAATTCAAATCAGAATATCAAATAAAAACATCGTAGAAAATACTTAACTGAAGAGATTTAGATTTTCTTTGTTAATTTGTTTTGGATAGGTTTGTATGAAATGCTACTAAAGCTTGTCTTATCATTTGATTTGGTAATATTGCACATTGATTCCTGTAAGTTCAAAAGATATATTGAATGGACAATCCTAATACAAGAAATTTATGAGTACTCAAAAAAGTCAAAGCCATAAAAGACAAGAGCAAAATAATACAGAATGGTTAGATGAATTAATCAATAAAATTGAAAATATGAAAAATAAAATATCTAATACTTTTTAACTTATTACTTCTTCTATCATTTATTCCGTTATTAAATATTTTAAATACTTTTGTAATTAAGCTAGCTGACTTTTTTAATAGTGTAAGTATTTTATTTTTGCGAATAGTGATTTAACAATGTTTAAATGAGAATCTTTTAGAGCGAGTTTATGGTTCATTTTTATTTTTATTGACAATATTGAGATAAGTGTAAAAAGAATTTTAAATTTGTGACTACTGAATCATCTGCAAATCAAAACTTTATTAGGAAGCATCCCAGTGAAGGAATGGATGCTTTAGAAAAAGAATCAAAATTACCTTTGAAAGGATGGGAAACTGAGGTTGCCAGAGCAAAGGAATATGGTTTAGAAGGAGCAAAAAGTATTATCGATAGAAATATATCTACATTTTCAAGGGGAGAATTACCCCATTTTGCAGGTATCAATACTTTCATGAAATCTCCATATATTGAAAATGTAAATGAAGTGGGAAATTATGATGTTGCGATAGTTGGTGTTCCTCATGATTCTGGAACTACTTATAGACCAGGGACAAGATTCGGACCTCAAGGAATAAGAAAAATTTCTGCTCTCTATACTCCTTACAATTACGAAATGGGAGTGGATCTGAGAGAGCAGATATCTATTTGTGATGTAGGAGATATTTTTACAATTCCAGCTAATAATGAAAAAAGTTTTGATCAAATTTCAAAGGGGGTTGCTCATGTTTTTGCTAGTGGTGCATTTCCAATTATTTTAGGTGGTGATCATTCAATAGGTTTCCCTACAGTTAGAGGAGTTTGTCGCCACTTAGGAGATAAAAAAGTAGGGATCATTCACTTTGATAGACATGTAGATACTCAAGAAACAGATTTAGATGAAAGAATGCATACCTGTCCATGGTTTCATGCAACTAATATGAAAAATGCACCTGCAAAAAATCTTGTTCAACTAGGAATTGGAGGTTGGCAAGTACCAAGAGAAGGAGTGAAAATTTGCAGAGAACGAAGTACAAACGTTTTAACAGTTACTGATATCTGTGAAATGGGATTAAAAGAGGCCGCTGATTTTGCGATTGAAAAAGCTACGGATGGAACCGACTGCGTATATATTTCTTTTGATATTGATTGTATTGATGCTGGATTTGTCCCTGGAACTGGTTGGCCTGAACCTGGGGGTTTATTACCTAGAGAGGCATTAAAACTTTTGGAGTACATTATCAGAAAAGTTAATGTATGCGGAATTGAGCTTGTTGAGGTTTCACCTCCATATGATGTAAGCGATATGACGGCTCTATTAGCTACTAGAGTTATTTGTGATTCAATTGCACATCTTGTAGTAAGTGGTCAGCTCCCAAGAAAATCTAAACCAGAATGGATTTCAGATAAATGCAATATGTCAGTTGATCAAAAATGGAGATAGATTTTCGTGCATGAAGTAGATATGACAAAATGCCTTATTCTTTCCATGGAAGAGTGGGCAGAGAAAAAAAATAAAAAAAAAATAGTTGTTGAAAAGATTAATCTTAAGATTGGCGAATTTACTTGTGTAGAACCAATATCATTAATTAATACTTTTAATGCTGCAGTCTTGGGTTCTTGGTTAGATTCCTCTGAGATTACAATTGAGACAATACCTTTTGAAGGGAAATGCTCTAAATGCAATAGATTATATTTTCCAAAGAAAGAGAATGGATACAAGTCTCCATGTTGCAATTTTAACTTGGAGGAAATTATTAGTGGGAGGGAATTAAAAATCGCATCTATTGATTTTAAAGAAAAGTAGAAACTTAGTATCTAGAATAAAAACGTATTTTCAAATATAAATGCATTTACCAATTTCAGACAAAATTGAATTAAATATTCTTCATCAAAATAGTCATCAAGCTGAGAAAAATAAAGTTAAGTTTAATAATTATAATTTGCTTTGCCTGAACATAATGAGTAGTCCTGGTGCAGGAAAAACCAGATTACTTGAAATAACTTTAGAAGATCTTTCAAAAAAATTTCACAGTGCTGTTTTAGAGGGGGATATGACCACTAATCTTGATGCGGCAAGATTAGAAAAATTAAATATTCCAGTGGTTCCAATTACAACTGGAAGAGCATGCCATCTCGATGCAAATATGGTTTGTGGAGGTTTGAAATTACTAGAAAAAAAAATAAATCCTGATTTACTAGATATTTTGTTAGTGGAAAATGTAGGAAATTTAGTTTGTCCTGCAGAATTTGAGATTGGAGAACATTTTAAAGTTGCACTTTTAAGTATTACCGAAGGTGAGGATAAACCTTTAAAATATCCAATAATGTTTAGAGAAGCAGATTTAATTTTGATAACTAAAGTTGATTTGTTACCTCATTTGAATTTTGATATTAACGAATTAAAATCGAACATAGCTTCAACTAATCCTAAGGCAGATGTGATAGAAATTTCATCGATAACCAAGTCTGGATTTGATTTATGGCAAGATTGGATTAGAAAAAAAATTCTGAAATTTAAAAATAATTAATATTGATTAAGTAATAGTAATCTCTTAAAAGTATCAGTCATTACAACTTTAGATTTGCTTTTTCTTAAGTATTGATAGTACGTAATATTTTTCAAAAATGTTTAAAAAATTGAGAGTTTTTGTTGCCTCTTTGCTGGCTCTAATATTAACGATTTCATTAAGTACATTATCAAGTCCTGCAGCTCCCAAAGGTGAACCAATCACTTTGGGGTACAGTAACTGGGCAGGATGGTGGCCCTGGGCGATAGCTGTTGATCAAAAAATGTTTAAAAAAAATGGAGTTAATGTTCAGATGAAATGGTTTGATGGATATGTTCAATCCATGGAAACTTTTGCTGCTGGTAAAATTGATGGAAATTCGCAGACTCTTAATGATACTATTTCTTTCTTGCCAGGAGAGAATGGAGGGGAAGTAGTTGTTTTAGTTAATGATAATTCTGCAGGGAATGACCAAATAATTGCAGATAAATCAATTAAAAGTGTTGCTGATTTAAAAGGTAAAACAGTAGCAGTAGAAGAAGGTGTTGTGGATGATTTTTTACTTGTTTTAGCTCTGAATGATGTTGGATTAACTCGAGATGATGTAATTATTAAAGGTCTTCCAACTGATCAGGCTGCAACTGCATTCGCAGCAGGAAAAGTTGATGCAGTTGGTGCATTCCCTCCATTTACAGGAACTGCAATGAAGAGGCCTGGAGCAAGAGTTATTGCTAGTTCAAAAGATTATCCAGGTGCAATTCCTGATTTATTAGCTGTAAGCGGAGATTTGATTTCTGAAAGACCAGATGATGTTCAAAAAATTGTTAAAACATGGTGGGATGTAAGAGAATTCATGGAAAAAAATCCAAGAAAATCTGAAAAGATCATGGCAAAGCGAGCTGGGATTCCAACACGCGAATACAAACAATATAAAGGTGGAACAAGGTTCTTTTCTTTGGAAGAAAATTTAGAAGCTTTTAGTGATGGGTTCGGCATGAAATATATGCCATATGCAGCGAAACAAATGGCAGACTTTATGGTCAAGGTAGGATTTATTCCTGAGAAACCAGATATGAGTAAATTATTTGACTCTTCTTTCGTTAAAAACATCAGTTAATTAACACAAAATTAAAATGATTAGTTCGAAATTAATCAAGAGGGATAAATATTTTTTATCCCTCTTTTCATTTGGTAGTGAACCGAAAAAATTAAATAAAATATTTCTTCAAATAGCCTCACTTTCGCTTCCCCTTTTAATTTGGACATTAGTTTGTCAATTAAAACTTGTAAGTGAAATGTTTTTACCATCACCGTTAGCGGTCTTTTATTCTCTTTTGGATATGGCTGAAAGTGGAATATTATTTGAAGATATTTTTGCAAGTACTGGCAGGGTATTTGCTGGTTTTATAATTGCAACAATTTTTTCAATTCCTTTAGGAATTTTAATGGGTTCATTCCCTTCTTTTTGTGCATTATGTGAACCATTAATTGCAATGCTTAGATATATGCCTGCCGCTGCTTTTTCCCCTTTGCTTATTATTTATTTAGGAATTGAAGAGGCTCCAAAAATCGCTTTAATTTTCATTGGTACCGTTTACTTTAATGTTTTGATGGTTATGGACTCAGTAAAATTTGTACCCAAAGAACTCATTGAAACAACGCTTACTTTAGGAGGTAATACAAAAGATTTATTGATCAGAGTAATAGCCAGATATTCATTGCCAAGTATTATTGATACTTTAAGAATTAATATTGCAACTTCATGGAATTTAGTAATTGTTGCAGAGTTAATTGCAGCAGAAGTTGGTTTAGGTAAAAGGATTCAACTGGCTCAAAGATTTTTTCGCACAGATCAAATATTTGCTGAATTAATAGTTCTTGGATTAATAGGATTTGCTTTGGATATGAGTTTTAGATTGCTACTTAGACGTACATGTAAATGGGCTGTTTAAATGAAATTAGATGTTAATAATATTTCAAAATATTTTGGGGAAGGTTCAAATAGAAAAAAGGCAATTGATGGAATAAGCTTTTCAATAAGTTCTGGCGAATTTAAGACTCTTGTTGGAAGCTCTGGATCAGGCAAAAGTACTATATTGAGGATTATTGCTGGGCTTGAGAGTCCATCTAAAGGGAACGTAAAAGTAGATGGAAAAATAGTTAGTGGACCAGGATTGGATAGAGGGATGGTTTTTCAGAAATATAGTCTTTTCCCTTGGCTCACTGCATCTGAGAATATTGCATTTGGAATGAATTTAAATTCTTACAAGTTGAAAGAAATAAAATATAGGACATCTTATTTATTAGAAGTAGTAGGTCTTCAGGATTCTGGAAATAAGTATCCGAAAGAATTATCTGGAGGAATGCAACAAAGGATTGCAATTGCAAGAGCTCTAGCGACTAACCCTAAAATTCTACTTTTAGATGAACCTTTTGGAGCATTGGACTTACAGATAAGAGAATCTATGCAGAAATTTCTCTATGAATTATGGAAAAAAACTTCATTGACAGTTTTACTTATAACCCATGATATTGAAGAAGCATTAGCTCTCTCTCAGCAAATATGTATTTTGGCCCCTAATCCTGGAAGAATCATAAAAGAAGTTAAGGTAGATCTTCAAAAAGGAGATTTAGATAAATTGAAACTTGATTCGGATTTTTCAAAATTACGTTATGAATTATCTGATTTTTTAAGAAGCCTCCAAAAAATTTAAATAATGTCAACTAGTTTTTTGCCTACTTGGCTTTATAACGACCAAAAAATATTTGATCTTGAATTAGATAAATATTCAAAAAATTATTGGCACCCATTTATTTTTTTGGGAGAAATTAAACCTGGGGAAATATTAGAAAAAAAATTTTTTAATCAATCATTATTTATTTCTTGTTCAGAAAAAAATTTAATAACTGTTTTTAAAAATAGATGCCCTCACCGCGGGTCAAAATTATGTTTGCCAAAAACAAAATTAAATCCTTCTAAAAGTATTTTTTGTCCTTACCATGGTTGGACTTTTGATAGTTTTGGAAAACTTAAAACCTTGCCTTTAAAGTATGATTTTGATACGAAAATAGAAACAGGCGATTATTTTTTAGAAAAAGTTAACTCTTCAATAAATGGACCTTTAATTTGGATTAATTTCAGCAAAAAACCAATATCTATAAATGATCAAATTGAGCTTGTTGGGAGAAAATGTAATGATGAATGGATTATGAATTACAGTATTTTTTCTGAATTTTCTTATACCTTAAATTGTAATTGGAAAATTGCCCATGACAATACACTTGATGATTATCATGTGGCAATAGCTCATAAAGATACCTTACATAAAGAACAAGGTCTAATTAAAAACTATAGGTATTTTTTCAGTGAATTTTGTAATTTACTTGTTACCCCTCTAAGTAGTAAAGGACATCTATATACCTTTGGATTACTCCCATGGACCCATCTAATAATTTGGCCTGGTAAAGGGATTGTTTTAATAAATTATCTTCCTAAAAATATTAATCAGTGTATTATTGAAATGAAATTAGCTTCTGCTTCTTTATGTGAAAATGATTTAGAAATTTGGGAAAAAAGTCTATTGGAATTTCTTGAGGAAGATAAAGTTATTGTCGAATCAGTTCATAAGTCTTATCTGGAAAATTTTAAACTTGGTCCGCCTAATAGACTTGAACAAAGGATTTTACACTGGCAAAATATTTATAAAGAGTTTCTAAATTCATCGGGTATTTCTTTCTAATATAATTCTTATTTATTGCACTGATATTATTAATTTAATTAAATTTTTAATTTGGTAGGTATTTAAATTTTTATTTAATAGGCCTTATTGATAATGTAGTTAAGCAAAAAAGTTGTTTATGAAAAATTTTATTCTAATAATTGTCTCTTTATCTTTCATATCTTCTTGCAGTAATGACAGAGATTTTTTTCTCACTGAGGAGAACGCTTTATTAAGTTGCGGAGGTAATTCTCGCATCATCGAAAATGATAAAGAAGAGATAATAAATACTGAAGTGAAGGATTTAAGAGATGGAATTGGTAAATACGTTGAATTTACAGTTGTTGAGACTGATAAAAAAGGAGGAAAATATAGAATTATTAATTGTTTCCCAAGTGAAGAACCACAAGATTCAATAATAAAGACAGTTAAAACAAATTATAAATTAACTAATTAACATTTATTTAAAATAAACAGCTTAGTTTTAATCTGAGATTTTTGATGATTTGATAATTTCCCATGCTTCTGATGCAGTGTCTACATATTGGAAAAGATCTAAATGTTTATCTTCAATCAATCCAAGATCAGCTAGATAACCAAAGTTAATTACTTTATTCCAATACTCTTTACCAAAGAGTATTATTGGGATTTTAGTTTTTATTCCTGTTTGACAAAGTGTCAATAGTTCAAATAATTCATCTAATGTTCCAAAACCTCCAGGAAAAAATACAGCAGCTACTGATCGCATGACAAAATGGATCTTTCTTAATGCAAAATAATTAAACTTAAAGCAAAGACCTGGAGTTATAAAAGCATTTGGGATTTGTTCATTAGGGAGACTGATATTTAACCCTATAGATTTACAATTTGCTTCAAATGCACCTCTATTAGCAGCTTCCATAATTCCAGGCCCACCACCTGTCACAATAACGTGAGAATTACAGTTTTTATTTTGATTACTAATTGAAGCAAGTTTAGAAAACTCCCTTGCGGATTGATAGTAATGACTCATTAGAAGCAAATTTTCTAATCTATTTAAATTTCGTTTTAGAAGTATCGATTTAGGATTTTTTTTAATTAACTCTTCTATATTTTCAATTCTCTTTTTTGTATTTGATTTTTCTGTAATGCTTGCGCCTCCAAAAATAATTATGGTTGAAAGAATTTTATTTTCTTCAAGGATTAAATTTGGTTTAGTAATTTCAAGAAGCATTCTGACTCCACGCATTTCATTTCGGCTAAGTAGACCAATATCTTCGTGAGCCAATTTATAAGTATCAGAATTAATAATTAAATTCAGGTTTTTTAAATTATTTTTAGGGGATACATGTTTTTTCATTTCAAATAAGAGTTTTAACTTTTCTTTCTAGAGGATTAAAAAATAGTCTTTTTATTTTGTTATTTTTGGAAATCCAATAAACAGGGGGACTTTTTCTTGCCTTAATTAAATTAATTTTGTCTAATTTTTTAGGGATAAATTCTTTAGCAGGATCAAAAAATTTATCTCTTTTGGCTTGGTTTAAAACAATACTACCTTCTTTTCCTGAGATTGATCTGTGATAAGTTCCTATAGGAATTTCTAATGCTCCCATAGATCTATTTAAATAAATCACATGATGAGGTTCATCCCAGTAAGGATTTATTAAAACAAATGTCCTCTCCCCGGTGATGACTAAATTATGGTCAATTTGATGATTGTGAACGTAATATTGCTCATCTTTTAAATCATCTGGAGGAGATATAGCTTCCCCAGAATGGATAACAACATCAGAACCATTAGAATTATTTATTCCTGCATCGAAGAATACGACTTTTGGAGTCTCTCTAAAAACATTTATTGGGAAGAATCTTAATTCCATAGTGCTTACTCCCTTTCTTGAAAATTTACAAAATACAAAAACTTATTGACTTTTAAAAAACAGCTATTTTTTGATTTTTAATTGCAACAAACCAAGCAATCTTCTTGTTTTGGATAATCTATACATTCCTTATTTAAAGTTTCTTCTAATAAATCTACTTTCTTAGCATAATCAAGATCTTTGAATTCTTTGTTTGGAACCGTGAACTGAGTTTGTAGTTTCATTTTCTATTCTCCTAATTAATACTGTTTTTTGAATCCATTCCAAGTTTGAGAAAACCTTAATCCCAGATAAGAAATTAAAATTGTCCAAAATAAAATTTCTATACCTAAATTAGTCATTTGCTTGGCCTCCTTTCTATCTGATTATTCTTTAGTACAGGTATTAAGTAAAAATCAAGCGTAAGAATACCTAAAAGTTAAAGTTTTAATCACAAAAAAACTTGCAATGGTTATTACTCGGATGTTCTGCACATTCGTTATTCCAATAAGCTTCAATTTCTTTGAATTTATTGGAAAATGAAAGGTTTTTTTTATCCAAATTAACCTCTTGGATAGTAAATGTATCATTTAGTGCCATAAGACTTACCTTTTGACTACACCTACGTTCTAATTCATTTGAATGGTAAATTTCAAGTTGTATGTGTGCGGTTAGAGGAACAAAATTGTACGGATTAAGGATCAACAAAAAATCTCAAATTATAAATAATTGCAAGGAAAATATCTTCAAAAAATTTATTTTAAATTTAAAAAAATTTGCATAAATTTTGCTTAGAACTTATATTCTCTTAATACCTTCTTACGTCTGCTAGTAGCTATAATTCATCTAATCTATCTGCATATTCTCTTAAAATCTCAGCCATCTTCTGAGGTGGAATTTCTTGTTGATATTCTCTACATAAATCAAAAAATTTATCTAAGAAATCTTTCATTGAAGATGACATAAAAATTAGCGTTTCGTTTTAAAAGTAAAGTATGCAAACCCACCAAGCAATAAAAGACTCACAACCCCATAAGTAATAGCTATCCCGTACATGTATGTCATTTGTTTATGAAGATATAAGCAGCATATAAATAAACTAAGAAAACTCCAATAGCAATGCAACTTCCATAAATTAGAAAGTTCCAAAATCTATATAATTTAGGTTTTTTAAATTCTTTTTCTTCTTCTTTAGTAATCATTTATTTTCTTTTTCTTTTCTGGAAGCATTACCTTTTGCTCTTAATAGAAAGTTATCGTAAGGGCAGTGCTTAATATCACAGTATCAATTAATAGGTGAGGGGAAATATTCATCAGCTGAAAAGGGAAATAAGAAGAGTCATTATTTTTTCAGCAATAAATATATTAAACATTAAATAAAGAGAAGTTTATCCATTTAAGTTTAGATCGACTTTCAATCACTGTCTATTTTAACTTTTTAGCTTCTCTAAAAAAAGTATTACTTTATTTAGCCTGGACAAGAGAAGGCACCTGCAATTATATTTTTAAAAATTGGTGCTTGACCCAATGTATATAAGAAGAAAGTTGATGATGTTAGAGTAATAGCTATTTTGGAAAGTCTATTAATTTTAAAATTTGAAACTTTTGAAATTGCAGAATTCATTTATTCATTAATGTAGTCGATTAATACTAGCAGCACAAATCAAATATTCAGCATCGAAATTTACCAAATATTAACCCAATAAAGCTTGGATTGAGCCATTATTATCGATGATGAAGCTTATATTATTTTTGAAGACATATTCTATAGATTAATCTATATGTTTAGTAACATTCTAGGAATTCGAAAAAATTTTTATAGAAAACAAAATCTTCTATTTAATTTTTACAAGATTAATATCTTTGAATTCTTTCAACTTTATAAACTTAGGTTTAATTGAATCTTTAAATTTATCCATATCTTTGTCACTTATAAATCCATAAATGGGTTGCTCTATTTTATAGATTTGCTTATTTTTAATTACTTTATACTTTGGAAGATAAAATTTTAATAAATTTAATTTTTTATCTTCTAATTCACCTATAAGGTATATTTGTTTATCTTTTATTATTTTTTTGATATCAGGCTGATAAATAAAATCTTTTATTTCATTATTAGGATTTCCAATTATGCCATTAGTAAAAAATAAATTTAGTATAAAAATTTGGATGAAAAATATTGATAAAATAATATCTAGATTTAAAAATTTTGAATTAGTTTTATACAAAATTTTGAAAGAAAGCGTTGTTAATATTAATGTAAAAGCAATTATTATGCATTCTTCAATTAAGTTAAATTGGTTAAGGAAATTTGAATGAAAGTTTAATATTGAACCTATTAAAATTAAGGTACTTAATAATAATATTAATCCTCCAAATATTCTTAATGACAATTTTGATCCCTTAGATTTATTTTTAAATGATTCATAAATTCCAAAAGAGGCATTTGAGGCCAATAAAGGAATAGTAAATAATCCATAATGAGAATATTTTGAAGCTGTTAGCATCAAAATAACTATATTTATAAGAGGAGTAAAAACTAATAAAATTTGAATTTCTCTAGATTTATTTTTTAGAATATATCTAGTTCCATTAATTAAAAAAATAAAGAAAGGTGTACATAATAAAATTATATTACGAGGATAAAACAAAAATCCTGCAAAAATGTTATTTTCGTTCAATGTTTTCCCCTGCAACAGCATGTATGGTTTTATAAATGAATCAACTCCATATGTGCGATAAGAAATGTAGTAAGAAATTATTAGAGGTATTAAACCAACAAAAAATCCGATAATAAAATATCTAGTATTTTTATATTTAATTTTTTTAAATTTCAATAAAATGAACGGAAATAGGCTTACTAAAGGCAGCAATTGTAAATAGCTTCTTATGAAAAATGGAAGTGAGAGAAATAAACCACTTATAAAAAAATATTTATTTTTATTATTTTCTTCTAAAAATTTATTTATTTTTAGTAAAAATAAAATACTTGATAAGTTTAAAAATATATAAAGTGTATCAGGACTACAATATTTACCATAACTGAACCAAATAAATGATGAAGATAATGTGAAAATGGATATTATTCCTATTTCTAAATTACCTATATTTTTTATTATTTTGAATAATATAAATGAAGAAAGAATTGAAAAAATATAACTTGGCAATCTTGCTGAAAACTCACTTATTCCAAATATTTTAAAACTTAAGGCGATTAACCAATATGAACCGATAGTTTTATGATGAGCTTTTTCAAAAGGCGTAAACCAATTATTAGAATTTATTATTAACTTTGCTCTGTTAGCATAAAGGGACTCATCATGTGCTGTTAAACTATGATTTTCGTTAAAAAATATTGAACAAAAAGAAACTAAAAGAAGAATCAATATTAAAAAAAGTATCAACCTCTTATTGATAATTAAGTTGTCTTCTTTTAAGTTCATCACGATTTATAAAAAAAAATTAATTATCCAATAATTTTTTGTTGAAGGAAGTTAAAGGAAGATATATTTTTAGTTAATTAATAACAAAAGATATGTTTGAGTTTGGATTAAGCGATTTAACCAAGACTTGATAATTAAATAAAATTACTTTTTGTTTGAAGATTAACTTCATAAAATAAACAATTCAACTTAGAAGGGGCTAAAAATAGCCCCTCTTGGTGAAACTCTTCCAAAGAAACACCTTCAAAATTTTACTCTGAAAGATGCAAATTTAAACAAATTATCAAAATCTAGATTAACAATTTAAGCGGCCTTCTTAAAAGGGTTCATACTCCATAAAATGTTATTACTTTTGCGGGAATTCATTTTTCTATATCTTTGATTTATCTCCAGGATATATTTTCTAGCTTTCTTATCACTTTCAATTTTCTTTTGTCGAAGACGTAAGTCTCTTAAATCTTCTATTGACATGAGGCTATCATCTTGGTTGGAATTAAAGTGATCAAATTGCATCATTTTAAGTAATTAATTATCCTATTTAAGTGCAAGATTAACAACCTCACCTTTATTTGCAATAGAGATAATTAACCAACTTTATTCAAATAATTTATTAAATGTTCAGCAAGATTTAAATTAAAATATTAAAACCTTCAAATAAGAACTTTCTAAAGTCAAGAAAAACTTTTTATTGAATTAGATTGAACTTCTACTGATCAAAATGATTTGCCTTATCTCATTATCCGCCAGTAAAAAAGTTAAATAAAGCTTTCTCTATGAGGATTTAGTAGCTAATTTAAATAACCTTATAATTTTTGTAATAGCCATATACAAAATATATTTATTTATTTATTTATTAAGCAATAAATATATTTATCTCTTAAAATCCTGAATTCATATTAGTAAGAAAAATTTGCGCACTCAAAATTTAGTAAGCGTACTAAATCCTCTTGGATTAATGGACTCTAGCCCATTTTAGTTTTTAGTAAAAGAGAAATATCGCTGCAAGTTAACTAGTTCGTTAATTATAATATTTTATTCTCAATAAACCTTTATTGGTTAATTTATCAAGAGTATCTGTGCATATATTGGTGTTATTTATTGTATAAATATGCTACAAAAATTTTTGTTATATCAATTGATTCAGTATTTTTGCTGATTGATATATTCATTCTTAGAATAATATTATTATTGATGCCAAAAGAATGTTTAATTTTGAAAAAAATAATTAAATTTTTTAAAATACTTAAAAGAAGAATTGATATTCTAAATGCGGAGGCTGAATTAAAATTTATATTGGACAATAAATAATGAGATTCCCACCTTGCTCTATTTGTGTAGTTCTAGCATTTGATTCGGTTTTTATTGGAGTTACTCGTAGTTTCATGTTCTATATTCTTTTAAGGGAGTTTGTGAGAGCAGAATTAAATTTTAAATTGAAGTTTATTTGCTATTAATTGTTGACATCTAAGTATAAATACTTTATAAATAAGTTGTAGTAAATACTACAAAATCGTCCGATCTACCATTTGATAGACCGCAGTAAGATTCAAGTCATAGGACGGGGGCTTGAGCATGTTCAGGAGCTGCATCATGGTAAACATGTATTTTAATGGAAAGTCATTTGTATATTGTAGAAAACATGAAGAAAAGGTGATAAGGCTTACTTATAGGGGGTCTATTTACTTGAAATAAGATTTCTAATTTCTTTTTTAAAAGAAGTCATTGATTGAAGTTTTTGAACTCAGTATTAATTAATACTTTATAAGAAAAACTTATTGTCAGTATATTTTTTACCTATTTAAAAATTCATATATTCGTATATTTTGTAACGAGAAATTAATTTTAAAATAACTATTTTTTAATTAGATTTTTCAAAGGTTATGCAACCTATTTCTGAGGAACTTTACAAAAAAATAGTTGAGAGTTCTAAAAATGAGTAAGTTACTAATTGCTTTATTAGCTTTAGATATAGGCGTTAGTCTTTCTAAAGTTTTTATTTTTACCTGAAAATGAAATTATTTAGCAAAAACGAAGCAATTGTTTTCAAAATAATTAAATAGTTACTGTATATTTTTTATTAATGGATCTATTTCATAAAATAAATAATTAAACTAATAGAAGAGCTACAAAAGAGTAGTAGGACCATTAATAGTGCTATTAACTTCGCTAGTCCCATAAAGATAAATCCGAATTTCCCGTAGATCTTTGCATCCAATGAATTTTCCAAACATTATTTACTTTTTTAAAAATTGACGTAACTGTGGGTAAGTCGTCATTAGGTACCCCTTTGTAAGTAAATTTTGAACCGAGTGTAAAAATGCACATTACTATATTTTCGCTTAAAAATTCCAATCGGTGAATTTTGGTTATTTCTGCCTTTTCTTGAACTATATCACTAGTAATCATTCGTTCGAATCCTTTTGCATCTATAGGATTGCCACTCGGTCTTATGAATAAAAAATCTGGAGTCGCATTGTCAACAAAAAAAGAAGACATTTTTTTGGGATTAGCAAATTCATTTAATAATGCAATTAATGTTTCTTTATCATTCATAAAAAATAAGTGGAGTAACCTTATCTACTTTAGAGCTGCTGTTTTAAATGTACAAATCGAAATGTGATGATTTTAAAAAATATTCGTTAGGATGTTTTAAGAGATTAGACTTTTAATGTAAATCATGCTCAATTCATTGAACAAATTATTACCAGTTGGCAAAAAGGTCAAAAAATATTTACCTTTCTTTATTGGATTTAAATTACTCACATTTACTGGCTTTCTTACTTATTTAATGAATCGCTAATTGATAAATCCTTAAATAATTTTAGATGTTGTGAATAAAGAAGAACGAATTAAAAGAATTAAGTCTATGTCAAGTATACAAAGACAAGAATTGATATTAAAGAAGATGAAAGAGAAAGGCATAGGCTAGGAAGTGTAATTCCTAATAAAAAATACGATAGCAAAGAAGTTTATGAATTAATTCATATTCCGAATTGCTTCCCAGAATTAAAAGAGAAAAAATAAAAAATATTTAGTTTCTTTAACTAAGTTAATTATTTTGGTTCCCTTATTGCAGAAATAATTAACCCACCTATCAATCCTAGATTCATAAATACTGCTCTTTGATGAAAAGGGAATACATGAAAAATTATTGTTGTTGGAATAAGAAATAGTAATAAAAATACTGAACCGATTTTTTGATTTTCTCCAAATATAAAAAATCCAGAACCTAAGATAAGACATATAATGGCTCCCACTAGAAGGATAGATGAAATTGGCTCAGGAATGCCTTTTGAAGAAATATATCCAACTGTTCTTTCAAAATCGTTTATTTTGCCTGGTATGGCTGAGATAAATATTGCTGAAAGGGATAATCTTGAAAAAAAATCTAAAAAAGATTTTATACTTTTATTTTTCAAAATTGAATTTTTCATAATCTAATTATAAGAAAAAATTTTTATGCATTTGATGAATACTTTATTAGTTCGAAAAACTTTTAAAATTTTCACAAAAAGCTTAAGCTCAATTAATAGAAATCTTTTTTATGAATTGAAATTTATTTACTGCAAATATTATTAATTTTTGAATTGTCTTTTTATATTTATGAAATAATAAATATAATTAAAATAAAATGTTTAAGAAATTTTTTTTAACTTCTTTTTTACTTTTTAGTTCTTTCCTGAGTATATACCCTTCAAAAAGAGAAAATACAAATTTTTTCGATTATTGTTTTTCTCTTGAAAAAATAATTGTTAGACATTCAGTAGTAAATAGTAAGAATCTATCCAATAACTTTAAACCTTTAGCAGATGATATTACTCTATTTGGGACTAATAAAACTAAAGGTAACTTAGCTAATAAGATAATTGATCAATATAAAAATTCTAAAAATTTTTTTATTTTAACTTTTGTTCCAAACCAAATTTATTGTCTATCAGGATATTGGATTGAGGTCGTAAATCCAGGAAAATTTGAATCGATTTTTTATAAGAAAAGTAAACAAAAAATAAATGAATATAAAAATATAAAAAAAGGAGTAGATAACTTCATTAAAGATATTAATCTAGAATATAAATCTATAAAAAAAGAAATTAACGATTTTTTTTAGAATTAGAGTCCTTTTTCAAAACAATTGGTTTATTTTTATTGTTTGATTCATTTTCTTTAGATTGCTAATTAAAAAGCAAAAGTAATCTTAAAATACAAAGCTTCTTATTATTTGACTTTTTTTGAGTTAGTTTCCTGGAAAATTAATTATTTTGATTTTCTAGTTCCACCATATGAATAATTTTTATGATTAGAAATTAGATCCCAACATTTTTTACAACAAAAAATCCAGTCAGTATGAATTATGGATTTAACTCTATAATGAGTTTTATCTGGCTTATCACATAAATCACATTTTTTCATTTACATTATAATTTTTAAATTTTTTAAATAAGCAAAAGTTTGATTTAGAAAGGTTCACGAAAAAAATTTTATCATGCCATTATAAATATGCACTCCACACATCCTGAAGCAAAGCAGTGGTTTTGTTGAGTGCAAATATTATTACTATTCATAGCAAATCTATGACCAACTATATTGAGCTTTTATAAAAAAAAGGAGTTGATTATACATCTAAATTAGAACTTTAAAAAGAAATTCACGAATCTTATTTAATTGATTTTAAGATAGCTTTATGAGAATTTAAAATTATGAGCATTTATCTATTTTGGATTTTATTTTTTGCACTATGGGCAATAGTTCCTCTAATGATTATTAAAGGTAGAGTTGACGAAGCGCCTAAGATTGAGACTTCACCAAAAGTTAAAGTAAAGAAAAAAGGCTGGTTCAATTAAGAGAATCTTTTCCTTAGAATATTAAAATGCAAGATAATTCTTGATAATTTAAATTAAATTTTACTGATTAAAAGTGGAAAAAATAGAAAATAATTTTCTTTTTTTAGTTGTTCTTGGAGGTAGGATTAAAAAAGCTAATATTGAATTACATGATGTCAGATGGGTGGTTGGTTCTAAAATTGAGGATACATACGATACTTTAAGAAAGGATTGGTTTGGATCTTCAAAAGGATTGCATATCGATAGCTATAAAAAAATTAAATATTTAGATGGTTATAAAATAAGTCTTCGAAAAATTGAAAACTTAAAAATTAAAAATAGCAAATTTTCTTATAAAAGTAAAACCAACAAAAATTTATGGTTCATCAATATTGGAGGGTACGATCCAAGTTCTATGCAAGAAAAACATGAGTTTGGATTAGTTATAGCTTCAAATAAATTAGAAGCACAAAATATTGCTAAATCTAAATGGCTTATTGGTTATAAAAAAAAGCATAAAGATGATATTGCTTCTTTAGAAACGTTAATTAGTTGCCAGGATTGTGAACTAATAAAAAAGATAGATAATTGGGAAATAGAATTAACTCCAGATAAAAACTTTATTGAAGAAAATAATTATCCTGATTGGTATGGATATCAAAAGATAGATAGGAAAAAATGATTTAAGAATTTTTTGCTTGCAAAAGAATTTTGATCAATACATATATTCTTATTTATGTTCTTAAAGTATTTAAAGAGAACTCGATTTTCTTAATAAATAAATTCCACCTCCCAGAGAAATTAAGACAGGTAACCATGCAGCAAAAATAGGAGGTAAAATCCCTTTCACTCCAAAAGAACTAAATATAAATGACATTACATAATAAATTAATATAAGAATTACGCTCAATCCAAATCCCTGACTTTTTGAAGATCTTAAATTAGATTTAGATCCCAAACTGCTTCCTATTAAACCAAAGACCAAGCATGCAAAAGGTAGAGTAAATTTTTCTTGAATGCGGACTTTAATTCTTCTAACCTCCTTTAAGTTTCCAGTTTTTTTATAAATTTTTTCTGCTTGTATAGCCTGCTTGAGAGTCATTTCATTGGCATCTTTGGGCACTTTTGCTAGCTCCATAGGCCCTTCCACAAATGGATATCTATATTCCTTAAATTGAATATTTGTAGTTTGTCCCCCTGAATCAATTGATACAATACTCCCATCAGAAAATATCCAAGAAGAATTTTTTTTGTCAAATCTTCCAGTCTTTGCTTTTAAAATTTGTTGAAAATCCTCTCTGGAAAAATCTAATACTGTAACGTTTTTCATTATTTTGTTTTCATACCATTGAGAATAAAAAATATGAGTGAGTTTAGAATTATTTTTTGTTGGTTTTTTAGTTTCGGAATTTATTCTGGATCCATATCTTGAAAACATAATGTTTTCTTTTCCATTTTCTTCACTGAAAGAACTTCCTATCCCTGCTCTTAATGTAGTCTCAGCTAACTTATTACTTGCAGGAACTAAATTATCATTAAAGTAAAAAGTCAATCCCGTCATAAATATTGAAATAGCAATAGCTGGGGAAATGATCCTTGAAGTCTTTACGCCTAAAGATTGCAATGCTAACAATTCAGAATTATTTGATAATTTTCCATAGGCCAGTAATGTAGAAAGCAAAACTGCCATTGGGAATGATAAAACTAAAAAGCTGGGCAAACTAAAAAAAAGAACTTTTAAAGCTAAAAATAAAGGCAAACCATATTCAACTATTTTTCGGATAAGATCAAACATGACCCCAACAGATAATGAAATAACAGTAAAAGCAGAAATGGCAAATATCATAGGAGGAATTATTTGCCCTAATAACCATCTATCTATTAAAGGTATTGAATACCAAGGTGTAATTATTTTATTAATAGTTTTTTTAATTGGTGTTTGATTTGAAAGTTTCAAAAGAAATTTATTTGATTTTTTACTGATTTTTTCAATATTATAAAATATCAATGATTTAGAAACCAATATAAATTTTTAGTTAAGAAAAATATTTTCATTCTTTAAATTTCAATAATGAATTAGAAAATAATTTATTAAGACTTGCAATAAAACAAGAAATTTGGTTTCTTTAAAAAAAGAGTTAAATCATGAACAATAAAACTTTAATATACGAATGCAATTGTATTCACTGTCAACAAAAACTAAATCAAATTAATAATGCAAAAATATATTGGGAAAAATTAATTTTAAGAAAAAAGTTGGTATAGTTTCTTTACTAAATCTTCTAAGGTTTTAAACTCTTTTAAAGAGTTTTTTAAAAATCTATTATTATTTGAAAAATTAAAGTCTACGATATTTGGATTTCTAGTTTTCTAGTTTTTTTAGAATGATTATATTATTTAACCTTTTGATTTTTTTTGTAGATCATATTTTCTCGATTTAAAAGAAAAATGATAATCAAAATGCAAGATGGGATGAGAATAAAATCTAAAGACATACATTTTGTTCATTCTATTTTCTATTTAGCAAATAAAAAAATATTTGACATTAGTTTCTTTTCTTCAGGATTCTATCTAAAAAGTTAAATAATTATTTGTATGCTTATTATATTTTTAGCTTTCAAAATTGAAAGAGCCTGCAAGTATCCCACCGGCAAGCTCATGACGACATAGTTAATTCAGATTTTCTGATTTAACCAGCTAAGCACTTCCTAAATGCTATAACTATATTACTAAGTAAAATTACTTACTGTGAGTATAAATGCTTATTTTAATTATTGACCAGCAAATCTCATAATAAAATTGGTTTGAATGAAAAATGTGAATTTTAATTTTTTTAAACAGAGATGTCACATATTGACTTACAAAATTAATACTTAAAGGAA
Source organism: Prochlorococcus sp. AG-347-J14 (assembly GCA_003281505.1). GTDB lineage: Bacteria > Cyanobacteriota > Cyanobacteriia > PCC-6307 > Cyanobiaceae > Prochlorococcus_A. The sequence goes on along the minus strand of QCBU01000003.1, from coordinate 27,475 downwards.
AATCAATGTAGATTTTAGTTTACATAAGTTAATATTTGTGTTACTTTATTTAACAATAATTATTTTTTTAATGACAAAATCAGGCGTTACTACAGAATCTGGTGGAAGACAGAATATGTTTCCATCAGAAACCAGGCCTTATATTGATGAAACTGTTTCTTACGATGGATACCCGCAAAATGCAGAAAAAGTAAATGGTAGATGGGCTATGGTTGGTTTCGTTGCACTTATAGGTGCTTATATAACAACTGGGCAGATCATCCCAGGAATTTTTTAAGACCTATATTACTTTTTTTAAAATTATTTTGTTGAACTTTATCATTAAAGTCTTTCAATAATATTTTGACTTATATTTAAATCATTAAATTTACTAATTACTTCAATAAATGAATTAATTTAAATTAGAAAATAAGAAAAACCAAATAAAGATCATGGTATTTAGGCTAAATATTATGCCTAGAAATATATAAGCGAACTTTTTGCCAATAAATGCTGTTTCCGGTTCAAGCTTTACTCTCATTTAATCTTGGAATTATCTAGATAAAGATAGCATTAATTAACTAATAAATTTAAGTTTGAATGAAGAAAAATAATCAAATTTATATTTCTTTTTAAAAAGTTGTTTTAATACTAATCATTTTCCTTGCTCAGCTTGGATTACTTATCGCAAATGTAGATTATAAAATTAGAAGAAAAATTTAAATCTAATTTTTGAAATGAGATAGCTTTTTATACTAACTTTAAGCATTTCTTTGAAAAAGGATTATTCACAACTTAATTAATGCAGAACATTTATCGTTATAAATCAAAAAAAAATAGCCTAATTTAATTCTAAATTAGGCTATTAAAATAAATTGAATACTTAAGTTAGATGAAACCAGGAATGATTTGACCTGTAGTTAAATAAGCTCCTAATAGTGCTACAAAACCTAACATTGCAAATCTACCGTTTAACTTCTCAGCAACGATTTTTTCTTTTTCAACTATTTTGGGTTCGTTGTTTTTCATTAGAACCAGCCTGGGATGATCTGGCCTGTTGTGACATAGGCACCAACAGCTGCAACAAAACCTAACATTGCTGCCCAACCATTAAAACGTTCTGCTTCTGGAGTCATTTTGATTATGTAATTTGTTAACAAATATAACATATTTTATTTAGTAATGTAAAGTAAATCAGGGATTTCCCGACGTTTTGTTAGAAAAGCTTAAAAACTGCTACATATATGTGTCAAAATATACCTTTTGAGAGTTTTTGTTTTTTTACTGATTTTTTGAATTTGGAAAAAAAAAAAAATAAGATTTTTATCTTGTTTTTTTAGAGGTATATCCTCATTTAAAGGTAATTTAAATTAATATATTACGAGAGTCAGCTAGTAGGGATACAGGCTGACTCTTTTTTTGTGAAAATTTTTATTTTTGAGTAAAAGTAGTTTTCAGAACTCAAGTTATTGCTATTAATACATTAGATATATAAGTGATTTATGTCTTTTACGACTTTTTACATGCATTTAATTTTTGGAAGAATTCCTTCTTTAATGAGTTCTGATTTAATACTTTATATCTTGCCTGCTCTTACAATTTCAATATTATTCTTTAGCCTAAAAATTATGTTTTTCAAGACTCCTAAATTAAGAAAGGTTAAATAATAAAGGATCTTAGAATTTTTATAATGAAATGCCCAATTTTTTTTAATTTTGGATAATAGACTTTTTTTCCCGGCAACTCAAAGAAATAGAGAATGCATTGGTGATGTACTATCCAGAATTATAAAAAAAGGTTCAGTCTTGGAAATTGGGAGTGGGAGCGGTGAACATGCAGTGTTTTTTCAAAAACGCTTTCCCGAAATAATTTGGCAAACAAGTGATCCGGAGTTAGTGCATAGAAAAAGTATAAGTTCTTGGATTGAGTATGAAGACTTAACTAAGACAATGCCTCAGCCTCTTGAGATTGATGTAGAAAAAATTCCTTGGAAAATTCCATTGAGATTAGCTCATTCTTTGCAAGGAATAGTCTCTATAAATATGATTCATGTAGCACAGTGGTCTTGCACTGTAGCACTCTTTAGAGAGTCAGGAAAATTACTTAAAAATGGACAATATTTGATATTGTATGGACCATTCAAAATTTGTAATAAGCATACAAGCGAGAGTAATTATTTTTTCGATAATTCATTGAAAATGCAAAATGATCTTTGGGGTATTAAAAATCTTGAGGAAGTTTTTTATGAGAGTAAGAAAAATGGTTTTTATCAAGAAGATATTATTGGTATGCCTGCAAATAATTTTTCAATAATTTATAGAAAAGTTTATTGATAAGTAAATGCAAGTATCAATCAATTATAAAATTCATAATATTCAATGATCAGCCTAATAGTTTTTTGCTCCATTCTTTATGCTTTTGATCTAAATCTGAAATTTTTTCGCCTAAACTCAATTGTCTTTCTAATAATTCAACTTTTGTAAGCGTTATTTTTTCCGAATAAAATTTAATAGGTTGCTTACCATGCAAATTGTCACCGCTCATGAGAATTAATATATTTAGATATTTTTCTAAGATGAAAAAATTACTATTGCTAATTCTTTTATATTCTTTTCAGATTTGCGTAAATTAATGTGATAAAGAATTGATGCTTATTGTGTTTTAATCCACTATTTTGTATGACGATTGCCATATATATCCTCCTCTCTTGATGTCTGGCTTAACAGCAACGCAATTGCAAGCAATATTCCATAGAGCTTTGTGTATTGGATCAGGATTAAAAAGATATGCTTTTTTAAAGGCTTTTTTAATTAAGACAGTTGCCTTTTTTGCATGATAATGGGGGATCGTTGGACATACATGATGAACGATATGGCTAGAACCTATATTATGGTGAAGAAAATTAAGGACTTTACCATAAGGCCTGTCAATAGAAAGAAATGCGCCTCTCATAAAGGAAAATTCCCTATTTGAAAGATGAGGTACATCTGAATCTGTATGGTGAAGCCAAGTATAAATTACTAGCCAACAATTAACCACTAATAAAGGGCCAACATATAAAGCAATTACTGGAAATAATCCATACTTGAAAACTAAATAAACAATGCCCAATAATGTTAAACCTACACCAATATCTGATATCCAAACTTTCTTGGCCCATATTGATGGCCACAATGCTTTAGAAAATGGTTTTATTGGCCAAAAATGATTTGAAGTTCCATATTTAACTCCTCCGGTACTTCCTGTAAGTAAATAAGCAGGCCAACCAAATATTAGATGTAAAACGAGTTGAAGAATTCCATAATTTTTCTTACCTAAGGAATTTGAAAAATGTAATTCTTTTTCTCCGCCAACTTTTTCTGTAACTCCATTCCCTTTAATGACTAGAGGGACATGCGTTTCTCCTTTGGTTATATTATTCGTGAATCGATGATGAATTGCATGAGAACGCTGCCAAGAAAAATAAGGAACTAGAAGTAATGAATGTATTAAATAACCAGTTATAGATTCCAATTTCTTGTTTTTAGAAAATGCTCCATGCCCACATTCATGAGCAATTACCCAGAATCCCATTGCAGTAGTACCTGATAGGAATGCGTAAATAATCCAAATTGGAATCATTTTAGGGGTAAATGGAATAGATATCCCTATCGCAACTACTAATGCTTGGATTAAAGCTGATTGTAAAAGATACCTCAAAGAAGTTTTGGTATTGCACTTAAAGTAGTGATCTGGGATAACATCCTTAAATTCTTTTATGCTTGGAATATCTTTATCCTCTATTACAAGCGCTTGGCCTTTAAGACCTGAAAATTTTATATTACTCAAATTTTTTTTGGGTAAGAACTTTTTAAATAAAAGTAAATTTATATATTCTATTATCCATCACAGGATCTCATAATGAAAAGAATGTATAGTTTCTTTTTGATAAAGTTTTTACAATTTTAATTTCATCTTCAAAAAAAATTGTTTAAAAAATTTTTTTATTTTTTATGCTGAATGTCTTTGCTCTTCTCTAAAGCTTAATTAATTTAAAGACCACGTATATATCTCTTAGGTAAACCAGTTTGTTTACGTGGTTTTACTAGAATAGGCAAGATAATGACTCCTACGGTAAAAAGACAGATTGGAGCAACTACCATTAATATAGATTCTAAAGTCATAAATAATATTTAATTTATTAATGAATAGCAGGATTTTTTTTAAAAGTCATGCGTATTTATATCTATTTAGTGAAAATAGATTCAAAATTTTTATTAATTATTAAGTAAAAAAGAAAAAAAGATTAAGAAACAGAAATTTTTTCATAATCCGTCCTAGGAACTCAATAATTAATTTAGAAAAAGATTTCTTATGGATGAAGAAAAAAAGTGGTTGCTTATGACTTATTATTGTCCAACTCATGGCGATTCAGGTTTGGCAAAACCGATTCAACTACCAAAAAAAGAGGTTATAAAAACATTCTTTAAGAAAGGTAGTAGTCCTAAAAACTAATTTTTTAAATAGGATCTAAGATATCTTGAAAATCTTCTAAATCTTGTTTGAAATCTGGTTTATTAAAAATTGATATCTTATAAAAATTTCATAAGCTCCCTTTATCAGCAGCACAGATAAAAATATTTAGTAACAAATTTTTAAATCTATTCTGTCTTTAAATCATATGAAATGAAGCTTATTAGAAAATTTTTTTTGATAGTAGTACAGAATTTTTTGCCTAATTAATAATTTAAAAAGATCTAAAAATATTAATTTTTCAACCTAGGTCAGAATCGCATGTTAAGTGACACTGATTAAGATCATGAGATGACATCTTTTCTAAAATTCTTAACATATCAATTTCCGAAAGCTCTCCATTGGAGTTCCATTTTAAAGTTGTTTTCCTTTGAGGTGAATTTTTTTTATTCATTTTGATCGCCCCCCTTTAAATGCAATTCTAAACAACGAGTAATACATTCTTGATGACCATCCACAATACTGCATTCAGTAATACACTCAAAATATGAATTAATAGAATCTATTTCTGTGCTCTGGTTTGAAGAAAAAAATGAATCATTCATAATATTGTTATATTTATCTGGATTAGAGATATAGCACGAAATAATGTTGAATAATTTAATTTATTAAGTTAATTGGAAAAAATAAGTATTATTTACTAGATTTATTTGCAACATGTGTATCTTTTAAAATGTAGTAATACGCTTCTTTTAAAACAGAAATGAAAACAACATTTTTGAAAATTTAATATTAATTTGATAAGGTAATCTCCAAAAAATCAGCATAAAGACTGATTTACTTTTAAGTAATTAAGTTAGATGATAAAAGAGTACACTTTTAGATTTTCAAATGAAATCAGTAATTAATTGGCTTTCGAAAATGTTAGAGAGTATGGCAAATGCTTTTGTGCATCCTTTAAAAAATGACTTGCCTCCATCTATCGGTACTCATGCATATAGCAGTATTCCTCTAAAAAGAAAATTGAGAAGAAGGTTAAATTAGATTTTAACGTATTGGAATTAATTTTTCATTTTTATTATCCCAAATAATATATTTGAAACAGTATAAAAAATCGCTTAATTTTAAGAACTTTGATTGTTGGAGTAAATGAATGTTTGCTTTATGACAAGCTCTTAAGTTGTAGTTTGGTATTCTCTCAGAGAGATGATGAATACTGTGGAAGGATATGTCTGCTAAAAACCAATTTAGCCAATTAGGGATATCTAAATTGCTACTACCTAAAATTGCTCCATCAATAAGATCCCAATTCTTTGTATTTTTAGCATACGTATTCTCATAATTATGTTGTACGAAAAAAACACATATTAAAATTGCTGCAGATAAGGTTAATACTACAGAATAAAAGGATAAGAAAAAAACTAACCCCAACCATTTACACATAAAAAACCACCATGCAATTACTAATATGTTATTAATTATTAATTCACATATTTCACTGATATTATCTCCATAATCAGAGAAAGGTGGTTTGAATCTTGAATTAATAGCTAGAAGTTGAGAAATTTCTCTGTTTTTAATTTTGATAAAAGTCTCTTCTAATATATCTTTAGTGAAATTAAAAATAATAATTATCAGTCCTAATCTAGGTTTTAAAACTAAGTAAAAAAAACCGCCAGGGAAAAGCATCACCCAGTTTCGACTTACTTTATAAAATATTTGCTCTCTTTTTGTAAGGGATTCATAATCTTCAAGACTTAAAACATCTATTGGCCCTCTATAAATTTCCCAATTTCCATTATTTCTATGATGAAATGCATGATCAATCGACCATGACTTCTGGGGAATACCATTAACCAAGCCAAGTAAAAATCCAAAGAAGCGGTTTAATCTCCGTTTTGTAAAAAGAGAATTATGACCGCAATCATGCATTAATGAGAATGTTCGAGAAGAGAACAGAGTTAGAAGAAATATAAAAGGTATCAATAGAAATCCTTTAATTAATAATGAAAAAGGTTGATTTATTATATGGCCGATGATTAACCAAATAGAGATTATTGGGAAGATGGTAGAAATAATTTGATAAGAAGCTCTAATATTATTTCTTTTTAGAAATGGCTTTATTAAAAAATCACTTCTATTAACTTTACGCATATTTCGGTTATTTTTTTGATACTAACAATTTTTTAAAAATTATTGATTATTTATTAAATACTAAGAAATTTTAAAAATCATACTAAAGAATAAATTCTTTAGACATAGTTCTCAATTGATCTAGATTTAATCTTTCTAAGTAATTTTTAAAGTCACTAAGATTCCTAGTAGAGTCAGAATCTTTACTCTCATATAGAAGACTATTAGAAATTAACTCAATAAGATGATCTTTATCCATAACTCCTTATAGACCAAAATTCCGTTTTAAAAAATTAAGGTCTTGAATTCGAGATCATTAACTCATATCTATAAAGAGTAATTTTTTATAAATTTTTTAAATCTTGTTCTATTTTTTCTAATCTTTCACTTAATTCTTTTTGTTCCCTAATTAAGGCTTTTTTCTTTGCTGCAAGCTCTTTGTTCAAAGGAGAATTGAAATATTTTTGGTAAGAGACAAAAAAAACTGCTATTGCTACTGCAATACCAAGTGCACCAATTATTAAAATTGGAGATGAAGGAAAGTCATAAAATGGAATTGACAATGTACTTTAATAAAAGCTAATACTAGCTATGTTATAGACAAAATAATGAGTAATAAATACTTATCCTATAATGAGTTTAATGGATAATTAGGCTAATTATTATAAAAAAAATAAGGTTTATTTTTAATTAAATTTTAAAAATAAGTAATTGTACAGCTGTCAAAGAAAGAATAACGAATAATGATTAAACTAGTAAAAAATTTTTTATGAAGAAAACCATAAATAAAAAAAATGAACCATGGCTTAAATGGTTAACAAGAGAACTTAATTCTTATGAAGCTTTTCAGGATTTCGAATTAGGTAAAAATCCAAGAGATGTTGCAGAGGATTTTATTGCAAGTAATAGTATTGCTATTTCAGAAGTTTTCGAGAATTTTGATGAGGAAGATAAAGATACACTAGATCAGTTTCTTAAATTAACAGAATGCGAGATGCATGTGTTTAGAATTCTTGAAAAACAAATAGAATTAAAAAACAAGGTAAGATTTGTAGATTTTAAAAAAAGAAAAAAATAAAGAGTTAATTTCTATATAAGTTTATTTCTTCCATTACCAGTCTTGCCAAATCCTAACCAGATGAACCATAAGATCCATCCTAAGATAGGTATTAAATTAATAAAGATCCATTTCCAATCTTTTCCAAAATCTCTGATTCTTCTTACATCAATAGCTATTTGAGGAATGATACAAACTATTCCATAAGCATTGAAACCAAACGTTTTTAAGAATATTGGTATGGTTAGGAAAGAAATGATAAGATTCGCTAATTGAACTAACCACCAGTCCGATCGACATGTGAATCCTTTGAAGTCTGTCGCTTGAATCCAAAAGTCTTTATATGCATTTAAAAAGTTATTAAGCATAAATTAGAAATTCAAATAATCTAACATTATCAATTAAATCTTCAATTTATAAAATATTATAATTTTACTAAATAGGATCAAATAAATTTATATCATTTGAATCTTGTTTTGGTATCTTAGCTTGATTTGGCAATGCACAGAATCCGTCTTTGCAAATCATCTTTTGTTCTGTAATAGTCGTAGTCTCAGAGAATAAATTTTTGTTATTTTTATTTGAAGATTTTTTCAGCATTAAAATAAAACAATTAAATCCAATATTAAATTAATAACTCAATTTATTTTGATAAGCAACAAAATTAATATTTATTATTTATTCACTTTTTTTGATTTGGCAAGTCTCTCCAAAATAGCGCCATTATATAAATGAATAAAGTTATAGAACAAACATAAAGTAAAGAATTTAGATGCATGTTTATTTATTAAAGTAATTACAAAGCGAAGGCCTTTTACTAAAAAAGGGATATCAAAAGATTGGTAATTGTTTAACTTAGCAATCGTTACAAATTCTAGTATTTATTTAAGATTTTTATGCTTTTCCCGAACTTTCAGAAGGAAAAGTTTTTAATTTTTGGAATATATCTTTTTATTTATTAAAACTTATAAATTTAAGGTTTTTATATACCTAATGGAATTTTTATATTTTTAAAATGTTTTTTGTGATTTTTACGATCTATCTTTATTTATATCTGTTAAAGCTTTTCGACCTTCTTTAAGAGTTCTTAAGAGGAGCCAAGTTAGAGAGGAAAGGATTAAAATAGTAAGTGTAATAAGGGAAATAAGAGTTGTATCAATATAGTTAGCCAATTAAAAATGCCTTTTGGACTTTAATTTAAAATTAAAAAGATTTCAAACGTTAGATCTAGAGTAAGCGGGTATAAGCATTCCACCGTCCTGATCGTCATTATTATCATCATCAAACCCACCTCCAAGAAGTAGTTCGATGATTACAAGTACAGCTATTGGATAAAGACACCATAATATAGCTATTAAGGGACTTACTGAGGAGGAAGCTGAATATAAATCTGTCATAAATTGATATTAATCTAAAGAAACAATAATTGTGGATCCTCTGGGTAGTGTCATTCAATATTCTTATAAAAATTCTTTAAAAAATTTTTTCTTTCTTAAGAGTAGATCTTATATATAAATATTGATATTTTTATTCTTTAATCTGAATTTAAATCATAATTTTCTTGAACCTACTTAGAGACCAATAATGACATAATGAGCCGCTCAATTGTTATTTTTTATACTTAACAATAATTGTACAATTTTGATTCAAAAACTATTATTTAGCTTGATTTTATAAATTCTATGTTTTCTTTCACTTTTGATCCTTTGGCTGCGATATTTGGTATATCAGGAATTGTAGGCTTCTTTTTCTTCGTTTCTGCTGCTAAGGGAACTTCCAATATCAATACAAAACCAAAAAAGGAATTAGATTAGAACTTATTCTGTCAGAAAACTAAATTGAAATTTTAAATTTAGTATTAAAAAGCTTGTTAAGTATTACTTATTCCATTGTTTAGAAATAAATTCAAGAAAATCTTTTAGATCCTCTTCAGGACAATTTGTTTGTTTTTGTAAATCAATGCAAATTTGCTTAATATTTTCAAAGGCCTTTTTTACTATTTCGTTTTTTTCGATAACCTCAAAATATTCTTGATCAGTAAAAGGCATAATATTAGTTCCCCTCTTGAAAATTATTTATTAACCGTATTTTATCTACATTAACTTGGCAGTAAAGAAGAAAAAATCTTTTTTCTTGAATTTATTTACCCAATCTATAATGTTTTTTAATACTTTTGGTAACTTCCCATTCGCAGTTAAGTCCAGCAGGAAACTCAACTAGATCTCCAGCTTTAATCTCGTAAATGTCACCCTTTTGGGTACTTATTTTTGCTTTACCTTCAATAATTAAGCAAATTTCCTTATCATCGTATTTCCATTGAAATTTGCTTGGCTCACATTCCCAAATAGGCCAACTTTTTATTCCATACTGAATTATTACGCTTGCACTACAGGGGGAAGATATTAGAACTTTCACGAAATAGTTCGGATGTGTTTTTTTATTTTACAAATAAAAGAAATTTTTATTTTCGAGAATGTGTATTTCTTTACTGTCTTTTATTTTTTTTCGTTTATCATTAAAAAAATTATAAATTATGGATGAGCTTTCTGTATTATCAATTTCGCTATCTATAGCTTCTCTAGGTATATTTTTTTTATTTTTTGCTTCAAATGATGATGATGATCAAGATGGAGGTAAGTTGATTAAATCATTAGAAAGAATTAATTAATTCCAAGTAAATAAACCATTTAAAAGAGATTTATAACCTATAAAGCCTGCATAAATGCAGCTTAGAAAAATAAAATAGACCTCCAATGTTCCAAGTCTTTTTTTCTTTAAAATTTTCATTATTCTGAGTATTTATAAGCTAATTTTATTTAATCTGATTTCTATTAACATGAGTATTTTTTACATTACTTAGAGATTAAAGAATTATTAATGTCAAGCCAAAAAATAAAAAACAAGTAAAAAATATTATTTTTTTGGTAATTTCTCTTTCTTCATTCTTAGCAAAAAATAAAGAAATTACTGGAGATGTGCTTAATAAAGCCCATCCTACTCCTATGGGAAGGGTTTTAAAAACAACTTGTTGTAGCAATATTCCTATATTTGTTCCAAGAATTATTGAAAACAAAAATCTTTTTTGTTGTTTTTTTTCTATGTTTTTCAAGAAAAAATTAATCTTAAATCCTTTTAGGCTGATCAAAAAAATTATTGCACCTAATAATCTTATCTCAGTTGTAAGGAAAGGCGATAAATTGCTTTGAAGGAAAACCATCCTTGAAAAAAGACCTCCAAGAACAGCGCATAAAACTGATAAAAAAGGAAAAGCAAAAATCTTAAAGTTATTTTTTTCTGAGAATGGGGAGTTTTCCCCTTTTAAATTGTTTCCTTTTTTGAGAATTATGAATAGTGAAATCGATATTATTATTATTCCAACCCATGATTTAGTTGTTAAATTTTCATTAATAAAAATTTCCCCTGACAAAGCAGCTATTAAAGGAGAAAGAGTTTCTATAGATAAAGTTTTTCTTGTACCAATTGTTTGTAATGACTTTAGGTAGAAAGTATCACCTAACCCAATACCTATTATTCCACTAATTAGTAGGATAAATATGTTTTTTAATTCAGTACTAGGACTTAGATTAATAAAAGCAGGTATAAAAACTAAAAAAGCTATTATATTTTTTATTAAATTAATATCAATTGATTTATATTTTTGAGTTTGCGAACGCCAAATAAAGCATGCATAAGTCCAAGATGCAGCAGCTCCAAAAGCAGAAAGGATTCCAATCAAAACGAATAATTTTTATAAATTTTATTTTATAAATTGAGTAAATGCTAAAAAGAATACATAAATAAGAATCAAAATTCCAGGTAGGTACTGAATTAAGGAATTAAGTTTATTTTTTTTCATATTTGCTTAGATATTTAATTTAAACAGTTTTTTTATTACTAGGGTACAAACTCTCTAACTTCTTTCTTCTTTTGACTTTCGCATTAATTCTTTCTTCTTTTTCTTTTTTCTTGATCTCATCATTTATCTTATTTTGTCTATATCCAAACCAAAGTAGAACCCAAATAACAGAAGTAATTAAAAGAAGAGCAGTATATTGACCAGTCATAGGAAAACTGGCCTCAGAATATTTAACGTAAGAAAATAATAGACTCATTTAATCAAGTTAAAGCATAAAAATAACGACTGCGTTGATTCGTTTAGAAATTTAAAAATAAGTGAATTGCATCTATTTTTTATGTAATTTTTAAATTTTTTTTTAATTTATTTTTTTATGGTTTGTGGAGTAATTTTTATTTGTAACTCCTTGCTATTATCAAATTAAAGCATATTAAATAATAAGTTTTTGGAACCTTTTGATTTAGCAGTTCTTGGAGGCGGTGCAGCCGGTTTTATGACAGCAATAACTGCTGCTGAAAATGGAGTTAAAAGAATAATAATTCTTGAAGGTACTTCAAAACTTATGGAGAAAGTAAGGATTAGTGGAGGGGGAAGATGTAACGTCACTAATGCGACATGGATACCGAATGAACTAGTGGAGAATTACCCCAGAGGTGGAATTCAGCTATTGGAATCATTTAATCGTTTTGCTGCTGGAGATGTATATGATTGGTTTGAGAAAAAAGGGTTAAAATTAAAAATTGAGGAAGATCTAAGAGTTTTTCCAGTATCTAATTCTTCTTCAGATGTTATTGATTGTTTGAGAAAAAGTGCTTTATCAAAAAACGTAGAGATATTAACAAAATTTTTTGTAAAAGAAATTTCAAAAACTCCAGATAATATATTCAATATTTTTAGTCTTAAAAAAGAAAAGGTAACTGCAAAAAATACTATTCTTTCAACTGGAGGTAATCCAAGCGGATATAAATTAGCTCAAAATCTTGGACACACTATTGTTAAACCTGTACCATCGCTTTTTACTTTTTCTACAAAAGAACCAAATTTGGATGAATGTAGTGGGGTATCGATAAAGGGCATAGATATAGAAATTAAATTAAACAATAAGAATTTTAAAAATAGAGGCGATTTACTAATAACGCATTGGGGGTTTAGTGGGCCTGCAGTATTAAAACTTTCATCGATTGCCGCAAGGGAACTTTATAGCCAAAAATATAAATTTAATCTAATCATTAAATGGTCTTCTTTAAGTTATGAGGAGTTAAAAGAAAAAGTTAATTATTTGAGATTAAATAAAGGCAAGGTGAATCTTATTAATAGTAGACCTGTTCCACTATTAACAAAAAGATTATGGATTTTTTTATTAAGGAAAATAGGTATTGATAAAGAGAAAAAGTGGGCTGATTTACTGGCGGATGAAAGAGAGAAAATGATAAACACTTTAATGAGGGATAAATATATAATTTCGGGCAAAGGTCCATTTGGAGAGGAATTCGTTACTTCCGGAGGTGTAAAAATTAATGAGGTTAATTTTAAAAGTATGGAGAGCTTAATTTGTCCAGGGTTATTTTTTTCTGGAGAAGTTTTGGATGTTGATGGGATTACTGGTGGATTTAATTTTCAACATTGTTGGACAAGTGGATGGATCGCTGGGATGGCAGTCTCAAAGTTAAATCAATCAAAAATAAATTAATAAGTAATAAATCAGTAAGTAACAATTCAATAAGTTTATCTTTTTTTTATTAAGTATTAGAAGGAAAAAGTTTTTTGGAGAAACTTTAATTTTAAAGTTTTAATTATTGGTGAAGATTAATGCAGAATCTTGTATCAAAAAAAGAAGAAGAGGAAAGAAGATTAAAAGCTTTAGCAGAATATAGGATTTTGGGAACCAAGCCAGAATCATGTTATGACGATATTACAAAAATTGCTGCTACAACATGTAATGTGCCTATTTCTTTAATGACTTTGGTAGACAAAGATAAACAATGGTTCAAATCCAAAATTGGACTTCAAATATCAGAAACTAGAAGAGATTGGTCTTTTTGTACACATGCAATAAAAGAAAATAGTCCATTAATTATTCATGATGCTTTCCAAGATGAAAGATTTATAAATAATCCATTGGTAACTGGAGATCCAAAGATTCGTTTTTATGCAGGTTTTCCCCTTAGAAATAGTGATGGTAATAAGCTTGGAACTCTGTGTGTAATAGACAGAAAGCCAGGAAATTTAACTGCACAACAATTTAATATTATGGAATTATTATCCAAGCAAATAGTTTCATTTTTAGAGCTTAGAAAAAAGTCATTAAATTTGCTAGATGCTTTATCTAATTTGCATAAACAGGAAGGGATTTTATCTGTATGTTCATATTGCAGAGAAGTTAAAAATAAGGAGGGCGATTGGATGCATTTAGAAAAATATCTTTCGAAAATTAGTGATATTAGATTCAGTCATGGGGTTTGTGATAATTGTATGGAAAAACATTTCCCAGATGTAATCGAAGTGTGGAATAAAAAGGATTTTTTTGAAGACGGTCAAAAAAGGTTTTTAGAGTCCTAGAATCAACAACTTGCTTTTTATTGTTTAATCTATTTTCTAAACAAATTCTTTATTTGGTGGTTAGTATTGTATAAATTTTGACTAGAAAATGTTATTAGGAACTTTATTAACAGGTGAAATTGCTAAAAGTGCATTAGTAGCATATGTTCATTATCTAGGAATTATATTATGTTTCGGTTCTCTTTTATTTGAAAGATTGACTCTCAAAGTAGGTCTTAATAGAAATGAGACGATTTCAATGATAATTGCAGATGTGGTATATGGTTTGGCAGGAGTTGCAATATTGGTTACTGGGATTTTGCGTGTTAAGTATTTTGGACAAGGAGGTGATTTTTATACAGATAATCCTGTTTTTTGGATAAAAGTTTCTCTTTACATTCTGGTGGGATTACTTTCTTTATATCCAACAACAACCTATATCTTATGGGCCATTCCATTGAGTAAGAATAAATTACCTGAAATATCTGAAAATCTAGTTAAGAGGTTCAGACTAATCATTACTACTGAATTAGTGGGCTTTGCAACAATTCCTTTCTTTGCCACTCTCATGGCTAGAGGTGTAGGTTTAGGTTGAAAAATTTATTTCTAGAAAGAAATTGTTTAATAAGTGCTAACAAACTATATAGATGGAGTTTAAGTTATAAGATTTCTAAATCTACAAAAGAGATTATCTTTATTGGTTTAAATCCCTCATTATCGGATGAAGTTTTCTTGGATAATACGACAAAAAAGATAATTAAAATTTCGAAAAACAATAATTACGGTAAAGTAAAATTATTAAATCTATTTGCTCTTATTTCAAGCAAACCAGAAAAACTTTTTAAACATAAAAACCCTGTGGGTTATCAAAACAATAATCATATTTATAAACACTTAAAACATTGGTCTGAAAGTAAAAATTGTGATTTATGGTTAGGTTGGGGTAACAAAGGTAAATTTCTAAACAGAAATAAAAGAATATCAAAAAAAATAATGCAATATAACTCAATTAGGAAAAATAATTTTGATAATCCTCTTGGACCGCTTTTAATTAAGAAAACAATCAAAGATAATCCAATACACCCTCTATATTGTTCTGATAATTCCATCCTTCAATCTTATTTTTAGGTAGTAAGGCTCAAATGCAAACTAGCATTTTTAGCTATTCCATTAAATATGTGTTAACTTCTATTTGTTAAGTTAACCAAATATGAAAATTTCAAAGCAATTAAATAAACTAAAAAACTTGAATGTTGAGGCAGAAAAATGTTCTACAAGAGAAGAAGCAAAAAAAATAATTAATAAAGCAAATAAAGCACAAAGTAAAATTAATAAATAAATAAATAAAAAGTAATTCCACTTATTCATAATTTATTATTTTCAAAATATTTAATTTAAACAAATACACCATATTTATTTCTTATTATTTATGTCTTTGAAAATAATTAAAATAAGGAAATCTCACGAAAGATTTAGATCGACTAGAGAATGGCTAAATTCGATGCATTCATTTTCTTTCGCAGAGCATAGAGATTCAAAATGGGATAATTTTGGGAAAATTAGAGTTATAAACGAAGATATTATTTCTCCTAATGCAGGATTTAATACACATTCCCATGCAAATATGGAAATAATTACTGTCGTAACAAAAGGAGCAATAACTCATAGAGACTCGTTAAATAATTTTGGAAAAATTCACAAAGATGAAGTACAAGTTATGTCTGCAGGTACTGGAATCTGTCATAGCGAGAAGAATGAAGAAAATGAGACCTGTAAATTGTTCCAGATTTGGATATATCCTCAAAAAGAAAACATCAAACCCCGATATGATCAAATTTCATTAAATGAAAAGTTGTGGGATAATCTTATTTTTAATTACAAAGACGTAAAAAATAATAAGCTTTTCCTAAATCAAAGTATCTCTTTATGGCGTTGTAAATATAAGCCAATTAAAGAAAAAAAATTGCCATTAAAAATCGATAAATATAATTGGATACAAATAATAGAAGGTAATCTTTTATTAAAAAGTAAAGACTCTAATTCAAATATATGTCTCGAATCTGGAGATGGCTTGGGTTTTGAAGTTAATTATTATGATGATGTCTCTATAGATACCGAAAAAGAACTAGATTTCCTCTTATTTTCGATGCCTTCCTTGTAATTTATACGTTACTTTACCCATCAACTCCTTTATTAAATGCATTTAAGGCTTGCAAAGCCATATTAAGGTGAACTTCCATAGCACCAAGAGCAATTAAAGAATTCGGTGATTTATCTTTTAGTAAATTCTCTTTTCTTTTTGATAACTCATTGACTAAATTCTTAGTTGAAGCTTCCCAAGTGTTTATTAACTCTTCAAATTCTCTTTTTTCGGGACTATCTATTTCTGCTAATTCATCAGAAAAATGAGAATCTTTTTGTGCCTTAAGCATCAAATAACTTAATTTTTTATGACTTATTGCTTGAGGTAAATTGTTAGATTCACTCATTACTAGTAGTTGATTTATAGTCAAAATCTAACTAATTAAGTGAATATTTGCTAGAGGGGAGACGGTTGTGATGACCGACCTGAAAATTACGAAAGCATAATTTAACAAAAAATGGATTTATTAACCTTTAATTTTTCACTTATTAGTTTCTTGAAATAATCTCCACGCTCTTCATAATTTTTAAATTGATCAAAACTAGAGCATGAAGGTGAGAATAATAATGTTCCAACCCTATTATTTTGTAAATAATGAAAAACAAAATTTAAAAGCTCTTTTAGTTCTGAAAATTCAAAAATATTTTTTTTAAATCCTTCATTAATAAGCGCCATTTTTAGGACTTTTGAGCTTTCTCCAAAAAGGAAAACGCATTTAACTTTTTTCTTTAAAACTTTTATCCACTCACTATATTCATTCCTTTTTAATCTACCCCCAGCAATGATTATTATTTGACCTTCAATTGAATTTATTCCTGCAATAGATGAGTCAAAATTTGTAGCTTTACTATCATTAATTATTTCCAGATCATTATTTTTATAAATTGTTTCCATCCTATGGGGTAATTGTTTGTAATTAGATAAAGAATCTTTAATCTTCTTTCCAGATAATCCAACTTTTCTAGCTGCTGCAATTACCAATAAAAGATTTTGAAGATTATGCATTCCTTTTAAAGAAAAATGTTCAAGTTTGAATAATTTCTTTCCTCTCTCAACAATGTATGCTTGATCATCTATCCAATAATCGCATTGAATAAAATTTGATTTATCGAAACTAGTTGTTATCCAAACCCCACTTGATAGCGAACTGTAGTGATTTCTCAGGTTTTTATCGTCATAATTATAAATTCTAAAATCAGATTTTTCTAGCAAGCTTTTTTTTATGTTGAAATAGTTTTCAAGTGTTTTATGTCTTTCAAGATGATCTTCTGTGAAGGTTGTCCATATTCCAATATTAGGTTTTACTTCTGGAGATATTTCTATTTGATAACTGCTTAATTCAGCTACAACCCAATCAATTCTTTCATGTTTTTTGGAGTGAGCATATTTACATAAAGGTGTACCAATATTTCCAGCAAAAGGAGCATTTAATCCAGTATCACAGAGTATATGGCTTAGTAGATGAGTAACAGTAGTCTTGCCATTGGTGCCAGTAATACCTATACAATTTGTGTCTTTTAAAATTTCCCACGCAACATTAATTTCTCCAATTACTTTAATTCCCTTTTTTTTTAATTCAATAATAGTTATATGGTCATAAGGTATTGATGGACTTACAACAACTGATTCGATCTCTTTCACAAAAGGTTGAATTTCTTCAAATACAAATTCTTTATTCAGAGAAACTAGTATATTAAGCTCTTCTAATTCTGCTTTTCTGTCTAAGAATTCTATCCCATCTTTACTTTCCCAAACAATTACTCTCTTATTGATGCTTCTCAAATACTTGGCAGCCCAAAATCCAGATTTACCTAATCCAATTACAAGATTAATATTTCCTTTATTAAAATGATTATCTATCATTAAATTTATAATTGCATTTATATTAATTGTGTTTAAGGGGTAATTCAATCATGAGATCTTTCTTCAGTATTTATATTATTTGCCTAAGAAAAATTAATTAATGGAAGAAAATACCGCAAAATATTGGTTCTCTTGGTTTTATGAAAAGTGGGAGAAAAATGCTCCAGGTGAATTAATTGAAAAGGGTTTAACTCCTTCTCAGATTGCTGAGCGCTTTGTTAATGAAAACCATGATAGTTTTATTGAATTGTCAAAAAAAATTGATGAAAAAAATTATGATGCCTTAACAGAATTTATGAAGCTCTCAGAGAGTGAATTACATATCTTGAAGTATTTTCTAAAGTTAGTAAAAATGAAAAATTTATAAGAAGTCACTAAGTATTTCAAGGCTTTTTTCCCATAAATTTTTTCTTTCTTTTTTATTCATAGCGAAAGGAGAAGTAGGGGATAGTTTTGGATGACCTCTGAAATTAAATCTAGGCCCATAATGGTCACCGCCTCTTGCATCTGGAGAAGTAGCTGCAAAAAGTTGAGGTAAGGCTCCCATCTCAGCAGTTTGAAAAATAGGGCTAAATAATTCCAAGGAGAAAATTTCTAATGTACTAGGGTTAGGTTTTTGGGCAGTAAAGAGATTTGTTTTCGCAATTCCTGGGTGAGCAGCTAAAGAAAGTATATTTTTGTGCTTTAAGTTTTCATTGAGTTCCAAAGCAAACATTACATTTGCCAATTTGCTATTGGAGTAAGATTCCCATTTATTGTAATAGTTCTCAGCTTTAAGATTTTTCCAACCAACTTTGCCAAAAAATTGTGCTCCAGAAGTAACCGTCACTATTCTAGATTCTTCTTTTTTTTCAATAATTGGAAGTAGCTTTAGTGTCAAAAGCATGTGAGCTAGATGATTAACTGCAAATTGTATTTCATATCCCTGGGCACTAAGAGTTTTAGGCGGATGCATAATGCCTGCATTATTAATTAGTAAATCCAAATTTTCAAAATTATCAAAAATTTTGGACTGAACTTCAACAATATTTTTTAAATCTGATAAATCTAATTCTAAAGGCGTAAAAAATCCTTCAGGATTAAGACCTTTAAGTCTTTTGATAGTTTGATTAGCTTTTTCAAGCGATCTACATGCAATAACAACATGAGCATTTTTTTCTGCTAAGGCCTTTGAAGTGTAGTATCCAAGCCCACTATTCGCACCAGTAATTAGCGCTGTTTTACCTGTAAGGTTTGGAATATTAGATGTTTCCCAGTTTGAGATTTTAGGTCTTGAAATAGTGGCAGTCATTTAGTAATCCCGCAATTTGCTTTGGAATTAAACCAAAATTTAATTATCTTTCCACTGTAAATACTGGAAGGCAGTTTCGTGAGCTCTTATTGAAAGTACTATTTAATATTATTTTTGAATTGCATATTGCCATTCGTTATTTTGAGATAAACTTTTCTCTCTAAGTAATTGTAATTTCCTACTATTTATTTTTATAACTATCCCATTAGTTGGATATTTCGCAAATATTTTTTTCTCTAACCAATTTTTTTTATATATTTGGATTTCGCTTGTATGATTTGTGAAGTAACTGTCAGGGGTGCTGAAGCCACATTTTTTAAGATAGTTAAGGGTTTCGTATTGATTAAGTCTTCCATTAAGTATTTGGAAACAGCAAAAGCGGAGACTTTCTCCAATCCCTTTCTTATCATTGAGGTATTTTCTTGTAATTCTTTGGGAAATGCCGGCAACTTGGTTTGTAGCGTATAGTTCACCTCTAATTTGAAAATCTCGTTTGATAGGAATACAATCGGGGACATTCTTAATTTGTTTAATTTTGCTTGAGACATCAAATCCTTTTTTTGTAATAGCTTTATTAAACTTGCCATCTCTATATCTAATTGCAATAGCACAGCCATCAATTTTTGGTTGAATGCTTAATCTTGTTTTTGTGAATAAACTTTCCAAAAATTCTTTATAGTTTTTTTTGGCTAATTTTGGCAAAAGTTTATTATTTTTTTGATTAAAATAGTTAGGCTCTGGATCAACAGGAATAAAGAGCTTTTCAAGTTGCTTAAATGCATCATCAGAAATTATGCCTTCACCTATTCTGTATTGTTCATCTAAATACTTAACATCTCTCACTAATAAATTATTCATAATAATTTTGATAAATATTTAAAAATCTTTTAGAAAAATCATTTAAATAAAGATTTGAAAATTAAAATTAGATCTAAAAAGTAATTGACCACTAAATATCCTCCTACGCAGAGAGCGATTTAGTAGTATAAAATGTACTGGTCAACCGTTTAAATTAAATACTTCAATCAAACATATTTACTCAAAAGTGAAATAGAAAATTTTAAGGATTAATTTGCAGGCAAATTTTTGAAATTTCTATCAATACAAAAAAAAATTTTTTAAAGTTTTGAGAAAATGACATTTTTATTAAAAGCTCAAAATACCTGGGAAAATTTTGCGAAATACAAAATTAATGATTATGCAAAATTAAGAAATTTTGATTTCGGGCCAAATAACAAAAGTTCAGTTTCAAAATTATCGCCTTTCATTACTCATAGAATATTATCAGAATATGATCTGATCCATGATATTAAAAGTAAGTACAAAATCAAAAATTCAACTAAATTTGTTGAAGAAATATTTTGGAGAGTTTACTGGAAAGGGTGGATGGAAAATAGACCTAAAGTTTGGGGTAATTTTATTTCAGACAACAATCTCGATTTTGATTATGAGCTATATGAAAGTGCAATTAATGGCAATACAGAATTAGATTTTTTTAATTCTTGGGTCCATGAATTAAAGCAGTACAACTATTTGCATAACCATACAAGAATGTGGTTTGCGAGTACTTGGATATTTAATTTAGGCCTCCCATGGCAATTGGGAGCAAAGTTTTTCTTTAAATATCTTTTTGATGGAGATGCTTCATCTAATCTCCTTAGCTGGAGATGGGTCGGAGGATTGCAAACGAAGGGAAAACAATATCTTTTTTCATCATCAAACCTCAGAAAGTTTTCAAATAATAGGTTTAATGTAGAAAAAATAAGTAATCAACAAATTTTTCTTGAAGAATCTAATCAAATACCATTTGAAGATGAGATTTATAAAAATGATATGGATCCTAAATCAGATAATCTGATTATGTTTGAAAATGATCTACACCTTGCAACCCTTAAAAATTTGCTTCCAAGCTATAAGAAAGTATTTATTATCCTTTTAAAAAATGAACAAAGACAAATTAAATTGTCTGAATCTGTTTTGAAATTTAAACAAGATTTGGTCTCTGAATTTGTAGAGCAATTTGATAATGTTGTACAGATTGATCCATATTCACTGGAAAATACTTTTAAAAATACCAACCAAATAGACATTATTTATCCTGGAGTGGGAGAAAATTATGATTTCATAACTGAGTTTAAAAATTTACACCATAAAAAAATTTTTAATCTTGTGAGGGATGAAGATTTATTTGCTTGGAAATTTGCCAAGAAAGGGTTTTTTAAATTTAAAGAAAATATTCCAAAAATAAATCAGAGAATATTAGAAAATTTTTCAAAAAATAATTTTTAACTCAGTTGAATTCCTAATCGGAAAATAATCCTTTCGGTAAGTGAGTATAAATACTTATTTAGTTGCGACTTTTGCTCTTTAATCCACGATGGATACTGTGACTAGTTATTTTTACTTAAGGAATATTTTTTTATAGTGCTTTCAACAATTCTTACCAAGTCGTTTAGCAAAGATACTGCTTTATTAATTCTTAGAGTTATAACAGGAACTGTTCTTATTCATCACGGTTATGAGAAATTAGCAAATATAGAAAATTTCGCTGATGCTTTTGTAAGACCATTACATCTCCCATTCCCAATATTCTTATCATACATAGCGGCATTCTCAGAAATAGGTGGTAGTTGGTTACTAATCATCGGCTTAGCCACAAGATTCGGAGCTTTGGCAATTGTCGGAACAATTTCTGTGGCTATATATCATGCACTTGTTACTTCAGGTTTTAATATCTTCTTGCTAGAGCTTCTACTCTTGTATTTTGCTTCAGCAACTTCAATAGCATTAACAGGTCCCGGTAATTTCTCCTTAGATGAAGTCATTATCAGAATTTTGAAATCAGAAGATGAGGAGGAAATTATACCTTCAACAAAATCAAAAACCTCAAATCAAGTTGAAGTTAAAGAAGAAACAAGTAAAGGTGGCTTATTTCAATTTTTGCAAGCGAACATCCTTTCAGATACTTCAAGCTAACTTTTTAGGATAAAGGTTATTTATTAATTCTAACCTTTTACGATAACTGTTTCTCTTCTCAAGTTTTATCTTAATTGTTGCTTCAGAAAGACTTATAAATAGCCCAATTGCTGTAACCCAAGATAAAAAAATAAAAGGGTTTTCTGGAATTTCTGAGAAATTCATATGAATAATACTTCTTTTTTAAAACTGACTGATCACTATATGTTTTTCAACCTAAATATACAATTTAGAAATATTTAAGGATTAATTTCAACTTTTTCCCATTTCTTAATCTTTTCCCAAAGATATCGTTTATGAACAGGCTGTTCTAATTTAAGAAGATCTACTGAATCGATTTCAAAATTTAGAACTACAAAATTTTCTGACTTGGGTAAATTGGATAATGTTTCATAATTAGTTTGGACTTTTGGGTTTATTTTCTCTCCAGGAGATCCCCAAAACCAAGAAGATTTTGATTTTTCTGATAATAAATCCCAATAATTTTTGTTATCACTTAATTCATGTATTTTTCCTTTGAATCTATATTGTGATTTGGTTTTCAAAAAGAACCATAATATTTCTGCATTAGAGTTAAATTTTAAATGCCCAATCTTTTCACTTCTTCTATCTGTAAAAATAATCATTGAACTATCTTTATGCCATCCTCTGAAAACAACTGTTCTTAATCTTGGTTCATTTTCTTCGCTGACTGTTGCAAGCTGTATCCATTTATTTGAGGGTGATTTGCCCTCTTTTTTTCTAGAAGATTTTAAATCTTGCCTCCAACTGGGGAAGTTGTTATCAGACATTTAATTTAGGCAATATAAGACCACTTTTCTTTTTGTATTCTTCGAATGAATTATATTTTGAGAGCGATTTATCTTTTTTTATCATTCTTGGTAGGAAAACAATAGAGAAAAATATTGCAAGAATTACTAATGGTATGAAACTCATTGAAAGTATGGCGAATGATAGATAAATTAGTATTTCTCCTAGATAATTTGTATTCCTTATATTTTTGAAAAATCCTTCTTTAATTAGATCTTTTTTTAATTTAAGAGAAAAATATTTTTGGGCGTCACTAGCAAAGTGTAGAAATACACCAATTATATTTATAGATACAGATGCAGCTATTACGATATTTGGAACAGATTTCTGAGATGAGATAAGAATGTAGGGAGCTACCCAGTAACTTCCAAGGAAAATAAAACCAGTAACTGAAGTTAAAAAATTGATTTTTTCTTTAAAATAAGGATCTGGGAATATCTTTTCTTTTAGAAGCCAAAGTAATCCATAAGTACCATGCAGAGCTAAATAAACGTAGGGAGCGATCGTAAAATTATCAAAAAAAATCATAAGACCTACCACTACAAATGCAGTGAGCCCCTTATGTAGATTAATTATTTGATTAAGTTTCATCTTTTTTAATAATCTAAAAAATGAAATTATTTTTTGTGGATATAACCTAGGCCGTCAAAAGTTTTAATGGGCGATACTGGATTCGAACCAGTGGCCACTACCGTGTCGAGGTAGTGCTCTACCACTGAGCTAATCGCCCCAATTGAGGAATTTTTAATCCCCCTTATAAGAAAATAGCAGGTTGCGTTTCATTTTCTAAGTAATTTAACTTTCCATCGTTCTCTTTTGGTTATTTCTAAATTTAGAATTTCGATAAATCCTTTATTTTCAAGTTCTAGTTTGTCGCCAATTTTTAGATTAATTGTTGGCTTATTAACTTTGCTTCCATTTAATCTGAGCATTCCATTTTCTATCCTTTCAATGATTTTGGTTCGTGATACCCTAAAGCCAGCTGATGCTATAGCATCTAATCTTGTTGAAGCTTCTACTGTATTGACGAGTTTTTTTGATCTTCCAGAAGGAATTTGTAATTCATCTATACCTACTAAATTAACTTTTACTTTTACGTCTCTTAAATAAAAAATCTTTTCATCTAGATGCTTAATATCTGAATTATCAATTATCCCTTGTGCTCCCCTATCGCCAATAGTCCATATATCTCCAACTTTTATTTGTCTAACCCCATTTTCAATTAAGAGGGATCTAAAGTCGTCTTGTGAAGCATTATCAAATAAAAAATTTCCTATAATTTTTATTCCTTGAGCTGGAAAATTACTTTTTAGCGCATCCTCTTCAGGAATATTATCTCCTCTAAAGCAAGCTATCCTAGATCTTTGAGAAGAGGAGAATCCTCCATAAATAAAAAATTTGAAATCATTTAAATTTTCAAAATCTTTTAAAATCTCTTCGCAAACATAAGTTGAATTAAACCCAGTCCAGTAAGTTTCCCAGTGCTTGTAAGCTAAGTTAGCAATATTTATTAATTCCTCAGTTTCTTTTTTGTAGTTTGAATTTAATAAGATCTCTTTTAGGTCAATCATTTAGCCTTCTAAAAAAATTATATCTTTTGCTTCTGATTGTTTTATCAAAGCCCATGGTAATTCAGCTCCAAATTGATTTTCAAGTAGAACAAGCCATTTACCCTCTTTATGAAAATTAATTATCGATCTTAACTCTTTATTTCTATTAATGTTGATACTTGCAGAAGAAACAATGCTTCCTAAATATCCTGAACCCATTCCCAAAAGACCTCCAATTAATGATTCCCCGATGTTATTTAAACCAAGAAAGCTGAAGGTAGATAAATTAGTCATATTAGAAAAAGCTATTCCAGCTATAAACCCAAATGGCATTAGCCATCTACTCATATCTTGTTGTCTGATCTTTCTATCAAGTTTAGGATTTAAGATTCTTATATCTTCAAAATTTTGAGATTTGAATAAGATATTTGCTTTCGCATTCAGTAATTCTGTTTCGTCTGATGATATTTTCTCACTTATTGGTGGGATCAAAATAGCTTCAGAGAGCATTACTGATTTTTCTTTGAACACTTCAAATAGTTGGATACATTTATCAATGTCTTCAAATATCACGATGCTTTTAGTCAAATTTTAATCCTCAAATGTTTGTGTGTTATTCAAATTAATAAAATAAGATACATACACTATAGATTAAGTTAAAGTAAAAGATTAAAGAACCAATCTTAAATGACAAAAGTTCTCATTACAGATCCAATTGATCAAACAGGAATCGATATTCTTTCACAAGTTGCTCAGGTTGATCAGAAAATAGGAATCTCAGACTCTGAGCTAGCTTTAATTATTCAAGATTATGATGCTTTAATGATTCGCTCTGGCACTCAAGTTACTGAAGAAATTATTAACTCTTCAAGTAAACTGAGAATTATTGGAAGAGCGGGGGTTGGAGTTGATAATGTCGATGTTAAAGCTGCTACCCAAAAAGGAGTTCTTGTTGTTAATTCTCCAGGAGGCAACACAATAGCTGCTGCTGAACATACTATAGCTATGATGTTGGCTTTATCTAGACATATTCCAATTGCTAATAGTAGTACTTTGTCAGGTAAGTGGGAGAGAAAGAAATTTGTTGGGAATGAGCTTTATAAGAAAAAATTAGGTGTAGTAGGTTTAGGCAAAATTGGTGCTCATGTAGCGAAAGTTGCTAATGCATTAGGAATGGAAGTTTACGGATATGATCCCTTTGTTTCAACTGAAAGGGCTCAACAAATACAAGTTAAACTATCTGAACTAGAGGATTTATTCAAACAATCTGATTATGTAACTTTGCATTTGCCTCGCACACCAGAGACAGAGAATTTAGTAAATATAGACGTACTTAAAAGTATGAAAAGTAGCGCAAAATTAATTAATTGTGCTCGAGGAGGCTTAATTGATGAAGAGGCATTGGCACAAGCTTTAAATCAATCATTGATTGCAGGTGCTGCAATAGATGTCTTTTCTAAAGAACCTTTGGAATCTAATTCACCACTTTTGAAGGTTGAAAAGAATCTTATACTTACCCCACATTTAGGAGCATCTACACGGGAAGCACAAGAAAATGTAGCTGTTGATGTTGCAGAACAAATAAGAGATGTTTTGCTTGGTTTATCTGCTAGAACTGCAGTAAATATTCCAGGTTTGAGCCCTGATATTATGGATAGTCTAAAACCTCATTTGCAGTTGGCTGAAACAATGGGTCTGCTTATAAGCCAGCTTTCAGGAGGACAGATTCAAAAACTAGAGGTGAAGCTGCAAGGCGAATTTGTTCAACATCCTTCCCAACCATTAATAATAGCTAGTCTTAAAGGTCTTTTAAGTAAAGCTTTGGGAGATAGGATTAATTATGTGAATGCATCGCTAGAAGCAGATTCAAGAGGTATTTCAGTAGTCGAGAATAAAGATGAGGCAAGACCTGAATTTGCTAGTGGTTCGCTTCAATTAACTACTTATGGAGATAATGGCGACCATAGCGTAGCGGGAAGCATTTTTGCTGATGGGGAATTAAGAATTATTAGTATTGATCAATACCCAGTTAACGTATCACCAAGCAGATATATGTTGGTTACTAGGCATAGAGATATGCCTGGCATTATTGGCAAGCTGGGGTCTTTATTAGGTAGCAACAATGTAAATATTGCCTCAATGCAAGTTGGGCGCAAAATAGTAAGAGGAGAAGCTGTTATGGTTCTAAGTATTGATGATCCAATACCTAATAAATTGCTTGATACCATTATTGAAGTAGAGGGAATTACCAACGCTAATCCTGTTACTTTATAAAGAGACTTATCCTAGTTAATGGAAACTAAAGATTGGTATAAACTAACTTTTCTGATAGATAGTGATTCTGAAGAAATTATTATTTGGAAATTAAATGAGCTAGGAATATTTAGTTTTTCATTTGAATATTTAATTAAAAAAGAAAATAAAAAAGAAATTAACATATGGCTTCCAGTCGATGATTGGGGCGAGAGTTCTAGGTGTGGGTTTGAAAAAATAATTAGCAAACTTCTAAACATTAATGCCCCTAAGAATAAATTTTTTGACTGGAGTATTATTAAAGAGGAGGATTGGTTAACAAGTTGGAAGAAATATTGGGCGCCTGAATTAGTAGGAAATAATTTTTTAATATTGCCTTGTTGGATAAATCTAGATGAAAAATTTAAAGAAAAACAAATCATAAAAATTGATCCTGGAGCAGCTTTTGGTACAGGAAGTCATCCTTCAACTTATCTTTGCTTGGAAAAAATGGAGAATATTTTATTTTCAGATAAAAAGGTATTAGATATTGGGAGCGGTAGCGGGATTTTGAGTGTTGCCGCAAGATTGCTTG
>QCBU01000002.1 GCA_003281505.1 Prochlorococcus sp. AG-347-J14 | reverse complement strand
AGTTGCATTCTATAAACAGCTTCGGCTAAACGATATGGTTCTGTTGGATCTAATTCTCTCTTAGATCTATCAAAATCAATATCGCAATATGGACATGCCCTAGTACAGCCAGGACCCATTATGAGGAAAGTGGCAGTTCCACTTGCAAAACATTCACCAATATTTGGGCAACTTGCTTCTTGACATACAGTATTGAGATTTAAATCTTTTAATAAATTTGCAGTATTCCCAATTCTCTCAACTTGCGGCGCTTTTACTCTTAACCAATCAGGTTTTGAAATTAAACTATTGGAATTATTAGTCAAATTAATTTTTTCTATCCTATATTTTTATTTTACTAAAAACATTTTGAATTAACTATTAATAATTTCAAAAATGAAGACTACCCAATAGATGTCAAAAATAAATGAATTTAATTATTCCGTCGACAATTTGAAAGATCCTTATTCAAATTAATAGTTACACAATATTTTTTTGTTTCATCAACTAAAACTAGAACAGAATATAGAATGTTATTTTTAATACGGTTATCAGAACAACTAATTAACCTTTAAAAAAAATTAGAAGTCCATATAACTTAAATTTTATGTACTAATAAGTGTTTTTTTATTTATTTATTGATACAGTAAAAAATATATGTAATAAAACATTGACTTATAAATTCAAAAGAAAACGTCTTTTACTATCTGAAAAATATAAAAACTCTAAAGCAATAGGTTATGCTAGAGCTACACATGATGAATATGAATATTTAGAAGAACAAATAAAAATTTTAAAGGGCGAGGGTTGCAGTTTAGTTTTCTCCGAATTTATAAGTTTAGATGAAGAAATCAAACCCCAACTCAATCAAGCTATAAATTGCTTATCTGAAGGTGATCAATTAATATTAACTCAGCTTGATAGAGCATTCAAAAATAAAAAAGAATGTTTGCGTACAATAAATAAACTTATTAATAAGAATATTAAATTGCGAACTTTGACTGGTTTTTTTGCCGATAATGAATCTCCTAAAGCAAATTCTTCAGTTTTTAAGATTTTATATGAATTTGATAATTTAGAAGACAAAAGTTTAGATGAAAGAAAAAAAGAACAAAAATTACGCAGAAAATTATCTGGAAATAATCTTGGGGGAAGGCCCAAAATTAGTCCCTTAAAAGAATCTTTAGTAATTAGATTGCGTAATGAGGGATATTCATATCGATCAATCAGATCACAGACAGGAATTGCATTGTCAACAATTAGAAGAGTGATTATGGAAGGAGAATTAACATAAAATGAAGAAGAAAGAAATTGAAAATTTAATTAAAGAAAATTTTAAAGATACAGCCTTGCGTATTTATGAATTAAATAATGAAGATAGAAAAAGTTTATTAGCAGAATATAGAGAATGGATTATGAATGATTTAAATATTAAAGAGGTAATGATGTTACCTTATGAAGCATATACTGATAAATTAGATTCTAATTATTTTGATGATATACTTTAGTACTAATTCTTGAAGCTCTTATTAAATTCATATACTTCTTTTGCTATCAATGGTAAGAAAGAAGTATCTTTAGAATATTGTTCTCCATTACAAAAAACAACCAATAACGTGTGTAGAGATTGACTATTAGTCCACCAGGCTGAATCATGTCTAACTTCAGACATTAAGCCTGCCTTACTCCAAAAATTAATGTTTTCTGGTAATCTTTCACCCAAAAAACCATCTATTTGATTAAGGTAATCGTTTTTAAGCACAACTTTATTTAAATTTCTTTTTAAAAAACTTCTTAAATTTAAGTCATTTTTTTGATAATCAATATGAATCATAATTTCCTCCAAAACCCTTGCAGCTGAATCAGAATTCATAGCGTTTCTATTTTTATTATCATGTCCATAAAATTCTTTTTCACGACCAAATGGTCCATCATCCCAGGTCTTCTGACAACAATTTATACCGACCAATTCTTCCCAATTTAAAGCATGTATCCAATCATTTATTATACTTCTTTGGTATTTCCAATTTTCCCATAATTCGCCTTCAATGCAAGGTCCACTTGTTGTTCCAGTAAGTAAATCAATTAAAAAGCTTGTTGCATTATTACTGGAGAAAGACAACATTTTCCTTACAGCATCAATAATTTCATCTGATAATAATAAACTTCCTTTTTTAATCCAATAAAATGCAGCAAGGCCATAAACCAACTTAACTATGCTGGCAGGATAAACCAATTTTTTATTATTAATACCAGTTCCAAAACCCTTAAATACACTTTTATTATCACTTTTATAATTAATCCAAGTTATCGAAATATCTTCTATTGAAAAATCTTTATTATAGGAACATGCTCTCCCTAAAATATCATTTAAGGCTAGACCCATTTCTTTACTTAAATAGTAGAAGGACATTGTATGGAAAGTTATAAAAATCCTATCTCACTATTTAAACAAACTAATTTTTCAAAAACTATTTGGTGGAAATTAAAAGTTAATATTTCTGGATATCAAAATGAAACAGAAGATAAATTAGTTACTGAAATATTTAAAAATAGAATTTTTAGGATTATTTATCCAAATATTTATCAAAACAACCATAAATTTTCAAGAATTCTAGTTCAACTATATGAAGATGGTTACGTCTGTTGGATAAATTTAGATGGATTAATTTTTGAAAAATACAAATTAGGAAAACCTGAAAATTCAAAAAAAGAACACTTCTTTATAAAAGATAAAATTAACTCAATTTTAAAATGGATCAAGGATCAATCTGAGTTAAATAATGAATACCTTTGGGGAGGTACATTAGGACCCAATTTTGATTGTTCTGGATTAATTCAGACTGCTTTTTTAAAGCATCAAATTCATATACCTCGAGACTCTTTTCAAATAAAAAGTTTTTGTAAACACATTTTTTATTACAAAGAATCGTACGCGGCTTTACGACCTGGCGATCTTTTATTTTTTGGAAATGAAGAAAAATGTGATCATATTGGAATCTACAAGGGAGATGGATTATATTACCATAGCTCTGGAAAGGATTTTGGCAGAAATGGAATAGGATTAGATACCTTAAAAAAGTCTAATGACAAAATCTCATTGCATTATAAATCCAAACTTTTATCGGCAGGAAGAGTAGTTAGAAATTATAGATGGGACAGAACTATACGTTAATTAATAGAGCTTAACTTTTAATTTTAAATTTAATTATTACTTATTCTTTTATTTAGGATTTAACCAGCAGTCCAAATATTTTTAATGATTGGCATTATGGTATCTAAGTGTAATGTCCCAACAAGTAACCAAGCAAAAACAGCTCCTCCACAGCCTCCTAACCAAAATCCACTTGTAAAATCAGCCCAACCAGCTCTTGTAAATAAGTCCTTTGGTGGATTAAAAACAGTCGCATCTGGAGGTTGTACATTAGGTGCTTTACCAGGTGCATTGTATAGAACAAAAAGTGCTGTCAAAATATGAACAGCTCCAATAGCAGCGAGAAGTCCAGCTGTTAGAGCAAATTCAGAATTTCTTAATGGGCCAGTCATAGTGAAAGGTCCGTATAGAAGATATCCAAAAGCTGCTCCAGTTTCTAAACCTCTAAAATTAGGGGAAATACCTTCTCTGTAAAAAGGTAAATTATTTATGAAGGCTTTTGTAAAATAACCACTATTAACAGGAGTAGCTAAATTACCAACACAAGGATCAGCAACTGTTTTTACTGCCCATTGTTCTGCCACACCAATATCATTTGGTTGTACAGAAGTATCTATGTATTTCTCATCAAACTTAATAGAACTTGTTGATTCTGAGAATGATTTTTGAAAGTCGCTCATTTTTTTAATAGTTTAGTGTTTGATAATTTATTCAGTTGCTGTAATTAATCTTCCAATCAATACGATAAAAACAGCAGGCATTGCTATACCAATTAATGGAACAAAAATTGAGGGTAAAAGACTTGGTAAATCAGATGGCATAGTTCTTTAAACATCTTTAGTTACTTTAGTATTTATCTGCTAAATAGTGTTAATTTTATTACTGGATGATATAAAAATTATTAACTTTTTACATGATAAATTTTTTCGCAATTGTACTTATTATTTTTAAAGAAATATTACTTATAGTTTTTAAAAAAAGAAGCTTGAAAAGTATATAAATTAAAGCAACTTATATTGTATTAAATTAAACAAAAAATTTCTTCTAATAAAATAGTTTTTTATACAAATACGAAGAAAAAAGTACTTAGTATTTTATAAAAAATTCTCAAAGAAATAAAATATTTAGTCTTTTTTTAGGTTAATACAAAAAGTAAATTAAAGGTATTAAAAATTGCGGAACAATTGGCTGATAAATCAACATTACCAATTTTGCGAAAAGGGTTAAGAAATATATCTCCTGAAGTCGTTGAAATTGCAGCTTTATTAATAAAAAAGTCCAAGTAAACAATCAATTTTGATTAGTACTGCTTATTGATCTAATTCTGTAAATTGGACGACTTTGACTTTCATGATATGTCCTAATTGTAAGTTCGCTCAATAATCCAAAGCTAAATAATTGAACACCAGCAATTCCTAATATTAATGCAAACATTAGCAACGGTCGATTTCCAATATCCTCGCCCATTATTTTTAAAACTATCAAATAAGAACTCATCGCAAGGCTAATGAAAATACTTATAATTCCAACAAAACCAAATCCATACATTGGTCTTGTTAAAAATTTAGTCATAAACCAAACAGTTAGTAAATCCATTAAAACTCTAAAAGTTCTATCAATTCCATATTTACTGGATCCATATTGCCTACTTCTATGATTTACCTTAATTTCTTTGATTCTTGCACCTTCAATATTTGCTAAAACGGGCAGAAACCTGTGAAGTTCACCATACAACTTAATATCATCTATTATTTCTTTCTTAAAAGCTTTTAATGAGCA
The DNA here is from genome assembly GCA_003281505.1 of Prochlorococcus sp. AG-347-J14. GTDB lineage: Bacteria > Cyanobacteriota > Cyanobacteriia > PCC-6307 > Cyanobiaceae > Prochlorococcus_A. The sequence goes on along the minus strand of QCBU01000002.1, from coordinate 221,585 downwards.
TCCATAGTCATGCAACTTCAAACCTGTTACGTGAGCTATTAATTTATTCGCTATTTTTGATGGTATCTTTCTATTTATTAATTTATCTTTTCTATCAAACCTCCACCCACAAATCAAATCATACCCATAATTAATTTCTGAAATTAATTTTGGAATATCATTTGGATCATTCTGTAAATCACCATCCAAAGTAATGATAATATCACCTTTAGAATTATCAAAGCCAGCTGACATAGCTGCAGTTTGCCCATAATTTTTACGAAGGGAAATCACTGACAATTCTTTAATTTTGTGAGTTAGTTCTTTTAATACTTCATAAGTATTATCTTTAGACCCATCATTGACAACAATCAATTCAAAATTAATTTCATGAAATGACATTACATTTATAATTTCATCCAATAAAAAACCAATACTCTCACTTTCGTTGTAAACAGGGATAATAATAGAAATTAATTGTCTTATATCTGACATTTATATTTGATAATATTTATATAATTTTAACTTAATGTTGAACATTAAAATTAAACAAAAAAAAATCACCACAAATGTGGTGATTTAAATTATTTGATAAAAAATTAACCAAACTTACCTGAAGTTGACGCAATAACAAATGCACCGAATGTAAGAATGTTTCCAATCGTGAAATGTGCTAATCCAACTAATCTAGCTTGAACAATTGAGAGTGCAACTGGCTTATCTCTCCAGCCAACAAGATTAGCTATTGGAGTACGCTGATGTGCCCAAACTAATGTTTCGATTAATTCTTGCCAGTAACCACGCCATGATATTAGGAACATAAAACCAGTAGCCCAAACTAAGTGGCCGAATAGGAACATCCATGCCCAAGGGGATAATGAGTTAACTCCAAATGGATTATATCCGTTAATAAGTTGAGCAGAGTTTAACCAGAGATAGTCTCTGAACCAGCCCATTAGATAAGTTCCTGATTCATTAAATTGTGCTACATTACCTTGCCATATTGCTAGATGTTTCCAATGCCAGTAGAAAGTGACCCATGCTATTAAATTTAATGCCCAGAACATAGCTAAGTACATAGCATCCCAAGATGAGCTATCACAAGTACCTCCACGTCCAGGCCCATCGCAAGGGAATGCATAACCTAAATCTTTCTTATCAGGAATTAATTTTGTTCCTCTAGCATCAAGTGCACCTTTGATAAGGATTAAAGCTGTTGTATGTAGTCCTAGAGCGATAGCATGGTGAACTAAGAAATCTGCGGGACCGATAGGTAAGAAAGCACTTAATGCATCTTGTCTATTGATCAGATCCATCCAGTAATGATTACCCGGCAATGAATTAGCAGCGAGACTTGCTGAGCTTGTAGGATCAGATAATAGAGCGTTAAAGCCATACATCATCTTACCTTGAGCAGCTTGAACAAATTGAGCGAATACTGGCTCAATTAGTATTTGCTTTTCAGGATTACCAAAAGCTACAACAACATCATTATGGACATAAATTCCTAGAGTATGGAATCCAAGCAACATTGTTACCCAACTAAGGTGACTAATCAAAGCTTCCTTTGTTCCAAGAACTCTTGCTAATACATTGTCTTTATTTAATTCAGGATCGTAATCTCTTACAAAGAAAATAGCTCCATGTGCAAATGCACCCACCATCAAGAACATTGCTATGTACTGATGATGGCTATATAGAGCAGATTGGGTAGTATAGTCCCTGGCAATAAAAGCGTAAGAGGGCAGTGCACCCATATGTTGAGCTACAAGAGAAGTTGCTACACCAAGTGATGCTAATGCTAGTCCAAGTTGGAAATGTAATGAATTATTTACAGTTTCATATATTCCATCATGGTTAATTCCGAAACTTCCTTTATGAGGATCATTTGGATGTCTAGTATTGTGAGCTTCTGTAATTTCTTTGAGACTATGACCAATACCAAAAGTATTTCTATACATATGACCAGCAATTACAAATACTGTTCCAATCGCAATATGATGATGCGCAATATCAGTAAGCCATAATGCTTCGCTTTGGGGATGAAGACCACCTAAGAAAGTAAAGATTGCTGTTCCAGCTCCCTCTGCTGTTCCAAATACTTGATCTAAAGAATCAGGATTTTGAGCATAAGCCCCCCAGTTTAAAGTAAAGAAAGGAGCTAGTCCTGCAGGATGTGGAAGAACTGTTAACCAGTTATCCCAACCTACATGCTGTCCTCTTGATTCAGGTATAGCGACATGAACCAAATGACCTGTCCAAGCAATACTACTAAAACCAAATAAAACAGCTAAATGATGATTTAATCTTGACTCAGCATTTTTAAACCAAGCTAGAGAAGGTCTGAATTTTGGCTGTAAGTGTAACCAACCTGCAAATAGAGTCCAACAAGCCAAAATACTCATGAATATTGAAGCTTGGAAGAGTTGCTCGTTAGTTCTCATTCCAATCGTGTACCACCAGTGGTAAAGACCTGAGTAGGCTATGTTTACTGGACCACTAGCTCCAGCTTGTGTCATTGCTTCTGTGATACCAGATCCAAAATGAGGATCCCAAATAGCATGTGCAATAGGACGAACATGAGTTGGATCAAGTACAAATTGCTCGAAATTGCCTTGCCAAGCTATATGAAATAAATTACCAGCTACCCAGAGGGCAATTATTGCTAGATGACCAAAATGTGTAGAGAAAAGCTTCTGATAAAGCTTTTCTTCGGTCATACCATCATGACTTTCAAAGTCGTGAGCGGTAGCTATTCCGTACCATATTCGTCTGGTTGTAGGGTCCTGAGCTAGACCCTGGTTAAATGATGGAAATTTTGTTGCCATTGAATTAAAAGGTGAAGTTCAGGTAATTAGCCCAGGCCGAAAAGGCGAGCATGGAAGAAAGCCCAAGTGGTAGCAATACCTCCGACAAGGAAATGTGTTACACCTACTGCTCTACCCTGAGTGATAGATAAAGCTCTTGGTTGAATTGTTGGAGCAACTTTAAGTTTGTTATGTGCCCAAACAATTGATTCGAATAATTCTTGCCAGTATCCGCGTCCACTGAAGAGGAACATTAAACTAAATGCCCAAATGAAGTGAGCTCCTAAGAACATCAAACCATACATACTTATGGATTGACCATAACTTGTTAATACTTGAGAAGCTTGCGCCCAAAGGAAATCTCTTAACCAACCATTTATAGTAATGGAGCTTTGTGCGAAGTTACCACCTGTAAGTCCCCAAACATCACTCTGCATTTTCCAAGAAAAGTGGAAAATAACTATTGATAAACAGTTATACATCCAGAAAAGAGCCAAGAACACGTGATCCCATGAAGAAACTTGACATGTACCACCTCTTCCAGGACCATCACAAGGGAATCTAAATCCTAAAGAAGCTTTATCAGGGATCAACCTTGAACTTCTTGCATAAAGTACCCCTTTGAGAAGTATCAAAACAGTTACGTGGATTTGGAAAGCATGTATATGATGAATCATTAAATCAGCTGTCCCTAATGGAATTGGAGCTATAGCAACCTTTCCACCAACTTCTACTAAACTTCCATTAAAAACTTCACTTAAAGCTTTGTGAGGTAAAGCTTCTGCAGTACCTGCTAAAAGAGAGGTTCCAACAGCTGATGCCTGGATGCTCTGTACCCATTGAGCAAAAATGGGTTGAAGTTGGATTGCAGAATCACTAAACATGTCTTGGGGTCTACCCAAAGCTCTCATAGTATCGTTGTGTATATAAAGTCCAAAACTATGGAATCCTAACCACATACATACCCAGTTCAAGTGACTTATTAAAGCGTCTCTTGCCTTAAGAATCCTGTCTAATACATTATCAATATGTTTTGCTGGATCATAATCTCTAACCATTGCAATTCCAGCATGCGCACCTGCTCCTACAATGAATAATCCACCTATCCACATATGATGGGTGAATAATCCAAGAACTGTCATGTAATCTGTGGCTATGTATGGATATGGAGGCATCGCATACATGTGATGGGATACAAGGATACTTATTGATCCAAGCATTGCAAGGTTTACTGAAAGCTGGGCATGTCTACTTTCTGCCATGAACTCAAAAAGACCTTGATGACCTTTAGGAGCCGGGAATAATATTGGATCTCCTTGCTGTGAATCTAATATTTCTTTCATACTATGACCAATACCATAATTGGTTCTATACATATGACCACCAATAATTGCAATTACACCAAAAGCTAAATGATGATGTGAAACATCTGTCATCCATAAGCTTCCTGTCACTGGGTTAAGTCCACCTTTGAAAGTAAGGAAGTCTGAAAAAGCTAACCAGTTTAAACTGAAAAAATTACCTGTACCACTTGCTAATCCTGGAAAAATTTGACCAATAATTTGTGGATCGCAAAGCTGATGAGGCATAGGCATATCTGCAATAGTTGCTATTTCTTTACCATTAATTACTAGCGGAGAACCTGCATCAATTGCATCTAAGATTGCTGCTGTAGGAGCTCCTATATGAATACAATGGCCAGCCCATGCTAATGACCCTAGTCCTACTAAACCAGCTATGTGGTGGTTAAGCATGGACTCAATATCTTGGAACCACTCCATTTTTGGAGCTGCTTTGTGATAATGGAAAATTCCAGCATGAAGCATTAGTGCAGCCATTACAACAGCTCCTATTGCCAAAGCCATAAGTTCACTTTCATTAGTTATTCCCCATGCTCGCCACATGTGGAATATTCCTGAACTTATTTGAATCCCGTTGTAGTTAGCCCCAAGATCAGCATTAAGCATTTCTTGACCAACAATTGCCCAAACTTGCTGAGCTCCTGGTTTTACATGAGTTGGATCAGCTAACCAACCTGAATAATTAGAAAATCTTGCTCCATGGAAAAATGCAGCACTCATCCATATAAAAATGACTGCAAGATGTCCAAAATGAGCTGAAAAGATTTTTCTTGTTGCTTCTTCAGCATCGCCTGTATGCACATCAAAATCATGTGCATCAGCATGCAAATTCCAGATCCAAGTAGTAGTTTTTGGACCTTTAGATAATTTACTTGACCAGAAACCTGGCTTATCTAATTTGGCAAAATCAATAGGTCTTGGATCAGCCTTTACAGGATCTTCCAAAACTTTTTTGTTTTTTTCTCCACTTTCTGGTGGGCTGATGGTCATCTAGCACCTCGAAAATAATTGACATTAAAGCCGATTGATCGGATCTTAAACTTATTTTTAATGATAATGTTCAAGAAAACGAATCCTTCGAAACTTTAGATATTCGTTTCAAAAATAATAAGGCAAAGATTCTTTCGTTATGCATTAACGTAACAAATGTTCTAATGATTGTTACTATATGAATATTTTGTTAAATTCTTGTCTATGACATAATTTTGGGTATTTTTACTCAAATCTTGTATAAATTTCTTAAATTTTTTTTTATATTTCAAAGAAAATTTTTAAATCAAACGACAGGATATAATTTCAACATAACTATCAAAAGTTTCTGATTTGAAAGGAATTGCTATAGGTCTATCAAATAATTCAAAAGAAATTTTAAAAAGGCTTAAAAAAACCGAATTTATCAAAGATATATATATTGCAAGTTCTTCAAAAGGTGATGGGAACGAAAATGACCTTATTCCTGTACAAAAACCTAGAGAAATCTTACTTAGAAAATGGCAAGGGATAGATTTAATAATTTTTATAGGCTCAATTGCTGCATCAATACGCATAATAAATTCTTTTTTAACCACTAAGGATCAGGATCCTGGTGTAATAGTTATTGATAACAAATGTTCCAAGATAGTTCCTTTAATTGGATTACATCAGTCAAATACTCAAAATATTGCATGTCAAATTGCTAATTTACTTGGTGGCGAAATAATAGAAACTAGTAATTCCAATGATAAAAGCTTCTTAAATCTTGATGCATTTGGGAATCAATGGGGTTGGGAAAGATCTGGAAACATAAAGGATTGGTCAAAACTAGTAATTAAACAAGCCAAAAACGAAGAAATATTTTGCAAACAATTATCTGGTAATAGATTATGGAAAAATTCAAAATCAGGGGAGATTATAAATCAAATTAAAGAAAAACAAATTAAAAAACCAGATTCAACATTTCATGTGAGTATATTCAAAAATCATGAACCAACTTGGCACCCGCCCGTATTATGGGTTGGCATTGGATGTGAGAGAAATACAAGCAAAGAATTAATAGCAAATTCTTTAAATAAGATATTCGAATCAAGAAATTTATCCAAGTATTCAATTGCAGGATTTGCAACTGTTGATATTAAAAAAGATGAGAAAGGAATTTTAGAACTTGCTGAAGAAAACAACTTGCCTTTAAAGTTTTTTAGTAAAGAAAATCTTTCAACAATAAGTGTTCCAAATCCTTCAAGTGTTGTGGAAAAGGAAATTGGCGCCCCTTCTGTAGCTGAAGCCTCTTGCTTACTAGCAGCAGGAGAAGAATCAAAATTATTAGAAGAAAAAAGAATTTTTAAAAATCAATCTGGGGCAGTAACAATCGCTGTAGCAGAATCAAAAAATCAATATAATCCAACCTATGGCGAAATACACATTATTGGAAGTGGGCCTGGAGATATCTCCTTCCTAACCAGTAATGCAAAAAAAGCACTTTCAAGATGTACTATTTGGATTGGATACAAAATGTACTTAGATTTGATTAAGCCATTAAAAAGGAGTGACCAAGTTTTAGTTGAAAGTAAACTTACTCAGGAAAAGGAAAGATGCATTAAAGCAATAAAACTGGCCGAAGAAGGAATAAAAGTAGCTTTAATTTCTTCAGGTGAATCTGGATTCTATGGAATGGCTGGTTTACTTTTGGAGTTACTTCAAAAAATCAAAAAAGAATATAGGCCATACTTTGAAGTACATCCTGGTATAAGTAGTGTGCAATTAGCAGCTGCTGTTAGTGGAGCACCATTAATGAATGACTTTTGTTCAATAAGCTTAAGTGATAAGTTAACCCCATGGCCTGTAATAGAAAAAAGAATTGAAGGAGCTCTTCTTGGTGACTTTGTTATAGCTTTATTTAATCCACAATCAATTGAAAGAAATTGGCAGCTAACAAGTGTAATTAATCAATGTTTAAAATCTAGGGCAGGTAATACCCCGGTTTTAATAGCTAGACAAGTAGGTAGAGAAAATCAATCACAAAAATTTTTTACTTTAAAAAATATCCCGATTAAAGAGATAGATATGTTATCAATAATAATTATTGGGAATTCTCAAACCACATTAATTGATGATATATTTCTTACTCCAAGAGGATATTTACAAAATTAAGTTTAGATAATAAGTAAATTATCCATAAATATTTTTTTGCTTTTTTTTAATAAGAATACTAATCTTTTAAAAAGGATTAAGAAAATTCATTGAAAAATATAGGTTTAATTTTATTTGACATAGATGGTGTAATACGCAGTGTAGAGAATAGTTACAGACTTTCATTAAAAAAAACAGTCTACAAGTTTTCCGGATGGGAACCAAGTTATATAGATATTGATAATGCCAAAAATGAAGGTATATGGAATAATGACTGGGATTTAAGTTTAGAATTCATCAAAAGAATTAAAAAGAAGGGGGACTTAAACCTTGAAATACCTACAAAAGAGGAAATAGTTAAATGTTTTGAAGAATTTTACTTTGGAGGAGATCCAGATAAAGATAGCAAACATTGGTCTGGATTCATAAGAAATGAGGAATTATTAGTTGATAAAAAGTTTTTTGATTTTTTAGAAAGCAATGGAATAATTTGGGGTTTTGTGAGTGGTGCAGAGTCTGCCTCTGCAAAATTTGTTTTAGAAAAAAGACTTGGACTAAAATCACCTCCATTAATATCTATGGGAGATGCGCCGGATAAGCCTAATCCAAAAGGCTTGATTAACTTATCCAAAAAAATACTTGGAGATAAACTTGGTTCATTAAATATTCCCATTGGATATGTAGGAGATACTATTGCAGACATAAATACAGTTATGAACGCTAAAAAAGAAATACCATCTCAAAAATTCATAAGTATTGGAATAGCTCCTCCTCATTTACATTCAAAGTCTAGATTAAATGAACGCAATTCATACGAAAAAAATCTACAAGATGCAGGTGCTGACTTAATTTTGAATTCTATTAATGATCTAAAAACTATTAATCTTGCCCTATTTTAAGAATTATAATTTAAATGATATTTTTTGAATTAATTTGGTAGTCAAAAGTAAAAGAAATCTAAATAATTAGGATGCAATAATACAATCCAATATCACACCAGAATGCGATAATTTACTCACCAAATTATCCAACATACTCTAAATATTATTTCCTACGCCTAAGTTTTTTTAGTAATTAAAAAAATATAAGCCAATAGACCTCTATAATTTGGTAAACTGATATATTCAAAGAGTAGTAAAAGTTTCATTATTTTAGAGTAGGGAATAAAGAGGGAGAGAAGATTACAAAATTATATTTTTTAACCTTAATATTGGCATGGTCTTTATGGGTCCGATTTCTAGGATTACTAATTGAAATGACTTCTCCACGCTTTCTAAACTATCCAAAAAAGTTCTGGATGAAATTAATCTTATACTTGGATTGATTAATAGACGGTTTGTTATTGATCTTGTTTAAATTATTGTTCTTATACCCATTACCTCTGTAATGTGTCTTATTGGATATGATCCATTAAGAACAAAACGAAATGGAGAGAAAACTTACCGAAAAAACGAAAAGATCATTCAACAGACCTCACTAACATAGTAAATTATGGAAGCATTTCTAGATTTAGTCAAAGACATTTGGGATTTCATTAAGGTCCGCAAGAAATATTGGTTGGCACCATTGATAATTACTATTGTCGTGATGGGGGCACTCATTGTCTTCACTCAGGGATCTGTTGTTGCACCCTTTATCTATTCAATTTTCTAAGGAAGATGCCTCGAAAGACCCCCGATTACGCATTGAAGATTATTGGAATATCTTTTGGTTTTACACTCGCATTTATCATTCTCGAGATTGCCGCCAGATTTCTTCCTGCATCTGATACGTTTTCCCAAAAACTGCCGCTAATATGCAAATCACCAATCTTATCATTTTCGGAAGTAGATCAAGATTGCCTGTTCCAAAGACTGGAAAGGACCAGTGCTGTTTATACGAAAGGTAGATTTCCACCATTTCCAGTTTACGCCTTGAAGACATCAAATGATATCGGACAATATTCAGATGTAGATTTCTCAGAAACAACTACAAGAAGACCAGGTATTCTTCCTATCATTTCCATAGGGGATTCATATGTAGAGGCACTTCAAGTTTCAAATTCGGAAGCATTTCACGGACTGCTAAATCAGTATATAGGCAATAAAGAGAAGAAAATAAGATCAACCGCTATTGGCAACTCAGGGAATCCACTAAGTCAGTATTTGGTTTCAGCTATGTTTGCAAAAAAGAGCCTAGATAATGAAAATTCCATTTTCATATTTTCGATCATTTCAAATGATTTTGACGAGTCTGTAATCGGTGGGAAAGCTGTTCAGTTCGGCGGAGTCTTTAAATTGAATGAAGACGGTGGAAGTGAACATATATTTATAAACCGCAGTTCGTCATCTGCAATAACCATTCGAAGAAAAATATTTAATATTTCCGCACTTTCAAGATACTTTACAATGAATTTTGGAATACACAAGTTAGGGCATACATATCCATTTTGCATATTTGCATCTTTTCCATGCGATGAAATCAAGACCTATAAAGCAAATATTTTGGATACGAGCGAGAGTGCAGATTTCCAAAGATACGAAAACTCCCGCAAAGCATCGGACATCTTCCTGATGGAAATTAGCAAGTTGAGAGAATCCTTTACCGAAAGAAAAAATACTTTATTTGTAATTGATGCTGATAGGCAGCATATTTACGACGCAAGTATACAAAAAAGTGAGTATTTTGACATTCAACGCAAGTATTTCATAAACAAAGCAAAGAGTTATGGTTTTACAGTCATTGACATGGAACCAGTATTTTCCGATCACTTCAAAAAGCACAAGCAAAAGTTTGAATTCTCAAATGATGGGCACTGGAATTCCCTTGGACACGAGATAGTTTCCAAAGAAATCGCAAAAGAACTTAAGCTCACACCAAAAAACTCAATAAGCGCTTTCTGACTTAATCAGAAATAGTTTATTCTTATCAAAAATAGAATAACGTTCTTTCGAAATTATAGAAAGAAAGGCTAACCACTCACTCTATAGTCGGACTAGTGTCATTTATGACTAAATTTGCTTACAACCTCTTATTTATTAACTTCCAGATTCTTATTTAGTGACTGGGGGGATTTGTGACCTGAAATGTGCTGAATTTCATTTAATGAAAACCCTTGATGAAGATATTTCTATAAACCAATTGTTATCACTACTGGTATTAATAAAAAATTAATATGTCCCTCACAACATTTCTTTATAAATTTTGGGATAATATAGCAAAATCAGGCATCGAAAATCTGCTTTTTGCTTGCTATTGCTTGGTTTTGCATCTTATTAACCTTCATAAAAACCAATTATTACGGAGAGGGAGGGATTCGAACCCTCGACAAAAGTTACCTCCTGTAACTCCTTAGCAGGGAGCCGCTTTCAACCACTCAGCCACCTCTCCAGTTCTTATACATTATCAATTTTTTTGCAAACATTCAAAATTTTTTATTTAATCGAAATGTCTAATCAACTTGAACTCTCGGTAATCTATTTTTAAAAGAACAAAGTATTTCCCACGGTATAGTATTAGATTTTCTTGCCCATTCAAGAGGAGAAATTGTTTTATCTCCATCAGATCCTAGTAATACCATGGTACTGCCAACTTTAATTTCACTTGAACCTGTTATGTCCACCATCATTTGATCCATAGTTATGGATCCAACTTGGGGATAAAGTTTATCATTATGAATAACGTTTATCTTTCCTGAAAGATTTCTTGGTACTCCATCTGCGTATCCAATACTTAATACAGCTAAATTAGTTTTTCTATGACTTACAAATGTGCCTCCATAACTTACACCAACTCCTGGATCAATTGTTCTAATAAAAGCTACTTTAGCTTTCAAAAACAAAGCTGGTTTAAGTGATAAATTTTTATCTATTTTGTCTAAAGGACTGTATCCATACATAGAAAGCCCAACACGTACCATGTGAAAATGAAAATCTTTGTTAATAAGCATTCCCGCAGAATTAGCCAAATGAATCTTAATTTCATTATTTCGATCAAGATTAATTTGCTTTAATAATTCATTAAACTTCAGTCTTTGTAATTGTGTAATACTTTTAGGATCTAATGCGTTAGCTTCATCTGCAGAAGATAAATGACTATATATTCCTTCAATTAAAATATTCTCAAAAGATTTTATTTTTTCAAATTGCTGAACAAATTTATTGTATTCAAAGCCTAATCTTGACATTCCGGTATCAACTTTAAGGTGTAAGAGAAATTTCAATCCAAATTGCTTACCAATGTTATTGCAAATTAAACATTCTCTTATACTACTGATGGTTGGAATAAGATCATTTTTAAAACATATAATAAGGTCCCTTTTTGTATAAAGATTTCCGAGGATAAGTATCGGTTTTTTAACTCCAGAAGAACGAAGCTTAATGCCTTCATTTAATGTGGCAACACCTAATTGAGATGCTCCACCTTTGATAGCATACGCTGATACTAATTTCGCATCATGTCCATATCCATCAGCTTTGACTACTGCCATAAATTGACAATTTTTACTTAATTTTGATCTTAACTTTCTAACGTTTTTTTCTATTGCTTTACCTTTAACTTCAATCCATGCTCTTTGTTTTAGATCTATATCTTTTTCAAAATTTGGAAATTTGTCAAAATTAAATAACTGATTTTTTTGCCTATTTTGCATTAACTTTGCACAAATATATGCGCTTATTGAAATATACAGTTAGCATGACATGTAAATTGTATTTTGGCATGGGCCAGACTCTAGTTTTAAATGCATCTTATGAACCTTTAAACATCACTTCCTGGCGAAGAGCGGTAATTTTGATGATTAAAGGTAAAGCAGAAAGCTTAGAGGAAGATAAAACATATTCAATTCATAGCGGGAAAAAGTTGCCGACAGTTATAAGACTTCGTTACTACGTCAAGGTTCCTTTTAGAGAGGTTTCTTTAACAAGAAAAAATATTCTTCTGAGAGATAATAATTCATGCCAATACTGTAACTATAGGGGTAGTGACCTATCAATAGATCATGTTTTACCGAGAAGCAGAGGTGGAACAGATAACTGGGAAAATGTTACTACAGCATGTCTCAGATGTAATGTGCAAAAGGGTAATCGAACCCCCGAAGAGGCAAATATGCCCTTAAAACGTCGGCCTTATCGTCCATTAAGTAATTTAAATTTTGAAGCTACAAGACAAATTGACTCTGGCAAGCATAAAGAATGGAGTAAATACGTAATAGGGGTTGCAATCTAATAAAAAATCTTAATTTACTTCTTTATTAAAATCTTCCATCATTCTTTTTTGTTCTTGTGCTATACACGCATTAATCACTTCTTCTAACTGACCAGCAAGAATTGGTTCAAGAGAAAAATTGGAACCTAATCTATGATCAGTTGTCCTGTTATCTTTAAAATTATAAGTTCTGATTTTTTCACTTCTATCGCCTGTCCCAACCTGGGAAAGCCTTTGTGATCTCTCTTTTGCATTGGCTTCTTTTAATTGAATTTCATACAATTTTGCTCTTAAAATTTCCATTGCTCGTTCACGATTTTGCAATTGTGATCTCTCTTGAGTACAAAAAACTCTTATTCCTGTAGGCTTGTGGAGAAGATCAATAGCTGTCTCTACCTTATTAACATTTTGTCCCCCTGCACCACCTGATCTTGCTGTTCCAACCTCTAGATCTGTTGGATCAATTTTAACCTCAACAGGATCAGCCTCAGGCATAACGGCAACTGTAGCAGTAGAGGTGTGAACTCTACCTTGAGATTCAGTAGCTGGAACTCTTTGGACTCTATGTACACCAGCCTCAAATTTAAGTTGACTATATACAGAATCTCCCTTCACGGAGATAACTAACTCCTTAAATCCACCCATATCTGACTCGGAAGCACTAACAGGTTTTACAGACCATCCAATTTTTTGTCCATATCTTTCATACATTCTTGCTAAATCACCCGCCCAGATGCAAGCCTCGTTACCTCCAGCGCCGGCTCTGATTTCTAACATTACACTTCTTTCATCTCTTGGGTCTTTTGGCAATAAGGCGATTGTGGTTTTTTGAATCAGTTCACTCTTAGATTCCTCTAGAGTTATTAACTCCTCATTTATCAAAGATTCCATTTCTTTATCATTTCTATTCTCTTTCAGTAGATTTTTTGAGTCTTCGATTTCTTTATCAGTATCAAGCAACTTATTAAAATCAATCACCAAAGGTTCCAATTTTGACCTTTCTCTTGCTATGGATTCTAATTTTTTTGGATCATTAGCTATATCAGGATCTGCAAGTTGCACTTCTAAATTTTCAAAACTATCTGAAGCAGTTTTCAACCTTGCAATTAATGTTGAGTATTCCAATTGAAATTGTGCTTAATTTTGAAGATTCTATTTTTTAGAATTTTTTTCTTCTTTTTGATCTTTTGATGTGGCTGAATTAGCTGAACCCATTCCATATTTTTTCATAAACCTATCAACCCTTCCTTCTGTATCAAGAATCTTTTGAGTTCCGGTGAAGAAGGGATGATTTCCACTCCAAACATCAACATGTAATTCAGGCTGAGTGGAGCCCGTAGTCATTACAACTTCTCCATTACAAATAACTTTTGCATCTGGATACCATTTTGGGTGAATTTCTGATTTTGGCATAATTTAAATTCCTTTAACGTTTGGAGAATTGAGGAGCTTTTCTTGCTTTTTTAAGACCATATTTTCTTCTTTCCTTAGCTCTAGGATCTCTACTGAGATGGCCTTCCGTTTTTAGCGGTTTCCTATTGTCAGGAGATAATTCGCAAAGTGCTCGAGCTGCACCCTGCTTTATAGCATCTGCTTGGCCAGTCAATCCACCACCAAAAACATTTACTAAAATATCATAAGAATTTTCAAGGCCTAATGTTTGCAAAGGCGCTTTTATTGAATTTAAGTGCAGGGGATTAAAATTTAAGTAATCATCTCCAGCACGACCATTAATTTTTATAAGTCCATTTCCTGGAATCAAGCGAACTCTAGCTACTGAAGTTTTTCTTCTTCCAGTTCCCCAATAAACAGCTTTGTTTTTTATTTGACTATTCATTTTAATAAATTAACTATTTAATAATACAGGATTCTGAGCAGCATGAGGATGATCAGCGCCTTTATAAACTTTTAGTTTTTTAAATTGCTGTCTTCCTAATGAATTATGAGGCAGCATGCCCTTAACAGCTTGCTCGATGATTCTTTCAGGAATTCTTTCTTGTAAAGACTCAAATTTTTCAATTTTCATTCCTCCTGGTCTTCCAGAATGTCTCCTATACAATTTTTGTGATGCTTTTTTACCTGTTACCTCAACTTTCTCAGCATTTACTACAATTACAAAATCTCCAGTATCTAGATGAGGTGTAAATGTTGGTTTATTCTTACCTCTTAATACAGTTGCAATTTCTGTAGCAAGTCTACCAAGCGTCTTATCTTTCGCGTCAACTAAGAACCAATTTCTTTCAATTGTTTCTAGAGATGGAGTAATTGTTTTATTCATTTACCAAATTTCTGCAAATAAATTTAAATTAGTCTTAAATTCTACCTTATTGAAGGAATATTAAACAACAGTTTTGAATGATTTACACAAAAAATTCGCTTAATTAAACCTTACTTAAGAAAAACCCTTTATTAAAAATACAGGGAAAAAATCATTATTATTAAACTTTTTAAAAACATTTTCTTCATAAACGGCATTTACAAAACATAACCCCTTAGCTGGAGCAGATTCTTTAACATCATTTTTCTTTTTGTTTACCCATCTATCTGTAAAAATTTCTGGCGATATTTTGTTTTCTCCAACTAAAACTAGTTGACCAATTATTAAGCGGACCATTCCATATAGAAAACCAGTAGCTTTAATATCAACAAAAATCAAATCTTCTACTCTTTTAATATCTATATTTTTTATTTTTGTAATTGAGTTTGTTCTATTACTACCACTTTTCTGGAAAGCGAAAAAATCATGTTCTCCTATCATTTTCCTGGATGCATTTAACATTAAACCTTCATCTAATACTTTTTGATATCTATGCCATGACCAATTATTGATAAACAAGTTTGGGAATTTACTGTTATTAATAACATATCGATAATGTCTATACATTGCTGAATAGCATGCATGCCAACTATCTTTTACCTCAACTGATTCCAAGATCCTAATTGATGAGGGTAAAAGACTATTTAAGATATCAGAATAACTATTTGCTGGAACAACACAATTAACATCAAAGTGTACTACTTGACCTGATGCATGAACCCCAGCATCAGTTCTACCTGCTGCAAAAGTCTTTACTGAATGGTTCGTAATCTTTGAGAGAGCTCTGTCTAAAATTTCTTGAACAGTAGTTGCATTTTTTTGTTTTTGCCAACCTGAATAATGAGATCCATCATATTGGACTAGTAAAGCTACCCTTTTCAAAAGTTATTTTTAGTAAAAGCCCCTTTAATTTACTTACTTAAACAAGCTCAATTATGGCCATCTGAGCGTTATCACCTTTTCTAGATACTGTTCTAACTATGCGTGTATAACCACCTTTTCTATCTCCATATCTTTCCTGTGCTTTTTCAAATAATGAATGGACTAATTTCTTATCATAAATATATCCAATAGCCCTTCTCCTAGAAGCCAAACTTCCTTCTTTAGCGAGTGAAATCATTTTTTCAGCTTCATTTCTTAAAGCTTTTGCCCTAGCCTTTGTTGTTGTTACTCTGCCTTCCCTTATTAATTGAGTTGTTAAACCTCTAAGGAGTGCTTTCCTCTGGTCAGCAGGTTTACTTAGTAATGGAATTCTAAGTTGATGTCTCATAATCTTAAAAAGTGTTAAACAGATGTTCTGCTTTGTGGAATAGAAATGCCAATGCGTTCAAGAGCCTCAATTACCTCATCTGCAGATTTAGAGCCAAAGTTCTTAATTTCAAGGAGATCTTCATAGCTAAAGCCCATTAAATCCGAAACTGAGTTAACTTGCGCCCTTTTCAAACAATTATATGCTCTAACGGACAAGTTTAGTTCCTCAAGAGGAATTTGAGCTTCAGGAGATGGTTCAGGTTCTTCTGGAATTTCCTCAACCATTGTGACGGTAGCAAGAGGTTGAAATAGTTCTATTAACTGATTTGCAGCTTCAGCAATAGCATCATCAGGACTTGTTGAACCATCAGTTACTACTTCCATTTTTAATCTTTCTCTTCCTGTTCCCCCTTCTGCTACAGCAGTTTCATCAATCGTAAAATTCACTCTCTTCACTGGCATAAATACAGCATCTATTTGAAGCAAATCAATAGCAGTTGTCTCTTCACTCTTTCGGTCGACGGGTCTATATCCAACACCTCTTTCTACATGGATTTCCAACTCTAAGTTATGACCCTCCTGGATAGTTGCGATCGGTTTTTCGCCATCAACAATTTCAACTTGAGAGGAGAATTGAATGTCATTCGCCTTCACATCCATTGGGCCACTAGCTACTAACCTGCCGATTTCGAGCTCTGGATTTGAACTATTTATTGATAGTTGCTTGCAATTAAGAAGAATATCTAAAACGTCTTCTCTAACTCCAGGAATAGTGGCATATTCATGATTAATACCTGCTATTCTTACTGCAGTAACTGCGCTCCCTTCAAGTCCTCCCATAAGGACTCTTCTAAGGGAATTACCCAAAGTTGTAGCTTGTCCCCTTTCTAGAGGACCAATTAAAAAAGTTCCTGTTTGGGAGCGATCATCTGCTATTTGATGGTCGATTCTGTCAATCTGGTATTGCAACACGGAAAATAATGAGGTTAAGAGTTTTTTAGGGGGGTTGAGAATGGTTAAAACCTAAACGCGTCTTCGTTTAGGTCTTCTACATCCATTATGAGGTAATGGAGTTACATCTCTTATTAGAGTTATTTCTAATCCGGCCACTTGTAAAGCTCTTATGGCCGTTTCCCTACCTGCGCCAGGCCCTCTAACTAGTACTTCTATTTGTCTCATACCTTGATCAAGTGCCCTTTTAGCTGCTGCTTCGGCAGCTGTTTGAGCGGCAAATGGGGTTCCTTTCCTAGCTCCTTTAAATCCACTTGCGCCTGCAGAAGACCAAGAAATTACATGACCAGAGGTGTCAGTAATTGAGACGATAGTATTATTAAATGTGCTTTGGATATGTACCACACCATTAGGTACATTACGTTTAGATTTCTTTGAACCTGTTTTTTTTACTGTAGCTGCCATGATGTTTTAAGTTAATACTTCAATTTGTAAATAGATTTAGTTATTTATTTTTTTCTTCCAGCAACTGTTTTCCTAGAACCTCGTCTTGTTCTTGCATTGGTTCTAGTTCTTTGACCCCTTACTGGAAGACTCATTCTATGTCTTCTTCCTCTTACACACCCTATATCTTGTAGACGTTTTAAAGCCATGCCCTCTTTTCTTCTCAAATCCCCTTCTAGGGTGAATTCTTCTGTGGCGCCTCTTAGTTTTTGCACATCAGAATCTGAAAGGTCTTTGACACGAGTATCGGGGTTTACACCCGTATTAGCAAGAATTAGCTTTGATCTCGTTAAACCAATTCCATAGACGTATGTAAGTGCAATTTCAACTCGCTTTTCGCGAGGTATGTCAATTCCTGCAATCCTGGCCACGTGTTTTGAATAAGTAAAAGTTTGAATTTGAGGGTTGAAATTTAACCCTGACGCTGTTTATTGCGAGGTCTTTTCTTGTTAATAACATAGATTTTACCTCTTCTCCTCACGATCTGATCGTCAGGACTAATTTTTTTGACTGAAGATCTGACCTTCATAGGGGTTTAACAAATAAAACGTTAATATTATATTCTACATCATCATCAAGCCATTTTTTGTTTGATATCAGAGGAAATAGTTTTTAAATCTCTATCAGCATCAATATACTCTAACAATGAGAGATCCTCAAAATATTGAATTAATGGTTCTGTAGTTTTTTTATAAATATCAACTCTTGTTCTAATTGTCTCTTCCGTATCATCTTTTCTTCCTCTTAAAAGCAAACGCTTAATTAGTACTTCTTCTGGAATATCTAAATAAAAAACTAATTCCAAAGGTTGATTTATTTCACTCAAGACTTCATTCAATGAATTTGCTTGAGATAAATTTCTTGGGTATCCATCTAGAATCCAACCATTATTATCCTTGACTAAATTTTGTCTAACGATCTTCAATACAAGTTCATCACTAACAAGTTCCCCGCGATTCATAATATCCTTTACCTGAATACCCAGGGTAGTATTCATTTCGATTTCTTTTCTTAATAATTCGCCAGTAGAAAGGTGTAAGTAAGAATTAGTTTGACTTAACAATTCCGCTTGAGTCCCTTTCCCTGCTCCAGGAGCTCCTAAAAATAGTAAATGTTTCTTCATTAATTGTTAATTAGTCCCTCATACCTTTGTGAAATAACATAAGTTTGAATTTGTTTAGCAGTATCTATAGCGACACCCACAAGAATAAGTAATGATGTTGCTCCTAAACCTTGAAAAGTCTGAACATTTGTGGCTCTTTCTACTGCAGCTGGGATTATGGCTACTGAACCCAGAAATAATCCTCCCAATAAAGTCAACCTATTTTGTATACCTGATAGGTAGTTTGCTGTATTAGTTCCTGGTCTAACTCCTGGTATCGCTACTCCTCCTTTCTTTAAATTTGAAGCTACATCAACTGGATTGATAGTAAGAGATGCATAAAAATAGGAGAAACCCAAAATCAAGGAGAAAAATGTAAGAGCATATGGCCATGGATTAGAAGATCCTGGATTTAAACTACTGGCCAACTTGATTAAGACTGGATTGCCCGTAACATTTGCAATAGTTATAGGTAAAAAGATTAAAGCCGATGCAAATATGATAGGCATGACTCCTCCTGCATTTAGTTTCAAAGGTAAATAACTTTGCCTTGTAGGAAGTAATGTTGAATTTCCTATCTGCCTTTTTGCACTAACGATAGGAATGCGTCTTGCTCCCTCTTGGACAAAAATGATCCCAACAATTGTCAGTAAAAATACTCCAAGTAAAACTGCTATACCTAAAACATCTCCTCTATCGCCAGTTTGAGCTTTTTCAATGGTTGAACTTAGAGCCTTGGGTAAAGTCGAAACAATATTCAAAAAAATTACCAGTGAGGCACCTTGACCTATCCCTTTCTCCGTAATAATTTCACTAAACCACATTACTAACATTGAGCCAGTAACCAAGGCAAGGGAGGTTTGCAAGACAAATGTAGTTTCACTTATCCCCTCAATAGCATATTGTCTGAGAATTAAGGAAAAAATTATACTTTGCAAAAAACCCCATCCTAATGAAACATATCTAGTTATTTGAGCAATTTTTCTTCTCCCCGCTTCACCTTCATTTTTTTGTAAATCTTCAAGCACAGGCAATGAAGCTGTGAGAAGCTGAATAATAATTGATGCGTTAATAAAGGGAAGTATGCCTAATGCGAATATTCCTAAGGTTGAAATTCCTCCTCCAGTAAAAATATCTAAAAAACCTATTAATTGTCCCCCTTGATCTATGAAACTTTTAAAAGCAACCCTATCAATACCAGGCATAGGAATATATATACCAAGCCTTACTAAAAGGAGAAGACCTAAAGTAGTTAAAACTCTGCTCCTTAACTCTTTATTTAAAAATAATTGGGAAAGTATTTCAGAAGCGCTAGGATTTCTACTTTTGTTGACAAACATTTTGAAGATTACCTAAATTTTTAGTAAATTTATTTATTATTTATGAGCTCGCAGGATCCACCTGCGTCTTCAATTTTTTGTTTTGCAACTTTTGTAAATGCATGAGCTTGGACTTTTAACTTCACATTAATTTTTCCATTACCAAGGATTTTTAAAGGAAATTTGGGCTTGAAGATCAATCCTTTCTTAACAAGTGAGTCGAGGTTAACTGTATCGTTGTCTTTGAAATCATTTAATTTTTCTAAATTTATTATGGAAAAGTTCTTTTGATTAATTATTTCAAAGTGCTTTAATTTTGGAACTCTTCTATATAAAGGCATTTGGCCACCTTCAAAACCTGGACGTGTAGGTCTTCCAGAACGTGACTTTTGTCCTCTCATTCCAAAACCACATGATGCACCCTGACCGGCTGCAATTCCTCTACCCTTTCTTAATTTTTTCTTTCTCGAGCCAGAGTTTGATTTAAGTGTATTTAATGTTGAAGTCATAATTTTAAGAATAGAGCTGTTCAAGTGAGATGCCTCTCTCCCTTGAGGCAGATTTGTGTGTTCTTAATTGAGAAAGAGCTACCATAGCAGCTCTTGCATTATTCAAAGGTGTTTTACTACCCAATCTTTTTGCTAAGACATTTTTTATGCCGGCTAATTCTAAAACTGTTCTTATTGAACCGCCAGCAATTACACCTGTACCTGGAGCAGCTGGTCTAATTAGTACATTAGCAGCTCCATCTCGACCTTTAGATAGAGTCGGTATTGAATTATTTGGGGTTAATGGAACCCTTACAAGATTCTTTTTACCATCCGAAACTCCCTTTCTCACCGCACCAATGACATCCCCTGCTTTACCAACTCCAACTCCAACTTGACCTTTCTCATTACCTACAACAACAATTGCTCTAAAACTCATTTTTTTTCCACCCTTAACAGTCTTAGAAACACGTCGAATTTGAACAACTCTTTCTTGCCAATCAGAATCTCTCTCTAGATTTTTTGAATCACCTCTTCTATTTCTTTTACGATCATTACGATTATTCTTTTTTTGTTCTACGGGCATAGCTCCAGGAACGTTATCGTTCTTGGATTGAATTTCTTGTTTTGTTGGAGTGTCAGTCATAGTAAAAAATTAAGAGTTAGAATTCTAGGCCAGCGTCACGAGCAGCGTCGGCAAGTGCCTTTACTCTACCGTGATATAAATTACCTCCACGGTCAAAAATTACTTGCTTAATACCTTTTTTTATCGCTCTCTTTGCTAATAATTTTCCAACAATGGAAGAAGAATTACAATCAGAAGATAATTTCTCAGATTTTTCTCTTAGTTCCTTATCAACAGTTGAAGCTGAGCAAATAGTTGATTGAGCGCTATCATCTATAACCTGGGCATAAATATGGTTATTAGAGCGAAAAACAGACAATCTTGGACGTGTTGCATCTCCAATTAAGAATCTCCTTAATCTTTTGTGTCTTTTTTGGGTTTGTAATTTCCTGGAAAGTTTGGTCATTTTTTTAATTGGAATTATTTTTTGCCAGATTTACCAGCTTTTCTGAGGATTCTCTCATCATGGTATTTAATTCCTTTACCTTTATATGGCTCTGGAGGTCTAATTGATCTGATTTTTGCTGCTTCGTTGCCAACAATTTCCTTATCAATTCCAGATACGGTAACGTTTGTATTACTCTCAACTTTGTATGTTATACCATCAGGGGGGATCATTTCTACAGGATGACTATATCCTGCACTTACAACTAGATTTTTACCTTTTACTTGTGCTCTTGATCCAACGCCAACAATTTCTAGTTTCTTTGAAAAACCTTGAGTCACCCCTTCAACCATATTTGCAATTAAAGCTCTACATAAACCATGTCTCTGCCTTGAATATATTTTCGTTGTAGTAGGACTTACGACAACAGTATTATCTTTCTTATCAAAACTAACTCCCTCAGGCATGAGACGTTTTAACTCACCCTTTGGACCTTTCACTGTAACTGTTAATCCATCAAAATCAACTGAAACTTTCTCTGGAATAGGTACTGGTGTTTTTCCGATTCTTGACATAATTAATTCTCCTTAATAAACATAGCAGAGGACTTCGCCGCCAATGCCTTGCTTTCTAGCATCGCGATCACTCATGACGCCTTTAGAAGTTGATATTATGGCAACTCCAAGACCTCCAAGAACTTTTGGTAAACCTCTAGTATTTTTATATATTCTCAAACCAGGTTTACTAACTCTTTGCATAGATCGGATAGTAGGAAATTTGTTTTTACCACTATATTTGAGACCGAGTATTATTTGTGATTTATAACCTTCACCTTCCTCATTAATATCAGAGATAAACCCCTCTTTTTGAAGCACTTTGGCGATACTTAAGGACATTTTTGAACCTGGGATTGTTGTGGTTGTATGCTTTTTTTGACTCGCATTTCTAATTCGAGTAAGCATATCTGAAATTGGATCGTGATTTGACATAGTTTTAAATTAATTCTTACTAAAAGGCATTCCTAACTCCTGCAAAAGAGCTTTACCTTCATGATCTGATTTTGCACTAGTGACAATGGTTATATCCATACCTCTTATTGAATCAATTTTATCAAAAGAGATTTCAGGAAAAATCAATTGCTCTTTCACTCCAACGGTATAATTCCCTCTCCCATCGAAACTTTTTGGATTAACTCCTCTAAAGTCTCTTATTCTTGGTAAAGCAAGATTTATAAATCTTTCCAAAAAGGAATACATCCTGTCTCCTCTCAAAGTTACAGTACAACCAATCGGCATGCCCTCACGAATTTTAAAACCTGCGATAGCTTTTTTAGCCCTAGTTACGAGGGCCTTTTGTCCTGTAATTGTTGCCATTTCGTTTAAAGAGGCTTCTAGAGCTTTCGAATTTGAAGCAGCTTCACCAAGACCTCTGTTAACGTTGACTTTGACAACTTTAGGGACTTGATGAATATTTTTAAGACCAAGATCCTTTAAAAGTTTTGGTCTTATTGATTCTTTGTAGCGATTTTTTAGAGTCATAATTTTTTGTGAATTCTGGTCTTTGTCAGAATTGATAAATTAGGAAAAGTTGAAATCTGTTTTCTGATGAAAAATTAATCAATTTCTTCACCAGTTTTCTTCAATCTTCTTTTCTTAACCCCCTCTTTATCAATAAAGTATTCAATCTTACTTGTAAGATTTTTTTCTTTTGAGAAGAACATTACATTTGATGCATGTAAAGATGCCTCTTCAGTGAGTATTCTTCCATTTTCCCCTTCCTGAGTTGGTTTTACATGTTTAGTCCTAAGGTTAATTCCCTTAACAACAACTCTATTTTCAAGAGGAATAGTTTTTAAAACCTCCCCAGTTTTGCCTTTTTCCTTTCCGTTAATTACCTTAACTAAATCTCCAGTTTTAATTCTCATTTTTACTTTTTGGAAATTCTTCTTTTGTTTTAATGAATCCAACATTTAAATCACCTCCGGAGCAAGAGAAACAATTTTAGTATAATTTTTATCCCGCAGTTCTCTGGCTACAGGACCAAAAACTCTAGTACCTTTTGGATTCTTATCCTCATTAATCAAAACGGCAGCATTATCATCAAATCTGATTGAATTACCAGTATTTCTTCTTAATGTTGCTTTTGTTCTAACAATCACGGCTTTCACAACTTCAGATTTCTTAACTCCCATATTCGGAAGAGCATCTTTAACAGTCGCTACAATCACATCTCCGACATGTGCGTATCTTCTATTAGAACCTAAAACTCTAATACATTGGAGTCTTTTCGCTCCGCTATTATCGGCAACTGTTAAATAGGTTTCTTGTTGAATCATTTTTTTACCTCCTCAGCCTGGCTTGTTTTATTGAGAATCTCTTCTATTGCCCATCTTTTATGAGCACTAAGCGGTCTAGTTTCTCTGATTTTAACCCGATCACCTAGAACACATGTATTTTCAGGATCATGCGCCTTATATCTCGTAGTTCTACTTACAATTTTTTTATAAGTGGGATGTGGATATCTGTTAATAACAGCAACAACAACTGTTTTGTCCATTTTGTCGCTGACAACAGTACCAATTCTTTCTTTAAGTGCCATAACTAATAATTAATCAGAAGTAGTTTTAGAAGCAGATTGACTCTTACTGAGAGTTAGTAATTGCGCAACTTGTTTCTTTATGATTTTGAATTTATGAGTTTCATTGAGCTGTCTCGTAGCTTGCTTGAATCTCAAATCAAAAAGATCTTTTCTTAATTGATCAATCTTTTCTGTAATTTGATCAGAATTTAATTTTTTGAATTCCTTAAGAGACTCTGAGTTTTTCATTGTTTAACCTCCTCTTGAGATTTTTTACGAATATTTTTCTTTTCTTGGGAGGGAACTTCCAGATTGTTATCAACAGAGATAAATTTTGTTTTTACAGGAAGTTTGTACTGAGCCAGGCGCATAGCTTCCTTTGCAATTTCCTCAGTTATATCTTCACCACCCATTTCAAAAAGTATTCTTCCAGGTTTTACCACTGCGACCCAAAACTCTGGATTACCTTTACCAGAACCCATTCTAGTTTCGGCAGGTCTCATGGTTACAGGTTTATCAGGAAATATTCTTATCCAGATTTGACCGCCACGTTTGATATATCTTGTCATAGCTCGTCTACTTGCCTCAATCTGACGAGCAGTTACCCATCCACAATCTTGAGCTTGGAGAGCAAATTGACCGAATGCAATAGTATTACCTTTTGAGGCTACCCCCCTCATTCTACCTCTATGTTGTTTTCGGAATTTAGTTCGTTTTGGACTTAGCATTTTTTACCTCCTATGAATCCTCATTTGAACGATCCTCAAATTGCTGAGGTCTTCTACTGGCTTTCCTTTTAGGGCTAGCACCCACTGGGATAGTTTGTTCTTCTTTAGGGAGAACTTCACCTTTGAAAACCCACACTTTGATACCTAGAACACCGTAAGTTGTATTAGCTTCACGTGTTGCATAGTCAATTTCAGCTCTCAAAGTATGTAAAGGGACTCTACCTTCTCTAGTCCATTCAGTTCTAGCTATTTCAGCACCATTTAACCGTCCCCCTACTTGTATTTTAAGACCTAAGACTCCAGCCCTTTGAGCCCTTTGTAGGGCCATTCTAATGGTTCTTCTAAAGGCAACTCTTTTTTCTAGTTGTTGCGCAATATATTCAGCCAGTAAGAAAGCATCGGCGTCTACGCGTTCAACTTCAACAACATTAATTCTAACTTGCCTTGTCCTGTCTCCTATAGTTTTTTGGATTCCAGATCTTAATTCTTCAATACCACTTCCTTGTCTTCCAACTATGACCCCTGGTCTTGCTGTTTTTAATTCAAGTTCCAGTTGATCAGCTTTTCTAGCTATTAAAACATCGCTGATTCCAGCTGCTCCATATTTTTTTTGTATGAATGTACGAATTTTAAAATCTTCTTGGAGAAGAATTGGATATGTCTTAGAAGTAGCGAACCATTTAGAGCGGTGCTCTTGTGTAATTCCTAATCTCAGTCCAGAAGGATGAATTTTATGTCCCATTAGTTTTGTACCTCCGCATTATTTTGAGTAGGAGCAGATTCAACAGAAATACTGATGTGGCAAGTCTGTTTTTTAATTGAAAAAGCCCGGCCTTGAGCTCTGGGCCTATACCTTTTCATTACAGGACCACTATTCGCCCATGCAGAAGAAATAACTAAGGTAGATGGATCCATTCCTAGGTTATGTTCTGCATTGGCAACCGCTGATCTCAGAACTTTGGTAATTGGGTCTGTAGATCTGTAAGGCATAAATTCCAACATAATCAATGCATCTCTATAAGACCTACCCCTTATCTGATCCAAAACTCTTCTCACTTTAGAGGCTGATCCGCGAATATAATTACCATGAGCAATGGCTGTTTTAGATGTTTCAGGTGTTTTTGTCATGATTTTGCTCCTTTCTTATCTCTTATATGACCTCGGTAAGTGCGTGTAGGAGCAAATTCTCCGAGTTTATGGCCAATCATTTGTTCAGTAATAAATACTGGAATATGAGTCTTGCCATTATGTACAGCGATTGTGTGACCGATCATTAAAGGTAAAATCGTAGAGGATCTTGACCAAGTTTTGATAACAGACTTGTTATTATCGGTATTTTGTTTTTCTACCTTCTTGAGCAGGCTATCTGCTATGAAAGGTCCTTTTTTTAGTGAACGTCCCATGATTATGTAATTGAAATTGAAATAATAAAAGAAGTAATCAAGAGTCTCTTCCTCCTCTACTCCTCTTAGAAACGCGACGGCGTCTTCGAACAACTAATTTATTACTTGGTTTGTTCTTTTTACGTGTCTTTAGTCCAAGAGCTGGCTTACCCCATGGAGTAACTGGGCCTGCTCTACCAATTGGTGCTTTTCCCTCTCCTCCTCCATGTGGATGATCACATGGGTTCATTACGCTACCTCTTACTTGAGGCCTTCTTCCAAGCCATCTTCTTCTACCTGCTTTACCTAAGCTAGTATTTCTTATTTCAGAATTACCTACCTCACCAAGAGTTGCATAGCATTCTTTTCTTACAAGTCTTACCTCAGTAGATGGGAGTTTTAAAGCAACATAATCTCCCTCTTTTGCCATAACTTGAGCACTAGCTCCTGCGGATCTAACCATTTGAGCACCCCTACCTGCGTATAACTCAACACAATGAACACTAGATCCTAATGGCATAACAGAAAGCGGCATTGCATTTCCATCTTCAATTGGGACACTTTCTCCAGAAATGACATTTTGTCCGACTTTTACTCCTGCTGGAGCGATAATATATCTTTTCTCTCCATCTTCGTAAAATAAAAGTGCCAACCTTGCATTTCTATGAGGATCGTAATGAATAGCTGCAACTTTAGCGTTGATATTTCTTTTATCTCTTCTAAAGTCGACCAATCTATATTGCCTTTTGTGACCACCTCCACGATGACGACAAGTAATAACTCCACGATTATTCCTGCCTTTAACTCTATGTTTTGAAACTATTAGTGATCTTTCAGGTTTTGCACTTGTGATTTCACTAAAGTCAGTAACTACTCTCTGCCTAGTGCCAGGTGTATAAGGTTTAAATTTACGTATTGCCATGATTAAAACTCCTTAAGATTCTGGAAATAGTTGGATTTTGTCTCCTTCAGCAAGACGTACAATTGCCTTCTTGACCTGAGAACGTTTACCGGAAAATTTCCCGACTCTTCTTGTTCTCCTAGGAGGATTCATAGTGTTAACTCCTATGACTTTAACACTAAACAAGGCTTCAATAGCTGCCTTTATTTGTGGTTTAGCCGCTCTATGATCCACTTCGAAAGTATATTGGTTAAGATCTAGTGCATTTGTAGCTTTTTCAGTAATAACTGGCTTTCGTATTACATCGGCTAAACGAGAATCGAATAATTTACTCATGATGCATAAACCTCCTGAATTTTATCTATCGCTGATTGACCTATTACCAATTTATTGGCATTGAGAATATCAAATACATTTAATTGATCGGCGGCAATTAATTTTACTTTCTCAATATTATTAATGGATTTTTTTATAATATCGGAAGGGCTATCAAGAATAACCAAAACTTTTTCAGTTTTTTGTATACCTAATCGAGCAAGACCATTAATGATATCACTTGTTTTAGGCTGCTTTAAAGTAGATCCAAAATCTTCAACAGCCTTCATATCAGATACTCTGGACATAAGAGCTGTTCTAAGAGCTAACCTACGTTCCTTACGATTCATATCAAGATTATAAGAACGTGGTTTCGGTCCAAAAATAATTCCGCCACCAGGTCTTAAGGGTGTCCTTATTGATCCTTGACGAGCTCTTCCTGTACCTTTTTGTTTGTATGGCTTTCTACCGCCCCCGCGCACTTCAGATCTTGTCAAAGTTGATGCTGTACCTTGTCTTTTATTTGCTAGCTGTCTAAGGACGGCTCTATGGATTAACTCTGCCGAAGAAGTTTCTTTAGCAACTGCTAAATCAAGAGTAACTTTGCCTGACTTTTTACCATCCCACTTTAAAGTTTCAAGTGTTGTCATGATTTTTCACCTCCTTTTTTGCCTACAACATTATTTGGCTTTATATTGACAATTGAGCCGGGCTTACCTGGAACAGAACCCTTTACTACAAGCAAATTCTTCTGATCATCAATTTTTAGAACTAACAATCCTTTGGTAGTTATCTGTTTTCCTCCATATCTTCCTGCCATTCTTTTCCCTGGATAAATTCTACCTGGAGTTGTTCCTGCTCCTGTAGATCCTGGTGCTCTATGATTTTTTGAACCATGACTCATAGGACCTCTGCTAAAACCATGTCTTTTCTGGTAACCTGCAAAACCTCTACCCATAGATTTGCCACTGATATCAACTTTTTGACCAACCTCAAAGTTTTTTACAGTTATTTGTTTTCCGATTTCAAAAGATGATGTTTCTTCAACCCTATATTCTTTCAAATGCTTTAAAAGTTCTTCACCTGATTTCAATAAGTGTCCCTTTTCAGGTTTGCTTAAGTGCTTCTCTTTGGACAAGCCATAACCTATCTGGACGGCGGTATAACCATCCAAAGCAGTTGTTTTCAATTGAGTGACTCGGCACGGACCAGCCTCTATAAGAGTAACTGGTACTGAATTACCTTTATCATCGAAAAGTTGGGACATGCCCAATTTCTTTCCTAAAATTCCGATAGACATAAGACTAAATTAGGCTAGCTCGTAATAATTTTTCAATTATCTAAACCTTTCAGTTATTAAGGTGAAGTTAATAAAAAAAACAATTAGTTAGGTCGAGACTTATCTGGAAATAATAGATAGTTTCTCTCGGGATAAACCCACCTGAGTTTTTTAACGAAACGCTAAAAAATGTGAAATTTTCAGAGGCTCGGCTAGCTTGCGAGCTTAAAAATTCACTGAGTTACAATTGTACATCATCAAGTACCATAAAATAAAATAAAATAGAAATAAAGGAAATTTTTATGCCATTACTTCTCTCAGGGAAAAAGTTTCATAACGATTTAAAAACTAACAAATGTCTCGCAATATTTGCTCCTCTTGAAGGCGGTTATGAAACTCGTCTTTTGAGAAGAATGAGAGCCAAAGGCTTTAAAACTTTTATAACTTCAGCAAGAGGGCTTGGAGATCCAGAAGTTTTCTTGCTCAAATTGCATGGCGTTAGACCACCTCATCTTGGTCATCAAAGTGTAGGAAGAAACGGAGCGCTTGGGGAAGTTCAACAAGTAATCCCACAAGCTTCTGAGTTATTTAATGAAAATGATAAAAATAAATTACTTTGGTTATTAGAAGGTCAAGTATTATCTCAATCTGAATTAGAGAGCTTAATAGAGATTTGCACTAACGATAATAAACTAACAATAGTTATTGAAATGGGGGGTTCAAGAAAACTTGAATGGAAACCATTAAGTAATTATATTTTGGATGAATTTGAAAGTTAAATTGTTTGATTAAAACCAAGAATAAAAAAGATAAATGGATTAAGTTAATTTGTGGTGCCAGTAATGAAGATATTGTTGCCATAGAAGATTTATGTGCAATTTATACTGCTGCTGGTGTCGATTACATAGATGTTGCAGCAGAAGAATCTATAGTTTATGCAGCAAAAAAAGGAATCGATTGGGCAAAAAAAGTCTTTAAAAATTCCCCTGGATTAATGATCAGTATTAGTGATGGTAATGATATCCACTTTCGAAAAGCAAAATTTGATCCTTTAAAATGTCCCCCTAGTTGTCCAAGACCATGCGAAAAAGTATGCCCCACCTTTGCAATTGATAATTTCGGAATTAAAGAGAGTAAATGTTATGGATGTGGAAGATGTTTAAATAGTTGTCCTCTAAATCTAATTAGTGAATATGAATATAATTTGTCAAAAAATGATTTAGCATCAACACTTCAAACAATAAGGCCTAATGCAGTAGAAATTCATACAGAAATCAATCGCCTAGATTCTTTTACAAAAGTTGTAAGTATCCTTAAAAGTTCTGGAATGAAATTAGACAAGATATCTATTAGTTGTGGATTAAATCAACCTTTCAAAAAAGCCCAAGAGCCCGAAGATCTTTTGAAAGCTCTTTGGGAAAGATATGAAATTCTGAATGAGCTAGATATTCCCCTTATTTGGCAACTAGATGGAAGGCCAATGTCTGGAGATCTTGCTCCTACAACAAGTAGAGAGGCTGTTAAGTTGTTTGAAAAAATCGGTTCAGATCTTCCACCAGGATTAATTCAATTAGCAGGAGGAACAAATGAAAAAACTCATGAATTGTTGAATTCAAACAATCTCCCAGATGGAATAGCATTTGGAAGTGCTGCAAGAAAAATTATGCAGCCCCTTATTGAATTTGCTCACAAAAATAACAAAAAACTCTATGAGTGTCCTGAAATAATGGGTTTGGCGATCAAAAAAGCTCAGAAATTTCTAGAGCCATGGAAATCGAGCTCATTCAAATAATATTTTTATTTTTCAAAACTAGCGCCATGTTTATAAAAAATTTGTATTTTTTGAATAGAAAAAAATCTTCTCATGTATTAAAATGGTAATTCAATGGGCCGTCGCCAAGTGGTAAGGCATCGGGTTTTGGTCTCGACATTCCTAGGTTCGAATCCTAGCGGCCCAGTTCTAATATTCAATTGGTGTCTTCTCAAAAAATTTTTCTATTTGATTTTGATGGAGTAATAGTTGATGGAATGCAAGAATATTGGCATAGCTCCTTGCTGGCCTGTGAAAGATATTTAAATTCACCCAACATCACTATTGATCAAAAACTTTATCAAGGAGTACCAAATTCTTTCAAAGAAATTAGGCCTTGGGTGAAATATGGCTGGGAAATGATTCTAATTGTTCACGAAATTATAAAAACAGAAAATCCATTAAAAAGTGATAATAAAGATGATTTCATTAATAATTATCATCAAAATTGCCAGAGGATATTAAATGAAAATTCCTGGATAGCAGAAGATATACAAAAAATGTTAGATAAGTCTCGCAAGTACCAAATTGATAAAGATTTTAAATCGTGGGTAAATTTACATAAGCCTTTTTTTGAAATTATAAATTTTATGAAAGAATTAAGCAAAAGAGGAATAAAAACTGGAGTCATAACAACTAAAGGTAAAATATTTGCAGATAAAATTCTTAAACAATTAAATATATTTCCAGAATTTATTTTTGGTTATGAATCAGGAACAAAAATAAAAATAGCTGAAAAACTTACACAAACTTATGAAATTTTAGGCTTTATAGAAGATAGAAAAAAGACTCTAATCGATATTAAACAAAATTCAAAAACTTCTCACATTCCATGCTTCCTAGCTGATTGGGGATATTTGAAAGAATCAGATAAAGATAAGTTAAGTAATGAAATCAAATTATTAAAATTAGGAAACCTTGGAGAATTAGTTGCAATTTAAAGATAATCAGCTAGAGTACAGATGTACTATAGTTTGTATTTATGAAGTTTGGTTTAAATAAAAATTTCCAAATTTAGAATAATTACAAGAACTTTAACCGATAAATCAAACAATGAGCCTTGAAGAAAAGAAAAAAACTGAATCAAAAGAAAAAGACAAGGCTTTAAGTCTTGTCTTAGGTCAAATAGAAAGAAATTTTGGACGAGGTTCAATAATGAGACTTGGTGACGCCTCAAGAATGAAAGTAGAAACGATATCTACTGGAGCGCTCACCTTAGATTTAGCATTAGGAGGAGGCTATCCAAAAGGAAGAGTAGTAGAAGTTTACGGACCAGAAAGTTCAGGAAAAACTACATTAACGCTTCACGCGATTGCGGAAGTCCAAAAAAATGGGGGAGTAGCTGCATTTGTAGATGCTGAGCATGCACTCGATCCAGTTTATGCGGCCTCTTTAGGTGTTGATGTTGAAAATTTGTTAGTTTCACAGCCAGATACTGGTGAAATGGCTCTAGAAATAGTTGACCAACTTATAAGATCGAGTGCGGTAGATCTTGTAGTTGTTGACTCGGTCGCAGCACTAACCCCAAGAGCCGAGATAGAAGGAGAGATGGGAGATCACGTAATTGGAAGCCAAGCAAGGCTAATGAGCCAAGCAATGAGGAAAATAACAGGAAATATTGGCAAATCTGGATGTACGGTAATATTCCTGAATCAATTACGCCTAAAAATTGGCGTTACATACGGCAATCCAGAAACAACCACAGGAGGTAATGCATTAAAATTTTACGCCTCAGTAAGACTTGATATCAGAAGAATTCAAACTCTTAAAAGAGGTACTGAGGAATATGGCATAAGAGCAAAAGTGAAAGTAGCAAAAAACAAAGTTGCACCACCATTTAGAATTGCAGAATTTGATATTCTCTTTGGGAAAGGTATTAGTACAACAGGATGCTTATTAGATTTAGCAGAAGAGACTAATATCATCATAAGGAGAGGTGCTTGGTATAGTTATGAAGGAGAAAATATTGGACAAGGAAGAGATAATACAATTATTTGGCTTGATCAAAACTTAGAAATCAGGAATAAAGTAGAATCTATGGTTAAAGAGAAATTAACAGAAGGGACTGAAGTCAGTTCTAATTCAATGAAAGCATTAAATAGCAATCCTGCTAATACAATCGCTGTTAATGATATAAAAACAGTAGCTTAGATTTATAAAGAATCAGCTAAAGTCCACCACCCAGCAGCAGGGCCTATAAATCTCACTACAAACCATAAGATTACTAACCCTCCGATTCCAAACCAACTAGCCTTAATACTTAATTTAATTAGGTTATCTCTTTGATTGATTGTAAAGGGAAGCCATTCAAATAATCTTGGAGACTCATCAATTTTAGTTTTAGTATTATTTTTTTTTGGAGGTAAACCAAGTGTTTTACGTCTTTTTGCTTCTCCCATATTTCTTTAGTTATTTACAAAATCATAACCTAATCAAAAGGTAGCATGTAGTTAATTTGTTTTGAGGGTTGAATGTTTTGCAAAAGTAATCTTCCCCAGTTTCTTTTATTTGCTCTCCCATCTAGGATTATTAACTTACCTGAATTTCTTCTTAAAGGAGAAATAGATCTTTCAAGTTTAATTCTAGCTTGAGGGAGAAAGAAGTCTCTAAACCAATCTTGAGAAAGCTTCTTTTTATGAGAGACAGTAATTGCATTAATGGGTTCTGACATATTCGGAATCGGAAGTAAAGGAATGATAATTTGTTCAGGAATTTGAATTAAATAAGAATTCATAATCCACCAGTCAAAACTAGAGCAAAGGATTTCATTTCTACCTGAGGGAATTGTCTCTAGCAATACTCTCTTCCCGTAAGTAGAAGCTAATTCTGTAGCAAGATTATTTTTTAAATCAATATCATCAGACAACACTAAAGTTAAACCCTTTCTAAAAAGTATTAACTTTTTGCATTTGTCCAAGATTGAATTGGTAAAAAAAGGATTATTTGGAAGCAACTGTTTAGAGGGTATATATAAAGAAATCTTTTTCTCTTCAAAATTACTCTTAAAATTGATAACCAAGTCAATATCTAAACTATGCTTTTTAAAATACATTTGGAAAAAGTTATCTTTTCTCAATGCTGATAAAAAAACAAATTTATTATTTGAAAAAAATTCCTTAATTTGAAAAAGTTCATCTATTGGCTGTAAATACAAATTCCAATCTAAATTTGTATCGTTTAACTTTACCCAGCATGCCCAGCCTTGAGATAATGCTTTGTTGACGCTTAAAAATTTATCAGAAAAAAAAGAATTTTCATGAAAAAAGTTTGACAAGAAACAAATTTCTTCTTCATCTAAATTGATATAATTATTTCCTAAGACCTTTCTCAAGAAGAACTTTTTCTTCAACGAATCATATACTTTTATAAATTTTTGATTGATTAATTCAAATTCTTTAAAATTTTTTGTCCAATCCTTTTTAAGTAAAGAAATCCTAAAATGATTTTTTAAATCCTGTTTTATATCCTCAATTCCTGAATAAACTATTCGATGATTTCTAAGATTACGAGAATTGGGATCATTAAGAAAATTTTGGATAGTTATCAAGTGAACATGATGATTTGCAAAAATAAATTGATCATTTTTCAAAATAAAATTAAAACCTAGATTTTTCAATGAATCAATCTGAAATTGGCTTATAAATTGGATTTTTTCTTTAGATAAAATAAAAGTTGAATCCTCTTCCTTTAAAAATAAAGAAATCAAAATTGGAGGTAACCAATCATAGCTTGAGAAAATTTCTGAATTAATTAGATAGGTAGAATCATTTTCAATACATTTGGAAACTATCCTCCCAAAAGAATATATGTGCTCCCAATTAATACTTTGATCTCTCAAAAAATTTTTCAAATATTGATGACTTAAAATTTCAAGCATTTATAATTAATTTAATTTCAAAAACATGCAAAATTTATGAACCTAATATACAAAAAATTGGTATCAATAAAAGAGGGTCTTGAATTAATTAATTTATGAAAATTGGAATAGTAGGATTAGGATTAATCGGTGGTTCTTTAGGATTAAAACTCCAAAGTCTAAATCATACAATTTATGGAATAGCAAATAATGAATTTAATGAAAAAAAAGCTAAGGATAAAAAACTTGCAAATTTTGTTAGCTGTGATCTGAGCTTATTAAAAAAATGTGAGCTAATAATTTTGGCATTGCCTATCAAAGATTTGATCAGTCCGTCGCAACAATTAGTAGCATCAATACCTCAAGAAACAATACTAACTGATGTAGGGTCTGTAAAAGAACCAATTGTAAATACATGGGAAAATTCACATCCTCTATTTATTGGATCTCATCCAATGGCAGGCACAGAAAAAAAAGGAGTTGATTCAGGTTTTGAAGGTCTTTTTAAAAATGCAAAATGGATTATTACCCCAACACAAAATAGTGATTTAAATGCAGTCAGAATTATTTCCGAGCTCATAAAATCAATGGATTGTGAAATTTGCCAAGCTTCGCCAAAAGAGCATGATGAAGCAGTATCTCTAATTTCTCATTTGCCTATATTTTTAGCTTCTGCCCTCATTGAAACTGTGCATACAAAAAATAATCAATCTTTATTAGATCTCACTCAAAAACTCGCTGCTACAGGGTTTGCTGATACTTCGAGAGTTGGCGGAGGCAATGAACAACTAGGCCTAGATTTAGCTATTAATAATCAGATTAATGTTTTAAATTCCATAAATAATTTTAAAAATAAGTTAAATATACTGGAATCTCTTATTAAAGAAAAAAATTGGGATTTACTTTCTAAAAAACTTGCTGAAGCAAAAGAAAACAGACAAAATTTTATAAACTAAAATTTTCTATACCTTTGGAAGCTAAAATTTGCCTTGAAACCATTAATGCAGACTGACTGACACCTGCAGTCCCCTCTCCAGGATAAATAGAATCTCCACATAACCATAAACCTTCAAAAGGTGTCCTACTTGATAATCCAAATAAACCAAAAATATCTGGATTTTGACCAAGCCCGCCTACTATTCCATTAGGTCTTTTTGTCCATTTTTCAAAGCTCAATGGAGTTGCTAATTCTCTATGTAGCCATTTTTCAGGATCAATATCAAATTGACTTTCCAATTCAAGGGATATTTTTTCCATGAAACCATTTTTTTTCTTTAAGTAAGTTTGTTTATCTAGATCAAACCAATCTTTAGTTTTGGTAAAGATACTGGCAATTAAAGTAACCTCACCTTTTGGCGCTCTTCCATCACCATCATCACTAATTGATACAAATAACGAACAAAACTCTTTTGATACAAATTGATAATGATTGGAGAATGTTTTTTTAATATGTTCCTTTTTTAGGGCTGAATAAAAAACTACAGCTCCACTTGGATCAGGCAAATTATTAAGTCGATTTTTATAATTTTTTTTTCTTTCTAAAGGATCTTTCAAATGCTTTAGCAATGCTTGTGGAGGTGCGGTATAAATCACATCTTTTGCTTGATAAATAAATGATTTTTTTTTCGAATTAGCAGATACTTGCCAACACATATTTACGTCGTCAAAAGTTATAGAGTTAACTTCTTGTCCAAAAATTAAATTAACTCCAGTTTTAATTAATGAACTTTCTAATGATTCACTTAAAGCCTGCATAGATTTTTTAAGATGCCACAGACCATGTGGCTGTTGACACATCTGAAGAACAGTAGATCCATATAATGCTGCAGTACTATAAACGTCCTCTTGAGAATAAAGTTTTAGTTGAAGATTTAAAAATTTAATCAAACGCTCATTCTTGGATAATCCACATATCCGCAATAGATCAAAAATAGTAGATTTAAGTAAGATACCTGTGACAAGGTTTGAAGGTACTAGTGCTTTGAGAAGTTGAGAAAAATCCCAAAAATTACTTATTGGTAATACAGGATTATTATTAGCAAATATCCAATTACTTTCATGTATTAGGGTACAAAGTTTCCAAAATCTTTGACTCCCAGGAAACTGCATTTCTCGTTCAGCAATCCATTTACTTTTTTCATACCAAATAGGTATAGGATTACCACCATCATTTAAATCAACAATACAAGCAGGGTCTAAAATTGTGGCTTCTGGGGATGGAATATCTAAAAAATCAAAAATTCTAGAATGTATTCCTCCCTTCTCTAAACCAGCAACCTGAGTTGCACCAACATCGAAAGTATAATTCTTTCTTTTAAAAGTACCGGCACATCCTCCGGCTTGAGTATGAGATTCGATTAAAGTCACTGATAAGCCTTGTTTTGATAAAATCGCTGCAGAAGTTAGTCCTGCTATACCGGCGCCTACAACAATAACTTCAGACTTTTTCATTAAAATGCAAAAATTATCTCCTATTGAAATTAACGAAATTTGTGAAGAATTAGGTGAAACCTATCCAAAAAGTATTGAACAAGTACATGGTGGCGATATTCATAATGCATGGCGAATAGAATTCTCAAACAAAAAGTTATTCCTTAAAAGAAACATTAGAAACAAAAAATTTCTTGAATTTGAAAAATATTGTCTCCAAAATTTGAGAAAATATATTAATCAAGAAAACTTAGTTATTCCTGAAGTTATTGC
This sequence comes from Prochlorococcus sp. AG-347-J14, assembly GCA_003281505.1. Taxonomy (GTDB): domain Bacteria; phylum Cyanobacteriota; class Cyanobacteriia; order PCC-6307; family Cyanobiaceae; genus Prochlorococcus_A. The sequence continues at coordinate 184,656 of QCBU01000002.1, read as the reverse complement.
ATATAAAAATATAAAAAATATAGAGATTCTTTTAATTGAATGGATAGATATGTATAACTTTGACCAAAAAAAGCTTGGAAAAGGTTTAGGTGAATTGCACTTGAAATCAGCTGAATCTAACCCCAAAATGTTTGGGTTTCCAGTTGAGGGTTTTATCGGAACAACAGATCAGAAAAAAGGCTTGGAAGATAATTGGATAGATTGTTTTTTAAATTTAAGGATAATACCTCAATTATTAATTCTAAAATCGAGAATTTTAGATAAAGAAATTATAAATAAAGTTAAAGAAAAAATTAAATCAGAATTGCTGAATCACAAACCAATAAATGCTCTAGTTCATGGTGATTTATGGTCAGGCAATGCAGGAATGGATAAAAATGGAAAGGGGGTTATATTTGACCCTGCATCTTGGTGGGCAGATAATGAAGTAGATATAGCTATGACAAAACTATTTGGAGGTTTTAGAAAAGAATTTTATGAAGAATACCATAGAATTTTTCCTATAAAAAACGGATTTGAAAAAAGAATTATTATTTATAATTTTTATCACATATTGAATCACGCCAATATGTTTGGAGGAGGGTACTTAAACCAAGTTGAAGATTACGTAAAAGCAATTCTTAATATGTAATCTTTAACTACCCTAAATATGTCTTCTTAAGATTTTGTACCTTATCTAGAACAGCTTCACGATTTTCACTGGTACGAAGATTTTGCCAGCTCCATTGACCGACAACAATGACCCCTAGCAGTTCTAATAAACCAGGAAGAATTGGGAAAAAGTTTATCGTGTCAATGACAACTTTAATTATTATCTGAGCTATTACGACAACAGCAATTATGCCTGCCGCCTTGCCGTACTTGCCCATTTGAGTCCAATCAACATTACCAAGGGTTTCGTTGACTTTTCCCATAACATCAGAGTACTTCTCTGAAAAACTTTTGGTTTCTGAGCTTGTATCGGAGCCGGAGTCTTGGTTTGACTCTGGAGTGTTATCACTCATGAATTCAGTAAACTTAATATATGAACCAGACAGTATCGGAAAAAACGTCTATTGACTACCTTTTTGTTGTGCAAAATTCCGAACCGAAACATTTTGTATTTTTTTAGAGGCGTTGGTATATATGCTTTCTGAAGATATTTAAACTTTAAATTGATTTATAAAAACTTCACATTATGGTCTAGTTCTAACAAAAACATTAATAAATTAGAGTAATAAGAAAAATTTAAAAGTCTAAAATTTTTATTTTAATTATTATATTTTCATAGTTTATCTCACAAAAATTAAAGGATTTCAATGTCCAAAGATATAAAATTTAATTTCTTAAACTCTGATGAAGAAGAAAGATATCAAAAACATTTGACCCTCAAAGAGATAGGTTATGAGGGCCAACTAAATCTTAAAAACAGCTCAGTATTATGTATTGGAGCAGGTGGTCTTGGTTCTTCTGTTTTGCTTTATCTAGCTGCAGCAGGAATTGGGAGAATTGGAATAGTTGATAACGATCAAGTTGAAAAGTCTAATCTCCAGAGACAGATAATTCATGAAACAAATACTATTGGCAATCTTAAAATTGATTCTGCTCGGGAAAGAATTAAAAAATTTAATCCTAATTGTGAAATATTAACCTTTTCAGAGAGAATTAATCCTAAAAATGCTCTTGAATTAATCAAGGAGTTTGATGTTATTTGTGATTGCTCGGATAACTTTGGCACAAGATATTTAATAAATGATGCATGCCTGATATTAAAAAAACCCCTAGTCTTTGGAAGTGTACAAGGATTTGAAGGGCAAGTGAGTGTTTTCAATTTATATAAAAATAGTCCTAATTTAAGAGACTTACTTCCAGAATCACCTACAAAAAATGCTGTCCCTAGTTGTGCAGAATACGGCGTAGTAGGTGTTTCAACAGGTTTAATAGGAATTCTTCAGGTTAATGAAATTATCAAAATCATTTTGAAAAAAGGTGAAATTTTAGATGGGAAAATTTTAATTTTTGACCTATTTAATATGAATATGAAAAAATTACATTTAAAGAGTGATCAGTTAAATAAACGAATAAAAAATCTGTCTCAGTTTGAGGGCTTTTATAATAGTGATGAATATTGTGGGACAAACGATGAAATTAAAAGTATTAATGCTAATGACTTTAATAGTTTATACAAAGCAAAACCTAACAAAATTCTTTTAATTGATGTTAGAGAAAATGAAGAGTTTTCTAAATCGGCAATAGAGGGGTCTATCTCAATTCCCCTAAGTCATTTGAAGCAAGAATCTGACTTAAAATTTATTCAAAAAGAAAGTTTAAATAAAGAGGTTTTCACTATATGTAAATCGGGGAAACGCTCTGAAAAAGCTTCAAGAATCTTGTCTAAATTCAAAATTCAGTCAAGATCTATTGAAGGCGGCATTGAAAAAATAAAAAAATATTGTTTAAATAATTTTTTAAGAATAAGTTAGTAATCAACTCCTCTTTTTAAATCAACTCCCACATTTGCATAATGCTTATGACAAACCATTTCAGAGTAAACATTAGCTAGTTCAAAGTATGAAGGTTCATTTTTACACCTCCCAGTAATTACAACTTCTGTATCTGCTGGTTTTTTTAAGAGCGTTTGATGTATTGATTCCACAGGTAACAACTCTAAATCAACAGTTGGGTTCAATTCATCTAAAATGATTGTTTTATACAAGCCAGACAAAATAGCAGCTTTAGCAATTTCCCATGCTCTTTCAGCCTCAACATAATCAACTGGTTGTTGTTGACCTCTCCATACGATGGCATCTCTGCCTGAACGCAAATGATCTACTAAATGAGGGTAACTCTCTCTCAAAGCTTCTATGGCAGCATCTTCGGTATATCCATTTCCACCTTTTAACCACTGTAATATTAAAACTCTATGACTTTTATCTTGAGATATTCCTTTACCGATAGCTTGAAGAGCCTTACCGAGTGCACTTGTGGATTTACCCTTTCCTTCACCTGTATAAATCTCAATTCCACCACTAGAACTACTTTGTTTGGATATTTCTGATAAGTCTCCTATCAAACGTGGTCTCATTTCTGAGTGGAGTTGAGATATTCTTACCAAAGAGGGTGGGGCTGCCCTTCCAGTAATAATTATTTCTAATCCATCTGGACGATTTTGCAGAGTATCAACTACTTCATTGATATCAAGCATTCCTAAATCAAGAACTGGATTTAACTCATCTAGTACAACTACAGAATAAAGAGAACTAGCAATTGCTCCTTTAGCAATATTCCAACCTCTTTCGGCCTCACCAACATCAAACTTTGTAACTTGGTCAGCAGTGAAAAATTCGGATCTTCCTGTCCTTACATGGTCAATTAAATGTGGAAAGCCTCTTTGTAAAGCCTCTATAGCTGAATCCTCATCATATGGTCTCTCAGGGCCTTTTAAAAATCTTAGAAGTAAAACTCTTGACTGTCTTTTTTCGCATATTCCTAATCCTATTGTCCTGAGAACTACTCCCAAAGCAGCCTGACTTTTTCCCTTACCTTCTCCATCATAAATATGTAACTGACCTTTTGATCGCTCTTGACTGTCACTTGCTGTGACAATTCCAATTCCTCTATTTCTACTCGTATTCGTCAATTGAACAAAATTAGTAAATTTAATCTAAGATATAGATAAGAATATTATTAAAGATTTAATAATAAATTCAACCTATTCATAGGTAATTTGAATTTTAAAGTAATTAGCATGTTCAATCAACTAGAAATTCTCTCTGATGAACAAAGTGAAAAGCTTTATACAATTAGAAGATACATTAAGAATCTTGATAGTGTTTGTATTGCTTATTCCGGAGGAGTTGACAGTACATTAGTAGCATCATTAGCATTCGAGCAATTAGGTAGCAAAGCAATTGCCATAACTGGAATTTCTCCTGCATTAGCCACTACTCTTCGTGAAGAAGCAAGAAGGCAAGCAAAATGGATTGGAGTAAAGCATGTAGAGATTAAAACATCAGAATTAGACCAATCAAGTTACAGTGAAAATCCTAAGGATAGGTGCTTTGCATGCAAAAAAGAGCTCCACAAACATACAACCTACCTCTCTCAAAAACTTAATTACAAGATAGTTTTAGATGGAGTCAATCTGGATGACCTTAAAGATTACAGACCAGGTATACAAGCCTCAAAAGAAGCAGGAGTTATCTCTCCCCTTGCAAAATTTAAAGTCTCAAAACAAGACATTAGGGATATATCAAGAGCATTGGGTTTTCCTTGGTGGGATAAACCTGCTCAACCTTGTTTATCATCAAGATTTCCTTATGGCCATGAAATAACTAGTGAAAGGCTAAAAATGGTTGAGAAAGCAGAAGAATATCTTAAAGAATGTGGAATATCGGAGGTTAGAGTTAGATGCCAAGGCTCAACTGCAAGAATAGAAATTCCCCAAAATGAATTAAAGCATTTTTTTAACAAATATAATTTTAGTGAGTTAGTTCAATATTTTTCTAATTTAGGATTTAATTGCACAAGTTTAGATCTTGAGGGACTTGTAAGCGGAAAATTAAATAGGTAAATATTGTCAAACAACCGTTCTGATCTGATTAGAGACTGCTGAAGGTGGATTTCGCTTAAAGACACGCAAAGAATGTTCTTTAGCCATCAAAGACTCAATTAAATATTGACTAGCTAGTTCAGGCATCATATTTTGACCACATGTAAAAATATCAACTGCCGAATAATTAGATTCAGGCCAAGTATGTATTGAAATATGAGATTCTGCCAGTAATGCAATTGCTGTAACGCCCTGAGGCTCAAATTTATTACTTATCAAATTCAAAACTGTTGCATTTGCCAATTTAGCAGCTCTATTTAAAATACAGCGCAAAAAGGATTCGTCATTTAATTTTTCGCGATCGCATCTATAAAGTTCCAACAAAAGGTGTTTACTTTGATGAATTAATTTTTGCTCATTACTTAAAGAACTTAAAATTTGACTTTTTTTGTAGATTTCCATTTAAGAAATTTATATGAAATTAAGAATAGCTAAAAAACATGCTTTTTAAAAATTATAAGTGAATCATTTGTGAAGAGCCTAAGAAAGACTGATTAAATTTATCTAAATGTGTCGCACTTATAAAACATTGACTATCTTTACCAACAGAATTTAATAATAAATTTTGCCTGGTTAAATCTAATTCCGCCAAGACATCATCTAATATAAGTATTGGTGGAACATTTAATGTTTTAGTTAATAAATCGAGTTCAGCCATCTTTAAAGCTAAGATAAAAGTTCTTTGCTGTCCTGAGGAACCATATTTTCTAACTGAAACATTATTAATTAGAAACTCAATATCATCACGATGAGGGCCAAAATTACATTTACCAGTCAATGCTTCTATTGAACGCTGATTTAAGAGTTGTTCTGCTATTTTTTTACTAATAACTTCTTCTTCTTCTTCTTCTGGACTTATATTTTGTATCCCCGATAGATAATTTATGTCTATTTGCTCTTGAGATTTACTTAAATGATTATGCCAATATTCAACATATGGTTTTATTTTTAATAAAGCTCTTCTTCTGCGCCGAAAAATTCTTGTACTTATTATTGACATTTGAATATCAAAGCTTTCAACAATATCTGTGGATTGGGTTTTTAAGAAACTTTCCGAACGCCAAAAATGACTTCTTTGTTTTAAAAGCCTATTAAATCTACTTATCAGGTCTAGATATACAGGTTCAAGCTGAAATACGACTTTATCAATCCATGTTCTTCGATAACTTGGTTCACTTCTAACAATATCTATGTCATTAGAACAGAAACATACACTCTGAATATAATTCTTTATTTCACTCTGTTTTTTCAAGATTGATTCATTAACATAAATTCTTTTAGGACCTTTACGGAATAAATTTAACTTTAAATCGTCTTTAAAATTTATCTGTCCTATAACTACAGCCATATCACTATCGTTCTCTATTAAATCTTTATCGCTTAGTGCTCTATTAGATTTTAATTGACTTAAAAATTCAACCGATTCAAGTAAATTTGATTTGCCAATACCATTGCAGCCAAGAACAATTGCTCTTTGCTCTTTTAGATCAATTTCAAAACTTTTATGGTTCCGAAAATTTTTAATTTTTAATTTATTTAAAAAAATTTTTTTTGTGCATTCATTAATTAAATTAGCTAAGTTTAAAATATTTAGATTTTCTTTAAAGAAATTGAAAAATTAAAGGGCATGTAGCTCAGTTGGATAGAGCATCAGATTCCGGTTCTGAGAGTCGGGGGTTCGAATCCCTCCATGCTCGTAAAATGATTTTTAAAGTTTATATCCCATTACCCTTATTCCATTTGGATCTAGTATAAATCCATTTTCCTCTAAACTTAAAAACGAAGATACTGGAGCCTGTACAGAAATACTGCATCCAGGCATTTCTCTATTTATTTTCTCAAGAGTTACTTGAAGCAATATTGAATAATAAAGTTGCTGATTATTCCCTGGCAATGCACATAAATTCCACAAGTTAGCATTCAATCCCCTGTCTGAAGTAACCCTTACAAAACCATATAATTTATTCTTTAATTCATTCTCTATGGTAAAAAAGAAATTACTTTTCTGAATAGCCTCAGAAAGAGGTTTTATTGGAAACGTCTCACAACCACAATTTGCTAAAAGTTTATTAACTTCTTTAGCTAATGGAATTTGAGAAGAGTTAACAAAATAACCTTCTGGGAGAACAAGTTTTTTTTTAGAAAAATACTGCAATTATCAACCTGTATTTCTCATGCCAGCTGCTATCCCATTAATAGTTAAAAGTGCTCCCCTCAATAGTTCACTTCTGCTGTAAGCCCTTCTAGATTCATCTTTATCTATCATAAATTCGCTTATTGGAGGTTGTCTTGTCTGGTCTCTTAATCTTCTTAGAAGTGAAACCTGCAAAAACCCTAATGGAATAATTGTCTTATTTCTCAAGCTTACTGATGATTTCAAGTCTCTATCAGATTCTAGGAGCTTATTTTTACCAGTAATTTCAAGTATTAAAGATTTTGTAAGATTATATTCCTTAGAAATTACTTCAAAAATATCATCAAAAGAATCTTTATTTTCTTTACTGCCAAGAGTATCAACATAATATCTAGCAACTTCCAAATCCACCTTAGATAATGTCATTTCTACCTTAGATATGAGCATCCTAAAAAATGGCCATCTTTGATGCAGAACTCTTAATAATTCAATTTGTTGTGGATCTGAATTTAATTCAGATGACAATGCAGTGCCTACTCCAAACCAACTTGGTAAAAGAAATCTACTTTGTGTCCAGCCAAATACCCATGGAATAGCTCTTAAACTTGACAAATCTTTTGCACCTTTTTTTCTTCTAGCAGGCCTACTAGATATCTGTAATTTACTTATTTCTTCTATTGGAGTGACCTCTTGAAAGAAATTTAACAGATCAGGATTCTCATGCACTAATTTTCTGTAATGAGACCTTGATGTTTCTGCCAACCTAGACATTAATTGATTCCATTCTGGAGTGGCGTCAAGTCTATTATTTACCAAACTATTTTGAATTACCGCTGTAGTTACAGTCTCAAGATTGTACAAAGCTAGTTCGGGAAGACTATATTTAGAAGCTAAAACTTCACCTTGTTCTGTTATTTTTATTCGCCCTTTTAAAGTACCGCTTGGTTGAGCCAATATTGCCTGATAGGCTGGGCCTCCTCCCCTCCCTACAGAACCACCTCTTCCATGAAAAAGTCTTAGCAATATGTTATTTCTACTTGAGAGATTTTGAAGAGCTATTTGAGCTCTATGAATTTCCCAATTACTAGAAACAAACCCTGAATCTTTATTGCTATCAGAATATCCAAGCATTAATTCTTGCAGAGGTTTAAAAGATTCTCCTACTTTTGGCAATAATGATCTATAGAAATCTAATTTAAACAACTTTTCCATTACTTCTGGTGCTCTTTTAAGGTCTTCCACAGTTTCAAAAAGAGGAACAACTAATAATTTTGACTTTTGTGAATTTTGATCAAGAAGTCCCATTTCTTTTGCCAGCAAGAGAACTTCAAGCAAATCAGATGCACTATGACTCATTGAAATTACATAAGAATGACAAATGCGACTTCCAAATTCTTGCTGTAGTCTCTTAACCATTTTAAAAACTGAAAAAGTTTCTTCTGTAGTTTTTGTCCAGTTAACGTCAGATGGAATTAAAGGCCTTTTTGTATTTAATTCGTCTATAAGCCATTTAATTTTCTCTTCCTCAGACATTTGGTCATACTGAACAGATAAATCAAGATAACTTGTAAGCTCTTGTATAGCGTCACTATGCCTTGTACTCTCTTGACGAATATCCAGACTTGCTAAAGAAAATCCAAAAATATGAACCTGAGTAAGTAAAGTATCTACGGACTCACAAGTTAAATCTGTACTAATCAAGCTATTTTTAATTAGTTCGAGATCATAAGTAAATTCGTTTACTGACTTGTAATATAAGTTTTCAACTTTATCTAGATTTTTGTTATCAGTTTCTCCCTCCAAGTCAAATTTCCACCCACTATCAGCTAATAAATTATTTCTTTCTTGTGTTAACCTTAGTTTTTCTAAAATATAGCTTAATTTTAATCTGTAGGGTTCTGATCTATACCTTGTAGCTCTAGCTTCATATATTTCAGGGAACTTAACCCTGTCAGTTTCGAGTGACTCTAATAGGGAAGAACTGACTTGACTCCATTGCATCGACACACTTAATTGATCTCTAAGATTAGACGTCGCAATAATATATCTTTCCAACATCAACTGCCTTTGGTAGCAAGCAGTTCTCCATGTTATCTCCGGAGTGACCGATGGATTACCGTCCCTATCAGATCCTACCCATGAACCGAAGTTACAAAAAGATTCTGAAGGCAACTGAACATCTGGATAATTTTCGGTAAGTGCTTCAGCGATCCTGCCCCTCAATTGAGGCATCGCATTAAATAAAACTTGCTGAAAATAATGCAAGGCATAATCAACTTCATCTAAAACTGAAGGTTTAAATTGATGCAATTCATCTGTTCTCCACCAAAGTCTTACTTCCTCTTTTAATTGGGTTTTTAGAGAAATTTTTTCTTCTTTTGTTAGAAATTGCTCAATCTGTATTTTTTTTAACAAATTTGCTACTCTTGTTTGCTTATGTCTAATCGTATGTCTTACGATCTCCGTCGGATGTGCAGTAAAAACTAAACGAATATCCATTTCCTGCAATAACTCCTCTAATTTGCCTGGAGGTACATTTAATTTCCTTAGCCTGTAAAATAATTCTCTAAAAGTTACTGGAGCATTTTGTCTAGCCAATGCTGGGGCAAAAGGATCAAGATTATCGGGCGATTTTTGAACATCCTTATTGGTAAAGCTTTGAATATATCTATCTTCCTCAACTCTTTGTTCCAATATATTCACGAGTTGAAAATATAATGAAAACGCCCGTGCTGCTGCTATAGATTCTGCTAAATCCATGGAATTTACAATATCAACTATTTCATTTTTAAAAGTTTTTGAACTGTCACCATCAATTTGTTTTGAATAACTTAATTCTTTAAGCTGTATCAATCTCTCTGCTTGATCATTTGGGCATTCTTCTCTGAGCACAGATTCCCAGAGATCTTCAATTAAAAGACGATTTTTATCAAGTGGATCATTGTTACTTATCAGATCCACGTTATTATTTTTTACCTGTCGAAAAGATTCCATATAATCATTATGTCACAAGTGAAAATGTTCAGATCAAAGTTTATTTAAATAATCAAACATTCTAGGCCTCACTCCTAATCATATCTTCGATAGAAATTTTCATTATCTGCTCAATAGAAAGCCCTTTTTCATATTGATTAATCCATTTCATAGATTGATTGCCTTCTTCAAGCACTTTATATATAGGATCTAAAAGATGTTTCATACTAAAATTTTCTGCTGTGAATGATAAATCTGATAGTAAGCTTTGAATCCATTCTCTACAAATAACTTTTTTGCCATCTTGCCAGTTAATTAACTCTGAATTCAGACTATCTTTAGCAGCATTAATTTCATTCTGATCACATATTTCTGACAACTCATCCATAGAAAAAATACTAGCATTCATAGGATCTAAGGTATTTATATTTTCAAAAAGCTTTAAAATCCTTAGTTCTATCATGGCTGTTATCCCTAAAAGCAGATTAATATCGTGAACAAAATCACAAATTCTTAATTCCAAACGATCTAGAATTAAAGGTCTTTGGGGACCATTGGGTCGGATTGAAGACCAAAAATGCCTGATATTTTGCATATTTTTATTAGCTATATTTTCTTCGATCCAAGCGATATAAGAATCATGATTTAGAAAAAAAGGCACCTTACTTGGTGTTTTAGGGAACTGCATCCATCTCTGAGAATGATTATCAGTAATTTTATTATTTAAAAAAGGTGAACTAGCACTTAGGGATAAATATAAAGCAGCCTCAGATCTTATCAGTCTAATAGCCGCAAATAGCTTATCGATATCATCTATTCCTACGTTTATGTGTACACTTGAAGTTGCAATAGCGGTTCCATAATTATCTTGAATAAATTGATGATAGGCGTTGTCAATATCAGATCTTTGAAATTGAATATCATGTTTAAAACAAAGTGTGGATGAGGGAATGATTGTTAATTTTTTAGTATTTAGCCACTTCCTTAACTTTTTTCTTGGGGTTATTAATTTCTCGTATAAAAACTTGTAGTCTTTTTCAGGCGTAGTTATATATTCAACATTTCTGTTATCTGGTTCTTTTACAAAATCAGAAAATTCTCTCTCAATATCAGTCGAAACACCAATATGAGAATTTAAAGAACCTGTAAAAAGTTCCACCTCAAAACCCTTATAAAGATTATTTTGACTCATTATTTATCCAAACAGGCTAATGCTTTTAGTATCCCCTTTGCTTTATTTATTGTCTCTTGATATTCACTTTCAGGAAAAGAATCAGCAACTATTCCAGCTCCTGCTTGCACTGAAACATCATATTTACCATCTCTTGAGGGTTTAACTATCATAGTTCTTATTGTGATTGCTGTATTTAATGCACCATTAACATCAATAGATCCGTAAACACCAGCATAGGGTCCTCTGGCATCTTTTTCAAAGTGATTAATTAATTGCATAGCTCTTATTTTTGGCGCACCAGTCACTGTCCCAGCGGGGAAAGATGCTTTTAGCAAATCCCATACATCAGCATTATTTTTTAAGATTCCCTCAACTTCACTAACTATATGCATAACATGTGAATATTTCTCAATAACCATTAAATCCTTGACCTTCACAGTACCAATTTCACAAACTCTTCCAAGATCATTTCTCCCAAGATCAATGAGCATTACATGCTCAGCTATCTCTTTTGGATCTTTTAATAAATCCTCTTGTAATTCCAAGTCTTGTTGATTATCAATACCTCTAGGTCTTGTGCCAGCTATTGGTCTTAAGCTTGCAACAATCTGACTATTTTTATTTTTTTCGGCTTTAACCATTACTTCAGGGCTTGAACCTATTAGGAACCATGATCCAAAATCAAAAAATGACATGTATGGAGATGGATTAACCATCCTCAAACTTCTATATAAATTAAAGGGATCATTATTGACTTGAGTTTGGAATCTCTGACTTATGACTATTTGGAAGATATCTCCCTTTTTTATATATTCTTTTGCAGAGAGAACTGCATCCTCAAAATCTTTTTTCTTCCAATTACTTTCTAGATCTAAATTCAGATTCTCATTTTCATTCCAATCTAAAAACTCATTTTCTTTTAGAGGAACTCTCATTAAATTTCTAGTTTTTTGAATTCTAGAAATTGCGCTCAGATACAACTCTTCAATCGAAGACTCTTTTGACGAAGTTATATCTACATAAACCACTGCAGTAATGCATCTTTTTATTTGATCAAAAACAACTAATTGATCAAAAAACATCCATGAACCATAAGGAATATTGTTTTCTGATATTGCATTTATAGGAACGCTTGGTTCTATTCGATTTATTAATTCATAACTCCAAGATCCATATAACTGTCCAATTGATGGTAAGTCATCAAGCATGGTTGACTTATATTCCTTTGTCCAACTTCTTAAGATTTCAAAAGGATCACCTTTATGTGTTTCAGTTTTGCCATTATTCCAAGTTTTAACTATTTCTTCTCCATAACAAACGGCTTCCCAAAGAGGTCTAGTAGCAACAATACTCCACCTACCTAAACTTTCCCCACCTTCAACAGATTCAAGAAAAACACCATGGGAATCTTTTGAAGATAATTTTAACCAAGTCGACAATGGAGTCTCTAAATCTGCTGGCCAAGTTTGAATGATAGGTATAAAATTTTTACCTTCTTTGTAAGCCTTTAAAAAACTATCTTTCTGTGAGCTGATCATATTAATAATGTCAACCCAAATTATAATTATTTTCTTCTTTTATATCAACTTTAAGGAAGTTAATCAAAAGTATTCTTAGTTGTAAATTTCAAACCAGCTGGATTAGGATTCTCACCTATTCTTCTTGGATTATGACCTACTTTCTCTCTGCCTTCGTTTACTTTTTCAGAGAAAACACCATCTTTTGGGTGTAAAAATTCAATATCGCCACCTGGGAAAATTCGGTAAATTTTAAAATCTTCAATTCTTGGCTTGAAAGTTCTTAATTGTGTCCCTAATGCAAGGCATTGTTCTTTTCTTGCAAAGTACATTAGATTATCACCTTCATGCATAATAGCCGCTCCACCCGTGGGCAATTCAAATGCTTGTTCTTTGGAACTTTTCCATACAATTGCATATTTTTCTTCGGTTTCTGCTGAGTTTAATAAACCCCCGGTACTTCCTATATGCTTTGGAAATTGACCAACTAAAGTTTCAGTCATCCTTGGTTTTTGAGTTATTTCTTATAAGAAATTAGCATTCATATTTTGCAAAATTATAAATTTACAAGAAATTTTCTACATTATTTAATATATGGAAAACTTTTTTCTCATTTTATTTTGAATCTGAAATCGGAAAAAATACTGTCAAACCCGTATCACGCCTTTGTGTGACATGACCTCCTAAACTAGCTAACAACTTTTGAGTAGCATTTTGACTAAGTTGTAAACTACCTGTTTGAGGGTTCCAATTTAAAACAGGACTAATATCAGAACCATTATCTTTTTTTTGAATTTCTTTTTGATTACTCTCTAATTGTACTTTTAGTTGTAGTTTAAGTTTTTGACCAGCTGGTCTTAATTCTAAAATCAATGTACTACCCTCTTTTAATCCTCTAGTATTTTTATCAATTAATCCACTTAGCATTAATTCTAATTTTTCAGAATCACTCAAAATTTGCGGAAGTTGATTCGGGATATCTATCTTTAAAGAAATACCACGTCGTTTTAGCTGTTTATTCCAAGAAGGGGCAAGCTTTTTGAAAATTTCGGCTAAATTAATTTTTGCCAATTCATTTAATGAAGGGACCTCATTACTAACTAATTCTGCTGCATTAAAGATTAAACCAAACCTATCAATTTGTTCATTACATTCATTATCTATTTGAATTAGACGATTTCTCATTGATTCATCCATATTATATTTTTTTAAAGTAGAACTTATGAGGGTTCTGATTGTTGCCAAAGGAGTTCTTACTTCATGAGAAATTGCACGTAATAATTTTGCTTCAGTTATTTGCTCATTTTTTTCATCGTTTTTTACAGAATTATGTATATTCTGATTTGGTACCAAATTTGCTAATTTTGCCGATAATATTGGCCAAAAGGATTTTTCAAATTGATTATTCATATTCAAGTTTCCTAAATTATTAATTGCATCACGAAATTTAACCCCTTCCTCGTAATTTGCCTGATTTAATTTCGCATGCATTAGTTCAATTGAAATTTTCAAGCTTTCTTCATCACACTTCATTAATAAATATTTCTTATCTTTTTCTCCTGCAATTGATAAAATACACTGAAAATTTGGGGTGATTATCATCAAAAAAGGTTCATAACCATCTTTTTCGCTAAGATTTAAGACTTTATAATTACTGACTAAATCGAAATCTTTTTTTATCTTATCTGAATTATTATTATTAATTGGTAAAAAACCTGCATTCTCATTTTGAAAGTATGGAAACCCCTTTGGTGACCAGAGCCATCCATGAAGTTGATTAAAGAATTTTTTATCATTAAGAGCTGGCAAAGGGGAGGATACCCAAATACCTCCTTGTTTATAATGATGGGATAGGAAATCTTTTTGAATAACTTCTAAAGAAGCCCACCACATTCTTCTACATGTATCATCATCCACATATGTAGTTTGAACTCCTTGAATCAAAAAGTCTTGAATTTTTTTTATAGTTATTTGTGATTTCATTAACTTCGCAGTGATCTAGAACGTTTCAATATAGATAAAACAAATCCAATGGATATAAAATTAGTCACCAATGCAGTTCGACCATAGCTCATAAAAGGAAGGGGAATTCCAGTAACTGGTCCTAATCCAATAGTCATAAATAAGTTAATAATTATTTGGAATAAAAAAGTTGAGGTTATTCCAATAACTATCAGAGATTCAAAGTTAGTCCTAGCAATTGTTGCAGTATTAATAAGTTTTTTAATCAAAAAAAAGAACAAAAATAAAACTATTGTGCACCCCACAAAACCCAATTCCTCGCCTAAAGCACTGAATATAAAATCAGTATGTTGTTCTGGTATAAATTGCAAATTAGTCAACTTACCTTGCAATAAACCAGTCCCAAATAATCCTCCAGAACCAATTGCAATTTGACTCTGTATCAAATGATATCCGCCACCTAATGGATCTCTATTTGGATCTAAAAATAAAACTAATCTATCTTTTTGATATTCTTTTAGGCCATACTGCCATAAAATTGGTGTCAATTTTGCTATCAACAAATGTAAGGTGATAGCGAAAGCAGAAAAAATAATTTTCTTTTTCGAAGATCTATAAGCAAGATATCCTATAAATGGAATCCAGAAAATAAGAAGAGTTGGTAAGGTTAAATATAATGCAGAAGTAACAAGACAAAACCCTAATATCAAAATCCACTCTATGGGCATTTGCGACCAATAAAGCATCATACCTGTCAAAACAATTAAAACTAGAGACGTACCTAAGTCCGGTTGAAAGAAAATTAATAACCAAGGAACAACTACTACTAATAAGGGCAATAATAAATCTCTTTTTGTTATAATATTCTTCTTGTCTAGTACTAAAGCAAGAGTTAATACAGTACTTATTTTAGCTACTTCTGAAGGCTGAAAAGAAAAGATGCCCAAGTTTAACCACCTTTGAGCTCCAGAAACTGATATCCCAAAAAAATAAATTAGTAATAACGATATTAAAGTACATAAATAAAATGGAACCACATATTTTCTAATTCTCTCTAAGGGTATATAAGAAATAAAAAATGCTAAAAAATAACCTAAAAAACCAGTTAAAATATGACTTAAATAGTTAGATACTAAAAGATCACCCTGAATACTTTTTATTAATAAACCCGAAATAATGACTAAAAACAGGGGAATTATAAGTAGTGGAGAAAATAAAAAACCTCTATTAAAGTTGTATTTTTTTTGTAAAAATCCTCTGTTATTTAATAAAGAAATTTTCTTAAACATCAATTATTTATCAACAAATTTATTCTTAATTAATTGAGCTAAGTTACCAAATACAACAGAACTTTCTTTATTGGGCTGGCTTACTGAGATTGGTACACCTTTATTACTCTCATCAAGGAGAGGGATTTCAATAGGAATTTGAGCTAATAATGGTAAGTCATTTTCTTTAGCTAATGTTTGTCCACCACCTTTACCAAAAATTTCATATTTTTTGCCTGGCATATCTGGCGGAATAAATACTGACATATTTTCTACAATTCCCAGTAAAGGTACTCCTAATTGTTTAAACATTGCTAATCCCCTCCTTGCATCTTGCAAAGATACTTGTTGAGGAGTAGTGACAACTATAGCTCCAGAAATAGGCACAGATTGAGAAAGGGATATTTGAGCATCGCCTGTTCCTGGAGGCAAGTCAATAACCAAAAAATCAAGATTATTCCATTCAACTTGGTACAAAAATTGTCGGATGATACTATTTAGCATTGGTCCTCTCCATATAACTGGCTGACCTTCTTCTATGAGGAAACCCATTGATACCAATGAAATTCCATATTTATCTATTGGTATTAACCTTTGATCACTGCCACTACCTTCTGTAACCTTTGGATTCTGTTCGGCAACTCCCATCATTGAGGGAGTATTAGGTCCATATATATCTGCATCCAGCAAACCAGTTTTTAAGCCTAATTTAGCTAGAGAACAAGCGAGATTAACCGCAATGGTACTTTTCCCAACCCCACCTTTACCACTGCTAACAGCTATGGTATGTTTAATTCCATCAATTTTCTGTAACTCAGGAGTATTACTTTGATTTTGAGATTCTATTTTGGAAGAATTATTATCTATCTCTATTTGAACATCATCAATATCTTCAAAATCCAGTAGTATTTCTCTAACCTCTTGTACAATTCTATCTCTCTGAGAATTTGCAAACGATGGTAATGATAATGCTACGATTACTCTCGGTATACTTACTCTTACATTTTTAATCCAAGCTAATTCAATTACATTTTTCTTTGATCCAGCATCTAGAACTTTTTGTAAAGCAAAATTCGCATCTTCTATTGTGGTCATTAAATTTTTAAATATTTTGACAAGGTAGTCGACTGTTTAAAAGATTAAGAACTATGTCGAACTATCAAATAATAGGCAATAGAGACCCCTTAAGAGAAATTATAAGGAGAAACTTATAATTTACCAAAAAAAAATTTTTTCAAGATTTACAAAATACATGTTGAAAGAACCTCCTAAAAACTCGAGAGAAAAAACTAAAAATCTCTTATTAACTCTACAAGACAAAATTTGTTCAGGTCTTGAAAATGTTGATGGCAAAGAAAAATTTACAGAAGAATCCTGGCTAAGAGACGAAGGTGGCGGTGGAAGATCAAGAGTATTGAAAAATGGTTCTATTTTTGAGCAAGCAGGAGTGAATTTTTCGGAAGTAAAGGGAAAAGAATTGCCTCAATCTATAATCTCTCAAAGGCCCGAAGCAAAAGGTCATGAATGGTTTGCTACAGGAACTTCTATGGTGTTGCATCCTAAGAATCCCTATATTCCTACAGTTCATCTGAATTATCGATATTTCGAAGCTGGTCCTGTTTGGTGGTTTGGAGGAGGTGCAGATTTAACGCCTTTTTATCCTTATCTTTCTGATGTAAGGAATTTTCATGACGAGCATAAAAAAGCTTGTGAGAAAGTTGATCAAGATTTGCATAAAGTTTTCAAACCATGGTGTGATGAATATTTCTTCTTGAAGCATAGAAATGAATCTAGAGGCATAGGAGGTATTTTTTATGATTATCAAGATGGTTCAGGGAATATTTATAGAGGAAATAATCAAAACGGAGTAGCATCAAAAGCTTCAAAAAATATTAGCAGATCTAATTTAAATTGGGATAATTTATTTTCTTTAGCGGAAAACTGTGGGCAGGCATTCCTACCTTCATATTTGCCCATTATTGAAAAAAGAGCTTCTCAAGCATATTCATCGAGGGAAAGAGAATTTCAGCTATATCGAAGAGGCAGATATGTCGAATTCAATTTAGTTTGGGATAGAGGCACGATTTTTGGACTACAAACAAATGGAAGGACTGAATCTATATTGATGTCCTTACCACCTTTAGCTAGATGGGAATATGGATATAAAGCTGAAAAGGGTTCTCGAGAAGAATTTCTCACATCAATTTTTACAAAACCCCAAGATTGGTCAAATGATAGAGAGTTAGAGAAATTCTGTATAGAGAATAATATTTTTGATTAAAAATTATCGAATAAAATTTTAAATTATCTTATATAGGTGTTTTAAATAAAGAACCATCACTTTTCAATTGAAGTTTTTCTCCAAGTTCATTTTCTAAAGAGATTAATTCATCCCTATGCGCTCTTAGTCTCATAAAAGTTGAATCATTTTCATTATCGTTAATCAACCTTAATTCGAATTTCTCCTCTCTTGCTGATTTTTTAAAATAAACTATTCCAGACAAAGGGCCACCAATTAATCCCAAAAGAATAGGCCACCAACCTAATTCAGGATATATTTGAATAATTACTAATCCCAAGGCACAAGAACCAAAACCGCCAAGAAAACCTAAAAAAATTGCTAAAAATTTACTAGAAACAACTTGACCCTTAAATATTAAAATTCTTTGTTCAAAATCTCCTCCTGTTTGCTTCCATCCCCTCAAATTAAGCCATTCACATAAACCATTTAAAACCTTAACTGGCTGCAGAGAAGATGAAATCTCAACGATGGTTGTTCTATCTTTACTGGAAGCCCTAAGAAAAAAAAATAATCCTATGGCCAAGAGAATTGTCAGAAATAATGTTGAATTTAAGGAATAGGACATTAAATAAATTTTTTCTTGTAACTCAAGAATAAAAATTAAAGTTACATCATAATATAATTTTTTAGAATTATTCTGTAAAATAACCCTATTAAATAAAAATTCTTAATTACATAAAACCTTAAGTAATTTTCTAAATCTTAAATTACTTTAAATACTTATTAAAAATGACTATTAAAAATAAAAATATTGACCTTCATTATGGCGATTTAAGTGCAGATTTATACAATCTTTATAAAAAATCATCCCACCTAGCTATTGACACTGAAGCAATGGGTTTAATTCATGGAAGAGATAGACTCTGTTTAGTACAAATATGTAATGAATATAAAAAAACATCATGTATAAAAATCGAACTAAATACATCTTCTTCACCTCATTTAAAAGCACTTCTTGAAGATGAAAAAATTACTAAAATCTTTCACTTCGCGAGATTTGATGTGGCAGCTCTAAAATGCAATCTTGGAATTAAAACAAAAAATATTTTTTGTACAAAAATTGCTAGTAAATTAGCGAGAACTTATACAAATAAACACGGTTTAAAAGATTTAATAAATGAATTATTAGGTATAGAATTAGACAAAAGCTCACAAAGCAGTGATTGGGGTAGCAACGAAGATTTAACAAAAGATCAATTAGATTATGCAGCAAATGATGTTAAATATTTAATTGAAGCTATGCATAAACTAAAAATTATCTTAAAGAGAGAAAATAGATATGAATTAGCTAAAAAATGTTTCGAAACAGTCTCTATACATGCTGATTTAGACATAATGAAATTCTCAAATATATTTGAACATTAAGAATCAATCTTCAGTTAAAAAATTGTCTTCACCATCAAGAGATTCCATAAGCTTATCAAGTATTCTTGAAGAACTTGATTGATCTCCATCCTTTTTTTCACAAATTTTTAAAACATTATGAGCAACTTGAATTTTTTCATGAATAGTTTTCGAGCCTTCTTTTGTAATTTGAATTTCTACTTTCTTCTTAGCAGAAGATAAGCTTATACTCATAAGTTTTGCAATCTCTGCACAAATTTTTAGATATTCCCGATCATTTATTGGATACATAAAAGAATTAATAATTAATAAGCTGGAGCTATTTACTAAGATAACAAATGGAGGTTTATGACATCTACGATTTTCTCACTTGCTCCAGATTCCCCCATCCTTTTTTTTCCAATTTTTGCTTGTTCTAACCTATCAACTTTTCCTTTCAAAAGTAAACTTAAACGTTTTAAAAGAATTTTCTTGTTATTGCAAACTAAAACACTACCTCCCAATAATCTTGATTGCCTCTTCGCAAATGATTTTGTAAATTGTGGTCCAGGTCCCGGTAGAGAAAGAGATGGAATTCCAAGGCCAGTAATTTGCTCTGTGGCAGTTCCTGCATTAGACAAGCCAACTTCTGCCATATTTGCCCATGTATTGAATTTACCTTTTCCAATCACTACATATTTATCTTTCTTTTTCCATACTGAATCTTCATCAATTAGAAATTTAACTTTTCTCTGTTTTATAAAACCATATTTATTTAAATAGTTTTGAATTTGAATCACATTCGCATTAATGCTCAAAGGCAAAAGTATTACCAAATCATTTGATAAATGAAAATCTTGCAAACAATTTAGAAAATTATCAAGATTTTTAAGAGCTTCAGGATATCTACTTCCAACTAATAAAATAATCCTTTTAAAAGAAATAATATTTGATATCTTTTCGTTTGTTGCATTAACAAAATCCATCATTGGATTACCCAAGTATTTTGCATCAATATTTTTTTTATTCAAATTATTAGCTGTAATTTTATCTCTCATAATCAAATTTTTACATCTTGGAGATTTCATTAAAAACATTTCCCATGGATCCCATTCAGAACCTTTCAATTTATGATAAAAATCGCTTAAATCCCAACCTGGCCCACTACTCCAAGTATGGTCACTTTTGGGAGTTCCAATAAAACTAAATTCGCATTCTGAAGTCCAAGCGTAGAGTAATGGCAAGAAATCGCCTACTGCGACAATTTTACAGTTATGTTTTGACTTCCTTTTTACAAGTAGCAAATTTCTTAAATTATAGATTAAAAATCCTGCAAACAAATCAAGCACAAATCCCTTCAGGCTTTGATTACTAAAACCTCCACTAGGCAGCTCTTTTAAATATCCTATTTTACGAAAATTCTTTGATTTTATGGAATTAAATACATCTCCATTTCCCACTAACGGCAAAACTTCTATATTTTTATTTTTTATTTTTTTTAGTAATCTTTTTATTATCTCCGATGCGATTACATCTTCTCCATGACCATTGCAAATGAATAGTAGAGAATGAGACACCTTACTGTTAAGATCATAAAAAGATTCATTCGAATCTTTTTCGGCGGCATGGCCAAGTGGTAAGGCAGAGGATTGCAAATCCTTTATCCCCAGTTCGAATCTGGGTGCCGCCTTATTTAATTTTTTTACGCATTTAATTATGAAGTTTTCTAAGAACTTGAATTTAAAATAAAGAGTATAAAGTTTCAATTAATTATTGATTTAAAAAATATTCTTTTATTAATTATTAATAATACCCAATATGTATTAATAAATAAAATTTAACTGATTTATTAATTATTTGCATCAGATTATTTATACAAGAATTTGAATTATCTTAGTAATCATTATCTGCTACACACATTCCTAAGCATCTAACACCATTTGATGCAGTCCTTTTGCAATGATTACATAAAATGTGTTCTTTCTCTGGAGAAAGGTTGATTTTTGAATTATTTTGGTCTTTAAAGCTTATTAACTCTTGTGTTGAATCAAATAGAGTCATTCTTGGAATCATCACTTGAATCGATACTAACAACAAGTGAAGCATTAGTGTTGGAAGAGGGTATATCCATAATTTTTACAGTTTCTTTAGGTTCATCAATAACTTGATTTTCTTCGGTACTTTCATCAACTGCACAAGCTTCAAGAGCCTCTCGAAGGAGTGAATCAAAAGTTGCTCCAGGCAATCTATGTCTAGCAACCTCAAGAAAAGTTCTCGGTAACGATTCAGATGCAGCATCTCGTAAAGCAGGATTATTCTTTCTATGCTCTTGTTCTTCTTCTATTGATTTAATAAACCTCAGTGTGACATCTCTTTTAGTAGAAGCTTTTATCAGCGTATCGTTTTCTGGATTATTAACATTAGGTTCATTTTCAAGATCACTAAGTCTTTTTTCCAAACTATTTAAAACTTCATTAGCTTCTTTACTGATATGAGCTAATTGGCCATCGGACAAATTAGGTAAATCAGCGACAAAAACTTTCCCATGATCCCTTAGTGTCAAGAAGGTTGGCCTTGGGCCTTGAGCCTGTCTACCAGTTGATTCAGAATTATTACCTATTGGTCTTTTTGGAGGTGTAGGACCAGCTGAACTACGTCTACGTGTAATTCTTTGATTATTTGCAAAGGGCATTGAATAAAAGTTAAATCTTAATACTTAAACTTCCGATATAATTCGGCGGTAATTTTATTATATTACACCTAACTTTTTCATTTGGGTATAAGAAATAATTTTTTAAAACTCATTTAAAAATGATAAAAAAATTTAAATTAAAATTTCTGGCAAAAATTTACTAATTGTTGAGTCATTTTTTCTAACTATCTTTCCAATTTCCCAACTATCAATATCAAAATCTTTAGAGATACTTAATATTGCATCCTTAAATTTTTTATCAATAATTAAACAAAATCCCACTCCAAGATTGAAAGTGCTCCAAAAATCTTTTTCAGGAATAGATCCTTTCTCTTTAAGGAATTTAAATAAAATAGGTATTTCCCAAGAACTGGTATTTATATAAGGTATAAAATCAGAAGGGATACATCTTGGCAAATTTTCTGGAATTCCTCCTCCAGTTATATGAGACATTGCTTTAATTTCTATATTTTCAGATAATATTTTGTTAATCACATTATTGTAAATTTTTGTAGGTTTTAATAACTCATCATAAAAATTTAAGTGAGAAACTTTTTCAAATTCTTTATCTATTTGATTATTGTTTTGAATAATTTTTCTTACCAAACTAAAACCGTTACTATGCACTCCATTACTTTTTAAAGCAATTATTAAGTCATTTTCAGATACTTTTTTGCCATTAATAAGCTTATCCTCATCAACTATTCCAACACAAAATCCTGCAAGATCATACTTATTTTTTGAATAAAATCCAGGCATTTCAGCAGTTTCTCCGCCGAGTAATGAACAATTATTTTCTCCGCAGCCATGTGAAATTCCCTGAACAACCCTCAACAATTGTTTCTTATCAAGCTTACCAGTAGCGATATAATCCAAAAAAAATAACGGTTTTGCACCACTTGTAATGATATCGTTCATGCACATAGCAACTAAATCAATACCAACCTCAAAATGAAAGTTTTTAGTTTGGGCTAATTCTAATTTTGTTCCAACACCATCAGTTCCTGAAACAAGAACTGGTTTTTTAAAACTATCGATAGGAATTCTAAACAAGCCTCCGAATCCGCCAATGCCCTCAATCACATTAGATGTATGAGTTGCTTCAACTGCCTGTTTAATTTCGGAAACAAATTCTCGCCCAGCTTCTATATCAACGCCCGATGTTTTGTAATCCATGAAATAAAAATGATAGACTTTCCTTATATAGATATTCCTCCTAAGATTGCTTTTGTCCAGTAATTATTTATCAAATAGATTTATTTTTTAAAACCAAAGTGAAGAAAGTAATCATAAGGAAAACTGAAGAAATAGAAAATTGGAGGAGAAATATAAATAGTGAAATTAACTTTATTCCAACAATGGGTAATCTTCATAATGGACATATTAAACTAATATCAACAGCAAAAAATGACAACTATAATATAAATCTAGTAAGTATTTTTATTAATCCACTTCAATTTGATAACAATTTAGATTTAGAGAATTACCCTAAAACAATTGATAATGATATAAAAATCTCCTTTTCAAATGGAGCAGATGCCATCTTCATCCCCAGTAATGAAGATATATATCCACCGAATAATAAAAATATTAAATTCCTAAAAGCGCCAATAGAATTATCTTCTGCATTATGTGGATTAAATCGAATTGGACATTTTGATGGCGTTTGTACAGTAATTTATAGATTACTTAATCTCATCAAGCCAAAAAATCTTTACTTAGGAGAAAAAGATTGGCAACAACTTTTAATTTTAAAAAATCTTGTCCTAAGAAAGAAATTAAATGTTGCTATTAAATCCATTCCTACACAAAGAGATTTTGATGGAATTCCTTTAAGTTCACGTAATGTACATTTATCAAAAAAAGAAAGAAAATTGATTAGGTTTTTTTCAAGTGAGTTATTAGAAGCAAAAAAAAATTTTCAAAAAGATAAAAAGATCAATTTAAACCAAATTATTAATAAGCTAACAGCAAACAAAATCTCAATTGAATATTTAGAACATTTACACCCTCATACACTCCAAAAAGCAAGACTCGAGGATAATATTTCATTACTGGCTGGTGCGATAAGATGTGGAGAGACAAGATTAATAGATCACGTTTTTCTAATGAAAAGAAAGCCGATTATTGCAATTGATGGTCCTGCAGGTTCAGGTAAAAGTACTGTAACAAAGCTAATAGCGAAGAAACTTAAACTTTTATATTTAGATACTGGCGCAATGTATAGGGCATTGAGTTGGCTCATACTTAAGGAAAGTATTGATTATAAAGAAGAAAAAAAATTACAGAATATTCTGAAAGATATTTCTATTGTTTTCAAGTCGAATACAAATTCGCATCAAGATGTATATGTTAATAACCACTGTGTTACTGAAGAAATTAGGTCGCAAAAGATAAGTTCCATCGTTTCTAAAATTTCCTCAATAAAAGAAGTAAGAAAATTCTTAGTAGAAGAACAAAGAAAAATTGGAGAATCAGGCGGACTTGTAGCTGAGGGAAGAGATATAGGAACTACTGTTTTTCCTCATGCAGAACTCAAAATATTTTTAACTGCCAGCATCGATGAAAGAGCAAAAAGAAGAAAATCTGATAAAAATAGCAAGGACTCTCAAGAAATAGACCTTAATACGTTAAAAAAACTTATAAAGAAAAGAGATTTTGAAGATTCCAATAGGGAAATTTCACCTCTAATAAAAGCGAATGATGCAATAGAAATTATTACGGATGGATATAAAATTAATGAGGTAGTGGACAAAATTATTGATCTTTATAATGACAAGATTCCTAAAGAGACTGAGATCAAATAAATTCAAGAAATGCTTTCCAAAAAACCATTTACAGAGTCTTCTAAAATATCAAGGACATAATCAAAGCCCTCATCCCCACCAAAATATGGGTCAGGAACTTCTATCTCATTAAAAACTGATCTAAAATCTTGTATTTTTTTAATGGATGCAAAACCAGTTGAAGCTGTTTTATTTTTAAGATCTTGAATATTTTTAAAATTTGAATCGTCCATCGCAATAATATAGTTAAATTCGTCAAAATCTTTGCTAGTAATTTGACGAGCCCTGCTTAAGATATTTATATCTCTTCTTTCTGCCGCAATTCTCATCCTAGAGTCAGCTTTTTTTCCAATATGCCAACTTCCAGTTCCAGCAGAATCTACAATAAAGCCATCGGTTAAGCCCTTATTTTCAATTAGACTTATAAAGATAGCCTCTGCTGCAGGAGATCTACAAATATTTCCCAAACATACAAAAAGAACTGAAATTTTTTTCATATGATTTCATATTTCAATAAATTATAAGACTTTTAAGTAGTAAATAAAACTTCTTTAATTAAAGATTCAGTAAATTCTTTACCAAACAAACTCGACAACATTGGCCTTGCTGGATCGTTATCTCTTCTATAATCCAAATAATTATTTTGACCGTTTATTAATTCTTTTTGGAGTTCAATATTGACTTCTTTGCTTTCAAAAAGAATTTCCAAATACAAATCAAGATATTCCTTAAATGAGGTATAAAGCTGATTAGCAATTAAAAAATCACTTCTTTCTTCTTTTGGTAATTTTGACCATATTACTCCTGGAGAAAAAAATCTAGCTACATCCTCAGACATTTTTTCAGCTAATGGGAGTGATGAATGACAATGATTTTTGAGTTTTATAAGTTTTTCTAATAACTCATTATTGTATTGATTTTGTATTTTTAATGAAGGCTGAAAATCTAACACTAATAAATAACTATTAGGTAGAGAAACAAAATCTACTCCAAAAAATGGGACGTTATAAAAAGTATTAGGAATAATTAAAAAATTTAAAACAGAATAATTTGGACTATTTATACACACTGCTCTTGCGAATTGAATTCTTTGTTTATGTGTGACACCCCAAGTAAAGAGATTAACATTTTTTTTTGATTTTCTTGAACCATAAGTTGAATCTTTATAAGAATATTCCGGGGGTATTATTTTTTCTAAACAATTATATTTAATTAAATTATTTGTTAAATATTTTAAAAAATTATGCCATCTAAAATCAGGCCTGTAAAAAATAGTATCTTGTATTAACATTCAATGAATAATCTCATTATTTAATGTAAATAAAAATTTATTGATAAATTTTTTTGTCCATTTTTCTCCAAAAAAAGATTTAAACAATTTATCTGCAGGGTCTTTTTCAAAACTGTACTTATCATATTTAATCTGATTAATCTTTATTTCTTTTGCATTTAAAAATTGATTAACAGGATTTGATTTATGAATGTTCAAATAATTATTTACAAATGAATGGAATATATTATTTAAATCTCTATCAAGATTTAATTTATTTCCTCTACATATAATCACCCATGGGGAAAAATACTTTTTTGAATCATATATATTCTTCATTTTATTATTATCAAATTCAGAATATTTTTTCTTAATACTATCTAAACTTGAACAATATTTTTCAAGATATTTGCCTTCTTGAATTAAAGGTTGATAATCAAGTATTGCTAATAACTTTTGTGAAGTTCCAAACCATAAAATATCAGCTCCTAAAATAGGCATTTCACTGTCAAAATTAGGATATGCGACCGTATTAAACACTTGCAGTTTTTTGCCACCATCTAATCTTGTTATTCGCCACTTTCTATATTCGGGAGTTGAAAAAAGCCAATTTTTAATAATATATTTTGAGTCTTCATTGTGATGTTCTTTGAATTCGCTAGATATTTGTACTTCATGACCATATAATTCATCAATATTGGTTTTAAGGAAATCAACTAATGAATCAAACATAAATATTAGGTCTCGGTACTTCCTTTCCTAACTTTTTTTGTAATGTAATTAAATACAATCTTGCCTAAAACAGCAATCAAGTTACCTTCAAGTTCCTTAAACATTTTCATATTGTAAGTAAAAGCTTTATTAGCTTCATCAATAATTTGATCAGCAGTCTTTTGATTTATTGGAAGTTGATTCAAAGTAAGGGAATATTCTTCCTTGAATTTCTTTTCATCAGCAATTAATTCAAACTCATAAAAATTTAAACCATCATTTCCCTGCAAATTTAATGCTTTTTTAGCGATCCTTTTCAAGATTTGCCCCCCAGATAAATCTCCTATATAGCGAGTGTAATGGTGACCAACTAATAGCTCTGGTGAATTTTTTGCGACCTCTCGGATTCTTTCAACATATTTTCTCGCTGAGAGAGAAATATTAATTTCATTCTTCCAGTTTTCACCAAAATAAAATTTAAGATCATTAATAAGAGTTTCTTTCCTGAATAATGATTTGAAACCTATAGGTTTTATTACAGGATGTTCCTCATTGACCAGTCTTTCAATTTCTTCCTCCATAGCTTCATAAACAAAATATAAATCACTAATTAATTTTCTATAAGATTTTTTTTCAACAACTCCTTTTAAAAAACAAGCGACAAAGCCTGTATTTTCTGCCATAGTGTGGGATTTTTTTGTCCCTTCTCTTAATTGTCCTGCAAGAGCAACTGCCATATATTTTGAATTATTTTTGTAAGTTTATTTAATCTACAAGGAAAATACATAAAACAGCTAATTTTTGTTACCAGCGGATGTTGTAGAGAATAGCTTATAAAGTTCTTTACAAACCAAAAAAAGGTTATCTTTTTGTTCCTTTTGCGGTAGGTGAGTGCCAGTCATTTCCCAATCACCGATGGTAGCTACTCTCCATCTCTCAGAGGGCACAATCATACCTCGCATTATTATTCCCAACAATTTCGGAACTCTGCGATTATTATCATTCTCAATTCTTAATTGTAAAAGTATTGCTCTACATTCAATAAGAGGACTCCAACCAGGGAAATGAAACGCAAAATCAATAGTATCTTGCATGGATTCATTATTTGAATTGTCCCAGGGACTAAAGTTTACGCTTGCATCTGGAAAATATTTCCGAAACAAAGCTGCAGTGGAAGCAATTTTATTAGCTATTTCAACATTACTTACATTTGAACTCGCATTCATAAGTAGCTGAGTATTTTTTTGAAAATGACATAATTTGCTTTAACTTGCTTATTAACTACTTTTTCTTTTAATAAAGATGTTGAAATGCTGATCAATAAACTATTCTCTATTCACATTTGAATAATAAATTTCTAGGTTTTAAAGAAAATAACTCATCTCAAATTACAATACGAGGAACTTCAATGAGTTATCTTTTATTAATTCAATGCTATGCCAAAATTTGAAAAATTAACCTTACCTAATGAAGGCGAGATAATAACTTTTAATCAAGGCAAGCCTAATGTTCCTCATAATCCAATTGTCCCATATATTAGGGGTGATGGTACTGGAGTTGATATTTGGCCTGCAACACAAATCGTTCTTGATTCAGCGATTAAAAAAAGCTATGGAGATGAAAGAAAAATTAATTGGTTTAAAGTCTATGCAGGCGATGAAGCTTGTGAACTTTATGGAACATATAACTACCTCCCTCAAGATACTATTGAAGCAATCAAACATTTTGGTGTAGCCATCAAAGGTCCTTTAACGACTCCCATCGGTGGAGGTATTAGATCTCTTAACGTTGCACTAAGACAAATATTTGACTTATATAGCTGTGTTAGACCATGCAAATATTATTCAGGGACTCCAAGTCCTCACAAAAATCCTCAAAATTTAGACGTTATCGTTTATAGAGAAAATACTGAGGATATCTACATGGGAATTGAATGGGAAGCGGAGGATAATAACTGTCTTGAATTAATTAATCACTTAAATAACATTGTCATACCAAAAAGTAAAAATTTAAAAAATAGATTTATACCAGACGGATCAGGTATTGGAATCAAACCTGTGAGTAAATCTGGTAGTCAAAGGCATATTAGAAAAGCTATAGAACATGCTAAAAGATTATCAGGAGATAAAAGACATGTGACTCTTGTTCATAAAGGAAATATTATGAAATATACAGAAGGTGCCTTTAGAGATTGGGGATATGAATTAGCAGTAAATGAATTTAGAGAAGATTGCATTACAGAAAGAGAAAGCTGGATTTTAGATAATATTCAGAAAAATCCAGAAATTACAATTGAAAATAATGCTCGAAAAATTGAACCAGGTTTTGACAAGCTTACAAATAACAAAAAAGCATTCATTTGCGAAGAAATTAAAGAAGTTATTGCATCAATATCAAATTCTCACGGAGATGGAAAATGGAGAAAACTTATTCTTGTTGATGATCGGATAGCTGATAGTATATTTCAACAAATTCAAACTAGACCTCAAGAATATTCAATTCTTGCAACCTTAAACCTCAATGGAGACTATGTTTCTGATGCAGCCGCAGCAATTGTGGGTGGCCTAGGGATGGCTCCTGGAGCAAATATTGGAGATAATGCAGCAATTTTCGAAGCTACCCACGGTACTGCACCAAAACATGCAGGCTTAAATAAAATTAATCCAGGATCAGTAATTCTTAGTGGTGTAATGATGCTTGAATATTTTGGTTGGGATGAGGCAGCTAACTTAATTACTAATGGTTTAAGTAAGGCAATAGAGCAAAAAAAAGTCACCTATGATCTAGCACGTTTAATGGAACCGAAAGTAGAACCATTATCCTGCAGCAGTTTTGCTGAAGAAATTATTTCAAATTTCTAATTTTAAAAATTAATTTTATTTTCAAAAACTTTCCAAATATTCACCAGTGAATCCTTAGTGCCAATGTTTCCAGGATGTGTAACGATAGGAAGTTTTTCGTCATTTTTCAGGTTGCAAGTCACGACTGAAATACCTGTTAAAATCTGTCCCTCAAGATAAACATAATCTGCATTAAGACCATTACTAAGAATCATATTTGTTGTTATCCCTCCTTTTGAAATCAAATATCCTATTTCATATTTCAAATCTGCGACTAATTCAGCTATAAAACAAGAAAGTGAATTATAAAAATTAAATTGTTCAGAATAATCTAAGGACATAAATTTTCTTGAAGTAAACAATACGGGAGTTTTTCCTTTATCAAAGGAAAATCTAATTTCTTTCAAAAATTTATTTTTAAAGAAATTCCTTTGTTTATAATTATTCTCTGATGAAGTAATTTTAAAGAATTCAAAAACATCTAATTCAATTGGATTGCAACTACTTATCTCTAATAAATTGTTCAATTGTAGTGTTGAGAGTTCCACATAGGATCCAACAATTATAAGTCCTGGAAGAAAACTCTTTTCTTTATTTCTAATTCTTAAATTTGAGAAAAATTTCTCAACCTGAGGGACGCTTTTTTTCTGAGAAATTGAACTTATAAAACTAGCTGCAGTACGAAAAAGAAATTTTTTTTGTTTAGTTAATTTTTTAATTACTAAAGCAAATTTGTTCAGTTGAGAATAATTTTCTACATCTACAATTACATGTTTATTTTTATTCAAATTCTTTAGTTTTTTAAAAACGATATTATTTTCTTCATCATTTAGAATCTCGATATCTGACAAAAAAAGATTTTGAATATCTTCAATATTTATTTGGGATTTACCCTTTTGAAACAAAAGATTCTTGACATTACTTGTCTCATATCCAAAAATTTTATCTCTCGCAAAAATTGTTTGATTAATAGGAGTTTTGTCAACAAAGTGTAATCCATTAATTGTTAATCTTTCACCCTCAATAAAAGCTGGAATATGAAAAGTAGCATCAAAAGGACCTAAGCATCTATTTAGAGCACTTGGCTCTAAATAGTTATGTCCTCGAAGAGTAGAGTCTCCTCTACTTATAAAAATAATTTCTTCTTCATAAACTTGAGAAGCTAAAACTTTCTTAAGATTTTTGCAAATTTCCTCTATTGTTAATCTTGCATCATTTTCCGATAGTGACCTTGTATTTGCCAAAATAAAAAATAAATTTGATTTAGATTCAAAGCCTTTTACTAAAGTTGAGCAGTCCCACTTAAGAAGTAATAAGCAATCATGAACAGTTTGAGAGCCTGTTGGATCATCATCAAAAACAACAAATTTCATAAGTATTGCATAATTACTTAAGAGATTTTATTTGTATTGAGGCATCAAACCTTTGATTATCATTTGAAGGAATCATAATGTTTCTGAATCCATCAATAAAAGAATTTCGTGGGCTAGTCCAAGGTTCAAGACAAATCATTCGTCTTGGAGGATCACTCCAAATAACTCCAAGATCGAAAGGATATGGATGATTTAAAGTTACTTGTCTTTTAAGAATTTTATCCCGAAAAGCGCTAATCCCAGAAGTATACATAAGTAGATCAACTCCTAAATTAATATTTTTCAACTCATCCAAAGTTTTACTTATTAGGTTTTTTTCTTGATTCTGGCAATTAAGTGGATTATCAATAAACTCTAAATTTTTAAAATCTGAAATATTAAAGTAAGGATGCAATCCAAAATTTATAGGCATAGCATTGTCTGTTTTATTAAAAATCGTAATTTGAAATTCTAAACAGTTAATCTTTAAGAAAACTTCTATTTTAAGTTCAAAATCGAAAGGATAATATTTTTTGGTTATATTAGATTCACTTAAAATTAAGCATAAAGACTTTTCATTAAAGGAGTATTGCCATTGCGCATCCCTAGCGAAACCATGTTGTTTTAATTGCAAAAAATCTTTACCAAATACTGAACTTGAAGTATTAAGATTTCCACAAATTGGAAACAGGATTGGAATACCTCCCCTAATACTTTTTGTCTTATCCATAAATCTTTTTTCATCAAAATAAAGTATCTCTTTACCATCAGAAACCCAATTTGTAATCACACCTCCTCTTTGAGGGCAAAATTTAATATAGTTATTTTGATCTAATTGAAAGACAAAAATTCCTTGGTGATTATTAGATAATTTAAGTTGCACAATTGTTACTTAAAGAGAATCAACCCAATCCAATATATGCTGATTAACTAATTCAGGTATTTCATCATGAGGACAATGTCCAGCATCAAGAATTATTTCTTGTGTATTCTTTGGTGTAAATTTTTTATATAGATTTCTTTTTTTTGGAGTATTCATCCAGGGATCTTTGCCTCCCCAGAGGAGTAATAATGGTGAATCAAGTTTTGCGAATAACTTATCCAACGGTAATCCCTGAGGACCTGATGGATTAAATACGCTTCTAAAAACATTAAAAGCTCCATAATCCAGAGAAGGCTTTCTTATTGACTCAACTAAGAAATCGTCAACATTTTTTTTATCAACATAAACTTGATTCAAAGTTTTTTTAATATTTTTTGGATTTCTCATATTCTCAAAAATTAAACGTTGAAGAACAATATTTTTCAAAAATATGCCGGCAACTGTTTCAATTGAAGTTTGCAACATATTCTTTTTGATAGTTTTTTCTTCACTAAAATATCCTGCAGCATTAAGTAATATCACTCCTGCATTTAGCTCATTCAATTCTGAACCTGCTGCCAATGCTGCATAACCACCTAATGAATTTCCAACAACAATTGTAGGTTTTTTTATTTTCTCTTTTACATAAGCTACAACCTGATCCTTCCATAATGATCCTGAGTATTCAACATCTTGGGGCTTAGGACTTTTTCCAAAACCGAGAAGATCCATAGCATGAACTTCGTATTTGTTACTCAAAATAGGGATATTGAATCTCCAATGATCCGTGGATGCTCCGAAACCATGAATTAATAAAATTGCAAATTCTTTTGATATTTGCTCAGGCTTAGCAGAAACTGTATGTATTGGATAATTTAAAAAATTCCAGTCATAATTTACATCACTTTCTATCAAAGCTGACTTTTCCATTTATTGAAGGGTCTATCTTAAGTGATTCTAATAAACTTATTTCCTAAAGAAGACCCACAGGATCAGCTGCAACATCATCTGAAATTTTATTGCCATCATTTGGGGGCTTATCTTTTAGAACAATTCTCAAAAGAACAGGTGCAAGAAATGTAGTTCCTATAACCATTAATAAAATTGCTGCCTCAAGAGAAGGAGTTAATAACTTAGCGCTTGTTCCTAGTCCAAGGAAAATTAAACCAACCTCTCCTCTAGGCATCATGCCCAAGCCTACAACTAATCTGTTTGTAGGTTTATCACTTGAAAATACCCATCCTGCTGCAATTTTTCCAATAATCGCAACAACTAATAAAAATCCTGCAACTACAAGCGCTGATCTGCTTGTTGGATCAAGTGGATTGATAACTGATAAATCCATTCCTGCTCCAACTAATACAAAGAAAATAGTTGCGAATAAGGAAACTAAAGGTAAAACAGATTGTTGTATTGCATGATTATTTTTAGAGCTACTGAGAATCAATCCAGCTGCAAAAGCGCCTAAAGCCGCTTCCAAACCAATGGCTGTTGCCACGAAACAACACAATACAAGTATCACAAAAGAAGCTACAACTACTGCTCCAGGAGCCTTTAATCTATCTAATAACCAATCAAAACCTGGAGCTGCTGTTCTACTTAGTGCAATAGCAGCAATAACAAATACTACAGCTGCTGCAACTAACTTAACGATAGGAGCAATTTCTAAAGAACCCCCTGCAGCAAGGGCGACTACAACTGCAAGAATAACAATGCCCAAAATATCATCCAAAACAGCCGCGCCAATAACAATTTGTCCTTCTCTAGTTTTTAAATATCCCAACTCACCAAAAACACTTGCAGTAATTCCTATACTTGTTGCTGTCATAGATGCTCCGGCAAAAACTGCTGGAATCAGATCTACTTGAAAAATAAACATTAATCCAAGAGTCCCAAAGGCAAAAGGTAAAATTACACCAGCCATAGCAACAGTGAAAGCTTGAGCTCCGACAGCCACTAATTCCTCTAGTTCACTTTCTAATCCTGTCAAAAATAAGAGTGCATATAACCCGAGAGTTGCTACTGCTTGGAGGGATGGAAAACTTTCAAAATAAACATCAGGTACAGCTTCTGGTGGGATTGAAGCTAATGAGCTAATAACAGTTATAAGTCCTTCATTTAATTCGGTTCCAGCTGAGGGCGGTATTAACAAATGGAATCCTGATGCTCCTATCACAACTCCCGCAAGAAGCTCACCTACTATCGTTGGCAAACTTAATCTTACTAATACTTCTGCTAATGCTCTTGCAGCTAAAAATATCAATAGAAACCTTATAACTCCTATCAACGTTTCGGCAACTTCTAAATCATGTGCACTTAATTCAGCTAGTAAAGAATACATATGAAATGAGAGAAAAAATAAACTACCTAATTGGAAGATAGTTTATTGAGGGCCCACTTTAAGAAATATGTAAGAAAAAAGCAAAAATACTCAACAAGTGTGGATCTGAAGTTACAACACAGAAATTTTAAAAAAAATGGCTATTGTCTGTTATATGGCTAATCCAATGAATTCCAACGAACCCTTCGATCTACGTTTGCCTACCCCAGGTTGCTACTTAGATCCTGAGAAAGCTGGCATGGATTCTGATGCTGTTTTCCAAGGAATGACAGCCCATCTCTTCTATACTCTTGGAAAGTTAGCTACTTCAGCAAGTCCTCACGACTTGTACATGGCTTTGAGTTACGCAGTCAAAGATAGGTTAATGACAAGATATTTAGCCAGCCAAGAAGTTATAAGAAAAAAACCACAAAAAACAGTCGCTTACTTATCAGCAGAATTTTTAATAGGCCCTCAATTAAGTAATAATCTCCTCAATCTTGGAATAACTCAAGAAGCAGAAGATGCTTTAAAAAGATTTGGCATTGAATCATTATCAACAATTCTTGAAGTTGAAGAAGAGCCTGGATTAGGTAATGGTGGTCTTGGCAGACTTGCAGCCTGTTATATGGAATCACTAGCATCCCTGCAAGTCCCAGCAGTAGGGTATGGTATTCGATACGAATTTGGCATATTCAATCAATTAATCAGGGACGGTTGGCAAGTTGAAGTAACTGATAAATGGCTTAAGGGTGGATGGCCATGGGAACTTCCACAACCAGACGAATCATGTTTTGTTGGTTTTGGAGGCAGAACTGAAAGTTACAGAGACGATAAAGGAAACTACAGATCAAGATGGATCCCTTCAGAACATGCAATTGGAGTACCTCATGATGTTCCTGTTCTAGGATACAGGGTAAATACATGTGACAGATTAAGATTATGGAGAGCTGATGCAACAGAAAGTTTTGACTTTTATGCATTCAATATTGGTGATTATTATGGTGCCGTAGAAGAAAAAGTTGCTTCTGAAACCCTCTCAAAAGTTCTATATCCAAATGATGGAACTGACGAAGGAAGAAGATTAAGACTCAAACAACAACACTTTTTTGTAAGTTGTTCTCTTCAGGATATGTTAAGGAGCCTTGAAAAAAGATCAATACCAATAACAGAATTTCCTAAGCACTGGACAGTTCAGTTGAATGATACCCATCCTGCTATTGCAGTTGCAGAATTAATGAGACTTCTTATTGACCAATATCAAATAGGTTGGGATAAAGCTTGGAATATAACAACCTCCTCAGTTGCTTATACCAATCACACATTACTACCAGAAGCTTTAGAGAAATGGGATTTAGGTTTGTTTAATGATCTTCTACCTCGTCATCTTGAAATTATTTATGAAATTAATTGGAGATTTCTACAACAATTAAGACTTCGTTATCCTGGAGACGATAAGATCCTTCAAAAACTATCAATAATTGATGAAGAAGGTTCCAAATCAGTTCGGATGGCTCACTTGGCTACAATTGGAGCACATCATATAAATGGAGTTGCGGCTCTTCACTCAGATCTAATAAAAAGACAACTTCTTCCTGAATTCGCAGCTTTATGGCCTGAAAAATTTACAAATGTTACTAATGGAGTTACGCCAAGGAGATGGGTTGCCCTTTCTAATCCATCATTATCTAACCTTCTAGAAGAAGAAGTTGGTCCAAACTGGATAACAAATATGGAACTTCTAAAGAAGTTAGAAGAAAAAAAAGAGGATAACAATTTTTTACAAAAATTTGAGGAAACTAAACTTAATGGCAAAAGAAAATTGTCTAATTTCATCCATTCAAAAACTGGCATACTTGTAGATCCATCAAGTTTATTTGATGTTCAAGTAAAAAGAATTCATCAGTATAAGAGGCAACATTTAAATGCTCTACAAATTATCGCTCAGTATTTAAGGATCAAAAATGGTACAAACAAGTACGAAGTCCCAAGAACAATAATATTCGGAGGTAAAGCTGCACCAGGTTACTTTATGGCAAAGCTGATGATTAGATTTATTAATGGTATTGCTGATGTAGTTAATTCTGATCCAGATATGGATGGACTATTAAGAGTTGTTTTTCTTCCAGACTATAACGTTAAACTTGGTGAAATAGTTTATCCCGCGACCGATCTTTCAGAACAAATTTCAACCGCTGGAAAAGAAGCATCTGGAACTGGAAATATGAAGTTTGCCATGAATGGAGCATTAACGATTGGTACCTTGGATGGAGCTAATGTGGAATTAAGAGATCTTGTGAAAAAAGAGAATTTCTTTCTTTTTGGCAAAACTGAAAGCGAAATTATGGATTTAAAAAATAATCATTACTCTCCCAAAACTTTTATTGATCAATCTCCAGAACTTAAAGAAGTTATTCGCTTAATTGAAATTGGGCACTTTAGCAATGGGGATAAAGAATTATTTAAACCTTTATTAAATAGCCTGACTGGACATGACCCGTTTTTTGTTATGGCTGACTTTGAAGACTACTTAAATAAACAAGATGTAGTCAGTGAATGCTGGAATAATAAAAAATCTTGGAATAAAATGGCCTTATTAAATACTGCAAGATCAGGATATTTTTCTTCAGATAGATCTATAAGAGAATACTGTAAATCAATTTGGAAAGTTTCTCCAATGCCAGTTGAAATTACTTGCGACGTTGAAGAAATAACTAATTAATATTTTTCTTATCTGGAGAATCTGGAGTTTGATGGAATAATCTATTCAAAATTAATCGATCCATATTTAATGGGTCCGGAGCCAACTCATTTGCAATTTCTTTAAATTTAGATTCAATATTGTTCGAAATTTTTGTATCGAATATTCTTTCCATTAATGCTTCAATTGAAAATAAATAAGCATTAACACTTTCTAGTTCATCTAAAGCTTCAGTAACTTCTGTATCAGAAATATTTTTTTCCTCTGGACGGATATCCTCATTTGATTCTCTTTCAGATAATTCTCTCTGCAGCTCTTCAGTAATCTTGGTACAAAGAGTTCTAAACGATTGAATAGATGCCCAATTCAATTCTTGTTGCTGCTTAAAAGTAGGAAATTCTCTAATAAGACGATCATGCTCTTTGTAAAATCTCTGACAATCAGAGCATTGACATGGTTCTTCAGCCAAAAGAAAAAATAATTCTATTTATATCATCTCATTATTTGGGCAAAATTGTTGGGCCATCCAATAATTCGTCATTTTCATCGAGTGAATCTGGACTATCTGGCAAAGGTATCTCAATACTGGTAACCAAATTAATAACATCTCTGAGCCTCATAGAATCAGCAAACCAACCCATTGCTTGCTCGGCATCGCCTCTTTTTTCAGCATCATTTGCTTGATCTTCGTGGGCTTCCGCCAATAAAGCTAGCCAGCACAGACATCTTGCTTGAACTATTGAAAGATCTAAATCATTAGGTTGAGATTTAGAAATGCGTTCATGCTCTTGTTGAATTAAGAGCTTTAAACGCATATCATGCAACTTAGCCATAAAAGATTTACTACTAATTATACGCTAGCTAGAGAGTAGCAAGTTTGCACACATACTACATATAGTTTTTTATTTTTACGGGACTGGCGGGAGTCGAACCCACGACCTACGGTTTAGGAAACCGTTGCTCTATCCTGCTGAGCTACAGCCCCAATAGATGATTTTTGGAGAATTTAGCATTATGCTAAATGAAAGCAGGAGAGGCGATCGCAAGAAAGTTTTATTTTGGAAACAAAATAAAACTTTCTTGAGGAAAGTCCGGGCTCCCATATGGTCAGGCTTGCTGGGTAATTCCCAGTGCGGGCGACCGTGAGGATAGTGCCACAGAAACATACCGCCTAATACTTCATGTATGGCAAGGGTGCAAGGGTGCGGTAAGAGCGCACCAGCAACATTGAGAAGTGTTGGCTAGGTAAACCCCGGCTGGGAGCAAGGCTTAGTAGATTTATGACCATTGCACAATCTACTTTCAAGTGCCGCTTGAGACTGTGAAGTAATTCCAGTCCTAGATAGATGATTGCCCATCTTAATTAAGATGAACAGAACCCGGCTTATGACCTGCTTTATAATTATTATGATTATTCAAATCAGATGACAAATATAACTAACTCAAAGAGAATTAATCAAATAACTACCTTTTTAAAATCTTTAAATATAAAATCAAAAAGATTTACTGAAATAATTAGAGCTCAAAATATTTCAGTTATTGAAGATTTTAATCAAGCATTTATCCATTCTTCAGAAAACAAAACAATAAATTACGAAACACTAGAATTTTTCGGAGATGCAGTACTAAGGTTAGCTGCTTCTAATTTTATTGAAAAAAAATATCCTCAAATGAGTGTAGGAGAAAGATCAGAGCTAAGGGCACAAATTGTAAGTGACGAATGGCTAACTAAATTAGGGGAAAAAATTGATATAGATAAATTAATAATTAAAGGACCTAAAGCTCTTGGTGATGAAAATTCAAAAAATACTATTATTGGTGAAGCTACAGAAGCATTAATCGGTGCTATTTACAAGTGCTTTAATTCAATTCAGGAAGTAAATCTTTGGTTAGATGATATTTGGGAGGAAGATTCAGAAATATTTTTAAAAGCTCCATATAAATTCAAATCTAAGACAGTATTACAAGAATGGTGTCAAAGTAAAGGTTTTGATTTGCCATTTTACAAAATAATTGAA
This sequence comes from Prochlorococcus sp. AG-347-J14, assembly GCA_003281505.1. Classification (GTDB taxonomy): domain Bacteria; phylum Cyanobacteriota; class Cyanobacteriia; order PCC-6307; family Cyanobiaceae; genus Prochlorococcus_A. The sequence continues at coordinate 145,860 of QCBU01000002.1, read as the reverse complement.
GTTTCAAAGAAAAATGGGGATCCTAAAAGATTTTCTTGCGAAATATTTATCGAAGGATTAAAAGAATCAACTGCATTCGGCAAGTCTCATAAACAAGCAGAAACAAATGCAGCTAAAGTTTTGGTAGAAAAATTTATAACTACAGGTAAAATCTAATTTTTTTTATACTATTTCTAAATTCGATAGCTGAAAAGTTATGAGTTTATCCCAATTCCCCCCTTCAAACAGAACCGCTGCTCTTTTTTTTGTAACTCTTTGTACAAATCCTTTATATCCTCTGTATATAGAGTTAGTGTCTTTTACAACAACAAAAGATCCGGGGAGTATAGGTTTAGTTGATAATTCCATAAAACACTCTTCCTAATAAAATATATGATACTTGAAAATGAATGGTTAACTGTTGGATTAATAACATCATGTCATGGAATTAATGGACAGGTAAAGGTTAAATCTCTAAGTGATTTTGAAGAAAGATTTTCAAAACCAGGAATGAGATGGTTGCAAAAAGAAAATGAACCTCCTTCAAAAATAAAACTTATATCTGGTTTCAAACAACCTGGTAAGGAAACCTTTGTAGTTAAGCTCCAAGGAATAAATACAAGAAATCATGCAGAACAACTAAAAAAATTTAAAATCCTTGTGAAAGCCGATAAACTACCTAAATTAAAAAAGGAAGAATTCCACTTGTTGGAACTTATAAATCTGGAGGTCAAGATTTTAGAAAATAGCGACTTAAAAACAATTGGGAAAGTTATTAATTTAGAAAATGAGAAAAATAATTTACTTGTTATTAAACTATTTAAAAATCAAAAAGAAGTTTTTATACCATTTGTTAAAGAAATAGTTCCATTAGTAGATATAAAAAATAATTTTCTAATCATCAGTCCTCCAAATGGCCTTTTAGAGCTATAAATTAAAATATAAAAATTTATTAGAAACTTATCATTCCACAGTTACACTTTTAGCTAAATTTCTTGGCTGATCCACGTCAAGTCCTCTGTGGGCTGCGATATGATAGCTCAATAATTGTAAAGGCACTATGTTAAGTAAAGGCGAAATCCATTCATTAGAGGAAGGGACTTTCATCAAATAATCAAAAATTTCAGTTCCATTACATTCAGGAGCAATCCCAATCAAAAATGAATCTCTAGCTTTTGCTTCTTGAGCATTACTGATAACTTTATCGAAAACTTCACCAGGGGAAGCAATAGAAATTACAGGGACTTTTTTATCTAACAAAGCTATTGGACCATGTTTCATCTCGCCAGCTGGATAGCCAGCCGCATGAATGTAACTAATTTCTTTGAGTTTTAAAGCTCCTTCAAGTGCAATAGGATAATTTATACCCCTTCCTAAAAAAATAACATCTTTAATATTAAAAAAATCATGTGCCAGCTTTTCTGAAGATTTATTATGTTGCTCTAAAAGATTTTCTATTAATGGAGGAAGTTTTATAAGTTCAGTTATTAGATTATTTATTTCATTTAAGCTTCGACTACCTTTAATTTCCGCAAATTTTATTGCTAAGCCATAAAAAGAAAGTAATTGAGCAAAAAAAGTTTTTGTTGCTGCAACTCCTACTTCTATTCCTGCACAAATATCAATTATATTTGAAACTTGCCTTCCTATCGAGCTCTCTTTTCTATTTGTTATCGCAATGAGGTTGGGTTTAAAATTTTGATCTTCAATTGGAGACCGTCTTTTAATTTCCATATCTATAGCAGCGATGGTATCAGCAGTTTCTCCAGATTGTGTGACCCCAATAGTTAATGTATTTGGCAATAACGGGGGTGGCGAATATCGAAATTCACTTGCATAAAAGACATTTGTAGGGATACCAGAAAATTGTTCTAACAAAAAGCTACCTACCATTGCAGCATGTTTACTTGTGCCACAAGCAATAATTTCTATTCTTTCTATTGATTCAAAAAACTCTATATCAAAGGGATAGTTGATTTGATATTGGCCATCATCTAAGTTTTTAATTAAATAATTTTCTAACCAGTTTTTTATAGTCTCAGGCTGATCATATATCTCCTTTAACATATAGTGTTTAAAATTCATCTTATCCATTATTTGCTCTGAAACTTTTAAAGAAACTGGATTTCGATATTGTCTCTCGTTGTTTGAGTCATATATTTCAACGCCAAGCGGAGTTAATAAAGCTATTTCTTCATCCTCCATAGGCAGAATAATATTCGTAAAATTTGCAATTGCTGGAGTATCACTTGCACAAATAAATTCTCCTTCACCCAAACCAATAATTAAAGGCGCTTGCCTCCTTGCAACTACCAAAGAGGTTGGAGCTCCAGACCATAACACTGCCAGAGCATAAGATCCCTCTAAATCAGATATTACATTTCTTACAGCCACTAATAATGTTGATCCATTGTTCTCAAGATTAAGTTTATTTAATGTATTTAACTCTCTTTGAATAAGGTGAGGAATTACTTCGGTATCTGTATCAGAATTAAAAATAATGCCCTCTTTCTCTAATTTCTTTTTTAAATCTTGAAAATTTTCAATAATGCCATTTTGAACAACTGCTATGGATCCTGAACTATCGGTGTGAGGATGTGCGTTTTTAACCTCAGGCTTTCCATGAGTTGCCCATCGAGTATGACCTATACCTACAGTCCCAGGGATATCATGGTCACTAAGATGACTTATTAAATTCTTTAGTTTTCCTTCTGCCTTATTACACGAAATACAATTTGTTTCGGAATTTATTATTGCAATACCTGAGGAATCATATCCTCTATATTCAAGTTTTTCTAAACCATTTATTAATAATGGTAAAGCTTTTTTATATCCAGTAACAGCAACTATTCCACACATACGAATTTTTTTTTCAATTATATTGAAATAAAAGTCGCATTTAGTAAAACATGGACTCTCTTAAAACTGCACTATAAAAAATTTAGTATGCTAACCCCATACTTCTAGAGGTCTCATCTCCTAAATAAACACGAATACTTAAGAAATCTGTTGGACATGCCGTTTCACATCTTTTGCAACCTACACAATCTTCTGTTCTAGGAGATGAAGCTATTTGGCCAGCTTTACAGCCATCCCACGGAACCATCTCTAAAACATCCAGTGGGCAAGCCCTTACACATTGGGTGCAACCAATGCATGTGTCATAAATTTTAACTGCGTGTGACATGTAAAAATTGTCTTTTGAACCTCGTTTTATAATACTATTGTCTTACAAAGAAATTAAAAAAATTAAGATATGCTTCACTCTTGTTAACTCTAGGGCATAAAATCAAATAGATAATTAGTAATTTCCATAAACTATGTCACAAGAAATCCTCGAAAAAGTCTGTTCAATTGTTTCGGAACAATTAAGCGTTGAAGCAGGAGAAGTAAAATCAGATTCAAATTTCCAAAATGATTTAGGTGCAGATTCCCTAGATACCGTTGAACTCGTTATGGCTTTAGAAGAAGCATTTGATATTGAAATTCCCGATGAAGCAGCTGAAGGAATCGCTACTGTTGGTGATGCAGTAAAATTCATCGAAGAAAAAAAAGGTTAGTTAAGAATGCCAAATTTCCATCGAGTAGTTATTACTGGTATTGGTGCAGTAACTCCAATTGGTAATAACATTGATGAATATTTAGTCGGTCTTCAAACGGGTACTAATGGGGTCTCAGATATTACTCTCTTTGATCCTGAGCAACATCCCTGCAAATTTGCTGCAGAAGTAAAAAATCTCCAATCTGAAGATTTTATTGAAGCTAAAGAATGCAAAAGATGGGATCGTTTTTCCCAGTTTGGAGTTATTGCTGCAAAGCAAGCCTTTAAAGATTCTGGACTTGAAATTACTGAAACTAATGCATCAAGAATTGGTGTGATTATTGGTTCTGGTGTAGGAGGCTTACTAACTATGGAAACTCAAGCTCAAATATTGAGTAATAAAGGTCCTAAAAGAGTAAGTCCATTTACAGTCCCAATGATGATTCCAAACATGGCAACAGGTTTAGCTGCCATCGCTTTGGGAGCAAAAGGACCAAGTTCCTCGGTTTCTACCGCTTGCGCTGCTGGTTCAAATGCAATTGGTGATTCTTTTAGATTACTCCAGCTTGGAAAAGCAGATGCAATGGTCTGTGGAGGAGCAGAAGCAAGTATTACACCTCTTGGTGTAGCTGGTTTTGCCAGTGCCAAAGCTCTTTCTTTCAGAAATGACAGCCCTCAAACTGCAAGCAGACCTTTTGATGCAGAAAGAGATGGATTTGTTATTGGAGAAGGATCTGGAATTCTTGTTTTAGAGACTTTAGAAAATGCACAAAAAAGGAATGCAAGAATTTACGCAGAAATAATTGGATATGGAACAACATGTGATGCTCATCATATTACTGCTCCATCTCCAGGCGGTGTTGGTGGCGCAGAAGCCATCAAATTAGCAATTGAAGAAACCTGTCTTAGCATTGAAAAAATTGATTACATAAATGCGCATGGGACAAGTACATCAGCTAATGATAAAAATGAAACTTCTGCAATTAAATCTATTTTTAAAGACAGATCTTACCTCATTCCTGTAAGCTCTACTAAGTCGATGACTGGTCATCTCCTAGGAGGCTCAGGAGGTATAGAAGCTGTAGCTTGTATACTTTCTTTGACACATAATTTTATCCCTCCTACAATTAACTACGTCAATCCAGATCCTGAATGTGATCTTGATTATGTACCAAATAATGCAAGAGAAGCTCAAATAGGAGTTGCTCTTTCTAATTCTTTCGGCTTTGGTGGTCACAATGTTTGCCTTGCTTTCAGCAAAATGAATTGAAGACAACCAATTCTGTATTTCCAACTTAACTTATTTTAAAACAATGGTCGCTGCATCTGTTTCATTAGAATCACTTTGTGTAAATAGTATAAGAATGCTTGCTGTAGATGCAGTAAATAAATCTAATAGTGGACATCCTGGATTGCCCATGGGATGTGCTCCTATGGGTTATGCATTGTGGCAAAACATTCTTAATCACAACCCTAACAACCCAAAATGGTTCAACAGAGACCGTTTTGTGTTATCAGCTGGTCATGGTTGTATGCTGTTATATTCTTTGCTTCATTTGACAGGATACAAATCAGTTTCGATAGAAGATATTAAAGAATTTAGACAATGGGGATCAAAAACTCCAGGACATCCAGAAACATTCGAAACTGAAGGTGTTGAGGTTACAGCTGGTCCACTTGGAGCTGGAATTTCAAATGCAGTTGGTCTAGCAATAGCTGAAACTCACCTAGCAGCCAAATTTAATAAGTCTGATTGCAATATCGTTGATCACTATACCTACGTAATAATGGGTGACGGCTGTAACCAAGAAGGTATTGCATCAGAGGCCTGCTCATTAGCTGGTCACCTTAAGCTCGGAAAATTAATTGCACTCTATGACGATAATCAAATTACAATTGATGGGCGAACTGACGTTTCTTTCACCGAAGATGTTTTAAAAAGATACGAAGCTTATGGATGGCATGTACAACATGTTGAAGATGGGAATCATGATGTTAAAGGAATTACTGAAGCTATCGAAAAAGCAAAACTTATTACAGACAAACCTTCAATTATAAAAATTTCTACAACCATAGGTTATGGTTCACCCAATAAATCAGATACTGCTGGAATTCATGGAGCAGCCGTTGGAGAAGAAGAGGCTAAATTAACTAGAGAGTTTCTTAATTGGGAATATCCTCCATTTGAAATACCAAATGAAGTATATGCGCATTTTAGGAAATCAATAAACAAAGGCGAAAATTTAGAGAAAGAATGGAATTCTAAATTTGAAGAATATCAAAAAAAATATCCCTCTGAAGGAGCCGAGCTAAACAGAATGTTAAAAGGGCAATTACCTGAAAATTGGGACACAGATCTCCCTTCTTATACTCCGGATGATAAAGGTTTAGCCACCAGAAAGCATTCACAAATATGTTTAGGTACTTTAGGACCTAACCTACCAGAATTAATTGGTGGATCCGCAGATTTAACTCACTCTAACTACACAGATATCAAGGGAGAGACTGGATCATTTCAGTCTGATAGTCCTGAAAAAAGATATTTACATTTTGGTGTAAGAGAGCATGCAATGGCAGCTGTACTTAATGGAATTGCCTATCACAATAGTGGTCTTATTCCTTATGGTGGAACCTTCCTTGTTTTCGCAGATTATATGCGAGGTTCAATGAGACTTTCGGCACTCAGTGAACTAGGAGTGATCTACGTATTAACCCATGATTCAATTGGTGTAGGTGAAGATGGCCCAACACATCAACCTATTGAAACTATCCCTTCTCTTCGTGCCATGCCTAACATGCTTGTTTTCAGACCAGGTGATGGAAATGAGACAAGTGGAGCTTATAAGCTTGCTATTCAAAATCGAAAAAGGCCTTCTGCACTTTGTTTAAGTAGACAAGGTATGCCAAATCAGGAAAATACTTCGATCGACAAAGTTGCCCTAGGAGGATATGTAGTTTCCGATTGCGAAGGAACACCAGATCTAATATTTATTGGCACTGGAAGTGAACTGAATCTTTGCATTGAAGCAAGTAAGGAAATTTCAAGCTTGGGTAAAAAAATTAGAGTTGTTTCTATGCCTTGTGTAGAACTTTTCGAAGAGCAAGAAGAATCTTACAAAGAAAGTGTTTTACCTAGTAGTGTGAAAAAGAGAGTTGTAGTAGAAGCTGCCCATTCATTTGGTTGGCATAAATATACAGGTTTTGATGGAATTTGTATTACTATGGATAGATTCGGCGCATCAGCACCAGGTGGAGAATGTATGAAAAATTTTGGATTTACAGTTGAAAACGTAGTTAAGAGGACCAAACAAATTCTATAACTAGTAATAATAACTACGCTGAAGTATTACATCCTTCAAGTTTATTTTTTAACTGATCAAGAGATTCATCTGAAATCTTTGAATTCATTGGACAATGTTTTGGACCACACATTGAACAAAACTCGGCCTTTTTAAAGATTTCTTCAGGTAGCGTTTCATCATGGTACTGCTTTGCCCTTTCTGGATCTAATGAAAGTTCGAATTGTTTATTCCAATCAAAGTTATACCTTGCATGACTAAGTTCATCATCTCGATCACGTGCGCCAGCTCTATGTCTTGCTATATCAGCAGCGTGAGCAGCTATTTTATAAGCAATTAATCCTTCTCGTACATCTTCTGCATTTGGGAGACCTAGATGTTCTTTTGGGGTTACATAACATAACATAGAAGTTCCATACCACCCTGCCATCGCCGCTCCAATAGCACTTGATATATGATCATACCCAGGAGAAATATCTGTTACTAATGGACCAAGTACATAGAAAGGAGCTTCTGAACATTCTTCCATTTGCTTTCTCACATTAAACTCAATTTGATCCATAGGTACATGACCAGGACCCTCAACCATTACTTGAACATTATGTTCCCATGCTCTTCGAGTAAGCTCGCCTAAGGTCTTCAATTCAGCTAGCTGAGCATCATCAGATGCATCATGCAAACATCCAGGCCTTAGTGAATCTCCTAAAGAAAAAGTACAATCATATTTTTTGAAAATTTCACAAATATCGTCAAACCTTGTATAGAGGGGATTTTGCTTAAAATGATGTAACATCCATTGAGCCAAAATACCTCCCCCTCTACTAACAATTCCAGTAATTCTTCCTTTAACTTTTGGCAAATGCTCAATAAGTAGACCAGCATGAATAGTTTGATAATCTACCCCTTGCTTACAATGTTTTTCAATAATATGAAGAAAATCGTCTTCTGTTAGTCTATCTATTGAACCATGTACACTTTCTAAAGCTTGATAAACAGGAACAGTTCCTATGGGAACAGGAGATTCTTGAATAATTGCTTGCCGCACTTCGTCTAAATTTACTCCTCCCGTAGACAGATCCATAACAGTATCAGCACCGTATTTAACAGCTAGTTTGAGCTTTTCTACTTCTTCGTTAATATCACTTGCATTAGGTGATGCACCAATATTGGCATTAACTTTGCATCTAGAAGCAATACCTATAGACATTGGCTCAAGATTCAAATGGTTAATATTAGCTGGAATAATTAATCTTCCTCTCGCCACTTCCTCCATTATTAAAGAAGAAGGTAGATTCTCTTTTTTAGCAACAAAATCCATTTCTTCAGTAATATATCCACTTCTCGCAAAGTTCATCTGAGTTACATTTTGTTTCCCAAGGCGAGGCTTAATCCAAGAACTTCTCATAATTTCCTAATTTTAAAATTGTTATTACTAAAGTTTGATCAAATCTCCACTTCCCTGCATCAAAATCAATGATTCAGGTTCAAAGGGTATGATCTCAGCTAAGTTAAATTTCTTAGCACCCCTAGTATTAATCTTATTAATAGCTCTTTTCTAATAAATAGTCATCTCAAATTGCGTGAAAATAAATAAAAATATTTTATTTAACTTTTTGATAAGACTTTATCTTTTTTAAAATATTTTTTCTATCCAATTGTCTGCTTATACCCTTCTCCAAAATAATTACAAAACCCATTAAGCCAATAGGTAAATAAAAAATCTTCCTCGAATTATCTCTAAAGATGAATCCGATAGCAGATATGAGGATCATGAAAGGAGCCACAAAAGATAAAATAAACTTTTTATTAATTTTCATTTGCCAATATTATTAATTTTTTTATTATTTAATTTTATTATAGATTCTGTTATCACTTTAATTCCAACAGAAATAGCTCTTTCATCTGGATCAAATTTAGAACTATGAAGAGGGGCACATCCATTTGAATTAGAAACGCCAAGCCTAAACATAGCACCTGGAATATCTTTCAAGAATTCCGCGAAATCCTCAGCTCCTAATGATGGTTTTTGTAGTTCAATAACATTTTCTTGACCCAAAACATTAATTCCCGAATCTCTAATGACTCTATTAATTTTGGAATTATTATTAACTGCCGGGGTGATTTCTCTAAATATTACTTTTGCTTCAGCTCCGCAACTATTAGCTAAAGAAATGATATTTTCATTCAGCCAATTTCCAATATTCGTAAAGACATTTCGATTTGTGCATCTAACAGTGCCAATTAAATTAACCTTTTCTGCGAGAATATTAAATGCATTACCACCATTTATTTTCCCAAAAGTTATTACTACAGGATCTAATGGGTCTAACTTCCGTGTTATTGATTCTTGAATTCCCGAGATAACTTTAGACGCTGCCCAAATAGCATCAACTCCTTCATGAGGTCGAGCGCCATGGCCTGATTTCCCTTTAATCTCAACTTTAAGTTCTGCAGCAGCTGCAGTTAAACTTCCTTCTTTAATGCCAATGGTCCCTACGGATAAATCAGGGTAGACATGAACCCCTAAAATATGTGTTAAATCATTAGTTGCACCATCCTTAATCATCCATCTAGCTCCACTCGCAATTTCTTCAGCAGGCTGAAAAATTATCCGAGTCCCAAAATTTAGTTTTAAATCCTTAATAATTTTTGCCACACCTAATCCAATCGAGATATGCAAATCGTGGCCACATGCATGCATAACACCATCTACTTTTGAAGAAAAACTTAATTTAGTTTCTTCAAATATTGGCAATGCATCCATATCCACTCTTAGACCTATAATGCCTTTATCTTGGGGACCAAAATCAGCTATAACTCCTGTCCTGCCAACAGATTCTTTAACATTCCAACCAATATTTTTTAAAAAACCACTGATCAAGATTGCTGTTTGATTTTCAAGTCCACTTAATTCCGGATGCTCATGGATATGTCTTCTTAAGGTAATTAGTTCATCATTAAACGAATCAATTTTTTTATGTAACTGATCTCTATTCATTACTTATTTTAAATCGATAAAATTCATTAAATCTTTAATTGGTTGTGGAGGCCATCTTCTTATTTTTTTTAACCATTCTTCATCACTATATCTAGGATCTAATTCAGTTACTGCTATCCAATTACTCTCTGCTTTACCAACTTCACCATTAGACCAATTCAAAGCTGTTAAAGCTGCCCTAGCATCTGCAAAAGTTGGATAACGTCTAATTAACTTTATTAATTCTTTTTCAGCTTCATCAGTATTTCCCAACTGGAAATCTGCTAACGCTAAACTTGACCTAGCCATAGCAAATCCTGGATTATTTAAAGCAGCTTTTGAGAATAAATCTCTTGCTTTATCCCAATGGGATGTAGATCCTTCGACGTTAGCTAAATTATATAATGCAGAGAAATTTTTACTATCTAGGGAAATAACGAACATATAATCCTTTTTTGCTTGCGACCATAAACCCAATGCCTCCTCAGCTATTCCCCTGTTAATGTAAGGATCTATTTCACTAGGATTCAAACTTATTGCCTTGTTTTGGTCATCTATTGATCCCTTAACATCTCCTACAACAAGTCTTACATTTCCTCTATTGCTAAAACCTGCAGCATCATCAGGATAAGAATCGAGATATTGATTCCATTCTTGTAAAGCAAGATTAAATTTTCCGCCTGAACTAAGATCCAACGCATTTTTAAACAAATCCTCTCTCAAAGATAATGAATAGCATGGTGCAATATAAAAAATATTGAAAAAAATAAAAATTAATAAAAAACAAACCTTAACTTTTTTAAAAGTTATCATCTTTTGAATCAATGTACTTTTTTCCTAAAGCAGTAAGCAATCTTCCTCGAGGAGTTCTCGTGAGAAAACCAATTTTAATGAGATATGGCTCAACTACAAATTCTAACATTGAAGAATCATCGCCCAACCCAGATGCAATTGAATCAAGGCCAGTTGGAATATTATTGTTTTGGTTAAGAAAAGATAAATAGTTTCTATCTAAAGAATCCAATCCTTTTTCGTCTATATGGTAAGAATTTAAAGCTTTTTTTATTAAATTCACTGAGATAGTATTAGTTTTCATAACAACTTGAGCATAATCTCTAACTCGTCTTAATAATCTTAAAGCAATTCTTGGAGTCCCTCGAGATATCTTTGCCAAATCATAAGATGCTTCATCTTCTAAATTGAGGTTTATTAATCGGGAAAAATTAACAATAATTTGTTTTAATTCATCACATGTATAAAATTCAATTTTCTGAGATATCCCAAATCTATCTCTTAGAGGTGCGCTAATTGAGGCTAATTTAGTTGTCGCGCCAATCAGAGTAAACCTAGGAAGATTAATTGTTCTGCAGCGGGCTCCTCTATTAGCTCCCATAGTTAAGTCAAGTCTAAAATCCTCCATTGCAGAATATAACAACTCTTCAGTTAACCTATTTAAGCGATGTATCTCATCGATAAATAAAACTTCACCTTCTTTTAATCCAAGAAGTAAACCTACAATATCTCTTGGTCTTTCAATTGCAGGTGCAGTCGCAATCCTACATTTTGTATTCAATTCGTGAGCTATCAAAAAAGCAAGAGTAGTCTTACCTAGGCCAGGCTGTCCATATAAAAGAGTATGCTCCAAAGGTTCTTTTCTAATAATTGAAGCATCTATAGCTATTCTTAAAGAAGATTTAAGTTGTTCTTGGCCAATAAATTCTTTTAAATTAAGAGGCCTAGCTAAGTTCAAATTATTATTTCTCTTTTCTTCTGGAAAGTTTTTTGAATCAACTAGCCTAAGTTCTTTTTTACGAAAAGAAAAATTATTATCGCCTATATTGGAAGAAATTATTGCCATAATGAAAGGTTAATTGCAATTGTTCTGAGTAGAAAGATTTTTTACAACTAAAATGGCAAAAAATTCAAACAAAGTTAAAAAAAATTCTAAAAAAGCAAATAATTTTAAACTTCTAGCTGATAATAGATATGCAAAATATCAATATCAAATATCTGAAACTATCGAAGCTGGAATTGAGCTTTTAGGGACTGAAGTAAAGTCCATAAGAAACGGAAAAGCAAATTTAAGAGACGGATATTGTTCATTCAGAGATGGTGAGATCTTATTATTAAATGTTCACATTTCACCACATACAAATGTGGGGTCTTTCTTTAATCATGATCCACTAAGAAATAGAAAGTTGCTACTACATAAAAAAGAAATAATAAAAATGAAATCTAATACTGAAAAAAAAGGAATGACTATTGTTCCATTATCACTTTATTTAAAAGGCTCATGGATAAAACTAACTATTGGAGTTGGTAAAGGGAAAAAATTACATGACAAACGACAAGATGAAAAACAAAAAGCCATAAAAAAAGAAATCAACTCTGCACTAAAAAGATAAAAGATTAGCCAGAATTATTTAAAATATCAATCTAAACTTACTGAACTTGGAGGAGGGGAAGGATCTGGATCTGCAATTAACATATGCTGCAATACAGTTTCTGGCCTCTCACTATCTCTCCAGCGAATTTTGTATGCAGGCATTTTTGTACCTCTACTTGTAGTTTGCTCTACTGGTTCAATAACCCATCCTCTTCTTGAACGGCCTTGAGGATTTCTTTTTACTACTGCATCCGCGTGTTTGAAACGGAAACCAACACGTTCACCACTCATTTAAAAAATTCGTATTGGATTAATTTTTCTATTTTACTTCATTCGAGGGTGATTTTTCACTTTTTTTTGAAGTTATTTCTGGTTTTAACAATGGGAAAGGGATTACATCTCTAATAGATGCGCTATTAGTAATTAACATAATTAGCCTATCAATGCCTATACCTAATCCTCCCGTAGGCGGCATACCAATCTCTAAAGCATTCAAAAAATCTTCATCTATACAGTGAGCCTCAAGATCTCCTTCATCTCTAAGAGATTGCTGTAATTGCATTCTTTCTCTTTGATCTACTGGATCTATCAACTCACTAAAAGCATTTGCAAGTTCTCGACCAGCAATGAATAATTCAAATCTCTGAACTATTTCTTTATTATCATGATGAGGCCTAGCTAAAGGTGAAATTTCAACAGGATAATCAATAACAAAAGTGGGTTCGATAAGTTTTGATTCTACTTTTTGCTCGAAGACCTCATTTAAAAGTCTTCCCATAGTATTTACTTTATTAGAACAATCAACATTGATATTTTTAACGGCTTGTTTTGCTGCCAGAAAGTCTCCACTGAAAGAATCAAAATCAATCCCTGTATATTTTTTAACAATAGCTTTCATGGATATTCTTGACCAAGGCTTAGAAAAATCAATCTCTTTATTTTGATAATTTATAATTAAAGACCCACATGCATCAGCTACTATGTCTTTAATCAATTCTTCAGTTAAATTCATCATATCGACATAATCAGAATAAGCTTCATAAATCTCTACTGAGGTAAATTCTGGATTATGCCTTGTACTTATCCCTTCGTTACGAAAGATTCTTCCCAATTCATATACTTTCTCAAATCCTCCAACAACCATTCTTTTTAAATGTAATTCTGTTGCTATTCTTAGATACAGAGGAATATCCAGTGTATTGTGATGAGTTATAAATGGTCTTGCTTCAGCACCACCTGCTTCAGATTGCAGAATTGGAGTCTCTATCTCTAAAAAATTTCTATTATCTAGCCATTTTCTTATAAAGCTTATACATCTTGCTCTTGTTTTAAATACATTTTTAGAGTGAGGATTCACTATTAAATCTAGATAACGTTGTCTATATCTTTTTTCAATATCAGTCAATCCATGCCATTTATCAGGTAAAGGTTGTAATGATTTGGATAACATTTCCCATTTCTCTACTTTAATTGAAAGCTCACCTTTATTAGTTTTTTTAATAGTTCCATAGACTCCTATCCAATCACCAATATCTACTATTTCCTTGATATCTTCAAAAGAAAGTAATTTTTGTTTTTCTAAATTTAAATTAATAATCCTTTTATCTAGATAAAGCTGAATCTGACCTTCTTGGTCGCTTATGGTGAAAAAGGCAATTTTACCCATCACCCTTTTTGCCATCACTCTACCAGCAAGAGAAATACTGAAGTCTTCCTCTTGACCATTTTCTAAATAATCAAATTCTTGAATAAGAAAACTAGTAGTATGTGATACCTTAAAACTCTGTGCGTAAGAAGCAAATCCTTTACTAACGAGTGAACTAGCTTTTTGTAAGCGTGCTTCTTTTATTTCAGACAAAATTTATTTTAATATATTTGTTTTATTTAATAAAATTATCAGACTATGGCTCAACTTGCCAAAGATGTTGCTGTTTCGCCCACTCTCTGAGATGCGTAGCCAATCCCTCTAACAGTTAAAATTAATTCAGGATTTCTTGGGTCTGGTTCCAATTTACCTCTTAATCTGGCAACGTATACATCTACAACTCTTAAATCTGCAGCTCTGCGAGGAGGGTAACCCCACAGCTGTTCTAAAATTTCTGCTCGCGGGACAACTTTACCTGGCTCGTCAAATAATAACTCTAGAAGACTAAATTCAGTATAAGTTAGACTAATTCTATCTCCAGCTCTAGAAACTTGTCTTCGATTAGTATCAACAACTAAACTTCCAAATTTCATGACTCCTTTACCTGAAGGCACTTCTTTTGTTTCAGTAACAGATAAGGTTGGACCCATTCTTCTCAAAATGGTGGCTATTCTAGCCTCTAACTCTTTTGGACTAAATGGTTTTGATAAGTAATCATCAGCCCCTAAATCCAAACCTGCAACTCTCTCTGAAATAGCCTCAAGAGCGGTTAAGAATATTATTGGCACTACTGATTCAGCTCGAATTCTTCTACAAACAGCAAATCCATCCATTTTTGGAAGCATAACATCAAGAACAATTAAGTCTGGGGAATCCCGATGGAAAGATTCAAGAGCTTCTTCGCCATTAGTGGCTGAATAAACTTCATATCCTGCTAGTTGAAGCCTAGTAACTAATACCTTCAAAACTGCTGGTTCATCATCAACAACTAAAATTCTTGCTTTTGACATAGTTAATAAAGATTTCTAGATATTTCAAAGCAAAGAACTATTGCATTGAACATTTATTCTAACAATTAAAAATATAACATTACGAACCCTCATAGAGATATTCAATAGGTTTAAAAAAATTTAAAATAATTTGAAGATATAAATTTTTTAAAGCACTTTTTAATTCTTGACAAAATTTATTAATGCAATTTTCTTCTTGAAAATTTAAACATTCTTAAGAGTTGAGAGCAGATAAAGGGAGCAAACAAACCTGTCAAAAAAACTTCAGCTAAGATATTTTTCACACTGGGAATTAACATTAAAAAATTACTATATGAAAAATTTCTAAACAAAATTTGTGAAAGATAAAGAGTCCCGCATAAAAAACTTCCAAGAGAACAAATCAAACCATACCTAAAATGTCCCACAAAAATATCACTATGTAATTTAATTCTCCCAAACAAAAATCCACAAAACATTAAGCCTGGTATTTGAGAAAAATTATTATCTAAAGTTAGAGAATCTAAAATAAGACCTAAAAACAAACCAACAACTAATCCTTTAATTGATCCATTAATCATTGACCAAGGTAGTAACCAAAATAAAGGCCAATATGGTTGAACACCTAAAAATCCAACCCAATTAGGATGCCACAAAAAAATAATTGGGATGAAAATGAAGCTTACTATAGGTAATTTTTTTGTAAAAAATTTATTCATTAAATATTTACTTTCAAAATTTGCACCCAGTCAATTATTTGAGGTTTTGCCAAAAGTGAAATTTGTGCCGTTTTTTTTAATTGCAATGTCTCATCTATAGAATGGACAATCCCAATGGGGATATTTGGAGGTAATAAAGAACTAGCAGGAGAAGATGATACAAAATCTCCGACTTTTATATCAGCATCTTTTGAATAAAGTATTAGGCTAGGATGATCATCTCCTGAACCAACAAGTAGTCCATTAATTTGACTTCTATCAATCCATACACCTAATTTACTTTCTGGAGAAGTTAATAATAAGACCGAAGAAGTATACAATGAAGTATTGTTTACTCTTCCAATTAATCCACCTGGGCCAGTAACAGTATTACCAATTTCTACTCCATCTTTTGAACCTTTGTTTAAGATTATTTGTCTCCACCAACCTCCTGTTTTTCTCGAAATAACTGCGGCTGAAATATTATTGTTATTGGATGATTGTTGAAGAGTTAAAATTTTTCGTAATCTTGCATTATCCTTTTTGAGAAGATTTATTTTTATTAAAGATTCTTGATTTATGCTCTTAAGAATAGCTTCCTTTTGAAATTGACCAGGCCAAAAAGGCTTTGAAATAAAGTAAAAAAAATCTTTATACAAAGATCCCTTTGAAATCCTTACGAAGAATAAAAATAAAAAAATTCCAAAGAATATCCAAATTGTCTTTTTATGCCACCAACGATTAGAAGAAATTCGTCGGATATCTATCATATTATTAATCTCTAATAACGTTTCTTATAAAGTCTGGAGTATCAACAACTCTTTTAAGTTTTTTAAAATCATCCAGAACCTCCCCACAGCCGTTAACTACACAAAGCAGTGGATTTTCTGCTATGTGGGTAAAAATTCCCGTTTCATCGCTCAATAAATCATTAATACCCCTAACTAAAGCTCCACCTCCTGCAAGCATTATGCCCCTATCAACAATATCTGCAGCAAGTTCAGGGGGAGTTCGCTCTAAAGTTCTTTTTACAGCTTCAACTATTTTACTGAGTGTTTCAGCCATAGCCTCCCTAATTTCTCCTGATGTCAAAGTGACTGACCTAGGTAGACCAGATAAAAGGTGTAAACCTCTAACTTCTAAAGTCGTTTTATCAAATTCATCATCAGGAAATGCAGAACCAATTTTTATCTTAATATCTTCTGCAGTTCTCTCTCCAACAACCAAATTATGAACTTTTTTAAGGTACAAGGCAATTGATTCATTGATTTCATCACCAGCTATTCGAACAGATTCACTTAATACAGTTCCGCCCAAACTTAATACTGCAACCTCAGTAGTACCACCACCAATATCAACAATCATAGTTCCAATTGGCTCAGTTACTGGCAATGATGCTCCTATTGCTGCTGCAACAGGTTCATCTATTAAGTGAACTTCTCTAGCTCCTGCTAATCCAGCTTCTCTTACTGCTCTTCGCTCAACACTGGTAACTCCACTTGGAATACCAATCACTATTCTTGGAGCAACTATACCCTTACCTTCGTTACATTTTTGAATAAATGTTTTAATCATTTGCTCCGCTGCATCAAAATCTGCAATAACACCATCTCTTAGGGGTCTTACAGCTCTAATATTTCCAGGTGTTCTTCCAAGCATTAGCTTTGCTTCTTTACCAACAGCCAATGGAATCCCTTCTTCTAGATCCATAGCTACTACTGAAGGCTCTTGTAAAACGACTCCCTTACCTGATACGTGGATAAGAGTATTGGCCGTCCCCAAATCTATGCCAATGTCTCTAGAAAATTTTAATCTGTTGAAAATCACAATAAGAATTCTTTTTTATAAATAATATATCTATTTTTTATTAAGCTTTCACAATTCTCTCATTTAGTTATGAATAGCACGCAAAACTTTGAGCAGAAACTAAAAATGTGAGTAGTATAAAAAAAAAAAAATTATGGAAATTAACACTATTAACCTGGTTGGCAGAGCCGGTAGAGAACCTGATGTCAGATATTTTGAATCTGGAAGTATCGTAGCTAATTTCACTCTTGCAGTGAACAGAAGAAGTAGAGATGAGGAGCCTGACTGGTTTAATCTTGAAATATGGGGCAAACAGGCTCAAATAGCAGCAGATTACGTTAAAAAAGGATCATTAATTGGAATCACAGGGAGCTTTAAAATTGATAGTTGGAAAGATAAAAATACTGGAGAAGATAGATATAAACCAGTTGTAAGAGTAGACAGGTTAAACCTACTCAGTTCTCGAAAAGAGTCTGAAAATAATCAATATTCTAACAACAGTAGTTCAAGTGAAATACCTTTCTAAGGGCTATTTTTTTTTATCAATCTATTAATTAATTTAATCAAAAAATATAAGAAAATTAAAATTAAAATTGGCTTTACAAAGAACTTAATTTGATCTAAGTAAGCTTCAATAATTTGATAATTTTCACCAAATAAAAAGCCTGCATAAGTCAGAAGTGCTACCCATATAAAACTACCAAATGTAGTCCAAATCAGAAATTTTCTTAATGGCATAAGTTCTATACCAGCTGGGACTGAAATTAGAGTTCTTATACCCGGTACTAATCGGCCCCAGAAAACCAAAGAAACTCCATATTTATCAAACCATCTTTTACTTTTAACTAAATCATTAGAAGAAATTCCTAAGTATTTCCCTTTTTTATCAAGAAAATTCGAAAGTCTTTTTTCATTTACTAATCTTCCTAAGTAATACCAAGGTAATGACCCTAGTATTGTTCCAAATAAACCCCAGAAAACTAAAATATAGAAGTTTAATTTTTGTTGATAAACGAAAAACCCCCCCAAGGGCATTATTATTTCTGATGGGATTGGGGGGATTATATTCTCTAAAAACATAGCAAAACATATAGTCAGGTATGCGAAAAATGGATTCTTCTCGACCGCCAAACTTATATAGTCAGGAATCGACGTAAGAAAATTTACAAAAATTAAACTCAAACTTAATATCTATAGAGCTCTGGTTTATAAGGTCCTTCAATAGAGACATTAATATAATCAGCCTGTTCCTTAGTTAATTTTGTTAATTTGGCACCAATTTTATCGAGATGTAATCTAGCTACCATTTCATCTAAATGTTTTGGTAATACATAAACCTTTTTAGCATATTTTTCTGATTTATTGAAAAGTTCAATTTGAGCAAGTACTTGATTAGTAAAAGAATTACTCATTACAAAACTTGGATGTCCGGTGGCGCAACCTAAGTTAACTAATCTACCTTCAGCTAAAAGGATTATTTTATTGCCACTCGGTAAAGTTATGTGGTCAACCTGCGGTTTAATATTTTCCCATGGATAATCTTTCAATGAAGCGACATCAATTTCATTATCGAAATGGCCGATATTACAAACTATGGCCTCATCTTTCATCTTGACGAGATTTTCGTTTGTTATAACCTGATAATTTCCAGTTGCTGTAACAAATATATCTATATCTTCCACAACATCGTCTAATGTAACAACGCTAAAACCTTCCATTGCCGCTTGAAGAGCACAAATTGGATCAACTTCTGCAACTTTTACAATTGCACCAAGTCCTCTTAGTGACTGGGCTGAACCTTTACCTACATCTCCAAAACCCATTACTAACGCAACCTTCCCGGCAATCATAACGTCAGTGGCACGTTTTATACTGTCAACAAGAGATTCTCTGCAGCCATATAAATTATCAAATTTGCTCTTAGTTACTGAATCATTAACGTTGATAGCAGGAAAAGGTAAAGCATTTTGCTTTTGCAGTTGATAAAGTCTTGCAACTCCCGTTGTAGTTTCTTCAGTCACACCAATGATATTACTTTTAATTCTAGAATAAAAGTCACTATCAATTTTCAACTTAGCCTTAATAGAATTAAATAAAGCAATTTCTTCTTCATTATCAGGATTATCTAATACAGATAAATCTTTTTCTGCTTTACTACCGAGTATCAATAAACCAGTTGCGTCTCCCCCATCATCAAGAATCATATTTGGAGAGTCAGAACCCCAATCAAGGATATAGTGGGTATATTGCCAATATTCATCAAGTGTCTCACCTTTTTTTGCGTATACAGAGATGCCTTGATCTGCGATAGCTGCTGCAGCATGATCTTGAGTTGAAAAAATATTACATGAAGCCCACTTAACTTCTGCACCAAGATCAACGAGAGTTTCTATTAAAACTGCCGTCTGAATTGTCATATGAAGACTTCCAGCTATTTTTGCACCTTTTAGTGGTTTTTCAGATTCGTATTTGTCTCTAAGTGCCATTAATCCAGGCATTTCCGTTTCGGCAATTTTAATTTCTTTACGACCAAAATCTGATAGAGAGATGTCAGAGATTACATAATTTGGTGTAGAGGTTTTTAATGAATTTGCGATAACCATATCTTGTAAATACTTTTTCTATTAAACTATAAATGATTTTTGTGTAATTTTGTGTTTGTTGAGAATTTAAAAGAGACTTTAAATTTAGGAAAAAAACTCTCACAAGAATTAAATCCCCAATCAATTGTTTTATTACAGGGTCCAATTGGTGCTGGTAAAACTTCATTTGTTCAAGGGATTGCTGAAGGCTTATCAATCTCTGAGGATATTACAAGCCCTACATTTGCTTTATCTCATCACTATAACTCAGGAAAAATTCCACTTATACACCTTGATTTATACAGGTTAAAGAATATTTCTTCAGCACGAGAAGTTTTTTTTTCAGAAGAGGAAGAGTCAATACAAAAACAAGCTATTTTAATTATTGAATGGCCTGAATTAATAGAACCAGTTATTGATAATTTTTGGAAAATAGAAATTAGTTACGCAAAAAATTATGGAAGACACTACAAAATAAGAGATCCCAAAAATTTATTAACCTTCTTATAGTTTGGCTGTTGCTCGATGGCGCCTTCACCAAGACAAGTTAATAAACCACAAACACTTGCGAACTTAATGCAATCTTTTATTTCTTGTTCATTTGAAGGATAGTCATAAGTAATTAATTTTGAAATTAGGCCAGCTAAAAAAGCATCGCCTGCACCAGTTGTATCAACAATTTTTTGTGAAGTAGGAGTTTCGGAAATTCCCTTCAATCCATTGATATACCATTCAACGGGATTTTTTCCATCAGTGATTATTACATCAGGTCTTTTAGACAATTGTTGAGATATTAATAAAGGATTTTCATACTCAAAAAACAAAGTTGCTTCTTCCTTAGCAAGTTTTAAAACATTTGCATGATTTAAAAATTTCTTAATTAAATTAACTCTTACGGCTTTACTAATTTCTGATGAAAAACTTGAATGATCCCAAAAGACCTCTCTCCAATTCAAATCAATAACTATTTTGACTTCAAACTTTTTAGCCTGTTCAAGAAGAAAATAAATTGTTTCTGCTGATATTGGTGAAGATAATAAGTTCGTTCCTGTAACCAAATATTTTGTTTCAAGAAAAGATTTCTCCAAATTTATAATTTCTTTTTCAATTAATTTCTTACAAAGGACTTCGTCCGCAAAACATAAATGAGAACTTTCCTCAAAGCCTGAAAAAAAACGATCTCCAAATTGATCTCTATCGACATTAACTACTCGAGTAGATGAGTCATTATTTAGCTGCAAGAAATTTAAACTAACGTCCAATTCATCAAATTGCGTAATAAATTTTTTTCCATAATCATCATTACCCAAACTTCCTATAAATATTGAATCTATTTTTAATTTGCTTAATGCACAAGCAACATTAGCCGGCGCACCACCTAAAAAATCTGCAAATCCTTGATTTGACTTATTTCTTATTCTGTCTATTAAAGCCTCTCCAACACATATAACCTTTTTCTTTTTCATGAAATAACGCTTTTTCTTAATTAAGAATAATTTATTAAAAACGAATAAATTTTTTTTGAATTAAAGTTTAATTAAAAACGTATTCATAGTGTACCTAAACAAATCTGAAACTTGGAAGTGGAATAATTGGGAAATTTCTTGGTCGTTATCAAAAGAATCTACTTCTGAAAAAAGTATTAAAATTTTATTAGTTCATGGATTCGGGGCATCAAAAAACCACTGGAGATATAATCAAAATTTTCTTGGTAAATTTTCTAACTGCTACGCAATTGACCTATTAGGATTTGGAAACAGTAGTCAGCCGAGTGCTTTATTAAATTATGAATCTGATAAAAAAAACTCAATTAGATATTCATTTGACTTATGGGGAAAACAAATATCAACATTTTGCACGGAAGTCATAAAATCTCCTGTTTACTTGGTAGGGAATTCAATAGGTGGTGTTATTGCATTGAAAGCTGCTGAAATCCTCAAGGATAATTGCGAAGGTGTCATTTTGATTGATTGTGCACAAAGAACTATGGATGATAAACGTTTAAAAAAAAGTGATATCTTAATGAATCTACTGCGACCGGTTCTTAAAACGATAGTTAGACAAAGAGTAATTAGTAATACACTGTTTACAAGAGCTGCTAATCCAAAAGTTATAAAGAAAATACTTGAACAAGCTTACCCTTCAGGCAAAAATATCAATGAAGAATTGATCGAAATACTTTATCAACCCTCGCAAAGGAAAAACTCTAAAGAAGCATTTCGTGGTTTTATTAACTTATTTGATGACTATCTCGCTACTGACCTTTTTGATAAGGTTCAAGCTCCAATCCAATTGATTTGGGGAGAAAAAGATCCTTGGGAATCTTTAAATGAAGCAAAAGAGTGGAAGAAAAAATTTAGAAATATTAAAAGACTAGATATTATTAACGGAGCTGGTCATTGTCCTCATGATGAGGAGCCTGGAAAAACCAATAAGTTAATTAATGAATTTATTCAAGAAACGAAGTAAGCTTCAACATTATCACTGAGTCTTCTTAGACCTCTTAATCCATCCCTTTCTAAGTTTCTTACTCGATCTCTACTTATCCCGAGTACCCTTCCTATACCTGTAAGAGACATTGGCTCATCACCATCCATTCCATATCTCATCCTTAAAACTCTACATTGCAGGTCAGGTAACTGATGTAAAAGTGAGTGGAGATCGCCTCTCATGCAATCCATCTCTATTTGTTCGTCTGGTAAATCCTCGCCCCCTGCAAGTAAATCTAATAAGACCGTATCTTCTCCATCACCAACTTTGGTTTCGAGACTAACAGGCTGTCCAGCTTTACACATTAAATCTTTAACGTCATCTTCGGGAAGCTCTACATATTTCGCAAGTTCACTTACTGTTGGCGTTCTAGACATTTCTTGACTGAGCTCTCTTTGACCTTTTTTTAACTTATTCAACATTTCAGTTATATGAATTGGTAACCTAATCGCCCTACTTTTTTCAGCAATTGCTCTTGTTATACCTTGTCTAATCCACCAATATGCATAAGTTGAAAACTTGTAACCTCTTGCTGGATCAAATTTTTCAACTCCTCTTACAAGTCCTATAGTGCCCTCCTGAATTAAATCTAAAAGTTCCATATTTCTTTTGGTATATTTTTTGGCAACGCTTACTACCAATCTTAAGTTCGCTGCGACCATTCTTTCTTTAGCTCTCTGACCAGCTCTCAATCTTTTTTTTATTATTGAGGAAGATAAGTCTAATTTAATCGATAATTCATCAATACTCGGCTTTTCTCCTGTTAATTCAATAATTTCTAATTCTGCTCGTTCAACTTCCATGTATTCTTGAACTTGTCGACCGAGAGTAATTTCTTGTTCATGTGATAGTAATGGAACCCTTCCAATATCCCTCAAGTATGATCGCACAAGATCTACATCATTACTCGCTTTTATACTTGCGATTGACGCTAATTTATTTTCATTTATTGTTTCAGAAGACATGAAAGTTGAATGATGTTTTGTAAACAATACCATTAAGAAATGTAAAGTTAAACAAAAAAATCCACATTTCTACAAAAATGAGAATAAATACCTAGTGATTTTATACTAATGAAGAGCTTAAAAGCCATTTTGCTGTATTTAAATAAATAAATACACCAGCAATATCAGTGACAGTTGTAATGAAGGGGGAGGACATTAAGGCTGGATCTAATTTCATTCTGTCAAACAACAGAGGAAGTATCGCTCCTGTGGTTGCAGCTAAAGTTGTTATTGATATTAAACTTATTCCCACGGCAGATGCGATCAGAGGTCCTTCTCCTTGCCACCAAGCGAAGGGAAATACCACTAGCATCATGAAAACTCCTAAAATAGCTCCTGTTATAGCCTCCTTAACTACTGCCTTAATTGCACCAAGAGACTTCAATTTTTGAGTACTTAAACCTCTTATAACAACCGTTGAACTTTGAGCACCCACATTTCCCCCAGTACCTATAAGAAGTGGAATAAATGCAGCTAATAAAACTATATCTTTTAATATTTGATCATTCATAGCAATAACCTTTGTCGTTAATCCATTTGCAAAAACCAAAATTAAAAGCCATAAAATTCTTCTTCGAGCAATCGTAAACAAACTACTTTGGAAATAATCATCTTCATCTCCAGATTGTACTGCCCCTGCCGCATAAATATCTCTTGTTGCTTCTTGCTCTATGACATCAATTAAATCATCGACAGTTACTATCCCAACAAGCCTTCTTTCTTTATCAACGACTGGAAGAGCTAAAAAATCATATCTTTGTATCGCTCTTGCAACCTCTTCCTGATTAGTGTTTGTAGAGATATTAACTACATCTCTTGTCATGACATCTCCAATTGGCTTAGAAGGATCAGCAGTTACAAGATCTCTTAAAGAGAGAATACCAGTTAAGTGTCTCTCTTGATCTGTAACATATAGGCTATAAATAGTTTCGGTAAATGGAGCTCTTTTTCTAACTAAAGAGAGAGCCTCTTCTGCTGTTTGCATCTCTTTAAGATCTATAAATTCGGTTGTCATTAACCTTCCAGCAGTTTCAGGCTCATATCCAAGTAATTCAGCTGTTACTTTCCTTTCACCAGGACTAAGAGCAGACAAAAATTTTCGTACAACTTTTGCAGGTAATTCATCAAAGAGTTGAACCCTATCATCAGGTGACATCTTTTCAACAATTTCTAAAACTTCTCCTGAACGAAGTCTTTCTAATAAAGTTTGCTGAACTATTGGATCTAAGTATTCATACACCTCGATTGCTTCATTTTTCTTTAATAATCGAAATGCTAATGCCTGTAATATAAGTGGAAGGCTTCCTATAGCCTCTGCAATATCAACAGGTTGGGAGGGCTCTAAAAGCAACTTTGCCTCGTCATAGTTTCCCGCTATTAGCAATTCCTCAAGTTGGTTAGTGATATTTTCTCGGGTACTTAAATCTGAAGATAAGGATGTAACTGTTTCAAGATTATTTTCTTTCATAAATATTTTCTCTTGTCAAAGTAACAACACTATTATATGAAATCTAAGTAATTTTTCTACTTATCCAGGATCCTAAAAACATTGAAAATAAATTTACGATAATGATTAAATTAAATAAAATGATAAATTTTATCCAATCCCCTTCTTTTAAAATTTTGTACAAAAAATATATAAATCCGCTAAAAGATGTAAAGCAAGAAAAAAAACCACTCAATAAAATTTTTTCACTTGAATAACTTAATCTTTTACTTACACAAAAACCAACAAAAAATGATCCGATTACGGAAATAATAAAATTATTATTTATAACCAATCTTAGAAAAGTAGCTAGGTAAGCAGCTAAAAGAATATAAAAAAAATTATTTATTTTCACTTTAAAAAAAAATGAATAACAAAGTAACCTAAATAAAAGAAAAAGAAAGAAAAAATTATTACTTCAATATAGTGAAAAAATAATCTTAAGAATTCTTTTTTTTTAAATAGAATAAATAGTTGATATATAAAGGAAGAAAATGTACTAAAACATCCTAAAAAACCACTATAAAATAATACTAATATCTCGTAATTAATAAAATTTAATGCTACTAAAATTCCTAAAAAAAAAGATGATAAAAAATTTATTATTGAAGTATTTTGAATATCAAAAAATATTCTTTTTTTAAAATTATTTTGTATGAATATTCTCAGTATTAATCCAAAAGTACTTCCAATTATAATTGGACCTATTGAACTAGAATCCAAAATTTACATTTTTATCCAGCCTTTTAAAATTTTATTAGGATCATCTAAAAATTTATTAGAAGCTATTTCAACCCTAGCCCAAGTTTCACTTTTGCTAACTTTCCATTTACGTAATACGGATAAAGTTATACCTACATCAAGAACTAATAATTCTTTTGCATGGATTTCAGGATAAGAATATAGAGAAGCATTGGAACTCAATATAATTTCATTTGCATTATGAATAAACTTATTTTGATTTAAATTTTTTTGTATCCCACCAGCAGGTAATGTAATTGGAGCAATTAATGCAAAAGTAATTAAACAAAAATTCTTGAGAAGGTTGTTAATCATATATCTAGAGTTGCCAAATCTAAATTGCTACTGTTAGTTTCAATAAATTCTCTTCTTGGTGCAACTTTATCTCCCATTAATATATTAAATATTCTGTCAGCTTCAAGAGCATCTTCGATTTCGACCCTTTTCATCATCCTTGTCTGAGGATTCATAGTTGTATCCCATAATTGTTTTGGCATCATCTCACCTAAACCCTTAAATCTTTGAATATTATAATTTGCATTTTCTCCAAAACCTTTAATTGTATCTTTCAATTGATTCTCGTTATAACAATAGTTATGATTCTTACCTCTTTCAACTTTATACAGAGGGGGACAAGCAATATATATATAACCTTTCTCAACAAGTTCTCTTTGGTATCTATAAAAAAACGTTAATAATAAAGTTCTTATGTGAGCACCGTCAACATCAGCATCCGTCATTATTACGACTCTATGATATCTTAAAGAACTAACGTCAAACTCCTCTCCTTTTATTCCTAATCCTAGAGCTGTAATTAATGACTGTATTTCTGTGTTTTTATATATCTTAGTATCGTCAGTTTTTTCAATATTAAGAATTTTACCCCTTAGAGGCAAAATAGCCTGAAAATTTCTATCTCGTCCTTGTTTAGCGGAACCTCCAGCTGAATCTCCCTCAACTATATAAATTTCTGACTCTGAGGGATCTCTCGAACTACAATCCGCTAATTTGCCCGGTAAGGTGGAACTTTCTAAAACACTTTTTCTTCTAACTAATTCTCTAGCCCTCCTCGCAGCTTCTGCTGCATTAAATGATTGAATTGCTTTTTCAAGAATCAAGTCCAAAATTCCAGGATTGAATTCCATATATTTTGTGAGGGCCTCCCCTATGAGTGAGTCCACAATTCCTCTTACTTCAGTATTTCCTAATTTTGTTTTTGTTTGTCCTTCAAATTCAGGATCTGGAACTTTTACCGACAAAACAACAGTCAAGCCCTCTCTAATATTTTCGCCAGCTAAATTTTTTTCAATATCTTTTCTTTTGCCTCTCTTTTTTGCAAGATTATTAAAAGTTCTTGTAAGAACTGTTTTTAACCCTTCTATATGAGTACCTCCATCAATAGTTCTAATATTATTTGCAAATCCCAAAATATTATCGGAATATACATCTGAACACCATTGCAAAGCTGCTTCTACATATACATTTTCTTTCTGTGAGTCAACGTAAATTATTTCTGGATGAATAGACTCTTTTTCAGAATTCATGTATTCAACGTATTCTTTAATACCTCCTTGATATAAGTAAATTTCTTCTTTAAAAGAACCATCTGTTAATTGATTTCTTTCATCTCTAAAAACAATTTTTACTCCACCATTAAGATAAGCTAGCTCTCTTAACCTAGATGAAAGAAGAGCATATTCAAATTCAATTCCTCCAGAAAAAATCGTTTTGTCTGGTTTAAAGCAAATAGTTGTTCCTTTCTTAAAGGGTTTGTCAGTCTGCTTTTTAGTTTGCAATTCACCCTTTGATACACCTTTTTCAAATCTTTGATTAAATTCGCTACCATCCCTAAAAACAGTCACATTAACCCATTCGCTTAGAGCATTAACTACAGATATTCCGACTCCATGCAAACCCCCTGAAACTTTATAACCACCACTTCCAAATTTACCTCCCGCATGAAGAACAGTTAGTACAGTTTCCAAGGCACTCTTCCCTGTTCTTGGATGAATATCTGTAGGGATACCTCGTCCATTATCAGATATTAAAGCAGAGCCATCTGCCCGAAGAACTATTTCTATGAGATCACAATGTCCTGCAAGTGCTTCATCAACAGAGTTATCAACTACCTCATATACTAAGTGATGTAATCCCTTGGGTCCTGTAGAACCTATATACATTCCAGGGCGTTTGCGAACTGGTTCTAACCCTTCTAAAACCTGAATCTGTTCTGCGCCATAATCATTTGAGATTTTATTAGATCTTTTGTCCTCACTCATTTAATATAAAAAAAATATTAAACTTTTAAAATGTTATTTTAAAAGGTCTTTCATTAAACTTACCACCGCAATTAGATTAAGGCTCGAAGTCAATGAAAAATTTAATCACTTTAATTATATAGCTAATATTTTTTTCTTCAGAAATTCATATGTCTTCATATCCCCCTCATGTAATAATTTTAATTGGTCCTACTGCAAGTGGCAAAACAGAATTAGCTATTAAAATTGCAGAATACTTTAAAACTCGTATTCACAATATTGATTCAAGGCAAATTTATAAGTCTATGGATATTGGAACAGCCAAGCCATCTAAAAACCAACAAAAAAAAATAAAGCATTTTTTAATAGATATAGAGGAGCCCGTCTATCCAATTAATGTAAAACAATTTCAAGAAATTGCTCAAAAATCAATCAAAAGAGAAATTGGATTAAATAAACTACCTTTTCTTGTTGGAGGAAGTGGATTGTATATGAACTCAATAACAAAAGGATTTTTTGTACCAGATGTTCCTCCTCAAAATAATTTGAGAAGACAATTAGAAGAACTTGGACAGAAAAAATGTTGGGAACTGTTAAATTATTGTGATCCATTGTCAACAAAAAAAATCAGTTTTGCTGATCGCAATAGGACAATAAGAGCTTTAGAAGTTTTCTATGTAACAGGTAAACCCTTGTCAGTTCAAAAAGTTCAAAATCCACCTGACTGGAAAGTACTAGAGCTTGGATTAGATAGAGATAATTTAAAAGAAAGAATTCTACAAAGAACAAAAAATATGTTCTTATCTGGAATTATTGAGGAGACAAACCATCTTATTTCTAAATACGGATTTGATTTGCCAATACTAGAAACCATTGGTTATCGTGAAGCAAAAGACGTTATAAATAACCATTTAACAATTGACAAAGCAATTGATTTAACTACGACAAAAACGATCCAATTTGCCAAAAGACAAAAAACTTGGTTTCGTAATAAAAATAATCCTCTTTGGCTTGATAACAAAAACCTGCTAAAAGATGCAATAATTAAGATAGAGTCTTTTTTAGGCTAATTTATAAAAATAGATTTTGTTCATCATCCAATCAATTAATTAAACTAACTGAATGCCCCCACGCCCACGCTTTGACCGCCGAGCTCCCGTTAGAGAGCTACCAAATATAAATGAAAGAATAAAATACCCTCAATTGAGAGTCGTTGATTCAGATGGAAAACAATTAGGTGTTATAGATAGATTAAAAGCATTAGAAATAGCATCTCAAAGAGAACTTGACTTAGTTTTAGTTAGCGAAAAAGCAAATCCTCCTGTCTGCAGGATAATGGATTATGGAAAATATAAATTTGAACAAGAAAAGAAAGCTAAAGAAGCGCGGAAAAAATCGCATCAAACAGAAGTTAAAGAAGTAAAAATGAGGTACAAAATTGACAAGCATGATTATGATGTACGAATAGGTCAAGCTACTAAATTTTTAAAATCGGGAGACAAAGTAAAATGTACAGTAATTTTTAGAGGTAGAGAAATTCAACATTCAAATTTAGCTGAAACACTTCTTTTAAAAATGGCAAATGATTTAGAAGAGCAATCAGAAGTCCAACAAAAACCAAAAAGAGAAGGGAGAAACATGATTATGTTTTTGAGCCCTCGAAAAACTCCTCTCATTAAAAAAGATGATGGGTGAAAAATAGTTACCTTAAAATAGGACAAATGTTAAAGTGTCACTATGGTCAAAAATAAATTTGATGGGGTTTTAAAAAAGTGAGATTCCATATTCAACAAGTAAGCGATATCCCTGCTTCTACTCAACTTTATAATCAAATTTGTTTTGCAATTGCAGCAAGACATTATCCTCCAGGACACAGACTTCCAAGCACAAGGCAACTCGCAATGCAAACTGGGCTTCATCGGAATACCATAAGCAAAGTATACAGACAACTGGAAATAGATGGAGTTGTTGAAGCAATAGCTGGTTCAGGTATTTATGTAAGAGATAATCTGATGAAAAAAGAATTTAAAAAATCAGTTTCCTCAAAAGATAAAATAAGTAAACTACCAGATCAAGAAGCAAAGAAGGTAATTGATAATTTGATAAATCTTGGGTGCACCTTACAAGAAACCAGAGTTTTATTAACTAATGAAATAGATTGGCGTATTAAGTGTGGATCAAAAATCATAGTCAGTACTCCTAGGGAGGATATTGGAGCTTCTATGTTAATAGCAGAGGACCTTTCTACAACAGTTAATGTTCCTGTAGAAGTTGTTCCTATGGAAGAATTAGAAAAAGTTTTGAGTAATTCTAATAATGGTACAATTGTCACAAGCAGATATTTTTTACAGCCTTTAGAAAAAGTTGCTAAGCAACATGGAGTTCGCGCTATTGCAGTTGACTTAAGTGACTTTCAAAAAGAATTAACAATTCTCAAAGAATTAAATACTGGAAGTTGCGTTGGAATTGTTAGCATAAGTCCTGGTTTATTGAGAGCAGCAGAAGTCATCATCCACAGCATGCGGGGTAGTGAAATAATGCTTATGACAGCAATCTCAGACAATAACAGTAGATTACTATCACTTTTAAAGGCTTCAAGCCATATAGTTTGTGATGGGCCTAGTTTATCAGTTGTTGAAAATACATTATTAAAAAATCGTTCTCAGTTGATGAGATTACCTCAAATAATATGTGCAAAAAATTATTTAAGTATCGAAACAATAAATCAATTAAAAAAAGAAATAGGAGTTATTAATTAGACTAAGATGCTAAAAACTTTTAAATCAGATATAGAAATTATCAGAGAGAGAGATCCTGCCGCTAGAGGAATAATAGAAATATTTCTTTGCTACCCAGGCTTTCAATCAATAGTTATTCATAGGTTTACGCATAAATTATGGCAATTAAAGATTCCTTTAATTCCCCGCTTGTTAAGTCATACCAATAGGCTATTGACGGGAATTGAAATACATCCTGGAGCTAAAATTGGTAAACGGGTTTTCATAGATCATGGAATGGGAGTTGTAATTGGAGAAACTGCTGAGATAGGCAATAATTGTCTCCTATATCAGGGAGTGACATTAGGAGGCACTGGTAAAAGTCATGGGAAAAGACATCCTACACTGATGGAAAATGTTGTGGTTGGTGCAGGTGCAAAAGTTCTCGGATCCATTACAGTAGGATCTAATACACGTATTGGTGCGGGTTCAGTAGTTGTTCGTAATGTGGAAGGGAACAGTACAGTGGTTGGAGTTCCTGGAAGAGTTGTACATCAAAGTGGAGTTAAAGTTAACCCATTAGCTCACTCTGCATTACCAGATGCAGAAGCTAATGTGATAAAAAATTTAATGGATAGAATAGACTTCCTTGAAAATGAAATCCTTAAATTACAAAAAACTCTTCAATGTTTAGTGAACTCAGAATCAATTGATATTTCTAAACTAGGTGACGCTCAAAATATTAAAGATAAAGAAATAATAGAATTTCTTGGAGACGATTAGGTCTTTACTTAATTGTTTTCATTAGTATCAGTTTTAGGTTGAAACATAAACATCGAATAAATAACATTTCTCCTCATATTTGTCATCATTTCAAGAAACATATCATATCCTTCATTTTTATATTCGATTAAAGGATCTTTTTGACCATAACCTCTTAATCCAACTGATTCTCTCAAGGAATCCATGGATTGAAGATGTTCGCGCCATAAATTATCAATTTGCTGCAAAATAAAAAATCTTTCAGCTTCTCGCATTAATCCTGGACGAATCTTTTCAATTTGCGATTCCTTAAGATCATAAGCAATTCGCAATTGTTCTTGAAGATAATTTTTTAATTCTTCTACTGATAATAAATTAATATCATGAGCTTTTAGATCTTCTAGTAAGTAAATAAATTCTTTGACTTTGGAAATTAATTGATCAATATTCCATTCTTCAGGGGGGAGATCAGGATTAATATAAGCCTCTACAATTTCACTCATTGTTCTTTCTCCATAACCTATTACTTGCCTCTTTAGGTCAATTCCATGTAAAACCCTTAGTCTTTCACTGTAAACTGCTTTTCTTTGATTATTCATTACCTCATCATATTCAAAAACTTGTTTTCTAATATCGTAATAATAAGTTTCTACTTTCTTTTGAGCACTTTCTAAAGATCTAGTAAGCATTCCTGACTCTATCGGCATGTCTTCATCAACCCTAAAAGCATTCATTAAATTTGCTACTCTATCACCTCCAAAAATCCTTAATAAATTATCCTCTAAAGATAAAAAGAATCTTGTACTACCAAGATCACCTTGTCTTCCTGCTCTACCTCTAAGTTGGTTATCCACTCTTCTTGATTCATGTCTCTCAGTACCGATGACATGTAAACCACCTGCTTCTCTTACTTTCTTCTCTTCATTTATCAATACTTTTTCATATTCTTTTTTTACATTTGATAAAGATTCTCTCAAAAGCATTATCGAAGTATCTTCAGTTGGTGCTTTTTCTGCAGCTGTAGCTATTCTGTCATCTAGTTCCAAGGAAGAAAGTTGCCTATCGCCCCACTTTTCAACAAGTTTTTTAGTTAAAAAAGAAAGTTTATTTTCAATTCCTTCATCCAGTTTGCAAGGGAAAAGGCTTGTAGCAGAACCAGGAATAATATTTTTCAAATTTTTGCTTACTTTTGAAGAAAAACCACCCTTAGCTTTTGAACTTCTTTGTTTAGGTATTGGTGGTTTGTGCTCATTATCTGGCTTTACTAGCAAAGGAGTTAGAGTCTCTTTTAATTTAAGTCTCGCCATATAATCACTATTTCCACCGAGAATGATGTCTGTTCCCCTCCCAGCCATATTGGTCGCAATAGTAACAGCACCTGCTCTTCCAGCCTGAGCAATAATTTCAGCTTCACGTTCTACGTTTTCTGGCTTGGCATTTAACAAATTGTGTGGAATTTTTTCTTCGGTTAGCAGTGAACTTAACAACTCACTTTTTTCAACACTTGTTGTACCAACTAAAACAGGTCTACCAACTTTATGAATTTGTGAAGTTTCTTTTGCGACGGCTTTCCATTTACCTATCTCTGTCTTAAATACTTGATCAGACCAATCTTGTCTTTTCCTTATTTGATTTGTCGGTATTACTGTAGATTCTAATTTATAAGTTTTTTCAAATTCAACCTCCTCAGTTTTTGCAGTTCCAGTCATGCCCGCTAAACCAGGATATAACAGGAAAAAATTCTGATAAGTAATTGATGCTAATGTTTGAGTCTCAGGCTGAATTTTTAGGCCTTCTTTTGCTTCTATTGCCTGATGCTGTCCATCACTCCACCTCCTTCCAGGCATAACCCTGCCTGTAAATTCATCTACTATTATAGCCTCATCATTTTTTATAATATAGTTTACATCTTTGATAAATAATTCTTTGGCCTTTAAAGCATTTGTTATGTAGTGTGCCCAAGGATCTTGAGGATCATACAAATCGCCAACTCCCAAATAATCTTCACACTTAGCAAAACCCTGATCAGTTAAAATACAACTTCTCTGCTTTTCATCAACTTCATAATCACCTTCTGGATCAATGCCATCTTTACTTAATTCTTCTGCTTTAACTAGTGCCAAGGATAATTCTGCAGCTTTTTGATATTTTTCTTGGGGTCTTTCAACTTGACCAGAAATGATAAGAGGTGTTCTTGCCTCATCAATTAATATTGAATCGACTTCGTCAATAACGCAGTAATTAAATTTTCTTTGCACTACCTCATTAATGTCAGTAGACATATTATCTCTTAAATAATCAAATCCTAATTCGGAATTAGTGGCGTATGTTATATCACAAGCGTAATTTGTCTTTCTCTCAACTGGACTCATATCTTGCTGAATTAGACCAACAGATAAACCTAAAAAACGATGAACTTGACCCATCCACTCAGCATCTCTTCTCGCTAAATAATCATTTACGGTAACGACATGAACACCTTTTCCAGTTAAAGCATTTAAAAAACAAGGCAATGTTGCGACAAGAGTTTTTCCTTCTCCAGTCTTCATCTCTGCAATCTGACACTCATGTAAAACCATCCCTCCTATTAACTGGACATCAAAATGTCTCATGTCAAGTACACGTTTACTTGCTTCTCTTACAATTGCAAAGGCTTTAGGAAGAAAAACTTCTAAAAGTTCCTTTTGTTTTTTTAAATCTAATTCTGATGAGATCTTTGTTTTAAGAATTTGAGTTTCTTTTCTTAGCTCATTATCAGTTAACTGAGAAATTTCTTCTTCTAAAAAATTTATCTCTTCCACTACTGGTTGATAGCGCTTTAACTTTCGTGTATTCGGGTCTCCCAACAAAAGTTTTAGCATAAGTCAAAGTCCTTAAAAATTAATCTTATTACAAACATTATAAATTAGTGCGTTACAACAGAATGAAGAAATCTATTATCTCTTTAATTTTTTAGAAACTATCGATTAAGGTATTGAGATTGTATTCACATAAATAACCTAACTAAAATCAGTTTTCAAAAATCTTTTTAATACATGAAAGAAATATTTATAATCAAACATGCCAGAGGAGCTTTAGGGTTAAGGTTTTTTGGATTAGGTCCAAATCTTAAACCGACGAATGGATTAATTAAGCTACAAAAATTACTAAATACCAATGCTTTCTGGGCAAAAAATAGAACAATTTATGATTTAAAAAAATGTCTTGCTAACAGTGATGTCGTAATAAGTCTTTGGGTTGGTAAAGAAATAGTTGGTTTTGGTAGAGCTTTAACCGATGGGATTTACCGCGGGGTACTTTGGGATATTGTGATAGATCAAAATCACCAAGGCAAAGGTTTTGGTACATTAATTGTCAAAAATCTTTTATCTTCTGAAAAAATTAAAAATACAAAAAAAATATATTTAATGACGACGAATAAGAAATTATTTTATTCTCAATTTGATTTTGAAAAAGTTACTTCTCAAAATTTATTGATTCGTGAAATTTAAAAATTTTTTTTAGAAAGTTAATCAAGAAACAAATTTACTATAAAGCCATCTTATAAATGGTCCTAAAATAGGAACTGGTCCAAAAGTTGGGCCGCAAAAATCAAAGTAATCTCTGTGCTCTTTTATTAATCCATTTTCCCCAAATAATAAACGAGTAGTACCAGGATAAATAAACTCTTTACCCATAATTTTTAAACCCATTGTCCATTCAACAAATCCACAATCCCCAGTTATAGAAATTGCATGAGTTTCTAAAAAAACATCATCACATCTTTTAACTAAATTTTCTTGAGCTTGGACATAAGAATCTAAGCCTTCTGTCTTCTGAGTTGGGTCTGTAAAAATAACATTCTCATTATAAAATTGAGCCCATTTTTGTTTTGTTGGTGCATCTGTACCATAAGGTTTAGTAAATAATCCCTTTAAATCCTCGATAGAAATTACTCTTGTCATTATGAAATAATTTTAAAGAGATTTTAAGGGATACAAACATAAAAAGCGGATGAGGAAATTTGAACTCTCGACATTCTCCTTGGCAAAAAGCTTCACTATTTCTCAAAAAGTCATGGCAACGCATTTGAAGATAATATTTAACGTTAAAGAATTAACGCGGTTTTAAGTGCAGAATACGGTTTTCTAATAAATAAGCAAACAGAGGTCGTACAGATAAGTTGCTACATATTAGGGACACTAATTGTTAGGTAAGTTACGAAATTACTCTATCCAGGTAGTTGCAAGAAACGAAAAAATTATCAAGATAATAGTTTTAAAAGTATAAATTAAAAGTTGGAATGTGTGCTTTAGGCGCACTCTCGTCAAGGTGAGAGTTTTTCACCATATTTAACTAGAACAAATTCAAAGAGTATTAACGAAACCACTCTTAACATTTATATTTTAGGAAATCATAAAACTTTGCGATAAGATTGATTGCATAGTTTTGATATCTATATTGGATATGCAAAAAAATTTAAATTTTGGTATTAGTAATTGAGAAAGGAATTTATTATAGGAATATCTTGTTTTTATCACGATAGTGCTGCTGCATTAATATGTGATGGTGAAATTATATCCGCAGTGCAAGAAGAGAGATTTTCAAGAAAGAAGCATGACTCAAGATTTCCCGTTAATGCTATTAAATATTGCATAAAATCTAATAATTTAAATTTAAAAGACATCAGAAATATTGTTTACTATGAAAAGCCACTCCTCACCTTTGAAAGACTTTTAGAAACCTATCTAGCAGTAGCTCCTAGAGGAATTAGATCCTTTATCGCAGCAATGCAGGTTTGGTTAAAAGAAAAACTATTTTTAAAAACAGAATTAAAAAAAAAATTCAAGAATATTCAAAAAGAAATTACCAAAAATAAATCAGAATATATTCCTGAAATACTTTTTGCTGAACATCATCAATCACATGCAGCGGCAGCTTTCTATCCAAGTCCTTTTGAAGAATCAGTTATCCTTTGTATGGACGGAGTTGGTGAGTGGGCGACAACATCAACATGGATAGGTAAAGGTAATAAAATAAAACCACTTTGGGAAATAAGTTTTCCCCATTCATTAGGACTTTTATACTCAGCCTTTACTTATTATTGTGGATTTAAGGTAAATTCTGGTGAATATAAATTAATGGGTTTAGCTCCTTATGGAAAACCAATTTATGCACAAGAGATTAAAGAAAAACTTATCGATATTAAAGATGACGGCACATTTAAATTAGATATGAGTTATTTCAAATACCATCGCGGTTTTCGAATGACTAGTGAAAAGTTTCATAAACTTTTTAATGCATCTCCAAGAAAGGCTGAAGAAGAACTGACACAATTCCATATGGATCTAGCATCATCTATTCAGGCAGTAACTGAAGAAATAGTAGTAAAAATTGCTTATTCTCTTAGGGAAGAAACAGGTATTAAAAACATTTGTTTAGCAGGTGGAGTTGCTCTGAATTGCGTAGCGAACGGTAAGTTACTAAAAAAAAATATATTTAATGAGATTTGGATCCAACCTGCAAGTGGTGATGCTGGTTCTGCTCTAGGAGCAGCTTTTATTGGTTGGCATGAGTATTTAAATAAACCAAGAAAATTTACTCCAAATGATTCTATGAAAGGTACTTTTCTTGGTTGTAATTTTTCCAATGAAAAGATAATTAAATATTTAAAGCAAATAAATGCTCCTTTTGAAACATATCAAGACGAAGAACTTTTTGAAAAGATTGCATCACAACTTGATGAGGGGAAAGTAATTGGCTGGTTCAATGGCCCAATGGAATTTGGACCAAGAGCGCTTGGTGCTAGATCAATTATTGGTGACCCTAGAAATAAAGAGATGCAAAGTGTAATGAACTTAAAAATAAAATTTAGAGAAAGTTTCAGGCCATTCGCCCCTTCAGTTCTTGAAGAAGATGTAGCGAGTCAATTTGAAATGGAACATAAAAGTCCCTATATGCTACTAGTTGCACCAGTTAAAAAAGAACTTTGCACTGATATGACGACTGAGCAAAAAAAACTATTCGGAATAGAAAAATTAAATATCCCGCGATCTATATTGCCCGCAATTACTCATGTTGATTATTCTGCAAGAGTTCAAACAGTAAGTAAAGAAACTAATCCACGTTATTACAACTTGATCAATGCTTTTAAAAAAATAACTAATTGCCCATTAGTAGTTAACACATCATTTAATGTAAGAGGGGAGCCAATTGTTTGTACGCCACAAGACGCATATCGATGCTTTATGAGAACAGAAATGGATATATTAGTACTCCAAAATCAAGTCCTTTATAAATATGCACAATCTAAAACAGAAAAAAACGAGACTTGGAAGCAAGAATTTGAACTGGATTAGTAATGGAAAATAATATCCAAAAAAAAACACTTAGAGAATTTGGATTTCTTATTGGTTTCGCATTCCCATTTCTAATCGGATGGGCTTTACCTTTGATTGGAGGTCATTCTTTTAGGAATTGGACATTATGGTTTGGTATTCCCTTATTAATTTTTAGCATATTAAAACCAAACCTTCTTTTATACCCATACAAAGGTTGGATGAAGATAGGGTACATTCTAGGATGGTTAAATAGTCGTATTATTTTAGGATTAGTTTTTTTAATTATTCTCCAACCAATAGCATTAATCATGCGAATTTTTGGCCATGATCCTCTAAGAACAAAAAAACATCCTCAAAAGTCTTACAGAGAAATTAAGGCCAATAATAAAGTAAACTTAAAAAAAATTTTCTAAGTATGGAGTTTTCTTTGAAATTATTTTTAACCTCTCCTTTCATAAAAAAATATATTATTTTTGTTTTACCTGATTGCTCGCCGTAAAACTAACCATACTCACCCTAAATTAGCGCAGAATAAATTTCTAAAATCTTGAATCAATAAATCTTCTTTACTAATTGCCATTTCAAAAAATGTTATTAGTGCAGAATCATTATTATGTACCTATCAGCACTTACATACAATTAATAAAGAATTATTCCAAAAAATTAAACTTCACTTGAAAAAAAATTTTTTAAGAGAGCGGATGAAGAGATTCGAACTCTCGACATTCTCCTTGGCAAGGAGATGCTCTACCACTGAGCTACATCCGCATAACAACAACATTTTATATCAAAGGAGGGATCAATGATATAAAATAATTAATTTTCTTCAATTATTTTAAATTTTTAATTAAAGATCCCATCTCAATTGCTTGTAAAGCATAATTCCAACCAAGATTATTTTTAATCCCTGCTCTTTCTAAAGCTTGCTGCATAGTATCAGTAGTTAAAACTCCAAAAATAATTGGAACATTATTTTCATTTGAAACTTGTGAAATACCTTTGCTTGCCTCTGATATAACTACATCATAGTGGGAAGTTTCACCACGGATCACAGCCCCAAGAGCAATTACAACATCATAACTCTTTTTTTTCATGAGGGTTTTAGCTGCAATTGGCAATTCAAATGAACCAGGAACCCAAACTATATCTACATGATGGCTTAATTCAGAAGTATCTAAACCATGTCTTTTTAAACAATCAAGACAACCAGATAAAATTTTATTTGTAATTAAATCATTAAATCTTGCTATTACAATTCCAACTTTTAAAGTTGATGCATTAGTAAAAGAACCCTCAAAAATAGTCATTAAATTTCACTTCGATATATTAATAGATTCTCACGAAAAGGTATTAAGTTCAAACTAATGAAGAAACTATACCTGTTACAAAAACCAAAACAACCCAAACAGCAGCAATAGAATAAATTTTTCTCCTACTTTCTCGCTGTCCTTCCTCAGTAGAAGGTTGAGTGACATATAAAACGGGTACTCCAACTACCGCAATTAAAGAAGCAAATAATAGAGCATTTACGAAGAAAAAGTTAACAGCCTGCATAATTCAGTCTTAGTTTTCAAATATTATAAATACTATAATCTCATGAAAATGATAATTTTTAGAGAAAATTTACATACTTTAGCCACTTTAAATGCAAAAAAAATTTTTCTACCTAATATCTATTTAGGAATTAAAAAAGTATGCAAGAAGATACGATAATTCAAAAGAATTTATTTGCGATTGGTAATGACAATAATGAACAGAAAGAAATAACAAAAATTCCTGAAGATTTATCTTGGGAAGATTTAAAAAAAGAATCACAAAAAAGACCTAGACAAAGAAAAAATTCAACTAATTTATTAAATAAATTCAAGAATGATCTAATTTCAAATAACAAAAATGTTTGCATCAATGAACAATCTTATAGCTATAAGACAGTATCAAAACTGAAATTAACTCCTGTTATGAAGCATTATGTAACTCTAAAAGAGGAAAATAAAGATAGATTATTACTATATAGATTAGGAGATTTTTTTGAATGTTTTTTTGAAGACGCTGTATTAATATCTAACCTTTTAGAAATAACGCTTACCAGTAAAGATGCTGGCAAAGAGATTGGTAAAATCCCTATGGCAGGGGTTCCTTATCATGCAATGGAGAGATACTGTGCTGATTTAATTAAAAAAAATTATTCAGTCGTTATATGTGACCAATTAGAAAAAAGTTCTGGAAATTATGGGACTCCAATTAAAAGAGGAATAACAAGAATAATTACTCCCGGAACAGTAATTGAAGAGGGGATGCTGATAGCAAAGAAAAATAATTGGATTACTGCTATTTACTTATCCGAAGAAAACTCACATGAATCTTATGAATGGGGTATATCAAAAGCTGATGTAAGCACAGGAGAATTAATAACTTTAGAAGGCCAATCTCTATCAAAACTATTTGATGAAATTATTAAATTAGATTCTTCAGAAATCATTGTAGGAAGCAATGCAGTAAAAAATTTATTATCTAAAGAAAATAGTCAAATTACATACACTGTTTCTCAAGAGACTAATTTTGGCATTAATGAAGCAAATTATCTAATAAAAAATTATTTCCAAATTACAAACCTAGAGGGAATAGGACTTAAAAATTTAAACAATGCAACTAGATCACTTGGTGGTTTATTAAATTATTTAGAAAAAATTAATCCTTCAAATTTAGATAAAGATTCTTCTGTAAAAATCTCATTAGACTTTCCACAAATTCAATTTGGTCACAACAAATTAATTATTGATTATCAAACTCAAAAAAATTTAGAAATAAAAAATACACAACGAGAAAACAATTATGTAGG
Organism: Prochlorococcus sp. AG-347-J14; assembly: GCA_003281505.1. Taxonomy (GTDB): domain Bacteria; phylum Cyanobacteriota; class Cyanobacteriia; order PCC-6307; family Cyanobiaceae; genus Prochlorococcus_A. The sequence goes on along the minus strand of QCBU01000002.1, from coordinate 105,341 downwards.
TTCGCTACTATGGAGTATTGATAGAACTTATACTTGCATGGGTGCAAGGTGTTTAAGAAGGTGGATAGATTCACCACTATTAAACGTTAACGAAATTTATAAAAGACAAAATATAATTACAAACTTTATTGAATCTAAACAATTACGTATAGATACCCAAAATTTACTTAGAGCAATGGGGGATTTAGAAAGACTTGCAGGTAGAGCTTGTGCAGGTCATGCAAGTCCCAGAGACTTAATTGCAATAGCTGAAGGTTTAAAAAAATTGCCTAGACTAAAATCCATAATTAAATTATTTAGATATGATCTCCCAGATTGGGCTGATCAATTAAAAAATATTGATAAAGGACTCTTAGAAGTAGCTGATACTATAAGTTTTAAACTAATAGAAAATCCTCCTCTAAATATTAGTGAAGGAGGCATGATCCATGATGGTGTTGACAATATATTAGATGGGTTACGTAATGTAATGGATGATTACTCTGAGTGGCTAAATAAAGAGGAATTAAAAGAAAGGAAAATTAGCAAAATTACGAACCTAAAAATTCAATTTCATAAAAATTTTGGCTACTACATATCCATAAATAAGTCAAAAGTTAATTTAGCTCCACAACATTGGATCAAAAGGCAAACACTTACTAATGAAGAAAGGTATATCACTTCAGAAATTAAAAATAAAGAAAATAAGATTTTCCAAATAAAAAGTAGATCTTCATCAAGAGAATATGAAATTTTTTGCGAATTAAGAAATATAGTTGCTGAAAAAACAAAACAAATAAGATCAATCGCAAAATCTATTGCATCTCTTGATGCATTGCTTGGTTTATCAATTACTTCAGTAGAAAACAATTTTATAAAACCTTCATTAATACCAATAAATGATTCAAGTACAAAAAATAGTACAAAAATTATCGCAGGAAGGAATCCAATTGTAGAGCAATTGTTAAATGATAAAAAGTTTGTAGCAAATGATATCTCTTTTGAGGAGAATCAAAAATTAATTATATTAACCGGACCAAATGCAAGCGGAAAAAGTTGCTTTATAAGACAACTTGGGTTAATACAAATTCTCGCACAAATTGGCAGCTTTGTTCCTGCTAACAATGCTGAAATCAAAATTGTAGATAGAATTTTCACAAGAATTGGGGCGGTTGATGATCAATCATCTGGACAATCAACATTTATGGTGGAAATGTCTGAAACTGCATCAATTCTAAATCAGGCAACTTATAGCTCACTAGTTTTACTTGATGAGATAGGTAGAGGGACATCTACTTTTGATGGACTTTCAATAGCTTGGTCAGTAAGTGAATATCTTGCAAAAAAAATTAAATGTAATACTATTTTTGCTACGCACTATCATGAGCTGAATTATTTAAAAAATTCAAATAAAAATATACAAAATTTTCAAGTTTTAGTAGAACAAAATAACGATCAGCTAATTTTTAGTCACAGGATTGTTAAGGGAGGCTCAAACAAAAGCTATGGCATAGAAGCAGCTAAATTAGCAGGAGTTCCAAAAGAAGTTATAGAAAAAGCAAAATCAGTTTTAAATTCTTTAGAAGAAAATAATAAATTAAATTATGATGTTGAGTAGATTTTTGACATTTTTATATAATAAATACTTTTTAAATAGTTTCTCTCAACAAAGCGTTAACCGCGGCAGCTGCCATGGCAGCACCTCCTCTAGTTGAATTCAAGACAATCCTAGGAAGATCGGTAGAAATCAGTTTTTTTTTGCTTTTCTCTACTCCAATAAATCCAACGGGCATTCCGATAATTAAACTAGGTAAATCTTTTGCATTCTCTAAAATATCAATTAAGTAAGTTAAAGCTGTCGGCGAACTGCCAATAACTATAATAGGTGATTTGCTGCCAGAATTTATAGCGGATAACTCCTTCCAACCTTCACTTAAGCCATATGCAGTTTTAGTTAATTTTGTTTGATTATTTTTTCCAAACCACATCTTGGCTGTGAATATTTCATTTCTAGATGTATTTTGTGCCATAGATTTTATACCTGCTGCAGCCATATCAGTATCAGTTAAAATCGGAGCACCATTTTTAAGTGCCTGAAATCCCTTTTGGCAAGCACCTTCACTAAAATTTACAAGTTTTTGAACTGAAAAATCACCTGAAGTATGGACTAATCTCTCTAAAACTTTTTTTTCCAAATAATTTAGATCATTGGCTCCTAAATGAGATCTTATGAATCTGATGCTTTCCAAAAAAATTGGATGATCTATTACCATTAAATTTAATTTGTGTTAGAAGTAATCATAGTTAATATATGGTTTTTATTGAGCGATTATGCCAATACAAATATTATGGGGTAATGATCTAAATGCTCAAAATACATTTATTCAAAAATTAATTGATAAGGAAGTATCCAAAGAATGGAAAGAAATCAACGTTACTAATTTAAATGGAGATGATGATGAGCAAGTAATTAAAGCTTTTGATGAAGTTCTTACACCTCCTTTTGGAGATGGATCTAGAATAGTTACATTAAAAAATAATCCAATTTTTACTGCAAAAGATGAAAATCTAAGAACTAAATTTGAAAAAATTTATGGCAATATTCCTACAAATACTTATTTCATTTTACAAAATACAAAAAAACCAGACTCAAGACTAAAGAGTACAAAATTTTTACAAAAACTTATCAAAAATAATTTAGCCAAAGAAAAATCATTTTCTTTACCAGAAATCTGGGACTATGAGGGACAAAAAAGATTTCTAGAAGATGCCGCGAATGAAATGAATATCAAAATTGATAAAAATGCAGCTGAATTAATTATTGATTCTGTTGGGAATGATAGCTTTAAACTAATAAATGAATTAGCTAAAGCAAAAACATACCTTTCTGCTGTATCAAGTGATTTGGATTCACAACTTTTTCTTAAAAGTACTGATGTAAAGGAAATTTTTAGTGATAATCAATCCAACATTTTCAAAATCATTGATCTTCTCTTACAAAAAAATATTAATGAAAGCCTTATTGAAATAAATTATTCCTTACAGAAAGGGGAACCTGCTCTAAAACTAAATGCAGGTTTAATTAGTCAAATAAGAATTCATACCATCATTAAATTAGCAGTTAATTCCAGAAGCGATAATGCAGAAAAGATTTGTAATCTTGCAGGCATTTCTAATCCAAAAAGAATTTTTTTTATTCGAAAAAAAGTAAAAAATATATCGCAAGAATATTTAATTAATTTACTTAGTAACCTATTAGATATTGAATCATTATTAAAACAAGGTAATAATCCTGTAAATGTTTTTACCGAAAATTTAATTAATTTAAGTTAACCAAATTTTAAGTTTACGAATTTACATTATGATTTAATTATGGCTTTACTAGTAAAAAAATTTGGCGGTACTTCTGTCGGTGATATTCAAAAAATTCAAAATATTGCAAGTAGCATTTGTCAAAGTAAAGAATCAGGAAATGAAATAGTTGTAGTTGTCTCTGCAATGGGGAAAACTACAGATGATTTAAATTGTTTAGCAGAATCAATAAGTAAAAATCCAAATCGAAGAGAATTAGATATGCTTCTCTCAACCGGAGAGCAAATAACCATAGCTCTTCTCTCTATGGCATTAAACGAATACGGAATACCTGCAATTTCATTGACCGGTAGCCAAGTAGGAATTATTACTGAATCAATACATGGGAAAGCAAGAATTCTTGATATTAAAACAGAAAGAATCAAAAATTATATAAATCAAGGTTTTGTAGTTGTAGTAGCTGGATTTCAAGGAACAACATTAAGCCACACTGGATCAATGGAAATTACAACTTTGGGTAGAGGTGGTTCAGATACTTCCGCGGTAGCTTTATCAACAGCTTTAGGAGCTGAGACTTGCGAAATTTATACAGACGTTCCAGGGGTTCTTACTACTGATCCAAGGATTGTTCCTAATGCAAAACTCTTAGATGAAATTAGCTGCGAGGAAATGCTTGAACTTGCAAGCGTCGGTGCTTCAGTTCTCCATCCAAGAGCAGTAGAAATTGCTCGAAATTATGGAATTAAATTGTGTGTCAAATCAAGCCAAAGTGACTCCAGTGGGACTCTCCTAGAAAGTCAAATCCAACCTCTCCCGCTAAAAAGAGGAAGCTTAGAATTAACAAAAACAGTCAATAGTCTTGAAGTATTAGAAAACCAAGCAGTATTCAGTCTCTCAAATATTCCTGATAGGCCTGGGATTGCTGCGCAGATATTTGAAAAACTTTCAGAAGCAAGTATTAACGTAGATTTAATAATACAAGCGACAAATGATGGAAATAAAAACGATATTACATTTACTGTTGGTGAATTAGAAATAAAAAAAACTGCAGAACAATGTGAACTTATAACTAGTCAATTAGGGGGAGAATTTAACTTAAAAACCAACATGACAAAATTAAGTATTCAAGGAGCAGGCATTATGGGCAGACCTAGTGTTTCAGCTGATTTATTTGATACTTTATCTAAAGCGAATATAAACGTTAGATTAATAGCTACTAGTGAAATTAAAGTCAGCTGTGTAATTGAAATTAATAATATACCAAAAGCTATTAGATTTGTTGCTGAGAAATTTAAGTTATCCGATACACAAATATTTGTTAATCCAATCAATGAAAAACAAGATCAACCTGAAGTAAGAGGAATTGCATTAGATAGAAACCAAGTTCAGGTAAGCTTTCGAAAACTGCCTGATCGTCCAGGTGTAGCAGCATCGATATGTTTAGCATTAGCTGAAAATAATTTACTTATCGATACTATTGTTCAGTCTGAAAGAATTTCCACTTTAAAAACTAAGGATATTAGTCTTACAATGAATAAACAAGATAGAGATAAAGCTAACTTAGTTTTTGAGGCCTTAACAAAAAAATTACCCGGATCATACGTTGAAGATGGCCCTGCTATAGCAAAAGTAAGTACTGTAGGAGCGGGAATGGCATTTAAGGTTGGAACGGCTGGAAAAATATTTAGAGCATTGGCTGACCAAAATATCAATATTGAAATGATTGCCACTAGTGAAATCAGGACTTCATGTATTGTCTTAGAAAAAGATTGTGACAAAGCAGTTAATGCGATTCATAATCATTTCGAATTAGAAAAATAAGTTCTTTTTAATTATTTCTTGCCAATTTTTGTCTTAATTTTTTGATTCTATCCCTCAAATTTGCTGCTTCTTCAAAATTTAACTCTTTTGCAGCGTCTTTCATTTTAATTTCTAACTTTTCTATTAAGTCAGGTAATTCTTCGAGCAAACATTGATTATCACTGGAACTGAGAATTGCGTCAGTTTTGTTATTAACTATATTTATTAAATCTTTAGATAAACCACCAGCATCAAGTTTTCTGGAAAGTTCTAGAAAAGATAATATTGAATTTTCTATTTTTTTGCCTGCAGGTTTTGGAGTAATACCATTGACTTGGTTATATTTTTTTTGAATAGTTCTTCTTCTATCAGTTTCAGATATTGCTCTTTTCATTGAATCTGTGAAGTTATCCGCATAAAGCAAGGCAACACCTTCAACATGTCTGGCAGCCCTTCCTATTGTTTGAATCAATGACCTTTCTGCCCTCAGAAAACCTTCTTTATCAGCATCTAAAATGGCGACTAAGGATACTTCTGGAAGATCTAGTCCCTCTCTTAATAAATTAACTCCTACCAAAACATCATATTCGCCCATTCTGAGGTCTTGAATAATTTCAATTCTTTCAATTGAATGGATTTCGGAATGCAAATATCTAACTCTTACTTTATTTTCAGATAAAAAATCAGTTAGATCTTCAGCCATTCTCTTAGTGAGTGTTGTCACAAGCACTCTTTGATTCTTTTCAGCTCGAATTCTTATTTCAGATAACAGATCTTCTATTTGGCCTTCACTAGGTCTTACATCAATTACAGGGTCTAATACCCCAGTTGGTCTTATAACTTGCTCAATAAATTTACCATCACATTGATCTAATTCCCATTGACCCGGGGTTGCACTTATAAATAATGTCTGTTTTGATTTTTCCCAAAACTCTTCACATTTTAAAGGTCTATTATCTGCAGCACTTGGCAATCTAAAACCATGATCTATTAAAACTTTTTTTCTAGATTGATCACCGTTGTACATCGCATGAAGTTGAGGACATGTTACATGACTCTCATCAACTACCAACAACCAATCTTTGGGAAAGTAATCTATTAAACATTCTGGCGGTGAACCTTCCTCCCTACCTGATAAATGACGAGCGTAGTTCTCAACTCCATTACAATAACCAACCTCTTTAAGCATTTCTAAATCATATTTTGTACGTTGTTCTAGACGTTGAGCCTCTAATAATTTTCCTTCGTATGTAAATTTATCTAGTTGAGTTTTTAATTCACTTCTAATTGCACTTATTGCACTCTCAAGTCTTTCTTTTGGAGTTACAAAATGCTTCGCTGGGTAAACGCTAACTTGTTCCAAGCTTTCAAGTATTTCTCCTGTAGTAGGGTCAACATATCTAATAGCCTCGACTTCATCACCAAATAACTCAATTCTTATTAATCTATCTTCATAAGCTGGACCGATTTCTAAAACATCACCTTTAATTCTGAATCTACCTCTAGTAATTTCAATATCATTTCTAGTATATTGATTTTCAACCAGAGACCTCAAAGAAGAACGTAGATTTATTGATTTTCCCACTTCAAATTTAACTGCAGCTTTTAAATACTCACTCGGTATACCAAGACCATAAATACAACTTATTGAGGCTACAACAATTACATCTTTTCTTTCAAATAATGAGCGTGTTGCAGAATGCCTAAGCATATCTATTTCTTCATTGATTGAAGCAGTTTTGGCTATGTAAGTATCACTTACAGGTACATAAGCTTCAGGTTGATAATAATCGTAGTAAGAAATGAAGTACTCAACAGCATTTTTTGGAAAAAATTCCCTTAATTCGTTACATAGTTGTGCAGCCAACGTTTTGTTATGGGCTAAAACAAGTGCTGGCCTTCCTGTTTGTTGAATTACATTGGCAATGGTAAATGTTTTTCCAGTTCCAGTAGCTCCTAAAAGAGTCTGAAACTGTTTACCATTATTTACGCCTTTAACTAATTTTTTAATAGCTTCTGGTTGATCTCCATTTGGTTCGTAAGGAGCTTGAAGCTTATAGTTGTTCATCAAGCTAGTAGCTAAAGGATATGGCTATACTAAGAAATTTTTTCTCCAATTATTGAATTTTTTAAAGATTCTTTTAAGCCCCTTACAACCGCAATCATTGATATTAAATCATCTAATTTATTAACTACAGATCCAACGCCAACTGCTGAGGCTCCAGAGGATATTGCTAGTGGACAAGTTACTTGGCTTAATCCAGAGGCACTCATGATTGGTATATTCAGAGATTGTTTCTTAAATTCTTGATGAATAGCATAGGTAGATGCAAGAGTTGGTACTGATTTTTCAAAAAAACCTTGAATTCCTGGAGAGTAAGGAGTAGAACTAGTGCCACCTTCTGTTTGAATAATGTCAACGCCTTCTTCCACTAACTTTAAAGCAAGATCAACTTGTTTATGAATAGGCATAGTATGAGGAACAGTTACTGATAAAGGAAAATTAGGCAATAAATCCCTCGTCTCTTTTGTAATGTTTAAAACTTTTTTATCTGAAAAATGAATGTCTTTTTCATAAAAAGTATCGTAATTTCCTATCTCAATTAATGATGCTCCTGCTTTTACACAATCTTGAAAAGATCGAGGCACTACTGAACTAACACAAACTGGTAGTATTGAATTCTTAAGTGCTAAATCAACGAGTTCAGGTTTACAAGCAATATCGACAAGATCTGCACCTCCTAATGAAGCAGCCTCAACAATTATTTTCACAGAATGAACATCGAAATTATTCAATCCTGAAATAACTTTGAGTAAGGATTTGCTTCTTAACTCTTCTTTGATTTTTTGTGGCAAAAGATTAATCAGACTCATTGACTTAATGAATTTATTACCTGATTGTGACATTGTTTTAGTAAAACAGTGCATTTTTTAAAAAATATTATCTGAGCAACACAAAATGACTAATAAAAAATTAAGTCAGAAAAATTGGTCATCATGGCATCATCAGCTTCATAAGGAGATTCTTGCCAAAAAAATATTAATTCCCAAAGGATCCAATATTTTAATAAGTGTTTCGGGGGGGCAAGACTCAATGGCCTTATTAACCCTAATTAATGACCTAAAAAAACTACATAATTGGTCTATTAGTGTTTGGCATGGTGATCATCAGTGGCACGAAAAATCATCACTATATGCTCTTGAATTAAAAGATTATTGCGAAGATAAAAATATTTCATTCTCTTTTGATCAAGCAAATAAAGAAGGTATTTCTTCAGAAGAAAAAGCACGAGAATGGAGATATAAAAAATTATGTGAAAGAGCCAAAACTTTATTAAGTACAAACCAGGAAAAACATAATATTTATTTGCTAACTGGTCACACGAGTAGTGATAATGCAGAAACATTTATCCTCAATTTATCTAGAGGAAGCAATTTTGCAGGTCTGAGTAATATTGAGAGTAAAAGATTAATAGAAAATCAAATTTATTTAATAAGACCAATATTAATTTTCAGTAGGGAAGATACAAAACAATTTTGCAATGAAATGAAGATTCCAGTCTGGGAAGATCCTACAAATTCAGATCTTAAATTAAAAAGAAATTTAGTAAGAAAAAAAATTATTCCTACCTTAGAAGTCATCTATCCTGGCTGTTCTGAAAGGATAAATAATTTTTCCCAAAAAATGAGCAAATACAATAATGAACGTAATGATCTAAGTGAACTAGCGTATTTTTATTGTAAAGATATTAAAGGTATCGATAGGAATCTCCTAAATGGTATGTGTATTGAAGCGAGGTGCACAATTTTAAATAGATTTTTAAAAGAAGTATCTCCAAAGCAATGTAGTTCTAAAAATCTGACAAAATTAGCAACTTCAATTTATGAAAAAAATAAAGGTCAAATTAATCTGCAAGAGTTTTTAAAAATTGTTTGGGATAAAAACTATATAAATTTTGAAAAAAGTTAAGATGTTACAGCAGATCTTCTTCTTCTTGTTCTACCTTCAAATGAATCTTCTGTAGCAGTCTCAGCTGATGGATTCTGTGATACTTTTGGACTTTTTTGGGTATTTTGTGGGTTATTTGAACTATTAGGATGATTATTATTGTTTGATTTCTTATGGAAATTATTATTATTTCTATTTCTATTGGAGAAATTTTGCTCTTCGGTAATCTTTGGAATATAAGCACGAGTTCCACTTGGAGCAGGTTGAACTAAACACAAAATAAGTGGTTCAACTTGTAATTCTCTTCTCATTCTTCTCGATAAACCATTTTCAATTTCTCTTTGTACACCAATCCAATCTACCTCAAAATTATTCGGCCCAGTTTGTCTGGATAATTGTTTCCATCTATTTTCTAAGACCCAGCTTATTTCTCGTTCTGTCCACATAGACATTTTTCTTGGCTCTGCAGTAGTAACAACTCCTCTCAAATTAACTCTGGGAGGCGCAACCATCTTCCCATCTGTACTAATAGGAGCTAAAACAGTTACTACACCATCCCCAGCTAATTGCTGCCTTTCCTTTAATACTCGAGCATCTACTATCCCATTTCGTGAGTTATCAAGCAGTTCAACACCAGCTTTTACAGGATCACCCTTTTGAATAGAATTAGGTGTTAACTCAACTACATCTCCATTTTCAATAATTAAGATATTATCCTTTGGAACCCCCATAGTTTGTGCACTCTTCCCATGACAAACAAGCATTCTATGTTCTCCATGAACAGGAACAAAAAACTTAGGTTTTGCGAGTGCCAACATTAACTTTTGATCTTCTTGAAAACCATGACCAGAAACATGAATATTCTCACCCTTTCCATAAACAACCTTTGCTCCGAGTTTCATTAATCTATCTATTGTATTAACAACGGAAATGGTATTACCAGGAATTGGGCTGGCTGAAAATATTACAGTATCAGTAGTCTTGAGACGAACATGCTGATGTTCACCACGAGAAATTCTGCTTAACGCTGCTAGGGGTTCTCCTTGACTACCCGTCATTAATAATAAAGTCTCCCTATCTGGCAAATCTCTAATTTGCTTGATAGGAACGAACAAATCATCTGGGCATTTCATATAACCAATATCTCTTGCCTTAGCAATAACATTTATCATCGATCTACCTAACAAACCGACCTTTCTTCCATGTTTCATGGCCAATTCTAAGATCATTGTCACTCTATGCACAGAACTAGCAAAAGTAGTAAGGATAACTCGTTCTTTTGCCTCTGCAATATGTTTTTCTAAAGAGGGATAGATAGTCTTCTCAGAAGGACAAAATCCTGGAACTTCGGCATTAGTAGAATCACTGAACATGCATAAAACACCCTTCTCTCCGTAATGCACCATTCTTTCAATATCAAATTGCTCTCCATCTACTGGCATATGATCAAACTTAAAATCTCCCGTGAAAATAATTGTGCCAACAGGTGTTATAACTGCTAAAGAAAAGCTATCGCAAATAGAATGGGTATTGCGAATAAATTCAACAGAAAAATGTTGTCCTACTTTTACAACATCTCTTGGATTTACTGTCTGTATCGTTGTTCTATCAGATACCCCTGCTTCCTCCATTTTTCCTCTAAGCATTGACATTGCCAGTCTTGGGCCATAAATAATGGGAATATTAAAATGCTTTAGATGATGAGAAATACCTCCAATGTGATCTTCATGCCCGTGAGTGACAATCATTCCTTTTATTCTTCTTTGATTTTCTTTTAAAAAAGTTGTATCAGGCATAACAACGTTTACGCCATGCATACCATCAGATGGGAAAGCTAGGCCAGCATCAACAAGCATTAATTCATCACCATATTCAAAAACGCAAGTGTTTTTTCCTATTTCATGTAATCCTCCAAGAGGTATTACTCGTAGAGCTGGAGTATTACTTTTAGATCTAGATGAATCATGAGTAGATCTATTTACAGTTGAATTTGTACTTGATTGCATAATTTTGAAATTTATGAAGGCCTGCTTGTAATCAAATAAGGTTTATTTAAATTTAATTATCAAGTTAAATATAATCCCTATTGTAAGGAATTCAGGATAAAAGATAGTTGCTTTTTCATGTCATTGTTTAAAGGTGACAAAGGACTTCTAGGATTACCTACATCCCATCCCGAGAGCTCCAAAGCAGCTTTAATTGGGATTGGATTAGTAGTCATAAAGAGTGCTTTGAAAAGAGGCTGAAGTTTTTCATGAATAGCAAGAGCATTGGCAACTTTTCCACTTTGAAAAGAATGAATCATCTCTTTCAATTGCAATCCAACTAAATGACTTGCAACACTTACTACTCCTACAGCACCTACCGATAACATTGGAAGCAACAATGAATCGTCGCCACTATATACAGAGAGTTCGGAGCCACAAATAGCTCTTAGTTCTGTTACTTCTTCTATTCTACCGCTTGCAGCTTTAATACTGAGAATATTTGAGAAATCCATAAGTTTCTTCACAGTATCAGGTAATAAATTGCATCCAGTTCTGCCAGGAATGTTGTAGAGCATAAGAGGCAAATCCTTTGCAGATCTAGCAATAGAACTGAAATGTTTATAAAGACCTTCTTGAGGCGGCTTATTGTAATAAGGAACAACGACCAAAGCACCGTCGGCACCAGAGTCGTAAGCTTTTTTTGTAGCTTCCACTGCTTCGCTTGTACAATTGCTACCAGTGCCAACTATTACTTTACAGCTTGCATCCAAAGATCCTTTTACCGCAATAAATAAATCATGCTGTTCCGCCCATGAAAGAGTCGGAGATTCTCCAGTAGTACCGCACAACACAATTCCATCGGAACCGTTCTCAAAAAGATAATTTGAAAGTTTTATAGCTAGTTCATAATCTACAGCTCCATTCTCAGTGAATGGAGTAACCATTGCAGTCAATATTCTTCCAAATAGTGGATTATTACACTCAGTTTTGTCTGTAATCATTTTTTTGGAATTAATAACTCAGCTATTTGAACAGCATTCAGAGCTGCTCCTTTTCTTATTTGATCTCCACATAACCATAATTCTAATCCATGAGGATGACTTATATCAGTTCTTAGCCTGCCAACAGCAACATTATCCCTTCCCATAACGTCATTTGGCATAGGAAATCTATTATTTTTGTAATCCTCAATAATTTCAATTCCAGGAGATTTTTTTAATTCTTCAAGAGCATCTTTAAGCTCAACTACATCGGCAAATTCAATATTGATCGATTCAGAATGTGCTCTCAAAACTGGGACTCGAACACATGTAGCAGAGAGCTTTAAATCAGCAATATTTAATATTTTCCTTGTCTCATTAACCATTTTCATCTCTTCTTCGCAGTAATTATTTGAAAGCATAGGGGAATTATGTAAAAATAAATTAAAAGCAAGGGAGTATGGCAAAACCTCACTTTTTTGAGGATTTCCTTGAAGATATTGTTCAGTTAAAAGTTTTAGTTCCTCCATCGCCAGTTGGCCTGCACCACTGACAGATTGATATGTTGAGATAATAACTCTTTGAATATTAGAAAGTTTATTTAATGGAGCTAAAACTAATGTCAACAAAATGGTAGTGCAGTTTGGATTGGCTATTACCCCATCATGATTAAATACGTCACTAGCATTAACTTCAGGGACTATAAGAGGAACGTTCTTATCTAATCTGAAAGCACTTGAATTATCTATCAGTAAAGCATTTTGATCAATAATGGTAGATAACCACTTTTTTGAAATACTTCCGCCAGCTGAAGCCAAAACCAAATCAAGATTCTTAAATTCTTCTTTAGTTGTTTTTTTTGTAACTAATTCTTCATCTTTCCAAACAATTTTTTTTCCTTCTGACCGCTCTGATGAAAGCAAGACCAATTCTGATATTGGGAAATCACGTTGTTCAAGAATTTTTAGCAGTTCAGATCCCACAGCACCTGAAGAACCTAAAACAGCAACTTTTAATGGCCTATTAGGCAAATACGGAGATTGTCTCACACTTTAAAATGATTTTTATAAATAGATTGACTATTTTTTTTACTTTATCAAAAAATTAACTTTCAAGGAAATCACATAATGTGAAATAATTAAGATTCGCTTCATAGTAATAACTTAGAAAAACATGGCTAAAGATGCACTAATAGTCAAAACAACCCCTTTGCCTCAAAGTAGAATTTCATTCGAATTAGAAATACCATCTGAGACATGCAAAACGTGTGTAAATGAAACAATCAGTTCTATCAGTCGTTCGGCTAAAATTCCGGGATTTAGACTTGGTAAGATTCCTAAACAAGTCTTAATCCAAAGAATTGGCATCACACAATTACATGCTTCTGCTCTAGAAAAAATCATAGATAAATCATGGCAAGAAGCGTTAAAAATAAAATCTATAGAGCCACTAAGTGAGCCAGAATTGGTAGATGGATTTGAATCTTTACTTGCAAAATTTAGTCCTGAAAAATCACTTAAAGTTACTCTTCAAACTGATGTTGCCCCAGAATTAAAACTTAAAAAATCCAAAGGACTAAGTGTTGAAATATCAAAGACAAAGTTTGATCCTAAGTCAATAGATGAAGCGCTAGAAAAATCTAGAAATCAGTTTGCAAACATTATTCCAGTTACCAATAGAGCAGCAAAATTAGGAGATATTGCTGTGGTTAGTTTCAGAGGAAAATATAAAGATTCTGGTAAAGAGATTGATGGTGGAACAAGTGAATCAATGGATCTTGAGTTAGAAAAGAACAAAATGATTCCCGGTTTCGTTGAGGGAATCGTAAAGATGAAAATTGGTGATACTAAAAAACTTAACCTTAAATTTCCTGATGATTATTCTCATGAGGATTCAAGAGGGAAAGAAGCAATTTTTGAAGTAAATCTTAAGGATCTTAAGGAAAAAGAATTGCCTGAACTTAATGACAATTTTGCAAAACAGTCTGGCAACAAAGAATCATTAAAAGAGTTAAAGAAAGATATTGAAAAGCAACTTAAAGACAATTTTGAAAAAACTCAAAAAGATATCAAAATTGAAGCTTTATTAGATGCCTTAACAAACGAATTGGTTGCTGAGATTCCAAAATCTATGATTGATAAAGAAGTGAGGAATAATATTGAACAAACCGCTCAAAGATTCGCTCAACAAGGTCTTGATGTTAAATCTACTTTCACTCCGGAATTAGTTAAGTCATTAGCAGAGTCCACAAGGCCTCAGGCTGAAAAAAATGTTCAAAGAAATTTAGCTTTAAAAGCATTAGCTGAAACAGAAAACATAAAAGTTGAGCAAGATGAAATTGATTCAAAAATGAAAGATTATGAAGATGCGATCTCTCAATCTTCAAAACAAATAGATATTAAAAAATTAACAGAAGTAATAAGTGACGATTTACTCAAAGAAAAATTAATCATTTGGCTTGAAGAAAATTCTGAAGTAAAAGAAAAAACTACAAAAAATTCTAAAGCTACAAAAACCTCAAAAACAACAAAAGCCACAAATACTGCGTCAAAAACTACAAAAACTACAAAACCTACAAAAACTCAAAATAAAAAAGAAAAAAAATAATTTATGAAATTTCCTACTAATTAAACAAAAACCCCTTAAATTATTTATAAGACGAAAATTAATTTGTGAACTCAGAAAAAAAACATTTAATCCAAAGCTCAATAAATTCTTACGAAAGTAACAATAAAACCATTGCTGCTGTTCCTACTGTTATTGAACAATCTGGTAGAGGAGAAAGAGCTTTTGATATTTATTCAAGACTATTGAGGGAGAGAATAATTTTTTTAGGTACTGGAATTAATGATCAAGTATCTGATTCACTTGTTGCACAATTATTATTTCTTGAAGCGGAAGATCCCGAAAAAGACATCCAAATATATATCAATTCTCCTGGAGGCTCAGTAACTGCAGGAATGGCAATTTACGATACTATGCAACAAATATCCCCTGATGTAGTGACAATATGCTTTGGAGTAGCGGCAAGTATGGGGGCATTTCTACTTTCTGGAGGAGCAAAGGGGAAAAGATTGGCTTTACCTAATTCTAGAATTATGATTCATCAACCTCTGGGAGGTGCACAAGGTCAAGCAGTAGAGATTGAAATACAAGCTAAAGAAATACTTTTTCTCAAGAAAACATTAAATTCGCTCTTAGCAGAACATACTGGTCAACCTTTAGAAAAAATTAATGAAGATACAGAAAGAGATTACTTTTTATCTCCCTCAGAAGCAGTCGAATATGGATTAATTGATAAAGTTATCAAAAAGTGACAAGGGGTTCTGATTTTTTAAGAATAAGATGACGAATCGATATTTATAAGCAATCCTAGTGAATAGGGAATATTTAACACCTTTCACTTTAAAAACTTATTATCGATGGCTAAATTCGACGCCCATCTTAAATGTTCATTTTGCGGTAAATCACAAGACCAAGTAAGAAAGCTTATAGCTGGTCCTGGGGTTTATATCTGTGATGAGTGCATAGATCTTTGTAATGAAATTCTCGATGAAGAACTACTTGATAATCAAGCGAACACAAACAACTCTCCGCAAGTAAAAAAGAAATTAACAACTGATAATCCAAAAAAGTCTGTTCCTTTAGAATTAACCTCAATTCCTAAGCCATTAGAAATAAAAAGTTTTCTTGATAATCAAGTTGTTGGACAAGAATCTGCAAAAAAAATATTATCAGTAGCCGTATACAATCACTACAAGCGATTAGCTTGGAAAGTTAAAGAGGATAGTAAAAATAACAATGCAACAGATTCACAAGCAACTAAATTACAAAAATCAAATATTTTACTCATCGGCCCTACTGGAAGTGGAAAAACATTGTTGGCGCAAACTTTAGCAGAGTTTCTGGATGTTCCTTTTGCAGTAGCTGATGCAACGACTTTGACAGAAGCTGGATATGTTGGGGAGGATGTTGAAAACATACTTTTAAGACTTCTGCAGAAATCAGAAATGAATGTAGAACTAGCTCAAAAAGGAATTATTTATATTGATGAAATTGATAAAATTGCAAGAAAAAGCGAGAATCCCTCAATTACTAGAGATGTCTCTGGTGAAGGAGTACAGCAAGCTTTATTAAAAATGCTTGAAGGAACAATTGCTAATGTGCCACCACAAGGCGGAAGAAAACATCCTTATCATGACTGTATCCAAATTGATACGAGTCAAATACTATTTATTTGTGGGGGAGCTTTTATAGGTTTAGAGGATATAGTTCAAAAGCGTATGGGTAAACACTCTATAGGTTTTACCACCAATTCAGATCAAAACAAAGTTGATACAAAAAAAATAGTAGACCCAAGAGATTCCCTGAAAAATTTAGAATTAGATGACTTAGTGAAATATGGTCTAATTCCAGAATTTATTGGAAGAATTCCGGTTTGTGCTGTATTAGATCGTCTTACTAAAGAAACTTTAGAATCTATTTTGACTCAACCAAGAGATGCATTAGTTAAGCAATTCAAAACTTTGCTAAGTATGGATAATGTTGAATTATCATTTGAGCCTGATTCTGTTGAAGCGATAGCAAATGAAGCATACAAAAGAAAAACAGGTGCAAGAGCATTAAGATCAATAATTGAAGAGCTAATGCTAGACATAATGTACACTTTGCCTTCTGAAGAAAATGTAAAAGAATTCACAATTACGAAAAAAATGGTAGATAATTTGTTCTCATCTAAGATTGTTAAACTACCTTCAGGATCAAAAAGAATCATTAAAGAGTCTGCATAAAATTAGAGTTTAATTTTTTTAAATGAATCCCTAATTTTTCTAATTAATGAAAAATAAATGCCAAATATACATAAGCCTTTCCATCAAAAATATAGACCAAACAACTTAGACGAACTGGTTGGGCAAAAATTTATATCCATTACACTCAAACAAGCTCTATTAACAAAAAAAATTGCTCCTGCATATCTTTTTAATGGTCCAAGAGGCACTGGAAAAACATCAAGTGCAAGAATATTTGCAAAATCTCTAAATTGCCAGGCATTCGACCAACCTACGATAACTCCTTGTTGTAAATGTGACTTATGTAGACAAATTACAGATGGGAGCGCTCTAGATATTATCGAGATTGATGCAGCATCAAATACAGGAGTAGAAAATATAAGAGAAATTATAGAGAGAGCAAGATTTGCACCTACTCAAGCGAGATGGAAAGTCTATGTAATTGATGAATGTCATATGCTTTCAACGGCAGCTTCAAATGCTTTACTAAAAACTATTGAAGAACCGCCCTCAAGAGTTGTCTTTATACTTGCGACGACAAATCCTGAGAGAGTATTAAATACAATAAAAAGTAGATGCCAAAAGTTTGATTTTAGAAGAATAAGCCCTAGTGATATTTTTCAACATTTATCAGAAATCGCCGAAAAAGAATCCATTAAATACGAAGTTCAGGCGTTAAAAATGATTGCAAAAAGGTCTAATGGAGGTATGAGAGATGCACAAAGCCTCCTTGAACAATTGAATCTTTTTCCAGAAGGGATAACAATAAATAATATCCAAAACCTCCTAGGAGAAGTATCAGAAAGTGAATTAACAAATCTGATTAAATCATTGATTGAGAATAATCCAGAGTCATTAATTGACACTTGCAACAAATTATATGATGCCGGAAACGAACCTCTTCAAATAATTATCGGATTATTTAATATAACAAGAGATCTACTATTACACACTACTAATAACAAATATTCAGATCTTTATTATACCTCTGATGAATTTCGAGATGAGTTAGATAAAATCTCAAAAACAATAAATAAATCTAAAATAATAAATTGGCATAATAATCTGAGAAATATTGAATATCAAATCAAATCAAGTGATAATCCAAGGCTTTGGTTTGAAATACATTTAACTGGTCTTCTTGATAGTCAAGAGATAAATAGTTTTGAAAATAAACAAGAAAGTAAAAATAATACGACTGAGGAGAAGCATGAAAGTAGAAAACACATTCCAATTAATAAAGAAAATATTTCACATGAGATTCCAAAACCAAGTATCCAAGAAGAGATAACTCACAAGGAATTGATCGAAAAAAAAGACGAAAAATTAGAAAAATTTGAAGTTCTAGAAAAAGAGAGTATTGAAAATATTTCTGAAAATAACCAAAATAATCCTCCATCAAATTTAAAAGATAAATGGGAATTAATTCTTTCTAAAGTAGAGTTACCATCAACAAGAATGTTACTTTCACAACAAGCCGAACTTGAAAGTTTTGATTCGGAGAAAATCACAATTGCATTATCTCCAAACTGGGAAAGTATGATAAAAAGCAGAAAAGTTATAATTGAAGATACTGTAAAAAAGATATTTGGAAATGCAATAATACTTAATTTTTCAACCAAACAATTAAATAAAAGTAAGCCAACAAACACTCCAGAAATAACCCAAAATGAAGTAAATAATTTCCGACCAATAAAAAAAATAGAACCAAAAACTAATTCGACAACAAAAATTTCTAACGAGGAAACTTATGATGATAGTTCAAAAAACTTAGCAAATTTTTTTAATGGAGAAATTATAGACCTTGATGAATAGATTAAACTCCAGTATGAAGAGTCTTTCGCCAGAGTATCTTTTTAGGAAAAATAGACATCTTTATAGTTACCCAAGGGATTACTAAAAACCAATGTGATAAATAAAAAACCGATACAAATACCATCAAAAAATTACTTTTTTGCAATACAGGTACTTCACTTTTACAAGAAGAACCGTACCAAAAAGCAATTCCAGATAACATAAAAGCTGTAAATGAAATCGGCCAGTAAATTGGTGAATCTAAAAAAGCAATACTGAAAACTAAATCAAAAATAGAAATGATTGGTAATGCATATTGCAAGATGAAAAAGTAAGTTAAATCAAATTTCTGCAAATAATCAATTTTATTAGTAAATAATTGATCTCCATAATCGAAGAATCTTTGCAACCCCCCCTCTGCCCATCTTTGCCTTTGCGCTAATAAAGCATTTAAATTCTCAACTGCTTCCTCCATGACTGGAGGATCCCATAAGATTCCAATTCTAGATTTTGATAATAATAATCTTAAACTCAAATCAAGATCATCTGTAACCGTATCTTCATTAAAAGAACCACATGCTAATAATGTTTCTTTCTTAATTAATTGACCATTTCCCCTTAATTCGGAAACTCCAGCAACTGATAATCTTCCATATTGAAAGATTGCATCCATAGCCATCTCCATTGACTGACAGGAAGTTAAAAAATTCTTACTTACATTTGTTACTGATTTTCTAAGTTGAACTGCAGACCAATCACCCTCTTCTACAAAACTAAATAACCTTATCAAAGAATCTTGTTTTAATGCAGCATCAGCATCCAAAACTAATAACCATTCACCATGGGTAAATTTCAAGGCATAATTCAAAGCTCCTGACTTCCCTCCTCCTGCATTTGGAGAACGACTTATGACTTTTAGCTTGTCATATTGTGTAGATAATCGATCTAAAATTAAAGGCGTCTTATCAGAACTACCATCATCGATTATGTAAATATTTAATTTATTTGTTGGATAGTCTAAACTAAATAATCTTTCAACTAATCTTGCTATTACATTCTCTTCATCTCTAGCTGCGACTAAAATATCAAGCACAGGTAACTCTTTATTGCTAATTCTTCTGCTTACAGTATTTAAAACATTGTTCCTTTTGAAATTTCTAGAAATAACTATTAAACCGTAAAAAACAATCACAAAAGAAAGAATCAATATTATGTAAAAGAAATTTTCGATATTGTTAGCATGAGGAATAAAAGATACTAAAAAACAAGTACTAAGAAATATAAACGACTTCAATCTTCGATTTTTATAAAAACCCTTACTCATAAAAGTAAATTTCTAATTACTTAACTTTCATTGAGACAATATCTCAATTTTTTTCAGTTTTGCATCTCGATAGTAATGATTCAATATTTGTTCATAAGAGAATCCTAATTTCGCCATTTCAATTGCTCCTGACTGAGATAAACCTACACCATGACCGAAGCCTCCTCCTCTGAAAAGCCATAAATCATCACTTAATTTATTAATAGTAAACAAATTACTAGGTAAAAAATTTAATACCCGTCGAATATCATCTTTAACTAGAACAATAGATTTATTAACGTTATACGTTTGTATTTCTAATTGTGTCACTCTGCCACTAAACCCACGTTCAATAGAATTTAAATCGAAAACATAATCATTAATATTTATAAGTTTGTTTTTAATTAACTTTTCTTTAATTTCAAAACTAGAAATTTTCTTGTTCCATCGAAAAAGAGAATGATTACTCCCATAAAACTGTTTTTTATCAAAATCTAAAAAGTTATTTACATCAGATTCACTAATAATTGGAAGTTTAAAATTTTTATTTAATGATTTAGAACCATCAATGATTGAATTAAAATAAGGATAATCTTGAATTTGCCAAGACTCTCCTGCAGTAGCAGATACGCCACCATTAGAACCATGGTAAAAAGCATTTATTGGTTGATTTCCATAAGTGAGAATTAAATTTGAAGTCGCTTCTATAGCTTTTTGCACTTTTTTATTTGTAATTTTGGGAGGCTTATAAACTTGACATTGAGTTGTGATACATAAATGATATTTATCCATTTTAAATCTATCAGAATTAAAAATTCCCCAAGTTCTTGCTATGACTGCTTGTGCCTTGAGTGCTTCTAAAGGAGAATTCGGTCCAATTTCATGTGGCAAAACACCTGCCAAATAATCATCAAACTTAATTTTTTGAACTAATGTCCAAGTTCCATATAAATCTTTTAATAAATAAAAATTTTTGCCAAAATTGACACCATTTATTTTTATGTCCTCTTGAGCATAAATATATATAGGTCCTTCGAGTTTCATAAGACTATATTTACTTCTAAGAAAAGGAGTAATTTGAAAATTATTTATTTTTCTAGAAATCTTATTTTTTAATTCAAACTCTGGCAGATCATCTTCAAATGGAATCCATACTTCCCAATTTTTAGGGTAAGCAATAGTCGGCTCAAATCCTTTATCTTTTAGCTTCTCTGCTTGCTTTTTTGCTGATTCATAGCTAGCAAAAGGGCCAAAAACAATTCTTTCGATTGTTTCTGGATTTTTATTGGGTATATCCACCCAACTAATATTAATCTCTTTTGATTTATGTTTAATACCATTGGACGATGTCAGATTTAAAAAACCTTTATCAGTGATAAAATTAATATTCTTTTTTTTTGAAAAACTATCATTTTCCCCGCCTAAATATTGCTTTAAACCAATTAAAAATTTTCCTTTTTTAATTTCATTATGGAGTTCAACCTTTAGCAGTTCTTCTCCTTGTGCATTTGAAATAAATTTAATGTTTACTATTAAAAGAGAAATACAGCCTAAAAATAAGTTTAAAAAGGCAAATTTAAGTTTCATAAATTAGAACTTTCCTTATCAATTAAAAACTTTAATTTGCACCAATGCGTATAAAGGTTTAGATTATCCTAATTAAACACATGTGACTTAAATGTCTAAACTAAAAACTCGTAAATCAGCTGCCAAAAGATTTAAAGCTACCGCGACGGGTAAATTCATGAGAAGAAGAGCTTTCCATAATCATTTACTTGATCATAAAAGCTCAAAATTAAAAAGACATCTATCAACAAAAGCCGTAGTTGATGAAAGAGATGCTGATAATGTAAAATTAATGATTCCATACGCATAAATCTTTAACCAATTTTTATTAGATATTCATGGCACGGGTAAAAAGAGGCAACATAGCCAGAAAAAGAAGAAACAAAATCTTAAATCTTGCAAAAGGTTTTAGAGGCGGTAACAAAAATCTTTTCAGGACCGCAAACCAAAGAGTGATGAAAGCTCTTTGTAATGCTTACAGGGATAGAAGAAGAAGAAAAAGAGATTTTAGAAGACTTTGGATCTCTAGAATTAACGCCTCTGCGAGGATAAATGGAACAAACTATAGCAAGTTAATAAATGGAATGAAAAATTCAGAAATTATCATTAATAGAAAAATGCTTGCTCAATTAGCCTTAAACGATCCTAAGTGTTTTGAAAAAATTGTTTCTTCCGTTAGTAAATAGAAAAAACGAATATAATCTAAAAAAAGAAATTATAAATAATGGAAATATCTTCCTTTCAATCTTATTTAATAATTCTTTTTGTTGTATTAATAATAATTTCTATTTTTGTATTCAGACAATTTCTAAAAACAAGAAGTGAAGAATTAAATTTAGTAAAATTCGAGCAGAAAGGTTTAGATTCTCTCACTCAAGCTACAGAATTATATGAATTTGGGTCTATACAGATAAAAAAAAGATTATATTCTGAAGCTACTAAAACTTTTTTAAAAGCAATTGAAAATTACGAAAATGAACCTGATGAAGCAAAAGCGATAATAAATAATGCTTTAGGATTTTCTTATGCTGCTCAAAATGAATTTAAGAAAGCAATTAAACACTATAACTCTGCAATAAAATCACTTCCAAAATATCCTATAGCCCTAAATAACCTCGCATCAGCACAACAGCGTTTACTTGAGTACGACTTGGCATATGAAACTTATCAAAAGGTTTTGGTGATAGATCCAAAAAACAAAACAGCAATTAAAAAAAGTAAGGAGTTAGAAAAAAGAAACAATTATAAACCTTATAAAGGCATTAAAGATAAGGGATTCTAAATATGGAAAATTATTCTTTTTTACAAATTGGTGGAAAACAATTTTCCAGTAGATTAATGGTTGGTACTGGCAAATACAAATCTACTCAAGATATGGTGGAAAGTTTGTCAAATTCTGAAACGGAAATTATAACCGTCGCTGTTAGAAGAATTAAAAATGATCAGACCGGAGAAAACTTACTCGAGAAGATTAACTGGGAAAAATACTGGATGCTTCCTAATACAGCTGGTTGTGTTAATTCCGATGAGGCAGTCAGAATAGCAATTTTAGGTAGAGAACTTGCAAAATTATCTGGTCAAGAAGACAATAATTTTGTGAAGTTAGAAGTTATTCCTGACAAAAAGTATTTGCTACCAGATCCAATAGAAACTCTTAAAGCAGCCGAAATTTTAATAAAAAAGGGTTTCGCTGTACTACCCTACATCAATGCAGATCCTATTCTTGCAAAAAGACTAGAAGAAATAGGTTGTGCAACTGTAATGCCATTGGGCTCGCCCATAGGCTCCGGGCAAGGTTTGTTAAATTTATCAAATATAAGGATAATTATTGAGAATGCAAAAGTGCCAGTAATAATTGACGCAGGAATTGGGGTGCCTAGTGAAGCTTCTCAAGCTATGGAAATTGGAGCTGATGGTGTCTTAATCAATAGTGCAATAGCACAAGCTGCAAATCCTCCTCTAATGGCTCAAGCAATAAACTATAGTGTGAAAGCTGGCAGGCAAGCTTTTCTGGCAGGAAGAATTAAAAAACAAAACTTTGCAGTAGCAAGTTCGCCGGAAAAAAACATATCTATCTAATTTTCTAAATTGAGAAAAGTTTAAAAAGAAAGTAAAAATTTATTATTTCCTTTTATTTATCGTATTAAGAAAGAAGATTTGAAACTATTTACAATGTTTTTCGCAAAGTGGAAGCACACTGTAGTAATTTAATAAATATATTATGAATGTTTTAATTCTGGAGTTCTGAGTGAAAGTTATTGTTCTAGGTGGAGATGGTTTTTGCGGTTGGCCTTGTGCGGTGAATTTAGCTGAGCAAAATCATGATGTTATTATTGTCGACAATTTAAGTCGTAGAAAAATTGATATTGATCTAGAGGTAGAATCATTAACTCCAATTGCTTCGATAACAGAACGACTTTCTGCATGGGAAGAGGTTGGAGGTAAACCTATGAGATTTCTAAATATGGATATCTCTAAACAATATCAAAAATTGCTCAATTTGCTAATTGATGAAAAACCAGATTCCGTGATCCATTTTGCAGAACAAAGAGCAGCACCTTACTCAATGAAATCCAGTTTCACCAAAAGATATACAGTTGATAATAATGTCAATGGCACCCACAACCTTCTTGCTGCAATAGTAGAGAGTAATTTAGATATTCATGTTGTTCATTTAGGAACAATGGGAGTCTATGGATATGGATCACATAGAGGTGCAACAATTCCAGAAGGTTATCTTAAAGTTGAAGTTCCACAACCAGATGGAAGCCGATTTGAAGAAGAAATATTACACCCTGCAAGTCCAGGTAGTGTTTACCACATGACTAAAACCTTAGATCAATTATTATTTCTTTACTACAACAAAAATGATCTTGTAAGGATTACTGATTTACATCAAGGCATTGTTTGGGGAACAAATACAGAAGCAACTTTAAAAGATCCTAGATTGACAAACCGATTTGACTATGACGGAGATTATGGAACTGTTTTAAACAGATTTCTAATGCAAGCTGCAATTGGATATCCATTAAGTGTACATGGGACAGGCGGACAAACAAGAGCATTTATACATATAAAAGACTCTGTAAAATGCGTACAACTTGCTCTTGAAAATCCTCCAAAATCTGGAGAAAGAGTCAAAATCTTTAATCAAATGACTGAGAGTCATCAAGTTGGAGAACTAGCTAAAAAAGTTGCTTCTCTAACAGGAGCTGATATTAATTATTTACCAAATCCAAGGAATGAAGCTGTAGAAAATGATCTAATTGTTGATAATAAATGTTTTATAGAATTAGGTTTAAACCCAACGACTCTTGATAATGGCTTATTAGAAGAAGTTGTTGAAGTTGCCAAAAAATACTCAAATAGATGTGATCTTAAGCGCATACCTTGTGTTTCATCCTGGACTAAAAAACAAGCTGAGGCAATAAAGATAAATTAAAATTTCTAAAATAGTTACCTTAAGAAAGTGAAAATTGCATTGTTTACTGAAACTTTTTTACCTAAAGTTGATGGCATAGTTACGAGACTGACTAAAACGATTGAATTTTTAATAAAAAATGGTGATGAAGTTATAATTTTTTGTCCAGAAGGGTGTCCAGAATCATATATGGGTGCGACTGTAGTTGGAGTTGCTGCAATGCCATTACCCTTATACCCAGAGTTGAAGCTTGGTTTACCGGGTCCTGCAGTCTCAGATAAGTTAGAAAAATTTAACCCAGATTTGATACATGTTGTTAATCCAGCTGTACTTGGCTTAGGTGGCATATGGTTAGCGAAAACTAATAATATTCCTTTAATTGCCAGTTACCATACTCATCTTCCCAAATATCTGGAACATTACGGTATGGGTATGTTAGAGCCACTTTTGTGGGAATTACTTAAAGCAGCTCATAATCAAGCCTTGTTAAATTTATGTACTTCCACCGCTATGGTCAATGAGTTAAAAGATAAAGGTATTCAAAGGACTGCTCTATGGCAAAGGGGAGTAGATACTCTCAGTTTCAGACCAGATTTGAGAAGTGAGAAAATGAGAAAAAAGTTATTTGGGAAATATAACGACGCTAATTACTTATTGATTTATGTAGGAAGATTATCAGCAGAAAAACAAATTGAGAGAATTAAACCAGTCTTAGAAAGTATTCCTAATGCTTGCCTAGCACTTGTAGGTGACGGACCATATAGAAACCAGCTTGAAAAAATCTTCGAAAATACAAAGACTAATTTCATAGGATACTTATCTGGCGATGAACTTGCTAGCGCATATGCCTCTGGAGATATATTTTTATTTCCATCTAGCACAGAAACACTTGGGTTAGTTTTACTAGAAGCAATGGCAGCAGGATGTCCAGTTATCGGAGCCAACAAGGGGGGGATTCCAGATATTATTAGCGATGGGATTAATGGTTGTTTATATAATCCTGATGAAAAAGATAATGGGGAACAAAGTTTGATTGAAGCGACAAAAAAAATTCTAGAGAATGAAAATAAAAGAGAAGTTATGAGAAAAGAGGCACGAAACGAAGCGGAAAAATGGGATTGGAATCAAGCAACACTACAACTGCAAAATTATTATGCAGATACTCTCAAAGAAATAGATTGAAGTTAATCTTAATTATGCTACGTGTGGAGGCGTGGGATTATTATACGAACTTAAAGGAAGTATTAGAGTAGCGATATTTTGATTCTTTTCAGGCCTTTTTTTCTTTGAAAATTTTTTACCAAAGGGTACTCTTATAACATTAGTTCCCTCAATGGAACAAATGTTTGAGTTATCTCCTGAAAAATTATTGACAAAATTTGGTAAATCTAAGTTTTTAACTGGCAGGTGCTTAACATTGCCAGATTTAAAATCTTTGGTCATAGCTTCAAATACCCCAAAAAATTTGATGCTCGAATATTTTAATAAAAAAATTTAAAAAAATTCTATAAGAAAATATTAAATTTTTATTCTCACTGATAATAACTAAGTAAATATAAGGACGCTAGTCCTTTAAGCACATTTTTTTTCTTCGAAAGTCTCGCCTTGATTTACATTGCAAGAACAAATTAAATTGCGATCGCCATATGCATTATTGATCCTAGAAACTGAAGACCAAAACTTAATAGACGTTGGAGTTTTATAAGGAAAAGAAGCTTTTTCTTTTGAATAAGGATGATGCCAATTATCAGCAATTAACTCTTTCAGAGTATGGGGAGCGTTACTTATTACATTATTATTCTTTAATGATATATTTTTTTCTATTTCGCTGATTTCTTCTCCAATCAATAGCATAGCCTCGCAAAATCTATCCAATTCAACCAAACTTTCACTTTCAGTAGGCTCTATCATTATCGTTTCTGGAACAGGCCAACTTATAGTTGGGGCATGAAAACTATAATCTATTAATCGTTTAGCTAAATCATTTACACTCAAACCAGTTTTGGATTTTAAATCCCTAAAATCTAAAATAC
This sequence comes from Prochlorococcus sp. AG-347-J14, assembly GCA_003281505.1. Classification (GTDB taxonomy): domain Bacteria; phylum Cyanobacteriota; class Cyanobacteriia; order PCC-6307; family Cyanobiaceae; genus Prochlorococcus_A. The sequence continues at coordinate 78,426 of QCBU01000002.1, read as the reverse complement.
ATTCATGTGCTACAAAATTATTTTTTCCTTTATAAAGAATCTTGAATTTATGCTTTAAAGAATGCGCAATATAATTTGCAGATAAAATAGCATGCTCAGTTGCTTTCCTTAAACCACTAAGACCAGCCATTTTTATGTACATCCAACTTATTGGAAGAATACTTGCACTCCCATGCTTGGCAGAAGATACGTAATTGGAAATAATAGATAAATTATTATCCATTAAAGAATGAGTAGGAAGAAATGGGCTTAAAGTTTCTGATGCGGCAACTGGACCTACTCCTGGACCACCACCTCCATGTGGAATGCAGAATGTTTTATGTAAATTCAAATGACAAACATCAACACCATAATTCCCCGGTTTACATAATCCAACCTGAGCGTTCAAATTTGCTCCATCTAAATAGACAAATCCTCCCACAGAGTGAATTAAATCACATATCTTTCTGATTTGTAATTCAAAAACTCCATGAGTAGAGGGATAAGTCAACATAAGAGCCCCTATTTGGTTATCAAATTTCTTGACCTTAATTGACAAATCTTGAAAATCAATATTTCCTTCGTCATCACATTCAACAGTTAACACGTCAAAACCTGCCATAACTGCACTAGCGGGATTTGTTCCATGAGCACTTTTTGGAATTAAACATTTTTTTCTTAAGAGTTCACCTTTTGATTCAAAATAAGAATTTATTGCCAATAAACCTGCAAACTCTCCTTGAGAGCCTGCATTTGGTTGAAAAGAAACTGATTTTAAACCAACAATCTCACTTATCCATTTTTCTAAGTCAGATATAATTTTTGAATAGCCTTTAGTTTGATCTGGTGGGGAAAAAGGATGAATGGAAGATAAATTAGCCCAAGAGACTGGATTTAACTCTGCTGCAGAATTTAACTTCATGGTACAGCTTCCCAATGGCATCATCCCATCTACCAAAGAAAAATCTTTTTCTGCAAGTCGAAATATATATCTCATTAATTCAGTTTCACTTTGGTAATTTGTAAATATATCTTGCTGCATCCATACACTGGATCTCAAAGCTAAACTTTCAAGATGAAATTCTTTATCAAATTTTATATGCTCTAAATCTTCTTCTTTTTCTATAAGGTTTGCTATGAAAGTCAAAATATCTTTTATTTCTTTTTCATTACTAAGCTCATCTAAAGAAATCCCAAAGCCGGTTGAATTTTCAATAGTTGATCCCAACGGCAAAATTCTTAAGTTATAGCCATTTTTTAAAGCTTCATTATGAATCCTCCTGGAGTGCTCAGAATAAACATCAACACTATCAAATCTAATCCCATCAGGAATATCAAAACCTAAAGCCGCCAAACTTGATTCTAAATTTATTCTCAACTCAACTAATCTCTTAGCAATTTGCGTTAATCCAGAGGGTCCATGATAAATAGCATAAAAAGAAGAAATTATGGCTAACAAAGATTGAGCAGTACAAATATTACTAGTGGCCTTTTCTCTTCTAATATGTTGCTCTCTTGTTTGCAATGCTAGTCTTAGTGACTTTTCTCCATTTTTAGATAGAGTTTGCCCAACTATTCTTCCGGGTATCAGCCTTTTATATTTTTCGCTACAAGCAAAATATGCTGCATGGGGGCCACCAAAACCCATTGGAACACCGAATCTTTGCATACTCCCCACTGCTACATCGACACCAAATTCAGAAATTGGTTTAATCAAAACTTGTGCTAATGGATCAATACATGCCGTAACAATAATTTCTGATCTATGTGCTTGGGATATTAAGAATGTAGGATCATATAATTGTCCATTTTTACCAGGTAATTGCAACAACATTCCAAAAACATCATCATGATTAGGAAGGTTGCTTTGAGTAAAGCGTTTTAAGGATATTCCCAAAGGTTTTGCTCTGGTTTGTAGAACATTAAAAGTATGATCAAAAACATTTGACTCCACTAAGTACACTTTTGATGATTTATTTTTTCTTGCGGAAAAACTCATGGCCATTGCTTCTGCTGCTGCAGTACCCTCATCCAACAAAGATGCATTGGCGACAGGGAATCCTGTTAGTTCACAAACAATAGTCTGAAAATTAAATAGAGCTTCTAATCTTCCTTGTGCAATTTCTGCTTGATATGGAGTATAAGATGTGTACCACCTTGGATTTTCAAGAACATGTCTTTGGATTACTTTAGGCAAATGATTGTCATAGTAACCAAGTCCTATAAGTGATCTCATTTTAGTATTTTTATTCGCAATCTCTTCTAATTCTTTTAAAGCCTCAATTTCTGAACAACCTTGGGGCAATATTTCTGAAGGTTTATCTTTAAGCTGAATATCTTCAGGAATAACTTGATTTATAAATTGATCAATATTATTAAAACCAAGCTTGTTCAGCATAATTGTTTCATCATTATCTCCTAACCCAAGATGCCGATCTATAAACAAATCAGACCCAAATTTAGATGTCATATTAAAATATTTTTCTTTAAAATAGCTCTTTTTAAAAAGTTTGCCTTATTTTGGTACAACCTTTGATTGATATTCCTCAGAAGTCATCAAATCAGCAATTGATACTTTTGATTCTGGTTTCAAAATGACTAACCAACCGTCTCCAATCGGATCATTCTGTAAAAGCTCAGGGTTCTCAATAACACTTTCATTTACAGATATAATTTCCCCTGAAAAAGGCAAATAGACTTCCTCTACGGCCTTAACTGATTCTATTGTTCCAAAAGTCTCGCCTTTCTCTAAAGTCGCCCCTTCACTAGCTAATTCAACAAAAACAATATCTCCTAATTGGTCTATAGCGAATTCACTAACTCCAATTTTTAATAATCCATTTTCTTCCAAGACATATTCATGAGTATCAGCGTAGTTGAGGTTGTCTGGAAACTTGTAAGACATGATTAAGTGGATAAAGGAAGTAGAGAATCCTTTGAAATTAATTTTTCCTCTAATAGTTCAGATAATAATCGAATTAATGCAATTTTGATGTGAGCTATGTGAGAACCACCTTGAACAAAAATATTGTAAGGATCTCTTAGAGGGGCATCAGCAGAAAATTCACTTGTACTACCTTCAATAAAGGTACCTCCTGCCATTAATAATTTTGAATCATATCCATCCATTGATGATGGAACAACATTCAGAAAAGAATCTACTGGTGAAGAATTTTGAAAAGATTGACAAACTTTTTGTACCAAATCAGGATTATTCAATCTTATTGACTGAATAAGATCAGATCTATAAGTTGCTGGCTCTGGTAAAACTTTAAATCCCAAAGTTTTAAAGACTGCTGCAACCATATCAGCACCTTTTAGTGATTCGTGGACAATTTGTGGTGCTAAAAACAAACCCTGCAAAATTAATCTTCCTAGTCCAAAATTTATTCCTGCAGAAGAACCAATACCTGGTGAGGTTAATCTAGAACATGCCATCTCAACCAACTCTGCATCTCCTGCAACGTACCCACCAGTAGGAACGATTGTTCCTCCCAAATTTTTAATCAATGATCCAGCAATTATATTTGCCCCTTTAGAAATTGGTTCACTATCTTCAACAAGCTCCCCATAACAGTTATCAACGAAACATATACAATTAGGATCAAGGGAATGAACAAGACTACAAATTTTCTCTATCTGATGATTCGTAAGAGACTTTCTCCAACTATATCCACAACTTTTTTGTATGAATACTAATTTGTATGAATTTTCTTCAAAAGAATGAACAATTTTTTCTTCAAAAGAATCAAAATTCTCGCAGATATTTATTTGCTTATATTCAATGTCAAAATCTTTAAGTGAGCCTTTTCCTCCTCTCCTTATTCCTATGACTTCTTCTAACGTGTCATATGGTTGTCCTGTAAGAGATAACATTACATCTCCAGGTCGAAGAATTCCAAATAAGACAGAACTTATTGCATGCGTTCCACTTACAAATTGCATCCTTACAGCAGCCTTTTCAGCAAGAAACAATCTTGCAAAAACCGCATCAATTTTTTCTCTAGATATATCATCATGACCACTACCAGAAGATTGATTGAAATGACTAGTAGAAACTTTTTCTTCCTTAAAAATTGTCAAAATATTTTCTAATTTCTGGAAAACCTGATTAGACCTTTCTTGGAAAACCTTACTTAAACTCTCTTCAACAGAAAGAACAGCGTTTTCAGCCAGTTTTAAGTTATTGTCAAGAGTCATTTATTATGAAAATTCATGTTATTTTTCAGAAGCTAAATTTCTTAATTCTGCGAGGAAAGCATTAGGTCCTCTACCCTGAAAATAAGAAAGTTTTTTTGAAGCCTCGTATAAATCAAGAAGTTCTCCATCTAATTCTTCTGCCGTATAATCTCTAATTCCTGCAATTACCTCAGCAAAACGTTCTCTGCGGGCAGATTTATTGACAGCATAGGCCTCCATTACGTGCATTTTACATGATCTCCAAGCCTTATTCTGACAAAAATGCACTGAAAGAGCATCACTTAAAGCAGGGGCTTCTTCATCTTCTATGTACCAGTCAAAGGATGAAGGTAAAGGTTTTAATCCTGAAAATATCTCGAATAACTCCCCGGCCGACAATGGATCTCCAGAATCATTTTTTAGGGGTAATGCAGAATCTTCCAAAGATTTCCATAACTCTGGGTAATCACTTTCAAAACGATCCCTGATTTTTTCAATGCCTTGATCAAGAATCGTATTAACTTGAGCTAAAGCAAGAAAAACTTCAGGGCCTGGCGAAGATAACTTCCCATTTCTAAGATTAGAAATTTGCGAATTATGAACCTTACCTAAATCAAGAATTTCTGAAAGTAATGGCAATACTCTGTGAGACCAACCATTTCTTTCATGCCAGAGGTGTATCAAATGAGCCATAGCCCTTCGACCTCTAGATAATTTATCGCGATATCCGAGACTCACAGATAATCAATCTTATCAATAGTATAGTATGATAATATTACATATCGGTAATTTTGAAAATAGTATTTCAATATCATGAATTCAGTAATTTTCCAAGAAACAGCAAAATTAAAAAAACCTGTTCCAACTGAAAAAGTTATAGAACTCTCAGAAAAATTACTGGAACCTTCCAGTCATTCAAAAAGATATCCTCCAAGACTACATAAAACGTGGGGAACAATAGTTTTTATGGTTGCAATACATATTCTTTCCCTTGTAGCTTTACAACCAAAATTTTGGAGTCTCCCTGCAGTCACTTCATTATTATTTTTTTACTGGGTAACTGCTTGTTTAGGAGTCACCCTTGGATATCACAGATTGTTATCACACAGATCGTTCGTTGTATCAAGATGGTTAGAAAGATTTTTTGCTACCTGTGGAGCTATAAGTTGCCAGCATGGACCGATAGATTGGGTAGGTTTACATAGGCATCACCACTCTTTTTCAGATACTGAAGTAGATCATCACAATAGTAAAAAAGGGTTTTGGTGGAGTCATATGGGTTGGATGTTTAAAGATGTAGAAGCACTAAAAGCTGTTCCAAAACTAAGTGCAGATTTAATTAAAGATCCATACTATAGATTTTTAAATAAATATTTTTTACTCTTACAAATTCCTATTGGACTTTCTTTGTACGCAATAGGTCAAAAATTAGGAGTTGGAGGATGGGCTCTAGTCCTTTGGGGAATCCCATTGAGGCTTGTGGTTGTTTATCACGTAACTTGGCTAGTAAACTCCGCGACGCATTGTTGGGGTAAAGCACCATTTGAAAGTGGTGATTCATCTAAAAATAATGCGTGGGTTGCTGCATTAACATTTGGAGAAGGTTGGCATAACAATCATCATGCATTTCCCAATTCTGCAAAACAAGGATTATTTAGAGGTCAGATAGATATAACATGGGAACATATTAAGATTCTTGCAAAATTTGGTCTTGCAAAAAAAGTAAAGTTACCCTCTAGGTCGTATTATTAACTATATTGTTTAATATTTTCATGGCTAAAAGAGTACAAGTCGCATTAACTGAATCAATCGCATCACTAGGTAAAGAAGGAGATCTAGTTGAAGTAGCACCTGGATACGCAAGAAATTTTCTATTACCTTATGGCAAGGCAATGAATGTAACACCAGCTGTCCTTAAACAAATTGAAAGGAAGAAAGAAAAAGAAAAAATCGCTGCTGATAAATTAAAGCAAGAAGCTTTAGATTTTCAAACTGCATTATCTACAATAGGTAGGTTCACTATCAAAAAACAGGTTGGAGAAGATGGTGTCCTTTTTGGAACAGTTACCAATGGTGATGTTGCCGAAGCGATAGAAGCGGCTACTAAAAAAGAAATTGATAGAAGAAACATTACTGTTCCTGATATTCATAATTTAGGTTCCTTTACTGCAAAAATAAAATTACATCCAGAAGTAAATGCAGAAGTAAATATTGAAGTAATAAGTTAATCAATTTGTTGCATTATTTTGAAAAGTAGCCAGAGTATATATCTAAGCAATTAAAGATATGGTTTCCGTACCTTTTCCAAATAATGGGCAAAATAAAAATTTTAAAAAGGATTTTAATAGTGAAAATGCTGGATTAGTACCTCCTCAAAACGTTCAAGCAGAGGAAGCTGTTCTTGGTGGCATACTTCTTGATCCAGACGCGATCGGAAGAATTGCAGATTTAATTAAACCTGAAGCTTTTTATATAAATGCCCATCAAGAGATTTATAGAACAGCATTAATGTTGCATACCCAGGGAAAACCAACTGATTTAACATCAATGAGTGCTTGGTTAGCAGATAATGGATCACTAGAAAAAATTGGAGGGAATAGCAAACTTGTAGAGCTAGTTGAAAATGTTTCCTCTACAGCTTCTATAGAACAAGTTGCTAATTTAATTAACGACAAGTTCATGAGAAGGCAACTTATTAGATCTGGAAATGAAGTGGTTCAACTAGGTTTTGATCAAACTCAAGATACTAATGAAGTTCTAGATAAAGCAGAGCAAAAAATATTTGAAATCAGTCAAGAAAAACCTTCAAAAGGTCTGACTCAAGCCGCTGAAATCCTTACAAGTACTTTCAATGAAATCGAGTCAAGGTCATTAGGTACTTCAGTAGCTGGGATTCCTGTAAATTTCTATGATCTTGATGCAATGACTCAAGGTTTTCAAAGAAGTGATTTAATAATTGTTGCTGGAAGACCTTCAATGGGAAAAACTTCAATAGTTCTTAATCTGGCTAAAAATGTTGCACAATCTCAAGATTTACCTGTGTGTGTATTTAGCCTTGAAATGAGTAAAGAACAGTTGACATATAGACTACTCTCTATGGAAGTGGGAATCGAAAGTGGAAGGCTAAGAACAGGAAGATTACAGCAAGATGAATGGCCATTACTCGGAGAAGGTATCAATTCATTAGGTCAATTACCAATATTTATAGATGACAAACCTAACTTAAGTGTTCTAGAGATGAGATCTCTGTGCAGAAGATTAATAGCTGAACAAAAAAAAGAACTTGGATTAATTGTGATTGATTATCTACAGTTGATGGAAGGATCAACCCCTGATAATAGAGTGCAAGAACTTTCACGAATAACAAGAGGTCTTAAAAGCATGGCCAGAGAATTAAAAGTACCAGTAGTAGCTTTATCTCAGCTTAGTAGAGGGGTTGAGTCTAGAACAAATAAAAGACCAATGTTAAGTGATCTAAGAGAATCAGGATCTATTGAACAAGACGCAGATTTGGTATTAATGATTTACAGAGATGAATACTATAATCCGGAGACTGAAGATAGAGGAATTACAGAAATCATTGTCACTAAACATAGAAATGGACCCGTAGGAACTGTTAAATTATTATTTGAACCTCAATTTACGAGATTTAGGAATTTAGCTAATTAAATCGCTCCTAAAATGCATGATAATCACTCAACAAATGAATCTTTTGACGTCATCGTTATTGGAGGAGGACATGCAGGATGCGAAGCAGCTATAACAACAGCAAAATTAGGATTTTCTACAGCCTTATTTACAATCAATTTAGATAGGATTGCCTGGCAACCTTGCAACCCTGCAGTTGGCGGGCCGGCAAAAAGTCAGTTGGTACATGAAGTTGATGCATTAGGTGGAATTATTGGTAAATTAGCTGATGAAACAGCTATACAAAAAAGAATATTAAATGCAAGTAGAGGCCCAGCTGTATGGGCATTAAGAGCTCAAACAGATAAAAGAGAATACTCAAAAAGGATGATTGAAATACTACAAAATACAGATAATTTATCTTTAAAAGAAGCAATGATTACTGAACTGGATATTGCAAAAACTGAAGAAATTGGATTGAACTCAAAAAAAAACTTAAAAAAAAGAATAAAGGGTGTAAGGACTTTCTTTGGTAGTTATTACTCAGCTAGATCAGTTATCATCACAGCTGGCACGTTCTTAGAAGGAAGAATATGGATAGGAAATAAATCAATGTCAGCTGGTAGGTCGGGCGAACAAGCAGCAAAAGGACTTACTCAAAATTTACACGAAATTGGTATCAAAACAGAACGTTTAAAAACAGGAACTCCAGCAAGAGTTGATAAAAGAAGTATCATTTTTGATGAATTAGATATACAACCAAGTACTGCAGCAGATAAATATTTTTCTTTTGACCCAGATATAAAAAATAATATGCCCCAAGTTAGTTGTCACATCACAAGAACAACTACCGAAACACATCAACTAATTCGAGACAATTTACATTTAACTCCCATTTACGGCGGTTTTATTGATAGTAAGGGGCCAAGATATTGTCCTTCTATTGAAGATAAAATCGTTAAATTTGCTGATAAAGAATCACATCAAATTTTCTTAGAACCAGAAGGAATTAATACTCCTGAAATATATGTGCAAGGATTTTCTACAGGTTTACCCGAAAATATTCAATTAGAACTTTTAAGAACCTTACCTGGATTAAGTGAATGTAAAATGTTGCGTCCAGCATATGCTGTAGAGTATGACTATATACCTGCAACACAGCTCCAAACATCACTCGAAACGAAAGAAATTGAATATTTATTTAGCGCCGGACAAATTAATGGGACTACTGGTTATGAAGAAGCAGCAGCACAAGGGTTAGTTGCAGGAGTCAATGCTACAAGAAAACTAAACAAAAAAGACCCAATAATCTTCACCAGAGAAAGCAGTTATATAGGAACAATGATCAATGATTTAATTACCAAAGATCTCAAAGAACCATACAGAGTTCTCACTAGCAGGAGTGAATATAGGTTGACCCTTAGGGGAGATAATGCAGATAGGCGATTAACCCCATTAGGTTATGAAATAGGGTTAATTGATGAGAAAAGATGGTCGGTCTATAAAGAAAAAATGAAACTCCTTGAAGAAGAGAAATTAAGATTAAAAAACACTCGATTAAAAAACACGGATGAAATATCAAAAAAACTAGAATTAGCCACGGGATCAAAAATCAAAGGCTCAATAACTTTGAAAGAACTCTTAAAAAGACCAAACTTTCATTATTCAGATTTAATTAAATATAATTTGACTGAAAAAAATATAGCTTCTTCAATACAAGAAGGTGTTGAAATAGATATTAAATACGAGGGTTATCTTAAAAGACAAAAAAACAACATTGAACAAATAAATCGTCAAAGCTGTAAATCTCTGCCTCTAGAAATAAATTATGAAAAGATAGATACATTATCTTTAGAAGCTAGAGAAAATTTGAATAAAATAAAGCCAAAAAATTTTGGTGATGCTTCAAAAATTCCTGGGGTTAGCAAAGCTGATTTAACTGCTTTACTTGTTTGGCTAAAAATAAGAGAGATAAAAAAAGATAAGGCAAATATTTTTGCTAAAAAAAAGTTATCATCTTAAAAGCACTCCGTCAGAGCACTGAATAATAAACTTTTTAACTCTCCAAAAATTTTATGGGAAGAAAAAGCCTCTAATTTTTTAGTGAAGAATTCACTACCAAAAATATCTGGCCCATGGAAATTAATGCTGCTTGGGGATGGAAGTCCAACTAGACATCTGCAGCTTTTAACTAATCAAGAGACAAAAATTAAATTAATTTCAATGCAATTAGATCCTCTATCCACTAAAGAAGGGCCTAAAGAATTGAATCAGTTAAATGGACCGTTAATTAGAAGACAGGTATGGATCAAAAGCAATAATAAAAACCTAGCATGGGCAGAAAGTTGGTGGAATGCAGATCAAGTGAATGAAAATTTAAAAGCCAAAGAAGAGCCAATTTGGAAGAATTTGACGCAAGACAGATCAGAATTATTTAGAGAAGTTGATCGTATTTCACTTGTCAATGCAAAATGGTTAGAAGATCAATTTTGCTTTAAAGGTCCATTCTGGTCAAGAAATTACAGATTTTTTAGAGACAAAAAACCCTTAACAATTATAAGGGAGGTTTTCAATCCAAATTTAGAAACTTTCCTGGGTTATTCAGGAATTAAAGAATTTACCAAACTATACTCTTCTTCTTCTTGATCTGGGAAGATTTCTTGATTTTGATTGAACTTGTTGGATTGATTGATCTCTCAAAGTATTATTCTCATTTTCTGAAGCTCTTTGCCACCTTTCAACTTTGAAATCCATTTCATCTGGCCAATCTTCATCCTTACTCTCTTTCACATAGGGTAATTTTTTTTGCTCAGTTGTCTGTAAATTTTTTGGTTGCCTTAAAGATATTGCTTCTAAAGGTCTTTTTGAATACTTTGTAGTAGATTCATAAGAATTTGATTCTCTGGAAAATGTCTTAATATCGCTTTGATCATCATAAAAATTCTCATCATTCCAATCATCATTTTCTTCATCAAAAAATAAATCCACTTTTTTAGATACCCATCTTCCTACTTTTTTAACACTCTTACTTGTTATTCCTTGAAAATCTGAGTTCCGTCTTTTACCTGGCCTAGCACCAGATACTCCATCAACGAATTGTCTTCCAGTTTCAAAAATTTTATCAACTTGTTTATCAACAATATTTCTATCAAAACTATTTCTAAGATTTCTAATTCTCCTTGAATCCATAAATTATTGTTCTTTTTAAAATATAAATTACATTAAAAAAATAAATAATTCCAAAGATAGAAACAAAAACACATCTAATTATTTCTAATCAAACAAAATTAAACACTTTTTATTCCATGATCCATTGAAGAAATTTACACAACATTTTTTACAGGCTATATTCTTTATTCTTTTTCTGTAGAAAAATTTCTCACCACAATTTTGACAAGTTCCTATGTATTTTAATTCTCTCCTTTCAATAGGAAATGAGTGCCTTACAGAAATTTGAAAATTCTTCTCTTTCTCATTAATTTCATTCATCTTTTCTAAGAAATTTGGACCATGTATCTCATTTTTTTTTAATATCCTATCTACCCAGGCATGAATCATTTCATGACATAAAGTACTGTATATTTCACTATTAGATAATTTACTCAAAATAGGTTTCGATAAGATAATTTCAGAATCTACAAGACCATTAATTCTTTTTCTTTTATAAAAACCAGCAGTAGTTTTTAATCTATTATCACTCCATCTAACTTTTACTAATGGTTGATTATTAACCGCTAGAGAATTTTCAAAATATTGGCTATTAAATTTATGAAATAAAGGTAAAAGAGGAATTACAGGCATTATGGATTAAAATTAGTATTATTTTGACAAAAAAAGCCATCAAAAACGATTTCTTTTCTTAAAGTAATAAAAAACTTAAATCAACATGGATGCAACACTAGTTAAAGATATCGGAATTAAAGCATTATTAGTGGGCGGAGCTGTACTAGTTTCTTTTTGGACTTTTAATGCAGTCAAATTAGTTATAAGCGCCAGAGGAATTAATCCATTAGTGAGAAAGTTTTTTGATCAAATAGCTGCTGGCAGAATTGATGCAGCGTATGGTTTAACTACAAAAACTTATAAAACTCATGTGAAGCGCCAAGACTTTCTTAAATTTTTAGCTAGTTTAAACCTCAATAAATATAGAAATTTAAAATCAGGAAGACCTAGAGTCCAAGAAGATCAAATCATAATAACTTTGAATTTAAAATCAGAAGATAAACAAGATGAGCTCCCATTAGATTTTACTTTCGCAAAAACTGACAATGATTGGAAAATAGACAGAATAGCAAAAGTGAATTAATAATTTCTTGTGAGGCAAAAAGAATTGTTTAAAGAAGAGATAATACATCAACTAGAATTACACCCAAGTAGATTAGATAAAGAAAAAATCATCTCAGAAGCAATGGAAGATGGTTTAGATGATTTTTTTGAGGGCATCCGTATGGCACTTGATCCATTGGTAACTTTTGGTGTAAAAATTGTTCCTGAAAAAGAGAATGAAAAAAGTCAAAATTTTTTATGGAAAGATTTTAGGGAATTAGCAAATAAGCTTATTCAAAGAGAGCTTACTGGTCACGCTGCTCGCGATGCAATTATTACGGCTATGGAATCTGCCACAAAAGAAGAGTGGAATGGATTTTATAGACGAGTTTTAATTAAAGATCTTAGATGTGGTGTATCTGAAAAAACAATCAACAAGATAGCCAAGAAATTTCCCAAATATGCGATTCCTATTTTTTCTTGTCCTTTAGCTCATGACAGTGCAAATCATGAAAAAAAAATGATAGGAAAAAAGCAAATTGAAATCAAATTAGATGGTGTGCGCGTCTTAACTATTATTAGAAAAAATAAAGTAGAAATGTTTTCTCGTAATGGGAAACAATTCCATAATTTTGGTCATATTATCTCAGAAATAGAAAACGTCTTAAAAGAAGATCCTGCACCTCATGACTTAGTCCTAGATGGTGAAGTAATGAGCGCTAACTTTCAGGATTTAATGAAACAGGTTCATAGAAAAGATGGCAAACAAACAAAAGACGCAGTTCTACATCTATTTGACTTATGTCCCCTTGAAGACTTCCAAAAAGGGCGATGGAACACTAGTCAAACAGCAAGAAGTTTATTAGTAAAAGAATGGGTAGCAAAACATTCTTTACTTCTTAGACATATAAAAACACTTGACTGGGAAAATGTAGACCTCGACACCAATGAGGGACAGAAAAGATTTGTAGAGCTGAATAAATCTGCTGTGGAGGGTGGATATGAAGGAGTAATGATTAAAGATCCTGATGCAATGTATGAATGTAAAAGAACACATAGTTGGTTAAAAGCAAAACCTTTCATTGAAGTCACTTTAAAGGTTGTATCTGTTGAGGAAGGAACAGGTCGCAATAAAGGTAGACTAGGAGCTGTACTAGTAGAAGGTGAAGATGATGGGCATGAATACAGTCTTAGTTGTGGAAGTGGATTTAGTGATATCCAACGTGAAGAATATTGGTCAAAACGGAATCAACTGATAGGTCAACTTGTAGAAATCAGAGCTGATGCTAAAACTAAATCCCAGGATGCGGTGGCTTTTAGTCTGAGGTTTCCTAGATTCAAATGCTTTAGAGGATTTAAAGCTGGAGAAAAAGTTTAAATTTTAAAAAATAGTATTCCACAAAGTAGTCTATGAAAAATATGGTTTTTAAGTAAAAAAACTAAAAATCTTGGCTATAAAATGTAAGAATAATCATCAGGACTTTTAGAAAGACTTATGACAAAGAAAACAGTTTTCAACTTCATAAAAACACCTTGTGGACAAGCAAAATATATCGAATTAGAAGCCAACAAAACTCTACTAGGTAAATTTAGGCTTTTGTGGTTTATCTTAATTGCATCTATTAGAGATTGGAATATTAAAGAGTAAATTCTTAGGATTTTTCAAAATATTCCCTGGAATATTTAGCTGAGAAATATACAACTAAAAAAGTTGAAATAATTCCAACAATAGTCATATATAAATTATTTGGTGATTGGACATTTTTTAGCTCCTGGATATTTTTTGCCAAACTACCTATTGAGCAATAAAGAAAAGTTCCTGGAATTATTCCAAAAAGACCAATAGCGAAATCTCGAAATTTAACATTATTCAAACCATAAAAATAATTAAGAATACTGAAGGGAAATATCGGAGATAATCTTGCTAAAAAAATTAATTTAAGTCCACCTTTTTCTACTACTTTTTCCATAACACTTAATTTTGGATAACGACTAAAAAGATTTTTTAGCTTTTTTGCAAAAAAACTTTTTGATACAAAAAAAGCAACTGATGCTCCTAAGGAAGCGGAGAAAAAAACGATAATTGATCCTAAATATGAGCCATATAAAAAACCTGATAATAAAGATAACCAAGAGGCTGGGAGTATTAATAAAACAATTAAAATATAAATGCAAACAAACGAAAATATCCCAATTCCAGTATTAAAAAAAAAAGACAAATTATAAATATTTTCAAGAAATATATTCATTCTCAATTCAAAAGCTCAAGTTTTTTTGTAATTCTCTCCATTTGTACCGAACCCTCATTTAATTTAAATCTACATTCATCAACAATATCTTTTGGAGCCTTATCCACGAAATTTTTATTAGATAATCTCTTATTTAAATTATCTAATTCAATAGTCACCTTTTTTAGATCCTTGTTTAGCCTTTCCTTTAATGCATCTATATTTACAAAATCCTGAAAAGGTAAGTAAACCTCTAAATCACTAATTATCCCAGAAAAAGATTTAGCAAACTCTTTTTTATCAACAGCATTAGGTTTAAAAATAAATACTTCAGAAGATTTAGTTAAGGTTTGAATATCATCAACTAAAATTTTTAGGAAATCAATCAATTCATCATTATCTGAAATCAAGTAAACAGGAACTTTTTCTGATGGCTTGAAGCCTAATTCAGCTCTCAAATTTCTAATCAATCTAATAATTTCAAAGAGTTGTTGAAAGGAATTATCAAGCTTATTATCAACAAATTTATTTTCTTGGGTTGGCCATTTTTGAAGAGATAATAATTCTTTATCTGATTTAAGTTGCAGTACATGCCAAAGTTCTTCAGTAATGTGCGGCATAAAAGGATGAATCATCACCAAAATATCATTGAGCACTTTTATTAAAACCTTTTCAGATATTTGTCTATTATTAGTTTCTTTATTATTAAACCTTTGTTTAGCAAATTCTACATACCAGTCACAAAAATCATTCCACGTAAATTCATATAGAAGTTTCGCAGATTCTCCCAATTTATATTCTTTCAATAAACAAGCGACTTTTATATTTACCTGATTCAATTTCGATAAAATCCACTTATCACATAACTCTAAAGAAGGTTCATCACTCTCATTAAGCGAATCATTATTGTTAGAAGTTTTATTAATTAACACAAATTTAGTTGCATTCCATAATTTATTCGCAAAATTTCTTGAAGCTTCAACAGTTGAAGAGGTATCTTTTTTTCTATCAAAATCAAGCCGGATATCTTGTCCAGCTCCTGCAACTTCTCGAATTAAAGCAAATCGCAGAGCATCAGAACCATATTTATCAATTAATAGTATTGGGTCAATACCATTACCTGAACTTTTACTCATTTTTTTATTGTTTTCATCTCGAACTAGACCATGAATATAAACATCCTTAAAAGGAATATTATTCGTAAAAGTATTCCCCATCATTGTCATTCTGGCCACCCAGAAGAAAATAATATCAAAACCAGTAACAAGAACATTATTTGGATACCATTTTTTAAAATCAGGATCATTTGTATTTGGCCAACCAAGAGTTGAGAAAGGCCATAAACCACTTGAAAACCATGTATCCAAAACATCTTTATCACGAACCAATTTAATATTTGATCCAAATTTTTTATTAGCTTCGATTAAGGCATCTTCCTCATTTCTTGCAACGATATATGGAGTATTTTGTTCTATTGAGTCTTGAGAGTCATCTAGAACATACCATGCTGGTATTTGGTGCCCCCACCACAATTGCCGACTGATGCACCAATCATTAATATTCTCTAACCAATCCTTATAAACTTTCTCCCAGCGTGCAGGAATAAACGATGGTTTTTTTGAATCAATTTCATGAAGACATCCTTGTGATATATCATCCATTTTCAAAAACCACTGTGTTGACAATAAAGGTTCAATTGGCACCTTACCTCTATCAGAAAAAGGAACAGTATGTTTATAATCCTCTATCTTTGTCAAAAGGCCTAAGTTATCCAATTCTTTGATAATTTTCTTTCTAGCTTCATAGCGATCTAAATTTTGAAAAATACCTGCATTGATATTTAAAGTTCCATCTTTGTTCATTACATTAATCTGTTTTAAATTATGCCTTTTTCCTATTGCAAAATCATTTGGATCATGGGCTGGAGTAACCTTCACACAACCCGTACCAAAATCTTTATCAACATGTGAATCAGCGATAATAGGTATTTCTCTATCAACGAAAGGTACTTTTACTTTGACACCAATAAATTCTTTATACCTATCATCATCAGGATTAACTGCCACAGCAGTATCACCCAAAAGAGTTTCTGGTCTTGTTGTTGCAACTTCTAAGTACTTATCTAACTGTTCACCACTTTCAGAAATTAAAGGATATTTAAAATGCCATAAATGACCATTTACTTCTTGCATTTCAACTTCAAGATCACTTACGGCAGATTGAGATTCAGGACACCAATTAACCAAATATTCGCCTCTATAAATTAAATTCTTTTTATAAAGAATATTAAAAGCCTCAATAACTGCTTCATTTAATTTTTGATCAAGAGTAAATCTTTCTCTAGTCCAGTCAACTGAATATCCTATCCTTTTTAATTGAGAAACTATTCTTCCACCACTTTGTTCTTTCCAGTTCCATGCTCTTTTAAGAAATTCATCTCTTCCAATATCCTCTCTTTTTTTGCCTTCACTTTTTAATTGTTTTTCGAGAATAGTTTGAACAGCTATTGAAGCATGATCAGTTCCCGGCAAACACAAAACATTCTTACCTAACAGTCTTTGAAAACGTACTACAACATCTATTAAAGCCGTATTAAATGCATGCCCCATATGCAAAGATCCAGTTACATTTGGTGGCGGAATGACAACACAAAAAGGCTCACCATTATCCTCAGGGTTAGGACTAAAAGCCTTTAGACTTTCCCATTTTTCTTGCCACTTTTTCTCTACTTCAAAAGGTGAATAATTCTCTAAAGATAATCGATCATTCATCTCTGTCATTTGTAAATTTTATTTCGATAAACTTTTTGTTTATTTTATCTTGAGAGCAGCCAATTAATGAAAATAATATTAGTTTGCAAAAAAAGACACATCCATTCTACAAAAGTTTGAAACCAGAACCACAAGAACAACGTTTTGCATTGTTTGGTGTTGAAATAAGAAATCCACCACCGCTCAAATCACCGTAATAATCTAATTTTAAATCTTTCAGTAAATTAAACTTTTTTACATCCGCATATAAAGTTACTCCTTCAGTTCTTGAAATAGGGGATCCATTACATGTACCTGGCCTTAATTTAATATGCATCCATCCTTCGGAACAATTTTTATCCTCTACCAAATCAATCGACATTTCTCCTGGAGAACCTCCAAAAGAAGCTTGCCTAGATAGTTCTGAAGCAGCATTTTGACTGATTGAAAGATTTACGATCTCAGTCATTAGAAAAATAATAAATGGGCGATCCAGGGTTCGAACCAGGGACATCCTGCTTGTAAGGCAGGCGCTCTACCACTGAGCTAATCGCCCTTATAATAGAACATTCTAATAGATGAAGTTGAAAAATTTATACTAAGTATTTAAATATTTCATGATTGAGGCAAAATTTAATTAATAAAATATATCCTATGTCCTCAAACAATAGATATAAATTGGAAAAGAATTCCGATTTCGAGACTATAAATAGTTTTAAAAACTTAATATCTAATATCAAAGCATTAAAAGATAAAACGTGGGGCTGCCCATGGCAGAAAATACAGTCTCATATATCGTTGATCCCATTTTTGTATGAAGAAAGTAATGAATTTATAGATGCGATTTATGAAAAAAATGCAGATACCATGTGTGAAGAGTTAGGAGATCTTTTATTACAAGTCATGCTTCATGCTGAAATCGGTTACGAAGAAAAAGAATTTGCACTAAATGATGTTATAAAAAATCTAAACAAGAAAATTATTAATAGACATCCATATATTTTTAACAAAAAAGAAAAAGTATCATTAAAAAAATCACAACAGATTTGGATAAATATAAAAAATTTAGAAAAAGAAGCACCTCATATGAAATCTTCAATTAGTAGAAATTTAAATTTGAAAATTAAAAATTTACCGCCAACGGTTGGAACAGGTAAAATCACAAATGTTGTTAAAGAACATGGCTTCAAGTGGGAAAGTACTGATGAGATTTTTAAAAAGTTAGAAGAAGAGATTAATGAATTAAAGGAAGCAATTAAAAGTAAAAATGATTCAGAGATAAAAAATGAATTTGGGGATATTTACTTTACCCTTCTTAATCTCTCAAACTTTTTAAAGATCAATCCTGAATCAGCTCTTCAAAAAACTAATATGAAATTTTTAGACAGATTTTCAATCATCGAAGAGCATGCAGGAGATAATATTAAAAAACAAACTCCTAAAGACTTTCAACGGCTTTGGCAAATAGCCAAACAAAAACTGGCGGGAAAAATTCCTAAAAGCAAATGACAGATATTACAACATGGATAGATGAATATCATAAAGGCTCAAGATTCGGCCTAAATGGGAAAATTCTAATTAAAAAAACCTCAAAATATCAAGAAATTATTGTTATTGAAAATGAATATTATGGTAAATCTTTAATGTTAGATGGTTGCTGGATGACATCATTAAAAGACGAGAAATATTATCATGAGTGTCTTGTGCATCCTGCATTAAGTAGCATTGACGAAAAATCTAATGTACTAATTATTGGCGGTGGTGACGGTGGTACTGTAAGAGAATGCGTTAAATATTCTCAAATATCAAAAATTGATCTAGTGGAAATTGATGAGGAGGTAATCAAAATATCTAAAAAATTTCTAAAAGAAATTGCAGGCGAGGCATGGAATGACAAAAGATTAAAAATACATATTGATGATGGCGTTAAATGGGTAAAAAAAACAAAAGATAATTTTTACGATGTTATATTTATAGATTGTTCAGATCCTTCAGAATTTTCAAATTTATTATTTTCACATTCTTTTTATAAAGAATGTAAAAGAATACTTGCACCAAGGGGGATATTAGCAACTCAAAGCGAATCTCCTGAATCCTTCAAAAATATTCACATAAATGTTTTGAAAAGCCTAAAAAATATATTTAAAGTTTCTGAAACTATGTATTCCTTTGTGCCTATATATCCAAGCGGGATTTGGAGTTGGACATTTGCTTCTTCAGAAGATCTAAGTTTATCAAAGCAAAATTATGATGAAGTTGTAAAAATAGAAAAAGGATGTGAAATTTGGAATTTAAATTTTCAAAATGCAGCATTCAAAATGATGCCAAATAAAATTGTAAAAGAACTAGATTCATAAGATGACAAAAAATTTATTTGATAACGAAAATGCAATTTATATGGGAGCAAAAAGAAGTCCCGAAAATTGCTCAATTGGAATATTTGGAGTTAATTATGACGGAACATGTTCGTTTAAACCAGGAGCTAGATTTGGTCCAGAAGCAATAAGACAAGTCAGTTCTTGTTTAGAAACATATTGTCCAAAAATAAAAAAAGACTTAGAGGATATTATGTATGTTGATTTTGGATCAATACTAATTGATAAAAATGACTCAAAGTCCGTTGTTGAATCGGTTAAATCAGCAACAAATTATTTAATTAGTAAACGCCTTAGTCCTATTATGCTTGGCGGCGAACACTCTATTACAAGAGGTGCAATTGAAGCATTAGTAAAAAAATATCCAGATTTGATATTGGTTCAACTTGATGCTCATGCAGATTTAAGAGAATCATATATAGGAAATGAACATAGTCATGCTTGTACTATGAAAAGGTGCTTAGAAGTGCTACCTGAAAAGAAAATTTTGCAAGTAGGAATTAGAAGTGGGACTAAGGAAGAATTTAAAATTATGCATAACAACAACCAATTAGTTAACTTTTATCCAGGCGGAAATGCATATGAGTTAAAACAAGCTCTTCTTCCATACGCTAAGTCTCCAATCTATTTAACAATAGATTTAGATTGGTTTGATCCCAGTTTATTAGCAGGGACGGGCACTCCAGAACCGGGAGGATTTTTTTGGAATGATTTTGAAGAGATACTTAAAACTTTAAAAGACCTTAGAATCGTGGGATCAGATATTGTGGAATTATCTCCAGAAATTGATAGAAGCGGAGTAAGTAGCATAGTTGCAGCTAAAGTACTTAGAAGCTTAATTTTGTCATTAGAAAATATGCAATAAAAAATTTCTAAACTAAAGTGTAGAAATACTAAATAGAAACTAAATATTTCATGGATTTGCTAAAAAGTCCTCTTTATTCAAAATATGTTGAATCCAATGCAAAATTAGTGGATTTTGCAGGTTGGGAAATGCCCATATCATTTTCAGGATTAATTAAAGAGCATGAATCAGTTAGATATTCAGCAGGATTATTTGATATTTCTCACATGGGTGTGATTTCTATCAAGGGAATCAATCCAAAGGATTATATTCAAAAACTTTTTCCTACTAATTTATACTCCTTTTGTGAAGGTCAGGGGCTTTATACAGTAATGCTCAATGATAAAGGAGGAATAATAGATGACTTAATAATTTATGACCTTGGTATACAAAAAAATGACATATCAGAATTATTGTTAATAGTTAATGCAAGTAGATATGAAGAAGATTTTCAGTGGATAAAAAATAATTTAAATATGTCTGAAATTTCGATAACAAACTTTAAAAAAGACAAAGTACTTTTAGCACTACAGGGAAAAAACTCATTCGGTTTATTTGAAGAATGGATTAAATCTTCGATCTCACATATCCCTAACTTTGGATGCGAATATAAAATTTTTAAACATATTTCGCCTAAGGAAAAAATTTTCTTTTCAAAGACAGGCTATACGGGGGAAAATGGTCTAGAAATACTTTTATCTAAAAAAGCAGCAATTAATTTATGGGATTTCTCAATTTCTAAAAATGTTGCACCTTGTGGTTTAGGAGCTAGAGATACTCTTAGACTTGAAGCAGGCATGCATCTTTATGGGCAAGACATAAATGAAGAAACTTCTCCATATGAAGCAGGGTTAGGATGGCTAGTACATCTAGAAAATAATCACGAATTCATTGGAAGAAGAGTTCTTGAAGAGCAGTCAAGATTAGGTATTCAAAAAAAGTTAGTTGGTCTCTCTATAAAAGGTAAAGCAATAGGAAGAAAAGGGTGCACAGTGCTTAAAGGTGAAGAGAATATTGGAACTATCACTAGCGGCAGTTGGTCTCCAACAAAACAACAAGCTATAGCTTTTGCATACATCAATACTTCGCATGCCTTAGTAAATAATGAAGTTGAAATATTAATAAGAGGCAAAAAATTTAACGGGGTTATAACAAAAAGAGCGTTTTATAAAAAGAATTATTAACTAAATTTACCCTTAAAGAATTATTATAAGTTATTGATAAATAAATCATACTTAGATGAGAAACAAAATTTGTGAAGAACTCAATAATACAGATATTGGTAAATTAGTTAATTTATGCGGATGGGTAGATAGAAGAAGAGATCATGGTGGTGTAATTTTTATTGACTTAAGAGACCATAGTGGATTCCTACAAATAACAATTAACCCCGATGATGGTGCAGATCTATTTAAACAGGCCGAAACTCTAAGAAATGAAACAGTAATAATGGTTAGCGGAATTATTAATGAAAGGCCCAAAGATTCCATAAATACAAATTTAAGTACTGGAGAGTTAGAGCTTAAGGTTAAAGATTTGCAAGTTCTCAACCAAATCAAAAACAACTTACCTTTTCCAGTGTCTATACATGATTATGAAAATACAAAAGAGGAACTCAGATTAAAATATAGATACCTTGATTTAAGAAGGGGAAAATTACTAGAAAATTTAAAAACAAGACATAAGATTATTAAAGTTGCTAGAGAATTTCTTGATAATTTTGGATTTACAGAAGTAGAGACCCCATTACTTACAAAGTCAACTCCTGAAGGAGCTCGCGATTTTCTTGTTCCTGCACGTCTTTCAAATGGAGAATTTTTTGCTTTACCTCAATCCCCACAACTATTTAAACAACTTTTAATGGTTGGGGGCTTAGATAAGTATTATCAAATCGCAAAATGTTTCCGTGATGAAGACTTAAGGGCAGATAGACAGCCAGAATTTACTCAATTAGATATTGAGATGAGCTTTGTTAGTGAAGAAGAAATAATTTCTTTTAATGAAAGTCTCATAAAAAAAATATGGAAAGAAGTTTTAAATATTAATTTTAATAATGCTTTTCCAAGAATGACATGGCAGGCAGCAATGGATAATTACGGAACTGATAGACCAGATACTAGATATCAAATGTTATTGAAAGATTTAGGAGGAGTATTAGGTGATATTGGATTTAATATTTTCACCAAGGCAATTAAGTCTGGAGGTTATATAAAATCCATAACAATCAAAGGAGGTAATTCAAGTATTAGCAACGTAAGAATTAAACCAGGAGGTGATATTTTCCAAGTAGCTCAAGATGCAGGAGCTGGTGGTTTAGCCTTTATAAGGGTCAAAGGAGATGAGCTTGAGACTATTGGGGCAATTAAAAATAATTTAAGTGAAGAACATATAGCTGATATTTTAAAAATCACAGAAGCAAAAGATGGAGACTTAATCCTCTTAGGAGCTGGAGATAAACAAATTGTCAATCAGTCATTAGATAGGGTTAGACAATATATAGCAAAAGAATTAAATCTCATAGATAAAAGCAAATGGAATTTCTTATGGGTAACTGACTTCCCTATGTTTGAGAGAAATGAAGATGAAAATAGATATGAAGCTTTACATCATCCTTTTTGTTCTCCAAAAAATATAAAATCTAAAGATTCTGAAAACTTGAAAAAAGAAATTGAGAGCTCTACAGCAAATGCTTATGACTTAGTTCTCAATGGATTGGAGTTAGGAGGTGGCTCTTTACGTATTCATGAGGCGAACTTACAAAGAGAGGTTCTGAAAACGGTAGGACTTACTGATAAAGAGATTAATGAAAAATTTGGATTTTTAATAGAAGCCTTAGAAATGGGTGCTCCTCCTCATGGTGGAATAGCGTTTGGATTGGATCGTATTACCATGCTGATAATTGGTGCAGATTCAATCAGAGAAACCATTGCTTTTCCAAAAAATCAACAAGCAAAATGTCTTCTCACAAATGCACCTTCCAATGTCTCTGAATCACAATTAAAAGAATTAGATATTGAAATAACAATTGATGAATAAGAATATATATGGATGTTCTAAAAGTTTTTTGTTTAAATAAAATATAAGGAGGCTGTGCTTAATTAAAAATATTTAATGTCAAAATTTGTATTTGTCACCGGAGGAGTAGTTTCTAGCATTGGTAAAGGAATTGTAGCTGCAAGCTTAGGAAGATTATTAAAGTCTAGAGGATATAGTGTTTCAATATTAAAACTAGATCCATATCTAAATGTTGATCCAGGAACAATGAGCCCTTTCCAACATGGAGAAGTATTTGTAACCGAAGATGGGGCTGAAACCGATCTAGATTTAGGTCACTATGAAAGATTTACTGATACTGCAATGACTAGGTTAAATAGTGTGACTACGGGATCTATTTATCAAGCAGTTATTAATAAAGAAAGAAGAGGTAGTTATAACGGTGGAACTGTGCAAGTAATACCTCACATAACAAGAGAAATTAGAGAAAGGATTCATAGAGTAGCCGCTAACAGCAATGCAGATATTATTATTACTGAAATTGGTGGAACAGTTGGTGATATTGAATCTCTACCTTTTTTAGAGGCAATAAGAGAATTCAAAAATGATGTCAACAGGAACGATGTTGCATACATACACGTAACATTACTTCCTTACATCAAAACCTCTGGCGAAATAAAAACTAAACCAACACAACATTCAGTGAAAGAATTAAGATCAATTGGAATTCAGCCAGATTTACTTGTATGCCGAAGTGATAAATCAATAAATGAGGGTCTTAAAAAGAAACTTAGTGGATTTTGTGGAGTAAATATTAAGTCAGTAATTGAAGCATTAGACGCAGACAGTATTTATTCTGTACCTCTTTCTTTAAAAAAAGAAGGTTTATGCAAAGAAACCCTGAAGTACTTAGACCTTGAAGATAAAAAATGTGATTTGAAAAATTGGGAGCAACTAATACATAACCTAAGAAATCCTGGAGATCCAATAAAAGTTGCCCTTGTAGGCAAATATATTGAACTTGGAGATGCATATTTATCCGTTGTTGAAGCTTTAAGACATGCATGCATTGAACAAAAGGCTTTATTAGATTTGCATTGGGTAAGTGCTGAAATGATAGAGAAAAATTCAGCAGAAACTTACTTAAATGAAGTTGATGCAATTGTCGTACCAGGGGGATTTGGTAATAGAGGAGTAAATGGGAAAATTTCGGCTATAAAATTCGCAAGAGAAAATAAGATTCCCTTTTTAGGTTTGTGCCTTGGTATGCAATGTGCAGTTATAGAATGGGCCAGGAATGTAGCTAATCTTCCAGATGCATCTAGTTCAGAACTAGACCCAAACACTCCAAATCCAGTGATACATTTATTACCAGAACAGGAAGATGTAGTTGATTTAGGTGGAACAATGAGACTTGGAGTTTATCCATGTAGATTGACAAAAAATACAACTGGAAAAAACTTATATGATGAGGATGTTATTTATGAGAGACATCGGCATAGATACGAATTTAACAATTACTACAAACAAAGTTTTTTAGATTCTGGATACAAAATTAGTGGTACATCACCAGATGGCAGATTAGTTGAGTTAATTGAGTTAGAAAATCATCCATACTTCTTAGCCTGTCAATATCATCCTGAGTTTTTATCAAGACCTGGTAAACCTCATCCTTTATTTAAAGGATTAATAAAAGCCTCTCAAGATAAGTTAACTCAATCAAATTAATATTATTTATTTTTTTGAATGAAAATGACAAATTTTTTACCCTTAGTCGAACAATTTCATTCATTACAAGGTGAAGGTTATCACGCTGGGAAAAGTGCTTATTTTGTAAGATTAGCCGGATGTAAAGTTGGATGTTCGTGGTGCGATACCAAGAATTCATGGGACGAGAAAAAACACCCTTCTATATCAATTGAAAAAATAATAGATCGCATAAAAATTGCCAGAAAAAAAGGAGCATCTTTTTGCGTTATTACAGGTGGAGAACCTTTACAACATAACTTGAATAATTTTTGCAAAGCCATAAAAAAAATGACGATGGGAGAAGAACAAAAGCCGATGAAGATTCATATTGAGACAAGTGGAGTTAATTCGATATCAGGGAGCTATGACTGGATTACTTTATCTCCTAAAAGACACTCACCTCCAAAAAATTATTTTTTAAAAAAATCTAATGAAATCAAAGTAATCATAAATGAAATAGAAGATATTGAATTTGCTATTCAAATAAAAAAAGAAACTTTAAAACAATATCAACTCTCTAAAAGCGGAGATGGCTTACAAAAAAAAGATAAAATTTTTTATTTACAGCCAGCATGGAACAATGCGAATGGTTTTTCTCTTGCTATTAATTTCGTAAAAAATAACCCCGATTGGAAATTGAGCCTTCAAACTCACAAATACTTAAAAATTAATTGAAATCACATGACACTTAAAAATAAATCGATAGTAGTTTTATTATCTGGAGGTTTAGATTCTTCCACGGTTACTGGTATCGCCAAAAAATCCGAAGCTAAAATTTTTGGCCTT
Source organism: Prochlorococcus sp. AG-347-J14 (assembly GCA_003281505.1). Classification (GTDB taxonomy): domain Bacteria; phylum Cyanobacteriota; class Cyanobacteriia; order PCC-6307; family Cyanobiaceae; genus Prochlorococcus_A. The sequence goes on along the minus strand of QCBU01000002.1, from coordinate 52,649 downwards.
TCATTTGACTACGGTCAACGTCATAAAAAAGAATTAGATTCTGCATCAATAATTGCAAAACACTTTGATATCGAAGAATTTAAAATCATTAAGCTTGATTTATCTTTATGGGGAGGCTCTTCATTAACTGATACTCAAAAAAATATCCCGACAGAAGGAGTACAAACTAATAAAATTCCTAATACTTATGTTCCTGGGAGAAATACTATATTTATTTCCGTTGCACTAAGTTACGCCGAAGCAATAGATGCTGATTTTATAGGATTAGGAGTTAATGCATTAGATTATTCTGGTTATCCAGATTGCAGACCTGATTACATTAAAAAATTTCAAGAATTAGCAGATTTAGCCAATAAAAGAGGAAGAGAAAATAACCCAATAAAACTTTGGACGCCACTATTAAAATTAAATAAAGAAGAAATTATTAAATTAGCTTTTGATAATCATGTACCTTTAGATAAAACATGGAGTTGTTATTCAGGTAATTCAAAACCATGCGGTAAGTGCGATAGCTGCAGAATTAGAAATGCCGCTTATGAAAAATGGCTAAATAAAAATAATAAAAAATGAAAATAAAGAAAATAATTTTAGAAAAATGGATAGATCCAGCACTGATTACGCATCATCTAACAAAAAAATTCGGAGATAAAGGATTAGCTTGGCTAGACAGTGATGGCAAAGAAAATGGGGAATGGTCAATAATAGGAATTAACCCTAAAAAAATAATCCAATCAAGAAATATCAATAACTTAGACAAAACTAATAATCCATTTAACAATTTAAGAAATATTGAAAAAGGATTTTGGATCGGATGGTTAAGTTATGAAGCTGGAGTTTTCATAGAACCCAAAAACCCATGGCGAAAATCTAATATGGCAACTTTATGGATTGCATCATATGATCCAATCATTAAATGTAATCTAATAAAAAAAGAAATAATTATCGAAGGCACAAATTCATCTGAACTGATAAATTATAAAAAAATAATCAACAATATCAAAAATACTGAAGAAGAAAATATAATTAAAACGAATTTGAATTTTGATTTTTCAAAAATCAATTTGGACGAAATGGCTGAAAAATTTCAGAAAAATATTCTAAAATTGAAAAAATTAATTTCCTTAGGGGATATATTTCAAGCAAACCTTACAACTAAATGCGAAATTGAATCTTCCAAAAACTATAATCCTCTTGATATTTATTTGAAAATAAGAAGGAAATTAAGAGCTCCCTTTGGAGGAATAATAATAAATAATGATAATTATAAAGAGGCTGTATTATCTACCTCGCCAGAAAGATTTATAAAAATAGATAATAAAAATTTTGTAGAATCAAGACCTATCAAAGGAACTAGATCCAGAGATAAGGATTTAAATCAAGACGCACTTAATGCTATCGATTTAATAACGAACGAAAAAGATAGAGCCGAAAATATTATGATTGTTGACCTAATAAGAAATGATTTAAGTAAAGTTTGCGAAACAGGAAGTATTATGGTGCCTGAAATATTAAAACTTGAAAGTTTCTTAAAAGTTCATCATCTAACATCAGTAATCAGAGGCAAATTAAAAAAAGACAAAAACTGGATTGATTTACTAAAAGCTTGTTGGCCTGGGGGCTCTATAACTGGAGCACCTAAATTAAGATCATGCCAGAGACTTTTTGAATTAGAAGAATGTGAACGTGGACCATACTGTGGCTCATTTTTAAAGCTTGACTGGAATGGAGAGTTTGACAGCAATATACTAATAAGATCATTTTTAATTAAAGACAAAAAAATCAATATATATGCTGGTTGCGGAATAGTTATTGACTCAAACCCTGAAGAGGAAACTAGTGAACTAAAGTGGAAACTTTTACCGTTAATTGATTCACTCAAATGATTGAAACATTAGGCTGGCACAAGAATCAATGGTTGGATATTGATAGAATATTTATTCCTGCTAATGATAGAGGATTAAAATTTGCTGATGGTATATTTGAAACCATTTTGATAAAGGAAAACAAGCCTATTCTTTTTGATAAACATCTGAAAAGATTAGAAAAAAGTAGCAAAATTTTAAATATTAATCTCAAAATAAATGAATTAACTTTGAGACAAGTTATTCATGATGGAATAAGAAAGTTATCGCTTAAGAATGATCAATTTGCTTCAGTAAGAATAAACTATAGTCGAGGGACTAATGAAGGTCGAACACTAACAATTAATAGCACTTCAGAGACAAAAGATTTTGATAATTTATGGCTTGAGTTTTATAGAATCAAACCGAATTTTAATCCAATAAGCGTTTTTATTAGTCAAACAGAAAAAATAAATGAATTCAGTCTTATAAGTAAATGCAAAACATTTTCATATAATCAGGCAATACAAGTTCTGAAAGAAGCTAATGATAAATCTTTTGATGATTCTATCCTATTAAATACCTCAGGTGAACTTTGTTGTGGAAGTACATTTAATCTTCTAATTAAAAGAAATAATCAATGGATAACTCCTAGAAAAGAAAGCGGCTGTTTGGAGGGGATTATGGTTTCTAAAGCTTTAAAATTGAAAATTGTAAAAGAAGAATTAATTTTTCCAGAATTTCAAAATGATGACATAATAGTTGCAATAAATAGCTTATATTGCAAGCAAATTAATCAAGTTAATGATTTAAAGCTTAAAACTAAATTCGATCCAATTTACTTTTGGGATTTATTATATAGTTGAACATTATTAATATCTGGTAAATAGACTTCAGATACTTTAGTTATATTGTTATTAACCTTAAATTCAACAATTTTTCCAATAATTATAATTGATGGGGCTAAAAATTCTTTATCTTTGATTTTGTCTGGGAGATTATCTAATTTCTCTATAAAGCATTTTTGATTTTTTAAAGTAGCTTCCTGAATTACAGCGCATTTTGTATCCTTGCATAAGCCGCCTAAAATTAATTCCTCTACAATAAAGTCAATATTTTTTATACCCATAAAAATAACTAAGCTATCTGAAGATTTAGCTAGATCTCTCCAATTTACGCTCTTTTTATCCTTATCAACATGCTCATGCCCAGTAACAAAAGTTACAGAACTCGCAGCATCTCTATGAGTAAGTGGAATGCCAAAATATGTAGGAGCAGCTATACCAGAAGTAATCCCAGGCACTATTTCAACTGAAACTCCATTTTCCTCTAAAAAAGATACTTCTTCACCACCCCTAGAAAAGACAAAAGGATCTCCCCCTTTAAGCCTTACAACATTTTTTCCTTCTTTTGCCAATTTCAAAATTAGAGCATTGGTTTCAGCTTGAGGTACAGAACACTTCCCAGCTCTTTTGCCTACATGGAAAATTTCTGTATTTTTTCCTGCCTCTTTTGTTATTTCAACTGGGATTAAAGCATCATGAACTAATGCATCGCAATTTTTTATTAGGCGTAAAGCTTTCAGAGTTAAAAGCTCAGGATCACCAGGACCTGCTCCAACTAAGTAAACAATGCCGGGCACAATAATCTCCATTAACAAGTATGGTAGTAGAAGTTAATCGCAATGAAGGTAAATATTGTGAAAGAAAGTTTATTAAAACCAAATAAAAAATTTACTCTCCTCAGTGCGTTTATCACTCTCCTAAATGATCGTTTAAGTGAAAGTATACTGTTACCTATATTACCCTCTTTTGTTTTACTTTTTGACTCTAAAGCGAGTACATATGGTTTATTATCATGCACTTACCAATTAGCTCAATTTACAGCTTCTCCTTTTATAGGACTTATGAGTGACAGATATGGGAGAAGACCTGTTACTCTTTTTTGTATTACTGGTTCAATAATAGGAATATCAATATTATCTTTTACGGTTCTTTTTAATTGGTCAAATTCAATAGCCACTATCCCTTTATTTTTATTATTTTTAGCAAGACTAATTGACGGTTTAAGTGGGGGAACTGCAGCTACTGCAACAACAATTCTTGCAGATATTTCAAGCCCTGAAAAAAGAGCAAAAACATTTGGTCTTATTGGTGTAGCTTTTGGTTTAAGTTTTTTCTTAGGTAATATTTTTGTTGTTATTTTTGCAAAAAATACAAATAATAATTTTATTATTCCAGTTTTAATAGCCTCAATCATTCCAATAATAAATTTCCTCCTTGTATTTTTTTACTTACCAGAAACCAAGCCTAATAGTGGCTTAAATCAATCAAAAACTATTTTAAATAATCCTTTAAAAAACCTATTTACAGTTTTCAAAGAAGAAAAGATTAAAAAATTATCATTAGCTTTTTTTATTTACTTTATTGCTTTTACTGGATTGACAAATATCCTTATATTTTTCCTTCAAGAATCTTTAAACTGGACGACCAAAGCATCAAGTGGAACTCTTGTTGTAGTAGGAATTATTGCGATTATCGTTCAGGGAGGACTAATTGGGCCTCTTGTAAAGCAATTTGGCGAAATGCGATTAACACTTATCGGATCAGGCTTCATTCTTGTAGCATGTGCACTTTTAATTACTGCTCCAAAAGCAAATGCGGCAATTAATATTTATTCAGCTGTATCATTTTTAGCCGTTGGGGCAGGGTTAATTACGCCCACCTTAAGAGCACTAATATCAAAGAAATTAGACGTTGATAAACAAGGATCAATTTTAAGTAATCTTCAAGGTCTACAAAGTCTTGGAGGAGTTTTAGGAATTGCAATGGCAGGAAGGGTTTATGATAGTTTTGGTCCTAAATCACCTTTTATAGCTGGTTCCGTTATCTTACTTTTCATGATATACCTTATTGCAGAGGGTAAGAGTAATAATTATTCTAACAATCAAGAATCAAAAGCATTTTAATGAAAAGCCAGGCTGATGTTTTTATTAATAGAGAATTAAGTTGGATTGAATTCAATAAAAGAGTACTCCTAACTGGTATGGAAAAGGAGTACAAAATCCTAGATAAGGTAAAATTTTGTTCAATTTTTAGTAATAATCTTGATGAATTTTTTATGGTAAGAGTAGCTTCATTAAAAGCTCAAGTTGAAGCAGGTATTACAAAAAAAAGTATTGATGGACTTACCCCTAAAGAGCAATTAACAAAAATAAATAAAGAAGTAAAGAAATTAACTACCCTGCAAGAAAACTATATAAATAATGAATTAAATAATGAACTAAAAGAAAAAGGTGTAATTTTAAAAAAATTTAAGGACCTAAGTGAAAATCAAAGAAATTGGTGCAATAACTACTTTACTTCATCTATTTTCCCTTTATTAACTCCATTAGTTGTTGATCCAGCACATCCATTTCCTTTTATAAGTAATTTAAGTCTAAATTTAGCAGCTCTAATAAGGGATGGCGAAGATTCTAAAAATCAGTTTGTAAGAGTAAAAATACCAACAAAAAATATAAAAAGATTTATACAAATTCCCAATGAAATTATTCAACATGATGATGAAAGTACATATTTTTTCATAAGTGTTGAAGATTTAATTGGGAATAATATAAATACTTTATTTAATGGAATGGAATGTATAAATTACTCATTTTTTAGAGTGACAAGAGATGCAGATTTGGAATTAAAAGAACTTGAAGCTGATGATCTTCTTTTAGCAGTTGAACAAAGTTTGCAAAAGAGAAGATTAGGTGGAGACGTAGTTAGATTAGAAGTTGAATCGAATATGCCAGAAAATATTCTGAAATTACTCATTGAAAGTATCTCAATACAAAAAGAATATATTTACTTTTGCAAAAGTTTTTTAGGCCTTGACGATTTCAATCAGCTTACGAAAATTAATAGAGATGATTTAAAAGAAAATCTATTAATTGGTAAAACTCACTCGAAATTAAAAAATTTAGATTTACCTTCAAACAAAAACTTCAATTCTATTTTTAATATACTTAGAAAAAAAAATATTCTGCTTCATCATCCATACGACTTATTTAGAACTTCAGTTGAAGAATTCATAAGCAAAGCAGCAGATGATCCGCTTGTAATGGCTATAAAAATTACTTTATATCGAGTTTCCAAGGATTCGCCCATCATTGAAGCTTTAATGAGAGCTGCAGAGAACGGGAAAGAAGTAATGACCCTTATTGAACTAAAAGCAAGATTTGATGAAGACAACAATATTCAATGGGCAAAACAACTTGAACAAGCTGGAATTCACGTTGTATATGGAATCATAGGATTTAAAACACATACAAAAGTAGCTTTAGTAGTTAGAAAAGAAAAAGGACGATTAAGGAATTATTTCCATATTGGAACAGGAAATTATAACTCTAATACTTCAAAGTTTTATACAGATTTAGGATTGCTTTCAACTGATCCTGATATTGCATCAGATTTACTTGAGTTATTTAACTACTTATCAGGTTTTTCTAAACAAAAAAGTTATCAAAAATTATTAGTTTCTCCCTCATCTATGAGAGAAAAATTTATTTTTCTCATAAAAAGAGAAATTAAAAATGCAGTGGAAGGTAAAAAAGCTGAAATAATTGCAAAAATGAATTCTTTAGTAGACCCTGAAATAATTAAACTTCTTTATTTAGCCTCTGATTCAGGTGTAAAAATTAGTCTTATCGTGAGAGGTATTTGTTGCTTGTATCCCCAAAGAAAAAATTTAAGTGAAAATATTAAAGTCATCAGCATTATTGGCCATTTTCTTGAACACTCCAGAATTTTTTGGTTTTGTAATAACGGTGATAATGAGGTTTTTATTGGGAGTGCAGATTGGATGAGAAGAAATCTTGATAGAAGAATAGAAGCTGTTGCTCCGATAGAGGATTATGAATTGAAATCTAAAATATACTCGCTTTTGCAAACCTACATTAAAGATGATTACTTTTCTTGGATAATGAAGGAAGATGGTTCTTATTCCAAATTTAAGTTAGATTCGTCGGATAATCGTTCGCAATTTGACCTCATAAAAAAATAAAAATAATATTGATTTTTACAACATTTATAAAATTACTTAATATTTTAAATTTTTTTTAATTTTTATAAAATCGCCTCATATCAATGGATTTCAAGAAATAAGCTTTTAAAAAAAAATTTTTGTCTTTAAAGTTTCAAAGTAAAAGTAGTTTTTATTTCGATTTCAGTGCTAGCTTTTTAAAAAATCCATTATTAAGGAGGCCAGGGTGATGGGGATCCCTCTGGAATCTGCAAAGAGCTCATCAGATAATAATTTTGATGAGCCAAGATTACCAAACACTGCGGGCAAGTCTCGCAAAACAAAATCCAGTCTAACTGCAAAACAAAGCCAAAAAAAATCTGGAAGACTAGCTTCAGATTCTATTGGTTACTATTTAAGCAGCATTGGTAGAGTTCCTCTTCTCACACCAGCAGAGGAAATTGAGTTGGCTCATCATGTTCAAAACATGAAAAAATTACTAAGTACTCCCGAAACTGATCGAACGCAACGCCAACTTTATCAAATAAAGATAGGAAAAAGAGCTAGAGATAGAATGATGGCCGCTAATCTTAGACTGGTTGTTTCCGTCGCAAAAAAATATCAAAATCAAGGACTTGAATTATTAGACCTTGTCCAAGAAGGAGCTATTGGCCTAGAAAGAGCTGTAGATAAATTTGATCCTGCCATGGGATATAAATTCTCAACTTATGCTTACTGGTGGATTAGGCAAGGAATGACAAGGGCTATTGACAACAGTGCGAGAACAATTCGTCTACCTATCCACATAAGTGAAAAACTATCAAAAATGAGAAGGGTATCTCGTGAGTTATCGCATAAATTTGGCAGACAACCTACCAGATTAGAAATGGCAACAGAGATGGGAATAGATCAAAAAGACTTAGAGAATTTAATTTCTCAAAGTGCCCCTTGCGCATCTCTCGATGCCCATGCAAGAGGAGAAGAAGATCGAAGCACTCTTGGTGAACTTATACCTGATCCCAATTGTGACGAACCTATGGAAGGAATGGATAGAACTATTCAAAAAGAACATTTAGGTAGCTGGCTTTCTCAGTTAAATGAAAGAGAACAAAAAATTATGAAGTTAAGATTTGGCCTTGATGGTGAAGAACCACTAACACTCGCAGAAATTGGAAGACAAATCAATGTTTCAAGAGAAAGAGTAAGGCAACTGGAAGCTAAAGCAATATTAAAACTTAGAGTAATGACAACTCATCAAAAAGCAGCTTAATCAAATTGATAAAATTTGCGATAATTTTATTATATTTATTGTCAATTTTTTTAATATCAATAGTTTTTAAAAAATATAATGCAGATAGCAGAGAAATCGTCAGAAAAATTATACATATTGGAATAGGACCTTTAATACCAATTGCTCAATTTTTAAAAATTAATCAAAACTCTGCTCTAATTTTTACAGGAATTGTTTCATTAATGGTTTTCATCAATTACAACTATAAATTATTTCCAACAATTGAGGATGTTGAGAGAAAAAGTTATGGAACATTATTTTATTGTTTAAGTTTATTTATTTTGATTTATCTTTTCTGGGATAAAGATCCATATGCACTAATTAGTGGATTTTTCATAATGACTTTTGGTGATGGATTAGCTGGATTAATAGGAAAAAGCTTTAACTCAAAAAGTTGGATTTTTTTTAAACAAAAAAAATCTTTACATGGAACCATAACAATGTTTTTAACAAGTTTGATAGTAGTTTCCTCAATAGGATACTTTCAACAAAATAGTCTAAATTTAAATTATTTTACAATAGCTTTTATTGCGACTTTGCTCGAACAATTTAGTGTTCTAGGAATAGATAATTTCATTGTTCCAATCTCTTCAGCATTATTTTTTAATTTTTTAATAACTAGCTAAGTGAATCGTATAAAATAGCGATTAATTCTTTCGTTGTTTCTACATCTATACATGCATCTGTAATGCTTCTGCCAAACTGGAGATCTTCTTTTTTTAAAAGTTTTTGATTTCCTGCCTTCAAATGACTTTCAAGCATAACTCCTAAAATATTTTTTTCACCATTACTAATTTGAGAAGCTACATTTTTTAGCACTTCCGACTGTTTTCGGAAATCTTTATTGGAATTTCCATGACTACAATCAATCATCACTTTATGGGGAAGATTACACTGCCTCAATTCTGCTGAAATTCTTTGTACATGATCACTTTCGAAATTTGGACCTTTTGAACCACCCCTTAAAACTATATGACCATCTGGATTTCCTGTTGTATTAACTATAGAAGCCATTCCATTTTCATTTACACCTAAGAAGTGATGGGATTTTGAAGCTGACTGCATTGCATTAATTGCAGTAGTAAAAGAACCATCCGTTCCATTTTTAAAGCCTATAGGCATTGATAATCCTGATGCCATTTCTCTATGAGTTTGACTTTCTGTAGTCCGCGCACCTATGGCTGTCCAACTTATTAAATCTGCAATGTATTGAGGAACAATTGGATCTAGTAATTCTGTAGCAGAAGGTATGCCACGAGTTGCTAAATATGAAAGCAAACTTCTTGCCCTTCTTAAACCAGTATTAATATCATAAGAATTATCTAGATGAGGATCATTTATTAATCCCTTCCAGCCAATAGTTGTTCTTGGTTTTTCAAAATATACTCTCATAATTATTTCTAATTTATCATCATACATTTCTCGGAATTTTTGAATATATTTTGAATATTCCTTTGCCGCCTCAAGATCATGAATTGAACATGGACCCACAATAACTAAAAGCTTCTGATCATTATGATGCAAAATATTTTGTATCGATCTTCTCGTTTTAGATACTGTATTAGCAGAGTCGTGATCTAAAGGTATATCATTATGTAATCTGCTTGGAGGTATTAATGGGCGTGTTTCAAGAACATGTAAATCTGATGTCTTTTCTAAAGCTGAATTATTTGATGATGTCGTCATTGATTAATTAAGAAGTTTGAATATTTAAAAAAGCATTTATGAATACTCTCCTTTTCAATATTAAAAATAACAATAGATTAGGCATTAAACCTTACTAATGAAGAATTTGGAAACATTGCTAAAAGAATATGCAGATCATGTAGCTGAAAGAGCTGCCAAAGGTATACCTCCTTTACCTTTAAATGCTGAACAAACAAATTGTGTTACAAAATTATTGGAACAAGATAATACTTACGATTCATCTTATTTACTTGATTTACTAATAAATAGAGTACCCCCAGGTGTTGATGAGGCTGCTTACGTAAAAGCAAGCTGGCTTACGGCTATTGTAAATTCCGAAAAATATTGCAAATCAATTAATCCCGAAAAAGCAATTGAAATACTAGGAACAATGATAGGCGGATACAATGTAAATTCTTTGGTTGAAATACTTAAAGGAGAAAATAGTTTACTCGCAAAAAAAGCGGCAGAAGTTTTAAAAAATATTATTCTTGTTTACGACTCGGCTAATGAAATTTATGAATTATCTCAAAATAATATTTATGCAAAAGAGGTTATAAATAGTTGGGCAAATGCAGAATGGTTCATAAATAAAAAAGTTCTGGAGAAAGAGATTACTTGTTTAGTATTTAAAGTTGACGGTGAGACAAACACAGACGACTTATCTCCAGCTGTACATGCAACAACACGTCCTGATATTCCAATGCATGCATTAGCTATGTTGGAATTTAAAAAACCTGATGGACTAAAGATTCTTGATAATTTAAAAACACAAAATTTACCAATAGCTTATGTTGGAGATGTTGTTGGAACAGGGAGTTCTAGAAAATCTGCTATTAATTCACTCATTTGGCATATAGGAGAAGATATTGCTTTTGTTCCCAACAAAAAAACAGGTGGAATAATAATTGGCAGCAAAATAGCCCCAATTTTCTTCAATACTGCACAAGATTCAGGAGCTTTACCTATAGAAGCTGACGTGTCTCAAATGAAAACAGGAGATGTTATTAAGATATACCCTTATGAAGGCATTATTAAAAAAATTGAAAAGGATTCAAATACTGAAGAATTAATAAGCAAATTCGAGTTGTATCCATCAACTCTTACTGATGAAATTCAAGCTGGCGGAAGAATTAATCTTATGATTGGAAGATCTCTTACGGACAAAATTAGAAACAAATTAGATTATCAACCAAGTGAAAGATTTACTAGACCACAAAATCCAACCGAAAGTAGCGCCGGATTTACTCAAGCTCAAAAAATAGTAGGCAAAGCATGCGGTTTAGATGGAGTTAGGCCAGGAATGACCTGTGAGCCAATTATGACCACAGTTGGTAGTCAAGATACTACTGGGCCAATGACTAGAGATGAATTAAAAGAACTTGCTTGCTTAGGATTTACTGCAGATTTAGTGATGCAAAGTTTTTGTCATACAGCTGCATATCCTAAACCAGTAGATCTACTTACCCATAAAGAATTACCTGATTTTATATCTCAAAGAGGTGGAGTAGCTCTTAAGCCTGGAGACGGCATCATTCATAGCTGGCTTAACAGAATGCTTCTCCCTGATACTGTTGGCACAGGTGGAGATAGTCATACAAGATTTCCTCTTGGCATTTCATTTCCTGGAGGCTCAGGCATTGTTGCATTTGCCGCTGCAATAGGATCAATGCCATTAAATATGCCTGAATCTGTACTGGTTAAATTTAAGGGAGAATTATTACCAGGAATTACTCTTAGAGATTTAGTTAATGCAATCCCTCTCTTCGCAATTAAAAAAGGACTATTAACTGTTGAGAAAGAAAATAAGAAAAATGTATTCAACGGGAAAATTATGGAAATTGAGGGATTACCAAACCTAAAACTTGAACAAGCTTTTGAACTTACTGATGCTACTGCAGAACGCTCATGCGCTGGTAGCACAATACTTTTATCCCAAGAAACTGTTCAAGAATATTTAAAGAGCAATATTTGCCTGCTAGAAAAAATGATCGAGAGCAATTATGAAGATTCAAAATCGATTTCAAGAAGAATAAATGATATGAAAAATTGGTTAAAAAAACCATCATTAATTCAACCAGATTCAAACGCTCAGTATGAAGAAATCATTGAAATTGATTTAGCAAAAGTAACGCAACCTATAGTTGCTTGCCCTAATGATCCAGATAATGTAAAAGAAATCACTGATGTTGCAAATACAAATATTGACGAGGTTTTTATAGGTTCTTGCATGACAAATATTGGTCATTACAGGGCAGCTGCAAAAGTTCTTGAAGGAGTACAAAATTTAAAAGCTAAATTATGGATTTGTCCACCAACAAAGATGGATGAAGAAACTCTGAAAGCCGAAGGCTACTATAAAATATTTGAAGATTGTGGTGCAAGATTAGAGTTGCCAGGATGTTCTTTATGTATGGGAAATCAAGCGAGAGTTGATGAAGGTTCTGTAGTATTTTCCACCAGTACAAGAAATTTTGACAATAGACTTGGCAAGAATGCGCAAGTATTTTTAGGGAGTGCAGAATTGGCAGCAGTTTGTGCACTGCTTGGAAAAATACCTGAAATAGAAGAATATCAGGATATTACTAAAAATAAAATTAATCCATATTCAGATGAACTTTATCGCTATCTTCAATTTGATGAAATACACGATTTCAGCTTGACAAAATAATCATGGACCATGCCAAACTTTATAAAAGATAATATTCAAAAAACAAGTAATAATTCTTCTCGTAGCATCAAAAAATTATTAAAACAAAGATCTCTAGTCGTTGCATTTTCGCTCTTATTAACAGGTCTAGGAGCTTCAATTACAAGCATATCTTTTAAAACTGGAATCTATTTTATTAATAATTGGAGATTAGCATTATTAGACCAATTCCCATCTATCGCGGTGTTACCTATTTTTGGAGCTCTTGGAGGAGCAATTGCAGGATATTTGATCAAAAATGTAGCACCTGCCGCAAAAGGTTCAGGTGTGAGTCAAATCATGGGTTTCTTAAGACATAAAAAAGTTCCGATGAATTTAAAAGTAGGATTAGTAAAGCTCATATCAGGAATTATTGCGATTGGTAGTGGATTCCCTTTGGGTCCAGAAGGTCCATCAGTTCAAATGGGGGGATCCGTTGCTTGGCAAATGGCCAAGTGGCTCAAAGCTCCTACAGCTTTCAGAAGAGTAATAGTAGCGGCAGGTGGTGGTGCTGGAATAGCTGCAGTATTTAGCGCTCCATTAGGAGGGTTTATTTATGCAATAGAGGAGTTATTAAACTCTGCTAGACCAGTAATTTTATTATTAGTACTAATTACAACTTTTATTGCAGATTCATCTGCAGATATTATTCAAGCATTGGGTTTAGATCCTAAAGCAGGAGGCTTTGATTTTAACCTCGGATTCTTAATACAGAAAGAGTATGACCCATCAGTTTTTTTCTTACCTGTAGATTTTATTTACTTAGTTTTACTAGGAATAATTATTGGGATATTTGCAGAATTGTACAGCAGATATGTTTTGTTAATGCAAAAACTTGGGAAAAAGTGGTATAAAAATAAATTTGTTTTAAAAATGAGTATCTGTGGACTTATTTTAGGAAGTATCTACTCTTTTTTACCCAGTACATTTCATAATTTAGATGAATTACAAAAAATTATAGCTGAGCAAAATACAAGTATTGGTATTGCTTTATTAGCAGTTTTGGTACTATTTATCACGACAGGTTTAGCTGCAGCATCCGGAGCTCCTGGAGGATTATTCTATCCAATGCTTACTTTAGGAGGGTCAATCGGATTAATAATGGGGGGCTGGGTGGAAATTGCTACAGGACATGCACCAAGTACATACATTTTTGCAGGAATGGGAGCTTTCGTTGCAGGATGTTCGCGAACGCCAATAACAGCAATGTTTTTAGCTTTTGCTTTAACAAAAAATTTATTAATAATGAAACCTGTATTAATCAGCTGCATTGCAAGTTTCTTAGTAGCAAGAGCTTTTAATGAAGAATCAATTTATGAAAGACAAATACAAATAGAATTAGAAGACTAAGAAACTATCTTCAATCAAAAACAGCAGTTTTGCTGTTGTAGACAAATACTTGATGATTTAGATGTAATCTAACTGCTCTTGCTAAAGCTATTCTTTCAATATCTCTTCCTTTTCTAATCAAATCATCAACTTCATCCCTATGACTTACATTAACTGTACATTGCTCTATTATCGGTCCTTCATCAAGATCTTCAGTAACATAGTGAGCAGTAGCACCGATTAATTTAACACCTCTCTTCCATGCTCGATGATATGGTTGCCCGCCCTTAAATGCAGGTAAGAAAGAATGATGAATATTTATTATTGAAGAAAAATTTTTTAAAAAAGAGTCGCTCAAAATTTGCATATATTTCGCTAATACAACAAGATCAATTTCATATTCTTTTAACAAATTTAAAAATTGATCTTCAACAATAGATTTTTCAACATTAAATGTATCAATATAAACAAATTTCGCATTAAAGTCATTTGCAATATTTTCAAGATCAGGATGATTTGAAATTATTAACGGGACTTTCATTTTAAGTTCACCATTTCTTACTCGCCAAAGTAAATCAATCAAACAATGATTTTGTTTACTCACGAAAATAGCAACATTTGGAATTTCATCAGAATAATTTACGTTAAATATTCCATTTACTTCATTTGCAATTTTTTCAAATTCTTTATAAATTTCATATCTATTAAAAAATGCATTTTTACTATTCCATTCAATTCGACTAAGAAACAAACCCGCATCTTGATCTGTATGATGATCAGAATGTTTTATATTGCCACCATAATTTGAAATCCAACTTGTAAGTAAACTTACAAGGCCAGGACGATCGGGACAAACAATTTTGAATATAATTGATGGATGTTCCAAAAAATCTTTAACTATTAAGTCAAATAATCAAGTATTCCTAATATATCAATGAAAAGCTTAAAAGAAAATTTTCAAAAAGCTCACATAGTTATCATTGGATCAGGGATTATTGGAAAATTTAACGCCTTAGAATTATCAGAATTAGGCTTTCAGATAACAATAATAGATCCAGCAGAACAAAAAAATAGTAGCAATGCAGCTTTAGGGCTACTAATGGGTAATATGTATCAAAAAAGGAGAGGCAGAAGTTGGGATCTCAGGAAACAAAGCGTTGAACTATGGCCAAAATATATTGAGCTTCTGCAAAAATTTAATTATGAATTAAAGATTAAAAAGCCATTAATACAACTAACTACGAATGAAGAAAAGTTTAAAAAATTAGAAAAATTTATTTATCAAAATAAGGATCTAAACTTACAAATTTTAGAAAGAGATTCAATATTTATCAAAAATATAAATCAAGCATTCCAAACAAAAAATATAAAAGGTATTATTTCCTTCAATGATGGAAGAATAAATGCTCCATTATTACTTAATACATTAGATACATACCTAAAAAATAAAAAAATAAATTTTGTAAATGAAGAAATAATAAAAATTAGAAAATCAAACAATCAATGGTTTTCTACAACAAAAAACAATGAAAATATCAAATCTGACATGGTTATTTTGTGTAATTCTCTTAAAGCTATTAATTTAATAGATAACCTGTCTCACAACATCAAATTAAAGCCCGTTTTAGGTCAAGCTATAGAAATAAGCATAAATGATGCAGAAGTTGATTTATTAACACTTCCAAAACAATTCAATATTAATGGCAAAAATATAATTCCAATATCAAACAACAAACTTATAATTGGTTCAACAGATGAATATAGTATAAATCCAGAAAAAAATATTTTTGAGAAAATTACAAATTTTCTTGATAAAAAACCAACTTGGCTTATTAACGGTCAAATCACAAAAAAATGGTTTGGTATAAGATCTAGACCTGAAGGTGAACCTTCACCAATATTAAAAAATTTCGGAGATGGACTATTAATTTGTACAGGTTTTTATAAAAATGGCATTTTACTTGCGCCAGCTTGTTCTAAATGGGTTGCCAGTGAAATTAAAAAATACTTTTCCTAATCTTTAGATTCAGTAAAGTCAGCATCAATTACATCGTCTCCTCCTTTATCATTTGATTCAGTCTGATCAGGACCACTCGCTGAACCGGGTGTTGGAGGCTGATTACCTTGTTGCTGATAAACAGATGAACCAATTGCATAAAGTTCTTGTTGAAGCTCTTCTAGGAGTTTTTTCATTGATTCATAGTCTTCTTTTGAGATTGCCTCTTTTAAAGCATTACTTTTTTCTTCAACCTTAGACTTTGCTGAAGCATCAACTTTATCTCCTAACTCACCAAGTTGCTTTTCTGTCTGATAGACAAGTGTTTCGGCTTGATTCTTTAAATCTATTTTTTCTCTTTTTTCTTTATCTGCTGATGCATTTGATTCTGCATCTTTAACCATTTTTTCAACCTCATTATCAGATAAAGTAGAAGCACCAGTAATTGAAATACTTTGCTCTTTGCCACTTCCTTTATCTTTAGCTGTAACACTAAGGATACCGTTTGCATCAATATCAAAGGTCACTTCAATTTGAGGGACACCTCTTGGTGCTGATGGAATACCATCTAATCTAAAAGTTCCTAAACTTTTGTTATCAGATGCCATTTCTCTTTCACCCTGCAATACATGAATTTCTACGTTAGTTTGCCCATCTACAGCAGTTGAATATGTCTCAGATTTCTTAGTAGGAACTGTAGTGTTTCTATTAATCATTTTTGTCATAACCCCACCTAAAGTTTCTACACCTAAAGAAAGTGGAGTAACATCAAGCAGTAAAATATCTTTAACTTCTCCCGCTAAAACTCCTCCTTGAATAGCTGCTCCAACAGCGACGACTTCATCAGGATTTACAGTTTGATTTGGTTCCTTACCTATTATTTTTTTAACTAAATCTAAAACTGCAGGTATCCTTGATGAACCTCCCACCATCACAACTTCATCAATTTCACTAGTAGAAATTTTTGCATCACTTATAGCTCTCTCAACTGGGGTTTTGCACCTATCAATTAAAGAAGCTGCTAGTTCCTCAAATTTTGCTCTAGTTAGATTCAAATCTAAATGTTTTGGTCCTTCAGGAGTCGCTGTGATAAACGGCAAATTTATTTCACTTTGAGTAGCATTTGAAAGCTCGATTTTTGCTTTTTCTGCTGCTTCAGTAAGCCGCTGTAAAGCTTGCTTATCTTGTCTAAGGTCAATTCCCTCATTTGATTTAAAAGTACTTGCTAAATGATCTACGATACATCTATCAAAATCATCACCACCTAAATGCGTATCTCCAGAAGTAGATAGAACTTCAGTTACTCCATCACCAGCTTCAATTACAGAAACGTCAAATGTTCCCCCGCCCAAATCAAATACAAGAATTTTTTCATTTTCTTTATCCAAACCATATGCTAAGGCTGCAGCAGTTGGCTCATTGACAATCCTGAGAACTTCTAAACCTGCAATTTTTCCCGCATCTTTTGTGGCCTGTCTCTGGGAGTCATTAAAATAAGCTGGAACAGTAATTACAGCCTGGGTAACTTTTTCACCAAGGTATTTACCTGCATCATCTGCTAACTTTCTTAAAACCTGAGAACTTACCTCTTCAGGGGAGAACTGTTTATCCAAAATAGGACACTTTAGTTTGACACTAGAGCCGGATTTTTCAACAGAATAACTTACTTCTTTAGATTCTTCATTTACTTCATCAACTCTTCTTCCAACAAAGCGCTTTGCGGAGTAAAAAGTATTTTCAGGGTTCATAACAGCTTGTCTTTTAGCAATTTGCCCTACAAGCTGATCTTGATTTTTTGTATATGCAACAACTGACGGAGTAGTTCTGAAACCCTCAGCATTTGCTATTACAGTAGGTTTACCACCTTCCATTACAGCGACACAACTATTAGTTGTTCCTAAATCGATTCCTACAACCTTACCCATGGGTAATTTCTTATATTTGATATTCTCCATAATCGGTCATCGGCGTCATTATTGTTACTCAGAAACGGGGTGTGGTTCCCGAACAGATCATTACTTTTTTAGGAAAGAATTCTAAACATGATTTCAAGTAAGACATCTTTTATTGCATTAATCGGCGATCCAGTAAGCCATTCCTTGTCACCGATTATGCAAAATGCTGCCTTTCAATATTTAGGCCTAGATTTAATTTATATTGCTATGCCTTGCAAAAATGAAGATCTAGAATTAGTTCTAAATTCTTTGAAAAAAGTTAATTGCAAAGGTTTAAATATCACAATTCCTCACAAAGAAAAAGTACTAAACCTTTGTAGTGAAATTTCCCCTATTGCGAGCAAACTAAAAGCAATTAATACTCTAAAATTAAATTCTGAAAAAGAATGGAGTGCAACTAATACAGATGTAGAAGGATTTATTTATCCTTTAAAAACATTAAATTTAACAAAAAAGCAATCTATTGTTCTTGGCTCTGGTGGTGCAGCTCGATCTGTTATTCAAGGATTAATAAATTTAAAACTTTCAAGAATATCAGTTGTATCAAGAAACAAATCATCTCTAAATAAATTAATAAAAAATTTTGAAGATCAAATTCAAATTCAGGGTCTGTTAAGTAATGATAATCAAACACAAAATTTTATTGAAGAAGCTGATTTAGTGGTGAATACAACACCAGTAGGCATGAAAAGAGCTAAACATGAAATGAATATATTGCCATATGGAGAATCTTTTTGGAGATCTCTTAAATCAAAAACAATTGTTTATGATTTAATCTACAATCCTGCGCCAACTCATCTATTGAAATTCAGTGCTAACAAAGGATGTATGACTATTGATGGTTTACAAATGCTTGTTGCTCAAGGATTGCAATCATTATCATTTTGGACAAATGGCTTAGAAGTACCTTTTCATATTATGAATAACGCACTCAAAAATTATCTCTAAATAAATTATTCTAATTTTCAATGAACAGCACATCATGATGTAATGTTATATATGAACAGACGCTCATTACATCAATTTATGAGCCAAAGACCTTGTCTGAAACAATGAATGATCAACAATCTTATTACGAAACAATGTACATCCTCCGCCCAGATATTGCGGAAGATGAAGTAACTAACCATATAGATAAATACAATAAACTTTTAGAAGAATTTGGCGGTATCATCCTTGATAGTCAAATGAGAGGTAAAAGAAGATTAGCCTATCAAATATCAAAACACAGAGAAGGAATTTACGTTCAACTAAGTCATCAAGGTGATGGACAACATGTTTTCAAAATTGAAAAAGCAATGAGACTTAGTGAAGATGTCATAAGATACATGACCGTTAAACAAGAAGGACCTTTACCAACTTCAAGACCTTCTACTAAGAGTTCCACTCAAGCAGATGATAAAGAGAATTCAGAAACTAAAATTGAATCCAAGGAAAAAGAACCATTAGTCAAAGCAGATAGTTCCACTTCTGAAAAAGATAATATCCAAACCGAAGAAAATCGAGAATCTTGAATGTTAATCTTTTGTTTTTGAATTTAATTCAGCCCATATTTTATTAGACATACCCCACATATAAATAAAACCCTCTGCTAAAGAATGATTAAAAACATCGTCTTTGCTATAAGTTGCCAAATCTTCCCTGTAAAGTGAATTATTTTCCGACATTCTCCCAATTACTATTGCATTCCCCTTATGAAGTCTAATCTTTACTCTTCCATTAACTGAAGTTTGAGTTGATGAAATAAATGCATCTAAACTATCTTTAAGAGGTCCAAACCAAAAACCTTGATAGACTAATTGACCCCATTTTTTTTCCACTATCCCTTTAAAATCGACAACATCTGGATTTAATGTAATGCTTTCTAATTCTTTGTGAGCTTTGATTAAAAGTAAAAGGCCAGGAGTTTCATAAATCTCTCTACTTTTAATTCCTACCACTCGATCTTCAATCATATCTATTCTTCCAAAACCATGCGCTCCTGAAAGATCATTTGCTTTATGAATAATCTCTACTGGACTTAAAAATTCATCATTAATTCCAACTGGAAAACCATTTTTAAAAACAATTTCTATATCTTGAGGGGAATCAGGTGAATTTTCAATTGATGATGTAATCGCAAATATATCTTCAGGTGCCTCTTGCATTGGGTCTTCTAAAATTCCCGCTTCAATACTCCTACCAAGTAAGTTAACGTCTATTGAGTATGGTGATTTTTTTGATACTGGCGCAGGAATGCCAAATTTTTCTCCATACAAAATTGCTTCTTCCCTACTCATATTCCACTCCCTTGCAGGAGTAATTATTTTCAAATCAGGACCTAAAGCATTAATTGCTAAATCAAATCGGACTTGATCATTGCCTTTACCGGTGCATCCATGAGCTACTGCATCAGCATTCATTTCTCGAGCAATATTTACTAAATTTTCGGCAATCAAAGGCCTTGCAAGAGCTGTAGATAAAGGATATTTATCTAAATATAGTGCGTTTGCTCTTATAGCTGGAAAAGCGTATCTCTCAACAAAATTATTAACTAAACTACCAACGATTGATTTAGATGCCCCAGAATTTAAAGCTTTTTGCCTAATAAGTTCTAAATCCTCTCCTTGACCAAGATCTGCCACAAAAGTAACTACTTCTGAAATTCCATATTCATTCTTTAAATAGGGAATGCAAACGCTCGTATCTACCCCCCCGGAATACGCTAATACAACTTTTTTTACGCTTTGCATCTAAATTTGCTCCATAAATTTTTGACGTAATTTAAGAATTTGAAAACTTTTTAAAAACTAATATTATTGTAACTAAAAGAGCTGGACCAAAAACTAGTATCAAAGTAAGAAAATTATTAATTATTAAAACATTAGGATTCAAATATCCAATAATTTTAAATAATCCGGAAATCAACAATGAAATTAACCAAATTAAAAAGAATTTTAAATTTGCTTTATCAAACAAAGTTTTTCGTACGCTTCATTATGTATTATCCTATTATGTAGAACATAATTTTAAATGGACTCAAATAAATTAAAAATTAGATTAGACGATATTTCAGGAGTAAACCCTGCTTTAACTTGCTACCACAGAGATGATCCGGCTCCTGTTTTACCATTAAGAGATGAACCTGATCTACTATCTTGGCTTGAAAATACAGGAAGACTTGTTGCAGAAAAAGAGGGGGATTCACAAGATATTAGTACTATAGAGGAAGAAGAACTTTCAGCGCTAATGGGAGAAAAAGAAGATTACAAGACTGAAGAAGATTCATCTGAGGATGATTGGGAAGATTAAAAATTTTAACTTTGAATCGTTATTAATATTAAATACTTTTGCTTTAATAGTTACCTCCTATTTTTTTAATAATTTTATTCTTATAGGAGTTTTCACATTATTTTTTTTTATTTCTTTATTAACAACAAAAAATGGTCTAGGTATTATCAGAAAATTGAATTTATTTCAAAATATTAGAACTGAAGGTCCTACTAGTCACTATAAGAAAAACTTTACTCCAACAATGGGTGGGATTTTTATGATTATCCCTTTTTTAATTTTTCTTTTGATAATTGCTGTAAATTTAGGTTCTCTAAAATTATTTCTTTTATTAATGGCTATTTTTGGATTTTTTATTACAGGATTGTTAGATGATTATTTAAGTATTAAAAACAAAGAAAATAAAGGATTAAAAGCAAAAGAAAAATTTACTCTACAAAGTATTATCTCAATAATTTTTATATTCTTAGCCTATAAAAATAATTTAATAAATCCATTAATAACAGTATCTGAGTCATGGGGAATAAATATAAGTTATTTCATACTACCAATTTCTTTTTTAATGCTAGTTGGCATAAGTAATTCAGTAAATTTGACTGATGGATTAGATGGATTAGCAGCTGGATGCAGTGGGATTGTCTTTTATGGGTTAGGTACAGAAATATTAATGAAAGAACAGCAAGAACTCTTTGTTTTTAGTATCCTATGTTATTCAATGTCCGGCATATGCTTAGGGTTTCTCAAGTACAATTGTTACCCTGCGAAGATATTTATGGGTGATACAGGATCTCTAAGCATTGGTGCAATTATGGGTTCTATAGCAATATTAACCGATAGCATTTTTACCTTATCTATTTTTTCAGGAGTATTTATTATTGAATCAGTATCAGTAATGATTCAAGTAAGTTTTTTTAAAATTACAAAAAAATTATGTCACAGAGGAAAACGCTTATTTTTAATGGCTCCACTGCACCACCATTTTGAACTTAAAGGAGTTAAGGAAAAAAAAATAGTTGAAAATTTTTGGAAAATCAACATTTTACTTGTAATTTTAGGTATAGTTTTAAAAATTAATCTTTAAAAAATTTGTTATGAGTTTTTTTACATGGAAAGATAATGGATTAACAAGCGACTGTTCAAGTCTTGATGCAATGGCATCAAGATTCGAAGAAACTGCTAACTTAATGAAAAAACTATCTAAGAAGGGTTTCAAACTTAAGAAAACTCATAACAATCAGCTAATTCTCCACCCTGATCCAAAAGTATTTAATCAATGGGGTTTTATTAGTGAAGAACTTCCTTTTAAACAACTCTGTTTAATATCAGATGAAGAATAACTATTTGAAATTGCAAACTCTTTTGTAAGTATTGATAAATAATTGCGTACATGAGTATTCCAACTAAAGTGCCTATTAACACCCTCAATTCCATTTCTGCTCCATAATTTCCATTGATTATTATTAGAAATGCCTTTTTCAAGAATAACTTTCAACTGATTAATATCGTTAACATCTACTAGAAGTCCGTTTTCACATTTTGAGCGAATTTCTTTTGGCCCTCCATCATTTGTTGATATTATCGGTAATCCACATGAAGAGGCTTCAAGAAGAGTTAAACCAAAAGGCTCTGTTAAAGCTGGATTTACAAATACACCACCTCTGCTAGCAGCCCACCTATATAATGCGGGTATCTGACTTGGAAGATGCTTTTTTGGGTAAGCTACCTTTCCATACAAATTATATTTATCAATCGTTTCAAAAATATTATTGAAAACTTCTTTTTGTTGAGGGTCAAGTTTGGAAGTGCTATCTCTACAACCTAAAATCAAAATTAAATTAGTTTTTCTTTTTAATTTTTCAGATCTTCCATATGCCTCAATCAAAGAAGGAATATTTTTTCTTCGTACAGCTCTAGAAATATTCAATAGTGGAGGTTTAGTAGAATCCTTTAGAAAAGGTTTCATCATATTCTCAATTTCAGCCGTCTCTGTTGTCGAATGAATATGGTGAAACTTATTATGATCAACACCTGGAGGTATAACTCTAGCTTTATGAGGTGAAAAAGAAGAATAATGGGAATATTGATAAACTGACTCTTGTTTAGTACTTGTAACAACGATATCTGCAGACTTTAACACTTTTTCTTCTGCCTCAATTCTTTTGCTTATGGAATAAAGCTTTTCTATTTGATTAGTTTTTAAACCAGCATCAAGCAATTTCCTTTTTTTCTCTCTTCCCAAAGAATGGCCAGTAAAGATAAGTGGAACCTTTAAGGATTTACTTAGTTTAACTCCTACATATCCAGCATCCGCATAATGAGCATGAATAAAATTAGGTTTTTTATTTTTTTTGTAGTAAGAGATAAGCCTTTCAGTTAAATGATCTAGATAAGGCCAAAGCGATTCCTTTCTTAAATATTCATTAGGTCCAAATTTAAATCTTAAAATTCTAACTCCAGGTTCTACAAATTCTTCTTCTTGAGAATATTCATCATCTACTCTAGGATCATTGATTAAACGAGTAACTAAATCCACTTGATCGACTTCTGAAGTATTAGCCAAACTTTTAATTAACTCTAGAACGTATTGTGTTTGCCCACCTGTATCTGCATCTCTGCCTAACTCAAGATTTTTAGAACGTATAAGACCATGTAAATGTAAATGTAAAAATTTCAATCTCATTCAGCAAATACTCCGATTAACGGCTTTAATACAAATAAGCTGGATTTTCTAAGGAAATATTAAGAAAGCATTATGATTTTTAAATATTTTTTTATACAAAATTAAAAAAAAGAGTTATAGACTTGTTTTACGCCACTAAAAAAAGACTTTCGTTTTCCTAAAATAATTAAATATACAAAGAAATACAACAAATATTTTCTTACTTTAGAACCTTTTTAAGATATTTTGCAGTATGACTTAAAGGATTTTTAGCAACATCCTCAGGAATACCCTCAGCAATGATTTCTCCGCCTTTGTCCCCTCCATCAGGCCCTAAATCTATAATCCAATCTGAGCACCTAATAACATCCAAATTATGTTCAATAACAATTACTGAATTGCCTTTATCTACCAAACGTTGTATCACATCCATTAATTTGTGAACATCATAAAAACTTAAACCTGTTGTTGGTTCATCAATCAAATATAAAGTTTTTCCAGTAGCCCTTTTTGACAATTCCGTAGCTAACTTAACTCTTTGAGCCTCTCCACCAGATAATGTAGGAGCTGGTTGGCCTAATTTGACATATCCTAAGCCGACATCTACCAAGGTAGATAATCTTTCAGCAGCTTGAGGTATAGCAGAAAAAGTTTCAGCAGCTTGTTCAACTGTCATCTCTAAAACATCAGATATATTGAAACCTTTATATTTAACTTGGAGAGTTTCCCTATTAAAACGAGCACCTTTACATACTTCACATTGAACATACACGTCAGGTAAAAAATTCATTTCAATAACATTGACTCCCTGGCCTTTACAAGCTTCGCATCTTCCGCCTTTTACGTTAAAGCTAAATTGACCGGCTTGATAACCTCTTGCTTTTGCTTCTACTGTGGCAGTAAATATCTGTCTTATAGGGTCAAAAGCACCAGTATAAGTAGCAGGATTTGATCTTGGAGTTCTTCCTATTGGAGATTGATCAATAACGATAACTTTATCAATTGCTTTTATGCCCTTTAACTCTTTAACACCTTGAGGAAAAGGGACTTTTAATCCTAAAGAGTGACACAATGCAGGATGTAGTAATTCATTTATCAAGGTGCTTTTCCCGCTTCCACTAACACCAGTTACAGAAACTAATCTTCCTAAAGGGAATTCCACAGAAATATTTTTTAAATTATTTTTAGAACAATTATTTAAAATTAAACTTTTTTTTACAGATGATCTGCGTTCTTTTGGAGTAGGAATTGATTTCCTACCACTTAGATAAGCCCCAGTTAATGACCTCTCTGATTTCAGTACATCTTGATATGATCCCTTAGCGATTATTTCCCCACCATATATACCTGCACCTGGGCCAATATCTACTAGATAATCTGCGGATTTCATAGTGTCTTCGTCATGTTCAACAACAACTAAAGTATTTCCAAGATCTCTTAAACTTTTCAATGTTTCTAATAATCTGTCATTATCTCTCTGATGCAAACCAATACTTGGTTCATCTAATACATATAAAACACCAGTAAGACCTGCACCAATTTGTGTAGCTAATCTAATACGCTGAGCTTCTCCGCCAGACAAAGTCATAGCTGGTCTATCTAAAGTTAAATAATCTAGACCAACATTTATTAAAAATTTCAAACGTAAACGTATCTCTTTTAAAACCAATTCACCAATCTGCTTTTGTTTTTCTGATAAAGATATATTTTCCTGCTCTGTATTACTTAAACCCATGATACGCTCTACGTGATTTAGTGTTTCAGAAACGCTTATAGAAGTTAAATCAGTAATGTTGTATGGACCAAGTTTAACGGCCAAAGCTTCAGGTCTTAGTCTTTTTCCAGAACATGTCTTACAGGGAACTAACTCTAGATACTTTTCTAATTTTTGTTTAACAGATTCTCCATTAGCTTCATTTAATTGTCTTTCTAATATTGGCAAAATCCCCTCAAAAGGTCTTTCAAAACCACTAGAAGTTTTAAAACGACTATCAGCTTGAATTAATATTGGTTTATCTGATCCCAAAAGTAGGACTTTTTTTTGCAAATCACTTAAATCTTTCCAAGGAGTTTTTAATTCAAAACCGTAAGCTTGTCCTACAGAATAAAGTAAAGAGAAGTAATAAGTATTATCTTTTTCGCTCCAAGGAGCTATTGCAGCATAAACAGGCAATGTTTTATCAGGTATAACTCTATCGGCAGTAAATTTTTTTAAATAACCAATCCCATGGCAGTCTGGACAGGCCCCATATGGGCTATTAAAAGAAAATAATCTAGGAGAAAGTTCTTCAACAATAGAGCCATGTACAGGACATGCATAATTTTCTGAATAAAGTTTTTCTCTCTCTAAGTTAGAAGGTAAATTTTCTCCTTTTTTCGGAACAACTTCTACTATCGCTAAGCCATCGCCTCTTTTGAGACAAGTTTGTAGAGAATCATTTAATCTCTCTTGTATTCCTTCTCTCGCAATTAATCTATCAACTACTACCTCAATATTATGAATTTGATTTTTATCTAATTCAATACTATCAGCAAGTTCTCTAACCTCTCCATTAATTCTTACCCTAGCGAATCCTTCAGCAGCTAGTCCACTTATCAATTTTGTATGTGTTCCTTTTTTGCCTCTTACAACAGGAGCTAACAATTGATACCTTGTTCCCTCTGGTAAAAGAAGAATTTGATCAACCATTTCATCAATTGTTTGAGGCGCAATTGGAATCCCACAGTGGTGACAATGCGGCTCACCAGCGCGACCAAACAATAATCTTAAATAATCTTGTATCTCTGTTACTGTTCCAACTGTTGATCGAGGATTATGACTTGTAGATTTTTGATCAATTGAAATGGCAGGTGATAAACCTTCAATATTGTCAACATCTGGTTTATCTACTTGACCCAAAAATTGCCTGGCGTATGCCGAAAGACTCTCAACATATCTTCTTTGACCTTCTGCAAAAATAGTATCAAAGGCTAGAGAACTTTTACCACTTCCACTCACACCTGTAAAAACTATAAACTTATTCCTAGGTAGAGAAAGGTCAATATTTTTTAAATTATGCTGACGAGCTCCCCTAATATTTATTGAATTATTTTCTTCAAAACTACTATCAACTTTATTTACCATGTTTAAATCTAATTAATGATTTAAAAAGACTATTATAGTAGAATTTTTCCTGTTTTACGCAGCTGAACGATCAAGAAGTTTAGAGGCATATTCGTTTACTTCGCGAGAACCTCCACCTATAAGTTCTATTAATTCATTTTTTCTTTGATTTTTGGTAGTTAATTTTGCAATTGAAGTATAAGTTATTCCATTAATTACGTTTTTATTAACTTTAAAATGAGCTACTCCCCTAGCAGCTAAGAAAGGCTGATGTGTAATACATAAAACTTGTTGATTTTTAGAAATTTCTTTTATTAGCTCAACCAAAGAAAATAGAGATTTACCACTTAAACCACTATCAATTTCATCTAAAAAAAAAGTATTCGGTTTTTTAGAAATACTAGATTTAATAGCTAGCAAGAATCTTGACATTTCTCCACCAGAAATAACATTTGATAATGGAGCAAGCTTCTGATCAGGATTAGCAGAAAACAAAAAATTTATATCATCAATTCCATCGCCAGAAGGTTTACATTCAGAAAATTGAATTGAAAAATTTGCATTTTCTAAACCTAGATTGCTTAAAATCGACATTACCGAATTTTGTAGCTGTTTAGCAATTTTTTTTCTTTCAGTAGATTGAATAATAAATAAAGAATTTAAATTACTTTGTAAATTCTCAATTTGAGATTGAATGCTACAAATCTCATTACTTTGATCATTTTGTTGAAAATACTTCTTTAATTGATCGCGCTTTTCAATTAATTTAGTTAAGTCCAAAGAAAAAGTTCTCTCTAAGTTTTTTAAAAAGAATAATCTATTTTGTATTTCTGGAAGATTAGATTCATAATTTTCTATTTCTTGCAAATATAAGTTTAGATCAAAAATTAAATCTTCAACTTCAGAATGAATATTTAATAACTTCTCTCTAAATTTTTGAATCTTTAAGTCGAAATCTGATGTTTTATTTAAATTCTTTATTGATTGATTTATCCAAGAGATAACAGAAGGCTCATCATGACTAAAATTATTTAAATTTTCTAATGATGATTTAATTGAATTATTAATTTCTAGATTATTTACAAGTTTATTTTCTAGTAACTCTAATTCTAAAATTTCTTCACTGGAATTTAAATCAGCTTCTTCTAAACTCTTCAACATGTGTTTAATTGCCAAGTTTTTTTCTTCCTGAATCCTAGAAAATTCTATTTTTTCGTCCATTAAGTCTTTTAAAACTTTAGTTTCTCCCCATATACTTTTAATCCTTTCGCTATTATCTCGAAATTCTTGGGAACATAAGTCATCAATAATTAATCTTCTCTTATCTAAAGAATCAAAGATAAAAGTGTCAGATTGGCCTGCAAAATCTATTAAAAAACCTCCAAGTTTTTCTAAGGATTGTTTATTAATTGGTGAGTCATTAAGGCTATATTTGGAAAAGACTTTATTATTTTTTTTATAAGATTTTCTTTTAATTTGAATTTCTGAAGAAGTTATTTCAAAACCATTACTAATTAACCAATTATTAATTTGAAACGAAGAAGAAAATATCGCCTCAATAACGCAAAAATCTTTTCCTGGACGTATTAAATGTTTTAGAGGTATATTAGTTCCACCAAATAAAGCATTTAGGGAATCCAAAATTAATGATTTTCCTGAACCTGAATCCCCAGTTATGATATTCAAACCTTTTTCGAAATTAATTTCTATAATTTCTATTAGTGCAATATTTTCTATTTTTAGTTGTATTAACATGGTAAATCTTCCTTATAAAAAAATTAACTTCTTTTTTAAAAAAATAAAGGTTTTAAATATATAAAGTTATGAAAGAAGATTTTACAGATTTTATTGAAGTATCTGGACTCTTAAATTACGATCCAGATACAATTTCTCAAATTTATAAAAAAAATCCTAAAAGACTTTTAAAAAGACTTTGGCAAACACTCATACCTATTTTTGCTTACATCTTCTCCGTAGGATGGGATAAATTAACTGGAAGATTGAAAAATGAACAGCAAGCAAGGTTTAGAGCGCGGGAATTAACAAATTTATTAGTAGAACTTGGGCCTGCATTTGTTAAGGCAGGCCAAGCTTTATCAACAAGACCAGATATAATCCCAGGAATTCTTCTAGAAGAATTATCTGAATTGCAAGATCAACTCCCTGGGTTTGATGGAAATAAAGCTATGGAGTTAATAGAAGAAGATTTAGGATGCAAAATAAATGAAATTTTTTTAGAAATTGATAAAGAGCCTATTTCCGCTGCTTCATTAGGACAAGTACATAAAGCTAAATTAAAAAACGAAGAGATCGTTGCTATAAAAGTTCAAAGGCCAGGCTTGAGAGAACAAATAACCTTGGATCTCTATATAGTTAGAAATATTGCTTATTGGCTAAAAAACAATATCGGATTAATAAGAAGTGATCTAGTTGCTTTGATTGATGAATTAGGCAAGAGAGTTTTTGAAGAAATGGATTATCTAAACGAAGCTGCAAATGCAGAAAAATTTAGAGATATGCACAAACATAACAAAATGATTGCCGTACCAAAAATTTTTAAAGAAATAACTTCAAGAAGAGTATTGGCAATGGAATGGATAGACGGTACAAAATTAACAAATTTAGAAGACGTAAAAAAATTAGGAATTAATCCTGATGAAATGATTGATATAGGAGTGCAATGCAGTTTAGAACAGCTTTTAGAACATGGTTTTTTTCATGCAGACCCACATCCAGGTAATTTATTAGCCTTAGAAGATGGAAGATTATGTTATTTAGATTTTGGAATGATGAGCGAGGTTTCCAGAGAATCTAGATCAGGATTAATTCAAGCAGTAGTACATTTAGTAAATAAAAACTTTGATAAATTATCTCAAGATTTTGTAAAATTGGGATTTTTATCAGAAGAAGTTAACCTAGAACCCATTGTTCCAGCATTTCAAGATGTTTTCATTAACGCCGTTGAACAAGGAGTTTCGAAAATGGATTTTAAAAGCGTTACAGACGATATGTCTGGTGTTATGTATAAATTCCCTTTCAGACTACCACCATATTATGCGCTTATAATTAGGTCATTACTTACATTAGAGGGAATAGCTTTAAGCGTAGATCCAAACTTCAAAATATTAGGCGCGGCATATCCATATTTTGCAAGAAGATTGATGGAAGATCCTGATCCACAATTAAGGGAAAGCCTTAAAGAAATGCTTTTTGATAATAAAAAATTTAAATGGGACCGTTTAGAAGATCTACTTTCTAACGCTGCAAAGCAAACAAATCTCGATTTAGAAAAACTTTTAGACGAAGTTATAAATCTTCTCTTTTCTCAAAATGGAGGATTTCTTAGAAATGAGATAATTGAAGGTTTAACAAATCAGATAGATTTACTTAGTCTGAAAATATTGAAAAGTTTGAATAATTATCTTCCACAATCAATTAAATTAAATACTATCAACGAAAAAAACAACTTAAATGACCTTATTATGTATTTAGAGCCTTTGAGAAACTTTTTAGAGATTTTACAAAAAGTACCCGGGTATTCAATTGACATTTTTCTAAAAAGGGTCCCAAGACTTATAAATGAACCCTATACAAAAGAAATGGGTATAAAAATTGCAAAAAAAGTAACTGAAAAAGGAGTAGTAAGACTTGTTAAGATTGCCGCTGGTGCAAATATCTAAATGAAGTTTAGAAAATTTTTAATATTTAAAATCGTTTTTCTTTTAACAAGTTTTCCATTATTTTCTAATACTCCAAAAGCTAATGCTGCTGAAGAAATTAAAATAACTTATAGCATTTTTTCAAGAACAATTAAGGTAAATTCTTTAAAAACTTTTGCTAAAGAAGGTAAATCATCAAGAAAATTAAAAAAAATTTTGAAGGCAACAGGATCTTCAGATAAACAAATTAGAGAAGTTTTAAATAAAGATTTTGAAATTCCTATTACTATTGCAAGCAAATTAGTTTATTCTGAAATAGGAAATGTTTTTTTAACAAGACTTTCATCTATTATCCACCCAACTAGAGCAAATGATGAAAGAACAGGTATGTTGGCTCTTAGAGCAAGCGTAATTCAAGGAATTAACTTAGGAAATGGCAAAATAAATCTAATAAATTTTTTTGAAGGATATCCAACCAAAACTGTAATTCTAGATGTCAGCGCTTTGAGCAAAGTTATGAATAAAGTAGAATCTATTTCAGAATTATTAACCTTTTTCACCAATTCTCCTCTAGAAAAAATCAAAACAAATTAAACAACCATGGTGTTATTAAATAAAATCAAAAATAAACTGCGTTTTAATTATAGAAAAAAAAGATGGCCAGGCCTTATAGAGGCTTACAAACAATATCTTCCAGTTACAAAGAAAACTCCTATTATTTCCCTCAATGAAGGAAATACACCACTAATTTTAAGCGAGTCAATTAGCGACTTAGTTGGAAATGGAACAAAAGTTTTTTTAAAATATGATGGCCTTAATCCAACAGGATCTTTTAAAGATCGTGGTATGACTATGGCAATTAGCAAAGCAAAAGAAGAAGGCCGTGAAGCAGTTATTTGTGCAAGTACTGGAAATACCTCCGCTGCTGCTGCTGCATATGCTTCGAGAGGAGGATTAAAACCTTATGTTTTAATACCAGAAGGATTTGTTGCACAAGGAAAGCTTGCGCAAGCATTAATGTATGGAGCAGAGATAATATCTATTAATGGAAACTTTGATAAAGCTCTTGAAATTGTTAGAGATTTATCCTCAGAACATCCTATAGAACTTGTTAACTCTGTTAATCCATATCGAATACAAGGACAAAAAACGGCGGCTTTTGAAATAGTTGATGACTTAGGTCATGCCCCTGATTGGCTTTGTATTCCGATGGGCAATGCAGGAAATATAACTGCTTATTGGATGGGATTTAAAGAATATTCAAAAATAAAAAGAAATTTGAAATTACCAATAATGATGGGGTTTCAATCCGAAGGATCAGCGCCGTTAGTAAAAAATATAATAGTTCAAGATCCAGAAACAATTGCAACTGCAATAAGAATTGGAAATCCTGTAAATAGAGAAAAAGCAAAAAAAGTAAGAAAAGAGAGTAAAGGAGATTTTCAGTCAGTTACAGATGAAGAAATAATAGATGCTTATAAAATCCTCGCCAAAGAAGGGGTTTTCTGTGAACCTGCCAGTGCAGCATCAGTTGCTGGATTAATTAAAAATAAAAATAGAATTCAAAAAGAATCGACTATTGTTTGTGTTCTGACTGGAAATGGTTTGAAAGATCCTGATTGCGCCATAAAAAACAATGATGCTATTTTTAGAAAAAATATTGAACCTTCATTAAAAAATATAACTAAAATCTTAGGATATTGATATCCACTAAAAATAGTGTCTGTGGAAATCAATTAAAAACAAGCTTCATTTGTTGAAAAATATTTAATAAGAAATTCTACTTGTTAAATATTTTTTTCTTTTTTTGAAAATTTTAGATTTATTCAACAAATAAAAAATATTTTACACATATTTTTTTTTCCCTAAACTAGGTAGACAAGCTATTTAATTTAAGAATTCCACAGTTTCAACAAGAACTACTACTACTAAAGTTTTTATTTTATTATTTATTTTTATATTAGAAAAAAGTAAAAAATAAATTTATTGAATTTAATTTACGAAAAAAGTATATTGTATTTGTAAAAAGTTCCAAATTCTGATGGAAATTATTTGTAATCAAAATGAATTAAATAATTCTATACAACTAGTAAGCAAGGCAGTTGCTTCAAGGCCAACGCATCCAATTCTTGCAAACATACTTTTAACAGCTGACGAAGGAACTAATAAAATTAGTGTCACAGGATTTGACTTAAATTTAGGAATTCAAACTTCTTTTGATGGAACTGTTAAAAATAGTGGAGCTATTACTATACCTTCAAAACTTTTATCCGAGATAGTAAACAAACTACCTAATGAAACTCCCGTTTCTCTAGTAGTTGACGAGAATTCAGATAATATCCTAATAAAAAGTGACAGAGGTTCTTTTAATTTAAAAGGAATACCCTCTGATGAATATCCTAATTTACCATTTGTTGAGAGCGGTACTTCTTTGAATATTGATCCTAGTTCTTTTTTAAAGGCTTTAAAATCTACCATTTTTGCTAGTAGTAATGATGATTCAAAGCAACTACTCACAGGTGTCAATTTTACCTTCAAACCTAATTATCTAGAGTCTGCTTCTACAGATGGCCATAGGTTGGCTGTTGCTTTAATTGGTAATGAAGAACATATTGAAAATAAAGAAAACTTATCTTCAAATGTTGATGATTTATCGGTGACTATCCCAACAAGATCATTAAGAGAAATTGAAAAACTAGTATCTTTGAGAAGCTCAGAAAATTCAATTAAGCTTTTCTATGACAAAGGTCAAGTAGTATTTATATCTTCTAATCAAATAATTACTACAAGAACTTTAGAAGGTACTTATCCTAATTATTCACAATTAATTCCTGATTCTTTCTCTAAAATTTTAAATTTCAATACAAAAAAATTAATTAATGCATTAGAAAGAATTGCTGTTTTGGCTGATCAGCAAAGTAGTGTCGTAAAGATTAAATTAGATGACACGGATTTAGCTTTAATCAGCGCAGATGCTCAAGATATTGGAAATGCAAATGAATCAATACCTGTTTCTTATTCTGGTGAAAATTTTGATATTGCATTTAACGTAAGATATCTGTTAGAAGGTTTAAAAGTTATTGCTTCTGAAAATGTACTTTTAAAGTGTAATATTGCAACTACTCCAGCTGTTTTTGTACCAGAAGATAATCTTAATTCTTTTACTTATTTAGTTATGCCTGTGCAGGTTCGTTCTTGATTTGAAATTACCTAAAGAAATTTTATTAAGTGAATTACTAAATTATAGCGTTAAGGGTAATATGATCCTTAATTATGGACATGGAGAAAATGTTTGGATGCACCCTCCAGTTCACCGTATTCTAGGATGGTACTCTCGTCCTTCAAATTTTGATTTAAAAAGAAATGTTTGGCGATTAAATCAAATTTCTCAAATAATAGATAATGAAATTTATGTTAAAGGTGATCCAGCTATTTCGGATTTAGCAACTTTAAATAGGTTTCCAACTTTAATAGAAGCTAACCTTATAAATATAAATGGATCAAAGATAGGAGTTATTGCAGATTTTTTATTTGAAATAAAAACGGGGAAAATTAAATATTACTTAGTTTCTAGATCTAATCCTAAGATTCCAGGTTCTAGTAGATGGAAATTAACTATTGATAATATCAATGATCAACAACCGGGATTGGTATTTTGTGAAAGTAATTCTTTAGATGATTTATCTTTAATAAAATCAAGTATTAAAAATGAATTTATGCAAAAAGGAAAAAAAATTTTTAATAGATTTGATGATATGAAAAATATTGCTTCTAATAGATTAGAGGAATGGCTTGAAGAAGATGAAGATATAAGCCAAAACTTAGATTTTAAACAAAAAAGTTTTTATAATAATGACAGAACATCTATACCGTTTAGTGAAAAAAAAGAAGATGACCCTTGGATATAAATAATGATAAATCAAGATAATAAAGATCTATATGATCTTAATGAAGCACTAAAAGTTGAAAATTTAACAGTTAATGATTACGAAGAAATTTGCAAAAGATTAAAGAGAAAACCTAATAGAACGGAATTAGGCATGTTTGGCGTTATGTGGTCTGAACATTGTTGTTATAGAAATTCAAAACTTTTACTATCTAAGTTTCCCACCAAAGGTAAAAATGTTTTAGTTGGACCTGGAGAAAATGCTGGTGTTATTGATGTTGGAAATAATCAAAAACTTGTTTTTAAAATAGAAAGTCATAACCATCCTTCTGCTATTGAACCTTTTCAAGGCGCAGCTACAGGTGTAGGAGGAATTTTAAGAGATATATTTACAATGGGCGCAAGGCCAATCGCAGTATTGAATTCATTGAGATTCGGCAACCTTGATAAATTATCAAACGTTGATTTACTGCGAGGAGTTGTATCCGGTATTGCACATTATGGAAATTGCGTAGGTGTGCCGACTGTTGGAGGTGAAATTGACTTCGATAATAGTTACTCTGGAAATCCTTTAGTTAATGTTATGGCTTTAGGACTTCTAGAGACCGAGGAAATCGTTTGTTCTGGAGCTAAAAATGTAGGATCACCAGTGTTATATGTTGGTAATACAACTGGTAGAGATGGTGTTGGTGGTGCTAGTTTTGCTAGCTCAGAATTAACTACAGCCTCATTGGATGATAGACCTGCAGTTCAGGTAGGTGATCCATTTGTTGAGAAAAGTCTTATTGAAGCTTGTTTGGATGCTTTCAAGACAGGGGATGTAATTGCAGCTCAAGATATGGGGGCTGCAGGTTTAACATGCAGTAGCGCAGAAATGGCTGCTAATGGAAATTTAGGGATATCTATTGATTTAGATTTGGTCCCTTCTAGAGAAGATGATATGTCCTCATATCAATATTTATTATCTGAATCGCAAGAAAGAATGTTGTTTGTCGTTAAAGAAGAAAAAATTAATGATCTTATTGAAAAATTTAATAAATGGGGATTATATGCCAGTGTTATTGGTGAAGTGATAGGAACTAAGGAGGTAATTATTTCACATAAAGGTAAAATTGTGGCCCAAATACCTACTTCTGCCCTATCTGATGATACTCCTGTGAATTTACACAATGTGATCAATAATCCACCCGATGATCTTTTAGATAAATGGGAATGGAAAGAAAATGATTTACCAGAAATTCATGAGCAAAAAATATTTTCATTAAAGGAAAATAAGAATTTTTCTTTCTCGGAAATTATTTTAAAACTCCTCTCTAATCCATCAATAGCTTCTAAACGATGGATTTATAAACAATATGACTCTCAAGTACAAGCAAATACAGTATTTACACCTGGAAAATCAGATGCTGCTGTAGTAAGACTAAGAGAACAAAATAAAAAAACTAAAAGTAAAGTATTTTCTGGTGTTGCTGCTTCAGTTGATTGCAATAGTAGATGGGTTGCGCTTGATCCTTTTAGAGGATCTATCGCTGCCGTTGCAGAGTCCGCTAGAAATGTTAGTTGTGTTGGTGCTGAACCTGTAGCAATTACAAATAATTTAAATTTTTCTTCCCCTGAGAATGAAATAGGATATTGGCAACTCTCATCTTCATGTAATGGAATTGCTGAAGCCTGTAAAGCTTTAGAAACTCCTGTTACAGGAGGTAATGTTTCTTTATATAATGAATCTAAAGATAAAGAAAATCTCATTACCCCTATCAATCCTACTCCTGTTATTGGAATGGTTGGAAAGATAGATAATGTCGAAAAAGCTATAAGTAGTGAATGGAAAAATATTGATGATCAAATCTGGTTAATTGGTTCTTCTAAATCAGAAGTGAAAATCGCAGCTAGTTCTTATCTGGAATATTTTCATGGAGAAATTACAGGTCGGCCTCCAAAAATAGATTTGTTGGATGAAAAGTTTTGCCAGAGTTTTTTAAGAAATGCGATTTTAAACAGTCTTGTAGTTTCTTCTCATGATATTAGCGATGGAGGTTTAGCTATAGCTTTAGCAGAGTCTTGTATTTT
The DNA here is from genome assembly GCA_003281505.1 of Prochlorococcus sp. AG-347-J14. Lineage (GTDB taxonomy): Bacteria > Cyanobacteriota > Cyanobacteriia > PCC-6307 > Cyanobiaceae > Prochlorococcus_A. The sequence goes on along the minus strand of QCBU01000002.1, from coordinate 16,211 downwards.
GTCTGCAAGGGGTGCAACTATAGAATTAGAGAAAGATTTAAATAGAGTTGATAATTTATTGTTTGCTGAAGGGGGGTCAAGAATTATTTTTTCAATAAGTAAAATGAAACAAAACGAATGGTTTAATTATTTAAAACAAAATCAAAATAATTTCCCATCAAGTGTTTATGTAAAAAAAATAGGATATGTATGTAGCGATACGCTGAATATAAAAATTCAAGATAAAAATATCTGCAATATTAGGGTTGAGGAATTATCCGAAAAATTTAATAATAGTATTTCAGGTTACTTTTAAATATGAAAAATCTTTCTCAACTATTAATCTTTTATAGATATTAAGTTATGTGCGGAATAGTTGGAATCGTTTCTTCAGATGATGTAAACCAGCAAATTTACGATAGTCTTTTGCTTTTGCAGCATAGAGGTCAAGACTCAACAGGCATAGCCACAATGGAAAATACTGTTTTTCATATACATAAGGCTAAAGGTCATGTTAATACTGCTTATAGAACTAGAGATATGAGGAATTTAATTGGCAAAATTGGATTGGGTCATGTTAGGTATGCAACAAAGGGATCAGCAGAAAGTGTAGAGGAGGCACAGCCTTTTTATGTTAATGCTCCTTATGGGATTGTTTTAATACATAATGGAAACTTGACGAATACCAGAGACTTAGAAAAACAATTATTTAATATTGATAAGCGACATACAAACTCTTCAAGTGATACTGAAATGTTGTTAAATGTATTTGCAACAGAATTGCAAGAACAAATTCATAATCAAGAATTAGAACCCGATATTATTTTTAATGCGGTCAAATCTTTACATAAAAGAATTCAGGGTTCATATGCTTCAATTGCATTGATTTCAGGACATGGTTTATTAGCATTCAGAGATCCTTTCGGTATTAGACCTTTAGTGATAGGTAAAAGACTTTCATTAACTACAAAAAAAGAAGAATGGATGGTTGCTAGTGAATCTCTAGTTCTTGAGAATAATGATTATCAAGTAGTGAGAGATGTAGATCCTGGAGAAGCTGTTTTTATAAATCTTAATGGAGAGTTTTTTTCTAAGCAATGTTCTGAAAATCCTAGGTTTTTCCCTTGTGCTTTTGAATATGTTTATCTAGCTAGGCCAGATTCAATTATGAATGGAATTTCAGTTTATAAAGCTCGTTTGAAGATGGGGGATTATTTGGCAGAGACAATAAAACAGACAATTAATTCTGGAGATGTTGATGTAGTTATGCCTATTCCTGATTCTTCTCGACCTGCGGCAATGCAAGTTGCAAGACAGTTAGGGATAGAATATAGGGAAGGTTTTTTTAAAAATAGATATGTTGGTCGAACATTCATAATGCCTGGTCAACAGAAACGTAAGAAATCTGTAAGACAAAAATTAAATGCTATGAGTGCAGAGTTTAAAAATAAAAATGTATTAATTGTTGATGATTCGATAGTAAGAGGTACTACTTCAAAAGAAATTGTCCAAATGGCTAAAGATGCAGGAGCAAATAAAGTCTTTTTTACATCAGCAGCTCCTCCTGTTCGTTATCCACATGTTTATGGAATCAATATGCCTAATAGAGATGAATTAATTGCTCATGATAGAACAATAAGTGAAATTGCTGATCATCTTGAAATTGATAACCTTGTTTATCAAAGTGTTGAAAGTTTGCGTAAATCTATAATAAGTGATTCCCCTATTAAAGATTTGGAGATGAGTTGCTTTACTGGTTCTTATGTAACCGGAACAGTAAATCAAGAATACTTGAATTGGGTTGAAAATGAATATAAATCTTAGTCGAGAAAGTTTTCAAGTCGGAAACAATTTTCAAGGTATTCATCTTTATCTAATTTTAAAAAATCAATTAAAAAATTTGATTTATTAGATTTGAAATTTAATTTATTGAGGTCCAATCTTGCAGATTTATTTTTATTAGTTTCGATATCAAGGAAATTTTTACTTGTCATTATTTTGAGAAAGTAATCGTTTTTAAGTTGGGTTTTTTCATTTAAGTATCCCAAACTGCTTTCATTTGAGTAATAAATTTCACTACTATCTATATTAAAGATTTGTCCTTGTTTAGATATTAAAAAAACATTTTCTTCATTATGAAATAAACAACAAGAAACTATTTTTTCAGTTGGTAAAAGTTTTGATAGGATTAATCCTTGAGATTGTTTAGAGGTTGGTGTTAAAAATTTATTTGATAAATTAAATCTAAAAATTCTTCCTATTGACGTTAATATTATTAAATCTTTTTTCTCATTTGAAATAAATGAATCAATTGTTGTTAAATTATTTTTTAATTTTGTAATCGTGAAAGATCTATTACTTTTAATCATATCTTCATCAAATAAAACTTTTTTAAATCTTCCATCTGAATTTAAGATGCATAAATAATTGCAAGTGTCTTTTTTAATTGAATGAAAATTTATTATTTCACTAGGATGTATGTTTCCAAGAATTTTATTGTCTAATTTATAGTCTTTATTAACATTAGACTCCCAATCAATATTAAAAACTTTTCCTGTATTAGTGATTCCAATTAATTTTATATTTTTTTCAATATTGCATATAAATTTTTGAATATTTTTATTATCTATAATTTTATTTGCAACCTCAAATGATTTCTTGTAATTACTTAAAATCATCCTTTTTAAATAGAGTCTATTGTCTATAAATAATTTTGTTTTTTTATTAATATAGTCTTCTAATATCTGTTTATTAAGTGTTTCTAATTCTTCATTTTGATTAATATTTTTAATTACTTTTGTTTTACGTGTAACATTATATTTTTTCTTTAGTATTAATAATTCTTCTATAAGTAATTTAATTAATAATTCTCTTTGATTCAATAATTTTTGAAAATAATCCTTTTTTTCTTCCAATTTTTTTATTTCATCATCAATTTGATTTTTTTCAAGATTTGTTAATTTTCTTAGTGGCATATCCAAAACGGAATTTGCTTGTTTATCACTTAAGAAAAAATTTTTAATTAATTTTGATCTAGCTTCCACAGAATTTTCTGACTTTTCAATAATTGCTATAACTTTTTTTATGTTTTTTGTCGCTTTAGATAATCCTTTTGATATTTCTAGTTTTTCAAGAGTATTGTTTAGAAAAAAATAAGTTCTTTTTCTAATTGTTTCTTCTCTAAATTCTAGAAAATAGTTGAGATATTTTTTTAGGTTTAGTTGTACAGGCTTGCCTTTAACCAAAGCCAAGAATATCGCACCATAATTTGTTTGGAGAGTTGTTTTTTTATACAAATTAGAAATTACAAGTTCAGAATTAGAATCTTTTTTTAGTTCTATTACAATTCTCATGCCATCTCTATCGCTCTCATCCCTAATATCAGAGATCCCATGAACTTTTCCTGAATTAACAAGTTCTGCGAGTTTTTCAATCCAACCTGCTTTATTAATTTGGTAAGGAAGTTCCGTAATGATTAGAGCATTCTTTTTATGTTTACCTTTGCCTAAATTTACTTCTTCCGTATTTATAACTCCTCTTATTGTTAAAGATCCTTTTCCCGTTTCATAAAGTTCTTCTATTGCTGGACTATAAATCAACTCTCCGCCAGTAGGAAAATCAGGTCCTTTAATAATCTTAGAAAGGTTTTTATTGCTTATGTCTTTATTGTTTAGTAGAGCAATCAAACCATCTATAATTTCGCTTAGGTTATGAGGGGGTATGTTTGTTGCCATACCAACAGCAATACCTGAAGAACCGTTCAACAATAAAAATGGAAGTTGAGCTGGTAGAACATCTGGCTCTTTTTGTGAACCGTCAAAGTTATTTGAAAAGCTTACAGTTTCTGATCCAATTTCTTCAAGAAATCCTTTATGAGCTATCGGTGCTAATCTAGTCTCAGTATATCTCATTGCTGCTGGTGGATCATTATCTACAGATCCAAAATTTCCATGTCCTTCAAGAGCGGGATGTTTACTTGAAAAATTTTGTACTAATCTTACTAATGCATCATATACTGCTTGATCTCCGTGAGGATGATACTTTCCAAGTACATCTCCTACAACTCTCGCACACTTTCTAAATGGTTTATCAGGTGTTAAGCCTAATTCGTACATTGCAAATAGTATTCTTCTTTGTACAGGCTTAAGACCGTCTCTTGCATCGGGAAGAGCGCGTCCAACTATTACGCTCATTGCATACTCCAAATAAGAACGTTGCATTTCTTCTTGAAGCGAGATAGAAGTAAAATTTTTCTTATCCATTAGAGCGCAAAATTTTAAAAAATTATTGATTAGCTAAATTAAGACTAATAGGTAAAAAAATATTTACCAGTATTGAAAATTAAGATGATTCAATTATTTTTGATTTTGCAAGTATTACATCTTTTTGAAGTTGTTCATTTTGTAAAAGAATTTCTGTAGAGGCTTGTAATTTTTCTCCCCATAACTGTTCTTTCCTAAAGTCATAATTGACATATTTGGGATCTTTAGCCAAAGCTTTTTTGGCTAGCTGAATTGCTAATTTAGTATTATTAATTCTTAAACATGAGGCAAGTCCTAGTAATGGTTCAGCATTTTCCTGAATTGAGATTGCACTTTCAAATAGTTTGACTGATAGATCTATATTGTTTTTCTCGAAATAAGCTAAACCCTGGTTATTGATTGCTTGCCAAAAATCAGGTTTGATTTTTATAGATTTATCAAATAATTTGATTGCGCCCAAATAATTTTTTTCCATTAAAAAGATATTTCCCAATTGAAAAATAGCTTTGTGGTTATTAGGTTCTATCTTTATCCCTTTTTCTAAAGCAATCTTTGCTTTTTTTTGTTGAGAAATTTTTAAGTAAATATTACTTTTCGCAAAATATAACTCGCTAATGTTTGAATTGATCTCTTCTGCTTTATTTAAAGATTTTAATGCGTTTTTGTATTGTTTGTTAGCTATTTCTGCTTCAGCCAAAATTAACCATAGCTTTTCATCTTTTGCATTTATTTTTATAGCTAATTTGGCTAAATTAAGACTATCTTCATACTGCCCGAAATAAAGTAGTTGATATGCATTTTTGCCAATATATGAACTTTGCATTTGTAAATTTTTTATTGTTGGGAAATAATAATAAGGGACTATTGCTTTAACTTTATCTATTTCAAAAAAGTAAAAAGTAATGATGGAAATCCAGATTATTTTTTTTAAAAAATGTTTCATATTTTTTTATCTTTATTCTTTAGGTTTGCTTGAATATTTCTTTTCCACATCCATGGCTTAATTCTTTTTAATGTAGTTCCTTTTAGATTTTCTTTCCAAGTTTCTTCGTCCCAATTTAGCGATTCAAAATTAATATTTTTAATCCATTCTTTAGGTGCAGTATCATCATTATTGTTGTATGGCACTGACTTATTCCATGGGCATATATCTTGACAAATATCACATCCCGCCACCCATCCGTTTAAATTTTTTTCTATTTTTTTTGGTATAATTTCATCTCTGCTTTCTATTGTGTGATACGCAATACATAGATCTGATTTTATTACAAACGGTTCTACTATTGCCTCTGTAGGACATTGTTCAATACAAATATCACATTTTCCACAAAGTGATTGATGAGGTTTATCTGGCATTAATTCTTCTGTGAGAATCATAAAACCTAAAGTCAGCCAAGAACCATTTTTTTTGCTTATTAAATTACTATTTTTACCTATCCAACCAATCCCAGCCTCCTCAGCCCATGCTTTTTCAAGCAGCGGAGAGGTGTCAACACATATTTTCCATTTGCAATCAGGTATTTCTAGGTTAATCCATTTACCAATATTTTTTAATTTTTTGTGAATCACTTTGTGATAATCTTCGCCTTGGCCAAATTTAGCTACTTTGAGGAAATTATCGTTGTTATTTTGTGAATTAATGTAAGCAAATCCAACACTTAAAACACTTTTCGCTTCTTTAAAAAGTGAGTCTATATTTCTTCTTGCATCTGCTTCCATCCATTTCATTTCAGCATGGTTATTACTTGATAACCATCTTTCTAGCGCATTAGTTCTTAATTTTATACGCGAACTACCTGGTATTGAAGCTATTCCAGCAATTGTAAAACCTTCAAAAATAGCTCTTTCTTTTAATTTTTTACTTAATTCTTTTTTTTTCTGACTCATATTAATCATTTTTTTATTATAAAAATATTTTTAAAAAAAGTTATTTTAGAAAATAAACTTATAAAAAAAAAAGATATATTTAAAAAAAATATATCCTAACTAAGTAAAAACAGTTAAATTATTAGTAAAGTTAATATAGTTAGAAAAGTTATTTTGGTTGAATCTAATCAAAATCAGGATTCAAATTTAGGATCTAGGCTTCAACAAGATCTTAAAAATGATCTTATTGCTGGGTTGTTAGTTGTAATACCCCTAGCAACTACAATCTGGCTTTCATCACTAGTTAGTAAATTTGTTTTAACTTTAGTTACTTCAGTTCCAAAGCAACTAAATCCTTTTATTAATTTAAATCCCTTATTACAAGATTTAATTAACCTTACCTTAGGCTTAACGGTTCCTTTATTAGCAATTTTGCTTATAGGCTTGATGGCAAGAAATTTCGTTGGAAGATGGTTATTAGAATTTGGAGAGGGGACATTATCAAAAATTCCAGTAGCTGGAGCGGTTTATAAAACTCTTAAACAATTGCTAGAAACTTTCTTAAGTAATAAATCTAATAGATTTAGAAGAGTTGTTTTAGTTGAATATCCTCGTGAAGGACTATATAGTATAGGTTTTGTAACTGGAGATGTAGGACCTTCTCTGCAGCCAGAATTGGACGAAAAGTTAATTAGTGTTTTTATACCTACAGCACCAAACCCAACCACTGGTTGGTATACACTCGTTCCTGAAGCTTCTGTAAAGGATTTGGATATTTCTGTTGAAGATGCTTTTAGAACAATAATTTCGGCTGGGATAGTTAATCCAGATGAGAAAAATAACACTACAAATCCAACATTTTCAAAATTATTTTCTCAATTACGAGCTTCCACTAATACTTCTCCTTAATTAATGCATAATAGATCTCTTTCTAGAGAATTATCTTTAATTTCTCTTGGCCTTATAAAAGATAAAGGTGATTTTAAATTAGATAAATTTCAAATAGAACAAATTTTCGAATCTGCTTTAGATTCTCTAATAAACCATTGCAGAGAGGAATTAGATAATTGCGAGTCTGAGTTAGAAAATGCTTCACAAAAAATATTAGATAGTGAATTGCAAGAAGGTGTTGATTCCTCTTATTCAAACGTTCGAGATGAATTAAAAAAATCTCTGAAAAAAATTGAAACTGTAATGAATACACTATCGGTAACTTTAGACTTTCCAAAACTAATTGTTTCTAGCGGTCAAATTGATATTAGAGAGGATGTCAATCAAAGGATTTGTAATATAATTAACAACCTTAAAAGTATTGATTCTGATATTGATCAAGTAATGGATGGCTGGAGGTTAAAAAGATTACCAAGAATTGACAGGGATATTCTTCGTTTAGCCTACGTCGATATCAATTTTTTAAATACACCTGTAGCTGTTGCTTGTAATGAGGCTGTTTCTTTAGCTAATAAATATAGTGATATGCAAGGAAGAAAATTTATTAATGGAGTTTTAAGGAGATTACAAACAATTTAATTATCATAATTATTTGATATAAATAAATAGTATTTTAAAAAAATTTTAATTACGAATCATAAATAATAATGAATAATACTGATTCCGATAATTCTCGCGAGTGGGCTGCCCAAGCTTATGCACTTTTAAAAAAACGTCAGGAAGAGCAAAAGCAAGAATTAGAGAAACAGCAAAAGCAAGAATTAGAGAAACAGGAAAAGCAAGAATTAGAGAAACAGGAAAAGCAAGAATTAGAGAAACAGGAAAAGCAAGAATTAGAGAAACAGGAAAAGCAAGAATTAGAGAAACAGGAAAAGCAAGAATTGATTGATATTGCAAATAAAGAAAATACTCTTCGAGAGCCTAAAGCTATTGCTGAATCTGAATTAGGAGAATTTGATGATAATTTTACTTGGTCTGCAATGGTACTAGCAGCTCAAGGGAAAAAAATAAATCAAATTTCGATTGATGAAATTGATTGGTTAACTAAATTACGGAGAGGGCTAGAAGAAACCCGAAAAGGATTCGTTACTGAATTATTGGATAAATTAGGAGATGATCCTCTTACTCCTGAATCTCTTGATGATTTAGAGACTCTATTAATAAGAGCTGATGCAGGGATTGATTCGACCGATAAAGTTATAAATTCTCTTAGAACAAAATTAAACGAGGAAGTTGTTGGTGCAGAAGCAGGAATAAGATTCTTGAAGGAGGAGTTAAAATTTATTATCGATAAACCAATTAAAAACTCGGGAATAGATCTTTTAGTTCCCCAAAAAGATAGGTTAAATGTCTGGTTATTAGTAGGAGTTAATGGCGTTGGTAAGACTACTACTTTAGGAAAATTAGCATATTTGTCCTCTAAAAGTAATTATAAAACCTTGATTGCTGCAGCTGATACTTTTAGAGCCGCTGCAGTTGAACAATTGAAAGTGTGGGGAGATAGAAGTAATGTTGATGTCATATCTAATCAATCAAAAAATGCTGACCCAGCTGCTGTAGTATTTGATGCAATTAATTCTGCAAAAAAAAGAAATGTTGATTTATTACTTGTTGATACAGCCGGTAGACTGCAAACAAAAAATAATTTGATGGATGAATTAGCAAAAATAAAAAAAATTATCGATAAACAGGTTCCAGATGCAATTGTTGAATCATTATTAGTTTTAGATGCAAGTCAGGGTCAAAATGGCTTAAAACAAGCAAAAAGTTTCGCCAAATCAGCAGATCTAACTGGAGCAATTATTACTAAATTAGATGGGACTTCTAGAGGAGGAGTTTCTTTAGCTGTTTCTGAAGAAGTTAATTTGCCTATAAGGTTTATTGGAGCTGGAGAAGGTATAAAAGATTTAAGACCATTCAATAGTTATGAATTTGTAGAGGCTATGCTCGCAGATAAATAAATATTTAATTAATTTTATTTAAAAATTTAAATTTAATGTTAAAACATACTTATCTATAAAATTTGTTTTGAAAAGTAATCAAAAAGAAAAAATATTTTCGAACAAATTTATTCAAAATTTTTTAGAAAATGAATCTTCAGTAACTTTAAATAATAAATATCAATTTGCTGAAATTGCATCTTCACTAGCATATTATTTGAAATCATTTTCCAACATAAATAAATTACTAGATTATATAAGCTTAATTTTTAAACATATTTTTTCCGAGGATGTAATTTTAATAATTCCCTTAAATTTTGAGGGAGAAATTTGGAATGAAAATATAAAAATTTCTGCTAAAGATGAATATTTAAAAATTCAAGAAGAAATTAATATTTTTTTGAATCAATTTCATTTTTCAAAAAATTTTAAATTAAAAGAAATTCTAATGTTTGAAAATGCGTTAAAAAATAATTTTAAAGAATATAAAATCGAAACAAATAAAATACTATCAAGAGGTAAATGTAGAGGATTTATTTATATTTTCAGTGAAGATAATTCTAAGCAGTCTATTACTGAAGATAATAATTTTAATTTTATTGCAAATTGTCTAGCTGTTGGATTAGAAAATCATTACTTAATAAAAACAAAGAAAAGGCACGAAAACGTAGATAGAGAAATTTCTACTGGTGCTGAAATTCAATCTCAATTACTCCCGGATTATTGTCCAATTATTCATGGTATAGACCTAGCTGCACATTGTAGACCAGCTCTAAAACTAGGTGGCGATTACTATGATTTTATGTGTTTAAAGACGAATATATCAGAAAAAAGAAAAGAAAAATCTAGATGGGCCTTTGTAATAGGTGATGTTATGGGTAAGGGGATTCCAGCCGGTCTTTTAATGACTATGTTAAGAGGAATGTTGCGTGCAGAGGTTCTTACTGGTCTTCCTCCTGACAGAATTTTGCATGATTTGAATCAATTAGCGATAAATGATTTAGATCAATCACATAGATTTGTGACATTATTTTATTCAGATTATGACCCTAGAACTAGAAAATTGAGATTTGCTAATGCAGCACATAATCCTCCTTTGCTTTGGAAAAGTGCTGATCAGGAAATTAAAAAATTAGATGCAGAAGGATTTGTACTTGGACTGCAAAAAGATGCGGAATATCATTGTGGTGAAATTAAGCTTAATGAAAATGATTTAGTTCTTTATTACACAGATGGAGTAATTGATACTTCTAACTCTTTAGGGCAAAGATTTGATGAGGAAAGGCTAATTAAAACCCTTTCAAAATTATGTAAGCAATCGTATACTTCTCAGGAAATTCTAAACAAAATATTTAAAAAGTTAGATGATTTTACAGGTCAAAATAGAAATCTAGAAGATGATGCATCGATGATTATTTTTCAATTGAAATAGATATTTTTTGTCACTTTTATAAAAAAATGCTTTATTAGAGATATTTAAAGCTACTTTTTAATATGGCAAAAGTTTGGAGTAAAAGGTTTGATAGTGCCCTTGACCCTTTTATTGAAAAGTTTAATGCCTCAATTAGTTTTGATAGAAAGCTTATATTAGAAGATCTAGCTTGTTCGATTGCTCATACGAAAATGCTTGGTAAAACTCAAGTTTTATCTTCTCAGGAAACTTTGCAAATTATTAATGGTCTAGAGTCAATAAAAGCTGAGTATTTGGAGGGTAAATTTTCTCCTAGTCCACCTTCTGAAGATATTCACTATTGTATAGAAGAAAAATTGATAAGTTTAATAGGCGAAACGGGAAAAAAATTACATACAGGTAGAAGTAGAAATGATCAAGTTGGCACGGATATAAGATTGTGGCTAAGAAATGAGATTGATAATGTTGAAATACTAATAATCGATTTGCAAAAATCCTTCTTAAATCTTGCTAAATCTAATATTTATACCTTAATTCCTGGATATACTCACATGCAAAGAGCTCAACCATTATCTTTGGCTCATCATTTATTGGCTTATTTAGAAATGCTCCAAAGAGACCGTGAAAGGTTTAAAGAAGTTCGCGCAAGAGTTAATATTTCTCCTTTAGGAGCTGCAGCATTGGCTGGAACAAAAATAAAGATAGATAGGCATTACACAGCTGCAGAATTGGGTTTTGAAAAGATTTATAAAAACAGTATTGATGCAGTTAGTGATAGAGATTTTTGTATAGAGTTTGTTTCTGCTTCTGCTTTGTTAATGTCTCATTTAAGTAAAATCTCGGAGGAAATAATTTTATGGGTAACTGATGAATTTTGTTTTGCAAAATTAACTGATAAATGTGCTACCGGAAGTAGCTTAATGCCGCAGAAAAAAAATCCTGATGTTCCAGAATTGATAAGAGGTAAGACGGGAAGAGTTTATGGACATCTTCAGGCATTGTTAACAATGGTAAAAGGTGTGCCACTTTCATATAATAAGGATTTTCAAGAGGATAAAGAGCCAATATTTGATACTGCAGAAACAATATCTTCTTGTATAAAGGCCATGACTATAGTAATTAATGAGGGTATTGAATTTAATATTAAAAATTTATCTGATTCTGTAGAAAATGACTTTTCTAATGCTACTGATTTGGCAGATTACTTAGTTGGTAAAGATGTTCCTTTTAGGACCGCCTATCAAGTTGTTGGAGAAATAGTTAAATATTGCCTCGAGAGAAAAATGTTATTTAAAAATCTTAAAATTGATGAATTTAAAAAATTTCATTCCGAATTTGATGAAGATGTTTATGAGGACCTTAAACCTCTTAATGTCGTTAAATCAAGAAATAGCGAGGGTGGTACAGGTTTTGTTCAGGTAGAAAAAGAGGTAAATAATTGGCAAAAAAAATTGTTAGTTTGAATCTCAATTATTTTTCTACAACATGGGTATACTTTGAAGTAGTATAGTTAAGCAACGTTATAGAACTACTCATTGTAGTTTCTTTATAAGGTAAATTTTCTTTGTTGAGTCTAAAGTGAGTATTTTTGTTGGCAATTTGCCGTTCCGCGCAGAGCGTGAAGATGTTATACAGTTGTTTGCCCCTTTTGGTGAGGTTTTAAATTGTTCTCTTCCCTTGGAGAGAGATACTGGAAGAAAAAGGGGCTTTGCATTTATTGAAATGGCAGATGAAGCGATTGAGTCAAAAGCAATTGATGGGATGCAAGGCACGGAACTTATGGGTAGACCATTAAGAATTAATAAAGCGGAGCCAAGAGGTTCTGGCGGGTCTCGTAGAGGAGGAAGAGGCGGCTACGGCGGCGGCAATAATGGTGGCGGATACGGCGGCGGCAATAATGGTGGTGGCTACGGCGGCGGCAATAATGGTGGTGGCTATGGAGGTGGTAATAATGGAGGTGGCTATGGAGGTGGTAATAATGGAGGTGGTTATGCCAGTGGATACGGCGGTGGCTACGCCAGTGGTAATTCTGATTCTAGTAGCTCTTACACTAATAAATCTTCTGGAGCAGAAGGCTGGGAAGATAGGAGTTATGGAAATTCTTCTGAAAACTCTGAATATGAAAATGGTAGGAGTAGGAGAAAAAGGGGCTTATCTGCTGAGAGTAATGCTTCTAACGAGACAAATTAGAAACCCATTGCCTCAAGCGCAGACGTCAATTTAAATAAATATTCAATATCTAATTCTTTTTTTATAGATTTATTTGAAATTTGATTTCTCCAGATTTTTGCTTTTGGAATACCCTCCACTAAATTTATTAGATGTTTGCAAATATCCCAAGATTTTCCTCCATTACTTAAATGTTCTTCTATGTATGGAATTAAAGAGAAAATAATACTTGAAGCAGATTTACATTTTGTATTGATTCCATAAATTTTTTCATCAATTTGGGACCATCTTAAGGGATGTTTATATACTGATCGTCCAATCATGACCCCATCAAAATCAATTAAGGCTTTTAATGATTCATCGATACTGGTTAAACCCCCATTGATTTCTATTAATAATTCTGGATTTGATTTTTTCAATTTTTTTACTACATCATAATTAAGTGGAGGTATGGTCCTGTTTTGTTTTGGATTTAGACCTTTTAATATTGCTTTCCTCGCATGAACAGTAAATCTGTCTGCACCAGCATTTGCGATAATTCTTACAAAATTATTTAAGTTAACGAAACTATCATCATTGTCGACGCCTATTCTGTGTTTGATGGTAACTGGTAGGTTGCAATTATTTTTTAAAGATTCTATGCACTTTGCTACTTTTTGAGGGTTTTTCATAAGGGAAGCGCCAAAATTTCCAGAACAGACTCGTGGACTAGGACAACCAACATTAAAGTTTATTTCGTCATAACCCCAATCCTGAGCCATTTGTGCTGCTTCTTTAAGGATTTTAGGATCATCCCCACCAAACTGAATCGATATCGGATGTTCTTCATCATTAAAATCAAGAAAAATTTCTTTGTTATTCGTATGAACTAAACTTTGGGCCACAATCATTTCTGTATACAACAGAGCTTTAGAACTTATTTTTCTCATTATCATTCTGAAATGTTTATCAGTACAATCCATCATTGGAGCAATACTTAATTTATGAATATTATTAATAGAATTAGCTTGAATGAAATTCATTACTTTTTTGACTTAAATATATGAATCAATTTCTATCGAGAAGAACTTTTATTCTAATTCCTACTATGTCAATCTTAAAAATAATTTTTAAACCTATGCAAGTGTTAGCATCTTCCCTTGCTTCTAAAGAAGAGTGGAATTTTTCAAAAGACGAATGGAAATCAAGGCTTAGTCCAGAATCTTATTATATTCTGAGGGAAGAAGGTACTGAAAGAGCCTTCAGCAGTCCATTAAATAATGAGAAAAGAAAAGGGAATTTTCACTGTGCAGGTTGCGATTTACCCCTTTTTTCTTCAGATAAAAAGTTCGATAGTGGTACAGGATGGCCAAGTTTTTGGGATTCAATTCAAGGATCAGTAGAAACGAAAGTTGATTTTAAGTTAATTGTCCCTAGAACCGAATATCATTGTGCAAGATGCGGAGGTCATCAAGGACATGTTTTCAATGATGGGCCACCTCCTACTGGCAAAAGATACTGCAACAATGGATTAGCATTAAGGTTTGTTCCAGACTAAATATTTGTGCGGCCTTCCGCAACTTGTTTTGTGCATCACTTTATTGGAGAATAGTCTTATTAAAATTTAGAAAAATGATTGAAAATCAATCAGAAAATATTGAAAATAAAGAAAATGATCTTTCTGATCAGGAAAATGCTCTTGAAAATTCAACATCTAAGCAAGAATTAACTACTGAAAATAATGAATTATCTTCTCAAAAAACAGAAGAAATAAATACCGAAGAATTAAAAAATTCTATTTCTAATAATGATGCGAGATTAGAACAACTAGAAAAAGAGCATGAAACATTAAAAAATCAATATGTAAGGATTTCAGCAGATTTTGATAATTTTAGAAAAAGACAGTCTAGAGATCAGGACGATTTAAAAATCCAACTTGTTTCAAAGACTTTAACTGCAATACTTCCTATTGTTGATAATTTTGAGAGAGCAAGACAACAACTTAAACCTGAAAGTGAAGAAGCTCAAGCTCTTCATAGAAGTTATCAAGGATTTTATAAGCAATTGGTAGAAGTTTTAAAACAACAGGGAGTTTCACCAATGAGAGTTGTTGGTCAGCAATTTGATCCAAGCCTGCATGAAGCTGTATTGAGAGAACCTAGTGAAGATTTTAAAGAAGATTTTATTATTGAAGAATTGCAGAGAGGATATCATCTTGAAGGTAAGGTTTTGAGACATGCGTTGGTAAAAGTTTCTATGGGACCTGGAAAACAAAATTCACAAGAGGAAGTAGAAAAGGATAAAGTTGAAGGGGATATTGATTCAGAGGAAAATACTTCTGAAGATGAATAAATTCCAAATTTTTACTTAAGCATTATCTAATGGCTGATTTCTATCAAATACTTGGAGTTTCAAGAGATGCTGATGCGGATACCTTAAAAAGGGCTTATAGAAAATTAGCCAGACAATACCATCCTGATGTTAATAAAGAACCTGGTGCCGAAGATAAATTTAAAGAAATTGGTAAGGCTTATGAAGCATTAGCTGATCCTGAAACTAGAGCAAGATATGACCAATTTGGAGAGGCTGGCCTTGGAGGAGCAGCTGGAATGCCTGATATGGGAGATATGGGTGGGTTTGCTGATTTATTTGAAACTTTTTTTAATGGTTTTGGGGGGCAAAATCCACAGGGAGGAAGAACACAAAGAAGAGGTCCTCAACAAGGCGATGATCTAAGGTATGACCTTAATGTTGACTTTAAAGATGCAATTTTTGGCCAACAAACAGAAATTAAAATTCCTCATCTAGAAACATGTGAAGTCTGTAGGGGAACAGGTGCAAAACCAGGAACCGGACCCAAAACTTGTTCAACATGTGGTGGAAGTGGACAAGTTAGAAGAGCCACAAGAACACCTTTTGGTAATTTCACACAAGTAGCTGAATGTCCTTCATGTAATGGTGCTGGTCAGATAATTGCAGATCCATGTTTAAGTTGCGGCGGTAATGGAGTGAAGCAAGTCAGAAAAAAATTAAGAATTAATATTCCTGCAGGAGTTGATACTGGTACTAAATTAAGAGTTTCCGGTGAGGGAAATGTTGGTTTGAAAGGGGGTCCACCTGGAGATCTTTATGTGTTTATAAAGGTTAAGAATGATTCAAAACTTAAAAGAGATGGTGTAACTATTTACTCAGAAATAGCAGTGAGTTATTTACAGGCTATTTTAGGTGACACTGTTAAAATTACTACAGTTGATGGAGATGTTAATTTAAAAATTCCAAGTGGTACCCAGCCAAACACAACTCTTTCACTTGAGAATAAAGGGGTACCTAGACTTGGTAATCCGGTTGCGAGAGGAAATCATGAAGTCTTAGTAAAAGTAAAATTACCAACTCGTATAACCGATGGAGAGCGACAACTTTTAGAGGATTTAGCTTCTCAATATTCAGATAAAAATATTAATTCCAGTAGTGGACTTTTTAGTAAATTATTTGGTAAAGAATCTTAATGAGTTCCTTAAAGCATTTGGATCTTAAATCTATTCCATGTCCTTTAAATGTTGTCAAAATCAAATTGGCTTTGGAGAAGTTATCCAAAAACGAACAACTTATTGTTGAACTTGATAAAGGTGAACCAGAAGAAATGGTATTAAACAA
>QCBU01000001.1 GCA_003281505.1 Prochlorococcus sp. AG-347-J14 | reverse complement strand
AAAAGTACATCTGTTCCCTCAGGAATATCTTCCCATGGAGTAAATTGCCCAGGTTCTAGGGAAGTCCCAAGTCTTGTATTATGTTCTTCTGCTTCTTCAAGACTATGTAGATAATATCTTTTCTTTCCTCCTCCAGTTTCACCATAGATTTTAAAAAGTTCTTCTAATTTGTCAAAAAGATTAGCCTCTGGACCAAAATGTGAGAAATTTTCACCTTTTGAAAGAGCGTCTGCCATAGCTTTTTTCATAGGCATTCTTTCAAATCTGTGGTAACTATCACCTTCAACAACTGCGGGAACAATATCTTCTCTGGCAAAAATATGCTCAAAGGCTCTTTTTACTGTACTTGTTCCTGCTCCTGAAGATCCTGTTACAGCGACTACTGGATGACGTTTTGACATTTTTTAAAAACAATATCTATTGATTCTGACAGGTCATATGCCAACTTTATGTTTTACTTAAAAATATTTTTTTATTTATTAATTTTTTTTAAATTTCATCCATTATTTTATCTCCGATTTCACTGCAAGATAAAACTTCAGTAGACCCATCAGCTAGATCTGCTGTTCTAAATCCTTTCGATAAAACTTTATCAATGGCAGTTTCTAAATTTTCTGCAGCTTTTTCTTCATTTAATCCAATTTTTAACATCATGGAAGCAGATAAAAGCATTGCAATAGGATTAGCTATGTTTTTACCAGCTATATCAGGCGCCGAACCATGAACAGGTTCAAAAACGCCTGGCCCATTATTGTTTAAAGAAGCAGATGGAAGCATACCAATAGAGCCAGTTAACATTGCGGCTAAATCGCTTAAAATGTCTCCAAATAAATTACTAGTTAAAATCACATCAAATTGACCAGGATCTCTAACTAATTGCATTGCTGCATTATCAACGTACATATTGCTTAGAGATATATTTTTATCTTTTGAGGTGATATTTAAAACTGTATCTCTCCACAATTGACTAACCTCAAGAACGTTTGATTTATCAACAGAACATATTTTTTTATTTCTTTGGTTAGCAATTTTTATTGCTATTTCAGTTATTCTTTCTATTTCGGTCGAATCATAAACCATCGTATTGAAAGCTTTTGGGATTTTTGTATTTGTTATATGTCCTCTTGGTTTTCCAAAATAAATTCCTCCTATTAATTCTCTTACAACAATAAGATCTACATGCTCAACGATTTCTTTTTTTAATGTACTTGCATCTAATAAAGATTTTCTTATTTTGACAGGCCTGATATTTGCGAAAAGGTTTAGGGCAGATCTTAACTTTAGTAAACCACTTTCTGGCCTTAATTCTCTTGCAAGAGTATCATATTTAATATCTCCAACACATGCTAAAAGTACTGCATCACTTTTTTTACATTGATCTAGTGTCTCATCTGGAGCAGGAGTACCATATTTTTCATATGCTATCCCTCCAAATAATTTTTCAATAATCTCAATATCGAAATTATGATTTTTTGAAAGTTTTTTTAAAACTTTTTTTGAAACTTCTGAAATCTCTGGTCCAATTCCGTCTCCTGACAATAAAACAATCTTATATTTCTTCATTTAAATTTTTGTTTAATAGAACAATAAATTATTGCTTGTCTAATTGTCTAAGTTTTTTTGCTAATTCTGGTAATTTTTTAAAAATACTTGAACTCCTTAGCCATGATTTATTTTCCATCGCGGGGAAACCACTTACTACCTTGCCATCTTCAATGTCACAATGGATTCCGCATTTTGAACTCGCAATGACATTGTTACCAACTTTTACTCTATTATTGACTCCTACTTGCCCTGCCAAAATAACACCATCTCCAATATTTGCTCCTCCAGCGATACCAACTTGAGCAGCAAATGCACAATTCTTTCCAATTTTTACGCCATGACCTATTTGTATTAAATTATCCAACTTTGTTCCCTCATCAATAAAAGTAAATCCAACTGCGGGTCTATCAATACAACAATTAGTTCCAATTTCTACAAAACTCATTATTTTTACACCACCTTTTTGCGGCATCTTTACCCATTTGCCATTTTCAGGAATAAAACCAAACCCCTCTGATCCAATAACAGAATTTGAATTAATTACACAATTATTTTTTAGAGTGGTATTTTCGTAAATAACACAATTTGGATGAATTATATTATTATTTCCTATTCGAACATTACCTAAAATTGATGATCCAGGAAGAATATGATTATTGTCTCCAATTACGGTATTTTCTCCAATATAGACATTAGGTCCAATATGGCAATCTGCTCCAATTATTGCTGTTTTATCTATAACTGCTGAAGCATGAATTCCTGGTTTGAAATTGATAGTTTTATATAAATAATCCAATACTTCTGCAAATGCAATTCTTGGGTTTTTAACGATTATGTTTGATATATTGAGTTTTTTTAGGGCACTAACGATTTCATCGTTGTTAGTAGTTATTATTGCTGATGCTTTAGTTTGATCTAATTTTTCTTTAAGAATATTATTTTCTTCTAAAAAGGAAATTTGATGTTTAACTGCGGCATCTAATGAGGCAGCATCATCTATATTTAAATCTTCAAAAATATTGGCACTAATAAAATTTGAATTTCCTTTTTTTATTAGATCAACTAAATCACTTAAAAGCATTTTTCAGTTTTAATTTTTTTCTAAGAGAGGGCAAGAACATCTCTATGAACGACAATTATCGAGGAGTTGTTATTTTCATTATTATTTAAGATACTTCTTAATTTGTCGCTACTTATTGATACTAAACCTTTTGCAACTTCTTTATCATTTGTATTTACGATTTTAACTGCCTGATTAATCGTAAAGTTTCCTTCTACATTCTTAACACCAACCGCTAAAAGTGAGGCACCTTTTTTTTTAATTGCAAAAGAAGCGCCATCATCTAAAGTAATTTTCCCTACTGTTTGAATTGCATGTGAAAGCCAACTTTTTTTGTTTCCAATAGGTTTTTCTACTGGATAAAATATAGTTCCAATTTTATTACCATTAAATATTTCAATTAAGTTATTTTTATTAGTTCCATCAACTAGTTGGACTTCGATTCCTCCTTTTGTTGCTATTTCTGCAGAAATTAATTTTGTAGAAATTCCTCCTGTCCCCCATTCATTATTTGAGTTTTGAATATTTTTATCTTTAATTTCCTTTAATTCACTATTATGAACTTCTTTAATAGGTTGCGCATCTTTATTATTACGTGGATCTTTTGAGTATAGATTTTCAATATCGGTTAATAAAATAAGCTTGTTAGCATTTATAGCCAAGGCAACTAAAGCAGAGAGGGTATCATTATCTCCATATTTAAGCTCTTCATTTGCTACGGTATCATTTTCATTTACTATTGGAATAACATTCAACTCGATTAATCTTTTTAAAGTTTTAGAAGCGTTATTAAAGGATTCTCGTGAATTGAAATCAGCTTTAGTTATTAAAATTTGAGCAATATTAAGACCTAATTTATTAAATACTTTATCGTATATGGACATTAAATTAACTTGACCTACTGCAGCAGTAGCTTGAAGGGTACTTAAATCATTTGGTCTTGTTTTAATATTTAACTTCTGGCAACCTAATCCAACGGCTCCACTAGTTACTAAAATTAACTTGTTTCCTTTTGAAAGAAAACTTGTAAAGGATCTAGAAAGGTTTTCAATAACTTCTTCTGTAGATGTTCCCTCTGTTCCTCTTAAAATACTAGTACCAATTTTTATAACCCAAGTTTTCATTTTATAAAATGAGAAATTAATTTTTCTATTGTCAAAGTTAAATTAAATTTTATAGGCAAGCCATCTCTATTTAATCTTTTAACTAATATTGTTTTTATATCACATCTATTCCCAACAATTATATCTGTAAAAATTCTGTCGCCAATAATGGCTATATTTTTTGGCTCTCTGCCAATTTCTTTGATAGCAGACAAAGTTACTTTTTTTCTAGGTTTTGATGCATTGTATTTATACCTTAAATTTAATTCTTTCGCTATTTTTGCGATTCTTTTTTTTGATGGATTATTACTTATTAGATATAAGGAGAAAAGTTTTTTAGATTCTATGATCCAATTTTTTACAGCTTTTGGGATCATATTTGATTTTCTATTTACTAGAGTCCCATCCACGTCTAGCAATAAAGAATTAATTCCTTTTTTTTGCAACTCAGATTGAGAAATATTATATATTGGCAAGTCTGAATCCCAATTGATATTTAGGATAGATCTCATTTATTTTAAGAACTACTTTTTTCAAGCTCAGTTTCAATCAAAGGTTGAATTTTATCGAATTCATCATCTTCAACTAATAAGGCACCATTGTCTTTTAATTTACCAACAATAAAAAAAGGATCTAGTGGTATATATAAGCCATATTCTTGGTCAAAAAGATTAAAGTTAACGAGCAATTCATAACTCTCACTATCATCATCGGCGTAATCTTCTTCTAATTCATCGTAACTTGGTTCTTCAAGTTCTCCTGATACTGTTAATGTAACTGCTGATCTGATAAGTCTTAGATCATGTTCTTGAAGGACTGCTTCAGCATTTTTTAGTATTTGTTCATTTTTATCTATTTTCTCAATTAGTTCAGGTTCATCTTTTTCATTTATCTTAAAAAGACTTACTGGTGTATCAACTGGCGTTAATAAAGCATATTCTTGGCCTTCAACACTTACTAATTGTTCAAGATAACAAAATAGCTCGTTTCCATTTGAGTCATTTAATAAAAGAGTCTGTGCATCATAATTATCATTTGAATTGGCTTCTTTCATTTAAAAATTATCTAACCTTTTTAATACTAATATTTTATCTGACGTTTACCAGCTATTTCTTCTAATTCAGGACCTTCTTCGATCCATTGTTCAAGTATTATTTTTGCTGAAAAACTATCAATCAATCCGGATTTATCTTTTTTTATTCCAAATCTTTCTGAAGATTCCCAAGTTGAACTATGTTCGTTGACATAAGAAAATGGAAGCTTTAATTCATTTGAAAGTAATTTACCGTAATTTTTACAGTCAATAGCTTGAGTGGTCATTTGACCCTCCTCATCAAGCGGTATACCCACAATAAAACCAGTCAAATTAAATTCATTTATATAATTTCTAATGATTTTAATCTCTTGATTATTTTCAAATCGTTTTACTGCTGGAAGTATATTTGATGTTATGCAGAGGGGATCACAATAAGCTAATCCTATTCTTTTGGTACCTATATCCAAACTCAAAATTGACTTGGGTTTGGGTTTGCAAAATTTCACTTTGTTTTTAATGGAAAAGGAGATGGATATGGATTACCTTGAGGACTTAATTTTTCAAAGATTGATTCCAAAGATTGATTTATTATATTTACTTGTTTGGATTCATTCTTAATTATTGTGTTCCTAATAAGAATTATTTCTTGATTTTTTTCTTTGATATTACACTCTTCGAGAAAAACATTTAATTGAGAATTTTCTTTATAGGTTTTTAAATATGAAACAGGTGATTTTTCAAAAAATCTTTTTATAAATTCTTTTAATATTGAATTGAATCTCTTATCCCAATATCTACTTATAGTTAAAGTATAAATTTCTTCATTTTGATAATTAATATCTTTTAAAATTGTACATAAAACTGAATTTTCATATATCAAGGCACCACTCTTAGAGTTATTTCTTTTAAGAATGTCGTCTTGATCAAAATCTAAAATATTTCTTATTAAGGGAGATTGATTTGATCTTATGAAATTAACTATTTTTAATATATTTTGTTTATTTATGTTTTGGAATTCATTTATTAATGTATAGGCATTTGTATTTTGATTTTTAGGTTTATTTAGATCAGAACCATCCCAAAGTATTATCTCTCCAAAAGGTTGAAAGCCTAATTCTCTTGAGTTTGATATGAGGTCAACATTATTTATATCTGAATTAATTATCCAACTTGAAGTTTTGATTTCTTTTATTGAGATAGATTTTTTTATCAATCCTAAAGTTAATTGTTTATCGGTTAAAGAACACTTGCTATTTATCAACTTGGGCTTAGATATTTTTAAGCAAGTCTCTTTTTTGTTTAAAGGGAAAATGTTCAAATAACCGATAATTTCGTTTCCATATATAGCAATTATGCATTTATTTTTATTTTTCTTAAGATTATTCAAGAAGATTTTTAAGTCATCAAAGGTATTGATAATTGCCATCTTTAAAAACCAATTATTCAATTCCTTATTTTTAATATCTATTAAAAGATTAATGTGACGTATATGGAGTTCTTCAAAAGTTACATCCATTCCTTTTTTAGATTGAAAAGAATAAGAGGTATCTTTTTTCATTTACTTTTTTTCTCTTATTAATACTATAGGGGTTTTTTCATCTCCATTGCCAGCTGGATTAGATAATAAGTTTCTTTTAAGTATTTTATTTACTTTTTTACTTGAACTTGCTAAGACTTTCACACCTCCAAGATCATTAACATCGACAACAGCAACATCTATATTTAGATAGTTCGAGACCTCCTTGCAAAATAAATCCGCATTGAGAGGACCCATAACTATACTCTTGTCGTAAGGTGTAACTGTGCCGCTTATATCATCAATGAGGGATGATTCTGAACCAGTTAACCTATAAAACATACCTTTAATACCAACTAATTTGAAGAGAAATCCAATTAATAGTGCAAAGGTTATTCTTGTGACTCCGATTCTATTTATTAATAATTGCATTCCGCAAGCTGTTGCGAGACTGCTTGTAGGGTGAAAAAAATAACATAAAGCTTTCGAAAATAAACTATATTCTAAATTTTCAGGGGAAATATATCTATTTTGCATAATCGCTAGCGGACTCTCGCCGATTGTTAAAATATCATTTTTTTCTACAATTCCTTTGCAGTATTCAATCACAGTACTTACCGGATTATCAAAGCAACCAAGTATATCAGTTTTAATAGCAAAAGCTTTATATTTATTATTTAAAGTAATTTCAAAAACTTCTTTCGGCCTTTGTTTTTGACCATTTAAATTAATTAAAAAACAATCCTTATTATTTGAAATACCAAAATGTCCATAGTTCTCCCAAAATACTTTTAACCATAGATATTTTATTTTTTTTCTAAAATTATTATTGCTAAATTTATATATGATTCTTACAAATAATTCTGAATTTGACTTGATAATTGTTGTTGGCCAGTAATTATTTAAATTCTTAATTTTATTATTTTCATATATATAAATATCTTCTTGATAATTAAAATTTTGGGAATATTCGTTACCTTTATTTTTAAAAAAATCTAATTCAAAATTAATATTAGATACCATCGTCTCTTTGGTTTTACTTTTATTAGTTATTTTTAAATCAATAATTAATTCGTTTAAACCATCTTTTTTTTTGATTTTGTAATTTATAGGTACCAGATTTAACTTTGATTTGGGTGAGTTTTTAATATATAAATCTGAAAGAATTAAAAAAAATAAAAGAAATAAGAGGATATTTATTAATATCATTTTTTAATTAATTTTTGTTTTTATCTTTTTTTTTTGAAATTATACTGTTGTATTCATTAAAACTCTCTACAGAAAATGTCGTATCTTCTATATTTATTCCTTTTAGTTCTCCTATAACCTTGTTTAATTCATCGATATTAATCATTCCATTTTCATCAAATTTAACTTCACCATCGCTATTTAAAATTACGGTTTGTGGAATTAATCCGTTCCAATAATAATTAGGTTCATTTCTAAGATCAGACTTTTCTTTATCCTGTAATTCATCAGTAGTTAGAGCAATGATATCTATATTATTTCTCCATATCAAATCTAAACCAGATATTATCGGAGCCATAGCTTTACTATCTGAGCTATCGTCAAGATAAAAAAATAAAACTGCTACTCTTTTATTTTTTAATGATTCCTGAAGAGTTGTCTGGGGAGGAACTATAGCCCCATTTCCCGCGTATATAGGAAAGATGTTGCCATCGTAACTATCAGAATCTCTAGATGCATTTGCTTTATATGGACTTAAGAAAATTAATGCTATTAGGATCCATTGAATTATTTTCATTAAAGTTTAAAAACTTACTTTGAACTTGATCTTCCTAATCCTTGAAGGATTCCTTTCCCCACTAAACCAATAGCTTTGCCAACGACCTTTGTAAGGAAAGTTACGAAAAGATTACCGATATACTTTACAGCAACTTCTAACTGCGGTGCTACTGCATCTCTTATCTCAACTAACAATGTAACTTGTTTTTGTAGCCATTCTAGATTCTCTAATTCTTTCTCCCTATTTTCATTTTTAAAGTAACGGGTAAATTTTTTATCAATAATATCAATATATTCTCGTTTACTCTCATACAAGTAGATAGGCATATAAATATAGTCATGCCAGCGATTGTAGTTATTAATATTATTTCTAAATCTTTCAAAATTTCTTGTCGATTGTAATTCGGGATTTATAAGTACAGTTCTTAATTCAGGCCAAGAAGAACAAATATTAAAGATTTCAGAGGCTAATATATTACAGTTCCTTATTGTCCAATTTGAAATTATATTTTCGAGGATCAAAAACGATTCTGTTTCATATAGAGGGAGTAATTTCCCATCATAGTCAAGAGCTTCATTTTTAATAATTGGCTCAATAAACATTATTGATTCATGTGATTCTCTATCTATCTCTTCGCAACTTACCTCACTATAAATAAAATCATTTATTGAAATAGATTCGCCTCCTTTTTTTAATCGAAAATAACTGTCTGTGATATTTGAAATTGTATTAACTTTAAGTTCTTTTATAAGAGAATCTAAATCATCTTTAAAATCTTTCTCCTTATAGTTTTCCTTAATATTTTTTACTAAATTATCTAACTCATCTAACATTTTGCAAATTAGTCGCGAAATGAATTCTTTCTTTATTCCAGAGAGGATTATTGATGAATTATTAAATTCAACCTGCAAGTTAGTTGAGCTATACCTTTCTTTTAGTCTATCTAAAATCAAATTCCATATTTCTGCGGTGTTTTTATCTTTTATGAAAACAGTGTTCTTATTTTCAAGATTAATTTTATTTTCAGTGTAAACTGCCTCTGTATAAAGTTCTAGTGAATTACCCCATAAGAAAATTAGAAAAGATTTTGCAGTAATAAGTTCTCTTAATCTTCCTTTTAAAATGAATTTATAAAAATCTGGTGTTGAATCAGAGTTGACATAGTTGAATATATGATTAATTTCAGAATCGATTTGTTTAAGACCTGAAGTTAGAATTTTTTGACTAAAAGAGAGAGGCTTATTTTTGTCTAATTGAACTCGGGAATTATTTTCAATATCAAATACCCTTCCTCCATTTAAAATGGTATCAATAGATTCAAGAACTCTTTCTGCACTGGGATTTAAAAGAAAACCTTCAGCATTTAACGATGGAGGGGTATTTGCTTCATAAACAAGTTCTCCAGAGAGAATTATAAGAAACTTTGACTCATCATATCTTTCTCTTAATTTTAAAAACTCTAACCTTACAAGATCTTCTGATTGGAAATTAAGAACATTCCATATAACTAAATCTGGAGTTTTATCACCTGTTCCATTATTAAAATTAATTTCTAAATTTTGGTCTAGAGAAGTTAACTTAAGCGATAAAGATTCTGCTATTAAGCTTGGAGCAATAATCAATATCGATTTTTTTGAAATAAATTCCAAGACTAGATTTCTTATCTCTTATTCAAAATTAACTAACAATTACTGCAAACACCAGCCTTAAAAGAATTTTTATACTCTTTTAAGCGTAGTAATTTATGTTTGAATCAAAGTCATTTAATCTCTCTGCTGACAATACATTATTCGCTTCGTTTATTGTGAATTTATTTTCATATAGAGCTTTACCTACTATTACTCCAAAGAGTCCAGAGTTTTCAAATTTTACTAACGATAATAAATCAGAAATTGAACCAACACCTCCTGAAGCTATTACTGGAATATCTGTAATTTCAAGTATGCTTTTTATGAATTCTTCATTTGTCCCTTCTAAAGTCCCATCTGTATTTATATCTGTAACAATAAAACTAGCAATTTTAAATGAAGAAAACTCCTTTACGAGATCTGTGGCAAAAATATTAGATTGCTCAAGCCAACCCCTTGTACTCACTTTTCCATCTTTTGCATCTATCCCAACAATTATCCTTCCAGGAAATTTATTTGATAAGTCTTTAACTAGTTCTTTATTTTCTATTGCGGAGGTTCCCATGATAACTTTCTCAATACCATAAGAAAATAATTGTTCTATCCTTTCTTGAGACCTTATCCCCCCACCTATTTGAATAGGTATGTTAACTGTTTTTGCAATCTTTTTTATTGATTTATCGTTTGTTGGGGATCCAGTTTTTGCAGCATCCAAATCAACTATATGTATATATTTTGCTCCTTCGCTTTCCCAAAATTTAGCTTGCTCATGAGGCTCTTTTGTGAAGTCTTTTCTTTTATTAAAGTCGCCTTTAAAAAGCCTTACACACTTACCATTCATTAAATCAATTGCTGGTATTAGGTCCATAGAATCATCCTTTTCATTAATTACTTATTAGTAGTACTATTCAATATGTAATTCTATTTAAGATTACTACTTCAGTTAAATATTTTTTGAATATGAAAATTCTTGTAATGGGTGGCACTAGATTTGTTGGTAAGTCTTTGGTTGGAAAGTTATTAAGTAAAAATTATGATATTGATATTTTTACAAGAGGTAATAAAAGTAATCCCGAAAAAACAAATTTAATTAAGGGTGATAGAAATAATTTAGAAGATATCTTCAAGCTAAGAAATGAAAAGTATGATGTTGTTTTTGATATTTCTGGACGAGAGTTAGAACAAACAAAACTTCTTATAGAGAATTTAGATAACTCTTTCCAGAGATTTATATATGTAAGCTCTGCAGGTGTTTATAAAGATAATTGTGAATTACCCTTATCCGAAGTTGATCCAATTGATCCGGAAAGTAGGCATAAAGGAAAGTTTGAGACAGAAAATTGGTTAAAAAACCAAAAAATTCCTTTTACGAGTTTTAGACCTACTTATATTTATGGACCAGGAAATTATAATAAAATTGAAAATTGGTTTTTTGAAAGGTTATTTACTAAAAAATCTATACCAATTCCTGGTGACGGTTCTTTAATTACTCAGCTAGGCCATGTTTCGGATCTAACTGATGTAATGATTAGGTGCATAAATTTTGAAAATTCCAAAAATAATATTTACAATTGTTCAGGTGAAAAAGGAGTAACAATCAAGGGTTTAATTTATTTCTGTGCGAATGCTCTTGGATTAAACCAAAATGAGATTTCTTTAAGAACATTTGATTATCAAAAATTAGATCCTAAGTCTCGAAAGGGATTTCCAATTAGATTAAATCATTATCAGACTGATATCTCTAAGATAAAACGTGATTTAGAGTGGGCGCCAACTTTTGATTTACTTAATGGTCTGAAGGATAGTTTTGTGAATGATTTTAATAATAAAAAGAGTCAGGAGTTTGATGAAAATTCAGATAATATTCTTTTTAATTCTTAAATAGCCTAATAAAGTCACAAAAGTCAGGATGAATCCTAACCAATAAAAAATTAAAGCCAAATTATCCAATAAGCTAGTTTTTAATGGTGTAAAGAAGGTAATTACTGAAATAAAAAAGAAAAATGTTTTATATTTTCCTAACATTGATGCTGGTAAGCCGTCTTTTGTAGAGTTCCTTAGGCTTGAGATAATTAATTCTCTAAATAAAATTAATGACAATGACCAGAAGGGTATGAAATTATTTTTACAAAGGAAGGTCAGAGGAATTAAATAGAATACTTTATCGCTTAAAGGATCAAGAATAGCTCCTAATCTGGTTTTAAGATTAAATTTCCTTGCAATTAACCCGTCAAAATAATCAGTTAAACCGCCAATAATAATCAATATAAATACATAAATGGGTCTGTTAATTTCTAAAAAAAGTATTAATGGAAATACAAGGAAAAGGCGAGATATCGATAATAAATTGGGAATATTCAATGCCAAATTTTTAAAAATTTTTTTTAATAACAAATTAGTTTTTGTATATAAAAAATATATTACACTCTCAACAAACTTAAAATTTTAGTAAAAATTTTAAATAGTTTTTGATGCTAGATTTTAAAATTCAATTTAATTCTGAATCATAAAGATTATAAACTCAACTTCTCTTTATGAATGATGATGTTTTATATTACAAAATTATTCCTTATATGTAATGCAGCCTCATAGCCTAAAGCTATTTCCAGAATCTGATTTGATAAATTCAATTAAAGAATATTCTTTATCGAATAATTTATACGGGTATGTTTCTGGAGTGGTTGGTAATCTTAGAACAGTTTGTATTCAATGCCCAGGTAATCAAGAGATAAATAAATTTGAAGGAAATCTTGAGATAGTTTCTTTAAACGGACATTTTAATAAAGGAGATGTTCATTTACATTTGAGTTTTGCAGATGAGGGATGTAATGTGTTTGGCGGGCATCTTGAGGAGGGATGTATTGTAAAAAAAGGTGCTGATATATTATTACTTTCTTTTGAACAGAAAATTATTAATATCTCAAATCATGATTTAATCACTAATGAATCACGTTTAAAAATATATATTTTAAAGGATTGCCCTTGGTCTAAAAGAGCAATTAGGTTGCTTAATTCTTTCTCAATCCCTCATGAAGTTACTCTAATAGACAATGATGATAGCTTTCAAAACATTATGGCTCAAAGTAGCCATAATACTTTCCCTCAAATATTTTTGGATAATAAATTTTTTGGAGGATATGATGAACTTTCAGAACAAGCAAAATTGGATAATTTAATTTCATTTAAGTAATCTAAATTTTTTAACTATCACGATTAATAAGCTTCTCAGCAATTAATTCGTCCTCTAACTGCTTTATTAATCTTGATACAAGACTTTGAAATTCTGGTTGACAGCCTTTAAATGCAGCTTTATGTCTTATTGGCTCATTTCTAGTTCTTAAATCAGTAAGCATTAATTGTAATGCGTCAATTTTGGGATTTATTTTCATAGTTTTAATTTATATATTTACATCTTTTAAATCATTTGCATAGCTTTTTTAAAAGATATCTTTTTATTATCATTCGAACTTGTAACTTCTATTAATTTATTTATGGACTCTTTGTTTTTTAGAGAATCTATACAACATAGAGCAACTAATCTTCTTGGGATTGATCCATTAATTTGAGTATCCTCCTTTGAATAATTTATATTTTCTAATTTAATATCCTCATTTTCCTTTAATCCTCCAGGTCTAATAATAGTCCATTCGAATTTTGAATTTCGTAGAAAGTTTTCACCTAATTTCTTCCAAATAAGAATTAAACCAAATAAGTTTAATGGGTGTAATAATTTACCAGTACAAAGGGAACTAACTAAAATAACTCTTTTAATACCAACTCTTTTGCAACTTTCTAATTGCCTGTATACACCTAATGCATCAACCTTTGCAGGACCAGTTAAATCTAATGATGCTCTCGCTCCTGTAGCAATCACCAAAGCATCAATATCTTTTAAAGCTTTATCAAGTTCTCCTTTATTGCCTAATGAAACCCTAATTGTTTCTAATCTCTCTAGTCCCGCTGAAACTTTTGAATTCTTTCTAATAATTTGCCTTACTTTATATCCTTTCTTAACTGCTTCTTCGGAAATTCTATAACCTGTTTTCCCCGATGCACCAGTAATTGCTATTTTCATGATTAAAAAACTAATTTTAGTATTATATAAATTTCTTAAGGCTTTTTACATATAAATTTCTTTTTTCTTTTGGGATAAAGAGTGCGACACAAATAACATTTTGTCCCATCACAGCCTCTCGCTGTGCAGTATTCTCTCCCATAAAAGATTATTTGCAAATGTAAGGTATTCCAATCATTAACAGGAAATATTTTTTTCAGGTCTTTTTCTGTTTGAACTACGCTATCTCCATTTGATAGCCCCCATCTTTGTGACAACCTGTGTATGTGAGTATCGACTGGGAATGAGGGTATTTTAAACACTTGAGACATTACAACTGATGCTGTTTTATGACCCACCCCTGGAAGAGATTCAAGCTTCTCAAAGGAATTTGGCACCATACTATTGTGCTTCTCAATCAATAGTTTAGATAAGTTATAGATGTTTTTTGATTTTTGATTAGATAGACCTAAAAATTTTATGTATTCGTAAATGCCATTAATACCTAGCTGCACCATCTTTTCTGGATTATCCGCGACATTAAATAGGCTTTTTGTTAATTCATTAACTTTCTTATCTGTTGATTGAGCACTTAAAACTACAGCGACTAGAAGTGTATATGCATTTGTATGATCAAGGGGTATAGGAGGAGATGGATATAGCTTTTTGAGTTCCTTTCGTATTATTTCTGCTCTTTCAGACTTTCTCATTAAATTTATAAATTAAATGGTGTATAAAATTATACAAGGTATATTTTAGGTTAATATTTTCTGCTAACTTAATATATTTAAGTAAGAAGAACTTAGTGAAAAATGATGCGTTAATAATTGATGATTTGCATCATAAATATGATAAGCGAGAATGTTCAAATTGGATATTAAACAAAATTAACCTGAAAATTGAAAATGGCGAATTGTTAGGGTTGCTTGGCCCTTCTGGTTGCGGAAAAACTACTCTGTTAAGATTAATCGCGGGATTCGAATATCCCTCTAAAGGGAGGATTTCTCTAAATGATAAGGAAATATCAAGTAGGAAAAAAATCCTTAGTCCTGAGAAAAGAAATATTGGTATGGTTTTTCAAGACTATGCACTTTTCCCTCACTTAACTGTTTTGGAAAATGTGATTTTTGGCTTAAAAAACAAAAAAGACAGATCTAGGGTTGATTATTTATTAAATATTGTTGGTCTTGATAGTTTTGTTGGAAGGTACCCACATGAACTGTCTGGCGGCCAAAAACAAAGACTCGCAATTGCGAGAGCTCTTGCTCCAGGTACAAATTTTATTTTATTAGATGAACCTTTTTGTAGTCTTGATATGCATGTCAAACTAAAATTGAGAAGTGAGCTCCCTAATATTCTAAAAGGTTGTAATGCAAGCGGATTGATGGTTACTCATGATCCGGAAGAAGCGATGTCAATTTGCGATAAAGTCGCTGTAATGAATGATGGAAAAATACATCAAATTGACACACCAATTAACCTTCTAAATAATCCCAAGACTATATTTGTGAGTAGTTTTATTTTGGGCAATAATATTATTAATCTCAAAAAAAATTTTAATTCATATATTTCTTGTTTAGGTGAAATAAATTGCTCAGAGTATTTTAAAGATAGAAGTATCAAAAGTATGTCAATTTCGCCTAAATTTATTTCAATTAAAAGATCAGAATCTGGTGATGCGATTGTTATATCTAAAGAATTTCTTGGAGAATTTCTTATATATAAAGTATCTATTAATGGAAATATATTAAGGGTTAGAACTGATATTAATAATCTCCTTAATAATGGAGATAAATGTTCACTTTCTATTAATAAAAATAGTTACTATTTTTTATATCCTGGAGCATATAAGGAATATATATAGACTTTTTTTATAGGCAATTACACTTGCCCCCCTTCCAATTTGAGCATTTTTTCTTTTTACATTTCTTTTTTTTACTTTTATATATTTTATTAGTTAATAGCAGTTCAGAAAAACTGTACTGTAAATTCATTTATGGTATTGAGATTGATTTTCATTATCATATTATTTAATTTAATTTAAAGGATTAATTAATTACTAATTTATACAAAATGTTGTATTATTTAAATAGTTTCTTATTTAGCAATGAATGAAAATAATCTAAAGTTAAAGAAATTAATTAATTTTGGTCCATCTGGAAGAGCTGTAGCGCAACCAATTGACAAAAGTTTATTGGATAATATTTTTGAACATTTAACAATGGAAAGATATGCCAATGTTCAATATTTTTCCATATACCTCTGGTTTCAAGAACGTGATTTAAATGGATTTGCCTCTCATTTTCTAAGTGAATCTCAAGGTGAAATTGAACATGCTCAGAAATTTGCAGATTACTTAATCGCAAGAGGACAAAGCGTAAAATTAGATGGAATTCCTGCACCAGTTCAATCATGGGATTCAATAGAGGAACTGATCTCTTATTCTTTTAACATGGAGGCTGATTTAACCTCATCTCTTCAACAACTTTATTCTATTTCTGAAAGAATTTCAGATACAAGAACCAACGTATTTTTAGATCCAATC
This sequence comes from Prochlorococcus sp. AG-347-J14, assembly GCA_003281505.1. Classification (GTDB taxonomy): domain Bacteria; phylum Cyanobacteriota; class Cyanobacteriia; order PCC-6307; family Cyanobiaceae; genus Prochlorococcus_A. The sequence goes on along the minus strand of QCBU01000001.1, from coordinate 290,403 downwards.
ATTGAGGCTCAAACAAAATCAGAAGATGAATTCGCAAACATACTTGGTAAAGTAAAGTTTGCTTCTAATCAACCTTCTGCAATCTTATTGATAGATAGTGATTTAAAGAAAAAATAGATTACTTGCGAATTTATTTTCATTCAATGTTCTTTTTGTTATTTCAACAAGTAAATTAGAAAAATTAATTTTCTCAGTATTATTTTTATTTAAGAGCTCAGCTATTTTGTAAATCTCATTAACTCTTTTAAAAATATTTTTGTTTTCAGTAAATAACCTTCCCTTTAATGCTTTATTTTCTGTTGTTTTGTAGGATTGCTTGATATTTCTTAGTCTATTCGATAAAAATTCAACTTCCATTAATAAGTTGTTAGTAATTGATTGTGATTCCTTCATATTTTTATAACACCGATGTTTCAATAAAAGAAGGAGCAACACTGACTGTTTGGGTTCCAATTGGAGCTATTAATAACTCAGATGATCTTAATTTAGAAATTAATCTTGTTGATGTTACTCTTGTAGAACCGATTAATTCACCAATCCTTTCATGAGTTAACCTAAAAGGTAACTCACACCATTGACCACATCTTTTACCTAGACGATTTACTAGTATTGAAAACAATGCTTGTAAGCGCTGTTCTGCATTTCCTAAGTGTCTAATCCTAAGTAGTTGTAAAGTCCATTCATTTACTGCATCGTAACCAATATTCTCATCAATATTTACATTGCTATGAAAAGACAAATCTGTAAGTGCTTCAACACAAACACCTTCGCTACATAAAAGATCCGTCCTTAATTGATCACCTGATTGCAAAAATGCGAGCGTCATTCCTTCAGTTTCTTCACAAGGACAATAAACTCTTGCTATTCCACTTTCAACTTCTAGGCATGTGCCTTTTGGTCTTGATGAAGGGTCTATTAAAACGGATTGCCCAGTTATTATCCTTACTGATTTTGAGGGAGATTCTCCATAATTATGGAAATTCATTTATAAAAATATGATAATGAGAATTATTATCAATTATGCACTATAAATTTACTTATTGCAATAGATTCTCATTATCATCAAATTTCTGAAGTTTTTCTTTACATAGTATTTGGGAATATAATTTAGATAGAAATCCTAATTATCTTAATTTTAGATGAGCGTAAAAAGAGTTTGTTTTAATTGTGGAAGTTCTTCGTTCGTCTCAGATCGATCTTTAGGAGGTAGGATTGTATGCTCTAAATGTGGATCCTCTTCATTTAAAAATAAATCCTCTTTATTTTTTAAAAGTAATAAATTAGTATTTCTTGCTATTGCGATAGTTATTTTCATAATTGTTATTTAGATAATCTGTTTATATTCCAAAGTCCATTATTTTTTGTTACCTCTACTTTAATACCATATAACTTATTTAAATTTTCACTATTTATTACCTTGTTTTGAACTCCATCAGCGATTATTTTACCATCTTTTAGCATTATGACTCGGTCATAAATTTGTGTAATCGTTGTAATATCGTGAGTGACGCATAAAAGTTTAGTATTTAATTTTGATAATTCATTCACCTTATCAACTACAAAAAACTTTGATTTATAATCTAAATTTGCAACTGGTTCATCTAGGATTAAGATTTCTGGTTTTTTGATTAATGCCCTTGCAATGAGGGAAATTTGTTTTTCTCCATCTGATAAATAGGAAAATTTCTTTTTAGATAAATTAGATATATTCATTTTCTTCATAATTTTTTCCACCTTATAAGAATCTCTTTCAGATTTATTTTGTACGTAACAATATCTTCCATATAGTCCACTTAAAATTAAATCAAAAACCTGCAAATTTGGATTTATTCTAATTTTTATATCATTATTTACGGTACTTATTTTTTTTCTTAGCTCCCATAAATTTACAAGTTCTTTTTCAAATATCATCAGTTTCGATTCATTAGCTACTACTGGGTATATGTTTCTATTTATTATTTCAATTAAGGATGATTTGCCTGAACCATTTGGTCCAATTAATATTACATTCTCTGAATACGCTATGCTTAAATTTAAATCTTTTATTACTCTTGATCCATTTTTAAAACAATTTATATTTTTTGCGTCAAACCAATATTTATTCAACACTAAAACTTATTGCTCCAAAATATAATCAATTGAATTGAGCTTAAAATAAATATAAAAAGGTAAAGCCAATTCAACCATGATGGTCTATTTACTTTTTTCATAATTTATATTATTAACAGAAAAAATATAAGCGGAGCAGCAAATCTTACAAATGTTTTTCTAATAATATCTATATTATTTACAATTTCTAACTTCTTTATCTCAGGAGGATATTTCAATATCACTTTGTCATATACATTAAGATTTTGGATGTTGTTAATATTTTTCCATGGTTTATCTTTTTCTTCAGACTTCTTGTACCATTTCCAAAAATAATTTATTATCCTGTCTTCTCCCAATAATTTTATTTCATCCTTACATATAAATCCCATATCGTGATTATATGTTTGTGTTTTTAAAATCATATAATCCTCATCGAATATCTTATAAAAAATCTTTCTTTGAGTCTCCTTAAATAATAAGAGGTTTTTAAGTAGTTTATTTTGTAGAAATTTCCTGTAGTGTCTCACTATTACTCTTGCTTTGTTGTTTCCTAGAGGAATATGATCTAAAACTTGTAAATATCTTGATGAGGAAGGATCGCCTTTGTAAATTAATATCCTTCCTGGAGGAATATATTTTATTCGGATAAATTCTTTTGTAGGATCATTCTTGTAATAATAAATACTTTCAATGTATTTGGGATTAATATTAATTTTCTGGTTAAAACTAACTAGTACGTTTTTATTCACATCTTTATCAGGAATTGTATCGCCATGAACCCAAAAGATATGAAGGATATCCAGGTGATTTTCAATAATCCTTGACCAATCACATTTGAAGTCAACTAATACCTCTTCAAAGACATAATCCTTTTGTGAAAACCCATTTTCATATAATTCGTAATTACTTATAGGTGTATCCTCATTTATATTATTTAAATCAGTCTCAGATCTTTTAGAAAAATGTACAAAAATATATCCATTTTTTTCTGAAGTTTTGTATTGAGATAAATGAATTCTTTTGGCATAGTTATCGTAATTATTATCAACTATATGGCGGCAAGTTATTCTGTCGAGATTTTGGCAACTTCCTCCTGATGAAAACTTAGCTCCATGATATGGGCAAGTTATTACTCCATCTGATAATGTTCCTCCAAAAAAGGAGGCCCCTCTATGTGGACAAATATTTTTAATGCACCTAACGTTTTTATTTTCATCTCTATAAAGAACGAGAGGCTCGTCATATAGCGAAAAATAATATAACTTATTTTTTTTTAGTTCTTTAGAGGGACAAATTGCATACCATCCAAATAAACCTATATTTAATTCTTTTTGATTTTCTCTAATATCAAACGAGTCAATTTTTACTACCGTTCCTTTTTTAAATGGCTTAAGGACGGTATTAAAGTCTTGTGATTTAAAAAAATTAATTTGTCTGTTTTCCATAAATTAATTTCTTTTTTTAAATGACTGTTTATCTTTCGGAACTATAACCCAAGTAAATAATCAATTTCTTATAAAAAGGAAATTCTCTATTATTTGTAGCAATAATTATGTATTTATCGAAAAATATTGAGTCTCTATCGTATCTGTGTATCTTTATTTCATGTTTTTTGTATCTTTTGTGATTCTTTCAGATTTTTTATGTAATCAATAGCATCATCAATATTTTTGTGGAAATTACATTGACCCAAGTAACAACCTATAAATCTTAAAAATTTTCTCTTGCCACCAATAATTTCATATCTATGTATTGTTCCGCCATCTATAGGAGCATAAATAAGTTCTGGTAGTGCCATATTAATTTTGTATTTAATACTTAATTAAACAATAATTCATGTTCAAATACATTTCCATACCTCAATCCATATATTTAATAATTAATTTACTTATTTTTATATAATTTATTGAATACCCATGTATTATTTGTTATCTATTAATTATTGAGATGGATTTTTTATTATGCCAAAAGCATTTAGGCGTTTTTTAAAAAAACTACCAAAAAAAATTCACACTATAAAATACTCATTTAGAGAGTTTTTATCATCCAAAATATGAAATAGCTGCTCTGGTTAATAAATTTTTAATTTCTATAATTTTTAATAAAACATAGTCGGCAGAGTTAAATTTTAAACTATATTAAATTTGCAATTTTTGAAATATTATGATCAAAAGGGTTTTTGCGATATTTACCTTAACTTTGTTTTTTCTATTTAGTAGTCCAGTTTACTCATTAGATACTTCTTCAAAAACTCTTGAAAAGTATACTAAAAAGATTTCTAGCAAGTTCACTAGAACTTTCTGCAATACTACCAACTTCGGTATTTCTTATGAAGGAGCTTTGGCATTTGCTATTGGAGAAACTAAAAAGGAATTTAAAAATAATAAACTTAATAAGTTGATAGATTATTCTCAATTAAACAATTCAATAGTTAATGATTTAGAAAATAATTGTCAGGTTTATGATTTCGATATAAGTAATTTAGAAAATTTAAAATTTAACTAGAAAATGTATATTATATGAGTCTTACTTTTTACCTATCCAATCATTTGGTTTCTCCATCATCCATTCGAAAACCCCCTTGGCATCTAGGTTTTTAGAAGCATAAACAAATAAAATTGGAAATATTAAAATTACTGCGCCAATAACTACCAACTCTTTTTTACCGATCCCCATCTCAGTAACTGTTAAAGCAAAATAATTAATCATTATATTTATTGAATTAAAATTTATTTCTACATAATTTATGAAAAAATTTGTATCTATTCACTTTTTTATAAAATATCTTAATTATTTATAGCGAAGGATATTTGTATAAAGTACCTATTTTATTGATGCAGCAATTTTAATAATTTAAATAATAGGTTTCTGTTTGATGGTTATGAATCATGAAATTATTATTTTTACTCCTATTTTTACATTATTGATTGGATTTATAGCATTGAGAATATCAAAAAAAAGAAAGAGATCAGCTAAAAGTATTTATAAATTAATAGATGATTTGGAAAAAAAATACATATATTAATCTTTTTTAGGAAAAAAAATTAATCAAATTCTATACCAACTTCTTCTTTTAAATCTCTCTCCAAATCTGGAAGATGAGGTTCAACCCAATGATCTTTGTTATCAATACCAGCTGCATTTACATAATTCATGATGTGTTGATCCACTTGTTTGTAAAGATCATGCAAATTTAAATCCATACGAATATCATGTGCAATTTCCGAGACTTGTTGTTCTGTTAGACAATGATTTGGATGAAGTAAATCACAACATGGAATTCTCTTCTCAATCAATTCATTTAGATTGATTTTTATTTCGTAATCTTGATGGACAGTCATTGATTTTATATCTTTATATTCATTTTAATTATGTTTATGGTTTTGTATATCTTTAGTCAAGAAACAAAATTCTTTAATACATATCTTTAAATACACATACAGTAATTTTAAACAAATAGATCTTCCAAATCTTCATACAAATCATCATTCTCTTTTTGGTTTTCTATAAGGTCATGGTGATCTAGTGAAAGTTCTCTTTTTGAGGCATAGAAAAGATATCCAAGGGCTCCTAAGAGTAAGGTTGTTGGTAAAATCATTAGCACTTAATTGACTTATAATGAATATAGTGCAACACTTATTACAGTCAAGTGCTGAACTTTAATTAATTTTTAAATGCCTACCAAGAAAAAAAGAGTTGGTTTTATTCCTAGAGAAGATGTTATGAGAATAATTGAAAAGCTGAGCACAGAGAATAATTTAAGTAATTCAAAAATAATAAGCATTTTGGTAGAAGAAGCACTTTCTATAAGAGGTATATTTAATAGAAAAAATGGTAAAGTAACTCAATCATATCAAGCAAATCACCATAATTCAGAAGAATTATTTGATAATTCTGGTGACTTTACAGATAATGCAAAACTCTCAATTAATACTAACTTAGGAAATCATTTTATTCCTAGTAAATCAACCCTTTTAAATGAAGAGAATCAGGAGGCTTTTGACTTGCAAACTTATAAAAAGTTTTTATTATTCCTAAAATTTCAGAAAATGATGGATAAATATAACACTTCATAAGGTGTTGCTAAGTGTTACACTGTGCGTTAAGTTTAATTTGTCTTTATAGGAGATTCCCATATGAGAATAATTTTCATCATTTCAAAAACCTAAATTCAATTAATCTTTAAAATATTTATTCCTATGAATTCATCTCTCCAGGGTTTATCCGTAAATCTCCTCCCTCCAGATAAGTTATATTGTAATTTTAGTTATTGGAGTTCTTTGTTCTCTCAGGATATGCAAATTTTATGGGATAGAGCGCATGGAGTACCTTTAGAAAAATTGCCAAAAGGGGTTTCTGATATGATTTTTCCGTATTTATTGCTTGCACTCTCAGACTATAAGACTTCGCAAATAAATAAAATGAACGGAATAGGATTAGACAATCTATTAAGCCTTTGGTTTGATAAGTACTTATTAAATAAAAACGGTTACTTCGAGCTAATAAAAAAATAATATTTAAAATTAGCTATTAATATCAAATTTGATTGCTATAAAAATTTATTACGTTTAAAATTTTAAATGATTCTTTCCTAATTGGCACATCAATAGTTTTGCTATAAATATAATAATAAGTGTGATTATGCATTATTTAAATTTCTTTTTCAGCATAAATGTATATTGTCGTTTTGATAATGCAAATCAAGAGAGATATAAAATTAAGAAAAGCAAGATAAATGAAATTTAATTCAAAAACCCTAAGCTTGATATTAAATCTGTTATTTTGCTTTTTAATATTTATTATTTAATTTTTTAGTCTTTATTAGTTGATTTACAAAAAATTCAAAAATTAATAATCAATTTTGGTTGACTTTTATAGTTAATGCGATGATAATGGCAAAAATAAATTTTTAATTGTGAATCTTCTCTCAGATACTTTTGATGATTTTGTTGATGATCTACTTTCATCCGATGTTAATTTGTTAAAAGGGGAACTTGATTTTCTTCTTATGCAACATTTATTTAATTCTATTGATTTGAAGCTTATAAATAAAAATGAAACTATAGATGACGAATCAATAGCTGCTTAATTTTTATGAAATTTTTTTATGAAAAGTTTTGGGTTCCAGTTTTTGGTTATATCTTATCTAAATTTGTTTTTTTAATTGAAGGTAAGAAGCAGGACTCTAAAAAAAAATAGATTAATTACTTTTTTCTTCATTAAGTATTTTTAAATACATAATCTATGTGAATATATTTTGATAACAACAAAAGTAGTGCTTTAATTTTACGAACTTATGCATTGTTGAGATATAACTTGATAGCTTTTTGACAAATTAAAATGAACAAAAATAATATGTTGAAGCCATATACAGTGCATTACCGTGATTTTCAAAATATAAGATTAGAAAATTGTTTTTATGCTTCTGACGCTTACGAGGCTAGAACACTAGCAATGGAATTTAATAAGTATTTAAATGAACATCCAAACAGTATTGACCTAATAAGATGCGAAAAATGAATAAAAGTTTTTTGTAATCTAGAGTAATTTATTTAAACACTCAAGAACTTATCTATTACTGCTTGACTCAACTCACTTGTATTTCCGCTAGCAACAATACCTCCTCGTTGCATCGCATAATATCTATTGGCTTGTCTTACAAAATGTAAGTGTTGTTCTACTAATAAAACACCAATTCCTGTATCTTTAATTATCTGATTGATTGCATTTTCTATGTCTAAAACTATATTTGGCTGAATACCTTCCGTTGGTTCGTCAAGTAATAGAAGTTGAGGTTTACCTAGTAGTGCTCTTGCAATAGCTAATTGCTGTTGTTGTCCTCCACTAAGATCTCCTCCTTTCCTTTGAAGAAAATCTTTTAGGATTGGGAAGAGATCATAAATAAATGGATCTATTTTCTTGTTCTTAGATAATCCACCTGGTAGAGACTCCATTCCTAACATAAGATTCTCTTCAACTGATAGATATGGAATAATTTCTCTCCCCTGAGGGACGTAAGCCATTCCTTTCCTTGCCCTCTGATGAGGTGCTTTTCTATTGATATTTTCACCAACCAAATAAATATCGCCTTTTTTTTGTTTTAACAAACCAATAAGTGATTTCAATAAAGTTGTTTTGCCAACTCCATTCCTTCCAATCAAACAAACCATTTCTCCTGATTTAACGTTTAAATCTACATCTCTAAGAATATGACTCTCGCCATAATAAGTATTTAATGATTTTATTTCGAGTAAATTTTCCATAACTAGTCTTCGGGTCTTCCTAAATAAACATCAATAACTTTTTTGTCTTTTTGTATGGTTTCCATCGTTCCCTCACATAATACTGTGCCCTGATTTAATACTGAAACATTACTATCAAGTCTTCTTATAAACTCCATATCGTGATCTATTACCACTACTGTATTTTCGCCTGATAATGATTTTAATAAATCAGCTGTAAGATCAGTTTCTTCATCAGTTAAACCGGCAACAGGTTCATCTACTAACATTAAATCTGGCTTCTGTCCTACTAACATGGCTATCTCGAGCCATTGTTTTTGGCCATGTGATAAAGATCCAGCTTTAGAATCAACTTTTTGAGCTAAATTAACAATCTTCATAAGACGATCAATCTCATTAAGCTGCTCATCCTTAATAATTTTGTTTATAAGGTTTAAGGGACTTTTAGGAGTTGTCACAGATATTTCAAGATTTTCTTTAACTGTTAGATTTTCAAAGATTCTTGGACTTTGGAACTTTCTTCCAACTCCAAGTCTGGCTATTTTATGCTCCTTTTTACCTACTAAGGATTTCCCTTTAAAAATTACTTCACCGTTTGTTGGCTTAACCTTTCCAGTTATTACATCAAGAAATGTTGTTTTACCTGCGCCATTGGGTCCTATTACAGCTCTTAATTCTCCTTTCTTTAAACTTAAATTAAGATTGTTGAGAGCTAAAAAACCCTCGAAACTAACAGTAATATCTACTAAATTTAAAAGATCTTTATTATTCATTATTTCCCTCCTTATTGTTAACTTCTAAGCTTGGATAGGTTTCAATCTTTCTTTTCAAACCAAATCTTTGAAGAAGATTCCGAGGACCATCTCCTTGAATCCAACCTAAAACTCCTTCTGGCAGAGCTGTTACAACTAAGATAAATAGCCCTCCTTGAATAAACATCCAGCTAGCAGGTAAAGCTTCACTTACTAGACTTTTAGCATAGTTGATGAAAACTGCTCCTAGTATGGCGCCCAACAAAGTTCCTCTTCCTCCAACAGCAACCCATATAACCATTTCTATAGAAAAGGGAACCGTCATAAATTGAGGAGATACTATTCCAGACTGAACGGTATATAAAGCTCCCGAAATTCCGGCGAGACCTCCAGCAATAGAAAATATTATCGTCTTGAAAATAACTGGGTTGTATCCTGTAAACCTAACTCTTGGTTCATCATCTCGTATTCCTATAAGGATATTTCCAAATCTTCCTTTAACTACCCACTTTGCAAAAAACCATGCTGCTATTACTAGTATGGCGGTTATCCAAAAGAATATTCTTTGCATGGACTCAGAGCCTACCATTTGACCAAATAGTTGTGTTACATCTGTTTTTAATCCATTTGTTCCATTTATAAGTTTTTGTTGCCCATTAAAGAAGTTAAAGAATACAAGAAGAGAAGCCTGTGTAAGTATAGAAAAATAAACCCCTTTGATTCTATTCCTGAAAACAAGAAATCCAATTAAACCAGCAACTAATGCTGGAATTATCCAGATAGCGAAGAAGGTAAAAAAAGGCGATCTAAACGGTTCCCAGAAAAAAGGTAATTTTTCAACACCATATAAAGCAAAAAATTCAGGAATATTATTTGGAAATTCAGAGGAGCTAGTTATTTGCAAATACATTGCTGCAGAATATCCACCTAGTGCAAAAAATATACCTTGTCCAAGACTTAGTAAACCTGTGTATCCCCAAATAAGATCAACACCAAGTGCAACTATGGATAAGGATAAGTATCTACCTAGAAGATTTAGTCTAAATACAGGGAGTAAAGTTGGTGCTGCAATAATTAAGGCTATTAATATTATCCAAAATGATAATACTATTTTCTTATCAAATTTAATTTTACTTATGGACATTAGTTTTCAACCATCCTTCCTTTTTGGGGAAATAAACCTGTAGGTTTAAATTGTAAGAATATGACAATTAGTGCAAATATCATTACTCTTGCCATACTTGTGGTAGCAAAAAAGTTAATTGTGTTTGATAAAGGTAAAGGCATATCTGGCCATATTGATAAAAGCCTTCCAGCTCCAATTAAATCAGTCATTATTCCTATTCCAAATGAAGCAAGAACTGTTCCTAATAAATTTCCTACTCCTCCCAGCACTACAACCATAAAACAACCTACTATATAGTTTCCGCCAACATTTGGTCCTACAGAACCTAAAAGAGATACTGCTACCCCAGCAACTCCTGCTAAGCCAGATCCAATTCCGAAAGTAATTATATCCACTTTTTCAGTCGATATACCAAGACAATCACTCATTTGTCTATTTTGAGTAACTGCTCTTATACGCATCCCCCAAGCACTTTGATTAAGAAATAATGTTATTGCTATTACAGAGATTAGAGTTATGACAATTATCATTAATCTTGTTTTAGGAAATGCAGTGCCAATAATTTCAACTTGACCTCTCATCCATGAGGGTGCTGTTACATCAACATTTCGAGCGCTTGCTCTACTAAGTTTGCTGATAGAGGATGAGATTAAACTACCTGTAAGAACTCCAGTTAAAGCAGCAAATATCCAAGAACTAAATTTAAAATATTTGAAATTTATTGATTCTTTTATTTTTGAAGGGAATGTTGTTGGTAAGAATAAACCAATTATCAGACTTAGTACCAGACCGGTACCATAAGCTAAAGGTACACTCCGCACAAATTGTTGAAGAATTAAGCTTACTCCCCAAGTTGCGAGAAGTGTTTCTAATGGACTTCCATAGAGCTTTCTGATGATAGTTTTTTCAAGAAGAATGCCAACTACTCCACTAACAATAAAAGCAAGGAAAATAGAAACTATTATGTACGAATTGTAGAAAGGTTTTAATATAGGTAATTTGAAAATTAATTGTGTTACATATGTTGTGTAAGCCCCAAGCATCATAAGTTCTCCATGGGCAAGATTTATTACACCCATTAGACCAAATACAATTGCCAGACCTAATGCAGCAACAAGTAGTACAGATCCGATTGCAACACCATTAAAAAGACTATCGAGAAGTAACTCCAATTTAGAAAAAAAATATTTGATTATATAAAATAAAAGGAGGCGTTAACCTCCTTTTATTTTGAAGTATAGGTTTTAATTAGATTAAAGCTTATACTTTTCCCCTTTTGAAGGATCTGTCCAATCGCATGCAAATCCTTTTGAACTTGGATGCTTTTGGTTCCATGCTTGGGGAAGAACAACTCCTGTCTCTTCAAGGATTGTAAATCCACCTTCTGCATTAATCTCTCCAATTCTTACTGTTTGAGATAAGTGGTGATTAGGCATAACTTCAACAGGTCCTTGTGGAGCATCAAACTTTTGTCCAACAAGGGCTTCTCTTACTGCGTTGTCGTCAAATGTTCCAGCATCTTCAACTGCCTGTTTCCATAAGTAAACCATGTTATAAGCAGATTCTTGAGGATCAGCTACAACACGATCTGATCCCCATCTTTTCTTGAAACTTGCAGCAAATTTCTTAGATGCAGGAGTATCAATTGACATCATGTAGTTCCAAGCGCCGTAGTGACCTTCAAGGAACTCAGGACCAATTGTACTAATCTCTTCTTCAGCAATAGAATAGTTCATTACGTAGTACCCACTTGAAGGCGTGATACCTGCGTCTTGAATCTGTTTGAAGAATGCAACGTTTTGGTCACCGTTAAGTGTATTAATGATTATTCCACCTTCAGGAAGCGCCTTTTTGATTTTTGAGATAATTGGAGCAACTTCAGTATTTCCTAATGGAAGGTAATCTTCTCCAACAACTTTACCTCCTAATTGTTTTACCTGAGCTTTTGTGATTGTGTTTGAAGTTCTTGGGAAAACATAATCAGAACCTACAAGGAAGAAATCTCCACCAGCTGCGGGAGAACGCTTATACATGAAATCTGTAGCGGGTTCTGACTGTTGGTTTGGTGTGGCTCCTGTATAGAAAATGTTATTAGAACATTCTTGAGCTTCATATTGAATTGGGTAATAAAGGAAAGCATCCTTAGATTCGTAGACTGGTAACATTGCCTTTCTACTAGCAGATGTCCAACCACCAAATACGACAGGAACTCCGTCTTGATCAATTAGTTTCTTAGATTTTTCAGCAAAAGTAGGCCAGTCAGATGCACCATCTTCAACTATGTATTCTATTTTGTAGCTTTTACCGCCAACTGTTACACCACCAGCAGCATTTATCTCTTCAATAGCCATTTTTTCAGTATCAACAAGGGTTGATTCAGAAATTGCCATTGTTCCAGATAACGAATGCAAAATACCAACGGTTACTGTGTCGTCGAAACTCCCGGAGGTTCCACCTCCACCGCATGAAGTTGCTGTGACAGCAAGTGAGGCAGTAGCTAATCCTGCCAAAATACGCCTTGAAATTCTCATGAATTAGGATAAATTAGGTAATTGACCCTCATTAAGGGGATAAAGTAAAAGTTATTAACGAGTGAGGATTCGTTTTGTATCAGTCGTAACTTTTTGTTGAATCCAATATATTAGTAATGAACATTTTTTTAGTTTGGAATGGTGGGTATATGAGACTCTAAAAATTGAGTTATTTCTTCAACTCCTGTACCGTTACTTAGGTTGGTAAAAAACCAAGGTTTCCCTTTTCTCATAAATTCAGTATCACTTTTCATGATATTTAAATCTGCACCAACCAAATCTGCTAAGTCAATTTTGTTTATTAATAATAAATCTGACCTTGTTATCCCTGGCCCCCCTTTTCTAGGGATTTTGTCTCCGGCAGATACATCAATCACATATATAGATAAATCTACAAGTTCTGGACTAAAACTAGATGCTAAATTATCACCTCCACTTTCAACAAAAACAAAATCTAAAGGATTATATTTATTTTCTAAATCTAAAACTGCATTTTTATTTAAGGAACAATCTTCTCTTATCGCTGTATGAGGACAACCTCCTGTTTCTACACCAATAATCCTTCCTTTCTCTAAAACTTTTTTATTTATTAAAAAGTTAGCATCTTCTTTGGTATAAATATCATTTGTGACAACTGCTATCTCATAATTTCTTTTCAGGCTTAAGCATAGAGTCTCTACTAATGCAGTTTTTCCTGAGCCTACAGGCCCAGCAACTCCTACTCTCAATTTGCTGCTCATAAATTAATTTCTAAAAAGTTTTGTATAAAGGTCATTATGATTTTGTTGTGCCATAGCTAAACCTACATTGCCAAAATAGATGTCATCAATTTCTTTGTCCATAATTTCTTTAGAAACTTTTGATATTATTGCTAAGAGATCTCTCTGAATTAATTGTGCTTTTGTTGAACCAATAGGAATAATCCTTAATGCTGCACTAAGTTGGTTTGCACTCCAAGCGTAGAAAAAATTCTCAACCATTTCTAACTTCGTAATTTCAAAACAATAGCAAGCCCAACTCCACGCTAAAGGCCAGGAGTTTTTTTTATTTTTTTTATATAGATATTCAAATCCAAATTCTTTGTTTAAATCAAATAGAGATTTTGCCATTTGCGTTTGTTGTTCTCTCATTTTGACAGAATCTTTTGATGAGAGGATCCATTTATCCAAACTCAATAGCTTTTGCAAATTACTTTTTAAATTTATACCGTCGTTTAACTCTTTAAAAATATTAAAAAAATCCAATAATAGTCTTGCATCTAGTCTAATCTGGCCAATTTTTAGTTCACTTATTATTAATTCTTTTACCGAATTTGAGTCTGTTAAATCTTTAGTAATTAGGTAACTCTCCAATCCCTCCGAATAACAAAATCCTCCAACTGGTAAGTTAGGGCTTATTAATAAATATTTTAATAAGTGACTTTTACTCATGACTATGGGCACCTCTTTCCGGAAAAAATTTTTTTTGGGTATTTACGAAATCAATATTAAATTTTTTAAGCATGTTCTCAATTACATAATCATCTTTTGTTAGAAGAATGTTTTCTTCAATTTCTACATCTACATGCCTATTTCCTAGATGATAAGCAGTTTTAATAAGTTCAATTTTAGAATTTGAACGTATTTCGATTAAATTTTCTGTTTTAGCTATTATCTCTATAAAAAAATTTGATTTATTAGTTGAAAGAATATCTCCATCATTTAACTTGCCCTCCCTAGGTAATTGTAAAATTATTTCTTGATCACAATCAGTTAATCTTTTCCCTCGTAAGATTCTTCTTTCATCTGAACTTAATGTTAGTTTTAAAAAAGAACCTAATTTTGGTTTTTCCTTAATCCATTCAGTTACAACAATTTCTTTATTCATTCTCATAATCAAAATTTTTGGTTACTTTAATTTAGTAATTAAAGAAAACAATTTATGATTAAAACTTCTTGGGAAGGTAATTGTTTCTTAAATTTTTTTAATAATAAAGCAAGTTTAGGAAATATTGATAAAACGATCTTTAAATCTAAATCAACTTCCCCTTATAAGTTATTAAAGTCAACTCATGATCAAGAGGGCAGATGCATTTTGCCTGTTCTACATACTGCAGGTGGATTGGTGGGAGGAGATTTACTTGATTTTGAGGTAAATCTTGAAAAAAACTCTAAGGTTTTGTTGACAACTTCTTCAGCTCAAAAAGTATATGGATCAGTTGGAAGATCTAAAATAAATCCAAAAGGAAGTTTTTCAAAGCAAATGAATCTTATAAACATTCTTGACAATTCTCATTTGGAATATCTCCCCCAAGAAACAATTATCTTTGCAAATGGTTTATATGAGCAAAAGTTTAAAGTATCTATTTCAGAATCTTCAAGTTTTTTATTTACCGATTTAATAAGACTTGGAAGATCCTCTTCCGGAGAATCTATTGAAAGTGGAGTTTTTAGGTCTAAATTAGAAATTATGAGAAATAATGATCTATATGATGATTGGGAATATGTTGATCAAATTGAATTAACAAAGAGAAGTTATGTGGCCAAGTCAGGCATGGATTATATGCCTGTTTTTGGATCCTTAATTTGGATTTGCGAAAAAGATTTTTCCAAGTCAAAAATAAATAATCTTGTGGAAAATATCAAAAAGATTTTCAATGAAACTGATAATAATTTATCTATTGGAATCCTTGAAAATGGAATCTCTGTAAGATTCCTAGGGAGTTCTTCTCAAAATGCTAGGAAATGTTTTTTTTGTATTTGGAAACAAATTAGGTATGCTTGTGGATTTTGTGAGCCAAAATATCAAGGTGTATGGCCTTTACAAGATTCTATGAATTATTAATTATGTTCAGAAAGAACCTTTTTTAAGAATTTATAGATTAATTTTTTATTATGCATCTTTCACCTCAAGAAAAGGATAAATTATTGATTTTTTCTGCTGCGCTCTTAGCTGAAAGGAGGCTTAGTAGAGGTCTTAAGCTTAATTATCCTGAAACAATTGCTTTTTTAAGTTTTCAAGTTCTTGAAGGAGCTCGAGACGGAAAAAGTGTAAGTCAATTGATGTCTGAGGGAACTACCTGGCTTTCAAAATCACAAGTTATGGAAGGTATTCCTGAAATGGTTGATGAAGTCCAAATAGAAGCAGTTTTCCCTGATGGGACTAAGTTAGTTACTATTCACAATCCGATTAACTAGTTATGAGTAATTTAATTCCTGGCGAAATAATTCCTGAACAAGGTGAAATCGAATTAAATCTTGGCAAGGAAGTTAAAACAGTAAAAGTTTCTAATTCTGGAGATAGACCAGTACAAATTGGATCTCATTATCATTTTTATGAAGCAAATAAGGCTTTAATTTTTGATCGAGAATTAACAATTGGTATGCGTCTTGACATTCCTGCAGGAACAGCAATTAGATTTGAACCTGGAGATACAACTGATGTCAAATTAGTTCCATATACAGGTTTAAGAATTGCACATGGTTTTAATTCATTGGTTAACGGTTCTTTAAATACTTAGAAATTATGTCTTATAAAATTGATAGAAATACTTATGCGCAAACTTACGGACCCACTACAGGGGATAGAGTAAGGCTTGCTGATACAGAACTTTTTATAGAAGTAGAAAAGGACTTAACTACATACGGAGATGAAGTTAAATTCGGTGGAGGTAAAGTTATTAGAGATGGGATGGGACAGTCCCAAGTAAGAAGAGTTGATGGAGCTGTAGATACCGTAATAACTAATGCTTTGATCGTAGATTGGTGGGGAATAATCAAAGCTGATGTGGGTATAAAAGATGGAATGATTTTTGAAATTGGTAAAGCCGGCAATCCAGATATCCAAGATAACGTTAATATTGTTATTGGCGCCTCAACAGAAGTAATAGCTGGTGAAGGCCATATTCTTACTGCAGGATCAATAGATACTCATATACACTTCATATGTCCCCAACAAATTGAAACAGCTCTTGCCTCAGGAATTACAACTATGTTGGGAGGTGGAACTGGACCTGCGACCGGAACAAATGCTACTACCTGCACTCCAGGTCGTTTTCATATTTCTCGGATGCTTCAATCTGCAGAAGCATTTCCTATCAATTTAGGTTTTTTTGGTAAAGGAAATTCATCGAATGAAAAAAATCTAATTGATCAAGTCGAAGCTGGTGCCTGTGGATTGAAGCTTCATGAGGATTGGGGAACGACTCCATCTACGATAAATTCTTGTTTAAATGTTGCCGATAACTTTGATGTTCAGGTTTGTATTCATACTGATACTTTAAATGAGGCAGGCTTTGTTGAAGATACCATCAATGCTATTGCAGGAAGAACAATCCATACTTTTCATACCGAAGGAGCAGGTGGAGGACATGCCCCAGATATTATTAAAATTTGTGGAGAAAAAAATGTTCTCCCCAGTAGTACTAATCCAACAAGACCTTATACGAGAAACACACTTGAAGAACATCTTGATATGTTAATGGTATGTCATCATTTAGATTCTAAAATTCCAGAAGATATTGCATTCGCGGAATCAAGGATAAGAAGAGAAACTATTGCCGCGGAGGACATATTACATGATTTAGGTGCCTTCTCCATTATCGCTAGTGACTCTCAAGCCATGGGAAGAGTTGGGGAAGTTATAACAAGAACTTTTCAAACTGCTCATAAAATGAAAGTACAAAGAGGACCTTTATTAGAGGATTCTGATAGGAACGATAATCACAGGGTAAAGAGATATATCTCAAAAGTTACAATTAATCCTGCAATTGCTCATGGTATTAATAATCATGTTGGATCTATAGAAAAAGGAAAAATTGCAGACTTAGTGTTATGGAAACCTTCCTTTTTTGCAGTAAAGCCTGAATTAGTTGTTAAGGGAGGATCTATAGTTTGGTCCCAAATGGGTGATGCAAATGCTTCAATACCTACTCCAGGTCCCGTTCATGGTAGACCTATGTTTGCAAGCTTCGGCCAATCTCTAATTAAGAGTTCTTTTACCTTTTTGAGCAAAAATTCA
This sequence comes from Prochlorococcus sp. AG-347-J14, assembly GCA_003281505.1. Lineage (GTDB taxonomy): Bacteria > Cyanobacteriota > Cyanobacteriia > PCC-6307 > Cyanobiaceae > Prochlorococcus_A. Next base: position 272,663 of record QCBU01000001.1, on the reverse strand, counting down.
ATTGATCAAAATATTCCAAATAAATTAGGCTTAAAAAAGAAATGTATTGCCGTAGAAAATACCAGAAATATCAATAAATCACACTTAAAACTAAATAGTAAGCTACCAAATATTTCGGTTGATCCTCAAACTTATGAAGTTTTTTCTGATGGGGAACTTCTTACTTGTGAACCTCTTGATGAAGTCCCAATGGCTCAAAGGTACTTTTTACTTTAGAAGTTTTTAATTAATTCTTTTTCAGTTTTCTTTATATCTTGTGACCCAGCAATTGCCAAATCTTCTTGCAGTTTGTTCTCACAAGAAAGAACTCTTGACCAACTTGGTAACTGCTGAGTCGTAGGGCAAGCTAAGTAATCTTCTGTAGCAGGTCTCAATAATTTCGCAAATTTTTGTACTGATAGCTCTTCTTCGTGCCTATCGTATGGAAGTTGATTTACTGCTGAATCTAATCCAAATTGTTTTACCCTATCTTCCCCAACTCTTTTGTAGAGAACTTCTAAGGTTGCAAGTTGAGTACTTGTTAAGGTCTCTGCTTGATGCTCCATGAGACCTCTTAAAACACTTGAAAGTATTTCTGTACACATTTTTTGCAATCCTTCTTTAGATGAATCACCAATATTCTTATGTTTGTGATCAAACAAACCTAGGTCAACTTGGGCTATTTTGGAGGTTCTTACGTTTCTATAAACCTCAGATAATAAACCTATTTCTAAACCCCAGTCACAAGGAATTCGTAAATTCATGGCGAGATCTTTAGTGAAAGCAAACTCACCTGCTAATGGATATCTAAATGATTGAAGATATTGTAAAAAGGGTCCCTTCCCAACTAACTGCTCAAGACTTGCCAATAAGGGACCCACAAATAACCTTGTTGCTCTACCTTGCAATTGATTGGTCTCTAAGGATAACCTGCTGTAAAAAGCCTTTACATATGATATTCCATATGATTCATCGAGAAGTGGAAGTATCATTCTTGAGGGATACAAAGGACTAAAAGTTCTTATATCAGCATCAAAAAGAGCAACAACTTCTGATTTTTTTGTCGCAACTCCTATGCCTTGCCAGACAGCCCATCCTTTACCTGGAGTTCCTAATAGTTCTAACCCATTTTTCTCTTGGCTTTTTAATAGTTTTATTACAGAGGGAGAATTAGTCCATTGAACGTGAACTGGAAATGGCATTGAGTCAAAAAATGATTTTGCTGCTTTAACTTGCTCAACGGTTTTTGCAGAGAGAGCAATAACTAATTCATTTAAGCCTGTAAGGTCTTTTAAAACTTCTCTTATATCTTTTAATGCTGGACGTTCAAACTCTTCATATAAGCATGGTATTAAAATGCTAGTTGATCTTTTTTTAAGGCTTTTGTTTAATTCTTTAAGTAAATTTCTTGTAACTCCATATTCATGTATTGTTGTGATTAACCCTTGTTGAAAGTCCATTTTCTATTTGATGTGCAGAATAGTATTAATACTTCGTTGATTTTTTCAAAGTGAAGCAAATTGATTCAGAGAAAAAATTAGATAGATTAAAAATTGATAAATTGTTAAAAACAATTTATTCAAATAATACTACAGAAGAAATTAATTTTATTTCAAACCAATTATTACAGATTTTAGATAATTTCTCAGAGAAATCTGCTTATGAAGAAATTAGAGATAAGGAAAGGTGGAATGAATCTCATTCGGTTTTGATAACTTATGCAGATAGTATTTATAAAAATGGCGAGGCAACATTAATAACTCTTAGTGAGTTGTTAAGTAAACATTTTGGCAGTCTTTCTAAAGTTGTACATATTCTTCCTTTTTTGAAATCTACAAGTGATGGAGGTTTCGCAGTCTCAAGTTATGATTCTTTAGAAGAAAAATTTGGTGGTTGGGATGATCTCAAAAGTATTTCTAATAATCATGATTTGATGGCTGATTTAGTACTTAATCATGTCTCATCATCTCACCCATGGGTTCAACAATTTATTAAATGCCAAGAACCAGGTTTATCAAATGTGTTTTCACCTAAGCAAAATCTTGACTGGTCAAATGTAGTTAGGCCAAGAAGTTCCTCCTTGTTTTCACAAATAAATACTGAAGATGGCCCTAAACAAGTTTGGACAACTTTTGGTCCAGATCAAATTGATTTGAATTGGCATAATCCAAAAATGACTCTTGAGTTCTTAAATTTAATTATTACTTACTTATCGAATGGAATAAAATGGTTCAGGCTTGATGCTGTAGGTTTTATTTGGAAGGAATCAGGGACAACGTGCTTGCATTTACCCAAAGCACATTCAATTGTGAAACTTTTAAGAGTTCTTTTAAATAATCTTCTTGATGAGGGAGTTTTAATAACTGAAACTAATGTTCCTCAGAAGGAAAATTTATCTTATCTGATTCCTGACAATGAAGCCCATATGGCATACAATTTCCCATTACCTCCCCTTCTACTAGAAGCTATTATTACTTCAAGAGCTGATATTCTAAATTCATGGATTTTTGATTGGCCAGAATTACCTGTTGATACTACTCTCTTTAATTTCACTGCATCACACGATGGTGTTGGGCTAAGAGCTCTTGAGGGTTTAATGAACGAGGAAAGAATAAAAGATTTATTAATTAATTGCGAGAAAAGAGGCGGATTAGTTAGTCACAGACGTTTATCAAATGGTGATGATAAACCTTATGAATTGAATATTAGTTGGTGGAGTGCAATGGAAGACTCCAGTAGAGATTCTAAAAGATTTCAATATGAGAGATTTATTTTGAGTCAATTATTAGTAATGGCTCTAAAGGGAGTTCCTGCCTTTTATTTGCCAGCGCTACTAGCTTCAGAGAATGATATCAAAAGTTTTTCAATGACAGGTCAAAGAAGAGACCTAAATAGAGAAAAGTTTAAATCAGAAAATCTTTTAGCCGTTTTAAATAATCCTGAATCTAATGCTAATAAAAACTTACAGTATCTTAGTAATGCTATGAATGTCAGATCAGAATTAAAGCAATTTCATCCTTGTTCGGAAATGAAATGTTTGTCTAAAGGTAGAAGTGATATTGTCGTAATAAAAAGAAGTGAAGGCACTAAGTCTGTCTTCGCAATCCATAATATGACTGAAAATAAAATTAATTATCAATTGAATGATGATGATCTACCAAAAATAATTGATAATGATTTCAATATCCAAGATTTTTTAACATCAAATAAATACAATTGCAAAAATATAAGTCTTGACCCTTTTCAAGTAATTTGGCTTGGTGCTTTATAAAAATGATAGAAAATTCTTCTATATGGGTAGTAAGTGATGTAGATGGTACTCTAATGGATCACTCCTATGATTTATCACCTGCTAGAGAAACCATAAAAAAACTACAAGATTTATCCATACCAGTAATTCTTTGTACAAGCAAAACCGCTTCTGAAGTAAAAGTTATTAGAAAGGAACTTAATTTGACGGATCCTTATATTGTTGAGAATGGTGCAGCAATATATGGAGAATCTCTTAGAAGAGTAAATGGAGAGATTATTCTTGGGATAAAATACGAATCCCTTGAAGAAATCATAAATTGTATTTCTGATGAAATTGATTATAAACTTACTCCTCTTAATAATCTCACTGATCAAGAAGTCACTCAGCTCACAGGTTTAGAAGGAAACTCATTGAACTTAATGCGTGATAGGCATTGGAGCATGCCTTTTTTAAATCCACCCAGTTTTTTAGAAGAGAAAATTAATATCTGTTGTAAAAAGTTCAACGTTGAAATTTTCAAGGGAAATAGAATGAGTCACTTGTTATCTACAAAATCTAATAAAGGTAAAGCAATAAATGCTCTTAAGGAATATTCAAATGTTCAAAATATTAAAATAATAGGCTTAGGCGATTCTCCAAATGATTTGCCTCTTCTTTTAAACTCAGATATTAAAATTGTTATTCCTGGAAAAGAAGGACCTAACTTAAATTTACTTGATCAATTAAAAGATTTGGAATTTACTCTAGCTACTCAACCAAATGGATACGGTTGGAAAAATGAAATCAATAAATTGATAAATAAGCGAGAATTAAGTTAAAAAAATGAAAGACTTAGATATTAAATTTCCTCTCGATAAATTTGAAAAATTAATTATTGATATTGGTTGGAATTCCTTGGATGATTGGTTCAATTTTTGGAATGACAAAAGAAACATTCTTTCAATTGATCAATATTGGAACAATAAAGTAAATGATGATTGGGTTTGGGGTTTAGCTTTACCCCTTTTATCTCAAGCTTATAAATTTCATAATAATATTGCTGATAGAAAAATTATTGGTATCTCAGCTCTACCTGGAACAGGTAAAACAACACTAGGTAAATGGCTCGAAGCTATATCTTTAAAATTAAACTTCAAAATTGCGGTTATTTCAATTGATGACTTTTATCTCCCATCTGATGAAATGAAATTAGCTATTAAGAATAACCCTTGGAACGTTTCAAGAGGTTTTCCCGGTAGTCACTCAGTAAAATTAATGCATGAAAAATTATTAAATTGGAAGATAAACGGAGAATTAAATGTACCAGTTTTCGATAAATCTTTAAGAAATGGTTTAGGAGATAGAGCTCATTGGAGATTAGATAATCCTGATTTATTAATTATTGAGGGATGGTTTTTGGGAATAAAACCTTACTCTATTGACATAAATGATCGACAAATAAATACACTAAATTTGAGTCTTAATGAATCTTCTTACTTATCAATCATTCAAAAAAATCTAAACGAATATTTAGATATTTGGAATTTAATTGATAATCTTTGGCACTTAAAGCCCTTGAAGATTGAGTATATGAATATGTGGAAAACAAATCAAGAAAAAGAAATGTTTTTACAGAAAGGCAACGCTCTTAAAGATGAAAAATTAACTAATTTTTTGAGAATGCTTAATGTCTCTATCCCTCAAAAAAGCTTTGATTTTATAAATTCTTATGCGCTTTTATTAATTGATCAAGAAAGAAATTTAGTTGAGGCTGGATTAAATTCGTAGAATTTTCTAAATTTCTTTTTTTTCAGTAAATTTTTATACATTTTTTTTCGATCTAAATGATGTTTAATTAATTTTATTTTGTTTTTTAGGGATGGTTGAGTTTTCTTACAAAAATGAAGGCTGTAGAATGATTGTCTTGAGATGTATAGGTCCATCAAATTTTTTTTTAGAGAGAGTTTTATTTCCAACTGACATTCTTACTTTTATGGCTCCAAATGACTCGAGAGTTGAAATCTGGGGAAATGAATTATATGGCCCTAAATTAGAAGAGAGAATGAGAATTTCATCTGACAACCAGGATTCGACTTTAGTGGCTTAAAAAAGATTTTATCTAATTGTCTTCGAGTCAAAATTTTTTACAAATACCTAGTTTTTATTGATATTATCTAACTAGTTTAGTTTTATAGATGTTTTATTTTTCTTCCTTTGCAATAGGAGGTTTTGTTCCCTCTGCAGCTGTTGCTGGAGTTCTTCTTTTAGTTGGTTTAGGGGCTTTCTTCTATCTTGGTATTAAGGGACCTACAGATTATTAAAGTTGATTTTAATAAACAAACGGTTATTTTAATTTTTATAGCCTTACTGAATAGGATAACACTATGGATTTAACAACTATTTTATTTATATCAAGTTTACCGTTCGTTTTATTAACAGTTTACTTTGGCACAAAAAATGATTTTTACGAAAGTGAAAACTACAAAGGTGATGGCTGTGCTCATGATGTTAAAAGGTGAATTTATCTTTAATCACCTCTAAATACACATGTCCACCTACTATCAAATTGCCAAACAGGTTTATATATTTCATTTGTAATTTTCTCTCCTGCCTCTTTACATGTATCCAGATCTTTCATGGGAATAGAATGTAGCGAAGGGCTTGTTATTCCACTAACCTCTGGCCTTCTTCCAGGCCCTTGCCTATAAGTTCCAATAATCAACCAATAGTTTGCTTTTGCTGAATCAAAAAATATTAAGGAAAAAAGAATATATAAAATTAAAATAGATTTTTTTTTCATTTTTCTATATTATCTTTAAATTATAAAATGTAAATTGCTAATAATTAATTAGGTAATTTAATAACTTTTTGGAATATTTAAAATTTATTTTATATGGCTTAATTCAAGGTCTTACGGAATTTATTCCTGTAAGTAGTACAGCTCATTTAAAAGTTGTATCCTATTTCTTAGGATTTGATGATCCTGGCGCCTCTTTGTCCGCTACTATTCAAATTGGAAGTGTTTTAGCTATAGCTTGGTATTTTAGGAATGATATTTTAAATTTCAAAAGCCAATCTTCAAAGAAATTTATTTATTATCTCTTACATGAAAGATTATTAAGGTCTATTTTGATTGGGACTATCCCAATTGTTTTGCTTGGGGGAAGTATAAAATTATTAGTCCCTTATTTTTTTGATAATGTTCTTCGTTCAAATTTATCAATAGCATTGGTCTCATTAATAATGGCTTTTTTTATGTACTTGGCGGATAGTTCGAAAACAGGTTCTATTAATATTAAAAACCATAATTATTCAGATAGTTTTTTGATAGGTTTTTTTCAGGCATTTGCCATTTTTCCTGGTGTATCAAGATCGGGTGTTACTATTTCTAGTGCTTTAATATCAGGATGGGAAAGAAAAGATGCTGCAAAATTTTCTTTTCTTTTAGGGATGCCAGCTATCTCTATTGCTGCGGTTGTTGAATTTATTTCTTCTTTTAATGAATTTTTTTCATTAGGTTTTCTCCCTCTTTTGGTTGGTCTTATTACGACATTTTTGACCTCTTTATTAGCTATAGATTTCTTATTAAAGTATATTTCTACAAATGGTTTAAAAATATTTATTATTTATAGAGTTATTTTTAGTGTTGTAATTCTTCTGAATTCATAATTGGTTGTGAAATTTTTTTTGCAATTGTGTTAGGGTTTTAAAAAATTCTTTCTAATGAATATATTTATATCTTTCCAACTAGGCGAAATTGAAGTTTCAAATTTTACTATATTAATTTTAGCGTTTTTTTCTTCTTTTACATTCATAGCTGTAGGCATAAGTTCATATAAGCTATACAAATCCCTTGTAAATGAAAACGATAAGTAATCGGAACGGCGGGATTTGAACCCACGACCCCCACTACCCCAAAGTGGTGCGCTACCAAACTGCGCTACGCCCCGTTTCCTTACTATAAGGATAAGATTGATTTAAATGTTATTCTTTATAGGATTGTTATCAGATCTCAATACACACTTATCAACTTCCCAATTAAAGTTTTCCCATATATGATCTTTTAATTTGTAGTTGCTTCCAGTAAAAACTCCTAACTTGACTTTTGTAGGAGAAGCAGAACAATACTGCCTGCTTCCTGCTGATGCAAGATATTGTTGATGGTATTTTTCTGCAAAAAAATAAGTATCAATCATTTTAATCTCCGTTTCAATTAAACTAAAATTTTTTTTAATTAGTTCCTTTTGATATTGTTCTTTACTGGCTAATATGATGTCTAAATTATTTTTATTTGTATAGTATATTGCTGATCTATATTGTGTTCCGATATCGTTACCTTGTCTGTTTTTTTGAGTAGGGTCATGACATTCCCAAAACATTTTTAATAAATCACTTATGTCTATTTCCTTTTTATTCCATATAACTCTAACAACTTCTGAATGACCAGTTAATCCGGAACATACTTCATAATAAGTTGGATTGATTCTTTCGCCACCAGCATAACCTACAGAAGTTGTGACAACTCCAGGGAGTTTCCAAAAACATTTTTCAGCTCCCCAGAAACAACCGCATCCAAAAAATATTTCATCTTCTTGACTTTTAGGTTCTTTCTTTAAATCTGTTTTTAATATTCTATGTAATGAATAAGCATTATTAGTCAAATTTTCTTCCTCCTTATTCATAATGCTTTTCAGGAAATTAAACATAATTAAATCTTATTATTATAAGTAAAAAAAATATTTTTAGCTCTTAACAATCTTGGTAGCTAATTCTCTTTCCCAAAGTTGTTTATAAAGCCCATTCACTTTTACTAAATCTTTATGAGCCCCTTCTTGTACTATTTCCCCTTTATCCATTACTAAAACCCTATCGCAGGTAGCTGCAACAGAAAGTTGGTGACTAATCATTATGATTGTTTTATTACTTCTGTCACTCATTTCATCTATTATTCTTGCTGCTGTTTTATTATCTACGCTTGCTAAAGCATCATCAAGAACAACAATAGGAGAATTAACAAGTAGTGCCCTTCCTAGTGCAGTTCTTTGCCTTTGTCCTCCACTTAATGTAATACCTCTTTCACCAACAATAGTTTTAAACCTTTGTGGAAAACTATTGATATCATCAATTAATCCAGCTTTTGTAGCGCTTTCTTTAACTAAGTATTTAGAAGCTTTGGGTTCTCCAAAACTTAGGTTGTCTGAGATTGTAGAAGTAAATAAGAATGCTTCTTGAGGAACGATTGAAATATTTTTTCTAAGATCGCTTAATTTTAAAGTTTTTACATCAATTTCATCAAGAAATAATTGATTGTCTGGAATTTCAATAGTCCGTCCTAGAGACTTTGCTAGAGTTGTCTTGCCACAACCTACCGGGCCAACTATTGCAATAAGTTCTCCAGGATAAATTTTAAAATTGAGACTATTTAATGAATTAAATTTTGATCCTGGATACTTTATTGTTAAATTTCTTGCTTCTAAGAATCCTTTAACCTTTCTTTTTAAAAATTTAGTTTCTGCCCTATCTACAATATTTGGATAATTCTGAAAGATTTCTTCCACACGATCTAAACTTACTTGACCAAGTTGAAAAGTATTTAATGTAAAACCTAGTAAAGCTGTTGGGAAGACAAGTCTTTCTACGTAAAGAATTAAAGCTACTAAACCACCTATCGAAATAAATCCACTCTCTAATTGAAAAGTACCTAATGATAATAAAATCAATAATGAAATTGATGAAATCCCTTGTAACAATGGGAATAAGGTACTAGCTGTTCTTGCAAGTTTTATCGCTGAATTTCGATAGTCATTATTATATATATTAAATTCTTTTTTCTCAGCATTCTCTTGGCCATAAATTTTAATGGCGCTTATACCAGAAAGATCTTCTTGAATTAGATCACTAAGTTTTGATAATGATTCTTGTTGAGCCTTTCTTTGTTTAACCATTTTGCCACCAAATAGACTTACAATTCCAAGGATTAATGGAAATATCATTAAAGCTGATATTGTTAATGTTTTATTAATCGAAAACATTGAAGGAATAGTGAATGAATAAGCTAAGACAATGTTGCACAAGCTTAAAACTGTAAAACCTAGAAGTCTTCTTATATTTTCAACATCGCTTGTAGCTCTACTAATAATGTCTCCACTACCTTTTTTTTGAATCCATTCTGGATCTTGAATAAGTAAATGGTCAAAAAGTTTTTGACGAAGATTTACTTCTACTTTTCTACCTATTCCGAAGACAATCTGTCTTGAAAATAATCTTATTAAACCCATACAAGTTGCTAAAAATATTAACCATATAGATTTAGAAATAACAAAATCCGAAGAAAACCCATTTTGTAATTGGTCAATTATATTTTTAACTTCTAAGGGTATTACAACACTTAATATATTTACTAATAAGAGAGCGAAAGCTCCATATAAAAATTCCTTTTTGTAAGGTCTTAGGTATTTAGATATAACTTCTATCTTTAAATTTTTCATTTTATTTTGCAGATATGATTAAGATAATGTTTCATTTTTGAATATGTGAGCTAATTTTATAAATGATTCAGTATTTATTTATGGGTAACGAGCAAACTCATCCATTACATGAAACAGACAAGAACATTATAGATTCCCTTATCACTAAAAAAACACCAGAAGATCTTGATTATATAAATTTAGCTAGACTAATAAATCGTTATAACAATTTCCCAGGAGAAATTGAAATTAAAAACGATATTGAAAAAATTTTAAATTTTTGGAAGATCACTAAAAATGAACTTTTTTCAAAAACAAAAAATATTTGGTCAAAAAGCTTCAGGCCTTCTAATACAAATAAAGATTTAATTGGCTCAAGTTTTGATACCTCAAATTGAATCTTATTTACAAAATTTTCAACTATAAATAAATGTCATCTAATCTATCAAACTCTGAAATTCTTAATAATTTATTGGAGGGAAGAGACCTTGATGAAATAACTTCTAGATCTTTAATGCAAAGATGGCTTAATTATGAAATTTCAGATGTTGAAACAGGAGCTTTTTTGAGTGCTTTGAGATCAAAGAGCTCTACAGGTGTCGAATTAAGTTCTATGGCTGAGGAACTCTTAAATGTTTGCGAGTTGCCAGTAGCAAGACCAAATTTGTATTTAGTAGATACTTGTGGAACAGGGGGTGATGGAGCTAATACATTTAATATTTCAACTGCAGTTGCATTTGTAGCTGCATCTTGTGGTGTAATGATTGCAAAACACGGAAATAAAAGCGCTAGTGGAAAAGTTGGCTCTGCTGATGTTTTGTTGAATCTTGGTTTGAATTTAAATTGTTCATTAGAAAAAGTAATTAAAGCCGTTAGTGAAATTGGAATAACTTTTTTGTTCGCACCTGTTTGGCATAAATCTTTAATAAAACTTGCTCCATTAAGAAAGACCCTTGGAATAAGGACAGTATTTAATCAACTTGGTCCATTGGTAAACCCCTTAAGACCCAATGCACAAGTTTTGGGTGTTGCATCTGAGGATCTTTTAAAACCTATGGGCAGCGCGCTTTTAAGAATGGGTATGAATAGAGCAATAGTTGTTCATGGGTCTGGTGGCCTTGATGAAGCTTCGCTTCAAGGAGAAAATAAATTAGTATTTGTTGATAATGGTGAATTACGGTTTTCAGAAATAAATATTTCAGACTTTAACTATGAAAATATATCTAACGAAGAGCTTGTGGTTTCTGATTCTGTTTCTAATGAAGAAATATTAAAGTCTGTTTTAAATGGTTCTGGGCAAAAATCTCATATTAATGTAGTTGCCTTGAACTCTGCTTTAGTGCTTTGGGCCGCAGGCGTTGAGGATAATTTAAATGAAGGATTTAATAAAGCTTTATTTTCGATAAATCAAGGAGATCCTTGGAAAAAGTTTTTACTTTTAAAAAATTATTTAGATACAGATTAATTAATTTCAAATTGATGATTAATCCATATAAGAAAAACGCGAAATTGGTTTTAAGTAATGGAATTGTATTCCCAGGATTCTTTTTTGGTGCTTCTGGTACAGCCATTGGTGAAATAGTTTTTAATACGGGAATGACCGGTTATCAGGAAGTCATCACTGATCCAAGTTATTACGGACAAATATTAACATTCACTTATCCAGAGATTGGAAATACAGGTATTAATTTTGAAGATTCAGAATCTAACATAAATGTAAAAGGTATAATTGTTAGAAATTTTTCTTCTAATTGCAGCAATTGGAGATCTAAAAAGAATTTTAATCAATGGTTAGTTGAGAAAAATATCATAGGTCTACATGGTATTGATACAAGGGCACTTGTTAAAATTTTAAGATCTAGTGGCGCGATGAATGGAGTTATTACCTCTCTAGATAAAACTGATGATAGTTGTTTAAAGATAATTCAGGATACGCCAATAATGGAGGGATTGAATTTATCAAAAGTTGTCTCAACAAAGCAACAATATTTATGGAAAAATCATACGCAAACAATTTTTGATTTAAGAAAAAGATATGGTGAATCTTCTAAAAAGTTAAAAATAGTAGCAATTGATTTTGGAATTAAAAATTCAATTCTAAATAGACTTGTATCCCATGGATGTGAAGTTATAGTTTTACCTTCTCGATCTTCTCTAAATGATGTTCTGTCTAACCAGCCAGATGGTATATTTTTTTCAAATGGTCCTGGTGATCCTTCTTCTGTTTCTGAAGGTATAGAATTAGCAAAATCACTTATTGAATATGGTGAAATACCTATGTTTGGTATTTGCCTTGGTCACCAAATATTTGGATTAGCATTAGGAGGTTCAACTTATAAATTACCTTTTGGACATCGTGGTTTAAATCATCCTTGTGGTGAAAATAATAAAATTGAGATAACTAGTCAGAACCATGGTTTTGCTATTGATCCTAATTCTCTCTCAAAGGACATAGTAAGAATCACCCACTATAACCTTAACGATAATACTGTGGCTGGCCTAGAGGTTTATAATAAACCTATATTTAGTGTGCAATATCATCCAGAAGCAGGACCTGGTCCGCATGATTCAGATTATTTATTTAAAAAATTTGTTTCTCTAATGTTAGAGAGATGTTGACATATTGTTTTCTTTTGATTTGATAATTACATTTGATATATTAATTTTTTGGAGGTATTAGATCATAGAAGATTTCCAGAAGTTAACCGTTTCTTTAAGAGGAAACCTTGAGGTTACAACAAACATTATGGTTTTTACTTTTAAAGGCCAACTTGATGCTTTCTCAGAAAAACAATTTAAGACTTTTGTTACTAATAATTTAAAAAATAACCTTCCATTCGTTATTGATCTTACAAAAATAGATTTTTTAGATTCCTCTGGTCTTGGAGCACTTGTTCAAACTGCAAAAGAATGCAAAAAATTGAAACTTGGGTTCTCTGTGGTTGGCAATTCGAGAGTTGCCCAAACAATTAAACTTGTTCGTTTAGGTGATTTTCTTAACTTGAATTCAAGCCTTGAAGAGGCATTAAATTATTTAAAGAATTGAATTATTGGATTCAAAACTTGGTTCCGTATGGATCTCCCGAGGATATAGGTGTTATTCAACTTGCTTGGCTTGGAGATTCGGTATGGGAGCTCCACCAAAGACTAAGGCATGTTCATTTCCCTTTAAAATCTAAAGACCTCCATTTGTCTGTAGTAAATGAAGTAAAAGCAAAATCTCAGTCAAAATCATTAAGTCAAATTGAACATTTATTAAATTCAAATGAAATTGATCTAATTAGACGTGCTAGAAATAAAACAAAGAGATATCCAAAATCTTCAGACCCCACCATATACTCTAGAGCAACTGGTTTTGAAACTCTTATTGGCTGGTTATTTTTAAAAGATCCACAAAGACTATCAACACTTTTTGAGTATTTAGAATAAAAAATGAATTGAATCTATGAAAAACTCCTCAAATAAATTTCGCGGAAAAAATAATAAAGAATACAAAAAAAATTCAGATTTTGGTTATTATTCAAAAAATACAAATCGTTCTGAAAAAAATGATATATTTTTGAAAAATTCCGCTAAAAATAACAAATTCCAAAATTTAAAAAAAAATGATGAAAATAATACTTTTCCCTCTCTAAAAAGAAGAAATCCAAGATATAAATCTAATACAGAATTTACTAATAAAAATTCTGATATGCATCGAGAGTTTACTAATAAAAAAAATTTTGATGATTGGATATGGGGTAAACATTCGGTTTATGAGGCTCTTAGTTGTGAGAGTGCGATTAATAGGATTTGGTGTACTTCGGAAATTTTTTCTTCAGACAAATTCTATATTTTGCTTAAGGATCTTAAATCAAAAGGAGTTCTTATTGAAGAAGTTTCTTGGAACAGGCTTTCGCAAATCACATATGGGGCTTCACATCAAGGTATTGCAATGCAATTAGCATGCTCTAAAACAATATCTCTAGAACAATTAATCGATTTTTCTAAACGCAATTGTCCAAATCCTGTAATAGTCGCATTAGACGGTATAACTGATCCTCATAATGTTGGTGCGATTATAAGATCAGCAGAAGCATTTGATTGCAAGGGTGTAATTATTCCTCAAAGAAGGTCTTCAGGATTGACTGGAACTGTCGCCAAGGTTGCTGCAGGAGCCTTAGAGCATCTTCCTGTAAGTAGAGTTGTTAACTTAAATAGAGCACTTGAGGAACTTAAGAGAAATGGTTTTCTCGTTGTTGGCTTATCTGGAGATGGTCAAATATCTATCTTAAATTTTCAAGAAAAAGCACCTTTGGTAGTTGTAGTTGGCTCTGAAGATAAAGGTATTTCTTTGCTTACTCAAAAAAATGCGATTTTATATTAAGTATTTCTCTAAAAGGTAAGACTTCAAGTTTAAATGCTTCTGTGGCGGCCGCCATATCCCTATTTCACTTGACAGGTAAATAATTTTATTGTTAACAATCATTGTCTTTTAAAGGCCACTAAAATGTTGCAGTTTCAATACATTTATATGATTAATAAAAATTTATTGAATTTTCACTACAAAATTGTATAGAATTTAACAAGAATTAATGGTCTAACAGGCCAAATAAATTGATTAGAAATTTTGGAAACAAATTAGGTTTAGCCTGGTGGGCTAAAATTGAAACTGATCAACCAAGTATTACCTACTGGTTCGGCCCATTTATTACTAAGCGAAGTTTAAAAGAAAATTTATCTTCTTTTATTAAAGATCTTTCTGATGAAGGGTCTAGAAATATTAAACACAGTTTAGTACGTTGCAAAAAAGAAGAACCATTAACTGTTTGATAACTTTGATTTTAAAAAATAAATAAAGAAATGAATTTTAGTTCTTTAAGAAAAGAAATTGCCAAAAATAATGCCTCTGTTAAGGAATTAGTTAATGATATCTTTTCCAAAATTGATGATAAAGATCCTGAAATTAACTCATACATTTGTAAAACAAAAGATATTGCTATTGCGCAAGCAGAGAACATTGATAAATTAATTCAAAATAAAGAAAAACTGCCTCCTCTCGCTGGTATGCCTATAGCAATAAAGGATAATATTTGCACCAAAGGAGTTGTAACAACTTGTGCTAGTAAAATGCTCAAAAGCTTTGTTGCGCCTTATGAATCTACCGCTTCAGGTAAATTATGGTCTTCAGGAGGGATTTGTTTAGGAAAAACAAATTTAGATGAATTTGCAATGGGCAGTTCAACGGAAACTTCTGTATTTGGTGTCACTTCTAATCCTTGGGATATTAACAGAGTGCCAGGAGGAAGTTCAGGTGGCAGTGCTGCCTCAGTTGCTGCTGGATTTTGTGCAGCAGCTATAGGCTCAGATACAGGAGGATCTATAAGACAACCAGCTTCTTTTTGTGGTGTTGTAGGACTTAAACCCACTTATGGCAGAGTTAGTAGATGGGGACTGGTAGCATTTGCCAGCTCTCTTGACCAAATTGGCCCAATCACAAATACTGTTTCAGATGCTGCTGAAATTCTTTATTCAATATCTGGTAAAGACCCCTTTGACTCAACATGCCTTGATAAACCAGTGCCAAATTATTTGAGTGATTTAAATAAATCTATAAAGGGTTTAAAGATTGGAATCATTAAAGAATGTTTTGATCACGAAGGCCTCAATCCCGAAGTTAAGGAATCTGTTCTTTCTGGAGTTGAGAGATTCAAAACTTTAGGAGCGGAAATTATCGAAGTTGAATGTCCTAGATTTAACGACGGAATTGCTACATATTATGTCATTGCACCATCTGAAGCCTCCGCAAATTTAGCTAGATATGATGGAGTCAAATATGGTTACAGATCGAGCGAAGGAACAAATCTTATTGATATGACATCAAAAAGTAGAGCTGAAGGATTTGGAGATGAAGTGCAAAGAAGAATTTTGATAGGAACTTATGCTTTGTCAGCTGGATACAGTGATGCTTATTACAAAAAGGCTCAAAAAGTTAGGACACTAATAAGAAAAGATTTTGATAATGCTTTTAACAAAGTAGATATTTTATTAACCCCAACTTGTCCAACAACCGCTTTTTTGAAGGGTGATTTCGTCAACGATCCACTTTCAATGTATTTGTCTGATCTATTAACTGTCCCTGTTAATTTAGCCGGACTCCCAGCAATCAGTATTCCTTGTGGTTTTGATACTAATGGATTACCTATAGGAATGCAATTAATAGGCAATGTATTAGAAGAAGATAGAATATTGAATGCCGCAAATATCTTTGAAATTGATGCTCAAGTAATTAAGAACAGACCATTATTTTAAATTTGTATTAATAATTAATTTGTAATCACAAAGTATAGATCTTTTAGAAATTTTCTCTATCTTATATATATAAATTATTTGAATATGGGTTTCGTTCCGCTTCATAATCATAGTGACTACAGCTTACTTGATGGTGCCAGTCAAATTTCAAAAATTGTTGATAGAGCTTGTGATCTTGGAATGGAATCGATAGCTCTTACTGATCATGGAGTTATGTATGGAGTTCTTGATTTGGTCAAGAAATGTAAAGAGAAAGGTATAAAACCAATTATTGGTAATGAAATGTACGTGATTAATGGTTCTATTGATGATCCTCAACCAAAAAAAGAAAAAAGATATCATTTGGTGGTGTTAGCAAAAAATTATACTGGTTATAAGAATCTGGTGAAGTTGACAACAATTAGTCACCTAAATGGGATGAGAGGTCGAGGCATTTTTTCTAGACCATGTATTGATAAATCTCTTTTAAGTAAATATAGTGATGGACTAATTATTTCTACAGCTTGTCTTGGTGGAGAGATTCCTCAGGCAATCTTAAAAGGTAGATTAGACGTAGCAGAGGATATAGCTCTTTGGTATAAAAAATTATTTGCAGATGACTTTTATTTAGAAATTCAAGATCACGGCTCTATTGAGGATAGAATTGTTAACGTTGAATTAATAAAAATTGGCAAGAAGCACCAAATAAAAGTCATCGCTACCAACGACGCCCACTACTTATCAAGTATGGATGTTGAAGCACATGACGCTTTGCTTTGTATATTGACTGGAAAACTAATAAGTGATGAAAAAAGATTGAGATATACCGGTACAGAATATATTAAAAGTGAAAATGAAATGCTTGAACTTTTTAAAGATCATATTGATGATAAGTCAATTATTGAGGCAGTGAATAATACAGTAGAAATTTCTGAAAAAGTTGAAGTATTTGATTTGTTTGGTAATTATAGAATGCCAAAATTCCCTCTTAACGAAGATAAAGATTCATTTTCTTTCCTTACACAATTATCTAATAGTGGCCTTTTAAAAAGACTTAAAAAAAATAATCTTGCAGAAGTTGATGACAAGTATAAAAAAAGACTATCTTCCGAATTAAAAATTATTAAAGATATGGGTTTCCCAGATTATTTTTTGGTTGTTTGGGACTACATCAAATTTGCTAGAGATAACTCTATCCCTGTAGGGCCAGGTAGAGGTTCTGCCGCAGGCTCACTAGTAGCTTATGCTCTTCAAATTACAAATATAGATCCTGTTGAACATGGATTGTTGTTTGAGAGATTCTTAAATCCAGCAAGAAAGTCTATGCCAGATATTGACACAGACTTTTGTATTGATAGGAGAAATGAAGTTATTGATTATGTTACTAATCGTTATGGGGAGGATAAAGTAGCACAAATAATTACTTTCAATAAAATGACCTCGAAGGCGGTCTTAAAAGATGTTGCAAGGGTTTTAGATATACCTTATGGAGAGGCGGATAAATTGGCTAAGTTAATACCAGTTGTAAGAGGGAAACCATACAAACTTAATGAAATGATCGATAAGAATTCTCCTAGCCAAGAATTTAGAGACAAATACATTAATGATAATAGGGTGAAAAAATGGGTTGATTTAGCTTTGAGAATTGAAGGAACCAATAAAACATATGGAGTTCATGCTGCTGGGGTTGTTATAGCATCAGATCCTCTTGACGAACTTGTACCTCTTCAAAGAAATAATGAAGGACAAATAATTACCCAATATTCAATGGATGATATCGAATCACTTGGATTATTGAAAATGGATTTCTTGGGTCTCAAAAATCTCACAATGATTGAAAAAACAGTTTCTCTTATTAATCAATCTATTGGAAAGAAAATCAATATTGATGAGTTACCTCAAAATGATTGTAAAACATTTGAGCTTATTGGGAGAGGAGATCTTGAAGGTATTTTTCAACTTGAATCTTCCGGTATGAAGCAGGTCGTTAAGGATTTTAAACCTAATTCTCTAGAGGATATTTCCTCTATATTGGCTCTTTATAGGCCTGGTCCTCTTGATGCAGGCCTTATACCTAAATTTATAAATCGAAAAAATGGGAACGAAAAGATCGATTTTCCTCATCCTTTTATTAAGTCAATTCTTACTGAAACCTATGGAATTATGGTTTACCAAGAACAAATCATGAAAATTGCTCAAGACCTAGCTGGTTATTCTCTGGGTGATGCTGATTTACTTCGAAGAGCAATGGGGAAAAAGAAAGTTTCTGAAATGGTAAAGCATAGGAATATTTTTGTACAAGGTTCCATGAAGAAAGGTGTAAATGAAAAATTAGCAAATGATCTTTTTGATCAAATGGTTTTATTCGCAGAATATTGTTTTAACAAAAGTCACTCAACTGCTTATGGTGCCGTAACTTATCAAACTGCATTTTTAAAAGCCCATTTTCCTGTTGCGTATATGGCAGCCCTTTTAAGTGTAAATTCTGGTTCTAGCGACAAGATGCAAAGATATATTTCTAATTGTTATTCCATGGGAATTGAGGTTATTTCACCGAGCATTAATTTTTCTGGTGTTGATTTCACTATTAAGAATAATCAGATTTTATTCGGGTTATCTGCAATTAAGAATTTAGGAGATTCTGCAATAAGAAATATAATTGAAAACCGAGAAAGTTTTGGAACCTTCAAGTCATTATCTGATTTGTGCGATCGTTTGCCTTCTAATGTTCTTAACAAAAGAAGTCTTGAATCTCTAATTCATTGTGGAGCACTGGATGAGTTTTCAAATGATAATAATAGAGCTCAGTTATTATCTGATCTTGAACATGTTATTGAGTGGGCATCTTCAAGAAATCGTGACAGATTATCAGGACAAGGAAATCTATTTGACTCTAAAGAAGAATTTTCTAATGTTGCTTTTTCAGATTCGCAATTAGCAAAGGTTGATGATTATTCACTTATTGAGAAGTTAAAGTTAGAAAAGCAGCTATTAGGCTTTTACTTATCTGATCATCCTCTAAAGCATTTAACCAAGCCAGCAAAACTTATATCACCTGTAAGTATTTCGCAGTTAGAAGAAACAAAGGATAGAAGCAAAGTATCTTTAGTTGGAATGATTCCTGATCTAAAGCAAATTACAACGAGAAAAGGAGATAGGATGGCTATAGTTCAGCTTGAAGATCTTTCTGGAAGTTGCGAAGCAATAGTTTTTCCAAAAACCTATGTTAGATTATCTGAATTTCTTCTTACTGATACTAGATTGTTAGTATGGGGTACAATTGATAAAAAAAGTGATAAGACTCAGTTAATAATTGATGATTGTAGAGAAATCGATAACCTTAAGTTGCTAATTATTAATCTTGAAAGTTCTCAAGCATCAGATGTAAGGGTACAAAATACTTTGAGAGACTGCTTAATTAAATTTAAACCTGATAAAGGTAGATGCGGAATTAAGATTCCAGTTTTAGCTGCAGTAAGAAATAAAAACAATGTTACCTACGTTAAATTTGGCGAACAATTCTGTATTGGAGATATTCAAGGTGCATGCAAATTATTAGAAGATAAATCATTCCAAGTTAATTTGAAATCTTTAGTTTCATAGATTAACTTTTATCCTCAAAATTTTGAGTTGCTGGTTTAAAGGCAGCTTTTGCACGTTGTATGTTCATTGGTATATTTTCAATACCAAAAAAAGATCCAGGTTCTTTATCCCAACTTGCTGATAATATTCCAAAACTCAATCCTGCTAGACCTAATAAGAAAAACAATGCTGAAATCGCAATGGTTGAGGAAGGAGGTATTTCAGCAATATTTCTTGTAACTATAATGTAGCTAACAACAAAAACAGACATTCCTAATATTGTCGGTATCCCAGCTGTAAAGAATATTCTTCTTGCCATTCTGTCAGCAACATATTTTGGGATGCCACTTGATGATCGCTTTGGCTTTGTTACAGGAATAGATGTTTTTTCTAGATTAGCGAAAGCAGTTGTTTCAGAATAGTTTTTTTTCTTTTTATTTTGTGTCTTTTTTTTTGATTGCTTTTTTTTCATTAATTGAGATCATCCTCTGATTCCAATTTTCTTAACTAGTTCTTGATATTTTTGAACGTTTTTGTCTTTTATGTAAGACAGTAATCTTTTCCTTTTACCAATCATTTTTAATAATCCTTGCCTTGAAGCGAAATCATGAATGTTACCTTGAAGATGGTCACTTAATTTCGATATTCTTTTAGAAAGCATTGCTACTTGCACTTCAACTGAACCTGTATCAGTTGGATGTACTTGATGATTTTCAATCAGCTTCTGTTTCTCAGCTGTATCTAATGACATAAAATTTATTTCTTTTTACCTATGATACTACGTCATCTAGCTATATTACTACTATCCTCATCCAGATAATTCATAGCTAATTTCAATAGTTTTTCAAATGATAAATTATTTTCTTTTTTACCTAGGAGATCTATTTCTTTAATAATAATTGGCAAAGTAGTATTTATTTCGTTTTTTTTGTAACTTAATGATTGAAGGGTTAACTGAAGGTCTTCTATCATTTTTTTTATCTCAGGATCCTTAATCTCAAATTTATCTTTGCTTTTTTCTTCATCAGATAGTATTTCGCTTTTAAATTTACTTTTTAATTCTAAAATTAACCGATCACTCATTTTTTGTCCTATACCAGGTACGGAACAAATTAATTTTTTGTCTTGTGTTTTTATTGCATTTATAACTTCACTAGTAGAAAATTTGTTTAATATCCCCATACCAATTTGAGATCCAACACCTCGAATACTTAAAATTTCAATAAAGAAATTCTTTTGATCCTTTGATGTAAAGCCAAATAGTAAATCTGAATCTTCTTTTTTAATATGCTTTATCCAAAGAGTGATGTTTTTAGTAGATATCTGTTTTGTTTTTAATTTGAGAAAAAAGGATTCTAGTATTTGTATTTCGTATCCTAATCCTTGACAATTTATTAAAACAAAAAATTTTTGATTAGTTTGCCATAAATCAACTAAATCTCCATTTATCCAACTAATCAATTAACCACCATCCACCTGACATCCAATTAGCGCTCCTGCAGTACCGCCCGCTGGTACGGCCCAAAACCTGTCTTTCCCTCTAGATGAGGATAATGCAATTCCAGCACCAAGAAGACCTCCTATAACAGAACCTTCACTACAGTCATTCTCATCTATTTTTGCAGCTTTGTTTTGACCTCCACAAGGTATTACAACGTCTACCTCATAACTTTTTACGTAGCCTGGGTTTGATTTTGTTCCAGGAATGTACTCTTCTCTATATTCAGTTCTTGTACAAGTTACTGATTTTGGGGTTGTTGCATTAACGTGAGCAATAGGAGAAAAACAAAATAATAAAGCTAAATAGTGAAATTTCATCATCATTTTTAATCTAATATTATTCTATGTCCTTTTGATTATTTTGGTAGTAGACATAATAGTTCCTAATAAAACTAGTGAGGCGCCTATTAATAAATTTATATTTATTATTTCACTAAAAAACAAAACCCCCCAAATTGAACCAAAAAAAACTTGTAAATAATTAATTATTGATGCTTCAGAAGCAGGTAAATTTTTTAATCCTATAGTTAAGAAAGTCTGACCTAATTGAGTAAATAAGCCAATTCCTAATATCCAAACTAATTCACTCCAATTTGGAGTAACCCAATTCATTAATACAATTGGTAATAGAGTTATAAAAGAAACAAGTGGAAAGTATTCAATAATTACATAAATATCTTCACTAAATGAAAGTTTCTTAACTGTAACGTAAGCTAAAGCAGTGCAGATTGCTCCGAGAAATGCTATAAAAATCGAAATAATTTCAATTTCAACATTTATATTTGATAATTGGCTTGGATTCAATATTACTAATATTCCAATCCAGGCAATAATTAAAGCAAAAATTATATTACGGGTTATTTTTTCGTTTATAAATATTCCAGCAAATATAGATATAAAAATAGGATATGTGTACTGAATGACTGTAGATATACTAAGTGGCATATTTCTTATCGCATAAAAAATACAAACTAAAGCTAAAGTTCCTAAAAAACCTCTTAAGATAAGTAATGGTTTATTTTTGCCCCATGGATTTATATTTTTTATATTAATTATTAATAATGTAATTATTAAACTTAACAATGATCTGAATAAAACTAATTCATAAATAGGTATCCTTTTATCAATATTTTTAACGCACAAAGTCATCAAGCTGAAGAAGAATGAGGCAAATACCAAATTATACTTTTTTAATGAATTAAGTCTTTTTTCTAATTCTTCGATATTTATCATAAAAAATAATTTTATTGTGAAATTAAGTAGATTCTTATTTGATTTTGACCTATAACAAATAAATCATTATTTATTTTTCGATAATAATCTCAATGGTTCATTCTATACACCCAAGAACTATTCAAGAGGTTAAGGAAAAAGCAGATATTGTTGACGTTATATCTGAACATATTGTTCTTAAAAAGAAAGGCAAGGAATTTGTTGGGATTTGCCCTTTTCATGATGATACTAAGCCTTCTATGACAGTATCACCTAGTAAACAATTCTATTATTGTTTTTCTTGTGGTGCTGGTGGTAACTCTATTAAATTTTTAATGGAATTTACACGTGCAAATTTTTCAGATGTTGTACTTTCTCTCGCTAAAAAAAATAATATTAATGTTGAAAATCTTGAGGGTCCCCAAGTAGAAGCTTATAAAAAACAATTATCTAGAAAGGAAGAGCTTTATAAAATATTAAGAGTCACTAAAAATTGGTTTAAGTCTCAATTAAATAATTCTCTAGGTGTTGAAGCTATGAAATATTTAACATCAAACAGAAACTTGAGTAAAAAGATTATTGATAACTTTGAATTAGGTTTTGCTCCAAATTCATGGAATGATTTATTTAACTATCTATCCAAGGTAGAAAAATTTCCTATCAATTTAATATTAGCTTCAGGCCTTGCAATTTCTAAAGATAATTCTGACAAGATTTATGATCGCTTTAGAAATAGATTAATTGTTCCAATACATGATATGCAGGGAAGAGTAGTTGCTTTTGGAGGAAGATCTCTTGATGGACAGGAACCTAAATACCTTAACTCTCCTGAATCAGAGATATTTGAAAAGGGCAAAATGTTGTTTGCATTCGAAAAAGCTTCTAGCAATATTAGGAAAAGAGATAAAGCTATTATTGTTGAAGGCTACTTTGATGTTATTTCTCTTCATTCAAAAGGTATTACTAATTCTGTGGCTTCTCTCGGTACAGCATTAAATAAGTATCAAATTTCTCAACTATGTAGATGTACAGATAATAAAAATATAATTTTGAATTTTGATTCTGATAATGCAGGTATTTTAGCTACAAAAAGAGTAATTAAAGAAGTCGAGAGTCTATCCATTTATGATCAAATTAATCTTAAGATACTTCAATTAAGTGATTTTAAAGATCCTGACGAATATTTAAATAGTCATACCCCTGAAGATTATTTTAATTTAATTGATAATTCATCCTTTTGGATTGATTGGGAAATTGATCAGATTTTTAAAGATAAAGATTTAACTAAGTCTGAAATTTTCCAGAGTGTTATTTCGTCATTGGTAAAATTGTTGAGTAAATTACCTCAATCATCAACCAGAACACATTATTTACAAAAAGTTTCCGAAAAATTAAGTAAGGGTCAAGCTAGGTTAGCAATACAGTTTGAACAAGATTTAAGAAATCAAGTAAAGGGATTTCGTTGGCATGGTAGATCAAAAAAATTTGAACAACCAAATGAAATTTCCCGACGTGAGAAAAATGAATCGGAAATAATTTTTTATTATTTACATTGTCCAGATCTTAGGCTATTTATTCGTGATGAATTTCTCAAAAGAGAAATTAATGGTTTTAATACTAGTTATATTCAAATTTTATGGGAAGCTATTTCAAAAATTGAACAAAATAATTTAGGTTTAAACTACTTAAATGATTTAAAACAATCAAATAATCAAAATCTTCAAAAAGATTTTTCTTCTATTAACTTAATTTCACTTCTGCCTGATTATTTAGCTCTCAATAATCCTGAATCATCAAATAAAATTAATATATTTATTAATCCAAATGAGTTGTTTTTAACATTGCTGAGTAATCCTAAAGACAATTTACTAGGAACATTATCACTTCTTGAGAAATATAATTCTCTTAAAAGATGTAGACACTTAATCGAATCTTGGGGATCTCAAAGATTAAAAACTTTAGAAAATTGCATATCTATTTTAATTGATAATCCTTCTTCAGGTTCTTCAAATACAAATAAAGAGATAGACGATCTTTTTAAGGATTTAAACTCAGATGCGATCAAATTTCAGGAATTATATTACTTAGAAAGGCAACATATTAATTTATTAGATAAACAACGTTGTGGCAATTTCATCGCTAGTTAATATAAAAATTTTTAATTTATAGGCAGTATTTTTTAATCAAGTTTTTAACTTTTTTGGGTTTATCTTCAAGAACATAAGCTTCTACTTCTTTCGCATAAGTCCCTGAAAAATTTGAACTAGAGAACTCTAACGCTTTTCTTTTACTTTGATGCAATTTCCCTTCTAATTTTTTTAAATCCCCTATTGTTTTATTGTTATTACATTTTTGTATCGCATGAGTTGCTTCGTGTCTTAATGCTTTTCTTATCGCCCTTTCTGTTTTGAAGTTATCTTTATTTGGTTGTTGATTCTTATTTCTATAATTTGTTTTCCTTTTTGCGTTTTCAGTACATATTATTATTTTATTTTCTTTGAAATTATGTAACCCTTTTATTTCTTTGTTTAATCGACATTGAATTTTATTTTCTTCAACTATGTAATTTGCTTCAATTAATAAGTTAAGAATCTCTTTATCTAATTTGCCCAAAAATAATATAAATTCCATTCAATTTTGTTTACTTCACTATAGTTGGGATTTGTTCTATATCAGTTGTAGATGAGCGACTTAAGAAATTCTTATTCATCTTCCAACTTTGTGGATTTTTTGTAATGGCCCATGTAATTGCATTGTTATTAAATCTTTTATTTAATAAATCAATCGTTCTCATAAGATTTGCTGATTTTTTTAAGTCTTTCTGAGATTTGTAATTGATAACTGATTGCTGTAAATATTCGCTATTAGTTAAATCCTGCATTAAAACGCCAGCTTTTGAGAATTTATATTCGGGATTATAAATTTCTTTAGATAATTCAACTACTATTTTTAAAATTTTATTTGTGTCATCTGTTGCATTTGTAAGTTTTCTATGAGCACTTCTTTGATAATTTTGACTTGAATATTTACTGGTTCTGGCAAATACTCTAATATCAGATGATTGCAAATTCTGACTTCTCATTTTTTCAGAGGCTTTTATTGCGTGAGTTGCCAGTGCTTGAGTTAAGTCTTCTAATTTTGTGATAGGCGTGCCGAAACTCCTGCTCACCTGAATTTCTTTTTTTGGTTGTTTGTTTTTTTCTATGGGCAGGCATCTATGACCTTTCAGTTCTAATTGCAGTCTTTTCCCTACGATACCTAATTTCTTAATGATTTCATTTTCTTCCATATCTCTTAGTTCTCTCGCATTTTTAATACCTTTACTTTGCAACCAATTAGAGGTTTGTTTCCCGACTCCCCATATCTTATCTATACTAATTCTTCTCAAATAATTATTCTCATTTTCGGTTCTAGCTAAATCAAATATTCCAGCTGAATAATCAATATTTTTAGCTAGTTTATTAGCAATTTTTGCTCTTACTTTATTTTCTCCTATTCCTACTGTTATGGTAATCCCTAGATTCTGATATATTAATGATCTTATGCTTCTTGCCCAAGGATATAGATTTTCATCATTAGGTCTAGAAATCGAGACGAATGCTTCGTCAATAGAATAAATTTCTATTTGTTCACAGTAATTTTTCAGTAAATTCATTAGTCTTCTACTCATATCCCCATAAAGCGAGTAGTTTGAGCTTAAGACTGCTACATCTAATTTATTTAGTCTTTCTTTGACCTTAAAATACGGAGTTCCCATTTTAATTTTTAAAGCTCGCGCTTCAGGGCTTCTTGCAATGATACATCCGTCATTATTAGATAAAATTACTACTGGTTTATTTCTCAAATGAGGATTAATATTTTGTTCACATGACGCGTAAAAGTTATTAGCATCTATAAGAGCTATTGCATCAATATTTGAAATTCTCATAAATAGCTATGTATTGAATAAATAACAACTCCCCATATCTGTACATCAATATGGTTTTTAAATCTAAAATCAGGATAATTATGATTTTCTGCTTTTAAATATAATTCATTATTTTTTATAGATAATCTTTTTATTGTAAATTCTCCGTCTATCATTGCAATGATGATATTCCCTGGCCTGGCTGTTAAGCTCTTGTCTACTATTATTAAATCTTTATCTTTAATTCCTGCATTTATCATTGAGTCACCTTTAACTCTAAGAAAAAAAGTGCTAAACGGATTAGATATTAAATGTTCATTTAAATCAATATTTTCTTCTGTATAGTCATCTGCAGGAGAAGGAAACCCTGCTGATACCGAATCAGTTAATAAGGGGATTTTAAATTTTTTAGTAGTTGAATCAAAAGAATCCAAGGTTAAATTAATAGTATATATGTACTATATAGCAAAAAATCAAAAAATAGTTAGTTATTAAACTTTTATAGATTAATTTTAGATTGAATCTAATCTTTTTAAGAACGATGATAAGGGGAGTTGTTAGATATAGAAATAGCTCTATAGATTTGCTCGATAAGGATTAATCTAGCTAATTCATGAGGAAAAGTTAAAGGAGATAGGCTTAGTACAAGATCTGATTTTTCTTTTATATCTGAACTAATTCCATCAGTATCACCGATTAAGAAATTAATTTTTTTATTTTTAAAATTTAAGAGTAAGGAACTTAGTTCAATTGAATTAAACTGTTTCCCTTCTTCACCTAGGCAGATATTAATATTGTTATTGGATTTAAGATTATTTAAATTAAAAGTCTTTAACTCATAAATGACAAGTTCAGGCATTCTTTTTTTGTATTGATTAATTCCATCTCTAATCCAAAATTTCTTTATTTTGCCGATAGCATAAATTGCTAATCTATTACTCTGAAGCATGATAAATATTAAAACTAATTATTCATCAAGAAGATAATTAAATTCATCATATAGTTCCTCTTCGTTTGTTAATTTCTTGGATAAATTATGTTTTTTAGAATTCATATTAATTTGATTAATCTCACTTTCTCTTAGTGAGTTATTAATGTTAGAAGTCTCTTCTAAAGATTCTGAATTATCAATTAACGAATAAAAAATTTTATTGGGATCTTCTGAATTAAGTGGATTGGGGATTAAATTATCATTATTAATTATATTTGTATAATTATTTAAATTTTTACTTTCGTTATTTAAATTTTTCTTTTTTTTAAATTTATTGAGTTTATCTAAATTTTTTTTTGATAAGCTCATGATATAAAGTATTAAATAAATTCATATTTAATTTAAACATATTATTTATCTTTTAGATGAATTCTAAAAACTATCATCAAAAAAAAAGATTTGGACAACACTGGTTGGTAAATAAAAAAATATTAGAAAAAATTAAGGAAATTGCTGTTCTTAATGAAAATGACTTTATTTTAGAAATTGGTCCTGGTAAAGGAGCTTTAACATCTAAGTTGTTAGATTCAGAAATTAAAAAATTACATGCAATTGAATTAGATAAAGATTTAATAAATTTATTAAATGATAAATTCAATAATAATGATAAGTTTTCACTGCAGCAGGGAGATATTCTTTCTGTAAATTTAGATTCGATTAATAAGAAGATTACAAAAGTAATTGCAAATATTCCTTACAATATAACTGGCCCAATATTGGATATTTTCATAGGTCGATTGGGCATTATAAGAAACTATGATTATGAAAAAATAATATTTTTGATGCAGAAAGACGTTGTAGATAGGATTTTGTCAAAAGAAGGTAGTCCCAATGCTGGTGCGCTTAGTATAAGAATGCAACTATTATCAAAAATAAAGAGAATATGTGATGTGCCGCCTTCATCATTTAGTCCGCCTCCAAAAGTTTTTTCTTCTTTAGTAGTTTTCGAACCAATTAAAAATGATTTAAGATTAGATACTAGTCTAGAAAAATATATAGATAAACTTCTTCGAATTTCATTTAATTCAAGAAGAAAAATGCTTAGAAATACTCTTAATTCAATACTTTCAAATGAAGAGATAAATGAATTATCTGAATCTTCAAAAGTTTGTTTTAATTTAAGACCACAAGATATTTCAATAGACCAATGGATTAAGCTTGCAGAAAATTGTATTAAAATTAAAAAATAAAAATTTAAGTATATGCAAGATTTAGCTAAAACGAAAATTAATATAAAATCTCCTGCCAAAATAAATTTGCATCTTGAAGTTATTGGTAAAAGAGAGGATGGATTTCATGAGTTAGCAATGATTATGCAAAATATCGATCTTTCTGATTATTTAGAATTTGAAATTAATAATGAAGGTTTAATTAAACTTGAGTCTGATTGTAATGATTTAAGCTTATCTAATGATAACTTAATTGTTAAATCGGCAAATCTATTAAGGAAAAAATCAAATATAGATTATGGTGCGAATATATTTTTAAGAAAAAATATTCCAATTGGTGCAGGATTAGCTGGTGGATCCAGTAATGCAGCAGCAACATTAATTGGTCTTAATAAGTTATGGGATTTGAACTTAGATCAAGAAACATTATGTTCATTAGCATCCACTTTAGGATCTGATATTCCCTTTTTTATAAATGGTGGTATTCAATTATGTTTTGGAAGAGGAGAAATTTTGGAGAAATTAGATTCAAACTTTGAATATGGAGTAATTCTTTTAAAAAATCAAAATGTATCAGTATCTACAGCTGAAACCTATAAAAAATATAGTAATAGATTTTGTGATCAATATCTTACTGATAGAGAAATCATTGAGAACATAAGAAAAAATTTAAGAGATAATGGTTTAAATAACTTAAATTTTAATAATCAACATTTATCTATTAAAAATGATTTGCAGTTAGTTGTTGAAAATGAAAATGATTCTGTAAAGCAGGCATTATATTTACTTTCTAAATTAGAAAATTGTCTCACATTTTCAATGAGTGGATCAGGACCTACATGCTTTGCACTCTTTAAAGATATAGACATTGCTAAAAAAGAATTAACTGCAAATTATAAATTATTTAGAAAGAAAGGTTACGATTCATGGGTTTGCACTTTCCTTGAAAAGGGAATAACATTCATTTAAATTTTTTTTATACAAAATTTTATTGTGGCTGATAATAGTAAGGAGAATATTGAAAAAAATATTCCCGAAAAAGGACCTTTAAATTTTATTGTTGGATCATTTACAAGTTTTTTATTATTTATATTTTTTTATTTTTTAAGTAATAAAATTGCAATTTACTTTTCAGTACATAAACCATCTAATTCTTCTGAAATAGTCCAAAATATTTCCTCTAGCATTAATACCTTAATAATTGGATTATCATTTTTGCTAACTTTCTCTTTTGCTTTTATAGGTATAGGACTTTTTATTGTATTTATTCGCAGTTTTATTGTGAAGAAAAGTTGAATTGCCAATATTATTAAGAAAATACTTTCTTTGAATGTCTTTACATGACTTAGGCCTTTTAGTCCTTTTGCTCTCGCCTGGAATGATTTTATCAATATTACTACTCATAACTTTCGCTGAAGGAGGTTGAATTATTTAAAGTGGTAGGATTATATGTGTGATTAATTAGGTAATTAATTGTGGCTGAAACATTATTATTTAATGCTTTGAAAGAGGCAATTGATGAAGAAATGGCAAATGATGTAAATGTTTGCGTAATGGGGGAAGATGTTGGTCAATATGGAGGATCTTATAAGGTAACTAAGGATTTATATGAAAAATATGGAGAGTTGAGAGTCTTAGATACTCCAATTGCAGAGAATAGTTTTACGGGTATGGCTGTGGGTGCAGCAATGACTGGCTTAAGACCAATAGTAGAAGGAATGAATATGGGTTTTTTGCTTTTAGCTTTTAATCAGATATCAAATAATATGGGTATGCTTAGATATACAAGTGGCGGAAATTATAAAATACCAGCAGTAGTTCGAGGACCTGGAGGAGTTGGTCGTCAACTTGGTGCTGAGCACAGCCAAAGACTTGAAGCATATTTTCATGCAGTTCCTGGCATAAAGATTGTTGCCTGTAGTACACCCACAAATGCTAAAGGTTTAATGAAAGCAGCTATAAGAGATGATAATCCGGTTCTATTTTTCGAACATGTTCTTCTATACAATTTGTCTGAAGAATTACCTGAGGGTGATTATACATGCTCTTTAGATCAGGCTGACGTTGTAAAAGAAGGGAAAGATGTTACTTTATTGACTTATTCAAGAATGAGACATCACTGCCTTAAAGCTCTTGAAGAATTAGAAAAAAAAGGAATAGATGTCGAGTTAATAGATTTAATAAGTTTAAAACCATTTGATATGGAAACCATCTCAAAATCAATAAGAAAAACAAATAAAGTAGTTATTGTTGAAGAATGTATGAAGACTGGAGGTATTGGTGCTGAATTAATTGCCTTGATAACAGAAGAGTGTTTTGATGATCTTGATGCCCGACCAATTAGATTATCTAGTCAGGATATTCCGACTCCCTATAATGGAAATCTTGAGAATTTGACAATAATCCAACCACATCAAATAGTTGAAAAAGTTGAAGATTTAATTAGTGGGAGTATATAGACAATGAAAAGAAGGCAAGGTTGGCTTTTTTTTATTATATTTCTACTTACTTTATCTGTTTATCTATTAATAAATTATCCCTTACAGTTGGGCTTGGATTTACAAGGTGGTTCTCAACTTACACTACAAATTATTAAAGAGGAAGGTAAGGTAACAAGGGATGAACTTGAAGCAGTTAATTCGGTTATAGACAAGCGCGTTAACAATTTAGGAGTATCTGAGTCTAATTTGCAAACCCTCGGTGGAGATCAATTGATTTTAGAATTACCAGGTGAACAAAATCCATTAGTTGCTTCAAGGGTATTAGGTAAGACTGCTTTATTAGAATTTAGAACTCAAAAAGAAGGAACATCTACAGATTTAAAAACCCTTCAACTACAGAGGTTGAGTATTAAAGAATTAATTGAACAATATTCCACAGCAGAAAAAAGTCAAAATGATAATTTCTTAAAAGTTATTCAAGATGATCTTAAAGAGATAGGGCAAGAATTAAATTACTCATTTACTAATAATGATTTATATGGGAATTTAATTGAAATTAAAAAGTATGTTGACAAAGAAATTACTAATTTATTTATTAAAACAGATTTATCAGGTAAGGATCTTATTAACGCTGGAAGGAGACAAGAACAAACAAATAGTAATTGGGAAGTTTTATTAACTTTTAGTAATTCGGGAGGTGAAAAGTTTGCAGAAATTACAAAGTCAATTGCTGGTACTAATCAACTTTTGGCTATCATTCTAGATGGTGAATCAATAAGTGAAGCTAGTGTTGGGAATCAGTTCGCTAATACTGGGATTACAGGTGGATCAGCAACAATAAGCGGTAATTTTACTGCTGAAAATGCTAGAGAATTAGAAGTTCAACTTAAAGGAGGCTCATTGCCATTGCCAATTGAAATAGTAGAAACTAATACTATAGGGGCTCTGTTGGGATCAAAAAATATTTTAAAAAGTCTTTATGCAGCTATCAGTGGTCTAATTTTTGTTGGTATATTTATGATTTTTAATTATAGAATTTTAGGTTTTGTTTCAGTTCTTTCTCTAGTACTTTATGGTTTCTTTAACTTAGCCATATATTCTTTGATTCCTGTAACTTTGACTTTACCTGGAATATCTGGGCTTATACTCAGCATTGGTATGGCTGTTGATGCAAATATTTTAATATTTGAGAGAATTAAAGAAGAATTATATGATGGTAATACTCTCACAAGATCTATTGATAGCGGTTTTCAAAGAGCTTATTCATCCATAGTTGATGGCCATATTACAACTCTTCTAAGTTGTTTTGTATTGTTTTTATTAGGAACAAATTTTGTTAAGGGTTTTGCTGCAACATTAGGTATTGGAGTCTTAATAAGCTTGTTTACCTCATTAAATTGTTCTAAAACTATTTTGCGATTTTTTACAACTTATCAATCCTTGAGGCAAAAAAATCTCTATCTGCCAAGGAATAATTTTTCAAATTAAATTTTTTATTTCTAATTTCCTATGAAATACAATCTTGAATTAATAAATAATAAAAAAAAGATAATTGGTTTTTCAGCTGTTCTTCTTTTGTTGAGTCTTTTAGGAATTTTATATTCTACTTTTAATACTTCTTATAAGAAACCTATAAATTTAGGGATGGATTTTGTTGGTGGAAATGAACTAAGGATAGAAAGAGTTTGTGAAGTGGAATGTTCTAATCTTCCCGCAGATTCAGTTTTGGATAATTTAAAAAAAATCTCTAAAAATAAAAAAGTTTTAAATAATATCAAATTACAATTCCAAAATAATTATAAATTAATTTCAATAAGAACACCTTATTTAAGTATCGAAGAATCAAATAATCTTATTTCTAATCTTGATAATATTGTTGGCCCTCTGAATTATGAGAGTAAGGATTCAAGATTAATAGGTCCAAAGCTTGGTAAAAGATTACTTACCAATTGTGTTACTTCATTGTTGGTTTCTTTATTTGCAATATCTTTATATATAACCATTAGATTTGACAAAAAATATGCATTTTTAGCATTATTAGCTTTATTCCATGATTTATTAATTGTTTTCGGTATATTCTCCTGGTTGGGAATTTTATTATCTGTCGAGGTAAATAGTTTATTTGCTGTGTCCTTGCTAACTATTGCTGGTTATTCTGTAAATGATACTGTTGTTATTTTCGATAGAATACGTGAGAATTTAAAATCAAAGGAAGAAGGCTATAACGAAACTATTCAATTATCAGTAAACGAATCATTTAGGAGAACAACATTTACTAGTATTACAACCCTTATCCCTTTATTAAGCATAATTTTGTTTGGATCTTACTCACTATTTTGGTTTTCCTTAGCCTTATCATTAGGAATTATAGTTGGAAGTTATTCAAGTATTTTATTGGCTCCATCTTTGTTGATTAAAGACTGAGCTTAAACTTCTAATCATATGAAATTGAATTACTATTTGATATTTTTATTTTCTTTAGTATTGATAGATCTTTCTACTGAGTTAAGAATATTATTTGATCATTTTACCTTTAGCTCATTATATTTTGCTATTGGCAAAAATCCCTTAGCTTTTTTTATACTTTTATCATATCCATATTTATATAAAAAATTAATCAAGTAGTTTTTAAATGTCTTTTAATAATTCTTTGATTATAACTTGTATTACTACAGCTAATGGAAGAGATAGAATTAAGCCTAAAGGACCAAAAATGAATGTGAATCCAAATTGTGAAATTAATGTTAGGCCAGGAAGTAAGTTTGCTTTTTTCTTCATTATTGATGGCATTATTATATAGCTTTCAATATTTTGAATGATTACATATGCTCCTAATACTGCCAGTGGCTTCCAAAAATTATCTAGTAGTGCAATTGATATAGGAAATATACCACTAATAACTGGACCAATATTTGGAATTACATTAAGAACCATCGCTATTAAAGCATTTGAGACAACATATTTGACATCTAATATAGATAAAACTATTAATGATAATAAACCTACTGATAATGAGCTTATGACCATAGAAAAGGTCCAATTTGCTAATGCAATATTGCATTTTTCCAGAATATTTCTAAATTTGTTACGGTAATTTTTTGGTATTAATAGAAGTATATTTTCTTTATATTGATTTGGTTCAATAGAAATCATCAAACTAACAGCTAATACGAATATTAATTTCAAAAGACCTGAACCCAGATTTCCCGCTATATTTATTAAATTCTTAAAACTTTCTTGAATAGCTTTAGCAATAGTTGAGACATCTGGAATGGTAACTACATTATTTATAAGATTGAATATGTCTATAACGTTTTCTGATTTTTCGCCATAAAACAGGTTATTTAGAATGTTCAGATTTGCATTAATTAAAATATTTATTTTTGATAAGCCATTTGGAATATCAACTAGTATTTCATTGAATTCTTTTATGAACGGAGGCAATACAAGAATGAAAATAGTAAATACTATTATTGATATAATAGTTAATACAAGAAACAAAGAAAGTGATCGAGGAATTTTTAATCCCTGTTGAATTTGATTACATAAATTACATACAATATTTGAAATTACTAAAGAACAAATTATTAGTAAGAGAAAATCCCTTAAAGTCCATATTATTAATGAAGTGAATAATATTACTACTAACTTGAAATATGATGAACTACTCAATTTTCAGAATATTTTACTTCTTTTCAGAATATCCTAATCCATTTGATTTGGCATAACTATTTGCAAATCTCATAAATCGATCAAAGTCTGATGTGTTCTTCCAGATATAAACTGCTTCTAAAAATATGGGTTCTCCATCAACAAACTTTACTTTAACTTCCCTAGTTAGTATCTCACCTTCTGAATCAATCATACGCATACCTGTGATTTCACCGTCTGTAATTGAAGATAATGCCTGAGGTTTTTCGAACAAAAATAATGCTTGGCCGGTGGTACCATCTTTACTCCTAGTCAGTCTTATTTCAGGCACTACTGGTTCATCAGTTCCCTCATAAAATTGTATTTTTGCAGTTTTATTTGCTGTCATAATATTCAGTTAATAATTTTTTATCTTAGGAAATATTTTTCATATTCGTTTGTATTATTTTATAAAACATTATTTATTAACTCTATAATTCTTTCATCATATTTTTTGTCGGTTAAATCTAATATTTTTATATTTGTTTTGCCAACCTTTTCAAACTCATAACACTTATCGTAATAATCTAGAACTGATTTGCAAACTAAGTCCCATTTTTCATTATTAATTGACTCTAAAGCTATTTTTGTTCTTTGCGGTCCTAATCTTTTTTTTATCCTTAATACAGATTCTTTGAGTTCCTCTTTTTTAAAAACACTATAAGTATCTATCAACTCATCTAACCTGTTAGATTCGCTTCTTAAAATTTCAATTCTCCTTGAATGTTTCATTTGTTTAAAGAATTCATGAGGAATTTTGCATTTACCTATGTTTGCACTTTCAGCTTCTACAAAAATATTATTAGAGCATTTAAAAGAATTTAATTTTTCTGCAATTATATTTTCAAATTGTTCATTTGAAGGTTGTTCTTTCATTCCTAAACCTCCAAATGTACTTCCTCTATGACAAGCAAATCCTTCAAGATCAATAGTTTGGTAATTATATTTCTCTAGTAATGATAATAATCTTGTTTTCCCTGTTCCTGTTTTTCCTCCAATAACTACTATATTCAACTTTTTTGAGAAACTATCTAATACCCATCTTCTATATATTTTGTATCCTCCATTAAGTGTTATTGGATTTAATTTATATTTTTCTAGTAACCAAGCTATGCTTTGCGAACGCATTCCTCCTCTAGAGCAATATATTTTGATAAAAAATTCATTTTTTTTATTAGTAATAGTTTTATTCGACTCGATACTCATAAATAAATTATCAAGAAGCAATTCCATTTTTTTTTCAAAAAATTTTAATCCCTCTATAACTGCTTTTTTTCTTCCGTCTTTTTTATAAATAGTGCCAATCATAGATCTCTCATCATTATCAAATAGTGGTATATTAATAGAATTAGGCAGGTGTCCTTTATAATATTCACTCGGGCTTCTAACATCTATAAGTGGTCCTTTAAAACTTCTAAATTTCTCTAGTTCTTTTCTTTTGAAATACATGGATAGTTTTTAATTTTTTTGATTGATTTTTTAAAATGAATAACAAAGAACAAGATAACTATAATAATGCTACATTAGATCTAATAAAAAAATTTGTAGATTCCAATCAAAGAAAAAGAATAAATACATTAACTAAAATAGAATCTGAAGCTGAAAATATTTTTAATCTTGGCCCTTCACTTTTTGATATGTTTAATCGTGATGGAGATGATTGGGCTGCTGGTTGGATATTGCAAGTTTTAAAAAAATTTAAGCCTGAATTCTTTGAAAACTCAAAATTTAATAATTGGGTTAATACATATTCAGATATTGATTTTAATTATGAAGATTTGCAATTGATGCTGGTAGAGCAAAAATTTGAAGAGGCAGATAGAATAACAAGTTCATATTTACGAAAATTAGCTGGAAAATTAGCTGAAAAACGTGGATATGTTTTCTATAGTGAAGTTAAGAATATGTCAGGTAAAGATCTAGAAACAATAGATAGATTATGGACTATTTATTCTAATGGTAGATTTGGATTTTCAATTCAGGCAAAGATATTAAAATCAGTAGGGAAAAAATATGAATTAATGTGGCCGAAAATAGGTTGGAAAAAAGAGGGCTTATGGACTAGATATCCTGGATCGTTTTGTTGGTCATTGGATGCTCCTGATGGACATATGCCTTTAATAAATCAATTAAGAGGAGTAAGACTTATGGACTCAATCCTACGGCATCCTGCTATTGCAGAGAGACATAATAATATTCTTTAAATGAGGTATTTAATAAGTTAGAATTAAGATAGTGTCAAAATATTATTATGTCCTTATTTCGGGGCAAAAATATTTTAAAAAAATTTTTTAAAAGATCAAATATTAACTGGTCAAACTACGAATTCGAATCATCATTACAGTTAAATGAATTTGTTGATCAATTATTAGAACCTATTAAATATTCTCAATCAAGCTATCTTATAAAACTTGGTTTACACGAAGCTCTAGTTAACGCAGTAAAACATGGAAATAAATTAGATCCTAAAAAAAATATTAGAGTAAGAAGAATAATTACTCCTAATTGGTGTGTTTGGCAAATTCAAGATCAAGGGAATGGTTTAGAAATAAAAAAAAGAGATTACAAATTACCAAAAAAAATAAGTAGTGTAAATGGCCGTGGACTATATATTATTAATGAATGTTTTGATGATATTAGATGGAGTAGTAAAGGTAATAGGCTTCAATTGGCTTTAAAAAGGTGATTTTTACTAGGGCATGGTTGATCTACGTTAATTTCTTTTAACCATTTAATACTTTCTTCTATATATTCAATAGTTTCATTCTCATTACAAGAAATTATTAATTGGCATAATCCTGCCGAAATTAGTTCTGCAGATCGTTTGTATTTATTTCCTTTATCTTTATGCCATTTAGAATGATCAATTTTTAATTTGTCATTTAGACTTTGTACAAGCTGAATTGTATCTTTATCCCAATAGTTCATTGAAGTTTTTATTTACTTTACAGCAGACCATACTTTGGTCATAAAAAAGGAATTTGATTTTACATCTTTAAACCCTATTCCCTCTATTTTAGAATCTAGATCCTCTTTTATGTAATCACAATAAAAAGGCTCATGAAATGATTTATAGAAGTTTTCCATTACGGATGTAAAGTCAGGTGAATCACTTATTTGAATTGAATCAGCTAATACTAATATCCCACCAGGTTCAAGTACTCTAAAAAATTCATTTAATACTTTAGCTCTAATTGTTCTAGGTAATTCATGAAATAAGTAAACACAGGAAATGCATTGAAAACTATTATTTTCAAAAGGTAATTCTTCTGCATTACCTTTTATTAACTGAATTAAATCTCCATCTAAATCTGAAATATATCTACTTGCCTCTTTTAAGTAAGAATCAGATAAATCAATTCCTGTAATTTTTTCTTTAGGAAATGCGGCTCTTAATTGTTTTAATGTCCTTCCTGATCCTGTAGCTACATCAAGTATTTTAATAGAACTTTTTTTTCTATCGCTGAAAATTTCAAGTCCTTCTTTTATTGGCTTAATTATTCTTCTCCTCATTGAGTCCGCACTTCCATTGAAGAGTATCTCTACTTGTAGGTCATATATGCTAGCTGAAAAATCTGATAAATAACCATCTGTTTGATGATGAAAATTTCTCAAGTAATATTGAGGATAATTATCTTTGTCAATTGATTTTGGAAGATCATCAAAGTTTTGTTTTCTGCGTCTATCCCATGTATTAGGCATATCGAGCCAAATTTTGGGATATTGAGTTAGATATCTAAGCCATGGTTCATCAAACAATAATTTTTTAGGATATAAATTTTTTTCTGCATCATTCCAATCTTCTTCTCTTAAGTTATCCATTGAATTTTGGATTTGAATAAGAAGATCATTATCTAAATCAAAATTTTCAAGCTTCGAATCAGGAAGAATGAAATTCATTAATCTAGAACTGATTTGCTTGTGAGCGAAACCTGCAATGCTTTTACTTTGTTGTAGCGTTTTATATGCAATTTTTGAAATAGATTCTCTAGCCATTTTTCAATTTATATATATATATTCCAACAAAAAAAAAATCAATTTGAGAATTTTTTGTGATATTTCTCAAATTGATTAAGTTAAACTAATGAGTTTTTTTATTATGCATCGTAATACATGAAGAATTCATGGGGATGAGGCCTTTGTCTAAGTTGTTGTACCTCTTCGTACTTTATATCGATAAAGTTATCAATAAAATCTTCAGTAAATACTCCACCAGCTAATAGATAATCCTTATCTGCTTTTAGCGCATTAAGTGAGTCATTTAAAGATGAAGGTACAGTATCAATTTTTGCAAGTTCATCAGCTGGAAGTTCAAATAAATCTACATCTACTCCATCACCAGGATCAATTTGATTTTTAATTCCATCAATACCAGCAAGCATCATTACAGAGAATGCTAAGTAAGGATTTGCAAGTGCGTCACCTGATCTGAATTCTAATCTTTTAGCTTTAGGGCTTGGACCTGTTAAAGGTATTCTTACTGCTGCTGATCTATTACCTTCAGAATAAACTAGATTTACAGGTGCTTCGAATCCTGGAACCAATCGTTTATAGCTATTTGTAGTTGGGTTAGTAAATGCTAGAAATGAAGGTGCATGTTTAAGTATTCCTCCAATGTACCATCTTGCAGTTTGAGATAAATTTGCATATGATCCTTCACCAAAAAATAGTGGCTGTCCACTCTTCCATAAACTTTGGTGAACATGCATTCCGGTTCCGTTATCGTTAAAAACAGGCTTGGGCATAAATGTTGCAGTTTTTCCATATTTTTTTGCAACATTTCTGACAACGTATTTATAAGTCATAACGTTATCAGCAGCATTTATTAAAGAATCAAATTTCATTCCAAGCTCGTGTTGGCCGGCACCAGCAACTTCATGGTGATGTTTCTCTGTAGGGATACCTAATTCACCCATAAGAAGAAGCATCTCAGATCTGATATCTTGCGCAGTATCATTTGGAGCTACTGGAAAATATCCTTCTTTATATTGTATTTTGTATCCTAGGTTTCCACCTTCTTCGGTTCTACCTGTATTCCATGGCGCTTCAATAGTATCTACACTATAAAAACAACCTCCTTCTTTAGAGTCATATCTAACATCATCGAACAAAAAGAATTCTGGTTCTGGGCCAAAAAATGCAGTATCTGCTATACCAGTCGAGTCTAAATACTTTAATGCCTTTTGAGCTAAAGCTCTTGGACACCTATCATAAGGCTCCCCACTTCTTGGCTCTTGGATAGAGCAAATCATACTTAGGGTTTTATGTTTATAAAAGGGATCTATCCAAGCTGTGCTTGCATCAGGCACCATTGACATATCCGAAGCATTAATTGCTTTCCAACCTCTTATAGATGAGCCATCAAATGCCAACCCTTCTGTAAAAGATTCCTCCTCTATCATGTCTGATGTAAGAGTTAAATGTTGCCATTTTCCATGAATATCAGTGAATTTTAAATCGATGAGTTCAATTCCTTCGTCTTTAATTTGACTTAAAACATCTTGAGGGGATTTAGACATAATTTTGTAATACCTTATATGAAATTAATAACATGATGATTCTTGTTATGTATCAACGGTAACTTTTTTTAAGACTTGATGTCTTCTTTTAGTGTTTCAAGTCATAAGTTTAATAATTGTTTACCTAAATATTTAAATTGAATGAATTTCTTTAAATAAATATCGCTTATGTGGCGATATTAGTTTAATTTAAAAGTAATTGAATGTAATTCTTTGACAGAAGCAAAACTTATTCCCGCTTTAAATAAAGAGAATTTATCTCATTTCTCAAAGACTTATGTTCCCTCTAGACTTTTATTAGGTCCAGGTCCTTCAAATGCACATCCAGAAGTCTTAAGTGCCCTTTCTATGAATCCTATTGGTCATCTAGATGAAGCATATATCTCATTAATGTCTGATGTACAGCAACTTTTAAGGTATACATGGCAGTGCAATAATCGTCTTACACTTCCAATGAGTGGCACTGGTAGTGCTGCGATGGAAGCTTCAATAGCTAATTTTATTGAAGAAGGAGAAAAAATTTTAATTGCTAAAAAAGGATATTTTGGGGACAGATTAGTTGATATGGCAACTAGATATAAAGCTCAAGTTTCCACTATGGAAAAACCATGGGGTGAGGCGTTTACATATGAGGAAATTAAGTATGAAATAGAAACTAAAAAACCAGCCATTTTTGCTATTGTCCATGCTGAAACATCGAGCGGTGTTTTACAACCTCTTGATGGGATTGGCGATATATGTAGAAAAAATAACTGCTTGTTTTTAGTTGATGCAGTTACTTCGCTTGGTGCTTTAGAATTATTGATAGACGAATGGAAGATTGATCTAGCATATAGTTGTAGTCAGAAGGGATTAAGTTGTCCACCAGGTTTAAGCCCTTTTACAATGAATAAAAGAGCTGAAGAAAAACTAAGTTTAAGAAAAACAAAAGTACCTAACTGGTATTTAGATTTATCTCTACTAAACAAGTATTGGGGTTCTGATCGTGTTTACCATCATACTGCTCCGGTAAATATGAATTTTGCTATTCGTGAAGGTTTACGATTAATTGCAAATGAGGGTTTAGAAAATGTTTGGAATAGACATAATACTAATGCAAAGAAACTGTGGAATGGTTTAGAAAGTCTTGGAATGGAATTACATGTATCAGAGGAATATAGATTGCCAACTTTAACCACAGTTAAAATACCTCCAGCAGTTGATGGGGATGGTTTTAGAAATCATCTCCTAAGAAACTTTGGAATTGAGATAGGAAATGGACTTGGAGAATTATCCGGTAAGGTGTGGCGTGTAGGGCTAATGGGTTTTAATTCATGTGAGGAGAATGTTGACAGATTATTAAATCTTTTTGATAGTGAGCTAAAGAAATTTTCTATTTTTGAGTCCTCAACTTTTTGAACCAAATCTGTAAAATTTGACTGCATTCATTTTCTAGGATACCTCCAATTATTTCCATTTTATGATGAGCACTTTCATGTTTTGATAAATCAATTGAGCCACCTAATCCACCCCTTTTCTTATCGTAAGCCCCAAAAATAACTTTACCCATCCGCGCTTGAATAAGAGCAGAGGAACACATAGTACAAGGTTCTAAATTTGTTATGATGGTACATTCATTAAATCTCCAATCATTTTTTATTAAAGATGCTTGCCTTAGTGCCATTATCTCAGCATGACCTAAAGGATCTTTATTTATATTCCTCCTGTTGACCCCTCTTCCGATACATCTACCTCTCTCATCTAATATTATTGAACAGATTGGTAGCTCAACTTTTCCAATTTCTTTGGATCTTCTTAATATCGAATTCATCCACAAAGTGTATTTTGAATTATTTGTTTTTTTTGGTTGATCTTCATTACTATTTCCATTTTCAAAAATATATCTCATTTACCAATATTGAGAATAGAATTACTAATAGATATCTTATCTGATGGCTGAAGATTTAATTAATAATAAAGATATATATTTCCCCTCAAATATAGGGACTAACGACAAATTGATTACTCTTCTGAATAGAGCAAGTCAAACTCTTGGTGACTGGTTCTCTAAAGCTGATAAAAATGGTCCCTTACCTTTTGATGAAAGTTTCAAGTGTATTATGCCTGCAGAAGATGGTAACTCTGAGGAAGATTTGTTTTCTGAGATTGAATCTCTTTTGAATAATTCATTTAATCCCGTTCATCCTGGCTCACTAGCTCACCTTGATCCCCCACCTTTAATTTTCTCTATTTTGGGTGATTTAATTGCTGCTGGTATAAATAATAATCTTCTCGCTTACGAGTTATCACCAAGTGTAACTTTACTTGAGGAATCATTATGCAAATGGTTTGCCAAGAAAATAGGGTTTAATGAATTCTCAGGAGGTATAGCTGCTAGCGGAGGTACATTAAGTAATCTGAATGCACTTATTGCAGCTAGAAATAATGCTGGATTAGGTGCAAATCCTAATTCTGTATTACTAGTTAGTGAAGATGCTCATTCTTCCTTCGTTAAATGTATAAGAGTTATGGGTCTTGATACTACGAATCTTGTCAGGATTAAAACTGATAATCAAGGTCGAATGGATATAAACGAACTCAGAAACTCTTTAGATAAATGTTCGACAGAAAATAAAAAAATATTTGCTATTGTTGCCACCCTTGGGACAACTGTAAGAGGAGCCATTGATCCTATTAAAGAAATAAGTGAAATCTGTAAACAAAGAAATATATGGTTACATATTGATGGTTCAATTGGAGGGATTTTTGCTATAACTTCTATTCCAATAGAGGGTCTAAATAATATTAATCAGGCTAATTCCATAACGATAAATCCACAAAAAATCATTGGTATTACAAAGACTTCATCTTTGTTATTGGTTTCAAATATGAGTACTTTAGAAAATACTTTCAATACTGGACTACCATATATATCATCTAAAGAAAATATTATAAATAGAGGAGAAATAGGCATACAAGGTTCTAGACCTGCAGAGGTTATCAAGCTATGGCTTGGATTACGTTTTTTAGGCCTCAATGGAATAGAAAATATATTAAAATCATCAATCAAAAGAAAAGATTTTTTTATAAAAAATATTAGTAAAAGGAAATTTGATATATATTCAGGTCCTCTCCACATTGTTTCATTCTTGCCAAATAAACTTGAGCCAAAAGACTCTGATGCATGGACTCAAACAAAAGTTAATGAACTAATAAACAAGAATTTTATGCTTTCTAGACCAAAATTTAAAGGTAAATATTTTTTACGGGTCGTCATGGGAAATTATAATACAAAAGAATCTCATATTGAAGAACTTTTGAGACTTTTAGATACTTAACTAATTATTATGGGTAGACCAAAAATTATTGCAATAGTAACAGGGTTTATCTCTATTGCTATTTGTATTGCTTATTTACTCTTAATAACTATCTTTGATTTCAGAACTTATCTAAATGATCAATTATCCAATTTTAATTAGTAAATGGAGGCAAACTTTTATTTGAATTAAAATGTTTTTTCATTTCAATTTTTGAAATAGCTTCTTTTACGAAATTATTTAATATATCCTCTCTCTTGCTTATTCTATAAATCTTATCTACTACTTCTTGAATTCCTCCATCTCCCCAATCTTGCCCATTTTTAAAATATTCAATCAAACTTAGTCCTACTATTCTTATTAACCAGCCTGCTGTAACTGATTGTATAGATTTAGATAATATTATTTTAGTCAAGCTTGTAGCTAAAACAGGAGAAAGAATAGCAAGGCCCCCTTTAAGTATTCCTTGCTTAGCCAAGGCGCTTAGCAATGAAGTCGCCAAATCCTTCGCATCTTTTTTTGTAAGCTTAATTTCATATATTTTTGATAATTCCATTATCATTTGTAGGTTTACGGAGGTAGTAGTAAGAAAATCAACAGCTGGTAGTGGATTAACTAGTATTACTCCTCCTGTTATCCACATATATTTATTAATAACTTTATTTGACATTAAATATCTTTGTTCTTGTACGAAGTTTTTACTTTTAATACCTAATTTATTTGAGCGAAAAAGAATATTATCCGCCAATAACTCTTCACCATTTTTATCTAGCGTTTCAATTATTTCTCTAAACAAACCTCCCACCTCTGGAAATAAATTTAAAGCATCAGATTTTACATAGGGAGATTGTTGAGGGACTGCAATTGTTTGAACAACTGAAATTTTATTTTTTCGAGCGGAAGTTATAGAAATTATATTTTCTTTGATGAGGTTATTTTCATCTCTAGACCTCAAATCACATTTATTTAGAACTATTATTATTTTTTTCCTTAATTCTAATAATTCTTTAATTAAATAGTTTTCGTATTTATTTATGTCCTGATCTAACACAAATAGAACTAAGTCAGAACTTGATGCTTGTATAATTGTTTCTTTTTCTCTTTCCTCTCCTAATTTAGATGGTTCGAATAAACCAGGAGTGTCAACTATATTAATGTTTCTTTTTAAGATTGGGATACGAATTTTAT
Organism: Prochlorococcus sp. AG-347-J14; assembly: GCA_003281505.1. Classification (GTDB taxonomy): domain Bacteria; phylum Cyanobacteriota; class Cyanobacteriia; order PCC-6307; family Cyanobiaceae; genus Prochlorococcus_A. Next base: position 228,220 of record QCBU01000001.1, on the reverse strand, counting down.
AGCTATTAATTTGCTTTGTTGTTCCGATTTTTGCTGAAGTTTTTCCGACAATATTTTTCAATAAAGATCTTGCTATAGATGTTTTTCCTGAGGAACCTGCTCCAAAAAGAGTAACTTTATAATCTCCTGTTTTTAATTGGGACTCTAGTTTATTTTTTTGGTAATTAAACAATTCAACTTTTACTTTATCGTTAATTTTTTTATTAATTTTCTCGACTCCTTCCAAACTTATCTTGGCAGCACCGTATGTATTTTTGAATGAAAGTGTATTTTTTTTATTTTTATATAAAACTTTATAAACTATTTTTTTAAATAATTTTTTATCAATATTATAAAAAGTGTAAATAATTATTATTAAAAATAGAAGGGTATAAATATTTATTATTCTTACAAATATGGAAAATAAAATATATAGAAATAATATCAATACTACGTACTTTATATACTTTAAATTCAAGTAATTCATTTTATCGATTATTTTTAAAAATGTTATACAGTAAAAAAATGAAACCAATATTAATAGAAATATCAGCAATATTAAATACTGGAAAATTTATAATATTTAAGTTTATAAAATCGACTACAAAACCCTTATATATCCTATCTATACCATTACCAATAGTACCACCAAGAATAAAGCTGTAAGAATATAGATCGAAGGGGTTTAAAGTATTCTTCCTAAATATCAAATAAATAAGTAATATTGAAAAAAATATACTTATTAAAGATAATAATATTCTACTACCACTAAATATATTAAATGCTGCTCCGTAATTTTTTACAAAGTCTAATTTGAATAAAAGAAAATCTTTGTTAATAAATAATTTTTTATTATAAAAAATTAAATATTTCGTAAATTGATCTAATAGAACAATAAAAATACTTAAAGAAACAAAATATAATTTTGTATGTATTTTATTAATCATTATTTTCTACGTTTTAAACGTTCTATAGGTTTAATAAGTAATAAAAGTGGAAAAAGCATTAAAAAATGATATCCAATCTTACCTAATGAATATTTCCCTAAATTATATAAAAATAAATTAAATTGACTGTAAGTTATGATTTGTATGAAGTTGTAAAATATTCCAGTTAAATGCATAGCACCTATTGCTATAAATCCGTTTTTTAAAAAGTTTCCAACGTTCATATTATTTCTATTATTTAAATTATCAATTATTTCGATTAATGGATATAAACCCAATAAATAACCAAAATTTGGAGTGAGCAAATAACCTATTGAACCTCCTTGATGAAAGACAGGAAATATAAATAACCCCAAAATTATATATATAAAAAATGCTCTGAAAACAACTTTTTTATGGAATATAAGTGTTAATAAAATTATGGTAGGAATTTGCCATGTGATAGGTAACTCAAAGATATTACTAGATTTATAGATAAAAGGTAGTGGAATATAAACAGGTAACATTGATGTTGTCACTAGTAATTGAAGACTCACCAATATCTCAATTAATTTATAAAAATTGAGCATTATTATAAATTCTATTTACAAACTTCTCAATGCAACAATTGGATCTAATTTAGAGGCCCTTTTTGCAGGTAAAACGCCAAATATTAAACCTATTGATCCAGAAATGATCATGGTGGAAAAAGTAGTTGTGATTCCTACTGATGCAGGAAGTGGTGTTATCAGAGATAAAAGGAAAACACCTGATAATCCCGTTGTTGTTCCAATTAATCCTCCAATTGTAGATAAAATCAATGCTTCAATCAAAAATTGAATTAATATATCTGACTGTTTAGCTCCTATTGCTTTTCTAAGTCCAATCTCTTCAGTCCTTTCGCTTACAGAAACCAGCATAATATTCATGATTCCTATGCCTCCGACTACCAAAGATACTGCACCAATACCAGCCAATAAAAATGTTAGTCCACTTGTTATGTTTGTTACTATATTCAATGCATCTTCTTGTGATCTAACCGCAAAGTCATCATCTCTGATTATTTTATGTCTTTGCCTTAATAAGTTAGTAATCTGAAATTTTGCTGCGCTAGTTGCATTTTTATTTATCGCTTCAACACTAATGAAGCTTAAACTTACTCCATATGTCGGGTCCTTCCCTGTAATCCTATTGACCATTGTGGTTAATGGAATATAAGCATTTTTGTCTTGATTACTTCCAAATACAGCACCTTTTGGTTTTAATATTCCGATGATTTCATATGTATGATCTTTAATCCTGATTTTTTTTCCAAGTGATGAAGATTTATCTTTGAAAAATTCGTCTTTAAGATCAGGACCTATTACCACATAACTTCGTGCACTATTAACATCACTTTTTGATATAAATCTTCCCTTATCTACTTCAAAGCTTCTTACTTCCAGAAATTCAGGAGTAATTCCAGCAATTGATATATTTAAACTTTTAGAATTTGATTGAACTATCTCGTTAGCAGAGATTTGTGGAGCTACTTTTTTAACTGTTGGTACTTGATTGCTAATTGCTACTGCATCCTCTAATACAAGGTTTTTAGGAAATGAAATACCTCTTCTTCTTGTGTCATTATTTCCTGGAACAATAAATAAAACATTGGCACCTAAATTACTTAATTGGTTTTTTGCTAATGTTTGAGCACCTCTACCAAGTCCAACAAGTGTAATAACAGAAGCATTTCCTATAATAATTCCCAGCATTGTTAACGAACTTCTCAATTTGTTCGAAACTAATGTTTTTGTGGCCATGCCTAAGGCTTCTTTTATTGAGATATTCCTAGACATATTTATATCTGTCTATTGCATCATCATCTTCAATTTGTCCCATGTATATGACTCCTTCATTAAGCTGCAGTGTAATAAGGTCGCCATTACAAATTTGATGATTTTCCATATTTTCTAAATTACAAATTGTAGAAATTTTTTTATTATTTTTGTTAAACAAAGCATAAACATCATTTACATTTTGGTTCGTAACAATACCGGCAATATTTTTACTCAATGGAATATTTTTCATTAATTCATCGGGTACAAATAATATTTCCCCAGAACAAATTAAAGACATATCAAGATTATTTTTTATTATTCTTGCTTTACCTGTAACACCGATTTCCCCTATTGAAATTCCTCTAGATACAATCTTCCTTACTAAACCTACTTTTATTAAATCTGTAGAGCCGCTAATGCCAGTTAATGTGCCTGCGGTTTGAACTACTAAATCTCCTTGATTAAGGATCCCCATCTCCTGAGCAATTTGCATAGCTAAACTAAAAGTCTTTGCTGTTCTTTCATCATTATTAACTACTATGGGAGTGACTCCCCATACAAGTTGCAATCTTCTCGCCACGCTCCTTTCTGTAGTAGTTGCCAAAATAGGTGTTGGCGGTCTGAACTTACTAACATTTCTAGCCGTAGAGCCTGATTTAGTTAAAGGGATTATAGCTCCTGCATCAAGTTGTCTAGCTATATTGCTTACTGCTGCACTAATAGCATTTGGGATCGTACTAGGTAAGTGGCTTTCAATAGCTTTAAGTGGATAATCCCTTTCGATTCTTCTCGCTATGGTCGCCATAGTTTCTACTGCCTCTACAGGATAATCGCCGACTGCAGTTTCGTTTGAAAGCATTACTGCATCAGTACCATCAAGGATTGCATTTGCCACATCACTAACTTCGGCCCTAGTTGGTCTTGGGTTAGAAGCCATAGAATCAAGCATTTGAGTCGCTGTAATTATAGGGATACCTAATGAATTAGCTTTTCTTATTAATTCCTTTTGTAAAAGAGGAACTTCTTCAGCAGGCATTTCAACTCCCAAATCACCTCTTGCAACCATAACCCCATCACATAAAGGTAATACAGTATCAATTTGATCAATTGCTTCGAATTTTTCTATTTTTGCGACTACAGGAGTTGAATGACCATTTTTGTTTATTAAATCTTTTATCTCGTTTATATCAGATGGATTTCTTACGAAACTTAGGGCTATCCAATCAACCCCTTCTGACAAACCAAATTTTAAATCCTCTTTATCTTTCTCTGTTAATGCTTTTACTGACAATTGAACATCTGGGAAATTTACACCTTTATTGTTAGAAAGAACTCCCCCTACAGTTACCATGCACTCTAAAAGATTAGCCTTTATATCTACTTTTTCTACTATCATTTCTATTTTACCATCATCTAATAGTATTCTTTTCCCTTCGCTAACTTCTTGAGAAAGATTGTCGTAGGTTACATTTGCAATAGTATTTGTACATTCGATTTCATTCGATGTCAGCGTGAATTTATCGCCCTTTTTAACTTTTACTGGACCATCTTTAAAGCGCCCTAATCTTATTTTAGGTCCTTGAAGATCTTGCAATATTCCAATATCAATATCTAACTTTTTTGATACTTCCCTTATGGTCTTTATTCTCTCAGCATGATCTTTATGATCCCCATGTGAGAAATTTAATCTAAATGTAGTTACTCCAGCTTTAATTAAATCTGTAATTATCTCTTCACTTTGAGTTGCAGGACCAATAGTTGCTACTATTTTTGTTCTTCTTTTTAAATCAATATTCGACATATATAGATAATATTGCTAGATATAAATAAATTTACCACACCCAAAGTTAGTTATTTAAGTCATGGATTTTAAAACTTATCAGAAAAAAGCTAGAGAAACTGCACAATATCCAGATTTAGGCTCAAATAATATTTATCCAACTCTTGGTTTAGTTGGAGAAGCTGGTGAGGTAGCGGAAAAAGTAAAAAAAGTTATAAGAGATAGAAATGGAATATTTGATAATGAATCAAAATTAGCTATTAAAAAAGAGTTGGGAGATGTTTTGTGGTACATATCAAATCTTTGCACTGAATTAAATTTCAGTTTAGAGGATGTTGCTATACAAAACCTTGAAAAATTAAAATTAAGAGCTGCTAAAGGTAGGATAAGCGGTTCAGGGGACGATAGATAAATTCAGCTATAACCTAAGCTTGCATACTGGAGATTTGTAATTAAGTTTTGAATAACATTTAACAGTAAAAAAGCTAATAATGATGAAATATCAAATCCACCTATTGGAGGAATAATACCTCTAAAAATGTTTAAATAGGGATCGGTGATAGAAGTTAATGCAGATAAAACACCGTTACTCCAATCAATACCTGGAAACCATGTGAGTAAAATTCTTATTATCAATATGAAAGAATAAATTGATAAAGTTTGGCCTAGAACTGCAAAAATCTCAGATAACATTATCTTTTTGTAATTTAATATATTCTAACATTTACTTTTTTTTGGTGCTTCCTATATTCGAGAGATATTCATTACTTACAGCAAAAGTTTGAAAAAACTTTTCTGATAATGATAACCAATATGATCTACCATCTTTTTGTTTACGTTTAACGATAAATTTCTTTTCTAATAATTCTTTAATATGATCATAAGCTCCTGAACCTCGAAGAAGTATAAGATCCGATTGCAGGATCTTTTTTTTGATTGCAATAGTTGCCAATGTCCTTAATTCGGAGGTTTTCAAATCTGAAGGAAGTAAATCATCGACGAATTCATTAAGACTAGATTTAAGTTCGAGAGAAAAACTGTTATTAACTACATTTAATTCAATAGCTGAGTTTGGATTAGAATATTTATTTTTAAGATCTTTAATTGCATCATTTATAGAGTTGATATCAGAATTAGTAATTTCAGAAAGATCCTTTTTTGTTATTGGTCTGCCTTTCAAATATAGAACAGCTTCAACTTTTGTAACAAGATCTATATCAGATATTGGCGTGGTATTTAGATCAGATTGATTGATTTTAATTACCCAAATCTTTCCTAATTTACCTTAAATTTAATCTGATGCACCAAGGAATAATCTATAAGTATCGTTTTGCGTTTCATCCCAGAATTTATAACCTAAAATCCTTACAAAATTATTCCATTCTAAAATCTCATTTTTATCGATTAAAACTCCAATAACAATTTTTCCTACATCAGCACCATAGTTCCTGTAGTGAAATACGCTTATAGACCAATTAGATTTCATATTAGTTAGGAAGTTTATTAATGCACCAGGTCTTTCAGGAAACTCAAATCTGTATAAAAGCTCAACAAAGTTTCTATAATCATTTTCTTTAAAATTCCTTGGTAATCTTCCACCTACCATATGTCTGAGATGATTTTTAGATAATTCATCATCACTTATGTCAATAAATGAGTAATCAGAATTTCTAAATACATTTAATAAATTTTTTTTATCATTTAATCCATAGACTTGAACTCCTACAAATATCTGTGCATTCTTAGAATTCGACATCCTATAGCTAAATTCAGTTAAATTTCTATTATCAAGTAACTTACAAAAATCAATTAGACTTCCAGCACGCTCAGGAATTTCTACAGCCATCATTACTTCTTTACACTCTCCAAGTTCTGCTCTTTCTGCTACAAATCTAAGCCTCTCAAAATTCATATTTGCACCACACGCAATCGCAACCATTTTTCTATTTGAATGATTCGAATTTAAAATATCTTTTTTCATTCCTGCTATTGATAAAGCACCTGCAGGTTCTAATATTGATCTAGTATCCTCAAAAACATCTTTTATAGCAGCACATATTTCGTCAGTATTAACCCTAATCATCTTATCTATATATTTTCTACCAATATCAAAAGTATTTTTACCAATTTTTTTTACCGCCACTCCATCTGCAAATTGACCTACAGATGATAATTCCACAATTTTTTCTTCTTCCAAAGATTTCGTCATAGCGTCAGCATCTTCTGGTTCTACACCAATAATTTTTACTTCAGGCCATATTTTTTTAACGTATAAGGATATTCCTGATATCAATCCCCCACCACCTACAGCAATATAAATTGCATAAGGTTTTTCCTTAAGCTGCTGTTCAATTTCTATAGCGATAGTTCCTTGTCCTGCTATTACTTCTGGATCATCAAAGGGATGAATAAAGCATAAATTTCTTTCTTGGCTAATCCTTATTGCCTCTTTGTAAGTTTCATCATAGTTATCGCCATATAATATAACTTTTGCTTTTAAATTTTTTACTGCATTAACTTTTACTAGAGGTGTGGTAATGGGCATTAATATGGTTGCTTGACAATTTAACTTAAGGGCACTAAGTGCAACTCCTTGAGCATGATTACCAGCACTGGAAGTAATTACCCCCTGAGCAAGCTGTGAATTAGTTAGCTTACTCATTTTGTTATATGCACCTCTTATTTTGAATGAAAATACATCCTGAAGATCTTCTCTTTTTAGAAAAACTTCATTATTAAGAGTATTACTTAAATTATGAGCTTTCTCTAGTGGTGTTTTTTTTGCAACTTCATAGACTTCAGCTTGAAGTATTTTTTCAAAATAATCATTCATATATATATTTTTAGCATTAAATATTAATCTAATAAAACATTACATGATCTATTTCAAAAAAAATACTCATTTTGCACCTCCACGTTTTAGATTATATAAATACCTATTTTTGTTAAATGCTTTTAAGTGAGTTAAGTCATCCAAATCAACTTCATGGCTTAACAGTTTCACAATTAGAGGAAATTGCTTGTCAAATTAGAGAAAGACACCTTCAGGTAGTTTCTACTAGTGGTGGTCATCTTGGTCCTGGATTAGGTGTAGTTGAGCTTACATTAGCTTTATATCAAACTCTTGATCTTGACTTCGATAAAGTAGTTTGGGATGTAGGACATCAAGGTTATCCTCATAAATTAATAACAGGACGTTTTAGTCAATTTGATTCCCTTAGACAACAAAATGGAGTAGCAGGATATCTTAAAAGAAGCGAAAGTAAATTTGATCATTTTGGTGCTGGACATGCAAGCACTTCTATTTCTGCTGCTTTAGGAATGGCAATAGCTAGAGATAAAAAAGGTGAAGATTATAAATGTGTCGCTGTTATTGGAGATGGTGCATTAACTGGAGGAATGGCATTAGAAGCTATAAATCATGCAGGTCACTTACCAAATACTCCTTTAGTTGTAGTATTAAACGATAATGATATGTCTATTTCTCCTCCAGTTGGAGCCCTTTCATCTTACTTAAATAAGGTAAGAGTTAGTCCACCACTGCAATTTTTATCCGAAAGTGTTCAAGAAAGTGTAAAAAATATTCCATTAATTGGAAAAGATATTCCAGAGGAACTAAAAAATATTAAGGGAAGCGTTAGAAGACTAGCAGTTCCTAAGGTTGGAGCAGTTTTTGAAGAACTTGGATTTACATATATGGGTCCAATTGACGGTCATGATATTGCAAATTTAATTAATACTTTTAACGCGGCTCATAAACTTAAAAAACCTGTGCTTGTTCATGTTGTCACAACAAAAGGGAAGGGTTATCCATATGCTGAAGCTGATCAGGTGGGATATCATGCACAATCAGCATTTGATCTAACAACTGGGAAATCTATCCCATCTAAGAAACCTAAACCTGTTAGTTACAGTAAAATATTTGGTCAAACATTGTTGAAAATATGTGAACAAGATAGCAAAGTAATAGGTATTACGGCGGCAATGGCTACAGGTACTGGTTTAGATATTTTGCAAAAAAATATCCCTGATCAATATATCGATGTAGGAATAGCAGAACAACATGCAGTTACTCTTGCGGCAGGAATGTCTTGCGATGGTCTTAAACCTGTTGTAGCTATTTATAGTACTTTTCTTCAACGTGCTTTCGACCAATTAATTCATGATATAGGGATACAAAATTTACCTGTATCATTCGTACTTGATAGAGCCGGGATAGTTGGGGCTGACGGTCCTACTCACCAAGGTCAGTACGATATCAGTTATATGAGATCCATTCCTAATTTTGTATTAATGGCTCCAAAGGATGAGTCTGAATTACAGAGAATGTTAATAACTTCAATAAACCATAATGGTCCAACAGCTCTAAGAATACCCAGAGGCTCTGGATTAGGAGTGGCTGTAATGGATGAAGGTTGGGAACCTTTGAATATAGGCGAAGCTGAAATTCTTGAAGAAGGTGAAGATATTTTAATTATTGCTTATGGTTCAATGGTCGCATCAGCAATCGAAACAGCAAAGATCTTAAAAAATATGAACATAAATGCATGCATTGTTAATGCAAGATTTGTGAAACCTCTAGATAAAAATCTTATTATGCCTTTAGCAAGTAGGATTCAAAAAGTTGTAACCATGGAAGAAGGAACTTTAATAGGTGGATTTGGTTCCGCAATAGTTGAATTATTTAACGATAATGAAATAAATGTTCCAGTATACAGAATAGGTATACCTGATGTTTTAGTTGATCATGCTTCACCTGATCAGAGTAAAGAAAAACTAGGACTTATGCCTGATCAGATGGCAGATAAAATTGTTGAGAAATTTACGTTAGTTAATTAAAAAATTAATAAATAAATTTATAAAACACCACGTGAGGCTAATCCTAAGATTGCTCCAATTCCGAAAATATGACCTAGGCAATTAGCACCTACAACTGATGCGTGACTTAAACCACCATAGAATTTTGAATTAGGTATTTCAAAACCTTCATTAGGTTTTCTTATTGTTGCTCTAGCAATTGCATAAGCAAAAACATTACATGCAATCATTACGACGGCACACTTTGGAGACCAAGAAAAAGTTGCTGGATCTGCAGCTGCAAATAATGTAGTAAACATAAAAAATCGTTATTTTTATATATTCTCTAATACTTTTACCTAAAAAACACAAAATTGTAAAAGGTCTTAAGAGTTGTTTACTTCTAAGCTATTTAACATCTTTATGAAGCCAAACAATATAACAAAATCGCTTAGGGTTAAGAAAGATTCTGCTAAACCATGCAAGAAGTCAATCTCAACAAGGGTTTTATCGTAGTAATTTAAGGTGAATATAGAAATTATTATTGTTATAAAAACGAATAAAACCGTTAAGGAAAATCCAGTTTTTACAAAAATATTAATAGATTTGATTTTATATAAGCAAAACAAAAAAATTGCATATGGAAATATAGAAGCTGCGAACAAAGCAGTATTGTCAATTGAAGCTAATTTTTCTATAAATTTAAAAAATAAATCATTCATAAGTCACATCCTTTTTAAAAATAGCGAATGATGCGAGAGCTAGTGTTGAATTACCAATGAATGTAAATATCCCTTGAAGCGTTACTAATCCATACAATACATCTTGATTATCATAGATATGCCAAGTAATAGCGCACATAGCTCCTATTAAGTTTGGAACCATAGCTAAGCTTAACCAAAAAAACAAATTGTATTTTTTATATGTAGAAATTTTGTATATAACAAAGATGGTAAAGATCCATTCAATGACCGAAGAGATGTGAATTAACCAAGTTCCAAATGAAAGTTCGTGCAAAATTTATATTTTTTTCTTTAGTACATTAAGTACTTCTTTTGCATGATTTATAGGTAAAACACTTATCCATCTATACGAAATTTCCCCTTCTGGAGAAATTAAAAAAGTATTTCTATCTGAAAATGGAGGAATCCAAGAACCATATTTATCGCTAATAACTCCTTCAGGATCGGATAATAAAGTGTAATTTATAGATTTCTCACTGCAGAAACTTTCATGAGAATCTTGATTATCAGCACTAATCCCAACAATTTCTGCATTATATTTTGAAAAATCTTTTTTTAATTCCGAAAATCCTTTAGCTTCAAGAGTGCAACCTGCTGTAAAGTCTTTTGGATAAAAATATATAACAAGCCATTTACCTTGAAAATCCTTTAATTCCCATAATTTTTTTGATTTTATGTTTTTATTAAAACCTTCTAATTGAAAGTTTGGAGCAATATCTCCTACTTCGGGAGCAAAGTCAAAAGCGAATGCTGAATTAAAATTAAATAAAATAATAAATGGAATTAATATAATTAAAACTAAATTTCTCATCAAATTTAGAATTTTTTTAAATCAACTCCGTTAGTTTTAGCATATTTATCTAATCCCACTTTTTGTATAGATTTTAGTGCTTTAGTACTAATTTTTATATTTATCCATTTTTTGCCTTCTTCCCACCAAAGTCTCCTTTTTTGGAGATTAACTTGTTGCAATTTTTTTGTACGAATATGTGAATGACTTACAGCCATCCCATTATTAGCTTTTGATCCAGTCAGTTCGCAAACTCTTGACATATTTTTTGAGTTATATCTTTAAAAATTTTAACACACGACTTAATTTGTTGAATTAAGCAATTCTGATATTAATTCGGCATTATTATTTTGTAGATTAATGATTTGTTCTTGATCTAATCCACCAACAGATAGTTTAGCCATATCGTAGACATGATTTGCAATTTTAGAAGCTAATGGATTTTCTATAGGGTCTTTTTTATCAATAATTATTTTATTACCTGTAATTTTATTTAGACCAACAATAAGAGGATGTTCCTTATTAATTAGAAGCACATGATATTCAGGTAAGCCAGGCATCTTTTGTTCCATGTATGCACCCATATCATTAATTCTTCTCATTTGTTCTGGAAGCAAGATCATCGCAGGTGGTGCATCCTTACTTGAAAGTGACTGAACTTTAACTGTTACTTTCTCATTATCAAGTGCTTTTACAACAGTATCTCTAAGATTTTCTGTATTTGATTTGCCATCCTTATCTACAATTTCTTTAGATTCTTCATCTTCAAGTTCATTAATTTCTGAATCAACTCTTTGGAACTCATAATCTTCGTTTTTACTTTCTAACCAAGGAAGAAATTGTGCATCAATTAAGGGATCTGATTTAATAACTTCTTTGTTATCAGATAGGCAGATATTTAATGCGCTTGATTGAGCAATCGAATCTGAACAGTAAATTATTTTTTTAGAATCAGTAATCTTATTTCGTTCTTTGTAATTTGCTAAAGTAGTGAAATATTTATCATTGGCTTTAATAAGCGATTTATTTTCAATATCTTTTGTGACATCTTTCTCCGAATTGATTATGGTTTCGAAAATTATGCTGTCTTTAACTAATTCAGCAAATTTATCATCTTCGATAGCGCCAATTTTAATAAATGCGGAAATGGAATCCCAAATTTCTGCATAAAATTCTGAAGAATTTTTTATCAAATCCTTTAATTTATTAGCAATTTTTTTTGAAATAAATGATGATATAGATCTTACTTTTCTATCTGTTTGTAATGCACTTCTACTTACATTTAGAGGTATATCTGTAGAGTCAATTACTCCTCTTAGAGGTAATAGGTATTTTGGTACTATCTCTTTAATTGAATCGCTTACGAATACTTGATTACAAAATAGTTTAATTTCTCCCTTTTCCCAATCAGCTCTGCCTGACAACTTTGGAAAATACAATATTCCTTGTATGTCATATGGATAATCCGTATTCAGATGAATCCATAACAGTGGATCTCCCTGGAAAGGGTAAAGGTATTTATATAACTCAATATAATCCTCATCTTTTAATTCACTAGGCTGTTTTCTCCAAGTAGGATTTTTCTTATTAATTGTCTCTCCTTCTAATAAGACATCAATTGGCATAAAATCACAATATTTTTTTATTAATGATTTAATCCTTTCAGGCTCAATAAACTCTTTTTCTTCTTCAAGTAGGTGAAGAATAACATCGGTACCAATTGTTTCTCTTTCTGATTCTTCTAATGTGAAATTTGGCGATCCATCACATGACCATTTGAAAGCTTTTGATTCCCCAATTGCCGATTTAGTTAATATATCAACTCTATCTGCCACCATGAAACTTGAATAAAAACCTAGTCCAAAATGACCTATGAATTCATCATTATCTTTTTTGTATTTTGTTAGAAATTCTTCAGCACTAGAAAATGCAACTTGATTTATGTACTTCTTAATTTCTTCATCATTCATACCAATTCCATTATCGGAAATTGTTAACGTATTTTTTTCACGGTTAATTGTTATTTTTACTTGAGCCTCCTCGGTATTATCGCAATCACCTGCCATAGAGGCCATTCTTCTTTTATTAATCGCGTCAACACCATTACTAACAAGTTCTCTTAAAAAGATTTCATGGTCAGAATATACTGCCTTCTTGATAATTGGGAAAATATTTTCGGTATTAATACGAATTTCGCCTTTTTCCATTTAAAAAAATTCCAACATATTAAATACTATTTCGTAAAAACTAGTTAATCAAGTTTAATTAGGAGTATTGTCCGAACAATGTATCAATTTAAAAGTTAAATAAATTTTTAAAAGGTTTTATTTAACCCACAAAATCTCACTACAATTATTTTCTTTCATGATTTTATTGGCTTTAGCCAAGTCATCAATTGGATTTAAATGTAAGACAGCAATATTTCCTTTTTTCTGTTGTACTTTTTGTTCATTCATACCTTTTTCTAACAAATAAGAATCCTTAAACATCAATAAAATCTTTTTTTTAATTGTATTTTCTTCATTAATAAAATTTCTTAAAATGTCTACCGAAATTGTAAATCCAATCCCATTAAATATTTTCTCATTAGGACTAAATGATCTTACTAACTCATCATATCTTCCGCCTTTTGCGATGACGCTTTTATTTTTACCATTATCCCCTATTAGTTGAAAAACTATTCCTTCATATAAATTCAAGTAAGGTTGAAACGTGGGATCAAGTTGTAATGTAACACCATATTTATTTGATATTTTTGACAATGTTTCAAATAAAAAATTTAGGTCATCTAATGTTTTACTAGAGCCATATATAGTTTTTAATTTTTTTAATATTGCAATTGGCTCTCCTCTTGTGAATAAAAGATCTTTAAGAATATATTTATCATCTTCATCTATTCCTAACTTAGATAAATTATCTAGATCAAAATTAACTAAACTTTTCTTAATTTCTTCAAAATTATTATTTTTATATTTCTTCATTATCAAGTCCATTATTTTTGTGGTGCTTACTAGTAGAAATAAATTACAACCATCTTTCAAATTAATATTATCGATTGAATCAAACAAAATATTAATAACTTCAATTTCTGGGTATTTTGTATCATATCCAATTAATTCAATTCCACTCTGCAATTTTTCTTGTAACTGAAATGAATTATTATTATTTTGTTTTTTATCAAAAACCATTCCATTTGTGAATAACCTTATAGGTCTTTTCTTATTTATTAATCTAGTAGATGACAATTTAACAATCGATGTTGTCATTTCTGGCCTAAGACATAATGAATTATTACTTACTATTCCTACAACCTGATTTTCATCAATAACGCCACGGCCTTTTATGGTCTCTAAAGTATTTATGAATGAGGGTGAAACCTCTTCATATCCCCATAGTTTATAAATACTATTTAAATTATTTATGATGTTTGAGTTATTTTTTACATCTACTAATTTAATTTCCTTTATATCGGTCATTTTAATATTTAACTAATTTTAGGTATAGAGATTTTTTTTAAATGGAGAAACTTTATCTAGTTCATTTTTTAATTCATTCTCAAGGCTGGGAGAACAAGCTAAAATTCTTCCTGAACTTAAATTAAATTCGCCTGATGGATAATCAGAAATAATGCCACCAGCCTCTTTAACAATAATAGCACCGGCCGCTAGGTCCCATACCTCCAATCCTCTTTCCCAATATCCATCTACCTTACCTGCCGCAACAAGTGCTAGATCAACTGCTGCTGCACCTCCTCTTCTAACACCTCTAGTTTTATGTGTTAAGTAGCAAAATTCTGCATAATTATTATCCTCCGTCTCAAATCTGTCATATGAGAAACCAGTTACAAGTAGACTATCAGAAAGATTAGAGGGATTAGATACTTTAAGTTCACTATCATTGCAGAATGAGCCTAAACCTATGCAGGCTGAATATAATTCATTTAAATAAGGTACTGATATAGCGCCTATTATTGGCTTATTTTTATATACAAGACCAATAGAAGTCCCAAAAAAAGGATATCCATGGGAATAATTTGTTGTACCGTCTAATGGGTCTATACACCACGTTAAATCCGATGATTTGGTTAATTTACCTGATTCCTCTGCATTTATAGATATGTTTGGTGTCTCTTCTATTAAATATTCTTTTATTTTATTTTCAACTTCCAAGTCTACATTGGTAACTAGGTCACCCTTCCTACCCTTTGATGATATTTTTTGAATTTTATTGTAATTAACTTTTAAAATTTCATTACCAATTTGAGCAGAATTCTTGGCTATTTCATACAAAATAAATAAATTAACTTGATTTGTAAGTTCCTCTATTTCATTTAGTTCAAACATGATAATTAATCTTCCTCAAATTCCCAAGGTGGCGCAACTCTTGTATTTCCCCTCCCAAAATATTGTCCAAATTGCAAATCGTAAATTTCATCTTCATATGTAGTTTCTACCTCAAGATCTGAAGTTGCTTTAGCTACACAAAGAAGTGCATACCCTTTTTCTTTTAAAGCCTGCGATACACCCATTGCTTCAGGTTGTTTTAATGTACCAGATTTAATTTTAACTGCACAACTTGTGCAGCAACCATTTCTACATGAAAATGCAAGTTTGAAACCTTTCTTTTCAAATTCCTTAAGTATATAGTCATCACTATTAACCTGCTCTTGGTAAACCTTTCCGGTTTCCTTATTTTTAATCGTGACTGTGAAAGTCTTTTTCAAATAACTTTCCTCTGAAATGGGATGATCAAGGGTTAATATGGTTATCTCGGGAGAGGTGGCCGAGTGGTTGAAGGCGCAGCACTGGAAATGCTGTATAGGGGCAACTTTATCGAGGGTTCGAATCCCTCTCTCTCCGTTTTATATTAGTTTATTTTGGTTAACTACATCAACATCTTCGTCTCTAAAAAGTCTTGTAAAATTGATAGTATTTTTTTTAACAAGTTATAAATAACCTTATTTATTTAAATTAAGTTGAAAAAATTTCTTTTTTACTATTATATGTAAATATCTAAGATAAAAATTAATTAAATTATTAGAAATTTTGCTTTAATTTAGCGATCTAAAATCATGGGGCAAATAGTTGGAATTGATTTAGGTACTACTAACTCTGTAGTAGGAGTTATAGAGGCTGGACGTCCAATTGTTATTGCTAATTCTGAGGGTTCTAGAACTACACCTTCAATAGTTGGATTTACAAAAGACAAGGAAATAGTGATAGGAGACCAAGCGAGAAGACAACTCGTTCTAAATCCTAAGAATACCTTCTATAACTTAAAAAGATTTATTGGAAGTGACTGGGATGAATTAGATGATAATAGTATTTCTGTTCCTTATAACGTAAAGGCTAATACAGATGGAAACGTTAGGGTTCTTAGTCCAAATACAGAAAGAGAGTATGCTCCAGAAGAATTAGTGAGCTCATTGATTAGAAAATTAATTAATGATGCTGAAACATATCTTGGAGATACTGTTGACTCTGCAGTTATTACTGTCCCTGCCTACTTTAATGAATCACAAAGGCAAGCTACAAAGGATTCTGCAATATTAGCTGGTATTAAAGTAGACAGAATACTAAATGAACCTACCGCTGCTGCTCTAGCCTATGGTTTTGAAAAAAGTTCTTCTAATAATGTTTTGGTTTTTGATTTAGGAGGAGGAACATTTGATGTTTCATTATTAAAAATTTCTAATGGTGTTTTTGATGTTAAAGCCACATGTGGTGATACACAGCTAGGAGGAAACAATTTTGATTCAAAAATAGTTGATTGGCTTGCAGAAAAATTTCTTGCTAAACATGATATTGATCTAAGAAGGGATAGACAAGCTTTACAGAGATTAACTGAGGCTGCTGAAAAAGCTAAATGTGAATTGTCAGGATTACAAAGAACAAAAATATCTTTACCCTTTATCACAACAAGTAAAGAGGGGCCTTTACATATTGAAGAATCCTTAGATAGAAAAATATTTGAATCATTATCACAAGATTTACTTGATAGATTACTAGAGCCTGTACAAATAGCTTTAGATGATTCTGGATGGAATGCAGAAGATATTGATGAGGTAGTTCTTGTAGGTGGCACTACAAGAATCCCAATGGTTCAACAATTAGTAAAGACTCTTGTTCCAAATGAACCTTGTCAATCTGTTAATCCTGATGAAGTCGTAGCGGTTGGAGCTGCTATACAATCTGGAATTATTAGCGGTGATTTACAAGATTTACTTCTCAATGATGTTACTCCTTTGTCTTTAGGTTTAGAAACTATTGGTGGTCTTATGAAGGTACTCATTCCTCGTAATACACCAATACCAGTTAGACAATCTGATGTTTTTAGTACGTCTGAAGCTAATCAATCATCAGTTGTTGTTCAAGTACGGCAGGGAGAAAGGCCTTTAGCTTCTGAAAATAAATCACTTGGTAAATTTAGACTATCAGGCATACCTCCAGCGCCAAGAGGGATACCTCAAGTCCAGGTAGCATTTGATATTGATGCTAATGGTCTTTTAGAAGTAAGTGCAACTGATAGAACAACTGGAAGAAAGCAAACAGTTACAATTTCTGGAGGTTCAAATTTAAATGAACAAGAAATAAATTCGATAATTGAAGAAGCTAAAACAAAGGCTAATGAAGATAGGAAGAGAAGATCTGTAATTGATAGAAAAAATAGTGCTTTAACTCTTATTGCACAAGCTGAGAGAAGGCTAAGGGATGCTTCATTAGAATTTGGCCCTTATGGGGCAGAAAGGCAGCAACGAGCTGTTGAATTAGCAATTCAAGATGTTGAAGAGTACATAGATGACGATGATCCTCAAGAATTAGAAATTTCAGTAAGTGCTCTACAAGAAGCATTATTTGGTTTAAACAGAAAATTTGCAGCAGAAAAGAAAACTGATAATAATCCCTTACAGAGCATTAAAAATACATTTGGATCATTAAAGGATGAACTCTTTTCCGATGATTATTGGGATGATGATCCTTGGGATAATCAAATGGATAGAAATTATAGAAATTCAAGGTATGGTAATTCTAGGGACGATGATCCATGGGACAATGACTACTTCCTCTAAAAAAGACTATTTGTCGATTTTGGGTTTATCGCCTGACTTTGATGATAAAGAACTTAAAAAGGCCTTTCGAAGAGAAGCTAGAAAATGGCATCCAGATTTAAATAAAAATGATCTTAATGCAGAAGAAAGATTCAAATTAATTAACGAAGCATACGAATATTTAAGTGATCCTAATAAAAGAAAAAATATTTCGGATGAAAATGTCAATGATGATTCTGAAAATAATAATTTCAAGACAGGGTTTCCTGATTTTCAGGATTATCTTGATTCACTATTTGGATATGAATATTCACCAACAAGTTACGATGAATATGATGATGAATCATCTGTGGATAAACCAATAAATAAAAATAATGTTGAATTTAACAACTATCAATACCCTACAACTTCTCCAGAAGAGCCGCCTCCAGTTAAACTTCACCAAGATATTGAGACAGTTATTGAATTAACTCCTGATGAGGCCTTAAATGGAGCTTCAATTTTAATTGAACTTGAAGATGAAACTGTAGTAGAAGTGGATACACCTCCATTTGCTGGTGATGGATGGCGATTAAGACTTGAAAATATTGCAAGAGGAGGTAAAGATCATTATCTACAATTAAAAGTTCAAACGGAAAGTGGTCTAAGAATTGATGGTTTAAGAGTTCTTTACAAATTAGAGTTGTTTCCTCATGATGCTCTTCTTGGTTGTGCTGTAGAGGTTCCTACCCTTGATGGAAATGTCACACTTCAAGTGCCACCTAAATCATCTACGGGCAGAATGTTACGTTTAAAAGGTAGAGGTTTAATATTCGAAGATAATGTAGGTGATCAATATGTTGAAATCTTGGTAGTTATACCTGCTGATATTAATGATGAAGAAATTGCTTTATACACAAGATTACAAGAATTATCACTTTCTGATTCTTAATAAAATAATATATAATAAGAAAAATCCGATACTTATGAACATATTTGTTCTTTTATACAATTCAGGAACAGATAAGGAAGGAATTCATTCAATCGAGCTTAAGGGAAGGACAATTGTTCTCATGTTTGAAGATAAGGATGATGCAACAAGATATTGTGGTCTACTAGAAGCTCAAGATTTTCCTCTGCCAACAGTTGAATTGATTAACATAGAGGAAATAAAAGATTTCTGTATTAAATTAGATTATGAATATAAATTAGTACAAAAGAATTTTGTACCTAAAACCGCAGAAGATAGGTTATTAATTTCACCACCCCAGAAAAACCTAAAAGTTGAAAATTGGGAGGAAGACAATAATAGTAAAAAAGATAACATTGATATAAATACCATTAAAGAAAACCTAGAAAAGTTACTTTAGCTATTAAAATATCAGAATAACAATTAAACAAATAAAACATGACATCTGCATTATTTGAGACAGAAGTTGGAAGCATAAACATTGAATTTTTCTCTGACGACGCACCTAATACAGTTAAAAACTTCACGAAGTTGATTAATGATGGTTTTTATGATGGTCTTGCATTTCACAGAGTTATTCCCGGATTTATGGCTCAGGGTGGGTGTCCAAATACTCGTGATGGAGCATCTGGTATGCCTGGAACTGGAGGCCCTGGATATAATATTAAATGTGAAATTAATTCCAATAAACATCTAAAAGGTTCACTTTCAATGGCTCATGCAGGAAAGGATACAGGTGGTAGTCAGTTTTTTATAGTTTAT
Organism: Prochlorococcus sp. AG-347-J14; assembly: GCA_003281505.1. Lineage (GTDB taxonomy): Bacteria > Cyanobacteriota > Cyanobacteriia > PCC-6307 > Cyanobiaceae > Prochlorococcus_A. The sequence continues at coordinate 208,626 of QCBU01000001.1, read as the reverse complement.
GAACCACAGCCTCATCTCGATGGGGTTCATACTGTTTTTGGTAAGACAGAGGATATGGATGTAGTGCTAAAACTCACTAATGGGTCAAAAATTCTAAAAGCTTCTTTAAAATAGTATTTTAGCCTTCAAAAACAATACTGAATGTTTCTTTATCTAGATTAAATTTTCTTGTAGAAGAATATAAGATTTCGTTATTAATAGTGAATTTAGTATTTATTAGTTTGATACTACTTTTTGGGTGTAATGCTTGTTCAATATTTCTAGAAACAATAATTCCAATCTTTGTACTATTTTCATATTTGGATAAAAACTGAATAAATAATTCTATATTCTTTATTTCCTCATCATTAATGTTGGAATTGGTTCTATTCTGATCATGTAAAATTCTCCATACTAATTTTGGTCGGTTCCAAAACGCCAATAATCTTGGACTACTTTCAAGTTTAATATTAATGTTTTGTTCATTACAGAATTTAATAACATTATTTTTTATTGGAACTAAATCAATAGATTTATATTTCCCGTCAAGAAAAATTGATATAAATGGATCAATATTACTAGAATTAGAAATTTCATCATCAATCATGTGGCCTAACTTTGTTTTTTTAACACTCAAATATTCTGCATTATTATCGTTTGGACAAATAACTAATGGTACTCTCTCAATAACTTCTATTCCATAACCACCTAATCCAGCAATCTTTCTAGGATTGTTGGTTAGTAACTTTAATTTTTTTATACCTAAATCAGTTAAAATTTGTGCTCCAACACCATAATTTCTGAGATCAGCTGGAAAACCTAATTTTTCATTAGCTTCTACAGTGTCTAATCCGCCATCTTGTAAACTGTAAGCTTTTAATTTATTTATTAGACCAATACCTCTGCCTTCTTGTCTCAAGTAAACAACTACTCCTTCTTCCTCCTTTTCTATTCTTGATAAAGCAGCCTCTAACTGGGGTCTACAATCACAACGTAATGATCCAAAAGCATCACCAGTTAAGCACTCTGAATGCATTCTTACTAGTACAGGTTCGCTTAATTTCGATGATTTTTGTTTAACTAATGCTATGTGCTCCGAACCATCTAGTTCATTAACATATCCATAAGCTTTGAAATTACCAAAAATACTTGGAAGATCAGCATCAGATTTTCTAAATACAAATCTCTCAGTTTGAAACCGATAACTTATTAAATCAGCTATTGATATTAATTTCATTCCCCACTGTTTTGCATACTCTTTAAGTTGAGGAAGTCTTGACATAGAACCGTCAGGATTTTGTATTTCACAAATCACTCCTGCGGGATAAAGACCTGACATTGCGGCAATATCAACAGCCGCTTCGGTATGACCTGCCCTTTTTAATACTCCACCTTTTTTTGCCCTTAATGGAAAAATATGTCCTGGCCTCCTTAAATCATCAGGTTTTGTATTTGGGTTTATAGCAACTTGTATTGTCTTTGCCCTGTCTTCAGCAGAAATTCCGGTAGTAACATTATGTTCAGGTCCAGCATCAATTGAAACTGTAAAAGCTGTTTGATTTTCATCTGTATTCCTATCTACCATTAATGGTAAATCTAATGAATCAAGTTTTTCACCTTGCATTGCTAGGCATATTAGACCACGTCCCTCAGTAGCCATAAAATTAATTTGCTGTGGAGTTGCAAACTGAGCCGCACATATTAAATCTCCTTCATTTTCTCTTCTTTCATCATCTACAACAATTATGCATTCACCATTTCTTATAGCTGCCAACGCATCGCTGATAGGATCAAATTCAATTTTAAAAGATTCATTTATATCCAAAATTGTTCCATTATTTGATTTGGGACTTGTTTCTTTCATTATTCCTATCAATATAGAAAAATAGTGTTTTAGTTACCTTAAATACAACACTTTACAATCCTATCTCAAAGTCTGCCAATTCAAAGAAATGAATGTTGCAATAGTAGGTGCTACTGGTTACGGCGGTATTCAAGCGGTAAATCTCTTAAAAAAAATTAAAAAATACAAAATTTCATTTTTAGGAGGTAATAAAACATCTGGAACAAAGTGGAATGATAATTTTCCTTTTATTTATTTAGATAATGATCCTTATATAGAAGAAATTTCCGTTGATAATATTTCAAAAAATGCTGATGTTGCATTGCTTTGCTTACCAAATGGCTTATCTTCAACATTGACAAGGAAATTATTAGATCGAGGACTTAAAGTTATTGATTTATCTGCTGATTACAGGTATAAGTCTTTAAATGAATGGAAAAATGTTTATTCCAAAGAAGCTGCTATTTTTAAAAGGAATGATTATGACTTATGTAAGGAGGCAATCTACGGTCTTCCTGAAATAAATAAAGAAGCCATTTCAAAAGGAAGATTAATTGCCTGTCCAGGATGCTATCCAACATCTGCTCTTATTCCATTAGTTCCTTATCTATCGCAAGGAATTATTGAAAATGAAGGTATAGTGATAGATTCAAAAAGCGGGACCTCTGGAGGAGGTCGAGAACCAAACCAAAAGCTACTCTTATCAGAATGTGGTGAAGGCTTATCAGCATATGGATTGATAAACCATAGACATACCTCAGAGATCGAACAAGTAGCATCTATAATTTCTGGAAATAAGATTGAACTGCTATTTACACCTCATTTGGTTCCATTTTCAAGGGGTATGCATTCGACTATATATGGGAGATTAAGAGATCCAGGATTAACCTCTGATGATTGCAGAATTCTTTTGGATAATTATTACAGAAATTTCAAAAATATTAAAGTATTACCTGTAGATACATACCCTTCAACAAAATGGGCTAAAAATACAAACCAAATATTCCTTTCTGTTAAAGTTGATATTCGAAATGGAAGGATTATTATTTTATCTGCAATTGATAATTTGTTAAAAGGTCAGACTGGGCAAGCAATTCAAAATTTAAATATTATGAGTGGATTTTCAATGGATGAAGGTCTTGATTTAACTAATAATTTTCCATAAAGTTACTTCTTATCAAAAAACCAGCATGAGAGATAGAGTGAGGTAAAATTTTATGCTCAAGCATTTGTATCCTTTTAGAAAGTGATTCAATATCATCATCATCTCTAATTGACAATGCAGCTTGCATTATCAATGATCCACTATCTACCTCCTCTTCTACAAAATGTACTGAACAACCAGTTATTTTTGAACCACTTAATATAGAGTCCTTTATCGCAGAACCACCTTTATATGAGGGAAGTAATGAAGGGTGAATATTTATTATCTTATTCTTAAATTTATTAATAAAAAATGGAGTAACAATTTTCATCCAGCCTGCCATAACTACAAGTTCAACATCGTAATAAATTAAAGTATTTACAATTTCTAATTCAAAAGTCTCTTTTTGCAGAAAGTCTTTGCCTCTTATAATTTTGTGAGGTATTTTTTTACTTTCAGCTCTTTTTATACAACCGGCTTCATCTTTGTTAGTAATTAAAACTTTTATATCTATATCTAATTCTCCTTTTTCTGAGAGATTAATTAATTCTTGAAAGTTTGTTCCTCTCCCTGAAGCAAGTACACCTATTTTTAATTTTGGTGAAAATCTTCTAAATTCAGATATCTCAGGGGAAATTATGTAATTAAATGATCTATCCAAAGTTTTTTATTTTATCTAATGATAAATTCATATGAAATAAAAAAAACCCTCAGTTTTAATTGTTTATATTCAAAAACATATTTATTTAAAGATAATAATTTAAACAAATTTAAATGATTCAAATCTATGTACTATTCGTATAGATATAATTGGATAATAAATAAAAAGAAACAAATATATAAAATGAATGGAGATTTAAAATCTTGGGATAAATTTTGCAATTATCTTTGGTTTGATAAAAAATTAAATATTTGGTTAGACATAAGCAAAATTAATTTCAAAAGTATAGAGATAAAAAATTTAGAAGATAAATTTATAGACGTTTTTTCATCGATAAAAGAATTAGAAAGTGGTGCAATCTCAAATATTGATGAAAATAGACAAGTTGGACATTATTGGCTTAGAAATCCATCAATTTCACCCTCATCAAGAATAGAAGAAGAAATTATCGCAAATATTAATGCAATCTCTGAATTTGGAAAACAGATTTTAAATGGAGAAATTAAGAATAAGAATAATCAGAACTATACTGATGTTCTATGGATAGGAATTGGTGGAAGTGGTTTAGGACCATTACTTATTACAGAGTCACTGCAGAAGTGCTCTAAAGGCTTGAATTTTTCTTATATCGATAATGTTGATCCTTTTTTAATTAGCGAAAAGTTAGAAGAGTTATCTGAAAAATTATCAACAACATTATTTGTAGTAGTAAGCAAATCAGGTGGTACACCTGAACCTAGAATTGCTATGGAAATTATTAAAAGTCACTGCGAAAACAATTCTCTTGAATGGAACTCTAATGCTATAGCCATAACTATGGAAGATAGTAAGTTATTTAAAAAAGCCATTTCTGAAAATTGGTTAAAAATATTTAATTTGCAAGATTGGGTTGGAGGAAGAACTAGTATTACAAGCTCTGTAGGATTACTTCCATTAGCTCTTATTAATGAAAATATATCTGAATTTATTAGAGGTGCATCATTAATGGATGAAGCCACACGTATAATTGATTTTAAAAATAATCCAGCAGCATTATTATCATCCGCATGGTATTTAACTGGGGATGGTATTGGAAAGAGAGATATGGTCGTATTACCTTATAGAGATAGGTTACAGGTATTTAGTAAATATCTCCAGCAATTAGTAATGGAGTCATTAGGAAAGAAATTTAATAGGAATGGTGAAGTAGTTAATCAAGGTATTTCCGTTTTTGGTAATAAAGGATCTACAGATCAACATGCTTATGTTCAGCAACTGAGAGATGGTATTGATAATTTCTTTTGTATTTTTATTGAATTATTAGATTCTCCATCTACTAATATTTTTGATGAAAAAGAGAATCCTAAAGAATATCTTTCTGGTTTTTTGCAAGGAACCAGATCTGCACTATCAAGTGAAAACAGACAAAGTATCACTATTACGTTAGAAAAGTTAAATTGTTTTTCACTAGGTGCCTTAATCGCATTATTTGAGAGGGCTGTATCCTTTTACGCTGAATTGGTAAATATAAATGCATATGATCAACCTGGAGTTGAAGCTGGAAAGAAAGCAGCCGCAAATATTATTGAGTATCAACAAAAAGTAAGTAATTTATTAGATGAAGGTGGAGAATATTCTATAAATGACATAACATCATTATTTGATAATTCAGTGAGTGAACCTATTTTTTTCATACTCCGTGAAATGTGTTTCGGTAATGATAATTATTTAGTTAAGGGTGATTGGTCAAATCCAAATACATTAGTTATTCAAAAAATAAATTCTTAAACAACAATATTCATAATTTTTCCTTTAACAATAATTATTTTTCTTATTTCCTTATCTTGAGTCCATTTTAATATGTTAGGTCTCTTAAGAGTCAATTCTTTAATTTGATCTTCACTCATATCATTATTAATATTTACTTTGTCTCTAACTTTCCCATTCACTTGTATTACTAGTTCATATGAATCTTCCTTTAGTGCTTCGGCATTAAATGAAGGCCATTTTTCTAAATGCACAGATTTTTTAAATCCTATAAGATGCCATATTTCTTCTGCAATATGAGGAGCAAATGGAGCTAACAAAATACAAAATGTTTTTAAAGCATCAATTTTTAAATTATTATTTACGTCATTAATGGAATTTGATAATGAATTATAAAACTTCATTAGTTCTGAAATCGCAGTATTAAATTGGTTATTTAATATGTCATTTGAAATTTCTTTTATAGCAATATTCATTGACTTTATTAAACTTTTTTCATTATCTGGATAGGTATTAGATTTACTATTTATATCTTTTGTACAATTTATATAAAGCTTCCAAATCCTGCTTAAAAATCTAAATTGTCCTTCAACATCTGTATCTCCCCATTCCAAATCTTTTTCTGGCGGTGCTTTAAATAATATAAACATTCTTGCTGTATCTGCTCCATATTTTTTAATTACTGATTCAGGGTCTATTCCATTATATTTTGACTTAGACATCTTCTCGAAAAGCACTTCGAGTTTAGAATTGTCAATCGGATCTGTTGGATTTGATAAGTCAGTAATATCGGAAGGAGAAACATATTTACCCGTTTTATTGTTTTTATAGGCTGCGGCCTGAACCATTCCTTGCGTTAATAGTTTTTTAAATGGTTCATCAATTTCAAATAGATCATTATCCCTCAAAGCTTTAGTGAAAAATCTTGCATATAACAAATGCAATATTGCATGCTCTACTCCTCCAACATATTGATCTACAGGTAACCATTTATTAATTTCAATCTTCTCAAATGGCTTATTTGTACATTTTGAAGATGGATATCTTAAAAAATACCATGATGAACACATAAAAGTGTCCATAGTATCAGTTTCTTTTTTTGCTGCTATTCCACATTTTGGACATGTTGTATTTATCCAATTATTATTATCACCTAAAGCGTTAATCTTGTTAGCCGAAATATCTATATCTTTTGGTAACGCAACAGGTAATTCCGATTGGTTTAAAGGAACAGATCCACATTTTCTGCAATTAATGATAGGAATCGGACATCCCCAATATCTTTGTCTAGATATTAACCAATCTCTCAAACGATATTGGATCTTATTTTCAGCCCATCCATTATTTACGCCCTCCCCTGAAATTTTTGATTTAGCAATAGTATTTGCTACACCATTGTATTGATTTGAATTAATAAGATATCCATTTTCTACATAAGCTTCATCAAGATCGTTAGTTTGTTCACTTTTATCCTTTATTATTACCTGTTTAATATCAATATTATTTTTCTTAGCAAATTCAAAATCTCTTTGATCATGAGCAGGCACGCCCATAACAGCCCCTGTTCCGTATTCATCGAGAACATAACTTGCCACCCAAATAGGAATCGGTTCAAAATTAACTGGATTTATTGCTATTAAGCTAGTTTTTATTCCAATTTTTTCAAGTTCATTATTTTTATTATTTTTCAAATATTGTTTAAGATTTTCTATATCTTGCATGGTTTCTTGATCAGAAATATTTTTAATTAATGAATGATTAACAGAAATTGCTAAATAAGTAACTCCAAATAAAGTATCTGGCCTAGTTGTAAATACAGTTATTTTCTTTTCTGGATTGGTATTGATATTGAAATTAATATTTGTCCCAATTGACTTACCAATCCAATTATCTTGCATTATTTTTACTCTTTCTGGCCAGTTATCTAATTTTTCTAAATCCTTCAATAACTCATCCGCATAATTAGTAATCCTTAAAAACCATTGCTTTAATAATTTTTTTTCAACTACTGCACCAGATCTCCAAGATTTACCCTCTGAGTCAACTTGTTCATTTGCTAAGACTGTATTATCAATAGGATCCCAATTAACTTCTGATTCCTTTTGATATACAAGACCTGCCTTGTATAACTCTAAAAATAGGTATTGTGTCCAAACATAATAATTTTCATCACAAGTGGCAAATTCTCTATCCCAATCAACTGATAGTCCCAAAAGCTTTAATTGCGACTTCATATGAGAAATATTTTTTTTTGTCCAGACACTTGGACTGATTCCTCTTTCAATCGCTGCATTCTCAGCAGGCAAACCAAAAGCGTCCCAACCCATTGGATGTAAAACAGATTTGCCCTTAAACCTTTGAAACCGAGCTATTAAGTCTGTAATAACATAATTCCTAACATGTCCCATATGAAGATTGCCTGAAGGGTAGGGAAACATTGATAAGGCATAAAATTTATCGCTATTCTCAGTTAATTTACCTGTTTTGTATAAATTGTTTTCTGTCCATATTGACTGCCATTTTTTTTCTATTTCAGATGGATTATATAAATTGGTATCAGTCTCATATTGTTCATCGGGAGAAATCACTTAATTTTTATTTGTTAAATTATTATTTTAATATCCATTGTATAAAATAGAAATAGATTGTTAAAAGGAATAATTTATAATTAAAATTTAAAATATATTATCTACAAATGAAAAATATAACTTTTGAAAAATATCAAGGTAACGGAAATGATTTCGTAGTAATTGATTCTAGAGGAAATGATTTATATAAAAATTACAAGATAAATAAAATAATTGATATAAAAACAATTTGCAACAGACAATTTGGTATTGGAGCAGATGGTGTGATTTTTATAGAAGAACCTAATGAAGATAATTATGCAAAAATGATAATTTTTAATTCTGATGGTTCTGAAGCACAAATGTGTGGAAACGGAATTAGGTGTTTAGTTGAGTATCTCCACGTAAATGACTCAATGAATAATAAAAATATAGAATATAAAATTGAGACTAAAGCAGGTTTAAAAATTGCAAATTATATAAATGATGAAATTACAGTAAGAATGGGAGTTCCTATTTTAGAAAGTCAAAATATTCCAACAATAATTGAAAAAAAAATAAATTCAATTCCTTCACACGAATTTATTGAGAAGGATTTTAATAATATGGGTTATGCCGTAGGAATGGGAAATCCTCATTTAATATTCTTTGTAAATGACATAGAGTCAATTGTTCTTTCCAGACTTGGTCCTATATTTGAAAAAAATCAATTATTTCCTGAAAAAACTAATGTGCATTTTTGTCAAATTTTAAATAGAGATAATATCAAAGTAAAGGTATGGGAAAGGGGTGTAGGACCAACCTTAGCTTGTGGAACAGGGGCATGTGCTATCCATGTGGCAGCTTATAAATTAGGCCTTTGTAATTCACAAACCATAGTAACTTTACCAGGAGGTAATCTTAAAATTGAATGGTCAAAAGACGATTGTGAAGTCATGATGACCGGTAATGCTAAAAAGGTTTTCTCAGGTTCAATGTTAGTAAATTAATGGAAAATAATTTTATCTATTTAGATAATGCATCCACAACACCATTATCTGAGAATGTTTTAAATATAATTAATTCAACTTACAGGAATTATTGGCATAACCCTTCATCTACATATGAGCTAGGGATTAAATGTTCTATATATCTTGAAAAAATTAGATCTAAAATTGCTTATATATTTGAAGCAGATCCAGAGGATATAATTTTTACATCTGGTTCTTCTGAATCGACAAATATTGTATTTAATAATATTTATGAGAACTTTAAAAATGGCAGAGTTGTTATTTCAAATGTTGAACATCAAGCAACAACTATTTGTGCCAATAAACTAAGAAAACAAAATTGGGATATTTACGAATGGACGGTAAATAATGATGGAATTTTAAATATTTCTAGTATCGAAAACATTTTAAACAATAATACTAAGCTTGTATCAATTATTTGGGGACAAAGTGAAATTGGGACCATACAACCTGTCCAATTTATTGGTTCCAAATGTGAAGAATTAAATATAATGTTTCATTTAGATGGAACTCAAATATTAAGTAATGGAATATTCAGTTGGAAGGATCTTAAATGTGATTTTCTAAGTTTATCTGCGCATAAATTTGGAGGTCCAAAAGGGATCGGTATTCTTTTAACAAAAGAAAAGTCTAGACAAATTTTAAAAAATAAAGACATATCACTTACTCAGGAATTTTCAATTAGACAAGGTACACAAGCTTTGCCATTAATCGCTGGAATGTATGAATCATTAAAGAATATTAAAGGAAAAGTAAAATTATATGATTACAAAACTGAATTTTCTTCTAATAAAATTAAAAAACTTAAAAATTATTTTTTTCATAAAATTAAGGATAATAATCATATAAAGATTACGGGTAGTATTAACCATAGACTTCCCAATCATATTTCGTTTCTACTATTAAGTAAACGATTTGAGCCTATAAGGGCCTATAAGATTGTTAATTTCATGTCAGAAAATAAAATAGCCATAAGTAGTGGAAGCGCTTGTTCAAGCTCATCTGGGAAACCTAGCTCAACACTTAAAAATATTGGTTTAAAAGATGATGAACTATATTCAAATATTCGTGTTAGCTTAGGTTCGATAAATAATAAGTCAGAAATAGATAAATTTTTAGAACTTATTCAAATATGTATTGACAAATTTTAATGGAAACCAATTACAGACTACCTAAAGATTTAAATGAATCACTTAAGAATATGGAGGATGCAATCTTTCCAAGTTTATTAGATTCAAATAAAAGATTTACTATAGAATTTAATTTTGAAGGATTGAAATTTAACAGAATTGGAATAACTATTTACAAGATATTGTCTAAAAATAATAATGTATTCATAACATTTGCTGATCAAGGTGCTGTGGCTTTGGCTCAAAGAGACTATCCAGATATCAAAGATAAAATCTTTACTTTTAAATCATTTAATGAATCAAATAATATAAATAATATTGATAGTGCAATGATATCGATACTACCTCAGCCATATGATTTCGATACATTTGAACCAATGTCTGATAATTATCAAGGTACGCATTATTCATTAAATCCAAAATTTGAAGATGCCAACATAGGTATAGGAAGTGTAATTAGAGAGCGACGTAAAAACTTTGTCAAAACATGGAAAAATATTTATTTTCTTCAGCCTTTAAATAAAGCTGCTCTTATGCATATTTATCCAAATAATTGGTTGCTTTTCAAAGAAGAAAATAAAAGATATTTTTTTAAAAAAGAATTTGAGATTAAACCCGACAATGAAGCTATTTTTGTAAATTTATAGATTTAATGTGATAAAAAAAATTTATTCATTTTTCTTAATTGTTCTTGTATTAGTAACATCTCCTTTCTTAATAAGATATTTACTAGCTAATCAGAAAATAACCATTTTAAATAGTATTTATTTTAATTTCCCCGGAATAATTACTAAAAACAAAATATGTCCTACTTATGATGCTTTATTGAACCAAACGCTTGATGATTCTTTTAGTGTATCAATTATCAATAATAAAGGGGAAATAATAAGTTCCTACAATGAGAATGTTCCAAGGTTACCAGCATCTAATCAAAAATTATTCTCATCTGCCTATGTTTTAAGTAAATATAAATTAAATAATAATTTAAAAACTTCCTTATTTAAAAATAAAAATGATTATTATTTACACGGTCAAGGTGATCCAGATCTTAATTATGAACATATAGTCGAACTAATTTCAAATGTTAAAGAAAATAAAATTATTAACTTTAATATTGTAGAAATTGATTCAAAATTATATTGGCCTAATGGTTGGACAAATACTGATAAACTTTACGAATATGGATCTCCAATTACATCTCTTGCCATAGAAAGTAATCACAAAAAATATGATGATATTTATGCATTAAAAAATTTTATTAAAAATTATTTAAATAATAAATTTCCAAATTCAAAAATATATATAGATTTTTTTGATTCAGAAAAAACTTTTTATTTAAAAAATAATAAAGAGATAAATAAAATATATTCAACTCCAATTCTTTCATTATTAACTCTAACAAATTCTGAAAGCCATAATTTTACAGCTGAATCTCTCTTTAAAAATGCTTCAAATACATGGAACGTTAATGATTATATAAAATTAAAAAGATGGCTTGCAAATAAAGGCCTACCAGTAAATAATGTATACTTTGCAGATGCTAGTGGATTGTCTCGAAAAAATAAAATTACAACAAAGTTAGTTGTATTGTTTTTAGATAAAATGAGATATTTTAATGATTTTAAAGCTTATCAATCTACACTTTCAATTACTGGAGTAAGAGGAACATTAGCTAAAAGATTTGTAAATAGTGAATTATCTGGAAAGTTTTTTGGCAAAACTGGGACTCTTGCAAATGTCTTTGCATTATCTGGCTTTTTATATAAAAATGAAAAGCCAATAATTATAAGCATTATCCAAAATTCTAATAAAATTGATAAAGAAAAAGCTTTTAAATTATTACGTGATCTTTATTACTTGAAATCTTGTTAATAAAAATATTATTTAAAATATTCTCTTAAATCCCTCTCAACAGAGGGGGGTACCATGTGATTAATTTCACCACCAAATTTTGCAACTTCTTTTACTAAAGAACTACTAAGAAAACTATAATTTGTATTTGTCGATAAAAATATAGTTTCAATATCATTATTAAGAGATTTATTTGTATGAGCAATCTGAAGTTCATATTCAAAATCACTCATTGCTCTTAAGCCTCTAAGAATAAGATTAGCTTTTAGATCATTTGCACAATCAACAGTTAGACCAGAATAAGAAATAATTTCAATATTAGGTAAATGTGAAAGAGAATTTTTAATTTGTATTATTCTTCTTTCAAGATTAAATGTTGGTGTTTTAGAGGTATTTTCTAATACAGCAACTACTAAATTGCCAAATATTTTTTCAGCCCTTTCTATTAAATCAAGATGCCCGTTTGTTAAAGGATCAAATGTACCTGGATAAAGAATTTTCATAAATTTATTATGATCGAATAAGAAATTTAGTTAAAATAAGATTATTAGATAAATCAATTATGACATTAAATCTAGAAGCAAAAAAAATCTTATTAAGAAAAATACCTCACGGATTATTTATTTGTGGCGTTAGAGACGAGGATAAAAATGAAGTGAATGGATTTACTGCAAGTTGGGTGACTCAAGGTTCGTTCACCCCTCCATTGGTTGTAATGGCTGTTAGAGCAGAGGGTTCTAGTCATGAAATAATAAAGTCCACCAATAAGTTTTCATTAAATGTGCTCAAAAGTGATCAAAAGGATCTGGCAGCTGTTTTCTTTAAACCTCAAAAAGCCTTAGGGGGTAGATTTGAATCTGTTGAATTTAATTTAGGTGAGCTTGGATTGCCTATTTTAGTTGATAGTGTTGGTGGAGTTGAATGTAATGTTGTTGGAAGTGTTATGCATGGAGACCATACCGTTTTTGTAGGAGAGGTTCAATCAGCTTATCTGAATAATGATGTTGACTCACTAAATTTATCTTCAACTGGCTGGAATTATGGAGGTTAATCATCATAAATGAGTAATTCCTCTATCGAAACAATAGATAATAAATATAATTTTAAAATTGAATATAAATTAATTAATAATAAGGAGTTATTAAAATCAAGATTATCCGAAATTCCAAAGGCCTCTGGTTGTTATCTTTTTAAAGATATTGACAATAACTTACTTTATATCGGTAAATCTAAAAAACTACGCAGTAGAGTAAGTAGTTATTTCAATAATTATTCAGATTTAACTCCCCGATTAAGTTTGATGGTTCGTCAAATAACTGAAATAGAAATAATAGTCACAGATAGCGAATATGAAGCATTAAATTTAGAGTCAAATTTAATAAAAACAAACAAACCATACTTTAATATTCTTTTAAAGGATGACAAGAAATATCCATATCTTTGTATAACTTGGAGTGAAAAATATCCTAGAATATTTATTACAAGAAAAAGAAGAAATAGAAATAATTTAGATAGATATTATGGACCTTATGTTGATGTCGGATTATTAAGGAGAACATTATTTACGATAAAAAAAATATTTCCACTTAGACAAAGACCAAGGCCAGTCTATAAAGATAGAACTTGTTTGAATTATTCAATAGGAAGATGTCCAGGCGTTTGCCAAGAAGTTATATCATCTGAAGATTATAAAAAAATAATGAAACAAGTATCTATGATATTTCAGGGAAGAAATGATGATTTAGAAATATTTTTGCAAAAAAAAATGCTGCAATTTTCAAACGATTTAGATTATGAGAATGCTGCAAAAATAAGGGACCAAATTTCAGGTTTAAAATTATTAACTGAATCACAAAAAATATCAATACCAGATTCTTCAATTAATAGAGATATTTTTGGAATAGTTTCAGAAAAAAATGTAGCTAGTATACAAATTTTCCAAATGAGATCTGGTAAGCTCATTGGGAGAATTGGCTATAGTCAAAAATTAAATAATGAAGATGAAAATCTTATTCTACAAAAGATATTAGAAGAGCATTATATGAATGTTGAAGCTGTAGAAATACCATCAGAAATACTTATTCAATATAACCTTCCAAAACAAGCAACCATAGAGGATTGGTTAACGGAGCTAAGAAAAAATAAAGTAAAAATCTTAATCCCAAAAAGAAATAAAAAACATGAAACTGTAGAAATGGTTTTAAAAAATGCGAAATTGGAATTAGATAGAATATTAAATGGGATACAAGATAATGAATCATCAATTGAGGATCTTGCCCAAATACTTGAATTAAGCGAACAACCTAAAAGAATTGAAGGTTATGATATAAGCCATATTCAAGGTAGTGACCCTGTAGCATCACAAGTCGTTTTTATTGATGGGATTCCTTCTAAACAGCATTATAGGAAATATAAAATTAAAGATCCAAACGTTTTTATAGGACATAGTGATGATTTTGCTTCGATATATGAAGTAATACATAGAAGGTTTAAAAAATGGTCAAGATTTAAAAAAAGCGGAGGGGATTTTTCAATATTAAATGATAAAACGAATAGTAAATTAGACAATGAACTTCTTTCAGATTGGCCTGATTTAATAATGATTGATGGAGGAAAAGGACAGTTAAATGCAGCTATTAAAGCATTAAAAGAATTAAATCTTGAGGAAGAAGTAACTATATGTTCATTAGCAAAAAAAAATGAAGAAATATTTATTCCAGGATTTACTAAGTCTCTTGATACTAATGAAAATCAAAAAGGAGTTCTTCTATTAAGAAGGGTAAGAGATGAAGCACATAGATTTGCATTATCTTTTCATAGAGACAAAAGATCTAAGAGAATGAATAGATCTCAATTGTCCCAAATCAGTGGATTAGGACCATCAAGAATAAGAGAATTGCTTGAGCATTTTAAATCAATTGACGCGATAAGAATAGCTAGTAAAGAGGATTTATCAAAAGTTAAAGGACTTGGAAAAAATTCAGTAAATGATATATATGAATATTTTAACGAGTTATAAATATTAATTAATTTTTGAAAAATAGATTTCTTGATATTGTTAAATATAACTATATTAAAAATATATATTTTTATATTTATCTAGTAATTTGGCAGCTGAAGCATATCTCTGGTTTAAATCACTTCACATTATTGGTGTAATCGTTTGGTTTGCGGGACTTTTTTATTTAGTAAGACTTTTCATATATCATGAAGAATCTAAAAATATGGATAATGAATTAAAAATTGCCTTTAATAAACAATACACCTTGATGGAAAAAAGGCTGGCGAATATAATCACAACACCTGGGATGATATTAGCTTTAAGTATGGCTATATGCATGGTTATTATGCAACCAAGTTGGTTAAGTGAGAAGTGGTTGCAAATTAAAATTTCTTTTGTTTTGGGATTAGTAATTTATCATTCTTATTGTTATAAAATAATGAATTCATTACATAATGGTACTTCAACCATTTCAGCAAAAAACCTTAGATTAATAAATGAATTGCCTACTTTATTATTATTTATAATTGTACTTTTAGTTATTTTTAAAAATAATTTTCCAACTAGTGTTGCTACATGGAGCGTAGTTGGACTAATTATTTTCATGTTGGCTTCAATACAATTATATGCAAAGATGAGAAAGAAAAATGAGAATTCATTAAGTAATGAATAGGGAAGACTTAGTAAAATTAACTTCCAATATTAATAAAAATAGTTGTCCTAAAAATATTAATTTTCACTGTCATTCAAAATTTAGTGATGGAAGTCTAGAACCATATGAACTTTTAGAACAAGCTTATAAAAATAACTTGAAATTTTTATCAATAACCGATCATCATACAATTAAAGCTCATGAATATATAAAAAAAAATAAAATACTCAAAAATTATCCTAAAGATTCTTTTACATTAGTTTCGGGAATAGAAATTAATTGTTTAATTCTAGGATGTTTAGTACATGTAATTGGATTGGGAATAGATATAAAAAGTAAATACCTAAATCCCTACATCCTTGGAGAGTCTCCAATAGGTAATGATTTAAATATTAAATCAGTTATTAAAGCAATAAATTTAGCTGGTGGTTTATCATTTCTTGCACATCCAGCGAGATACAGGATTCCCTTTTATAAATTAATTCCTGAGGCCAAAATACAAGGTGTTGATGGAATAGAGGTTTGGTACGATTATGAACTTAATGAAGTATGGAATCCTAGTTTATTTGTTTGTTCAGAAATAGATAAATTAGCAGATAAATATTCAATGCTAAAAACATGCGGAACAGATAGTCATGGACTTTCGCTATTAGGTAGATAATTCAGAATTCGTTTTTTTCAATTATTGAATCAGTATTAATAATTATGTTCTTTAAATTTTCTATTACATCTGATGAACAATTATTCCACATTCTTCTATTGACAATTTCAAGAAATCTTTGTGCAACATCTCTTAAAGCCCATGGATTATTCTCTAAAAAGAAATTCCTAAGATCCAGATCACATAACCATGATTTATAAACTTCCTCATAACACCAATCTGGGACTACTTCAGTAGAAGCATCAAAAGCATATAAGTAATCTAGTGAAGCTGAAAATTCAAAAGCTCCTTTATAACCATTATCCTTCATTCCATTTATCCATTTAGGGTTAAGAATTCTTGATATAACAACTTTATTAATTTCATCTTCTAATTTTGAAATTTTAGATAATCCAAATTTTGATAAATCACCATGATACATTTCAGGAAATTTACCACTCAATTTTTTTACTGCTGAAGATAATCCACCCTGAAACTGATAATAATCATCAGAATCTAAAATATCATGTTCCTTATTATCTTGATTATGAACAACTATCTGCACATTTTTAAGAGCATTTTCTAATGACTTTTTATCCTCTATAGGTTCAAGATTATCATTGTAAATCCACTTACTCCAATTAAGAAAAGATTCTCCAAAATCATCAATATTTTCCCAATTAGAATTTGATATTAGTTCTTGCAGACCAGCTCCATATGAACCTGGCGCCGACCCAAATATACGATTAATTGAATCACCATCCCTTAATGCTCCAGCAAGAGGGTTAAATTTATCGTCCTCATTCAGATTAGAAACAAGATTTATTGCCTTAGAAGTTAATTTAACTAACTGTGGAAATGCATCTCTAAACATTCCAGAAATCCTTAAAGTAACATCAACCCTTGGTCTTTCGAGAACAGATAAAGGAATGATTTCTAGATCTACTACTCTTCTTGAAGGCCCATCCCAAATAGGCTGTACGCCTAATAAATATAGTATTTGACAAATGTCTTCACCACCATTCCTCATTGTGGATGTTGCCCATACAGATATTGCTATATTTTTTAAATCTTCTCCATTATCTTGTTTGTATAAATCAAGTATTTGTGAACCGGATTGACAACCAACACTCCATGCTGATTCAGTTGGCAGTCCTCTCGAATCAACTGAAAAGAAATTTTTGCCAGTGGGTAAAGCTTCAGTATTACCTCTCGTAGGGGCTCCAGATGGACCACTTTTTACATATTGTCCATTTAATGAATTTATAAATGATAATTTCTCATTATATGAAGACTTAATGATTGGATATAGAATCTCTTTTTTTAATAATAAAAAATAATTATTATGTTTTTTTTCATTAAAGAAATAGTCTATTATTTTCTGATTTTTATATTTTTCTAGATTTTTTATATTGGTATTCTTTTTGTAAAAAAACAAATATATTAAATACTTTGCTTGTTGTTCCAAAAAATCAATAGCCATTCTAAAGTTTAAAATGCTTTTGTTGGAAAAAGTCAATAATATTTTTTTATCCTTTTCACTTAAAATTTGATCATATTGATTTGTCCAAGGATCCAAATCTAGTTTTAAATGTTTTGCTATATATTGAATAACACCAATTCGGTTGGCATTTGGTACTCTAGCAATACATAAAAATAAATTTATTTCATTAATGTCATTCTGCCTATTGCCAAATATATGCAAACCTGTCCTAATTTGAGATTCTTTAATTTTGCAAAGAAAAGAATCAATTTCTTCTATTTGATTATTTTTATTCTTTAACGTAATTTCGCTAAAATCTTTTTTAATTAATTCAAAAATGGATTTTTCTATTATTTCAATCCGATTAGAATTTAATAATTTTGCTTCAAAATATTCATCTAAAAAATTTTCTAATATTGAATATTTTCCATATAATTCTGACCTATCCAAAGGAGGGGTTAAATGATCAATAATTACTGCAGCAGTTCTTCTTTTAGCTTGGGATCCTTCTCCAGGATCATTTACTATAAAGGGATATATGTTTGGTATTGCTGGACAAATAATATTTGGAAAACATTTATTGCTGAGACCTATAGATTTGCCAGGTAACCATTCAACAGTCCCGTGTTTACCAATATGGCACATTGCATTTGCATTAAAAACTTTTTCAATCCAAAAATATTGTGCTAAATATCTATGAGGAGGTGGAAGATCGGGAGAATGAATATCTCTATCAGTGAAAGCGTCATAACCTCGTTGAGGTTGAATCAATAACGTAATTTTTCCAAATCTAATACCATTTATTGAGAAGCCTTTCTTATCTAGATCGATCGCATCAGATGGTTTACCCCAACGATTAATAATAATATTTTTGGGATCAAGTTCTAAATAATTCCAATATTTTAAATATTCACTAAGTGGTAAGTAATCTAATGGTTTATTATTTTGAGATTCAATATCATTAGTTCTAGTTTTTATAAGCATTGACATTAATTCCGAAGAATCTTGAGGATAATTACAAGATCCAAGGTCATAACCTTCTTCTTTTAACCAATTAAGAATATTTATTATTGAAGATGGTGTATTTAGTCCAACGCCATTACCGATTCTTCCGTTCTTTACTGGATAATTACTTATTACTAAACAAATTCTTTTATCAAAATTATTAAGTTTCTGAAGTTTCACATAATTTGTTGCAAATTTGGAAATCCATTGAATACCTAATTTATCAGCTTTGTAACTAGTTATTTCACTATATAGTGTATTTTTCTTGGAAATTATTTCTTTAAATGCTGAAGGACAGGTAGTAATTCTTCCATCAAATTCGGGAATAATTATTTGCATTAATAAATCAGATGAATTCATTCCAATAGAAGAATTTAACCACTTTTTTCTTGATCTATTAGAAGAAAGAAGCTGTAAAATTGGAATTTTAAGAGAAGTAAAAATATTTGTTGAATTTTCAATTAAATCGTTATTTTTGATTTGAGATGAGGAAAATGAAGTTGTAGTAATTATTAGTTTAATATCTTCTTTTTTAAAAATGTCTATTAATTTCTTCTGAATAATATGATCTTTTAGTGTTGAAATAAAAAATGTTTTAGGAGATAGTCCGCATTTTCTTAATTGCAAGTTAAGTTTTTCGTTTACTTCAATTTCATTAGCCAAAAAAAGTGATTTATAGGATATTATTCCTATCTTTTCACCTTTTTCATTTTTCCAATCATGTAAATAGGGATCTGCATAAAAAGTAATATCTAAAAACTCATCAGGAATTAATTTTTCATCTACAACTAAATAATTTAAACAATTAAGAAACTTTCTATAATTATCCTGTCCTCCAGATCTTAGTAATCTAGAAATATTTAATGCAATATTTTTATCTATACTACTTATTTCACATAAGGAAATTTCCTGATCAATGGTACCTGATAGGATTACTAACTTCCTTTTTTTATTAACTGCTTGCCAATTTAAAAGTTGTTCAATTCCATAGTTCCATGTACCTTTATCGCCAAATATTCTAAGTACGACAACTTTTGCATAATTAATTGTTTTTAATAAATAATTATCTATTTGAGCTGAGGAATTTAAATTAGAAATTTCTAAAGCTCTTATATTATTTTTTAATGAAGCAAATTCTTTTTCTAACAATAAGTTTGATATAAGATTTAAATCAGCCTTGACGCTTGTTATAAAAATAAAATCTGCAGCTGGTTGCTCAATTAAATCATCCTTATTCTTTTCATTTCCTGCTATATTTAATATCCTGTGCATTTTTATATATAAATAAGGTTTAGAATATGAAAGTAGGATAAAACAAGTTTACCTTAATTAAATAAATTAAATATGCATGAATTTCTTCCATATGCCTGGTTCGAAGGTAAATGTATTTCATTTAAAGAAGCAAAAATATCAATAGCTACTCATGCACTACATTACGGTACTGCTGCATTTGGAGGAATGCGAGCGATACCTAACCCAACAAACAAAGAAGAATTCCTTTTGTTTAGAACTGATAAACATATAAAAAGGTTATCTCAAAGTGCAAAATTACTCTTAACTGAAATTTCTGAAGAATATATTTTTAATGCCTTAGAAGAAGTTATAAAAAGAAACAAGCCAGAAAAATCTATTTATATAAGACCATTTGTATATACAAGCGATTTAGGTATAGCTCCAAGGTTAAACAATATTGAAACAGATTTCTTTATTTATTGTATTGAACTAGGAGATTACCTATCACCAGATGGTGTTTCTTGTAGAATGAGTAGTTGGACAAGACAAGAAGATAGGTCTCTCCCCTTAAGAGGAAAAATAAGTGGAGCATATATTACTAGTTCATTAGCCAAAACAGAAGCTAGTTTATCGGGTTTTGATGAAGCCCTGCTATTAAATTCAAGTGGTAAGGTAAGCGAAGCTAGTGGTATGAATTTATTTATTGTAAGGAATGGAGACTTAATCACTCCTGGTGTTGATCAAGATATCCTTGAGGGGATTACTAGAGCTAGTGTAATTGAATTAGCAAAATCATTTGGAATAAATGTAATTGAGAGGCCTGTTGATAAAACAGAATTATTTATTGCAGATGAAGTTTTTCTAACTGGTACAGCAGCAAAAATTACACCAGTTAAAAAAATTGAATCAACTGAATTAAATGTTGAAAGACCAATAATGAATAAATTAAAAAGTAAGCTTATAGAAATAACAGAAGGTCGTTCTCAAGACTATGATAATTGGGTAACAAGAATTTCACTAAAATAAATTAATTTTACCTAAAAATGGAATCTTTCAGAACCTATCTAAATAGAGATGAAAAACCATTAATTATTTTTGACGGAGGTACTGGAACATCTTTTCAGAACTTAAATCTTACTGCAGATGACTTTGGAGGAAAAGAATTAGAGGGATGTAATGAAAACCTAGTTTTATCATCTCCAGAGGTAGTTGAGAAGGTTCATAATTCATTTTTAGAAGCAGGTTGTCATGTTATAGAAACTAATACATTTGGAGCCTCATCAATAGTTCTTGATGAATATGATATTGCGGATAAGGCTTATGAGATAAATAAAAATGCGGCATTAATAGCAAGAAAAGCTGCTACCAAATACTCATCAGTTGATAAACCAAGGTTTGTGGCAGGTTCAATTGGGCCAACAACTAAATTACCCACCTTAGGACATATAGATTTTGATGAATTAAAGCAATCATATAAAGAACAAATTTATGGTCTTATAGATGGAGGAGTTGATCTTCTTTTGATTGAAACATGTCAGGATGTTTTGCAAATTAAATCTGCCTTATTGGCATCAAAAGAAATTCTTGAAAGTAATAATATTGATATACCTTTAATGGTATCTATAACAATGGAAACAACAGGTACTATGCTTGTTGGATCTGATATTGCTTCTGCATTAACAATATTAGAGCCATTTAATATAGATATCCTTGGACTTAATTGTGCAACTGGTCCAGAGCAAATGAAGGAACATATTAAATATTTATCTGAAAATTCTCCCTTCGCTATAAGCTGTATTCCCAATGCAGGACTTCCTGAAAATATTGGTGGTGTAGCTCACTATAGATTAAAGCCAATAGAATTAAAAATGCAGTTAATGAATTTTATATATGACTTTAATGTTCAATTGATAGGTGGATGTTGTGGGACAACACCTGAACATATAAAATACCTGTCTTCAATTATCGATGAAATTATTGATAATGAAAGGACTATCAACAATGGTAAGAAAAATTTAAGCGGTTTTATTCCATCTGCCTCATCAATATATAACTCTGTGCCATATAAACAAGACAATTCAATTTTGATAGTAGGAGAAAGATTAAATGCAAGTGGATCGAAAAAGGTAAGAGAATTATTAAATAACGACGATTGGGATGGCTTAGTTGCAATCGCCAAGCAACAACAAAAAGAAAATGCGCACGTTCTTGATGTAAATGTCGATTATGTAGGAAGAGACGGAGTGAAAGATATGAAAGAAATAACTTCAAGACTAGTTACCAATATAAATTTACCATTAATGATTGACTCTACAGATGCTGACAAAATGGAAAGTGGATTGAAGTCAGCTGGTGGTAAATGTATTATTAATTCAACCAATTACGAAGATGGCAATGAAAGATTTGATCAAGTTCTAAATTTAGCGTTAGGGTATGGTTCTGGTCTTGTTGTCGGAACAATTGATGAAGATGGAATGGCGAGGAATTGTGAAAAAAAATATAAGATTGTCAAACGAGCGATTAATAGAACAAGAGAATGTGGTTTGTCAGATTATGAGCTATTTTTTGATCCATTAGCTCTGCCAATATCTACAGGTATAGAAGAAGATAGATTAAACGCTAAAGAAACTATTAGTTCTATATTAAAAATTCGTGAAAATTTCCCAGATATTCATATCATACTTGGGATATCAAACATTAGTTTTGGACTTTCACCTTTATCAAGAATTAATCTAAATTCAATATTTTTAGATGAATGCATTAAAGCAGGATTGGATTCTGCTATTATCGCACCAAATAAAATTTTACCATTATCAAAAATTTCTGAAGAAACAAAAAAGCTTTGCTTAGATTTGATTTATGATAAAAGAGAATTTGTAGATGATATTTGTATTTATGATCCATTAGTAGAATTAACAAAGGCTTTTCAAGATTTATCTATTCAAGATTTCAAAAAAGCATCTTCAGAAAATAAAAACCTAACTCTTGAAGAAAGTCTGAAAAATCATATTATTGATGGAGAAAAAATAGGATTAGAGGATCAATTAAATAAAGCGTTAAAAAAATATAAACCTCTTCAAATAATTAATACCTTTTTACTAGATGGGATGAAAGTTGTAGGAGATTTATTTGGCTCAGGTCAAATGCAATTGCCATTTGTACTCCAATCCGCTGAAACAATGAAATTTGCTGTTTCAATATTAGAACCATATATGGAAACTGTAGATGAAAACATATCAAATGGAAAACTCTTAATTGCAACTGTCAAAGGCGATGTTCATGATATTGGAAAAAATTTGGTAGATATAATACTTACAAATAATGGTTATGACGTAATAAATCTAGGAATAAAGCAAGATGTTTCAGCAATTATAGATGCACAAAAAAAGCACAATGCAGATTGCATCGCTATGAGCGGATTACTTGTTAAATCAACTGCTTTTATGAAAGATAATTTAGAGGCTTTTAACAATGAAAATATTAGTGTGCCAGTAATATTAGGAGGCGCAGCCTTAACCCCAAAATTTGTAAATGAGGACTGCAGCAAAATATATAAAGGGAAAATATTGTACGGAAAAGATGCGTTCACTGATCTTAAATTTATGAATGAATATATGGATAATAAGAAAAAGGGTAATTGGTCAAATACAAAGGGTTTCATTGACAATGAGGGTATAAATATTAATTTAGCCTCATCAAAATCCAACTCTCAAGCTGTTAAAAAATCAATATCCATACATACCGAGACTTCCAAATTAAATTTAAAAGAAAATTTTATTAGATCTAAATTTATAAATGAAGAAGATCCAATTCGAGCCCCTTTCTTAGGAACGAAAGTCTTGGGCGATGCTGATATAGATTTAAATAAGTTAATATTTTATTTAGATACAAAAGCTCTATTTAGCGGGCAATGGCAAATAAAAAAAGGAAAAAACCAAAGCGTAGATGATTACAATAACTATTTGGATTCATATGCTAAACCTTTGTTAGATAAATGGTTAGAGATAATTATAGAGAAAAAACTTATATCACCCAAAGCAGTTTATGGATATTTCAGATGCGGGAGAAAAGATAATAGTATTCTCTTATTTGATGAGAAATCATTAAATAAAATTTCTCAATTTAATTTTCCACGACAAAAATCTGGGAATAATTTATGCATAGCTGATTTTTATTGTGATTTG
The DNA here is from genome assembly GCA_003281505.1 of Prochlorococcus sp. AG-347-J14. Classification (GTDB taxonomy): domain Bacteria; phylum Cyanobacteriota; class Cyanobacteriia; order PCC-6307; family Cyanobiaceae; genus Prochlorococcus_A. Next base: position 184,497 of record QCBU01000001.1, on the reverse strand, counting down.
AAAAATGATAAACCGATAGATATATTTCCTATGCAGGCAGTAACCATGGGCGATATTGCTAGTGAATATTCTCAAAAATTATTTAAAGAAGATAAATACAGCGATTATTTGTTATTCCATGGACTTACAGTGCAATTAGCAGAAGCTTTAGCTGAGTATGTCCATGCATTAATTCGTATTGAATGTGGTTTTAGTGCTGAAGAACCAGACAAAAATAAAGAAATACTAGCTCAAAAATATAGAGGAGCTAGATATTCTTTTGGTTATCCTGCATGTCCAAAAGTATCTGATTCAAACATACAATTATCATTGTTGGATGCAAAAAGAATAAACTTGACCATGGATGAATCTGAACAACTTCATCCAGAACAAAGTACTACAGCTATCATTTCACTACACTCAAAAGCTAAATATTTCAGCGCTTAAGCTAAATTTTAGTTGTTTTCTAAATATTCAATAATTTCTTCCTGTAGTTCTTCCATCGTTTCATTATCACCCAGATCAAGTCCCTCACCCGCGGCATCCTGTGTTAACTCAAGATAATATGAAGCACCATCACTAGATAAAAATTCTAATGCGGAAGTTTCATCACTATCTTTAAAAGCTTCATAAAGAGCTTTAAATGCAATGTTTTCAGTAAAGTCCCAATCCATAATGAAAAAAACCTTATTAGAATTATTACCTCCTTACCCCCCATACTCGTCAACCTTTTTTTAAGAAATGTTGGTGTTTTATTATTTATAAAAAAACCTATGACAATAAATAATCAAAATCAGTTAAATGTCCTTGGAGAACAAATTGAGATTTGTAGTTGCGCACCTATGACAGGTTGGTTCAGGGATGGATTTTGCAACTATGACAAAAATGATGGAGGGAATCATTCCATATGTTGTGTAATGGATGATAATTTCCTGAAATATAGTAAATCACAAGGTAATGATTTAATAACTCCCATGCCTATTTATTCCTTCCCTGGACTAAAGGATGGTGATCATTGGTGTATTTGTCTTGATAGGTGGAAGCAGGCATTATTAGACGGTCTCGCACCAAAAGTCATATTAGAATCAACGAATATTGTAGTCTTAGAATCAGTACCTCTGGAAAAATTGAAAGAATATCAATTTAATAAAAAGTAATTACAAGTTTATTTTTTTTTTTAAAATAATAATGATAAAATTTTTCAAATGAGTTTAGAAATATATTGGAAAAAAGCACTAGAACAAACTCGATTATCAATTGATGATGAATCATTATATCCTCTCAAAACTGATATTATTACAGGAGATTTATATGAAAAAGACGACTTCATAATTAGAAAACTCGATACTTCAAAATTTAATAAAAAAAAAATTTATGGTCCTAAGCAAAATCCATTTTGTCCTTGGGAAAAGATTCTAGAAATTGATAAAATTGGTGATAATCATCAACTAATATTAAATAAGTACCCTGTACAAAAAGGTCATATTTTACTTATTACAAATGAATGGAAACCTCAAAATGGATGGTTAGATATTAAAGATTGGAGAGCGATCCAACAAGTTAATAAAGATACTAGTGGATTATGGTTTTTCAATAGTTCTCCAATTGCGGGAGCTAGTCAACCTCACAGGCATTTTCAACTCCTGCGTAGATCTAAAGGTGAGATATCATGCCCTAGAGAAAAGTGGTTTTTAGAGATGAACTCATATAAAGATCTAGATAGTAAGCTTAAAAAAAATATTATTGTATCCAAATTTAATTTTTTAGAAAATCCATCATGTCTTTTGGAATTTTACTTAGAATTATGCAAGAAATTAGGACTTGGGGATCCTATTAGTAATAAGAAACCGATATATCCTTATAATATTTTAATAACTAATAAATGGATCGCTATTATAAAAAGAAAAAATGATCATATTCATGGTTTCAGTATTAATGGGTTGGGATTTGCAGGATATCTATTAGTAACTGAGAATTCAAATATTAATTATTTAAAGAAATTTGGCCCTGAAAAACTTCTAGAATGTTTTGTTTGAATACTAGTTAGTTACTTCAACTTCTTTATCCCTGCTTATTTGGCTTTCTAGAACTTCTATAGATGCTGTTACGGAGGCAATTTTACGTTCAAGTGAATCCTTAATATAATTGAGCATTTCTAATTTCTTATGTTGATAAAAACTCTTTTTTTCTTTAGATGACTTGAAATAACAATTAAACATTTTTTTTCTTTATTATAAAAAGATACTTTATTGACATGTGACATAAAAATAAATTGGTTTTAATTTAAAAACAATATTCCGTATGGACTTTCAATTTTTTTTGAATAAAATTAAATAAATTGTATACAATTCAAAAAAATATTATTGAATATTCCTGAAGATTCAAATACAAAAAGAATTTCAATTGATTTACCTGAGGAACTAATTTCCAGGTTTGATCAATTACGAAAAGAGTGGGGATTTAGAGCAAGAGGACCTGTAATAGAAAAGATACTTAAAGAACTTCTTCAAGAAGATGATTTACTACCTAAGAACCAACAGCAAGAAATAAATTTTAACGAAAATAATAATGAAAACTTAGATATTGATGAAGATACTGCATTGGTATTAATTAAATCAGACATAAAAAAAGAAGTTAATGAGATATCTTTGAATAAAAGATTTACAAATAATAATCAATATAAAGAAAAAGCCAACTCAAACATAAGCCTTCCAAATTTTGTTGAAAAAAAAGTAAAGAATCTAAGAAGAAGTATTAACAGTGAAAAATTAAAAGAGAATATTAATGATATTCAAATTAATACAATTAAAGAAACTGAATTAATAAAATGTCGAATTGAGTTAATTACTCATTGGAAAACCTTATATGGATCAGTTCCTAATGATCATGTAGTAGCATCTTCGATAGATTGGTTTGAAAGGGATATATGGCCAAATCTTGATGGAACTGAAAATCTACCCTTTACTTGGAGTGCAGCCAATAAATTAATGTCAGAATTATGCCCATCTTGGATAAAGAAAAATCCATCCCTTGAAATTGTTTTATTAATGATTGGCGTTTTAGAAGACCCTTTTGCTACATCAGATCTGATTAATAGAATACCAACACTTATGAGAAGGTTTGTAAGTAGATTTAAGCGAAATAATAGATCAAATTCATTTGAAACTTTGGACTCAACAATGACAGTACATGGAGCACTTAAATTATTGAATTTATCAACATCAGCAGGATCTGCTCATACGTTCCGTAAAATTAGGGAGGCCTATAAATCAATAGCCTTAGAGACGCATCCAGATGCAGGAGGATCAACAGATCAAATGAGAAAATTAAATGAAGCGTATCAATTGTTAAAAAATCTATATAGAAATTAGTATAGGAATTCTCAACTAAGACACATTATAAGTCTAATTAATAGTCTCATATAAGATAAATGTTAAGTCTATAATTTCTAATATTCATCAGATAATTTTAATCAAATTTATAGAAACAATAATTATGCATAAATTAAATTAGAATAAAATTTAACCATAAAAATAAAAATTGCTTGTATAGTACTTCTTATATGAGACTTATGATAAGTCTACTATATAGTCTCAAAATAGATAAATAAGATAAATTAATTTTTAATTTAAATAAATCATATCCATACTATTTACTGCCTATGAAAATTCAAAAATTGAATAATAAATATATAAACCATGTCCTTTCAATGTCCAAGAAATTTATAAGGACCTAAAAGTCTTGCTATAAGGAACTTTTATGTTCTATCGTACTGCCTTAAAGACAGTACTACTTAGATTGGAGCTTTTCAATAGCAGTTTGTTTATCAATACTAGGGACATCGCTTAATCCGTTAGCATCAAACCAAGGAGCGCTAGCCCAATCAAATCCTTCGCCAAAAGTATTATCTGGTGCAGCTATATACCAATGACATGAAGCATCTGGTATGTCGACAGCACATTTTGACCAATCATCTGACCACTGGGGAACTTGTACCCACAGTACTGAAGATAGAAGCAGAGATAGCAAATTAATCATGTAATTAATCATACAACATTAATTAGTTTTATAGGATTATTATTTCTCTTATATAAGACTTATAAGTAGACTAATTTAGAGTCTCATATAAGATTAACAATACAACTAATTCCTCAATTTCGTATTAAAGCATTTTTCAACACTAGAGATGATATTTGAATGTATTGATGTAATGTCTGAGTCCAGTAATGTTTTATCTTTATCTCTATAAGATAATCTAAATGTATAACTTATATGATCTTCTCCAAATTTAGGATCTTCAAAAACATCAAGTAAATTTACATCCTCTAAGAGATTTTTTCCTGTTTTTCTTATCTGCGAAGTTATTTCACTAATTAAAAATTTCTTACTGAACACAAAATTTATATCCCTTTCCATTTTCGGAACAGTTGGGTATTGCTTAAATATTGGAATCCATTTATTTTTTCTTGTACTAGCTCCCAAGAGGATATAAACATTAATGTTAAATAAATAAATTTTTTTTAATGACTTCTTTTCTAATATTAGTTTAGGATGAATTTCACCAAAATAACCTGCATCTTTTCCTTCAATTATTAATTTCGCTGTTCTTCCTGGATGAAGAAAATCAATTGAGTCAGTGGGTTTATCCTCTATTTTAATATTCAAAGATGATAAAGCCTCCTTTAACTTTCCTCTGGCCTGGTAATAATTAAGATCGTTATCCTTACCCGAATTTATCCATTTTCCAAATTTTCTATTTCCATAAATCGCTCCATTCAGAACTTCTTCTTGAATGAACCCAGTTTTCATTCGAAAAACATTTCCAATTTCAAATATATAACAACTTGCTTGTCCCGCTTTTATATTACGGTTCACTATCTCCAAATGTTCTTTCCAGATATTATCTCTAAGACAGCTTGTTTCTAATAACAAAGGATTGGAAATCTTTATAAGTTTTTCATTATATTCAGGAACAAGAGAGTAGCTTAGAACTTCGTTAAAACCATTTTCTATAAAACCATTTTTTACTTTTCTCAATGCCAACTGTTCTGATGACAATTTTCCAGGTTTAATTGGATTGGGAAGATTTAAGTCGAATCTGTCATACCCTATTAATCTCGCTATTTCTTCAATTAAATCTATTTCTCTTATTAAATCATGTGATCTATTAGGAATTACTGCTACATCCCATCCATATTCTTTTTTCTTTAAGGTACAACCTATGAGTGTTAATTTATCAACTATTTCATTATCAGATAAATTTCTTTTTCCAAATTGATCGTTAATTATTAATGGACCAAGAATTTTATGTATTCGATTTCTTCGTAGTTTAATAAATATATCATCATTACTTATTAAATTGGAAGAATTGATGATTGGTGAATTAATAGAAAAATATTCTTCTAAAAGATTAATTGCCCTTGTCACTGCACTTATTGTATTTTTTGATGAAATCCCTTTTTCATACCTACTACTGGATTCTGTTCTTATGCCAACCGCCTTTGAAGATTTTCTTATAGTAACTGGATTAAAAACAGCGCCTTCAAGGTAAATAGATGAGGTAGTATTAGTTACAGAAGTCTCTAAACCGCCTATCACCCCAGCAATAGCTACGGGTTTATCACAACAAGTAATAACTGTGATATTGGCATTTAAATCGTATTCTTTACCATCTAAGCAAACAAGGCTTTCGTTTTCCTTGCCTTTTCTAACTGAGAAATCTTCTGGAGAAACTTCCTTACCAATTAAGTTTGATAGTTTATCTTTATCAAACGCATGCAAAGGTTGACCTTGTTCTAAAAGAATATAATTCGTCAAATCAACAAGTAGATTAATAGATTTTATACCTGATTTTTCTATACGGTCTTTGAGCCAATTTGGAGATAATTTCTCTCCATGTACTCCATCAATGCAGCTTATTGTATAAATGCAATTAGATTCTACAGCCTCTGGACAAAGTTTAATCCCCTTAAGTAAATGGACATCGTATTTATAGTTTAATTCTGGAAAATTTAATGTAGATTCTAAAAGGGCAGAAATTTCACGAGCTATACCTATAACAGACATTCCGTCAGGTCTATTAGCTGTAATCGCTAAATCATATATAAAATCATTTAATTGAAGCAAGTCAGACCCTGGAGTGCCCAATTCATGTTTTAGGGCTAAATCTTCATCTATGATCTCTATTCCTTCACTAGAGTCCTCTAAACCCAGTTCATGCAGTGAACATATCATTCCTTCACTCATGACACCTCTAATTTCACTTCTTTTAATAGTTAAATCAACTGCATTTAATTTCGCGCCGACAGTAGCAACATAAACATAAATATTTGGTTTAATATTTTGCGCACCGCAGATAATTTGTAAATTCTTTGAATTACCGATATCGACTTGGCAAATTGAAAGTTTGTCAGATCCTTCGTGTTTTAAAACAGATAATACCTTACCTAAGACAACTCCATTAACATTTTCTGAACAATCTTCTAGTGACTCAACCTCAAATCCACCAATAGACAATTTCTCAGAGAGAACTTCAGGAGTAGAAGTAATTTCTACTAAATTTTTCAACCAATTTTGAGAAACTTTCATATATATTTTTTAATCAATGATGATAAAAGAAATAAGTATATCTTCAAAAAAGTTTGTTGAAGATGTACAATAGAAAATTATACAATAAAGTATTATTTAAAATGGCAAAAAAAGGGACAAGAGTTGTAGTGACCCTGGAATGTACTGAAGCTAGGACAAGCACAGATCCTAAAAGATCAAATGGTGTCTCAAGATATACTACTGAAAAGAATCGTAGAAATACAACTGAAAGATTAGAACTAAAAAAGTTTAATCCTCATTTAAACAGAATGACAATTCACAAAGAAATTAAGTAACTAAATCAAGTTAAATCATGCCTAATTCAATTTTTAAAAAACAATTATCACCTATCAAACCTGGAGATCCTATTGACTATAAGGATGTAGAACTACTAAAAAAATTCATAACTGAGAGGGGCAAAATCCTACCAAGAAGGATGACAGGTTTAACCTCTAAGCAACAAAGAGATCTTACATTAGCTGTAAAGAGAGCCAGAATTGTAGCTCTTTTACCCTTCGTAAATCCTGAAGGATAATTTCATATTGAGTATAGTCGTCACTATAATTAATATCTAGAATATTTGAAAGATTTAACTAATTTAAAAACATATATTATTGACTCTGATGATCCACATGAGGTTGACGACGCTATTTCACTAGAAATAAAAGCAGGAAATAAAAAAAAATTATGGATACATATTAGTAATCCATGCAAACTTTTTTTGCATGACTCTAATGTTGATTTAAATGCAAGAAAGAAAAATAGCAGTCTATATTTAATTGATCAATATATTCCAATGCTACCTAAAGATATTCTTGAAAAGGCAAATCTAGCTCAAAATAAAGTTTCAGAAACTATTAGTGCTGCAATAGAATTCAATGACGATGGATCAATAAATAAATATGAAATAACTGAAGCAATAATAAAACCAAAATATCAATTAACTTATGAAGATGCAAATGAAATATTAGAAATAGAACCTAAAGAAGAAATAGAATTAATTGAGATTAAAAATTTATTAGAAAAAAGTATTACATTCAGAAAAAAGCAAGGAGCAATTATTTTTGAAAGTCCTAATAGTAAAATTAAATTATATGATGATAAGATTATACTAACTAAAATAGAGAAAACAATATCACAAATAATAGTTGCAGAATCTATGATATTAATGGGTTATGTAACAAGTTTATTTATAGATAAATATAATTTAGCGGCTGCATTTAGGGTTCAAAAAATAAACTGTAATCCATCTGAGATACTTAATAGATACAATGATAGTAATATTAAATATATAATTTTAAAACAATATATGGGAAGAAGCTATATTACTACTAAACCTGGATTACATGAATCATTAGGCCTTAAAATGTACGTACAATGCACATCACCATTAAGAAGATATCTTGATTTAATTATACAAAGGCAAGTTTTTAATAAAATAAAAAATTACGAAGTACTAAGTAAGGATTCAGTCTCTAAGATTATTGATTATTCAAAGACTAGACAATCAGAGAATAATAATATATTTAAAAATGATAAATTTAAGTATTTAACTTTATTTTTTAATAATGAAAATAAACCTTTTTATAAATTAATATTTGTTAAGTGGATTAATCAAAAAAAAAATATTGCTTTGGTTTATTTTCCAGATTATTCACTAGAAATACTTATTACTCTTTTTGTATCAATAGAAATATATAGTAATAAAATATATAAAGTTAAATATATTAAAAATGATAGTAATCTTTTAGAATTTATTTATTAATAAAATAATAAATATAATGGGTTGTTATTAGTTTAAAAAATATCTGTTAGTATTAATAAAAAAGCTTTATGACTTTTGTCATTACTACACCTTTATACTATGTTAATGATAAACCTCATTTAGGAAGTGTATATACAACAATAATTTGTGATTCAATAGCTAGGTATAAAAGGCTTGCAGGTGAAGATGTTATTTTTATCACTGGTGTTGATGAACATGGTTTAAAAATACAAAGAACCGCTAATGAAAAAGGTATTGAACCAAAATCACATTGTGATGAAATCTCAGAAATCTTTAATAATAATTGGAAAAATTGGAATATATCCTTTGATAAATTTATAAGAACAAGCTCAAAAAATCATGAATTTATTGTTAATGAATTTTATGAAAGAGTAAAAGCTTCAGATGATATCTATATGGGAGTTCAAAAAGGTTGGTATTGTGTCGGTTGTGAAGAATTTAAAGATAATCCAGAAAACTCATCAACATACAAGTGTCCAATACATCAAAAAAATCTAGAATGGAAAAATGAAGAGAATCTTTTTTTTAGGCTTTCAAAATATCAAAAAGAAATTGAGAAAATAATCAACGAACCCTCTTTTATAGAGCCAATAGAAAGAAAGAATGAAATTATAAACTTTGTATCTAGAGGTTTAAAGGATTTTTCAATTTCAAGAACAAATGTCTCATGGGGAATTCCTGTCCCTGGTTACGATAACCATACCTTTTATGTATGGTTTGATGCATTACTTGGATATGTAAGCGCAATTAGCTCTGATGAGGCAGAACATTCATTGGAAAAATCAATTAATGGAGGATGGCCAGCTGATGTTCATTTTATTGGCAAAGATATTCTTAGATTCCATGCTGTATATTGGCCCGCAATGCTTATTTCTGCCAATATGAAAGTACCTAAAAAGGTTTTTGGGCATGGGTTTCTTACAAGAGAGGGGCAAAAAATGGGTAAAAGCTTGGGAAATGTACTCGACCCAGATTTATTGCTTACAAAATATGGAAATGATCCTGTAAGGTGGTACCTCATTAAAGACATATCACTGGGAAATGATGGAGATTTTCAAGATAAAAGATTTGTTGACATTATCAATAATGACTTAGCTAATACAATTGGCAATTTATTAAATAGAACATCATCTATGTCTAGAAAATGGTTTGATAACAAAGTGCCAAATAATGAAAAAATTTTAAGTGAAAATAAATTAGAGAATTCTGCCAAAATTGCAGTCGAGAATTATATTTATAACTTTGACAACTACAAATTAGATCTAGCAGCCAATGAAGTCCTTAGCTTAGCAATTAATACAAATTTGTATTTGAATGATAATCAGCCATGGCTATTAATAAAAGATAAAGATAATCTACCTTTGGTTAAACAAATTATATATAACGTTTTAGAAAGTACCCGAATAATAGGATTGCTATTAATACCTTTATTGCCGGAATTATCTACAAAAATAAATGAGCAACTTGGTTCCATATACAGAAAAGAAATTTCTTGGAAACAACAATTAAGTTGGGGATTACTAGTAAGCAACTCAAGTCTTCCTAAACCCACTCCAATCATAAATAAACTGGAGTATGAACAACATTTATAGATTAATAATTTTCTTTCCATTATTTATCTTTGGTTGCGCCCCAAATCTAATAGATGAAAATAAAGTAATACAAAAAATAGAAAGTTTAGATATGACTATTTTCTCTAAAAGTGGAGATAAAATATATTCAATAACCAGTCCAAATTCAAGTTATGACAATATTGAATTAAAGTTCAAATTAAAAAAACCTATCATTAATATTCTCAATGGGGAAGAAACTAAATATATTATTAGTTCAGAAGAATCCTCATTATCCGACAACAATAAACTCTTGAAATTGAGAGGGAATGTTAAATTAAAAACTCTTATAAAAGATGGGGATATTTTATATGCTGATAATTTTATCTGGAATATAGAAAAAACTAACTATCTATTAGAGGGTAATATAAGATTTGAGAATCAAAATATCATCTTAAATTCAGGAAAAGCCATATTGGGTTCAGATAACATAATTGAATTTTTCAATCCAGTAAAATATATAATAAAAGATGAAAATAACGAAAATAAATATGAAATAAATTCAGAAAATGCTTACTATAATTTAAACACTGACTCAGTAAGTTTTAAAGCAAAAGATAAAAGAGTAAAAACAATAATTTATTTTTAAATTTTATTTTTTGAAAAAATATTATTAACTTTTTTGGCCCAGTTATTAATCCATTTTTCATCAGACTTCGTAAAACACTTAGCACTCCAACCTCCTATCAATATAAAAGCCTTATTATTTATAGGTACAACTAGAATAGATGGAATTTCTGAGCAAAAATTAAGAAATTCATCTCTTCCAGGATAAAACTTAGTGTTTGCTAGTGATATTAATTTCATATCTTTTATAGATCTCAGACAAGTTTCCCCAGGTTTAAAATCGTTACTTGATATGATTCCCCTTCTCAATATATTAAAGCCATCATTGTGGATTAATATTGCTGCTGCTGCTGTAGAAGTTAATATCGCTTCAGAACCCCATGCAAGTTCATCAATAACTTCATCAGGCATGTTTGTATCGTAGAGAAACTTATTTTCTCCTTTTAAGGCAGCTTTCTCACCAGCTAATGGTTCGAATTGTTTAAATAAAAAACCTATCAAAATAATAATTAATGAAGCTATTGCAGCTAGCACTTGTGCTCTTTCAAGCTCAGGAGTGATTGTTTCTATTGAAATGAAATTTGCTATCTGAAAAATAAAAAGTATTGCACCGACTAATATTAATGATTTCCCATTGAATCCCATATTTTAAATATGTTATTTCTAACTAGATTATGCAAATATTATATTGCTAAGTACATTTAAAATTACCTAAACATATTGTTTTTAATATATAATTAACCAAAACCTTTTAAAATGAACCTAAACATCAATAAATATATTCTTCCTCTTATTTTTACTGGCTTAATTTTTATTGTTGTCCCCACAAATACATTTGCAAATGAAATTAGTAGTATAAATAAATATTTTGGTATTACTCAACAGAAGACTATTATAAATTACGAAAAAAGTCAGCCTTCATCTATTGACAACCCTGTAGTGGATCCAAATTTTAACACTATGAGGTCAAAGGACACTGAGAGTTCAACTGCTACTTATATAGTTATAGGCTTGTTAATTGCTGCCACAATTATTCCTTTAGCAACATGGTGGTATTTCTCTAAATAATAGAGAATTTATGAATGACAAGGATTTAAGTATTAGTGAATATTCATCTCAAATAATTTTTATTACAGGGGGGACAAAGAGTGGTAAAAGTGAATTTGCAGAGCATCTTGCAAAGAAGGTAAAGAAATTATCATATGTTGCCCTATCTGAAAACAATTTGGATGATAAAGAATGGCAAACTAAAATTAATTTACATCGAAAAAGAAGGCCAAAGGAATGGAAATTAATAGAAACGACAGATCTATTAAATACATTAAGGGAAGAAAAAGGTCCTTTATTAATAGATTCGATTGGCGGATTCGTTATGAAAAGTATTGTAAAGGAACAAAATGAATGGTCAACAAAAATGAATTCACTTTTAAGTCTCTTAATTCAAAGAAAGAGCATAACAATTATTGTTGGAGAGCAAGTAGGTTGGAGTCTTGTCTCTGAATATAAAATTGGAAATATTTATATTGAAAGAATCGGCGAACTTCAAAAGAGAATAACAAAAATATCAAAAGATAATTGGCTTGCAATAAACGGCAGAGCAATCAAAATAGATGAAATAAGTATTGAAATACCTACTTAAAATTGGAAGTCGCTCTTTTTGAACCGAGAATCCCACAAAATACTGGTAATATTGCCAGAACATGTGCGGCGTTTAATATACCTTTAAATCTTATAATGCCCTTAGGTTTTAAACTAGAAGATAAATATTTAAAAAGAGCAGGATTAGACTATTGGCCACTAGTTACAGTTAATAAGTATGAGGATTTTGAAAAATTTTTGACATCAAAATCAACAAAGAGAATAATTTCTTTTAGTAAAAAAAATGGATTATATTTGAAGGATTTTAAATTTAAGCAAGATGATATTTTGCTATTTGGTAGAGAAGATTCAGGATTGCCAGATTCTATTATTGATAAAAGCGACTTTTTAATATCAATATTTATGCCAAATTTACAGACTGGAAACAATGATCATAAAGGGGTTAGGAGTCTAAACCTTTCTGTAGCATGTGGAATTGCTATATATGAGGCCCACAAACAAATTAATTATTTAAAATTCTAATTAAGTACAATCAATGCCTTACAATATTCCCATGTCTCGGTAGCTCAGCTGGTTAGAGCGGCGGATTCATAGCCCGCAGGTCGCGTGTTCAAGTCACGCTCGAGACATTTTCAATACTTCTCAATTGAAGAACTTAGATGAAAATTTAATTGACTTAAACTATTTCAGAAAATAATGGTTAATTCACTTGGTACCGTCTTAGAGCCAAAGAAATCTAAAGCAAAATATCCAGAAGGAAGGGTAATAGTTCTTGATGACAATTTTAATACTTTTCAGCATGTCGCAAATTGTCTCATAACAATAATCCCAAGCATGAGTGAAAAAAGAGCATGGGATCTAACTTTCAAAGTTGATAAGACAGGATCGGCGGAGGTATGGAGAGGTAATCTTGAACAGGCAGAGTTATATCATGAGCAACTCTTCAGCAAAGGATTAACAATGGCTCCGATTGAGAAAACATAAAATAAGTAAGATTGACCGAAGATTTTTGGCTTATAAATTCGAATCGTTCAAGGGTTAAAAGGTTTTCAAAGAATAATCAAAATAAAGATAAATTTTTTGATTATATGTTCATTGACTCTGGAAGAATTCTTGGTGTTTTAGGAAAAGAACCGCCTCTTATGACAACCAGAGAAGAACTTAAAGTTGATAAAGCTAGAGATGAATGGAAAAAATTAATAACTCAAGGTTGGAGGAGAACTAAACCAGTTTGGGATGACTCTTAGTAACCAATATTGTTGCTAGGGTTAGTAATATAAATTATGAGATTCAGGACGTAGTTAGCTGGTAAATTTAATGGCTTCAAAAGTAACAAAGCCATTCCTTGTGTCACATTAAAATCTTTATTTTTCATAAAAAATAAAAGTCTCATTTTAATTATAAAAAGACTGTCAAATACAAACTAAAAATATAAAAAAAAAGATATATAAGCATTTATTGATTATGGATTTTCAAGAGTTCTAATATCTAAAACAAATTTTAAAAAATCATAGATTTAGGGTTACATGTTATTTTTTTTTAAACAAAAAAATCCACGTTATAATTTAACAATCCCAACTATTTAATACTTATAAATACCCAATGAAGCATCTCATCTCAAGCAAAAGATCAAGAGCTTTATTTGGTATTGGAATAGTTGCTATAAGTATTGGATTAATATCAAAAAAAGTAATTAACTATCCAGCTGGAGGATGTATGAAAGGTACACAAGAAATAACCTTTAATATCTAGCCATTAATCATTTTGCTTTTTTCTTAATTCTTAAATCCAGTCAACTTTGATAACTCTTTTAGTGAAAGTACACCTAAGATTAATTTTCCATTTATTTCCCATGTGGGAAACCCTTTAATTTTTTTATCAATGCATAATTGAGTTTGACTGTTTATGCCATCTCTTGCACATTCAACTACATTAAGTTCACTATAAGCTTGCTTACCAAATAATTCACTTTGATTAAGGCAATTAGGGCACCAATATGCTGAATATTTAACTACACCAATATCTTTAAGGTATTTTGCCAACTCGATTGATTCCCTAGTGCTTTCTGAGGTGACTATAAGTTCTCTCTGATTATTTAAGTGGGAGCTATGCAAAACACTTGGTAAAGTAAGCAAAACTAATAGTGGAATTAATAGGCGTTTCATTTATTTACTACATTTCCTCAATATTTTCTTAATATCTTATCAAGCAAAATTCGTATATAACTATTTTTAAAGTTCTCTATTTGCTGAAGATTTTCAAAAAGATCACATATTTGATCATATGTATCATCATTTAATTCACTTACTGCAATTTATATTTAGAGTTTTTAAATTCCAATTTTAAAACAAAAGTAAATTTACATACTTATTGTATTTATATTTTTTTATTGCTATTTTTTTAAAGCGGGCTAAGGTTCATATCTCCACGAGGATTTAGTCCGCTGAACTTTTAAAGATTCATTTTATTTTGTATCCCTCTTTAAGAAGTTGATTAAAAATATTCAAAAATATTTATCTTTGCTTAATTACTAAATTCCATTGAAAAGCATTCTATATAAAAATTAATAGTGTGACACTAATTATTCAATAATGTTGTTATTTCGCTTCATAACTTTCTTAAAATACTTAAACTCAATAAATTCATGCATCATTTTGATATCATCAGATAATACTTTTTTATTAACTACATATTCGTCCACATTAAGTGGAGATTTATTATTTTTTGAAAATGTTTGGTTATCAAAAGAAAAGTTAATAAAATCTTCTTTATCATTTTGATTTAGGCCATAATATTCATTTAACACACCTCGAGACCTCAAGGCTTCCTCAACCAATAAACCTGTAACTTTTGACTGACTAAACTCATTAGCTTTGCATAATTTTTCAATAATTTCATGCACTTCTTCACTTGGCAAAAAACCAATTCTTTTCCTCGGAGAGGGCATAATAAAAAAAAATTAGTGTCACACTTGCACATTATAAGTGTTGCACTATATTTGATTTAAGTCAACTAATTTTGCTATGCATATTTTATTATTTCCTGTCGGATTTATTCTTTGGTATCTAGCTTATGAAGCAAAACCTATTATTAATGATGAAGTAACACTTAATTGGGAAGAAAAAAATACAGTTAAAAGAAATAAACTTTTAAATATAATCAACGAAAGCTTTTAAAATACACTTTTAATCAATTTTGACCATTCCTTGTGCTTATTATCTAGATCTGAGATTAACTGTTTTTGATAAGTAAATTTGAGTTGATTTTCGTTAAGTGATTTTTTTGTGATAATCATCTCTTTAGAGAAAAAATGAGGAGTGTTAGAACTACTAATTTTTTTTTTGATTTCCATATAATAAATTCATCTATTTTTTTTATATGACTTAAAAGGTTATAGTCTAGATATTTTTATATTCTTTTTATATTTACTTCATATGTGTTTTTAGTTAGTTTGTAAAAAATATTAGTTTATTAAATAATAAAGGCTATATTTAAACAAAATATATGTTTTATCATGAATCTTAAGGAGAGAGGGGTTACTGTTGGAGATTTACTAATAATACTAATAATAATAATCACTTCTACAATATTAATTAAATCATTGAGTAAGGATAAGAAAACAACACTTAATTATATTAATCAAGAGCAAGTTTCTAATGAGAAAAATTACTATCAAAAATTTATTTGAATAGCTTATATAAATTATTTATAAACTCATAATTAATTCAATTAACTATTAAGTATCTCTTATGTAAATTTCAAGAATTAATAATTATCAAACAATGATTTTATGTATTTTAAATATTTTGATTAACTGATTTAGAACTTTCCCATTTCAAGTTATCCTTTAAATCATTGATATCATTTGATATTGAAACTAAATTCACCATTTGAAGCATTTGACTTTTATTTAGCCTATTAATAACAATAAGTTTATTAAGCATTTCTAAAACAGATTTATCATTAATATTCATTGTTTGTATAAAATACTATGATCCTGCAATTGAATTACTTTAACTTACAATTTTAAAAATTTCTCTTAAAGTTTCATTATATTTTATGCTTAATATAAAATTTATTTATAAAATCCTTAAAAATAGAACTCTTAATAAAGAGAAGATATCTTAAGCTCATTTTTTTATAAATTCGTTTATTGTAAAAAGAAAAAAAATGAAAAAAAATTCCAAGAAAGAATTCCTTAATAGAGATGAAGTTAATGAAATGATTGAATCAGCTTTAAGGAGACATAATAGAAGATCTACTATAATATCAAGCGTACTTGGTTGGATTCTAATAGGAGGTTATTCGTTTGGACTTTTTCAAGCAGTTCAAAATGTCTAATTAATCTTTTCTTTAAAGTAGAACTTGCTAGATGATAAATTAATATAAGACTAGGCATTTATTATGAGGGAATATATTGAGGCAAATCTTACAGTGATAAGAAAATATTTAAAAAAACGAAAAATGTATACATCAAAATTAAATAATGCTTCGATAATGGAAGAATTCAAAGAATGGAGCAAAGATCCATTACCTAAGACAGAATCAATTTGGACTTTACCTGACTTAACGAGAAATGAAAGGCTAACAAATTTTTGTCGTTCAATTAAGAAGGAAATAAAATAAATTTTAACTACCTAGTTGTATATGATTTACCTTTAAGTAAAAATAACCTGCAAATCCAACTATATTTAAAATTATCACGAAAATCCATGCTCCAATTGGCTGATTAGAATCAAATTTTTTTATTTTAACTTTTTCCTTTAGTCTTTCAATATATTTAGCCATAATTAAAAATATTAAAAAGATTAATTCTAATTATAGAGAGTTAAATTTTAAGGAATCTTAAATAAAATAGAATTTCTATTAATTCGCATTTTTATTGTCAAGTCTGTTAATGGGATATTTAATTAACTCCTTTTTTAGATTTTTTAAAAGTTTATTGTGATTCAAAATTGTAAATTTCCTAGTAAAGGAATAGTGCCATTTCATTGAATTTAAAAAAAACTTGCTAATTCTTTATTAATAAAATTATAATACTTATTACGGTCATTAAGACCATACATAATTTAAAAAAGGACAAATTTTTTCATGAGCTTAAGAGTTGGCCAAGAAGCACCAGATTTTAGTGCTACAGCAGTATATGATCAAGAGTTTAAGGAGATTACACTTTCAGGTCTAAGAGGTAAATGGGTAGTTTTATTCTTTTACCCACTAGATTTTACATTTGTATGTCCAACTGAAATCACTGCATTTAGTGATAGATACCAAGATTTCTCGGCACTTAATACGGAAATACTTGGGGTATCAGTTGATAGCAAACACTGTCATTTGGCTTGGATACAAACTCCAAGAAATGAAGGGGGTATAGGTGATATTAACTATCCGTTAGTTTCTGACTTAAAAAGAGAAATTTGTCAGGCATACAATGTTCTAAATGATGATGGGGAGGCTGATAGAGGTTTATTTCTTATCAATCCCGAAGGAGTAGTTATGCATACGACTGTTAACAAAGCTCCTGTAGGTAGAAATGTTGATGAAACGCTAAGGATTCTTCAAGGTTATCAATACGTTGCCGCAAACCCCGATGAAGTATGTCCAGCAAACTGGACACCCGGGGAGAAAACAATGTTAGAAGACCCCAAAGGTAGTAAGGAATATTTTTCTGCGCTATAGAATAATTAGAAACATTTAAGTAAGTATTAAGTAGTAAATAATTATAAAAAAATAAAAAATTAATATATTCAAAAAGGGGATAACATCCCCTTTTTGAGGTTTAGGCACGATCCAATCGCTCAAATTATTTTTATATGATAAGAAGGACCACGTATAAAAAGAAATTTCTAAGGAGAGTAGGATAAAAAGATTAATTAAATTTAAGTCATTTAAACCAAAATATCTATAAATATGAAACTGATCATCAACACTAATATTATTAATTTGGAGATGCCAAAGACAGAGAGAAATCAAAATAAAATTTACCAATATTATTTTTTTCAACAGAAACCTAGATTTCTTAAAAATTAATAGGATAGTAATTAAAAATATGAAAAAACTAAACTGTGGAATATCCGGTGTTGGTACATTAATTCCTTCAAGAAATAAATTAAATATAAGATCAAAATTTATATATATATAATCAGCTATTAAGTAAGAGAGAAAGATTAAATTTATTGCTACTAAGAGTAATAATCTTTTTCCTTTAATTATTTTTATACTATGGCTTTTATCCGTTGTAAAATTATATAATGTATAGTTTTTTAAAGAGTTTACATACACCAAAGATGGACATATTGCACCGCTCAGATAGTAAAGGATTAAATAAAAGGAAATATCATTAATATTGAGTGAATACAAATTAAACCACTGTTTTTGTATAAATGGAAGAATAAGTAAAAATGAAAGTGTAACTAATAAATTCGTTGTATTTTTTTTTATTATCAAGAAAATATTTTTTTTAATTTAAAGCTATTAAATCAAACTTTCAAGAATTTGGAAGTTACTATTTTAAAAACTTTTTTATCTATAGTTTCTTGATTTAAAAGTATATCAACTAATTTATCCATTAAGACTCTATTTTTTTTCAATATTTTTATTGAATTATTTAATGAAATTTTAGAAATATTTATGATTTCATTATCTATTCTAGAACTAGTATTTTCCGCTATGAGAGGCTTTCTTCTAAATAATCCATCTCCTAAATACATTTCATTATTATCAGAATCCATTGAAATTGGACCAATAATTGAAAATCCATATTTTGTAACCATTTCCCTTACGATATTTGTCGCATAAGAGATATCATTTATGGAGCATTGTGTAATTTCGCTTTCACCAAAAACTATCGTTTCTGCTGCTCTTCCAGCTAAAGCAATTTCAATTTTTGAAAATAATAATTTTTTTGAAATCAATCCACTAGAAATTACATCTTCGTCAGGGCATATTTTTGTATATCCTCCTATGGATCCAGATCTAGGTAAAATCGTAATTTTATCAACTGATTCAATTCCATTTCTTACAGCAGATACAATTGCTCTACCTACTTCGTTATAAGCAATAATTTTTTTCATATTAGGAGAAGTTATTAAAGAGCTTCTCAGGCCAATGGTAATTTTATCAAGAGCATTTTCTATATGAAGATCACTGATTAATTTAGACTCGTCTCTTGCACAGTGAATAGCACTCTCGTTCATCAAGTTTGCAAGATCAGCTCCCGAAAATCCAACTGTTCTAGAAGCCCAATATCCTAAGTCAACTTCGCTTGAAAGTGGTTTGGAAAGTGAGTGAACTGAAAGAATTTTTTTTCTTCCTTCTAAATCTGGAAGCATTACTTCAATTTTCCTATCAAATCTACCTGGTCTTAATAATGCTGCATCCAAAATATCTGGTCTATTCGTTGCTGCTAAAACAATAATCCCAGAATTATCAGCAAAACCATCTAATTCAGTCAGAAGCTGATTAAGGGTTTGTTCTCTTTCATCGTTTCCACCTCCGATCCCAGACCCTCTTTGCCTACCAATAGAATCAATTTCATCAATGAAAATTATACAAGGAGATTTTTCCTTAGCCTTAGAGAACAGATCACGAACTCGGCTTGCTCCAACACCAACAAAAAGTTCTACAAACTCTGATGCCGATATTGAGAGAAAAGGCACTCCTGATTCACCAGCAATTGCTTTAGCTAATAATGTTTTACCTGTTCCTGGTGGGCCTACTAGAAGAACTCCCTTAGGAACTTTTGCTCCAAGATTTTCAAATTTTTTTGGTTCTTTCAAAAATGTTATTACTTCTTTTAATTCCTCAGCGGCTTCAGGGACGCCAGCTACATCATCAAATCTCGTTTCTACATCATCAATAGTTACAAATTTAGCTTGATTTTTGGTAAAACCAAAGGCTCTGGAAGCCAATTTTGATGTACTCCTCAAGATTAAGAATATAGCTAATATGAAAATCAGGAAAAGACTTATTGAAGCAAATGAATTAGCAGCTGAGGCCTCTTTTCTACTATTGTTAATAGTTAGATCTACCTTGTTTTCAGTTGCCTTTTCAAGGATTAGTTGATCGTTGTAAAGGATAGGTATTTTAAATTTATCGCCATTTTTATATAGAACATCAATTTCTCTTTGCCTTGGATAGAAAAATATTGATTCTATTTTCCCCGTCTCTATATCTTCTAGAAGATCCGAATAACTTGATTTAGAATCTGAATATGAGAATTTTGATCTAAACACTATTCTTTATAAATGATTAATAAAGCATATATGCTTATTTAAAAAATTGACGTATATAAACAAAATATACTCAAAAGTTTTGGAGATAACCAGTTAAAGGTTATATTATTATATGGAAACAAAGAAACAGAATGGCTGTACCAAAGAAGAAAAAATCAAAGAGCAAAAGGAACCAAAGGCACGCTGTTTGGAAAGGAAAAGCAGCAATAGCAGCTCAAAAAGCTATATCTTTAGGTAAATCAGTTTTAACTGGGAAAGCTCAAGGATTTGTTTATCCTATTGAAGAAGAAGAAGAAGAGTAGAATTTAAGATCCTAATTTATATGCTTCAAGTATAACCGCATAAATTGCACCAATTCTTAATTTATCGACTACGGTCCATAGATAATAAAATTTTGAACTTGCGGAAGGTTTAATTCTTATAATGATTTCAATAAAAATAATGATTATTGGGACCATTATCAACTCATTTTTACCCTCAGATATAAATTTTGTAATAAAATTTGCAAACAAAAAATAACCTGACAAAACAGAAATCAGACCAATAGATTTTGTTCTCCAAGTATCACTTAGAAATCCAAAAAATAACTTATTTAACTGGTAGGTAATTCTTGAAAAATTAGTTTTTTGCATTACTAAAAGATACTAAATAATCACTTAGAAAGTTATAGTCGACATATGATTTTTTTAGTTTAGGGCCTTTAATTACATTTGCCACATTATTCTGATCACCAAGACTGTCTAAAATACAATCTAATTTAATATTTTCCTCAAGAACAATTGGGATATTTGAAGGAACAAAAATTGTTGGCAAATTAGCTGCCAAGGAAGATTTCAATCCAGGATTGGAGTCTTCAAAAACAATTGAGTTGTTTTTGTTTATACCACTTAATTGGATTGCCTTTAAATATGGTAATGGATTTGGTTTCTTTAATTCAACGTCTTCGCTTGAAATAATGAACTCAAAAGGATTGAAGCCATTAAAAAGATAATCAACAAGTAGATTGACTTGAATTCTTGAACTTGAAGTTACAATAAATTGTCTTACTTTTTTTCTATATAATTCATTTATTAATCTAAAAACACCAGTTTTTAAACTAACGCAATTTTTTTTTATAATTTCTAAATAATGAAACTGTTTCGTTTGATGAATTTTGAGAATTAAATCGTCTGAGAAATTATCATTAATAGATTTAGCGTAATAAGCAATCCTATTTTTGCCCCCATTTATCTTCAGAAGTTTTATATATGTATTAGTATCCCAATTCCAATCAATACCAAGGTCATAAAAAGCGTTATTAAAAGCAGGTAAATGTGCCTCTAATTCAGTATTTGCGATTGTTCCATCTAAATCCCAATAAACACCCTCCAGATAAGTCACCAAAAAGAATTTCTTTTATTTACGGTAAAATACAAGAGCAATTATTGCTGGTCCTGCTAACGCAACTACAGCCAAAGGAATAAGTGTTGCCATGATTAATGAATATGTTTTGTGATACTATTTTTACAAATAAATGATGAAACTGTACTGATACGTTACAAGATTGAATTAAATTATGAAATCATGGACCTGTATAGAAAATTGTGGAGCTTGTTGTAAATTCGACTTGAACGAAAGAAGCGATTTAACTAACAAACTTAACAAAGAAGATATAGCTTTAATAAATTCGATGACGGCTAAAGACGGTTGGTGTAAAAACCTGGACAGAGAAAATAAAAAATGCCTAATTTATGAAACCAGACCACATTTTTGCCGGGTAAGTGAATTTTCAACTTCATTTAAAGGATATTTGAAATCTGGTGATAAATTTTTAATAGATTGCTGCAAACAACATATTTCATCAAATTATGGATACCAAAGTAAAGAGATGAAAACTTTTAGAATTGCTGTTACAGGAAAATGAATAGTAAATTAGAAAAAAAAGAAAACAATCTAGAAAAAAGTTTTTTTTCAATATTTATAACGACTTTTACAACAATTTTTATTGCTGAACTTGGGGATAAAACTCAGATAGCCACATTAATGCTTTCTGCTGAATCGGGCAGGCCAATAGTTGTTTTTCTTGGAAGTTCTCTAGCATTAATAAGCTCTAGTATTGTAGGAGTTCTAATTGGTAAATGGGTATCAAAAAAAATATCTCCTAGTAAATTTGCTTTATCTACTGGTACTTTAATGATATTGATAAGTATATTTTTAGCTTATGAAACATTCAAAAATTATTTATAAATGATTTTAAGTTTATTACTATCAACATTTCTAACCGTTTTCATAGCTGAATTAGGTGACAAAACTCAATTAGCTACTTTAACTATAAGTGGCACTTCAAATAAACCATTAGCAGTTTTTCTAGGATCATCTTCAGCACTTGTTTTTGCAAGTTTACTAGGAGCTTTAACAGGAGGTTCTATTTCAAGTTTTTTACCCGAAGTAGTTCTTAAGTCAATAGCTTCTATTACATTTTTCATCATTGGTATAAAGCTTTTTATCAACTCTTTCACCATCGAAAAAGAAGAAAAAGAAGAGAAAAAAAATAATTAGTTTTAAGCTTGGATAATAAGGTGTAATAATGAAGTGTATACCTTTAAATAAACTTATAATTTCATTTGGATCATGTTCACATCATCATCAATAATTGATAATATTAATCAGTCAGAAGGGTTAGAATATAAAAAATTATGCAGACTATTAAAAATAACAAAGAAATCTGATAAAGATAAATTAGATATTGCTTTAACAGCTCTAGAAAAACTTGAAATAATTAATAAAAATGAAAATGATGAATATACTTGCATAAAGGAAAATGATCATCTTGTCGCCAAAATAAGATGTAGTAGCAAGGGTTATTGCTTTGCTGTAAGAGGAAAAGACAAAGAAGATATCTACATTAAAGAAAATCTACTTAACTATGCATGGAATGGAGATAAAGTTTTAGTAAGGATAATAAAAGAGGGATATAGAAGAAGATCACCTGAAGGAATAGTTGATTGTATTCTTGAAAGATCAAATCAAATACTTCTTTCTAAAGTAGAAATAATAAATAGTGATGTATATGCAATCCCGATAGACGATAGGATACTTTCTAAAATTAAACTTCCAAAAGAGAATGAAAAATACACTTTCAATCCAGACAATAAGAATATAGTAAAAGTTGAAATTGATAGATTCCCCATAGGTCAAGAAGAGGGACTAGGTCATGTGATACAAGAACTAAAACTAAACGATAATGAAGACTATGATACAGATTTTGTTTTATCTAAAAGCAATATCGTTAAATCAAACGATTTGAATCATATTGAATCAAAAAAAATAGAACAAAGGGAGAGGATAGACCTCACAGATAAAAATTCTTATTTATTCAAGAGTTGGAATACTAATAATTCTCCAATGCTCCCGATGATTCAAATAGAGCAGGGAAAAAATAAAAATACTAAATTATGGATACATACAAATAATCTTGCAGAAAGAGTAGATCTAAATAGTAAAAAATCTCTAGAAATATTATTCAAAGGCTTTGAATCCTTACCCTTATTAAATGATTGGCAAAACTACCTTGGTGAAGCCATAAGAAATGATTCTGAATTTAAATTTGGTGAAAAGAATGAAGCAATAAGCCTCTGTGTCTATTTAAATAGTGATAATGAAATAATTGATTGGTCATTTCATCTTACTTTAGTAAAATGCACTCTTATCGTTGGAAGTAATCATACTGACGCGCTTCTATCTAGAAAAAGCAAATCAAGAATAACATCTCGGGTATTAAAACCTATAAAGGAATATGTCGACGACTTAGATAAAATACTAGAAATTTCATCTTCATTCAGAAAAAACCGCCTTTTGGAGGGTAAGGTAGAAATTCCTGCGCTTCTGAATAAGATTGAAGCACTAGAAGAATTTTTTATTCACAATCCAGCTGAATATTCAAAAGGATATTTCGAATCATTAAATAAAGAAGATTGCCAAACTTACCTTTCACCAATACTATATGAAGCTAATTTAATATGGTTCAAACATTCAAATCAATATAGCTTAAAAAGTGCAGGATACATCTCGAATGGAATAGATTACGTTAACGCCAATGAAATTATCAAATATTCAGAATTTATTGATAATGATATAGAGCTTAATGAAGATGGAAATTTGACATTTAGTCAAGTAATTAAATTATGCGACGACGATAATAAAAAAAGAATCTTACATAAACTTCTAATTAATGAATTTAAAGAAAATGAAATAAGGTTGATATCTAAAGATCCTGATAATGATGAATCAGAAAAATTATATATTTCTCCATGGACAATTCCTGGATTTGACTTCACAAATCTTATAAATCAGTACTGTATTTTTAATATGATAATAAATGGTAAGAAATCAAAGAAAAATAATTTAAATGAAATTAATATATCTGAGAGTAATTCATTAAAATTAGTAAATTGGGATATATTTAATCCATCAATTTCAAAAAATCTAGAAATATTATTTAACAAGTTTGTGATAGATAAACTTAATGAATTCAATTACAAAGTTAACCAATATAAATCTAATATGGTAAATATAAAAAAAGTAAGAAAAGCAGAAAAATTATTAGGTAATATTTATAGTGGGTTTATTTTATCAGTGCAAACATATGGTTTCTTTGTTGAGATATCAGAACTAAATGTAGAGGGTTTAGTACACGTAAGCACTCTTAATAATGATTGGTATGAATACAGGTCAAGGCAAAATCTATTGATTGGAAGAAAATCTAAAAAATCATATAAAGTTGGAGATCAAATAGAAGTAAAAATAATAAAAGTCGATATTCTTAAATATCAAATTGATTTAGAATTAACATAAATAAATTTTCACAAAATATATTATGGAAATATTAACCAAAAAAATTTAAGATAACTTTTTATAATTATGTTTAAAAAAAAATATTTAATTTTAACTCTTTTTTTAATAATTATTTTTCAAATTTTATTATATACAAATAATAATCAGAAGACTTCATTTAGATACTTTAAATGGACCTTCCAGGAAGTTAGTATAGGTAATTTAATCAGTATTTCGTTTTTTTCTGGTTTATTTGTAAGCTCTTTATTGAATACAACAATTACTAGTACTAGTTTCAGAAAAAAAACTTTCGAAAATGTGGAAGATGAATTCGCATCTAATAATAATGAGGCAGAAATGGAACCAAACGTTGATATGCCCCCACAAAGGGATATTAGAGAAACTCAACCTACAATTTCTGTTAATTACCGAGTAGTCAAAAATATGAATGATAATAATTTAAAAAAAGATCAAAGTTTTTCAAATCAAGATATTAAAGATGACTGGGATAATGCTGATAATGATTGGTAGAAAAATAAATTAATTTAAAATTGTTTTTTTTATTTATAATGTAGTAAATAGTTTTTTTTATGGAAGAAAATTTAGACAAAAATAATGAAGTAAATAAAGAAATATCTGATAACACTACTAAACCAAACTCTGAGGAAATAAAAGAACCTAAATCAGAAAAAGTTATCAACACGAATATAAATAATGATGATTCTGCTACTAAAGTTGTTATAAAAAATGAAATTAATACTCCCGAAAAACCCACAACAAAACCCAAAAAAGAACTCCCAGTAGAGAAAAAGCCTTTCCAAGAATTTATTAACATTCACCTAATTCCCTCACTTACTGAGGAAATTAATCAAAGAGGATTAGAAATAAACAATATTAACCTCACTAACACTAATAGACCTATTGCTGGAGATAAATGTTGGGTAATAAATTGTGAAATTAAAGATACATGTAACTTTTGGTTATCCTTTGAGAAGGATGACATTAGTTCATTAAAAAGTATTTCTTTATCAAAACCTAATCAAAAACCAAGTATTATTGAATCTTTTCTTATTGACGAAAAAAGAATTACCCTAAAATTAATCATTTCAAGAGTGCTTCAAAGATTAAATGGGCAAAAGTTAATAGGAGTTAATTAGAAAACAATAACACCAAGTTAACTTTTCCCTCGAAAATACAAATCATAGTAAATAATAGTATTAATAAACCGAAAAAAAAATGGCTCAATCAATTGTTGAATCAAAAAATAAAAAAGATATTAATAATGGAAAGATACCAGCAAAAGAAACAATTTTGTCCCCAAGATTTTATACAACAGACTTTGAGGCTATGGAAAATATGGATTTATCAATAAACGAGGAGGAATTGGAAGCTATATGTGAGGAATTTAGGAAAGATTACAATAGACATCATTTTGTAAGAAATAGTGAATTTGAAGGCGCTGCAGAAAAATTAGATCCTGAGACAAGAGAGCTTTTTGTTGATTTTCTAGAGGGAAGTTGTACTTCAGAATTTTCAGGTTTTTTACTTTATAAGGAACTTAGTAAGAGAATTAAAGCCAAAAACCCTCTACTTGCTGAATGTTTTGCTCATATGGCCAGAGATGAAGCAAGACATGCAGGTTTTTTAAATAAATCAATGAGTGACTTTGGACTTCAATTGGATTTAGGTTTTTTAACAGCCAATAAAGATTACACTTATTTCCCACCAAGAAGTATTTTTTACGCTACTTATTTATCCGAAAAAATAGGTTATTGGAGATACATAGCAATTTATAGGCATCTCGAAAAGAACCCTGATAGCAAAATTTTTCCACTATTTAATTACTTTGAAAATTGGTGTCAAGATGAAAATAGACATGGGGATTTCTTTGACGCATTAATGAAAGCACAGCCACGTACTGTTAAATCTTTAAGCCAAAAAATTACCATTGGCGGCTCTACTTTTACACACCCATTATTTGACTACTTCCATAGGTTTAGATATTTTTTGAATAATCTTCCATTAACATCCAAGTTATGGTCTAGGTTCTTTCTATTAGCTGTATTTGCAACTATGTATGCAAGGGATTTGGGGATTAAAAAAAATTTTTACAGTTCTTTGGGTTTAGATGCCAGAGATTACGACCAGTTTGTTATTAATAAAACAAATGAAACTGCAGCTAGAGTTTTTCCTGTAGTAATGGACGTTTATGATAAATCTTTTTATGGAAGATTAGATAAAATAGTAGCGAATAATAAGGTTCTTTCCGACATTGCAATCAATGATGGAAATAAAGTATCTAAAACTTTTAAAAAATTACCTAAATATTTATCAAACGGTTACCAGTTATTAAGACTATACTTATTAAAACCTCTTGATAGCAAAGATTTCCAACCCTCGATTAGATAATCTTTTATACAGAGAAGATTTATAGACTCATATGCTTTCGTCACAAATCAAATCAAATGAAATCGTTTTTGGTAGTTGCAATAAAGATTTATTAGAAGAAATTATTTTCTACGGGATCGGGCTTGGGGCCGATTTTGTAGAAATATTTATTGAGAATACTGATAATTCGAATGTGCTAGCTGAAGAGGATTTTATTACAAGCGTAAGTCCATCATTTGGAAGGGGGGCTGGAATTAGAATCTTTAAAGAAAAAAAGGATGGTTTTGTAAGTACAAATGATTTAACAAAGCATGGCTTAATGAGATCGGTATCTCAGGCTATTGAGATGTTAGACATAACAGAGAACAAAAAAAGAGAGGTATTTAACGGTTTAAATAAACATAGAGACTATAGTTTATCCAAGAAAAAATGGATTAATGAAATACCATCGATTAATGAGATAAGTGAAAAATTATTAGTTAGCACAAAATCTCTAAAAAAGAATAATAAAATCATAACTAGAAAGGGAAGTTACTCAAGAAATCTGCAAGAAGTAATTATTGCCTCCAGCGATGGAACCTATGCCTCCGATATTAGGTTGCATCAAACAGTTGGACTTAACGTAATTGCTAGTGATGCCCAATATAGATCTAGTGGAAGTAGAAGATTTGGATCGTCAGGAATGCCCAATGAATTTAGATTATGGGATCACGAAAAAGCAGCTAATGATGTGTTTGAAAGTTCAATGAATATGTTGTATGCGGATTATGTTGATGCGGGACAAATGCCTGTAGTATTAGCTAATAAGTTTGGTGGGGTTATATTCCACGAAGCCTGCGGTCATTTACTTGAAACTACTCAAATAGAGAGAGGAACAACACCATTTGAGAATAAATTGAATGAAAAAATTGCACATGAATCTGTAACAGCAATAGATGAAGGGATATCAGAAGGATCCTTTGGTTCATTATCAGTAGATGATGAAGGTATGGAACCGGAAAAATCAGTACTTATAAAAAATGGAATTTTAAAAAAATTCATATCAGACAGGGCAGGTGAATTAAGAACTGGCCATAAAAGAACGGGAAGTGGAAGAAGACAAAATTATTCTTTTGCTGCAGCTTCAAGAATGAGAAATACTTATATAGCTAAAGGTGAGCACTCTAAAGAGGATTTAATCAATAGTATTAGTGATGGTCTTTACTGCAAATCAATGGGTGGTGGCAGTGTAGGTGCTACAGGGCAGTTTAATTTTGCGGTAGAAGAAGGATATCTTATTAAAAATGGAAAATTAACTAGTCCAGTAAAGGGAGCAACTTTGATTGGTGAGGCTAAAGAAGTTATGCCAAAAATATCAATGTGCGGAAATGACCTCGAATTAGCTCCTGGATTCTGTGGATCCATTAGTGGAAGTGTCAACGTAACTGTTGGCCAACCTCATATTAAGGTTGATTCAATCACTGTTGGCGGAAGATAGGATATGAATTCAAAAGAAATTACAGCTCAAATCTCCAAAGCTGCAGATTTCCTAAATCTTAAAAAATGGGATTATGGTGCAAGCTTTTCTAATGACTATTCTGTGCAAGTAGATAAAGGTGAGGCAAAACAACTTAAGGCATCACAAAAGCAAATTTTAACTTTAAGAGTTTGGAACGAATCTAATTTAGTTGGTATTACAACAACAAGTGATATCAGTGAATCTGGTATTAAAAAGGCTCTAGATCAAGCTAATATTGCATCTGATTTTGGCAATAAGAATGAAAGAACAGAATTCTCTCCACTAGCCAAGGATCCAATTGAAGTTAAAGACGCAAAGAAAAGAAATCCTGTTGGAATTAAAAAATTACTTTCGATTTTAAGAGAAGCAGAAGTGAAACTATTAGAAAGCCATGAATCCATAAAATCTGTTCCATATAATGGTCTTTCTGAGAGTTTTTATGAAAGAGTTTATGCAAACAGTGATGGCGCGTTTCGAAGTTTTTCAAAAAGTCAAGCTGCACTCTATTTATATGCAAGAGCAGAAGAGAAAGATAAGAAACCTCGTAGCTCAGGTTCTGTAAAACTTGGATATGGAGTTGATGATATAGATATAGACTCGTGTATTAAAGAAGCTACTAATAAAACAATTTCTCATTTAAATTATTCATCTATTAAAACTGATAAATATTTAATATGTTTTTCCCCAGAGTCTTTTTTAACAATCATTAATGCCTTTAGTTCAATGTTTAATGCTAGAAGTATCTTAGATGGAGTCAGCTTATCTAATAAAAATTCTATTGGAGAGAAGTTATCTACAGAAGCACTTAATATTTATGATGATGGTCTTCACGAAAAGAATATTTCTTCATCACCATTTGATGGAGAAGGAACTCCTACCAAAAGACTATGTTTAATTAACAAAGGGAAGATTGAAAATTTTATACATTCTGAATCAACTGCAAGAATATTTAAAACAATCCCTACAGGCCACGCTGGACTAGGATCAAAAGTCTCAGTATCTCCTGATTGGATAGTAGTTGAGAAATCAGAGGAAAACTCTGATCTAAAAATTTCTTTAGATCACTCTACTTATCAGGGAGAATTTGTTTATATAGAAGAATTAAATGCAATCCATGCAGGTGTCAGAGCAAGTCAAGGTTCATTCTCTCTTCCATTTGATGGATGGCTCTATAAAAACGGTAAAAAAATATCAATAGAATCTGCCACTGTAGCGGGGGATATCAAATATCTTCTGAAAAATATAGTAAATATTGAATCAAGCCAGGAGGTAACAACAAGTGGGATTTCTCCACATATATGGGTAGATGAATTATCAATAACTGGTGACGCGTGAGAATTATATTCTGGGGAACACCTGAATATTCAATTGCGAGCCTTGAAAATTTTATTAAATCGAAGCACGAGGTAATTGCAGTAGTTAGCCAACCGGATAAGAAAAGATCTAGGGGAAATAAATTATTATCCTCTCCTGTTAAAAGCTTTGCCGAGCAAGAATCATTAAAAATTTATACTCCATCAAAAATCAGGGACAATACACATTTTATAAATGAACTTAAATCACTATCATGTGATTTATTTATTGTTATAGCTTATGGGAAAATTTTACCCAAAGAGATATTGGAAATCCCAAAATTTGGTTGTTGGAACGCGCATGCTTCATTACTTCCAAGATGGCGTGGTGCTGCTCCAATACAATGGTCACTAATAAAAGGTGATGAATTTACTGGTGTAGGAATTATGAAAATGAATGAGGGACTAGATACTGGAGACTTATTATTGGAAGAAAAAATTAAAATCGATAATGACGATAATTTAAATACGCTATCGGAAAAACTTAGTATTTTATCTGCAAAATTATTTTTAAATGCTACATCTTTAATAGAAGAAGATATTAATAAAAATACTAAAACTCAATTAACAAAACAAAATGCCCTTAGAAGAGAAATTACTTACGCAAGAATGATTGAAAAGTCAGACTTTAAAGTTGATTGGGGTAATGAGGCAATTAAAATTTCTCAAAAAATAAAAGGATTATACCCACGAGCAAATACAACTTTTAGAGGTAAGAACCTAAAAATACTTAAAATCAAAGTTTTGGGTAGTGATGAAATTAAAAATGAAAAATACCTTTTCATGAACAATTATTCAAGACCAGGTATTATTCTTGCTGTAATAGAAAATGAAGGAATAATAATTTCAACTAAAACTGATCCGATTATTTTATTAGAAGCAAAACTTGAAGGCAAAAACATTTCTAGCAAAAAACAATTGATTCAACAATTAAAGCCATTAGCAGGTGAATATCTCTCAGATTAAATTTTAGATTCTTTCTTAGAGAATCCCCAAATGAAAGCAAAAAGAATCAAAAAATAAAAATAATAGTCTGGAAGAGTAGATTCTTTAATTAAAGTATTTAGCAAAAGTTTAATACCAACTATTAAAATTGCTACGTAACCGGCTGTTTCTAATCTAGAAAATATATCCAGAAGTTTTAGAAAAATCCCCGATGTAAATCTTAATGCTAATACTCCAATCACTGCTCCAAATATAATTAATATATATTGATCACTTATAGCTACTGCAGTAGTGATACTGTCTATGGAAAAAGCAAAATCAGTAATTGAAAGAAGCGCTACAACCTTAAAAAACTTAAAATTATTTTTATTATTATCTATCCCATTTTCAGCGTTTTCTATATCTGAATTTAAAAAAACATTAGAGAAGAATAAATATATTAAATAAAAACCAGCAAAAACTCTAATAAGAATAAACTTTAGAAGAACATTAGATAATATGATGAGAATAATTCTAAATAATAAAGATATTGTTATACCAATATTTAAGGCTCTTGACCTTAATTCTGAACTGTCGAGGGATTTAGTAAGAGAAGCTAGTGCTACAGCATTATCTGCCGATAATAATAATTCTAGAGCAATTAATATTGGTAAAAGTGTAAAGATTTCGTACCAGCTGTCTACCTGATCTAGTGTGGGTATAAAAGAATTTATCGCGGCTGAATCCATCAAATATAATTCACAATCAGTATAAAATCTAATATAATGTATCGGTTATTTGTAATCAAGATTGATAGTTATAAATGAGTCTAAATACTTTAGTTAATTATATTTCGAACTTACAAATTACTTCTGAATTAATAAAAAGAATTTCAAAAAATAATGAATTAAATATTGTTGGTTCAAGTAGATATGCCAAATCATTAATCTTAGATAGCATCGCAAAAAAAGAGGAAAAAAATATATTATTAATTTGTCCTAATGTAGAAATTGCCTACAAATGGATTGGTTATTTTGAAAGTATAAATGATAAAGAAGTTTTATATTATCCTCCAACAGAACATCTACCATACTCATCAATTAATAAATCCAAAGAGATTGAATTTAGTCAACTTACTGTTTTATCCAAATTAATAAAAAAAGAAAAAAATGAACTTAATATTGTTATATCAACAGAGAGATCACTACAACCTCATCTAATAAAGAAAAACCTATTAATTGAAAACAAGTTAGATTTGCAAAAAGGGGCTCGAATCGAGATTAAAGAATTAGCAAATAAACTTACTTTGCTGGGTTATACGAAAGATAATGTAACTTCCACTGAGGGATTCTGGAGTAGGAGAGGGGAGATAATAGATATTTATCCTGTCAATAATGAGTTTCCTATAAGGTTAGAATTTTTTGATAATGTAATTGAGAAAATAAGAGAATATGATCCCCATACACAGAAAACATTAGAAAGTATAAATAATATTGAAATAATACAGGCTGGATTTGATTTACTAATAAAAGATAAGCTGAATAATTTATCTAAGAACAGTTTTTTTAATTCAGAAGATACAAATAGAAATAATCTTGATCGTTATTTAGGAATAATTGAAAAAGAACCCTCAAATATAATAGATTTTATTAATAAGGAAACAATTCTTGTAATTGATGAATTAGAAGATTGTAAAAAATTTGCAAATAATTGGTATCTAGATTCAGAAAGTAATTTTAATAATTATGCGCATGAATTAAATGAGAACCTAAAAAATAATGAGATTAATTTAGAGGCCAAACCTAATTTGCATTCAAAGTTTGACGAAATATTAAATTCACTTAGAAAATTTAATTTAATAAAGTTTTATGAATTTGAATCTAAAGTCAATATTAATAATAGGTTTTTGTTAAACGATAAAAGATTAAATTCATACTCTAAAAATATAGGAAAATTATCCAATGATATAAATAAAAATATAAAAAATAATGAAAAAATATGGATATTATCAGCACAGCCGTTGAGAACTAGGACTTTGCTTTTTGAGCACGAATGTAATACAAACTTCTTAGATAATTCTAATGATATTGATGAAGCATCTAAGTCAATTAACAATTCAACTCCTTTAATTATAAAAAACAAGAACAATTATGAGATCGAGGGTTTTTATCTTCCTATATGGAAGGTTGTCCTGATAACAGATAAAGAATTATTTTCACAACAATCTCTTTTTAATAATGTATTCATAAGAAGAAAAAAAAGAAGTGTCAACTCAAATATAAATGTAAATAAGATTAGTCCCGGTGATTTTATAGTTCATAAAAATCATGGAATAGGAAAATTTTTAAAAATTGAAAAAATAAATATAACTGGAGATTCAAGAGATTATTTAGTCATTCAGTATCAAGATGGGAAGATAAGTGTTGCCGCTGATCAACTTGGTAGTCTTAACAGATATAGATCAAGCGGAAAAATAAAGCCAAAAATAAATAAATTAGGAGGGACAGAATGGGAAAGAATAAAAGATAAAAATAAGAAACTAATCAAAAAAGTTGCTGTCGATATTTTGAAACTTTATGCAAAGAGAGAAAGATTAAAAGGTTACATTTACCCAGAAGATGGTCCTTGGCAAGATGAATTAGAGGAATCATTCCCTTATCAACCAACACCTGATCAAATTACTGCTGTAGAAGAAATAAAATCTGATATGGAGAGTGATAAGCCAATGGACAGGTTAGTTTGTGGAGATGTAGGATTTGGCAAAACAGAAGTAGCTGTTCGGGCAATTTTCAAAGCTATTACATCAGGCAAACAGGTAATATTACTAGCACCTACAACAATCCTAGCTCAGCAACATTGGAGAACAATAAACAATAGATTTTCACCTTACCCAATTAAAGTATCTTTACTCAATAGATTTAAAACAGTTAATGAGAGAAAGGAAATCTATGCAGGTTTGAAAAATAACAAAATTGATTTGGTTGTAGCAACTCACCAAATTTTAGGAAAAGAAATAGAAATGAAAAATTTAGGACTACTTGTTATTGATGAAGAGCAGAGATTTGGAGTAAGGCAAAAGGAGAAAATTAAAAAAATCAAAACCAACATAGACGTTTTAACTCTCTCGGCAACTCCAATTCCAAGAACTCTTTATATGAGCTTATCTGGACTAAGACAAATGAGCTTACTAAATACTCCTCCTCCATCAAGAAGATCAATAAAAACCTATTTATCTGAAACAGATATGGATGTTATAAGAACTGCAATTAATCAAGAACTTGATAGGGGAGGGCAAATATTTTATGTTCTTCCAAGAATTTCTGATATCGATCAAGCTGTAAACAAATTAAAAAATATATTTCCAAGCTTAAAATTTATTATTGCTCATGGGCAAATGAACGAAACAGAGCTTGAAAATGCAATGATTGCTTTTAATAATGGAGAAGTAGATCTAATGATATGCACAACGATAATTGAAAGTGGATTAGATATACCTAAAGTAAATACTATTATTATTGAAGATTCTCACAAATTTGGACTTTCACAACTTTATCAACTTAGAGGCAGAGTTGGAAGAAGCGGCGTACAAGCACATGCTTGGTTATTTTATCCAAATATAAATAAAATTAACGACGCTTCAAAACAACGATTGAAGGCGATAAAAGACTTTTCAGAACTAGGAAGTGGATACCAACTTGCAATGAAAGATATGGAAATAAGAGGAGTTGGTAGTTTACTAGGAGAAGAACAAAGTGGAAAGGTTAATGCTATTGGATATGATTTATATATAGAAATGCTCAATGAGGCTATTTCAGAAATCAGTGGACAAGAAATACCTGAAGTTAATGATACTCAAATTGATCTGCCAATAAATGCATTTATACCTGCAACATGGATATTAAATAGAGAAGAGAAGCTTGAGGCTTACAAATCTGCTACTGAATGTTCAAATAATGATGAATTAACTGAATTAGCCACTGACTGGGTGAATAGATATGGAAACTTACCTAAACCTGTTGAGTCCTTAATTATGGTAATGAGACTAAAATTACTAGCTAAAAAATGTGGTTTTAATAAGATAAGACTTAAAAAACCAAACATCTTGATAGAGACAAAATTAAAAAACTCTACTTTTAAAATTCTTAAAAATTCTTTGGCAAGCAGTGTTCAAAATAAATTTAATTTTAATGAAGGCGAACAATTTTCAATCATCACTATAAGGGGTTTAGGTGCAACTGAAATTCAAAATCAAATTGATCAATTAATTTTGTGGTTCGGGTCTTTTGAAAGAGAAATAAAGAATTTCGATAAAGAACTTATTAAAAGAGAATAAATTATTAAATAATTATTTAAAATCCGCGAATCAGTTTGATTTCGGTTAGGTTTATAAAAATTTATTTATTTTATGGGTGAATATATAGACGTCGGAATCCAAACATCGATTTTACCCTTATCAATTATCCTTTCATCAATTGTGCTCGGTATACTTGCATTATTTGGAGAAGAAACAGAAAATGATGATGATGATTCAGATTCTGGAAGTGGTGGCCTAATGCAACCTATTTGAAATTATTTATAAACAATTTGTTTTGACTTTCTTTTAAAGACTTTAAATAACCTATTAAAAGAACCTATCATTAAAATTAGAGCAGTAAAAATAGATACAAAAATAAAAATAACTAAAAATATCTCATACAGATATGAAAAGAGCTCAATTATTAATAAAAAAGATTTATTAAATGTAGAAGGCAGATTTTGTAGAAGGAAATTTTTATTAGGAATTAAATAATTTATATAAACTAATAAAACACTCAAAATAAACAAAAAGAAAGATTCGGTAAATAGTCTTCTTTTAGATTTTCTTCTTAAATTTAATTTTTTTTTAAAAATATATTTATCAGTTTTAATATTCAAATTTGGGATGTTTAAATCTGCCATAAATCAAAGCTCAAAGAAAAATCTTGAATAACTCTGAAAAGAAATTAACCTATAGTATCGTGTTTGTATTTAAGATGCTAATTGCTAGTTATTCAGGATTTATTAGTTCTTTTTTTTCTATATTTTCAAAAGGACTATAAAAATAAATAAAACAAGAAGAGAACAAAATTAAAGAGCAAATTGCAATAAAAGGTGGAATAAAGAAATTGAAAAGTTTAACTTTTTTATGTAACCCAAATCTTAATTTTTTAGGAATATTCGTAGGTATATCGGTTTTTTTTATCCTTACTTTTGTCGATTCATTTAACTGATCAAAACAATTTATGGTATCAGAAAGCAAAGAATTACCAATCTTTAAAACCAAAGGCTTAATATTTGGTTTAGAGCTCTTGAGAACAATATTATGTATGTGGAGGTTATCGGCTTTTATATCGATCAATTTAGACTCATATATTGGGATTTCGTTTTTGATTAAAAGATTTGAATAAATATAAAAAGCATCCATAATAGGGCCTAAATGTTCAAATTTTCCTTCAATAAGTGGTTTATCAATTAAGGTTAATTTCCATTGGGAAATTATAGATATTTGATCTTTATTTTCATTATTGGAATAATCTGGCAATCCGATTATTTCGAGACTTGCTGAAGATTGATGAAATGACAATTTATTTTGAATCATATTAAAAATCGTATAAAAAATTCTTCAACTTTTGATAACCCTGATTTGAAATACAAAAAGATAAAATAAGCAAAGATTTTATGATGATCTCATCATTTTCAGCTTGATTTAAAAGCTTTTTCACTCTCATACTATCTATATTAAATCTCTCTTTAATTAACTCAATAAATCTCTCATTAAAATCATTCCAAATAACTGAATTCTCTTCAATATCTTCTTTAGATTTCAGTATCTCTCTGATATAAGGATATAAATATTTAGACATTTCAACTGTAACTCTAATTAAGGCATCGAATTCGTTATGTTTAACATTGTTAGTAACATAAGATTTTCTCAATGGATTATTGTTCCGTAACTTCCAAATAGTCACTTTATTTGGTAAAACATTAGTTAGATTAAGTTTATTTGATAGAGCGTAAAGGGACTGGACACCATTTAAGTCAATAGTTTCTAGTATTAATAATAATAA
Source organism: Prochlorococcus sp. AG-347-J14 (assembly GCA_003281505.1). Lineage (GTDB taxonomy): Bacteria > Cyanobacteriota > Cyanobacteriia > PCC-6307 > Cyanobiaceae > Prochlorococcus_A. Next base: position 147,077 of record QCBU01000001.1, on the reverse strand, counting down.
ATCAAGCTTCTCTATAGATTTTCTTGATATTTGATTCCATCTAGTTAAAACTGTAATTGTTCTTCATTAAAATATGGACTTATTATAACAGGATTTTTAATCCATTCTTTGAAATAAAAATGAATATAACTTATCTAATTCTTCAATAGTTAGCATTCCATAACTCCATAATAATATTGGTAATGGAGTGTTATTTTTTATAGATAATCTTATACCAAGTTCAATAGTAGATTCATCTAAACCTAATACATTAAATAAATAAATTATCATTTCTCTAGATACATAATTATTCATGAATTCTATTTAATGCTTGAGTAAATGAAAGATTTAGTCATTTGATTTAGAACTAATTTTCTTGTAAAAAGAAATTTATTCAAAAGTAAAAATGAAAATTTCCTGATTGGAAATAAAAAAACGTTTCTATTAGCAAAAATTGATATCAATGAGTCAGTTATAAAAATAGTGAAGATAATATCTAAAATCCTGTTTGAACAATACTTAAATTTAAATAATGTCAATTGCATTTTAGTAATAGCAGTATTTTTATTAAGAAGATCATAGATAGTATTAACATCTCTCCAACAAGTATTTAGACCCTGACCACCAACAGGATGAAAAGTATGAAATGCATCTCCAACAAAAACTAATTTTTTAAAATTTAAAACTGGTAAATTTAATGATAATGAAATAGGAAAAATATTAAATTCGCCAATTATTTGGTCCAACTTAAATTCATTTGGCAAGATTGTTGATAAATTATCCATTAAAAAATTCTTGTCAGAATTTAACCTTTCAATTGCCTTTAAAGTACTGGAAGTCCAAATTACTTGATATAAGCTTTTTTCTAAAGGTAATAATGCAAGCGGGCCTTCTTTTCTAAAAATTTCATAAGCACGCTTTTCAGAATGACCTCTAAGAGAAACTTTAAAAGTTAAACAAGACTGACTATAAGATTTTTTTATATCAACAAAATCTAAGAATTTTTTATCAAGTGAGTTTGCTCCTGTTGAAAAGAATTGATAATCAAATGATAATTTTTTACGTAACAAACTCTGTGGTGTCATAAAAAAAATATTTTCATAATTACCAATCTCTTGAAAAAATACGTTCATTAGATCCGAATGTTTCACTACCCAACCAATATTTTCAGCAGAACTTATATCATCATCTAAGTCAGAGGTTGATAAATTGGTAAAAGCAGATGTTACGCTATCTGAAATTGAAAGGGTATCAAACCCAAATAAAAATGGTTCTAATTTTTCCCAAAGTCTGAATTTAGATAAGATTTTTCTTGTTGAGTGCGTAATTGCATAAGTTTTATCTTTATCAATTAATCTATCTTTTGCTAATAAATCAGTTAAAAAAATATTGCAATCAAATTTTGAAAGTGCAATTGAAAGTAATAAACCTGTAGGACCTGATCCAACAATTTTAAAATTGAATTTATTTTTCGTCATCTTATATAAGCGTCTACTACCTATTAAAATAAATATAGCAAATTTCCTCAAATGCTGGTCTTAATAAATAGGGGTATTCACCAACCCATAAGTTAACTTCAGGAAGCCAAGCATCGGTCAAATAAAAATCTCTGTCAAAATTACGGTTATCAGATGTTATTAAACATCTAATACTCGAACCCACCCTAATTTGACTGTGCTTATTTTCCATAGGAAAACTTAATTTTTCCAAATAACCATCTTCGTCTTCTAATTCAAGTACTAACCAAGTCCTTTTGTTTTCTATAACTTCTAATCGACCTTGTCTATTAGATTGTTCTCTTGAACTTTCAATCTTTTCGGTTTTATAAATATCTGATATATAGCCATCAAATATAGAAAAAAATTTATATTTTCTTAATTGCAAATTTTTTCTACTTGATTCAAGAATTGGGCCCCAGATGATATACAAAAAGAAACCTACACATAGGAATAACCAGAAATTATTAGTCTGATCTCCGGTCGAACTAATAATTAATGAGATAAATCCACCAATTGAAGAAACAATTACTCTTTGAAGAATTTTTCTCGGATTCCCCAACGCGTACTTAAATTGACTTCCTGTACCAACTGCAGGAATAAGTTTTGAAATTTGACTTGAATTAATTGGAATTAACATTTTAAAAAATCAATTTTTCAAGTCCGTAAATTAAAGTTTCATAGTTACCAATTTTTTTTATAGCCTGTAAAACACCTGGCATATATGCCTTTCTGTCAATTGTGTCATGCTTAATTGTGTAAGTTTCGCCGGGAGATCCCATAATTACTAACTGATGAGCGAGTAATCCTGGTAATCGTACAGAATGTATATTAATTCCTGAATCTCTAAGCCCACCCCGTACACCTTTCAATGACTCAGACTCTCTTACTAAATTCTGATTAAATTTCTTTGGATATTCTTCAATCATTTCTGCAGTTTTTATACACGTCCCACTAGGAGAATCAGCCTTTTGATTATGATGCATCTCTATTAATTCAATATTGTCATAAAACCTTGCAGCTACCGATGCCGCTTGCTGAAGAAGAACCATACCTACTGAAAAATTGGGAATTATGGCACAACCAACCGAAGCTTTCTGAGCAAAAACAGACAAATCTTGTATTTGAGAGGGGCTTAGACCTGTAGTTCCTACTACTGGTGATACACCATACGCAATAGCTGATCTGGTATTTTCATATACAGAATCAGGATGAGTAAAATCAACGAGAACAGGTTTAATTTTTCCATTTCTATAATTCTGGCTAACAGAACATAAAGTTCCTTCAAAATCATTTGAAACAAAAACATCACATTTTTTTACCTTCAATAATTCAGAAATATTTGAGCCATTGTTTTTTTCGTTTATGTCAATTACTGCAACAAGTTCACAATCTGTAGAATTCAATACAGTATTAACAACTTCGCTACCCATTCTGCCTAAAGCTCCGGATACTAGTACTGGTATAGGTTTTTTAGAATTTTCAATCATTTTTTTAAAAAATTTTTTTTTAAAGGTTGTTACACGCTATTTATATTGCACACAATAACGTCTTTTCATTCGTAGGCTGGTAGAAATACTTAAAGAAAATCAATGTTTACGCAGGTCCGCTCAGCAAACCGCAGAGTATCTCCTGTTGAGGATAACAAACACAAAGTTGTAATAAAAGCAGTTTATGTTGTCCTTGAGCCACAATACCAAAATTCCTTAACGGAAGCTGCAAAGTCAATAAATAAAATGAATGGTCCAATAGGTATTGATCTTAGAGGCTATCTTATCGAGGAACTTAGGAATGATACTAATTTTGAAGATTTTAAAGAAGATATAGCTAATGCAGATATATTTGTTGCTTCTCTAATTTTCATTGAAGACCTTGCTCAAAAAGTGGTTGATGCAGTATCTCCATTTAAAGACAAACTTAAAGCATCTATTGTTTTCCCCTCTATGCCAGAGGTGATGAGATTGAATAAGCTAGGTTCATTTAGTATGGCCCAACTTGGTCAATCTAAAAGTATTATTGGAGATTTAATAAAAAAGAAAAAAGAATCTGATGGAGCAAGTTTCCAAGATTCAATGTTGAAGTTATTAAATACACTACCTTCAATACTTAAATATCTGCCAGTAGAAAAAGCGCAAGATGCAAGAACATTTATTCTGAGTTTTCAGTACTGGTTAGGCGGTACCACTGAGAACTTAAAAAACTTCTTATTAATGATTTCTGAAAAGTACGCTATTTCAGAGACAATAAAAGATCAAATAGAAGAATTCAAAATTCAAGACCCTGAAACATTCCCAGATTTAGGAATTTGGCATCCTCTTGCTCCTTGCATGTTTGAAAGTCTTAAAGAATATCAAAATTGGGAAAATAATAGAAAAGATATTAATCCTAAAGATGACAAAACTCCAACAATAGGCTTAGTGCTTCAAAGGAGTCATATCGTTACGGGAGATGATGCTCATTACGTTGCTGTTATTCAAGAATTGGAATACAGAGGTGCAAGAGTATTACCTATCTTCTGTGGTGGTCTAGATTTTTCTAAACCAGTTAATGAATTTTATTATGATTCCATAAATAATGATCAACCTATAGTAGATGGAGTTGTATCTTTAACAGGTTTTGCACTAGTTGGTGGGCCAGCAAGGCAAGATCATCCTAAAGCTATTGAAGCCCTAAAAAGGTTAAACAGACCTTACATGGTTGCACTTCCATTAGTCTTCCAAACTACTCAAGAATGGGAAGATAGTGATCTAGGTTTACACCCTGTTCAGGTAGCACTTCAGATTGCGATTCCAGAGCTTGATGGTGCTATTGAACCTATCATTCTCTCAGGTCGTGATGATGCTACAGGTAAGGCGCATACGCTGCAAGATCGAGTTGATGTAATAGCTGAAAGAGCAATAAAATGGTCAACTTTAAGAGTTAAACAAAGAAAGGATAAAAAATTAGCAATCACAGTATTTAGTTTTCCACCAGACAAAGGAAATGTTGGCACGGCAGCATACTTGAATGTTTTTGGTTCAATTTATAGAGTACTTCTTGAAATGAAATCGAAAGGATATCAAATAGATGAACTTCCAGGTAATTCAAAAGAATTAATGGAAAAAGTAATTAATAACCCTGAAGCGATGGATGGCTCTCCAGAGTTAAATATTGCTCATAAGATGTCAGTAAAAGAATACGAAGAGTTCACTCCATACTCACAAAGACTTGAAGAAAATTGGGGTAAACCTCCTGGGAACCTTAATAGTGACGGACAAAACCTTTTAATCTATGGAAAACATTTTGGAAATGTTTTTATAGGAGTTCAACCTACATTCGGATATGAAGGTGATCCAATGAGATTACTTTATTCTAGAAGTGCTAGTCCTCATCATGGATTTGCTGCTTATTACACCTATGTAGAAAAAATTTGGGGTGCTGATGCAGTCCTTCATTTTGGTACTCACGGCTCACTAGAGTTTATGCCTGGAAAACAGATGGGAATGAGTGAAACATGCTACCCAGATTCTCTCATTGGATCATTGCCTAATTTGTATTATTATGCTGCGAATAATCCATCTGAAGCAACAATTGCGAAGAGAAGAGGATATGCCTCAACTATAAGTTATTTAACTCCTCCAGCAGAAAATGCTGGACTATATAAAGGACTTAAAGAACTAAGTGAGCTTGTTGGTTCTTATCAACAATTAAGGGAAAATAGTAGGGGTATTCAAATTGTTAATGCAATTGTTGAGACTTCTAAACAATGTAACCTTGACAAAGATGTAGATTTTCCTTCAAAAGACGTAGAAAAACTTTCAATAGATGAAAGAGATTTATTTGTTGGCAATGTCTATAAACAATTGATGGAAATTGAAAGTAGATTATTACCTTGCGGTCTTCATACTATTGGAGAAGCTCCAACAGCAGAAGAAGCTGTAGCAACACTTGTAAATATCGCATCTTTAGAGAGAGAACAAGAGGGATTAAGATCTCTTCCTGGATTACTCGCAGAATCCATGAATCTTACTATTGATCAAATTTATGATGGTAATAATAAAGGCGAACTTAAATTTGTTGAGTTAAATGAAAAAATCATAAAGACATCAAGAGAGTCGATTTTTGCGATGGTCAACTCTTTAAAAATTGTTGATGGCAGAGTTTATTTAGAAAAATCACTTCTTTCCAAACTTTTTGACCTTCTTAAAGTTTTTGGTCTAAATTTACCTACCCCTTGGTTAAGAGTCTGCAGATTAAATGAATTTAATGAAGTTAATCAGAAGGAATTAAATAAATTATTTGATTACTTACTTTTCTGTCTGGAACAGGTCTGTGCAGACAAAGAAATGGATAGTTTAATTAAAGCACTAGATGGAAACTATGTTTTACCTGGACCAGGTGGTGATCCCATTAGAAATCCTGGTGTTTTGCCCAGTGGTAAAAATATCCATGCACTTGATCCTCAATCAATCCCGACTACAGCAGCAGTAGCTGCAGCAAAGTCTGTTGTTGACAAATTAATTGAAAGACAAAAGGAAGAGCAAGGGACTTGGCCTGAAACAATCGCTTGTGTTTTATGGGGTACAGATAACATCAAAACTTATGGAGAATCACTGGCACAAATCTTATGGTTTGTTGGGGTAAAACCAAAACCAGATTCTGTTGGAAGAATAAACAAACTAGAATTAATTCCTTTAGAAGAATTAGGTAGGCCAAGAATAGATGTAGTAGTTAACTGTTCAGGAGTATTTAGAGATCTATTTATCAATCAAATGGCATTAATAGATCAGGCAGTAAAATTAGCCGCTGAAGCTGATGAGCCTTTAGAATCGAATTTTGTAAGGAAACATTCAATAGAACAAGCAGAAAAAGAAGGGACCTCTATCAGGGAGGCTTCTGCGAGAGTATTCTCTAATGCAAGTGGTAGCTATAGTTCAAATGTTAATTTAGCCGTAGAAAATTCAACTTGGGAGGAAGAAAATGAATTACAAGAAATGTATTTATCACGCAAAACATATGCATTTAATGCTGATAATCCAGGTGAGATGAATCAAAAAAGAGATGTATTTGAGTCAGTAATGAAAACAGCAGATGTTACATTTCAAAACCTTGATTCCTCAGAGATTTCATTAACAGATGTAAGTCATTATTTTGATTCAGATCCAACCAAATTAATTAAAACACTAAGAGATGACGGAAAAGAACCAAGTAGCTACATAGCAGACACTACCACTTCTAATGCACAAGTTAGAACGCTTGGAGAAACTATTAGATTAGACTCAAGGACAAAACTTTTAAATCCTAAATGGTATGAAGGTATGCTCAAATCTGGTTATGAAGGAGTTAGAGAACTTTCTAACAGACTTAATTACACACTTGGTTGGAGTGCGACAAGTGGTCAAGTAGATAATTTTGTATATGAAGAAACTAATGAAACATTTATAAATGATGAAGAAATGAGGAAAAGATTAATGGATTTAAATCCTAATAGTTTTAGAAGGATTGTTGGAACTTTATTAGAAGTTAATGGTCGAGGATATTGGGAAACTTCAGATGAAAATATAGAACAATTGAAAGAACTATATCAAGAGGTAGAGGATAAAATCGAGGGTGTTAAAGAATAATAATTATATTATTTTCTATAAATCCTATCAGCAACTTTAAGAATTTGATAATTCAATTTTACATTGTGGACTCTCACAATATCAATATTAAATTGTGAACAGAGACAGCTTATTGCAAGTGTTCCTATATCCCTTTCTTTTGGATTTTTCTCATTCAAAATTTCTCCTAAAAATCTTTTCCTTGATGCACCTATCAAAATTGGAAATTTCCATTTTTTAAATAAATCTAAGTTTCTCAAGATTTCCAAATTATGAGTAGTATCTTTTGAAAACCCAATCCCAGGATCAACTATTATATTACTTTCAGATATATTTTTTTCTAAAGCATTTTTTATTAAATTATCAATCGAGTACTTAACATCACTCAATAAATCCTTGTAATTAGAGAGTTTATTCATATTTTGACTATTACCACGACTATGGGTTAAGACAAATGGACAGTTGAATTTTGAAACAACATCCAAAATTTCTCTATCCCTTCTCCCTCCAGTTACGTCATTTATCCAATTAGCACCATTTAAAAGAGCTTCGTAAGCTACTTCAGAATTAAAAGTGTCAATAGAAATTAAAACATCTGGATATTCAGATTTTATTAATTTCAAATATGGGAGCAATCTTTTTATTTCTATACTAGAGCCAACTTCTTCAGCCCCAGGTCTCGTACTCTGAGCACCAAGATCAATAACATCGACACCATTACGCAAAAAATGATTAACTTGATCTAAAACTTTTTTTGAAGAATTTAATTCTCCACCATCACTAAACGAATCAGGAGTTAAATTAATAACTCCCATAATTGAAGTTTTTTGTCCCCAGCCTTTTGGCCATGGATCTTTCTTATTGATAATTTGCAATTCTTGCAAAACTATTCGGATCTAATGAAGCCCCTCCAACTAACACTCCATCTATATCACTCATTGACATTATTTCGTCAATATTATTAGGTTTGACAGACCCTCCATATTGAATAATCACATCATCAAAACCTATTAACTTCCTAATCAAAGAACATATCTTATTAGCGTCTTTAGCCTCGCATGTTTTACCAGTCCCAATAGCCCAAATTGGTTCATAGGCCACAATTAAATTTGATGGATCTATATTTTCCAATCCTTGTTCAACCTGTCTAGTAATAATTCTATCAGCTTCTCCTCTCTCTCTTTGTTCCAATGTCTCTCCAACACAAACAATTGGTGTAAGTCCACTAGATTGAGCAAAAACTGCCCTTTTATTAATTTGTTCGTCACTTTCACTAAAATATTTCCTTGGTTCACTGTGACCAACTATTGCATATGAAACTCCATGTTCTAGAAGCATTTTTGGAGATATTTCAGCAGTAAATGCACCTTCGTCTTCCCAATGAATATTTTGACTTGAAATGTCTAAATAATCAAAATCAGAATGATCAGAAAAGGTAGAAATAGCTGTAAAAGGAGGCGCAATGACAACTTTACGATCATTATTTATGTTTTTTATTAAGGGTATAAACTCTTCTAAATAAGATTTTGCTTCAGCACAAGTCATGTGCATTTTCCAATTACCAGCAATAACAGATTTTCTCAAAATACTATTCTCTAAGAAAATCATATTAATATATATTGAGTTGAATAGGCTAATTATTCAAAAATTAATTCATTTTTTAGAAATATAACTTTATCTCCTCTATTTAATTTTCTTCCTCTTCTAGTTTCTATCACACCATTTACTTTTACAGAACCGGATTTGATAAAAATTTTTGCTTCTCCGCCAGAAGAGACTAAATTTTTCCATTTTAAGAATTGATCCAATTTCATTGCTTTTTTATAACCAAAGATATTGATAAAATAGGATAAATAATTAAACATATAATATCTTGAGATTAATACCACCAGTCAGACCATACGCAAATAGGTTCATAAATGGTTTTATATGCATGCTTATTTATGTAGCTTGTTGGCCTTTGTTAGCTTATTTAGCTGGGAACTTAATACCAGCAATTGGATCTGGTGATCTTTCGAAAGTTTCTAGCATAATAGTTAAGTCATTATTTGTATTTTTAGTTCAAAAAACTGCTCAATTTGGACAAGATGTATTCATAGCAAAACCATCTTTAGAAATAAGTGAAGTAATGAGAGGAAATATTTTTAGCAAAATTCAAAAAATAAAGATGAATTCTTTTGAAAAGATTTCAGCCGGAGACATAACATATAGACTTACAGAAGATGCTGACAGAGTAAGCGAAGTTATTTATAAAACAGCTCAAGATACTATTCCGTGTACCTTACAGTTGATAGCGGTTGTATTTTATATGTTTTATCTAGATTGGTCACTAACATTATCAACATTTGTATTAGCACCATTGATTATTCTTTCAGTTAATAGTTTTGGAAGAAGAGTTTTATTCGCATCTGAAAAAAGTCAAGAATCAACAAGTAATTTGGCAGGTTTAATTGGTGAATCTATAAATGGAATGTCGACGATAAGATCTTTTGCGGCAGAAAATTGGATTGAGAACAGATTTTTTAAAAGATTAAGCGCAAATAAAAAAGCAAAATATAAAACATTAAAATTACTTGCATTTCAACATCCAGTTGTAGGATTTGTTGAAGCATTTGGAATATTAGCAATATTAGGTTTGGGAGCAGCAAGAATAAATCTAGGACTTCTAACAAGCGAAGAATTTAGTAGTTTCTTCGCTGCAATATTGATGCTCATTGATCCAATAAGCCATGTAAGTACAAATTTTAATGACTATAAACAGGCAGAAGCATCAATAAAAAGGTTGAAAAACATAAATCAAGAACCTATAGAAGATGACAAAGAAAATTTAACAAGGATATCCCATATTGAAGGCAAAATAAGTTTCGAAAAAGTTAATTTCGCCTACAAAAAAAATAATCAAGTTCTTAAAAATATCAGTTTAGAAATTAAAAAAGGGGAAGTGACAGCTTTCGTTGGAGCTTCTGGGGCTGGTAAAAGTACAATGCTGGCTTTGATATTAAAATTTATAACTCCAAATTATGGAGACATTTTTATAGATGATAAAAATCTCAAATTAATAAATACAAAAGACATTAGAAAAAATATTGCACTAGTACAGCAACAGCCTTTTTTATTTTCAGGAAAAATTATTGATGTAATAAGAATGGGTAGAAATTTTACCAATGAAGAAGTTATAGAATCAGCAAGAAAAGCAAACGCTCACAACTTCATTCAAAAGCTTCCTGAGAAATATGAAACATACATAACTGAAAGAGGAACAAATTTCTCAGGGGGTCAGATCCAGAGGATAGCAATTGCAAGAGCAATACTTGGAAATCCATCCATACTTCTTTTAGATGAGGCCACAAGTGCGTTAGATGCCGAATCAGAATCTGAAGTCCAAGAAGGACTTAATAGAGCCATGAGAGATAGAACAGTTATAGTAATTGCTCATAGATTAGCCACCACTCAAGAGGCAAATAAAATAGTTGTTTTCGATAAAGGCGAAATTATTGAAGTTGGGAAACATATTGATTTAATTAATAAACCTGGAATATATAAAGAATTATGTGATAAACAACTAATTAAAACATGATAACCCTATCTTATAAATTTAAAGTTAAGGCAATGAGCGAAAGCACAAATGAATCTTCAAATCCAGTTTTAACCTTTGAAGGGAAAAAATATTTAATAAATGAACTTTCTAATGAAATAAAAGACTCTATAAAAGTTTTACAAATAGCTGAGACACAACTTAAAATGCATCAAGATACACTCAAATTACTTTCAATTAGCCGGAATACTTTAGCTAATCAATTAAGAGAAAAATTAAAAAACTTAGAATGAAATTCTAATAATTATGTATCTCTTGTAGAGAGTAAGCATCTATTTGATTACATTGCAAAGCTTTAATTGCTTTAATTGCTGCCTTTGCTCCAGGGATAGTTGTAAAAGTTGGAATATTATATTCTAAAGCTGCACGTCTTAAATAGGCGTCATCATGAAGAGCCTGTGATCCTATTGGAGTATTAATTACTAATTGAACAAGTCCCGAACGAATAAGGTCCTCGATATTTGGTCTACCTTCATGAACTTTAAGCACTTCTTCAACTTGAATACCTAAATTCACCAAATATAGAGCTGTACCTTTTGTTGCGATTAATTTAAATCCTAAAATCAAAAGTTCTCTAGCAACTTCCTCAAGATTTTTTTTATCTAAATCATTTGTAGACAAAAAAGCTACTCCTTCTGAAGGGACACCATTTCCTGCTGCCAATTCAGACTTGGCATAAGCAATTCCAAAATCTTTAGCTAAACCCATAACTTCTCCCGTAGATCTCATCTCAGGACCAAGTAATGAATCAGATCCAGGAAATCTTTTAAAAGGTAAAACAGCCTCTTTAACTGCTTGATATTTAGGAGAAAATTCTTGTGTGAAATTAACTTCTTCTAATGTAAAACCTTGCATTAATTGGGTAGCTAATTTTGCAACTGGTTTACCTATAGCTTTTGAAACAAATGGGACTGTCCTGGATGCTCTTGGATTTGCTTCAAGAATAAATAGCTCATCTTCTTGGTTATTTGTATTTGTCACCGCAAATTGCAAATTAATTAAACCAACAACATCTAATCTTTTTGCAATTAATTTAGTCCAATTCCTCACATTTTCTAATGTTGATGTTGAAAGAGATATAGATGGTAAACAACAAGCTGAATCCCCTGAATGAATTCCTGCAGGTTCCACATGTTCCATTAAACCAGCAATTACAACCGAACCTTTTGAATCACATAAAGCATCAACATCTATCTCAATAGCATTATTCAAATATTGATCAAGAAGGATTGGATGATCAGGCGATACCTTAACTGCTTCAGAGATATATCTCGATAATTCATTCTCATCTTTAACAATTTCCATTGCTCTTCCTCCTAAAACATAAGAAGGTCTGACAACCAAAGGAAACCCTATATCTTTTGCTATTATTTTTGCTTCATCTTGATTACGTGCAATACCGTTTAAAGGTTGTCTAATACTTAATTCTTCAAGTATTTTGGTAAATTCTTCTCTATCTTCTGCTAGATCGATAGATTTTGGAGATGTCCCAAGAATTTTTGTACTAGTTCTGACCCCATCATTAGATTTAAGCCATTGAAACAAAGGTAATGATAACTTAAGTGGGGTTTGACCTCCAAATTGAACAATCAAACCATATGGATTTTCAGCTTCTATTATATTGAGAATATCCTCCAAAGTTACAGGCTCAAAATATAAAATATCGCTGGTATCATAATCTGTTGAAACAGTTTCAGGGTTACTATTAACCATTATTGTTTTATAACCATTTTTAGAGGCTTGATATGATGCATGACAACAACAGTAATCAAATTCTATTCCCTGACCAATTCTATTTGGACCTCCTCCAAGAATCATAATTTTTTTTGATGTACTATTTTCTGTAATCTCACTATCAAAAATTTGAGAATTAAAATTTATGAAGGATTCCTCGTAAGTGGAATAGTGATAAGGAGTTGAGGAAGAGAATTCCGCTGAACAAGTATCAACAGTTTTATAAATTGGAATTATATTAAGTTTTTTTCTATATCTTCTCACATCAAAAAAATCAGAATCAGTTAACTTTGCTATCTGTTGATCTGAAAAGCCTAATTGTTTAGCATGTAACATCAAATCCCTATCTAGAGCATAAAGTTCCTTTCCCTTTAGAAAGTCATTTTCAAAATTAAAGATATTACGTAATTTTTCTATAAACCATAAATCTATATTTGTAACTTCATTAATATACATATTAGTTTTCCCAAGCTGCATAGCTTTTTTAACTAGAAGAATTCTTTCAGATGTAGGGTTTCTTAAACTATTTTTAATATGACCCTCGTTTTTAAAATCATCTAATGAATCACATTCCCATCCAAAAACACCTACTTCTAATGACCTTAATGCTTTCTGAAAAGATTCTTCAAAAGAACGACCTATTGCCATTGACTCACCAACGGATTTCATGGCAGTACTTAAAGTATTTGAAGAGCCTTTAAACTTTTCAAAGGCAAATCTTGGAATCTTAGTAACTACGTAATCAATTGATGGTTCAAAACACGCAGGTGTTTTTTTTGTAATATCATTAACAATCTCATCAAGTGTATAACCTACAGATAACAAAGCCGCAATTTTAGCTATAGGAAATCCAGTTGCTTTACTAGCCAAAGCAGAAGATCTGCTCACTCGGGGATTCATTTCTATGACAATTACTTCTCCATTAGTTGGATTTATTGCAAATTGGATGTTACTCCCTCCTGTTTCAACTCCTACCTCTCTAATGATTTTCAATGACAAATCCCTTAATCTCTGATACTCCTTATCTGTTAAAGTTTGTGCAGGAGCTACAGTAATCGAATCTCCGGTGTGGACACCCATCGGGTCTAAATTTTCAATACTGCAAACTATTACTACATTATCAGCAGTATCTCTCATAACCTCTAATTCATACTCCTTCCATCCAATAAGTGATTTTTCAATCAATATTTGATTACTTGGACTTTCCTCTAAACCTGATTTGCACAACTCGACAAACTCTTCAAGGTTAAAAGCAATACCACCTCCAACACCACCCAATGTAAATGCAGGCCTTATTATAAGAGGGTAGGAATTGATTTTTTTTGATACCTCAATTGATTCATCAAGGTTAGATGCAATTCCAGATGGACATACATTTATATTTATTTTCTCCATAGATTCTTTAAATAATTTTCTATCTTCAGCTTTATTAATAGCTCTTAAATTAGCACCGATTAATTCAATATTATTTTTTTTCAAAAAATCTGATTCTGATAACTTAACCGCAAGATTCAAAGCGGTTTGGCCTCCCATAGTGGGGAGAATCGCATCAGGATTTTCTTTTAAGATGATCTGAGAAACAATTTCAGGAGTCAATGGTTCAATATAAGTTTTATTAGCGATATCAGGATCAGTCATTATTGATGCTGGATTTGAATTTATCAAGATAATTTCATAACCAGCATTTCTTAAAGCTTTGCAAGCTTGAGTGCCAGAGTAATCAAATTCGCATGCTTGTCCTATAACAATTGGTCCAGAACCAAGAATAAGAATTTTTTTAATATCACCTCTTTGAGGCATAATTTAAACCTTCATTTATTTCATGCTACTTATAAATCATCAGATGTTAATCAAGTTACTTGAAAAGCAACATTTGTTTCTATAGTATTGAAAGAAATTAATTTTTTATGAGCGAACTTCAGCGACTTAAAAATTTGTTGCCTCCAGAAAATGAAAGTTGGGTATTTGTTGAAGCTGCTGCGGCTATAGACCCACCTTTAATAACACTTGAGGAAATAGGTCGCGACGAAGTAGAAATTCAAATAGATTTGGACGAATGGGATAACTTGGCTATTGACCACAGAAATCTACTTTTTTGGCACGAAGTTGGGAAAATTCAAAATGATACAATTCCCAGAGATGGATGGGAAATGGCCGCTCTTGCTATAGGCCTTGGAGGGGCTATAGGAGAGTTGTGGGTTCAAGATGGGTTACTTTTAATACTTGCTCTTGGTTTATCTAGTTTTGCAGGGTATAGATTATATTTAAAAAATAATTCTGAAAAAAAGCTTCAAGATGCTATTTATGCAGACGAAAGAGCTATTGATCTTGCTTGTAGATTTGGATACAGCATTCCAAATGCTTATAAAAGTCTTGGAGGAGCATTAAAGGAGTTAATAGATAAGACGCGAAAAAAGAAAAAAAGAAGTTTCTTTGAAGATAGATTAGATGCCTTGAGAAAAAGTGCAGAAAAAGCAAGATCGGAATTATCTCAGCAAGAAGGTTCAGAAAAATCAGTTTCTAGCGAAAATGTTTATGGACAATAAAAATTTGGTCTTAATGGCAGCTAAAGCATGTGATGATAAAAAGGCGAGGGATATAAAACTTATAAAAATTGACAAAGTATCATTTATTAGTGAATGGATTTTGATTGCAGAAGGTCTATCTGATGTACAAGTTAGATCTATAACCAACTCTGTAGAGGGAGAGCTTAGAAACAAGGCTAAAATTGAACCAATACGAAAAGAGGGGGTTAACGAAGCGAAATGGGCCTTACTCGATTATGGTGATTTAATCGTAAATATTTTTCAACCAGAAATAAGAAAATATTATGACCTTGAATCATTCTGGAGTAATGGGGATAATCTTACATTTCCATAATTTTTTATGAACGAATCTAAATGTCCTGTCCCCAAAGAGCAACAACCTACAAATGAATTTATAGAATTATCTAAATCTAAAATTTTTTCTTGGCCAAAAACAAAAAAGTCACTAATTCTTATATTGATAAAATTCTGGGTAGGAGGTTTTTTTCTATTTCTCGCTATATGTTCAGGAAGTGTATATTTCAAAACATCCCTTTTAAGATATATTCTATTAAGTTTATTTAGTAGCTTATCAATACCCCTTTTAATTTCAATAAGATTATATTTAGGTTGGAAACATATATTTCACAGATTAACATCTGAAAAGGTTGAATACGAGGAATCCGGGTGGTATGACGGTCAAGTATGGGAAAAACCATTAGTTTTGAAAGAAAAAGAATCACTTATTGCCTCAATTGAGGTAAAGCCTATTTTAAAAAATTTAATTCAAATTTTTTCTATTATTTCAGCCTTAGCTTTGTCTGGAATTTTGATTTTTCAATATAACAATTTCTAAATGAGTTCAAATTTCAAAAACCTCTACACTTCTAACAATCCTCCTTTACAAGCAACCCTAATGAGAGGATCAAATATTGAGTCAATACATAAAATTCATGCCGTTATTACTGACAAAAAAGGGAGAGTTTTAATGTGCGCAGGGAATCCAGAATATAAAAGTTTCATAAGGTCAGCTCTAAAACCGTTTCAAGCAATACCTTTCGTTAGTAGTGGAACTGCATCAAAAATCAATAATGAATCAAAATCAATTGCACTAGCATGTGGATCACATAGTGGATCAAAACTTCATTCAAGGGAAGCCTTTAAAATTTTATGGGAATATGACATTGATATTCAAAATCTTAAATGTCCAAAATCTAAGACAAGTCCATTAGAACATAATTGCTCGGGTAAACATGCTGCTTTTTTAGCTACATGCAAAAAAATGAATTGGCCATTAGATAGTTACTTAAAGGGGGATCATCCTCTTCAAATTGAAATATTCAGAATTGTTTCTGAATTACTTGAAATCCCACCATCTGAAATAAATGCAGAACGCGATGATTGTGGTGCCCCCACTCTTTATTTAAAACTATTAGAAATGTCAAGGTTATATTCACTTCTAAGCAGTTCCGAGAATGCCGAATTAGAACAAATTAGTAGAGCTATGACATTAAACCCAATAATGATAAGTGACAACAATAAATTTGATACAGAAATAATTAAAGCTTCTCATGGAAAGGTTATAGGTAAAGGTGGCGCCGAAGGAATACAGTGTCTATGTAAGGTAAATGAAGGGATAGGGTTGGCTTTAAAAGTAGAAGACGGTTCAAAAAGAGCAAAGCATGCTGTTAGTCTTCACTTACTAAAACAGTTAGAGTGGATATCTGAATTAAGAATTCAAGACATAGAAGAAAAGGTGTTTAATTTTTCTGACGGAGTGCGACTTGAAGTAAAAGGTAAATTAAAATTCCAAGAATCATAAAAAAACAGAAAAAATAACCCTTTCAGATGTATGCTATGTATGTAACGCGGGGTAGAGCAGTCTGGTAGCTCGTCGGGCTCATAACCCGAAGGTCGGAAGTTCAAATCTCCCCCCCGCCACCATTTAGAAGCAGCTTCAGGGCTGCTTTTTTATTGTTTACAAGAGTTACGATAATAATAAAAATATAATAGAGCTGAAGGTTTTATATCTCAATAAAAGATTTTATTAGGCATTATTTTAGATCCTTTTGAATAGAGAATTTCATGTCAATTCTAACTATTAAACCAATAATGATAAATAATATTCCAATGTATGAGTTCAAAGATAGATCCAAAATATTAAATAATTGTTCTAACTAAATCTTAACTCAAAAATCATTTACAATAAATATGCTAATAACAAAGAATTTAAATAAACTTGAATTTTGGCCATTTTAAGTTGAATAAGTAATTCAATAAAGTAAAGTTATTTTTATCTAATTTAGAAAAAATTATATGCAGAATTTGCTACAACAAGATCTAGGTTCAAGCTTGTTATCCATAGCAGTGATTTTAGGTTGGTTAGGTTTGTTTTTTGTATTCTTGAGAGTATTAACAATTTTATTAAAACGATTTCTTGAAGTTATTTTCAAAAAATCATAATTATTGAAATAAATCAACAATTCTGAATTAATCGCATAAATCTTTAATCACTAAGTATAATAACCTAAAAAATGTCAATTTTAGATAAGGTTAAGGTAGGGAACTCTGTTCAAATCAACCTAGAACTATCTAAGGATAGACTTACCAAAGAAACCATTGATGCGATAAATGTCTCTTCATTGGGTAAGGTAAGTGACTTCAGAATAACTGATGGTAAAGGTATTGGAGTTGTCTTGCAATTATCTAATGGGAAAGAGCAATGGTTTTTTGAGGATGAAATTGATCTTCTCGACGAAAATGGTAATGTAATTAAAAAAAATGATGATAGAAAAGATAATAATAATTTTATATTTGATTTTTTAAAAGGATTAAATTATGAAAATAAAAATAAGGTAAGAGAGTTACTTAATCCAATTAATTTTTTTATCTGGCTGGTTGTATCGTTTAAAGATATTTTTTAATTGGTTAAAAAATTTTCTAAAATAAAAATAATTCAAAAATTTATCTAATATAAAATTTCATTAATTTAAAATTTTAAATGGTACAAAATATTATCGATGTAAGAAATTTATCTAAGTCATTTGATATCTCTTCCAAAGAACCAGGCTTAAAAGGTACAATTAAACATTTTTTTAGAAGACAAACAAAAAGTTTAAAAGTTATAAAAGATATAAGTTTTGAAATTAAAGAAGGAGAAATAGTAGGTTTTCTAGGTGCTAATGGAGCTGGGAAAACAACAATATTAAAAATGCTTTGTGGATTAATTTATCCAAGTGAAGGTTCGATTTTGGTTTCAGGCTACATACCTTTCAGGAGAAAAGAAAATTTCCTAAAGAATATCACCTTAATAATGGGACAAAAGCAACAGCTTATTTGGGATCTTCCACCAATTGAATCATTCTATTTGAATGCATCAATATATGACTTAGATAAGTTCGAAGCTAAAAAGAGAATAAAAAAACTATCAGAAATGCTTGAAATTGATGAAGAGCTATTCATACCTGTTAGAAAACTTTCACTAGGTCAGCGTATGAAATCAGAATTACTAGCAGCTTTGATACACGAACCAAATATTCTATTTTTAGACGAACCTACACTTGGATTAGATATTAATGCACAGAGAAATTTAAGAAAATTCCTTCAAAAATATAATAAGGAAACTAATGCAACGATATGCCTAACAAGTCATTACATGAAAGATATTACATCGTTATGCAAGAGAGTTATATGTGTGCACGAAGGGGCGATATCATATGATGGGAAACTTGACTTATTATTAAAAAAACTTTCTCCTGTCAAAGAAATATTAATAGTTTGTCGATCAGAAGAGGATGCAATTAAATTAGAAAAATCCGGTTTTACTGTTAAAAATAAAATTAAGAATGAAATCACTATAAAAATTGAAAATAACTCTATAACCTCTTCACTAAAAACTATCCTAAATAACTTTGATATTGAAGACCTTTTTATAAATGAACCACCTATAGATGAAGTTATTGGCAAGGTATTAATCAAAAAAGATTATGATATTTAATTTGATTAACCGTAAAATATTCACCTTATTAAAAGTCCAATATTCAAACATGTTGGAATATAGAGTAGAAATTGCATTATGGGCAATTTCAGGGATTATTCCTTTTTTCATGTTAAACATTTGGACAAACAATAATCTTAATGAATCTATAAACATTAGTGATATTATGCTTTCTAGGTATTTCTTATGTGCTTTTTTTGTAAGACAGTTTTCCGTAGTTTGGGTTGTATTTAGTTTTGAAGAGGATTCTCTTATGGGGAAAGTATCTCCGTATTTAATCCAACCTTTAAATCCATTTTTCAGATATTTTGCACAACATCTTGCTGAACAAATAACAAGATTTCCTTTCGCACTAATAATCGCATTTTTCTTTTTTATTTTTAATCCAGAAAGTTTATGGATACCAAATTTAGGTATTTTACTCTTATCGATAGTATCTACTTTCTTATCCTTCTTGATTCAATTTTTAATTCAGTCAATAGTTGCATGTCTATGTTTTTGGACAGAGAAAGCATCATCGATAGAAAGATTGTTATTTATTCCAACTTTATTTCTCTCAGGTCTTTTAGCACCTGTAGTCTCATTCCCCGCATATGTTAAATCTTGGATTTATTTGACTCCTTTTCCATATCTAATTGATTTCCCTGCGAACTTATTGTCAGGTAATGAAACAAATATAAGTGGAGGCTTAATTATGCAAATTCTATGGATTTTTTTACTTTTCCCATTATTTAAGAAAATCTGGTCTGCAGGAACGAAAAAATATACAGCAATGGGGTCATGAATTTAAGAAAATATTTAAAAGTTTATAAAAAATTCCTACATACTTCTTTAGCTTCTGAATTGGAGTATAAGACAAATATATTAGTTGATTTAATTACTGCAATTTTAAGTTTAGTAGGGAGTATTTTTCTATTATCTATTTTCTTTCAAAATAATGGATATATTGGAGGGTGGAAATTTGAACAGGCACTAATAATCCAAGCTATTTATACAATTTTGAATGGAATAACAAATACATGGTTCAATCCTAATCTGACAGAAATAGTTAAACATATAAGAGAAGGAACATTAGACTTCGTTCTTTTAAAACCTATTGATAGTCAATTTTTTATTTCATTAAAAAAAATAAATCCTTCTGGATTTTTAGAAATTATGCTTGGATTTTTCTTGTTAATCTTCTGCATAAGAATAAATCAAATAAATTTAAATTTAAGTTTTCTAAGCCAATCTTTGATTACGATAAGTTGCTCGATTTGTATTTTATATAGCCTATGGTTTTTTATATCTACTACTACTATTTGGTTTGTTAAGACCTGGAATGCAATAGAAGTATTAAGATCATTTCTTTATATTGGAAGATTTCCTCTAAATTCATTTTCATTTTCTTTAAGAGTTTTTTTTAGTATTATCATTCCTATTGCTTTTATAACTACAATTCCTTCTGAAGTTTTTCTAGGACTTTCTCAATTGTGGAAAATATTGCTTGAAGTTATTGTTGCTTCAGTATTTCTTATAACTTCAAGAAAGTTCTGGTTATTTGCATTAAAGTTCTATACATCAGCATCTAGCTAACTATTATTTAATAACCTCCCTACAAAATTCCCAAATTTGTTGTTTACTTTTTAGATTAGAAAGCCTGGATAATTTCTTAAAATGAGGTTTAGATTTTTCCAGAGATAAAAGCCTACAGTTGTATTCGATTTTATGACTTCTAGATATGATTCCTAATTTGAGTGCAACATCACAAAGGATTATTATTAAAGTGATAAAAAAAACTATACAGAAAAATTGTGTAATTGATTTTGAATAATTCTCATTTTCAGTTTTTAATTCAAACTTCATTACTTAACTATATGTTGAGGGCACTTAATTGCAGCAATAGCAACAGCCGTAACTTTAAAATTTTCTGACTTCTCAATAACCTTTTTAACCTCTAATGGTCCAAATTTATTACTTGCATCGCTGTAGGAAAGAAGTAAAGATTTATAGTTATCATGACCTAGGTTTCTATAATCACAGAAATTATCACCAACATAATTTAAAAGAGTTAGTAAAGTTAATTCAATCATTAAAGCTTTTTACTAGCAAAGTTCCTACGAATGATACTGTGCAGGACATTTTTAACAAGTAAAATTCCACAAAAACATTTGAAATCATAAGATAGGATTTTTGCTCATTAACCTAAAAATTAAAAAATTTTTTAGAATTTTTAAAATTTACATATAAGAAATTCATAAAAACACTATCTATAGTGTATGAGAAAGGTAAAGTTTGCGCTACAGATAGGGGGTTGCAATTTTTGAGAAATTGGTTTAAAAATAAGGTTCCCCATCACCCGGCCACACATATGTGAGGCCTTTTTTTTTGTTTTTAAATAAGGCCTAAAAGTATCATTAAATAAACGATTAATTAATTCACTCATTTGATAAAGAATAAAGATAATAATTAATTTATTTTTTCATTAATCATCCTGCTTTGAAATTTTTTACCAAAATGTACTGCTTTCCTCCAATAATTTTATAAAAAGCTTTTTAATGATTTAATCAATAAGCTAATGCCAACCAAAATACAAACTGTTATGAAAGTTTTCTTAATAAGTATATTCCCATTTAATTTTGACAAGTGAGCTCCGAAAAATCCTCCTAAAAAGGAACCAATTATTAAAACTACCAATAAATTTAATGGAACCGATCCTATTCTTGCCAAAAATACTGCTCCAACAAAATTCCAAAAAATCCCAACAGTAAAAAATGTCATACTTATGGCTCGAAGAAAATCCATTTCAAAAGTTTTTACTAATAGTATTGTTACAAGCAATCCAGTTCCTGAAGAAATAGAACCATTTAATATACCTATAAGAAAAATAAAAATTAAAAATCTAATTTCATGAACAAAATTAAGCTTTTTATTACCAGATGATAAACCTAAATCTGGTCTAAGGTATGAGTAAAAAGCTAGTAATATGGATATTATTCCTAAAATTAAGTACAAATATTTTTCTGATATATATTCAACTACAGAAGCGCCCAAAATTACTCCTGGTAATCCAGAAATTAAAATTTGCCTAGCAACACTTATATCATTACCTAAAGATTTGTAATTTCTTAAGGAACCCCCTATTCCTAGTGCTACTGTTGCTAGTTTATGACTAGCCAGAGCCTGATAATAAGGAACTCCAGATAGAATCAATGCAGGTAATTGTAATAATCCTGCTCCTCCTCCAGAAATCGCTGAGAACGTATTAGAAAAAAAGGATATCAGAAAGATATAAATACTTTTAATTAAAGAATGATCAAAATCTCCTAATAATATTGTTAATAAATAAAGCATTAATTTTAAATTGCCCTTTGTATTAATAATTTAAAATTCTTATTTTCATAAGAAACATTTGCTTTAGGAAGTCTTATCTTATCTTTTTCAATCATACTTTAAAAAAAACTGTTATCATCAGAAAAATTATCAAGAATCTTATGCATATACAAGATGCAATTTACCTTGATCAGTTTTGTCCCAAGACAAGTAATAAAAATTGGAGAGATTCACTTAATAAACTTACTAATTATAAATGTATTTATTGCGGTAAACCCTCAGAATCACTTGACCACCTTCACCCAATGTCAAAAGGGGGGATTAGCAGTACAAGTAATTGCGTACCATGTTGTTTGTCATGTAATGGGAAGAAATCAGATTCAGAAGTTCTTAGTTGGTACCGAAAACAAAATTTTTATGATCCTCGAAGAGCCATGGCGATACGAGCATGGTTTAATGATGATTTAAAACTAGCGTCAGTTCTTTTGAACTACTTAAATTAAACAACGATTGATAAATTTATTGAGATTCGAAAAATATTTTTGTATATCCATGATTTGGATCCTTTATTTTATTAAGCAATGTTTTTATTAAATTATTCTTTCTGAATTTATATTATTTTTCTTAAAAATTGAGATATTAGAATAATCATCTTTCCACATTATTGGTGAATCTATAACCTTTCTCTCCGGAGACTTTATTGAAAAAATCAATCCAAATACAAAAAGGATAGTAATCAAAATTATAATCAGTACTAATTTGTCTGAAATATTATTCATCAACTTAGTCTATCTTGAAAAATTTTTGTCAGGAGTAGTTTTTTCGTAAATTTCTAGAAAATATGATTTAAAATAATCAATCCCCTCCTTTCCAATTAATCCAAATGACCATCCACAATCATTTACTACTTGCAATGAAATTTGATTTGCCAAGTCACTTTTCTCAATCCACTTTTTCTGAGGATTGTAAGAGAAAGATATAATGTTTTCAGTTTTTACAATAGCTGATTTCATTGCTTCATCTTTAGAAAGACCATTTTGGATAGCATTGCAATATTTCTTAGAGAAATTATTAGAGATCCTATTTTGTAGCAAACTAACACTAGGATCGGACGTATCAAAAGCTAAACCTATTGCAGGTTTTAATTGAAAAATTATAAATAAAAGTAAGACAAAAAATAATTTTAACAACAGCTACTAATCAATAGTTTATAAATAACATAATAGTATTTTAAAATTGTCTTTTCAATTAAATCTGATAAATATTAAAAGGAAATTAAATTTCAATTTATTAATAATTAAAAGTATTGCGATAAGTTCAGTAATAATAGTCAGAGGTTTATTTGACTACAAATATGTACGAATCATTGATGACATTGCTATTTTTTCCTGATTGGACAAATGGATTACCTTCAGATTTCTTAATTCTTCATTTTTTTGTAGGAGCTGTAATTTTCCCATTCAACATGATTCATGCTAAAGCAAGAAAAATTGACAGTCAAAATCCACAGGAAGCCGCTAATGGGTATAAAAATTCAGACAATGCAACCTTTTTTGGATACGAGGAAATCAATTAGATTTCCATAGAATTTATTTAAGGAATTAGTTTATTGATGATAATTTCCCTAAATACAGCTTTAGATCTTAAAATATTTAGTCCTAATGAACCTATAGGAATATTCATAATTTTTGTAGGGTTAATATTTACTGGCATGATTTTTTATATTATTTATGCTGTAAGTACTAATAAAGAATCCTTAGAAGATAAAAAAATAAGAACTAAAAAGGAGTATTTGCAAAAGGAGAAAATAGGAAAATTATTTCCTAAGAAAAAATAAATTTAATTGCTTTATTACTATAAAGATATTTATTTATATTATTAATTATTAAATCAGTAGGATCTAAAAACATTAGTTTTAGTTCTCTTAAATCAAACATATCCTAAAAATATAACTATAACAATAAAATTTTTTTTACGAGAACTTCATATTGTTAATTGCACAGCTAAATTATTTTCATATCATGCAAAAAATGTTAAAAATGGAAAAAATAATTTGAAATCTTGGAGAATTCACCTCAATATCTATTTCTTGCTAGTGGTGTGAATAATGGAGAAGGGTTTTGGCTTGTGGGAATAAAAAATTGCGATGAAAATATCCTTGAGGATGAAATTCTTTTAGATTGCCATAGAAAAGAATTAATAGGTAAGGAATCAGCAAAAGACATTCTTTTAGCTATTAATTTAAACGTAAATAATTTATTAAATGAACTAAGAAACAAAAATTATTTAATTGCAAGACCCTCAATGGGGATTCCATTTGATATCCCTTTAGAAATCTTGGAAAATATTTTTGATTTTTGGTTAAATATTTATAAAAATCATGAAGCCTGGGAAGCTTGTTTAGGACTTCTTAAAGTTAGAAAAAGAATTCCCCTAACAAACCTAATAGAAAGCGAAAGTTTAAAGGGAAAGTCTAAAAAATGGGCTATAAAAATTGAAACTTTACATACTTATGTTCCTTCTTCACTCAAAAATGAAAAATTAAATGACCCCATGTGGGAATAATTCTATCTTTAAATACTAAAAATATTTACTTCTTTGGATATTTAAGTAAAAATATAATAACTAATAATTTAAAAATGAATAAACCATATTCTTTTAGTATCGATCAAATGAACGGGATAGTTGAGGATACATACACCAAGATAAAAAATGAATGTGAAAATTTAAAAAAAAATACTAATTGTCCTAATGAGCAAGTAGTAGCACTTTTAAGTGTAATTGCTTCAAATTATGCTCCTACAACAGAAAAAAACGAAAATTAACATGATAAGTTATTTTACTTGGAACGAATTTGATAAGAGCGTAGAACAAATAGCTAATAAATGTAGGTTTAGGGAATTTTCTGGAATATATGGAGTTCCTCGTGGTGGATTATGTCTTGCTGTAGCACTAAGCCATAAATTAAAAATTGAATTAATTTCTGAACCAACAAAAAATTCACTAATAGTAGATGATGTTTATGAAACAGGCCTTACATTGACGACCTTCAAGAATATTGAAGGAGCAATGTTTTTTGTTTTATTCAGTAAAATTAAACCTACATGGTGGAATACAGTACATGTAACAAAAAAAAGTCAATGGATTGTTTTCCCTTGGGAAAATACTTTAAATTCAAACAATGACCGCGAAGAATACATCAAAAATAGAGGTTTAAGTTGAGAAAGAAATTATATTTGGCTAATCCATATGGATTTTCAAAACAAACTAAAACCCTCTTACATGAATTTATTGAAATCTTCAATGATCTAAATGTAGAAGTATTTGAACCTTTTGAGAGAGCAAAACAATTAACAAAACAAAAAAGTGAGTGGGCATATGAAGTTGCAAGAAGTAATTTCCTTGATTTAAAAGAATGTGATTGTATTTTTGCAATTGTCAATGGAAATCCACCAGATGAAGGTGTAATGATTGAATTAGGTATCGCAATTGCATTAAAAAAGCAAATCTTTTTATTTAGGGATGATTTTAGAAATTGTGCTGATAGCAATCAATACCCATTAAACCTAATGTTATTTCTTGGACTGCCTAAAAATAATTGGGAAAAATATTATTTTGAATCATTACAAGATATAAAAAGTAATAAAAAAAGATTTGTTGAGTGGGCTGAAAACTAGCCAAATAAACCGTCAACATACAAGTAGAAGTTTTAAGTTTAAAATATATCTGTTAAAGTGCTAGAATAGTTTTTATTTAGAAAATTTTGACACAAGTTACAGTAGGAGAGAATGAGGGAATTGAATCTGCCCTTAGAAGATTTAAGCGACAAGTGTCTAAATCAGGAATTTTTGCAGATTTAAAAAGACTTAGGCATCATGAAACCCCTATTGAAAAATACAAAAGAAAATTGCAACAGAGAAGAAAAGCAAGAAGAAGATAATTGCCTAGATCTTAAAAGTTTGTATAAATTTTAATATTATTATTTCTTACAAAGGTTTAAAAAAATTTAGCTATTTAAGCTTTTTAAGCTTCTTAACAAGATTTATTCCTACTCCTGACACAGCAAGAAGATCCTTTTCATCAGCAGCAATAACTGCCTTTGTTGTTTTAAATCCAGCCTCATACAAAGCTTTTGCGCTTTTAGCTCCAACACCTGGAAGTGTAGTCAAAGTTTCAATATTTTTCTTAGAATTTACCGCTTTAGTTTTTGTTTTTGCTTTTGTTTTTGCTTTTGTTTTTGTTTTTGTTTTTGTTTTTACAGGCTTTGCTGCTTTTTTTTCTTTCTTTAAAGGAGTTTCAGGAGTTACTGCACTTTTAAATAAAATTGATTTTAGTTTGCTGAGAAATTTAGAAATCATTGCAATATATAAGTAATAAAATTAACTCTTCAATTTAATATTATCAAATTCCAGAGGAATAAATAACAAGACAATAATTAATTGAATAAAAATAATTTATTTACAATTATATAAAGACACACATTTAATAATTATGCAAGCTTAAGAGCGCTTGCAAGGTATTCTAAATTATTTTTAAAACTAAAAAAATAGTTTTTATATTCAAAATTTGAAGGTATTTATTAATAGTAAAGTTAAAATCTTACTAAAGAATAGATCATAAAAATGAAGCTTATATTTATAAGTGGACCTTCCGGAAGCGGGAAAACAACTTTAACAAATCAAATAATTAAAAAAAATAAAAATGGAATTGCGTTAAGTACCGACAATTACTACAAGACAGGGTTAATAAGTAAATTACTACCAAAATTTGTAGCAGGTTTTTTTGATAGAAGTATTAGTTTTAATAAAAAACTATTCAAAAAAGATTTTGATTTTATTTATAAGAATGGAATTTCAATCTGTAATCGTTATTATAATTTCGAAAAGAGAACAATTCAAAATATCTTTAACGAAACAAATAATATTAGTTTTTTAATTGTTGAGGGTATATTTGCTAAAGAATTCTCAACCACTTTAAATAATAAGGATTTTATTTTTTTAGAAATAAAAACTAAAAAAAATGAGTGCATGAAAAGAGTTATCCAAAGAGATATAAAAGAAAGGGGAAAAGATAAAAAACAAGCTGAGAATGATTTCTTAAAATCATGGAGTATTTATTACGAAAAATTCAAACCGAATATCATAAAAAATAATACAAATAAATTCATTATTAAAAAAAACACTGATGTAGATAAAATTCTGAAAAAATATTTAATTAAGTCTTAAATTTCTTCTCTAATATTAAAGCACTTAAAATTGAGCCTTCAATTCTGCCAAATCCATCTCCTTCAAACCAGTCTCCACAAAATCCAATTCTATATTTTCTACTAAATTGCAAAGATAATGGTACTGCAATTCCAGAGGGCTGTGAAGCTCTCCATTTCATAATAGAAATTTTTTCATCAAAAGTTAATTGATTTACTACAGAATTATTTTCAAAAAGTTGATTGAAATTTGTAATTATTTTTTGTTTAAAAACTTCTTCATCTTTACTTCTTATATAAGCATTAATTAAATCTTCGTTTTTTGAATGTATTACAATTCCTAATTTATTATTATCTTGCAGCTGAAAAATAATTCTTTCAAATCTATATTTTTTTTCTAAATTATTATTTAAATAAAAATACCTTTGTTTTTTAGAATAATAATCTTTATAACCATAATTTTCATTTGTATAAATTAAAAAAGTTAACCTAGGAATAAATGTTTGTTCTTCTAAAAATTTCAATAGTAAATCTATTTTTTTATCTTTATTAAAGGGAATAGCTTTTCTTAATGGAATTTGATCTACTTTTAATATTTTTAAAGACCTCTTATGCAACAACAAATTAGTTGAACAAATTAGATATTTAGACTTAAATTTGTCGCCATTTTTTGATGTTATTAACCATTCCTTATCATTAAACTTCATATCAACTATTAAAGTTTCAAAGAAAAAATCAATTTTCTCTTTTGAATTATTAGAGTGAATTATCATTTTCGATAATTCACTCATAGAATCTAGAGATAGATAATTAATACCGCAAGAAAATTGGGATTTTTTTTTGGTTTCTAAATTAGAATCTTCATTTAGAAAAAATATGCCTGAGTCGTCAATTTTTATAAATTTATTTTCCAGTAATTCATCAATATATCTTTTTAATATAAGATTATTATTGCTGTTAGATATATTGAAATTTGGAGACCCATGGTTTAGTTTCCAACCTTTATATCTTTTGCTTATTCTTGTACTTGATCTCCCTCCAAGTCCACGACCAATTTCAATTAATCCAACTTTTTTTGTAATATTATTTTTCAAATACTTCGAAGCGAAAACACACGCAGATATACCTCCACCTATTATTAATAAATCATATGTAACAACACTTTTCATAGCTTTAATATTGACTGAAATTATCTTTCATTTTCTAAAAAACTATAAACAGATGCAAGTTTCTCTGATGATGAAAAATCAGATTCAATTACAGGAGTAATATTATTATTTTTATAAAAACTAACTAAATCTTTAGTGAAATCAAAAAAATCATCTAAAGTATATAAAAACTTTTCTGATATATATACCTCTTTCCAAGGACGGAATTTAAACCGCGCTATAAATTGTTTAGAAGGAATAAATAAACTTCCAAAAAGATTTAGTTTTTCATCTTTTGCTGTTTTCTTGAGATAAGTTAACTCATTCTGAAGAACTTTAATATCTGTGCCATATTGAAACCAAATCGAATTTATTAATCCGGTCGAAAATTTTTTTTCAAACCTTTCTCTTTCTGAATAAATATTATAATATTTTTTCAAGTATGGATTGTAAGCTATACCTAATTTTACTTTTAAATTTTTTTCTTTTTTTAAATAAGCTAATACATCAACTGAGTCAAAGTTTTTTTTCTTATTTGATCCTGACACAAGCAAAATTTCATAGTTTCTATTAATGTGAGAATTTTTAACAAAATCTAAGAAATCCTTATAAGAGTTGACTTTATTTTTTGAATATTGATGATAAAGACTATAGTGATAGGTCACATTAAATTCATTGAAGTTTTTAGATATATACTTAATAGTTGAATTATATAATTCCTTCTTAATAAGTCCTTTACATGGAATATTGATATTTTTTATATCATTTAATTTGCAAAAATTAAGTTTATTTTCTAACTGAAAAATATTTTTAAAAGACAATTCAAATCTTATATTATTGTTCATTATTTAGTATTCAAATTTAATCATGTAATATATTAACGAAAACACGCATCTGCTACGATTCTTATTTTTGAAGACGTTTTTTTATTCTTACCCTTTAGCAAATAACTGGGGGAAATTTCCAATACAGCTTTTAAAGATATTTTATCTTCTGCAGATTTTGTAATAATTTCATTAAAACACTTCCAATTTGCTGGTATTAATAAACCAGGCCATGATAAATAAAGACCTGCAAAAATCCCTAAAAATAGGAACAAAAAAAACCGCATAAAAATTTCATTTATTTTACTAACTAATATAAGAAAAAAACAAAGGATAAATTGTATAGGAAAATATTTAATAAATTATTTACTTTCTTAATATCTTAGATATTTAATCCATGAAAGATTTTCATGAACTCGAGAGGTTAGAATATCAAAAAAGTATTATTTTAGAATATGGCTAGCCAAGATTATCTAATTGCAATAGCTTTAATAGAGCAAAACTTAGTAAGAGCAATGCCTCTTGGAGGTAAAGAAATTAAAGACAATATAGAGGAATCAGAAAATTTCAAGAAACTTGGAGAAGAGGTAATTTTAAATCTTCTAATGAGAGTGTTTCAAAGAAGTGATGAAGGTGCTTTAAAAAGGGTTTCAGAAGATAAAGGTTTGCTACTGGTTCATATGCATCCTAAAAGAATGCAGAAAGAGCTTCCATTCATTAAATCTGAATGGATAAGAGACGGAGATACACAACAGTTTCTAAAATACCTTGGCAATCTATCAAAAGAAGTATGGACTGCATCTTTCATAAAATACAAAGGAATTGAATTTACTTCAATCTCCAAAAATGAAGAAATCTAAAATACATATATATTTTCTTTCTATAAGATTTCTTTCTTTAAAGTACTATTTTCCTTAAAAACTCTAAAACACTTTTTTCCATTACCAAAATCTATAGAGGAATAATCAATATTATTTTTGACATGCAAAGCACAATTTCCATCTATACAAATACAAGATTTAATAATTTCTCTATTTATAACATCATTAACATAAGGTTCCCTCTCTTTTTCTTCATCGAAATGCGGGCAAGCAGTTCCTTTAACCATTCCCAGGCAATCTATTATAGCTAATTCTTCAGCATAAGAATCAGTGATACCTCTTTCAAACCAACAAATAGCTCCAGCACTTACACCACTCATTACTATTCCTTTCTCATAACCATCACGCAAAATTTCATGCAAATTCCATTCTTTCCAGACACCTAACATACTTTTTGTATTTCCTCCGCCAACATAAATGATATCTTGAGTTAAAACTTTTTCTTCTAAGTTTTCTGTTCTAGAGAAAAAATCAATATGACTTGTTATACAATCAAGTTTGGAAAATGCTCTATAAAAATTTAGTTTGTACAAACTACTATCACCAGATGCTGTTGGAATAAAGCAAATTTTTGGTCTTTTTTTATTAATTAATGAAATTATATATTTTTCAATTTCAAGAGAGCCTAAAGAACGTCCAAACCCTCCTCCACCAATTGCGACTATATTTTTACTATGCATACTAAATAGAAGATTTGTTTATGAATTTAAGACAAATTACTATTAAAGATCAACTGGAATTAAAGAAGGTTTATTTTGATTCTATTCAATCTTTAGATGAAAAAATTTATAGTCAAGCGCAAAAAAGGGCTTGGTCAAGCCAAGCTTGGAATAATCCAAATTTTGATAAGTCAATAACTAAGGGGAAAGGATGGCTTCTCAGTAAAAAAGGAATAATTATTGCATTTGCCACAAGATATCCCATCGACAGAATTGCATTATTTTACTGTAAAGGAAAATTCCAAAGAAAAGGTTGCGGCTCAAAGTTGCTTCATAAATTAGAAGATGAAGCTAAAAAAGAAGGTTTAGATTCTCTTTCAACTGAAGCAAGCCTAATAAGCTATGAATTATTTCTTAAAAATGAATGGGAAATTATACGTAAAGAAAAAGTAATTATAAATAACATTTTTTTTGAAAGATATAAAATGACTAAAAATATAAAAGTTAATTAATTAATAGTGGCTAGCAAAAGCAAGAAATTAATCTTAATTCAAAGAGTTCTAATTTGGACATTATACTTTTTTTCAGGATTCATACTTTATTCAAAAAATGGTATTTTACCTTCTAAATTAATTACTTTTTCAAGAATTATTTATCCATTATCTGTTTTCTGGTTGCAAATAAGAATAAAAAAAAGAACCAATTTTCTACCTATTGATTCAAAAATGACAACTTCGCAGTTATGGTTCAATTTAATGCCGGTTATTGCATCTCTATTAACTGTAATTTTTTCTTTAACTAATGTTTTTTTATATATTATTGGAAAATTAATTAATTCTTAAATTAAAAAAATTAGTTATTTCCTAATTCCATAAGAAATTTCTCTTATTAAAAAAATAATGTAAAGAAATTTGCCTTTTAAATAAATTTGTTTAAATTTTAAATAGTGATCAATACAATCATGAAAAATATTTCATTAAAGGGGAATGTTAAGTTTGACAAAAAAAAAGATATAAATGATTATGAATTATTCTCTTTAAAAATCACAGATAGTTTATATAAAAAGGATATTGGAAAGTTTCTTGAGACCCTCTCCTCTCACTTTATTTAGGAAAATAAATTTTTCTAATCTTCAAATTCAAACAGTACTTTTAATAAATAACAATTTGAGCAATAATAAGTAAAAACTTAAGAATACTCCAATGCAATTATTTCTTGCTGACTGCCAATTCCCAGATATTGAGAATCAAGTAAAAGCTTATCAATTATTTGTGGAGGCCTGGGATAATGGTGAAATTGCTAAATCTGATAAAACAGAGAAATTTGAGATGTTATTTAGAGTGCATGCTCCAGGGGAAGGTAGGGTAGTTTGTTTATGTAAAGCACATAGTGATAAAGAAATTTTTGCGCATTTTGCTCCATGGAGAGCTAAATTTGGCATACATATGGAATTTACACCCGTAATAAGTTGTCAAAATATTGTTGATTACCATAAAGATTTATTTAAAACTTTAGGGTAATTAGCTTAGATCTCAAATTTATCGTGATTAAACCTTTTCCAAATCTTCTCTCTAAAAAAAATAACACCTTAGTTTCTTCTAAAAATAGCCCCAAAGAAGATAAAAACGTTAAATCTAAACCATTAATAATATTTGGTTTTGTCATCTCACTAACTTCCATTTTTTTACTTTTATTCACCATCAATAATAAATTTGGATGATATTTGAGTAATTAGAACTATTACCTGGGAACTAATATGTCCTATTATTAATCTAAAAATAACTAACCATATGGCATTTAAAGAAGGGGGGATGGCATCAGGCCTACTTATCATCGCAGTATCTATTGTATTTGCTGCCGGTTTTGGGTTTTTAGTCTTGCATTTTGTCCCTGGAACTCCCTTTTAAGATATCTAATTGAATTTGATTAACAAAATATCTTAGACGTTAACTGTTTCTAAGTCCTGCATTTGATTATCATCAGGATTAGATTTCTTCTTTAATCGATAGGCATAAAATAAAGATCCTAAAGCTATTGTACTAGAGGCAAAAATTCCTGATATCAGTATCAAGGCAAAAAGACCACCTATGAGCCCCCCTTTTAATCTAAGCAAATTTGATTTAATTAAAAGTATTGATAAAAAAACAATAGTGGCTTTTAGAGAAGAGATTTTCAAAAAAGTAAAGGGATAAAAAGGATTCAATAACATTTCTTTGGCAGAATATAATGTTATCTAATTCTAAAAATAAATTTAAAAAACCGCATAAAAAAAGACTCAAATGAGTCTCTTAAAATTTATATTAAATAAGAAGATTTATGCATCAGGGTCAAAATTCTTGAGGTTAGGACCAGCAACAAGACCGACAAGACCAAAAAGGACTAAAGATCCAATTCCAAAGCCTGCTGCCCAAGGATTGAAACCACCTAAAGCAAAAGAAGCTAATAAATTCATGATTTAAAAACATAATATCTCCGAGTAAGCATACAGATTTTTATGGAAAATATACCTTTATTGAGACATTTCTTTGTAATTATGAGAATCTTTTAGCTAACTCTTTATAAGAAATCCACAAAATTTTTATTTTTTGTTTTATTATCGAAACACTACTATTTTGTTGAAATTCTCTAATACTATTAAACTGCTTTTCTCTAATGACTTCCAACTTCACCTTTATTTATGATGGAGAATGCCCATTCTGTAACCATTTTGCAGAGCTCTTAGAAATCAAAAGCAAGATAAATAATATTAAAATTATTGATGGTCGTAAAAATTTAAATCTAATTAAATCCCTCTTAGATAAAGGTTATGACCTAGATAAAGGAGCTATTCTTCTGAAAAACGAAGATATCTTCCATGGGGCAGATGCAATTAATACTATTTGTAAACAGATAAATAATCCCTCGAGTAGTTTACTATTGTTACTCTCTAAAGTGTTTAAATCAAATAAACGAACTAATTTGATATTTCCTTTTCTAGTCAGAGCCAGAAGATTCGCATTGATATCAAAAGGCATATCAATTTCTCTGGTTTAAAAAATAAAAACTTTCTGAATATTAAATAACATATTTATAAGCTTCTGTATCAATAAATGATAATTGATTATTTCTTAGCTAGAACTAGGAGGTAACAACAAGTATTAAATGATAGAAAACTTCAATCCCTTTATTTCATTGGGTGGTGATAACCAAAAAGTTAATCATATGGCTGAAGCAGCACTTGAAATGAATTTAACTTGCAATGATTTAAAGAAGGATTTAAACTTAACCGATGGAGATGTAGTGGATATGTTACAACTAGTCATGGATAGGTTTAAAAATAGTAATTAAATTTTATTTTTATCTATTTATCGCTATATATCTAATACTTTTAAATGAAAACAGTACAAATTGAGTTTTCGAAATATGAATCAGTTAACTTTTTATGGTCTGAATTAATAGAAGATTACGGATTTGACAAAGCCAGAAAAATAGTTTCTCAAGCTATTGACTTACAAAAAATGAATGGGACGAAAAATAACACAATGCCAATCATATTTTCAGGAACAGGAGGATTAGCTCTAATCCCAATTCAAATGCTGGAAAAAGAAGATTTTAAAATTAGTTGTAAAGATAACCAAGTTTTAATATTTAATCTAAAAAGAAAGTCATTTCAAATTTTAAATGAAGCAAACTAATCCAAATAAGTAATTTCTCAATAAAGTTAAAATTACTTTATAGTCTATTAAAACAATTTAATAATAATGGCTTTTGAAGCGACCTACCTTGGATCAAATGGTTGGCTTATAAAATTTAAAAAAACCAATTTAATTATTGATCCTTGGCTCAAAGGAGATTTAATATTTCCCCCAGGTGCATGGTTTTTTAAAGGATCATTAGAAGAAGAAATTTTACTAGATAATGAAATAGATATTATTTTATTAACCCAAGGTTTGCCTGATCACTGTCACGTGCCAACATTAGAAATGTTCAGAAAGGATATTCCTATAATTTGCCCTAAAAGTGCTATTGAAACATTAGAAAAAATTGGTTTTAGTTCAATAAAAATGCTCAAGCCAACTGAAAAGACTAATCAATTTAATTTAAGTTTTGAAGCCACTGCTGGAGCTCCAGTACCACAAATAGAAAACGGATATATTGTTAAAGACGAACAAGATAATGGGTTTTATATTGAACCCCATGGATATCTTGATGAAAATTTAAACAAACAAAATCTTGATGCAGTCATTACTCCTACAAAAAATTTAGAATTACCTCTAGTAGGTTCTTTTGTAAAAGGTGCTGATGTAATACCTAAATTGATTAACAAATTTAGCCCAAAATTCATTCTTTCAAGTACCGTGGGCGGAGATGCAAAATATTCAGGTTTTTTAAATAATTTTATTTCAGTTCAGGATTATGAAGAGGAATTAAATTGTAATCTTATAGATCTAGAAAGTAACCAATCTATTATGATTTAAATTGATTCAAATAAGATCAATTAATTGGTCATTTGGCTTTAAATTACATCTATCATAAAAGGAGCTCAAAAAATTCATTCATTTCTTATTACCTCAATAATTTTATTAGCTTTAAACAGTAACTATGTATGCGAAAACTCAAAGCTTGAGCTTGTGGTGAGAAATAATATTAATGGTGACTTTTCCATAGTAGAAAAGATATCTGAGTTAAAGCCAGGAGCATTTATAAATATTAATTGGAATAAAAAAAACCTTATGCTTCCATACTCTCTAAGAAAAGATTATATTTCCTTTACAGATAAAAAATGGGACTGGAGGTACCAATTTAATAAGGACGGGACACCTGATATTAATAATCCTTCTTTATACGAACTACTTCCTTCTGGAAAAGTTAAAGCACATTTATGTCAATCGGAAGATAAAAGTTCTAACTTATAATTTCAAAATAAGTATTCTAGATTATTTAACTTCCGAAATTCTTTGTAGAGATGAACAATCCAAAAAAACAAACAAGTATTTCAAAATATGTAAAACTTGAAGATTACAAAGTTTTTGATTATGAAATTCCAGAAATTTTTTTAGACTTTGTAATTAAGAAAAACGCTGTTAATGTTACAACGAAACTAAAATTAATAAAAAAAAATAAGAATGCCAGAAATCTTATTCTTGATGGTACTGATATATTAATAAAAAAAATATTTATAGATGACTTACTACTAAAAGAGGAATACTACAAACAACAAAAAAACAACTTAAAAATTAAAGATATAAATAAAGATAATTTTTTATTAAAAATAGAAGGAATAATTAAACCGAAGGAAAATACATCCCTTTTAGGAATGTATGAAAGCAATGGAATTATAACTACGCAATGTGAGGCAGAGGGATTTAGAAGGATAAGTTTTCACTCTGATAGGCCTGATATTCTTAGCAAATACACCGTGAGAATTGAGGCAGACAAGAATGATTATCCTGTCTTATTATCAAATGGCAACGTCGTAGAAGAAAATAATCTTACAAACAATCGACATGAAATAATATGGGCGGACCCATATCCTAAACCCTCATATCTATTTGCATTGGTAGCAGGGAAACTTAATTGTGTAAAAGACAATTTCATAACAAAATCAAATAAAAAAGTCAAAATAAACATTTATGTTGAGAATGGCGATGAAAAATATGTTCAACATGCAATAAGTTCCTTAAAGAAATCTATGCGATGGGACGAGGACAAATATAACCTTGAATATGATTTGTCAATGTTCAATATTGTTGCAGTAAGGCACTTTAATATGGGAGCAATGGAAAATAAAAGTCTCAATATTTTCAACTCAAAACTAATACTCGCTAATTCTGAAACAACAACTGATGAAGAATTAGAAAGAATAGAGGGCGTTATCGCCCATGAATACTTCCATAATTGGACGGGTAATAGAGTGACTTGTAGGGATTGGTTTCAATTATCTCTAAAAGAGGGTTTAACAGTATTCAGAGATCAACAATTCACTGCAGACCTTCATAATCATGAAATCAAGAGACTTGAGGATGCAAAATTTCTTAAAAGAAATCAATTTAGAGAGGATTCTGGTCCAACATCGCATCCTGTAATGCCAGAAAAATATCAAGAAATAGACAATTTCTATACGACCACGATATACGAAAAAGGATCAGAAATAATTAGGATGCTTAATAAGCTTGTAAAAGATGAAAATTTCTACAAAGGATTTAGTAATTACATCTCAACATATGATGGGAAGGCCGCGACAATAGATCAATTTGTCGATAAAATTCTAGAGCACAATAAGGAAATCGATCCTAAAGAATTTAAAGTCTGGTACAAGCAAAATGGAACACCAAAAGTTGAATTCAAGAGAATCTGGGATCAAACAGAAGAAAAACTTACAATTCAAGCCTCTCAAAGTAATCCAATTAAGAAGAACCCATATAATGATTTACCTCTAATAATTCCCATAAATATGGCTATCTTTTGCAGTGAAAATAAAACTATAGAAAAAACATTTATTTTAAAAACAAAAAAACAAGAATTTATTTTTAAGAAAGTGAGATCTAACCTCCAAATTCCTTTAGTAACTTATTTTCGCGAATTCTCTTCACCAGTTGAGTGGGAATCAGACACTACCTTGGATGAGAAATTTTTAATCTTAAAATATGAAAAAGATTTTTTTACACTATCAAATACAATAAAAGCTTTTTATAAAAAAATTATTTTGTCTAGATTAGATGAAAAAGTAGATCATAAAATAGAAAATAAGTTAATAAGCACCTTAATATCATTTATAAAAAATAAAGATATTAATTTATCTCTTTTATCCGAATTACTAAGTATTCCAACATTTGCTGAAATTGAATCAGAGATGGAAAATATAGAACCTTTAAAAATATATAAAATTGTTGACGAATTAAATTATTTATTCGGTACAAAATTAAAAAAAGAATTATATTTTAAGCTCCTAGAAATAGAGAAAAGTCTAGATAAAGTGTGGCCAGATGGTAAAAATGAAAGAAAACTAATCGAAACTATTTGGAAACTTCTCTTACACAGTGATGACACGGAAATAAAAAGAAAAATTATTAATTATGTCGATAGTAAATCGATGACGCTAGCAAAAGCTGCATTGAATTCTTTCAGTAGAATTAATTGTCCTGAAAGAAAAATTATTTCAAATATATTCTTCAATAAATGGAAAAATAATAGTGTCGTTTTGGATAGTTGGTTCTCATTCAATGCATCTATAGAAAATGATGGGAAAACAAGCAGCATTGAAAAATTATTTGAAAATAAATTTTTTGATTTAAAATCACCAAATACTTTAAGAGCTATATTAAATACTTTCGTAACAAGAAATAGTACTTTTCATGCAATGGATGGTTCTGGTTATAAATATATTGCAAAAAAGATAATTGACTTTGATAAATTAAATCCAATCATTATTTCCCGTTTTGTGAAAGTATTTAGTAGATACAGTTATTATTCAGAACCTTACAAAAGTAATATGATAGAAGTAATAAAGCAGATTAAAAAAAATAAACTATCAACAAATACTAAAGAAGTATTAGATGCAATAATAGAGTAACTTATTGATGATATTTAATTAAATATAATAAAAACAAATGTAAATATTAATAATAAAATAAATACAAGATACTTATTTATAAAAATATAATCAAATACATTTTTATAATTATCTTTATTCCACTTTTTATCTACATATTCCTTGGTTATAAATTTATTAGGTCTGCCACAATATAAACAAGTTGGAGAAGTTTTTAAAATTAAATTTTTACATTGGGGGCACTTTTTTTTTTCCATAATTAAATTTTACTGAATAAAATTCAAATCAGAAACAATAAATAAAATAAGTAATTTAAATTTAATTTATTATATTTTGAATAATTAAGTATCATTGCAAAAACAAGTTTGATTTTAACTATTTCAAAAAATTCAATATAATAAAAAATTAGTATTTAATTTGAAATGTTTGCTATTGCACTTGGAATGTCCCCTATCGAAAAAATCACTGTTGCAATATCTGCTTCAATCTTTATAATTGCATTTACATGGGTTTCAATTAAGGGAGATTTAAGAAAACTTGCTAATGAACTAATTGAAGATAATGAAAATAATCAGGATAATTAAAAAAAATCTTTTAACCTACTTTTAATGTAAACTAGGATAATCAATAATATGCCTAATTTCTTTTAGAGAAGAACCATATATTTTTTCACCATTTAAGTGGACACCAATCCATTTTTCCTTTTGATTAAAAAAATTATCTTTAGTAGTTTCCGTTTTGAGATAATATTTATTATCCCAATTTAAAGTTATTTCCCAACCTTTATAATTTTCTATCATTGAGAGAGAGAGAACATACTCAAATATTACCCAGAGAAACTGAGAACAAAAACAAAGGAAATAAGTATTTTTTTCGTTATTTTTATTTAATATTTATTTATTTCTGACTTTTATTTTAAGAGCAGCTTCATCTGCATTTTTTCTAGCCAAATTAATATCGGAATTGGATGAGAGAACAACACCCATTCTTCTGCCTTTTCTGGAAACTGGTTTTCCAAATATGAGCACTTTAGTCTTTTGAAATTCTAATGCTTCATTAAGACCCTCATAAATAGGATCTATAGACTCTTGATTAGAAAGTATAACTCTTGTTGCAGATGGTTCTATTAGATCTATATGCGGTATTGGTAAATTTAAAAAAGCCCTTAAATGTAATTCAAATTCATTAATATTTTGACTAACTAATGTAACCATACCGGTGTCGTGTGGTCTTGGAGATAATTCTGAAAATATAACCTCACTTCCTTTTATAAAAAATTCTACTCCGTATAATCCAGCGCCATTAAGGTTATTTAATATTTTTCTTGTCATTCTCTTTGCTTCAATAATTAAGGACTCGTTGATCTCTAAAGGCTGCCAACTACATTGATAGTCTCCATTAGATTGAAGATGTCCAATAGGTAAACAATAAATATTTTCACCACTTTCTTTTCTTACAGTTAAAAGAGTAAACTCAAAATCAAAATTAATGAATTCTTCAATAATTACACCTTTAACCTTTCCTCTTGAATTTGCTTGTGCCTGTTTCCAAGCATTTTGTAAATCATTTTTTGTTTTAACAAAACTCTGTCCCTTTCCTGAAGAGCTCATTAAAGGCTTAAGTAAAAGTGGAAATCCAATTTCATCTGCTTTTTTTTCTAAATCATCAAATTCAAAAATATAATCATACTTTGCAGTTTTTATTTTTAAATCTTTAGATGCTAAGTCTCTAATTTTATCTCTATTCATTGTTATTTCTACAGTTCTGGCGTTTGGAACAATATTATATCCTTCATCCTCTAGTTCTTTTAGGGCCTCAATTGAAAGTGCCTCTATTTCTGGGACAACATAGTCAGGATTAAGTTCTTTTATAACATTTTTTAGAATTTTTTTATTTCCCATATCAATTACTCTTGAATAATCAGCGACTTGCATTGCAGGTGCTTTTTCATATCGATCAATTGCAATAACTTCTAATCCTAATCTTTTGGATTCTATTACTAATTCTTTTCCAAGCTCGCCACTACCAAGCAATAAAATTCTTTGTTTAGAAAAAATTGGATCTTTCATATTTATAAGACTTATTCTTCATCACCAGAGGATTGTGAAGATGTATCATCTGTCTTTTTTTTTTTTTTAGAATAACTAAATAAAAATTTTCCACCAAACCAATTATGAATTCGCATGCCATTAGTTATTGATCTTGAAATTGCTCCTAAAAAAAAGATTCCAATCATTCCCCAAATAATTCTTTCTAAAATAATTGCAGGTGAAAAACCTTGACCGGAATTAATAATTTCAGTAAGTGGGTCTAAAGGGTCCAAATTTAAACTGATTAATAATATATATTATAAAGGGTTAAATAAATGAAAAATTAAAACTTATAAAAGAAATAACTAAAACCACCATATAAATTAAACACAATAAAGGCTATACAATGCTATCTTCAAAGGGTGAATTTTTTTAGACATGCAAGTTGACGTACAAAATACTACTGTTCTTTCCGCGGACGGATCATCCATAAAACTAGGTGAATATTCAGGGGAAGTAATTTTAGTTGTTAATGTAGCTAGTTATTGCGGAAATACTGCTCAGTATGAGGATCTTCAAAAGCTACATGATTTATATTCAAGCAAAGGCCTAAGAATACTTGCATTCCCTTGTAATGATTTTGGGAAACAAGAACCAGACTCTCTTTCAGAAATAAAAGATTTTTGCACAACAAAATATGGCGTTAAGTTTGAAATCTATGAAAAAGTTCATGCCAAAGGCAATACCACAGAACCATACACAACCCTTAACAAAGTTGAACCTGAAGGAGATGTTGAATGGAATTTCGAAAAGTTTCTTATAGGAAAAGATAGTAAAGTAATTGCAAGATTCAAGCCAGGCGTTAAACCTTTTGATGAAAACTTAATAGCAGCTATTGAGGTAGCTTTAGATTCATAACGACTTTATAATTCAAATTAAAATAAAAACCTTTTTTATCAAATTTTAAAATAACTAATAATCCTAAAAAATATCCTATTTTTTAGGATTCAAGCATTTCTAGTATTTTATAATTTAATTTAAAATTTTATTTATTACCAGAATCAACTTCTACTTCTTTTATTTCATCTTTAACAGTTCTTTTTTTAGGTTTAATTGATTTTACTTCTGCCTCTACTATTTCTTCTTTAATTTCACTTTCTTCTGGTTCCTCTGATTTAACTTCTGCCTCTACTATTTCTTCTTTAATTTCACTTTCTTCTGGTTCCTCTGATTTAACTTCTGCCTCTACTATTTCTTCTTTAATTTCACTTTCTTCTGGTTCCTCTGATTTAACTTCTGCCTCTACTATTTCTTCTTTAATTTCACTTTCTTCTGGTTCCTCTGATTTAACTTCTGCCTCTACTATTTCTTCTTTAATTTCACTTTCTTCTGGTTCCTCTGATTTAACTTCTGCCTCTACTATTTCTTCTTTAATTTCACTTTCTTCTGGTTCCTCTGATTTTACTTTTGAATTTGATAAGCTTTGATCTTCATCTTTACTTAAGAGGAATTTCAATAGTTTTTTAAATAATAAGAAACCTTTTTCAATTCTTTTTGGACCTAAAATCGATATCAAAATTACTAGAATTATGAATATTTCAGGTGAATTTAAACCTAATAGTTTCATAAAATTTCATATTCTATTTATATTTTAGTACATACTAAAAATTTAATCTAATTATTCTCAAACGTTGGTAAATAGAGTTCCCTATTTGATGCAATTAAACCTTCTTCTTTAAAAAAAATTTCTAGATCTTTTAAATCATTTATATCTACAAATTCACCACAATTATCTAATATATTGTTATGAGTGAAATTCCATAAATTATCCAAATATTCGTCATCGTCTGGAAATGCTACAAATTTTAAATATGTATTATTCAAAGCATATTCACTAGCAAAATCAGAATCTAATCCTTCCCTCTTAGCATCACAAAAAACTTTAGCAAATCTTTTGCCTACAGAAGTTTGAGCACTTGATAAATCTAAATTACCTTGAATAGCTTTTACATTTATTGGCGCAATAAAAATAATTATTGGGAGAAAAATAGATATTAATATAAACAAAAAAATTTCCTTTTTAAATTTAAACTCAACATAAACTAGCAAAAAAATTTATCAATTAGGCCTATTTAAGTAAAAGCACTTATTAAAAATTAAGAAATAAATAAAAAATATAAAATCAGCTCAACATCTGAATTTATAATAAAGAAACATTAAATAAATTTAAAATTATATGTCTTCAAATATAAAGCTAAAAGGAAGGGGAATTAACAGGATAATTAAGAGTAAGGTCATGCTATCGCCATTAGCAGGAGTTACAGATAACATTTTTAGGCGACTTGTACGTAAATGGGCTCCAAATTCTTTACTTTTTACAGAAATGATAAATGCCACAAGTCTTAAAAAAGGATTTGGGACCCAAAAAATCAATCAAATAAATTTAGAAGAAGGTCCAACTGGAGTACAAATATTTGATAATAGGCCATATGCTGTTTCTGAAGCCGCGAAACAAGCGGAGGACTCTGGAGCATTCTTAATTGATATAAATATGGGATGTCCAGTAAAAAAAATTGCAAAGAAAGGAGGAGGCAGTGCCCTAATTAAAGACCGAAAACTTGCTATAGAATTAGTCAAAAATGTTGTGAAAGCAGTTAGGGTTCCAGTTACAGTAAAAACACGACTAGGATGGGATAATAAAGAAGAAAATATAGAGGATTTCTTATTTAAACTTCAAGAAGCGGGGGCAACGATGATCACACTTCATGGAAGAACTAGAAAACAGGGTTTTTCAGGCAAGTCAGATTGGGAAATGATCGGGAGACTTAAAAAGTTGTTGGAAATTCCAGTAATTGCTAATGGAGACATCAAAAATCCAGATGACGCTCTTAATTGTTTAAAAAAAACAAATGCTGATGGTGTAATGATTGGAAGGGGAATTTTAGGATCCCCATGGAAAATAGGAGAGATAGATTATGCCATTAGAGAAAATAAAAATTTTAAAGAACCAAACACAGAGGAAAAATTATATTTAATTATTGAGCATCTTGATGAATTAATAAAAGAAAAAGGAGATCACGGCTTGCTAATTGCAAGGAAACATATCTCATGGACATGTAAAGACTTTAAAGGAGCATCAAATTTGAGAAATAACTTGGTGAGAGCTGTTGATAAAAATGAAGTTAAAAATTTAATAATTAAAATGATTAAAACTTTGAATAATGAAAAAAATACATTAGCTTAAAACAAATTTATTTTTTTAATGAAAATTATTAGTAAAGAAACAAGTAAAAGAGTTTGTGATCATATGAACAATGATCACATTGATTCTGTTCACAAATATCTTATTCATTATGGAAAGATATCAAGATTTGAGAATGCTTATATGGAAGAAATTAATAACAGTTATATAAAAATCAATTACGATGGTCAGTCAGCAATTATAAATTTTAAAAATGAAATATCTGAAGAAGAAATTCACTCAACTTTAGTATCAATGATTAAAGAGATTAAATAACAAATATATTTATATAAAAAAATCTAATTATTAATTTCATAGTAATCAGTTATTTTTTTACATTCTTCAAATGAAAGTATGCTTAATCTAGATGTGGCTTTTATTTTTAGAATTGTACAAACAGCTAATATGTCGATGCTATCGACATTAAGTGCTTCAGAAAGCTCTAGAACCCTAAGACCTTTCATTAGTATTAAAAAAATCTTTTTCTAGATAATCAAGAGCCTTAAAATCAATGGGCTGCATTTTTCCCTAAACCTGCAACGAATGGAAAAGTTTGTTCATCACCAAAAATATCTTCTGCTGAAGAATTAGAAATATTATTTTTTTTATTATCAGGCTTAATTTCTTCAATTTCATTTGAAATATTCTCTTTAAAGTTATTTTCAACTTCTTTTGCAAATAAATTATTCGTATTAGAAAATATTGAAAAAACTAGTACACATAAAAACAAAATAATTCTTTTCATAAAAAAAATTTATCTAATACTATTTTCATATGCCAATAAAGTTATTTAGAAAAAATAGATAAATTTAAAACAAATCTAAATAAATCAAATAAATAGAATATTCATC
This sequence comes from Prochlorococcus sp. AG-347-J14, assembly GCA_003281505.1. Lineage (GTDB taxonomy): Bacteria > Cyanobacteriota > Cyanobacteriia > PCC-6307 > Cyanobiaceae > Prochlorococcus_A. The sequence goes on along the minus strand of QCBU01000001.1, from coordinate 102,489 downwards.
TTCCCAACTTATTTCTATTTTTAAATCTAATTAAAAAATAAAGACTTAGTAACAAAAGAATTGCCAATGAGTACTGATTAAGAAAAACGTAAACTATATAGACTAGAAAGGGGAAAAGGCACGCCCTCTTGAAATTTAATTTCTGTTCCTTTGACATATTTTTCCAATTTAAATATTCTTCCCATTGAAAAATCTTCTTCATTTTTCTACTTCTATTCTTACGATTAAACATAACTTTATAAATATAGTTTTGATGATTCTTATGTTAATAAACATAATTAATCTACAATATCAAAAAAAGTTTTTTTTATTGAACAAAAATATTTTTTAGATTAAAGATGAACACAAAACCAGTTTGGAAAATAGAAAAAATTGTTTTACCTCAACATGCAGATCACGCAGGCGTAATGTGGCACGGTAAATATTTTAATTGGCTTGAAGAAAGCAGAATAAATGCACTTTCTGAAGTAGGTATATGTTATTTCGAATTAACTAAAAATGGCTTAGATTTACCTTTAATCAATACTTCAATAAAATATAAATCTCCATTATTTCTTGGTGAAAAAATATTAATCGAGAGCGAATTCTATGTTGATAAAAGTCCTAGGATTAATGTAATTTCAAAATTTCTTAACAAGAAAAATCAAATCTTAACGATTGCTGAAGTCAATTTAGTCTTAATAAATAAACTGAATTTTTCTATAATAAGGAAAAGACCAGATTTCCTATCGGAAGCCTTTAGTAAATTAAACGGTTGAAATTATTATCCGCTAATTGAACGTTTTATTAAATTATTAATTATGAATATATTTCAAGTAATTGATTCTTATCAATATGAAATGGAATCAAGATATCAAGAAAAATCAATGCTTACTAATCTTTTTACAGAGCACAAATTCATAGGGTGGTTAGGATTGTTTATAGTATTTTTCTCTATCTTTGCAATTTTTGTTTTTCAATTTCTTGAGTGGGAAAGTAATGACAATAATAAAAGTTAGGAAGATTTAATGCTTATAATTCATCTGAAAGACTTAAAAAATGGCTATTTACTTAAAAATAACTAATCCTACAGAGGTTGTAAAAAAAAAGACCTCAAAATGGCTTACTGATATTACACCTGAAAGAATTGACAGGAAATTGGTCGAGGATGAAGTAATAAAAGGCATTATCGAGCAATTAACATTAGAAGGCATAAAAGGAGAAATATCAGCAATTAATGGGTTTGAGGTAAATGAATCTTCAGTAATAACAAAAAATAATTTTGTTATTAGAAAAACAAAAACTTTTTAGATCGAAAATAAAACTCCTTAATGAAAAATTTTTTTATTTTAATTATTTTTATCATTTTTTTAATTTTTGTAATTGTAAGAGATTATCAAATTAAAAAGAAAAAGTTTAAATTAAATAATGCTTTAAATTCCAATTTCTTTATTCAAACAATTAATATTTTAATAGAACAAAACAAATACAATTTGTTAGAGGAGAGGATCAGATTAAGGGAAATAGATGCTTACGGTAACGAGGATTATAAAAAATGGATTGGCAATCCACCTCTCGATGAAAAAGCCATTGAGAAAAATATATTTAATGGATCCAAGCGATTTAAAGAGGGTATCCCATACTTCTGGGAAAAAGTAATTTTAAAAAAATTTGGCAGTATGGAATTATTTTTCGAAAAGTGGAGGTCTTATTGTAATGAAAATCCTACTATTGATGATGAGATAATTGGATCTATTAGAAAGCTCGAGACTGAAGATTGGTTTGTATTCATAGCAAGTCAAATAGAGAAATCATGCTTAAGCCTAATAGAAAAAAACTACTCAAGTAAAAACAAGGAAAACTACAAAAAAGGTATTAGATTTGAAAATCATTGTATGGAAATTCTCAAACAAAATGGCTGGGAAGTAAAAGAAACCCCTAATACAGGAGATCAAGGGGTTGACTTAATTGCATCAATAAATGATTTGAGAATATGTATTCAATGCAAAGATCATGAAAAAGCTATTGGAAATAAGGCAGTTCAGGAGATTTCAGCTGGTAAATTATTTTGGAAAGGCACACATGCAATAATAGTCTCAAAATCTGGCTTTACAAAGTCTGCTCATCAACTAGCAAAATCGAATAAAGTGGAACTAATCAATGAATATCAATTAAAAAATTTAGAAAAGTTTATTGTTTAAATAGTTTATATCAATTGTGTTAAGCCTTCTTTGTAAAGCAAAAGTGTTGTAAAAATTCCTGAGGCCCACATTAAACCTCTAGCTGTTGGAATATTAAATACATATGCACCAATATATAAAAAACGAAAAATAGGATGAATCAATGCTGCAATTATTGCAATATTAGAGTCAGTTAAAGTAATCAAACAAAGAAGACATGCGGGTGCATGTAGAGAAATACTTTCCCAACAATTTTGATGACACCAAACTGCTCTTTTTCCAAAAGAAGGTAATTCATCGAATAAAGCCCTTGGAGCAGACATATTTTCAACAGAATATCCCGCTTTAACTCGCCCTATAGTTAATGGAATAATTGATAATAAAACAACACCAACTGATAGACAAAGGCTCCAGGCAAAAGCTACTTGCATATGATTTAAATAATATTATTAGCTTAATAATTGAAGCTCGTTATCGTGATAAATAAAAAATCATTCCTATAGATAAAACTTTGCAAAAATGCTTTAATTTATAAAAAAATCATTTATGAATATTTCAAAGATAATTTTAATTTTTGGCATAAGTTTACTAATATATTCTGCTTTTCTGTTTTTAGGATTTTTTCTTAAGAATAAAAATCTAAAGGCACAGAATCTAAAAAAAGAAGAATAGATTATTAATGCCACGAAAATTTATTATTTTCTCAATATTTTTATATCTTTTTGAATATATTTAATGGAAATAAAATTTGATCCAACTAATAATAAGAGATATTTGAAATTAAATAAGACAGTTGCTGGTATATGAAAAAATTTTATAAATTTCTTAAAAGTTTTCTATTTATATCACTATGGCTTATTTTATCCTCATTTTTAACTCAATATTGGAATACCTTTCATTGGGAATATATTTACTTAAACTTCAGAATTATATTTGATAAAGAATTTTGGTTTGTTTTAGAAAAAATTCTTTTAGGATTTGATATTGGTTACTGGCTAGAAGAAGCATTAAAGTTCTTAAGTTATGAAATACCTAAAGAATCATTTAAATATTTACCAATTTATTTCGTATTAAAGTCTATTTGGATAAAGAATTAATTTCTATTTTTAATAGATTTTAATAAATTCCTTGAAATTCTTGAATAAAGTCGGTGAATTTATTTTTCTTAAAACAAATAAAGTTCCTTTATCACCTCTACAGATTCTAAGCTTATTACTTAAATAAGTTATCTCTAACCACCCTAATTGTTCATTATTTATTTCTTTCATAGCCTTTATATTTTTTCTTCCAAATTTAGGACCAATAACACCAGCATGTGTAAATTTGACCCCAATTTTTTTTTCATTTATGTAATTAAGTCTTATTAAAATGCCAGTACCAATAATTGATTTTATTCCTCTAGGTTTAAGTAAATTAAGACCATTTAAATTTAAGGGGTCAAGAATTTGAAGGTTATCAATAAAAGGAGAATATTTTAAAAAAGGACTATTAGAACTACTCCACCTAAGCTCCCAAACACCCTCCAAATCATTTCTATCTTTGGTGAAGGAAAAATTATGATCAATTTCAAGTTGTTCGGCAATATTAGGTATACTGTCTGAATTTGGAGATTTAAGAAGTAAATTTAATAAATCATTTTCGTTTTCCATTTAATAAACGCTGCAGTATATAGCTAAGGATAAATACTTACCTCCATGTGCTATATTCTACCCAGAATATCTTGATTTGATGACAAAGAGCTATTGGCTAAAGAAAATTTCAATTCCAAATGCTGATTTATTTCTGGAATATATAAGGACAGTATTGCCTTGGATTAAATCTGTGGGAGGAGTAATAGTTAAAAGAGATTTAATACAAGAATCAACCTCAAATGAATGGGATGGAGGGCAGCTTGGATTAGTAATTGAATTCGAATCAAAATTTGCTGCTAAAAAAGCATTTTATTCTGAAGTATTTCAAAAATATCTGCGGTCCAGAAATTTAATGGAACTAGTTACTATAAGTACTCTTTAAAAAATCAATCAATATCGACCTCACACAAACAATTTATAAGTATTTATTACTATTAAATTATTTATGTAATATTTATAACTTCACTAGCCGTAGCATATTTTGCAAAATTTAATTGTAAAAGTAATCCGTTAATCAAATGAACTATTCAACAGAAAAAGATGATTATTTGATGACAACTCCATATACAAAAAAAATTCAGCAAAAATTTGAAAAGGTTAAATCTTTTTTAGAGCAAAATGGATTTAATCCTTCATCAGAGAGCTTAATGCAAGATATAGTTAGCTCAGAAGAATATATTGCTAAAAATGGCTTATAAAATATCAGAATATATTCAGAGTCCTTAAATAATAAAAACCGCCTATTAAAAAAGGTAATAATATTCCAATAAATAAAAATATAGATTTCTTTGATTCCCCTTCTGATATGGGGTTAATTTCTGGTTCAATTGCAAAACCATTTTGTCTACCACCGCTTTCGGTTGTATAACCTTTTTTATTCATAAGAGAAATAATCTATGCAGATTATCTCATGTAAAAACTTATTTAAAAAAATTTTTTACATTTAGAATTAAACTAATTTTAAGATCTAATAATTGATTTCAATCTGAGATTTCAATTTGGCAGCTTTTTTTAAAAGACCTACAACCTCCTTACGGCCAGTAGCAAACTCGGCCTTGTTAAGTAACTCGCTATATTTTTTTGTAATTTCTCTATGGTTCATTTTAATATTTAATATTAAAATTATAAAGTTACTAAAAAAAGTTTTTGTATAAAAGATATCAAAAAAGAGTTTAAGTACCTTTACCTATTTAAACCAACCTTTTTTCTTTGGTTTAATCTCTTCTTTAATAACTTCTTTTTTTCTCCCAAATAATCCCCTTTTTTGGACTGTTAAATTCTCTTCAACAGGTTTAGATTTTCTGTTAAATAAGCCTTTTTTAGGTTCTTTTTTAATTGACTCTTTCTTGTTGGAAATCGTTGTTTTTTTAGGATTTGATTTTGAATTTTTGGGTTTGCTATCTGCGAATAAAGTTTGATATATAAAAAAACCAAAAACAGCAAAGAAGCCTAATGCCTGTACTAGAGCAGTTCCAAGATTATCGAACATTTAGGCCTCAGCTTTGTATAGTGATTCTTTTTCTTTCGCTTCTATACATTTTTTATCATCATATAAGCATTCAATTTCTGCATTCTTCTCAGTATGAGAGTTGCAGCCACCTGCATTTGCATTAGATATTGAAAACAAAGTTAGTACCCCTAAAATTAAGGCGCATGAGGTGTGAATCGGTTTCATAGGTTTTATTTTATTATGGAAAAATAATTTCGCAATTGCGAAGATAATCTTCTCTTCTGCTAAAAGTATCCCCTTTTTATATATCTATTTGTAGTAATTAACTAAATCGATAATCAATATTGTTAGTAATGAAAAACCTAAAATGAAAGGTAAATAAGGATATTTATTTAAAATTTTGTTTAGTTGATTTTTTGATGTTTGTTTTTCCTTTTTCTTTTCTCTAGGTGGTAGGCCTAACTCTTCCCTTCTCTTAGCTTCTCCCATATTTTTTAAACTATTTATAACTATTCTATATACCTAGTAGTAGTAGTGTATTGTTCTAGATTTAAATTATTAACGGTTAATTTAATTTAAATTTCGGATATATTAAAAATATAAAAAAAAAATTTCATGCTAGAAGTAGTTTGGTCAGTAAATATAATGATTGCAATTCTTCTTATTGGCGTTGCCTGGGTTCTTTATTACATATTCACTTATGATCAAAAATTTACTTCCTAGATCAATGTCAGATAAAGATCTAAGTAATTTTCTAAAAAAAATTGAGCAACTTAATCAAATTGCTGAGCTAATAAAAAATAATCCTAGTAAAAAGTTATCTCTTTTAAAATGCAAGAATCATGATGAAGTAATTAAATTAACCACTGAATGGGGTTTTGATATTGGTAAAAGGTGGGGAGAATATTAATTGATTTTATTACCAGCATTATTAAAATTACCATCAACATCAAATTAAATTCCTAAGATGAATTAGAATTTCTAGTATTAGAGTTATGAAAGAAATTGGAGAGATAAAGTCAAATATATACAAAATAGCTGCCGTTACAGATAGAGGGCAAAGATTAAATAAATTAATTTCTCCTATGTATGAAGAAAAAGCTAATGAAATGGATGAATTAATTGATGCTCTTAAAGACTTTAGTTTTGAAATATCAGAAAAATTATTGTCTGGAGAGTGGGAATTAATTTTTTCTAATGTTGAATTATTTCGAAGTTCTCCTTTCTTCCTTGCTATTGAAAAGGCATTAAATGATGAATTTAGAAGTAATCTTTTTTTTAAATTACATCAATTGCAAGTAGGATCCTTTGGCATATCAACTATTGGGAGAATTGCTCAAAAGATTGATTTTGACAAAAAAGAATTTATATCTACTTTTGACACTACAATATTTGGGCTCACAACAATTCCTATCTTAGGTTGGTTCAAACTATTGCCTACTTTTGGTGGAAGAGTAATAACCCTAGCAAGTGATTTAGTTTTAAGAAATAATTTACTTGATATGAACTTACAAAAGACAAAAGTTTCCAAAGTTGATGGACTTAATAAGATTCCATTTTTTAGTGAATTACTTATGGATAGATGGTATCCAGTTAAAGAGGTATGGAATAAGTTACCATGGAATAAAGAATCGCCAAATTGCCAGGTTTCAATTATATACTTAGACGATGAAATGAGAATTATGCAGGATATGTATGGGTCTATTTTTATTTATATTAGGCCTTCAATTTCCTTGTTGAATTCAAATTCAATCTCTAATGATTAATTAAAACACTGAATAATAATACCAGCAGTTAAATTCAAGATAATAATCCAGATCCTTTCAAATAAAATTTAAATAAAAGAATCACTAAAAGGTTTACTATTGCTAAGGCTACTAAACCATTTCTGTTTTTTACATCTAATTTCTTGACTAAATTAGAAAGATAAACTACTGGATTTTCTGGCTCTTTATTATCCAAATTTTATTTAAATATTAATTTGACAAGAAAATATCACAGTTTCATTTGAAGAATCAAAATTGTAAAGATGAATATCCAAAAAGAAATAAATAATTTTTAACCCATAATTCCTGCATTTCTTAAAAACGCTTTACCAATATTGCCAATTACAAAAAATAGAGACAGATTAATTAAAAGGACTATTAATAATGCCAACATTTTATAGTTTGGATTAGTTGAAATGCCATCAAATCCATTATTAAGAAATCTTTTAAAAAGTGATTTGTCAATTTTTAGTTTTTGTTGCCCAGAATCAAGTTTTACTTTTTCTTCTGAAGAATCTTGATTACTTGCTTTCTCTAGAAATTCTGTAAATGCCTTAACATTTTTTTCTTTTTTATTCCCCTCATTAAGATCTTTATTGTCTTCATTCAAATTGGGGGAAGATTCGATTGAATTATTTTCCTCAGGATTAAGTTTTGAATCTTCCAAATTAATAGTAAATGCTAGGAGTATATTACACCATAAAAAAACCCACTCGATCAATTGAAGAGAGGGTTAGCTAAGGTTAAAGTTCCTGACTTGATAATAATTTATTTTAATTAAATTTGCGGTTGTAGCATAATGAAGTTTTAAATTAGATTATATTCAAGGTGATTTTTTCCTACATATGTTAGATGCAAATACTAAAAAAGCATGTAAAGATGATCCCTCAATAAGAGAAATTAAAATTAAAAATATAGAACATGCTATTGAGCAAGCAGAATTGATTATAAAAGAATCAAAAATGAGCCAAGAAGAATTAATCTTTTTAAAAAGAAAAATATCGGACTCAAGACAAGATTTAGAGATACTTTATTTAATGAAAATCCAATGAATATAAATTTGTTCATCTTTAAAAGGATTGAATTTATACAAAGAAAATTAATTTGTATATTTGAAGACTTATAAAATTTAAAGGGAGTGTAATTATTTGTATAAAGGTTCTAGTTATGTCTAAAAATAATCTATATATACCTTTAAAGGTTGTTCCATACATCTTCATTTCAATTACTGCCATAGCAATAACAGCAGCTACATATGTAATTACTTAGTTCTATAAGCTATGTAAAGTTTTCAGATATTAAGTAAATTAAAATATTTGTATTAACTAATTGTATGAATAAATTCAAAATAGCAATTTTTACAATATCAATAATCATATTTTCCCTAATTGGGATTAAAAAATTAATTTATATAAATCAAGTTAAAGATATAAAAAATAAAGAAGAATCATTCTTAAATGAATCTATACGTGTTTTAAATGAATGTTTCGATCTAGAAAATAAAAATAAAAGAACTCTTAATAAATCAATTGAATTAATTGAGTATTGCTTAGAGGAATATGGATATAAAAACTGATTTCAAAACTTGAATGATGAATTTGCTTAATACTCCACTAATATGCAAATAAAAATTTCTCATCAATAATCTTGTGATGTTCCATAATTTTTTATTAATAATATTTTCCTAATTTAATTTTTTTAAAATGACTAAAGTTAAATGTTCTTATTTAGGAAATTTAAACTGTGAGGCTATTCATCTACAATCTGGAAGTCTTATTAGAACTGATGCGCCTTTAGATCACTGCGGTAAAGGTGAAAGTTTTTCCCCAACTGATTTATTAGCAACATCTCTAGGAACTTGCCTGCTAACCATCATGGCAATCAAAGCCAAATCGAAAGGATTTGATTTGAAAGGTATATATTTAAATATTGAAAAAGTAATGACACAAAATAGCGAGAGGAAGATAAAAGAACTAATAATAGATATTTTTATACCAGAAAGCACTTCTAATGAAACTATTGATTTTTTGAAAAAAGCTTCCAAAGAATGTCCAGTTACAAGAAATTTATCTCAAGAAATAGATATTAAAATTAGTTGGCTTCATGAATAAATCTCAAACATAGTAATTACATAAAAAATATTGAAATACTTTATTGGAATAATCATTCTTTTATTTGGAATATGTATAACGACAGATTTGGCATTAAAGACTAGGTATACAAGGAAAAGACTTTCAAAAAGAAAAAAATAAATCCTATAAATTTTAATATTGCAGATAAAGGAAATAGATTTATTTTTGTACTGAGAATTAAGGCATATTTTAGTTTTATTTTTTTACTATTTTTTGGTCAATCAAAGTAATCAAAGGGATCATGAAATTTACATTTATTCCAACAGTGCACCATGTATAAATAAAAAGAAAAAATATTTTTATAAATAAATTAGGGGGTAAGGTGAAAAATATTTTGAAAAACCCTCCAATAAATAATACCAATATTCCAATTTGCAAAAGACCTTTGATTATCCATTTAACTCCACTTTTTTTAATATTTATATAAAACCAGAAAAAAACAAAACTAGATAACAATAAATATATAAAATTTATGATCATCTTTTCATAGAAAATCTAATAAATTTGCCATTATCAGGCATGATGACAATTATCACTTTTTTATCTGCTAATTTTTTTTAAAAATGGAAAAGTTATACAAAAAACAATAAAAATAAATTATTTTTTTTTCTTTTTATCTTAAAACATTTTAGATTTTAGTAAATCAACTCTTTTTTGATTCACTCCCAAATCACTTTCTCCAACTCTTGATTCTGATCTTATTAATAAGATTTTTGATTCAGGTAGAAAGGATACTTCTAAGTCGTCTACATACTTCATCCATTTACTGGTTGCCTCAGCATGAAGATAATCGCCATCAATTTCTACAATCTCAGTTCTTGGAGTGTTTTCGATAAATGTTTTAATCTCTTCAAAAGGTTTCTCAATATTGTTTACCTCCCATTCTTCTCGTACACAATGAGCAATCTCTACACAAGGTTTTAGTTCTATATGTGAGGCAAAGGATGAAGAAGGAAAAAGAAATGTTGAACAAATTAAAATTGTTAAAAAAAGTATTCGCATTAACAGAAGAATTTAACGACTCATAATCTAACGAATTAAATTACTAATTTGTAATGAGGAACTAATTATTTTGGAAGAAAGCATATATGTTTTTATATTCAAAATTTAATATTTATTTCTAATAATGCAAAAAAAAAAAAAGACCCCTCAAAGAGAGATCTTTTAAAATTAATTTATATCAAGTGTTTCCTTGTTTCCACTGAAATAAATCAATTCCTCCTACACACAAACTTAATATCACACTTAAATTCAAAATATGTAATGCTTAATAGACCTCTATTTTAACTGTCACATCTCAAAAAATACAGAAAGTACTCAAACTTTGCGGCCGAGTACTTTTAAAGTTATCAGAAAAAAGTGTGTGAGGAGTTTCTGATGTATTTAATCTACTCCGTAGGTAATTTAAAAGGCTACAGTATAAATTACTAATTATTTAAATCTTTCAGAGAAATTGGACGTTGATGAAAAAAAGATCAAAAACATAAAAAATTCATGAAAATCATTTACAAAAAAATCATTTTTATTATTTCGGCAATTGCTCTTTTTTCAGTAATAGTGGGTGTTGTCAAATATTCGCTTACTTATATTGAAAATAATCCCGAAAAATACTTACCTACACAAAAGTAGGACAAAAATTAAGTATAAATTCACTTCAAAAAATCTATAAAGTGTCTTAAATATGATCTATATTGACAGCCTGAGTCATGAAAATCAAAAACACTTCAGTTCTTAATCAGAATAATATTCATTTAAGTCAATTTAAAAATAAGCATAAATATCAAATACTTGAAAATTATTGGAAGATAAGAAATAAAGAATGTGAAAAAAATCTTTCAAAATTTTGCTAAACGATAATTATGAATTTTATTTTTTCTTTTTTATTAGCATCTGTAATGTGGGTACAAGTTCCACAATGGGAAGCTGACTGGTCAAAATGTGCTGTAGATGTTCCCGATTCGTCATGTCACTGGTACGTAGCTGCTCCCGATAATACTTTTGGGGAAGGATTTAATTGGGAAAACGCTCCTTGGTTTGATGCTAATGGATTACAGGATGTAGCTAAGATTGAGAAAGAATCTGTAGTTGAAAAACTTCAGAATAACTAAAGTTTCTATTTCATCAATTAACTTTTAAAAGTATTTAAATCTAGTTGCTTAGTGGTTAACTTTTGATTAATTAAATAATTTTTATGCGTTTCAAAGTAAGTCTCAAAAAAAATGGAAAGGAATTTGATGAAGTTGTTATAGCTAATAATAAAAAAGAAGCTATGGAAGTAGCTTTAAAAAACAATCCAGAAGCTCAAGCATTAAATTCCGATTGGACATTTAAGATTTAATTATTTGCGAAGCTTAGGAATTAAAAGAGACGCAACACAAATAACGCTAATTGCAGGTCCAGGCGAAAGATTAAAGACTATAGAGAGAATAAATCCAAGAAGTGAGATACATAATCCAAAAAATGAAGACCTCATCATTGCAATTCTTAAACTATGAGCCTTATTTAGCCCTAACAAAGTTGGCGTAGAAAGAAGAGCAATTACAAGAATTACTCCCACTGCTGACATTGAACTAACAATTACTAATGCCGTTGTAAAACTCAAAGCAAGATTTAATAATGAAACGTTTATACCACTTGCGGATGCACCTTCTGGATCTAATCCAACATAAACTACCTTTTCATATCCAAAAGTCATTAAAAATATAAATACTAAAAAAGCAATTATTGTTCTAAGTAAATCTCCAAAATTTGCTGTCAATAAATCGCCAAATAATACTGCCTCCAAATCAATCCTTATTCCGAGTAAAGGGATTATAAGGACCCCAAACCCAAGCATTCCAGCGAGAATAGTATTCATAACTGCTTCATAATTTTCACTTTTTCTATTAGTTAAACTTTCAGCAATTACTGAGCCCAGAAGACCACTTATAACACCACCAATTGAGGGGTGAATTCCAAGCGCTAATGCGAGAGCAAGTCCAGGCAAAACACAATGAGAGATTAAATTAACTTGTAATAATCTCTTATGGGTGATTAATACAGTTCCCATAGCTGGGCATAAGATCCCGGAAAATATAGTTATTATTAATGGAACCAACCACCAGTTGTTATTAATAAAAGACATTATTCGAAAGATTCGGTATGATCAAAAATACGAGACAAAAAAAGATTTTGGAAACAATGGTAACTAAGTCTGACATTACCAAAAGACAAGAACAACTTCTTGAAGAACTTAATAAATGCGAGGATGAATTGAGCGGTCAAGAATTGCATAGGCAGTTGATCACAAAAGGCAAATCTATGGGGTTGACCACTGTTTATAGAAATCTGCAAATCTTGATAAAGCATGGATTAATTCGTTCCAGACATCTCCCAACAGGAGAGGTTCTTTACACTCCCGTAGAAAGAGATATTCATCATTTGACCTGCGTTCAATGCGGAGAGACGTCGAAAATGGAAGGCTGTCCTGTTAAAAATATTCATGCCCCTAAAAAAAATCCAAGAAAGTTTCAACTTTTGTTTCATACACTCGAATATTTCGGCCTTTGCCAAAACTGTTATCAAGCTCAAAATTAAGAAGGAACATTTTCTAATCACAGAAATTACTTTCTTTTATAGAGCTTATGTTAATCGCATCTAATTTATCTTTTATTTGATCAGGACTACCAACTGCTAAAACACTTTTATCAAGAACGATTACTTGATCGTAGTTATTTAGAGACTCGCCCCAATCATGGCTACTTACTAGCAAAGAAAGTCCCGCATCTGCGAGTTGGCGAACAATTTTCAGGAAGTCCTCTTTTGCGGGGGGATCCAATGCCGCACAAGGTTCATCCAAAAGAAATATTTTTGCAGGGGACATAAGAGTTTTTGCTAATAGAGCTCTTTGTTGCTGTCCTCCTGAAAGAGAATCGAGTCTTCTATTAGCCAAATTAGCAATTCCTACTCTTTGCATTGTCGCTTCTAATTCACAACATTTATTAATCCAAGAATTAGGATATTCTAGAAGAGCCTTGATTTGAAAGGGGTTATTACTTCTTGATTTTGAATACTTTATTTGACCAAGAGATACCAATTTTTCAACTGTAATGGGAAACTTCCAATTCATAGAACTTCTTTGAGGCATAAGTGCCACTAGAGCTCTAGATCTATATAAATTTTCACCGTCAATTTTTATTTCGCCTTTATCTGGAGTATTTTGTCCTTGCAATATCCTCAAAAGAGTGGATTTACCGGCACCATTTGGACCTACTAGCGCTGTTAGAGTTCCAGGTTTAATCTCAACCGATACCTTATTTAAAGCTGGCTTACTTTTTTCTGTGTATGCAAATGTTAAATTTTCAGCGACTAAAGTAGCCATTAATTAATCTTCATGAAAAAGTCACTTTACAAGCTTACCAATAATACAAGCTGCGTATTATTTTCATAACATTTGATACTTTTTCTTGTCAGGTGTAATGAAAATGATTATCATTTTTAAGTATTTAATAATTTTTTATGTCAATTTTTAAAAGACTTTTATCAAATAAAACATGTTCAAGTAAGTCAATTATTAAAAATTCCGTAATCGCTGGAACGATTATATTTTCTGGTTTTGGGCAGGATGTAATGGCTAAAGGGAAGTCATACGTAGCAGTAGAACCACTAGTTTGTGATTTAGTTAAATCAATTGCGTTACCATCTGACGAAGTTACATGCTTAGTAGATAGAAAACAGGATGTTCATGACTTAAAGATCAATCCAAGACAAGCTCAATTACTAAATAGCGCAGACAAAGTATTCACTCTTGGCAAAGAAATGACTCCAAGTATGAGAAATTGGGAAAGTAAAAAGAATACTGTTGTTGTAGGTGTTAGTGCAATAGACGTAGATGATCATTCTGATCATGAAGGTCACGATGACCACTCAGACCATGGCGGACATGACGATCATGCTGAACATTCAGCTAAGGTAGATGATCATTCTGATCATGGAGGTCATGATGATCATTCTGATCATGGAGGTCATGATGATCATGCTGAGGGTGCTTTCGAATGGGCAGGTAAATTCCAGCTTTCTAAGGGTTCATACAAATGGTCATTTGAAAAAGTCGATGGCGAATATGCAGATCCTGCAATGAAGATGGTGATTCTCAAATCTAATGACATAGAAGGGTCTGAAGATTTAGCCAAAGAATTATTAGGATCTAAAGACTCAATAAGCAGAAAAAATGATGGAACTTTGATAGCAAGTAATAAAGCTTTTGTTCTTAACTTTGATCAAAGAAAAGAAAGTACTGTTTTTAACGTGGATATCAAAGAAGATGGTGAATATATATTTTTTACTGAACACATGCCATTTGAGTTTGAAGCAACTCAACACTTTTTTAAAGACGTTTCAAATAGTGATGTAGAACCAATAGCACAAGTTCCAGACGAAGGAGAGGGGCATCACCATCATGACCATGGAGGTCTAGATCCACATGTATGGCATGATCCACATAACATCATAAAAATGGGAGATCTTATAAGCAAAAGTTTAAAGAAAGAAATTTCAGTTTTTAATAGAGGTGACAGAAAACTAATTAATGAAAGATTCGAAAAAGCTGATTCTCTCTTAGAAGGCTTAGATAGTTGGATCGTCGAACAAGTAAGCTCTATTCCTGAGGAAAACAGAGTAATTGTCTCTAAACACAAAGCAATGGAATACTACGGAGATGCATTTGGTTTTGAAACCATTAGTTTACTTGACTTTCTTGGAGACTCCTCAAGCTTAAGGCCAGACAACATAAGTTCTACTTTAAAAATGTTAGATGAAGAGAAAGTTCAGGCAATATTTCCTGAACAAATTCCAGCATCTAAGTTATTAAGGAACTTAAGTAGACAAAGTTCAGTTCCTTTAGCTTCTAATCAAATATTCGTTGATGGATTGATGATGGATGGTAATACGGTTTCAGTAGCCGTACACAACACTTGTACAATTGTTGATTCATTAGGTGGAAGCTGTGATAAAGAATCTGGCTCCAATCTTGAGTCTGAATGGTACAAACTTTCAGATTAAATTTTTCTAATAAAAACGGTTTTCATTTCTTATTATTACTATTATTAAACTATTGTTTATTTGGTAAAAATCATTAAATGAGCATCAAAGATAAAGTTCCAGTTACTATTCTCACTGGATTTCTTGGTTCAGGAAAAACTACTTTACTTAATAGAATACTAAGCGAAGAGCACGGGAAAAGAATAGCCGTAATTGAGAATGAATACGGTGAAGTAGGGATAGATCAAGGACTCGTAATTAATGCCGATGAAGAAGTGTTTGAAATGTCAAACGGGTGCATTTGTTGTACTGTTCGCGGTGATTTAATAAGAGTCCTTGGCAACCTTATGAAAAGAAGAGATAAGTTTGACTATGTTTTAGTAGAAACGACCGGATTAGCAGATCCTGGGCCAGTCGCGCAGACATTTTTCATGGATGAAGAAATTAGTTCTGAATTTACTCTTGATGGAATTGTAACTTTAGTTGATGCTGCTCATATTGATCAGCAGCTAGGAAGAAGTGATGAAAGTTCAGAACAAGTTGCGTTTGCAGATGTTCTTGTCCTTAATAAAACTGATTTAGTCTCCGATGATGCACTAGATACTCTTGAATCGAGATTGAGAGATATGAACCGAATGACTCGAATCATTAGAGCCGAGAATGCCCAAGTACCAATCGAAACAGTCCTAAATCTAAGTGCATTTGATCTCGATCAAATCCTTAAACGCAGACCAACATTTCTTGAACCAGAATATCCTTTTGAATGGACAGGTGTTTACGACCTTGCTGCAGGTAAATATGAATTAATGCTAGAAGAAGGTCCCGATCCAGAAATGTCATTAGTAGCTTTCGCTAATCAAGATGAGAGTGAAGAAGAACTTAAAGATGGTGCTGAATCCTGCGTAAGACTTTATGCAGAAAAAGCTAAAAGCTTAGAACCTGGGAATATCATTCCATTTGGAGAACATATAAAACTTAAATTGGAGGATAAAGGAAATAAATCATTCATATTAAATATCGAAAAGGGATCAAAGATAGGTTTATATACACAGCACACTGCTGAAGAATTCAATCTGAAAATCATTAAAAGTGAAGACAATAATTCAAAAGAGATCCCATTTAATATTGAAAGATTCTGGCAAGCCGAGCACGAGCACGATGATGAAGTAACGTCCATTGCAATTGAACGATTTGGAGATGTTGATCCAGAAAAACTTAATACTTGGTTGGGCAGACTTCTTTCTGAAAAAGGGGTGGATATATTTAGAACTAAAGGTTTCATTAGCTACTCAGGCAACCCACAGAGAATAGTTTTCCAAGGGGTACATATGTTATTTACAGCGCAACCTGATAAGGAATGGGGTAACGAACCTCGTAGAAACCAACTTGTTTTTATAGGTAGAAATTTGGACGAGAAAGAGATGAAAGAAGGTTTTGAAAAATGCCTGATATAGAATCATTTAGCCCAAGAGGCATGTTCCACGAGGGATGGACAGCTGAAGTTAATGATTATGCCATAGTTTGTGGTTGGGCTACTAAAGGAAAGTTATTCATTGTTGGGGATGTAGCAGGAGGTATTTTTGCCTTTGAAGGAGATACTGGGAAAATTATTTGGAAAAAAGAAAATACACACTCTGCTGGTCTATTAGCAATGTCCATTCATCCAGAAGGAGAGATTTTTGCAACTTCCGGTCAAGATGGAAATATTCAAATATATAATTGTCACGAAGGTAAAGTAATTAAAACTCTCGATCTTGGCAAGGCTTGGGTAGAGCATCTTAAGTGGTCAAATGATGGCTTATTTCTTGCAGCAGCTTCTTCAAAAAAAGTATATGTTTTTAATGAAATTGGTGAAGAAAAATGGGTATCAGATGATCATCCAAGCACAGTGAGTGCAATAAAATGGTCAAATAATAATGAGCTAGCTACAGCCTGCTACGGGAGAGTAACATTCTTTGACATAGTAAATAATAAAACGAATCAAAAGCTCGAATGGCAAGGATCATTAGTCTCAATGGAATTAAGTCCTGATGGTGATATAGTCGCTTGCGGTAGTCAAGACAATTCAGTTCATTTTTGGAGAAGATCAACCGGAATGGATGCTGAAATGACAGGATACCCAGGGAAACCTAGTCACCTTTCTTTTGACGATAGTGGAAAGTTACTGGCAACTAGTGGCAGTGAAAGAATTACAGTGTGGAGCTTTATAGGTGACGGTCCCGAGGGAACTATGCCGGGAGAGCTATGGCACCATACCGAACCTATTTCTAGCCTAGCCTTTTCAAATAAAGGCATGCTTGTAGCTTCCGGATCTAGAGATGGTTCTGTTGTCGCAAGTTTTCTAAAAAAAGACGGTAATGGTGACCCAGTTGGGGCTGCATTCGCAGGCGATTTAGTGGGTGCACTTTCGTGGAGACCTGATGATTGTGCACTAGCTGCAGTTAACGCAAAAGGTGTTGTAAATGTTTGGAAATTTAAAGTTCGTACTAATTCTTTTTGAAGGAATTTAAGCAGGAAAATAAAATAATTCAAACTACCAATAGTTAGCTTTTAAATGTCTTTCCATACAGATGACTTCACAGTCATTATCTATACCTTTTGGGTGAATATCGCAATATGAGAGACATTGAAAATATTCGTCTATGGGATTAGATTGATCAGCTTTCCTAACTTCTTTCGAATGATTCATAAAAGAGTTCCTCAATTATTTAAAATCAAGATAGTCGAATTAAATATCAAAAGAAATAAGCAAAACTTACTAAAAATATCTCAAAAAAATTAACGAGATTGATTACCACTTTCGGACATTTTTAATAAAAAAGCAATGCGTATAAAAACGGATTGTCTTTAGAGAAATATTTTCCTAATTTTATATTGTTGAGTTCTAGGAGGTCTTTCAAAATGATCGATAGCCAGCCTGAAATTTCGGAATAAAACGAACTAATTTAATTAACTGCTCCAATTATTTTTTATTAATGTCTAAGCTTCCTTCTTCTGCATCGTTTAGGTGCCCTTTAAGAAACAAGCTTAATTCTAGAGTTTTTGCCCCAGTTAAAGACAATTAGTTAATTTTGGTGAGCATTAGCTTAAAAGAAGTTAGCGACAAGGATCCATGATTTAGGTGCGTTAATAACTTCAGTAAAAAATATAAGTAAGAGATAAAAGAGGGCTTAAATAAGCCCTCTTTTTTTTATAAGATGACTTTCTTCTACTTTTATAGATAATGATTAAAACAATAAAATTTAAAAATGGTTCGATATTATTGCCCATATTGCAATCCTAAATATCAATTTCAAAAACAATCCTCAAAAGGTACTTTGATTTGTGGCTTGTGTGGAGAGGATCTCGTAAAAAAACCATATATTAGATTGAACCAGATAATTGCTTTATTTGCTGCGTCATCATTACTTTTACCATTAATATATACTTTTATTTTTTTAATTAAAAATCAAATAAATCCTCCTAATAAAAATTATCAAGCAAATAGCACTTTAATGATCATTGTCAAAGAAACAATTTCATAAAACTATTTAAAAAATTCAGTAAGTCAACCTCTACAAAGAGATTTATTTAAACATGAATTTTTACTCTCAACATTTATTTGATCATCAAAACTTTTTAATTTTTTTTCATTATTTATTGATTTAACTTTCTGTCCACAATGACCTTTGCAACCACCATTAATTAGATTATGTGCATGTAAATTGGAAATATTCGAAAGTAACAAAAGAAAAATTATTTTAAAAATTTGATAAAAATAAAACTTCATTTTTAATATCATTTTCCCAGAATTAGTAAATAAATAATATCAGTTAATTCCAAGGAGTGTTTATAAGTCCCCAGATATCGAAGAAGAAAAATAAAACTGCAATAACCACAAGATCCCAAGCTCTTTCCCTAAACGCCCAAGGCGCAATAAAAACTTCCCCAAGTCCATGGAGTGCAGCCCCAATAGGTAAATGATCAAGAACCAGCAAACTGTGAGAGAGAATAAAAAGAAAGCTTGCGAAATATCTAAAAAAAACAAATTGCCAATTACTAGAATTCATACTTTTTTAGATTTTTAAAAAATATACTTCAATGATCAAAATAAAGAAATAGATCGAGTCAGGAGATGTTTTTTTTTGTAGCCATAAATACGAATAAAGATTTGAAGCTAAAGTAAAAGTTATTAAACCATGAAATATATGTTTTCAAGCTATCGTCCAAAAAATAGTTTTGATGAATACTTTAAAGATAACGTCAACTCTGCAAGAGAAATATTAATTCCACTTCTGTCCTCTTTAGATAATATGGGTCTTGAAGAGTTAAACAGGAATCATTCTGCAGCAAAAAAATTATTATTAAGACATGGTGCCACTTTCAGATTAAACGATACTGGTTTAAAAGGTACTGAGAGAATATTACCCTTTGATCCACTGCCAAGAATAATAAGTAAAGATGATTGGGTAACATTAGAAAAAGGCCTAAAACAAAGGCTTGAGGCAATTGATTTATTCCTAGACGATATTTATAATTCTCAAAATATAATTAATGATGGAATAATTCCAAGAGAGTTAATCGAGAGTTCAGAAGGTTGGAGAACTCAAATGATAGGTTTCAAACCTCCACTAAATAAATGGTGTCAAATTTCGGGACTTGATTTAATAAGGGACAGAAAAGGAGATTGGCATGTTTTAGAAGATAATTTAAGGTGTCCTTCTGGGGTTGCTTATTTTTTAGAAAATAGATTAGTTATGAAAAATATTTTCCCTAATCTTTTTTCTGGAAGAATAGTAAAACCAATTGATGAATATCCATCATATCTTTTAAAAACTCTTCAAGAACTTGCTGTTTGGACAGACACTCCCAAAATAGTTCTACTAACTCCTGGAATTTTTAATAGTGCATATTTTGAACATAGTTATTTAGCGCAAGAAATGGGCATCCAATTAGTACAGGGTCATGACTTAATTTGTAATGATAATTATGTATATTTAAAAACTACCTCTGGTTTAAAAAGGGTAGATGTCATTTACAGACGAATTGATGATGATTTTTTAGATCCTCTTAATTTCAGAAAAGATTCCTGCCTTGGTGTTAGCGGATTACTTGATGCTTTCAAGGCAGGTCATGTTGCTTTAGCAAATGCACCTGGGACTGGAATAGCAGATGACAAAATGATTTATTCTTTTGTTCCAAAAATGATTAAATATTATCTTGATGAAGAAATTATTATTAAAAATGTAGAAACATATATTTGTCATTACGAAAAGGATCGGGAATACGTTCTAGAAAATTTACCAAAACTTGTTGTTAAGTCTGTCGCTGAAGCTGGTGGATATGGAATGTTAATTGGGCCTCACTCAACAAGCAGTGAAATAGAGGAATTTGCTAATAAAATTAGAAAAAATCCTAGAAATTTCGTAGCACAACCAACATTAGAATTATCTACTGTACCATCGTTATGCGATGGAGAACTATATCCATGCCATGTTGATTTAAGACCATATATCTTGAGAGGAAAAGATTCATGGGTTAGTCCAGGTGGGCTTACGAGGGTAGCATTAAAAAAAGGATCATTAGTCGTAAACTCTTCTCAAGGTGGAGGATGCAAAGATACATGGGTTGTAGGTAAATAATATGCTTTTAAGTCGTGTAGCAGAATCTCTTTATTGGATCAATCGTTATTTAGAACGAGCAGAAAATATATCTCGTTTTGTGGAAGTAAGTGAAGCAATGTCATTAGATTGTCCACCAGGAAGTGCAGAACCTTGGCTCCCGTTAATTGATGCTTCAAGCGACAGAGAATCTTTTGATAAAAGATTCCCAGAAAAAAAGCCTGATGACGTTATAAATTTTTTAATAAGAGATCGTTTAAATCCAAACAGCATAATTTCTTGTATTCAATTAGCTAGAGAAAACGCACGACAAATAAGAGACGTGTTGACAACAGAAATGTGGGAGCAAATTAATATTTTATATTGGAATATGCAAGAAGGAGAAGCAATATGGAATAAGCCAAGACAAGAACAATTAAGTGAAATAAGGAGAGCATGTCAGCTTTTTTATGGAATTACAGATGCGACTTTAAGCAAAGACCTTGCTTGGAGATTTAGCATTCTTGGAAGATTAGTTGAGAGAGCTGATAAAACATCGAGAATTTTAGATGTTAAATATTATTTACTTCTGCCCAGCCTAGATGAACTTGGAGGTGTTCTTGATGAGTTGCAATGGATCGCTCTTTTACGTTCCGCTGGAGCTTATCAAATGTTTAGGAAAGCAGAGCAAAATTCTATTAAGCCTGAATCAGTTGCAAGATTCCTTTTACTGGATCCAATTTTTCCGAGATCAATAAGATATTGTCTTGATGGGATAAGCAATACTCTTAAGATGATAGATACCTCTCCTCCTCCTGAAAATCCTTCCGAATTAGAATGCATGAGAGGCTTGCTCAAAGCAAAGTGGAGTTATATCAGAATTGAAGATATAATTAATGATGGTTTACATGAGGCAATCGATTCATTGCAAATTGATTTGAATAAATTAAATGATCTCATTCAAGAAAAATACTTTATCAATTAATAAGTTTTTTAATGAGAATTAAATACCTTCACAAACTTGAATATAAATATGAAGAACCTGTTCAATTAGGCGAGCATAGATTGTGTATAAAGCCAAGGTCAAATGGATTCCAAAAGCTGAAGAATTTTGAATTAAAAATAACCCCAGAACCAGAAATTATTTATCCATTACTTGCTGCAAGTGGAGAAGAGATTAATCGAATTAGATTCAATGGAGTAACAGATAATTTAATTATTGAATCAACAAGCGAAGTTGAGACCATTAAACATCCAAATATTATTGATGGGGTAAAAAATAGAGATCTAACATTACCTTTTTGCAGAAGTATCATAAACAGAGATTTACAAGGGGCATTAGAGGGCTGGATGCCAAATGGACAGCACGACCCCTCTGCAGTTGAACTTGCCCAAGAAGCATTAGCAGGAAGTTTTAATAACGCCTTATCATTCACCTATCAATTAATAGAGATTATTCAAGATCGGGTTAAATATACAAAAAGACATACAGGTCCTGCATGGCCAGCGAGCAGAACACTTAAAGAACGTATAGGTTCATGCAGAGATTTAGCAATGCTCATGGTTGAAGCTTGTAGGTCTATTGGTATCCCAAGTAGATTTGTAAGTGGTTATCATTTTGAAGATCCATTGCCCTCTGAGTTAGATTTACATGCTTGGGCTGAGTTATACATTCCAGGTGCTGGTTGGAGAGGTTTTGATCCAAGCGGGAAAGGATTAATAGACGAAAGATATTTAACATTAGTATCCTCTTCTAAATCTAATTTAACCTCTGTAATTACAGGAAACTTTATAGGAAAAAATAATCTAGAAAATACTTTATCCTGGGAAATCAAACCTCTTGAAATTAAATAAACACTAAATTTTAATCTTTTAAAATCAGAAGAAAAGATAAGTAAGCATATGTTTCTTTTTTAGTGTTAATTGATACGTTCTTAGAGATATATATCTGTTTTCATTTGTTTAACCTTTAAAGAAAATTGAACTCAAGTTTAGAAATCCCACTTATCAAATCAAATAAATCAAAAATGTTTGAATTGATAAGCTATGAAAAATTTCGCGATACAAAAGATGTTAGATTTTTTGATATTAGTATTAATGAATCAAATTTTAGAGATCTAGTTATTCATAGTGGTCCTGCAATTAGTCCGCCAGATGAAGAAGACTTTAATAATTGGCAATTTTACATACATCACAATCAAGAAGATAATCTATTAGCTATCTCTGGGGGTAGAACATTTTTTCTTGTTAATTTTGGGTGGGATTATCCTTTTTATAAAGTTAGATTAGAATCTTGTGGATATATTCTAAGGATACCTAGAGGAACTTTTCATAGATCAGTCTCTGACGAAAACGGTTCCATAGTTTTAAATCAAGCCATTAGAGATGAAGGCGGTTCAGTTGAATCTGAATTCAAGGTTACGAATAGCAAAGATAATAAAAAACTTTTAGATTGTATAACCAATCTAGAACCTAGGTTTAAAATTTATAGTGTTAAATAATTTTAAAAAGGGTTTCCAAATATATATATCAATTTTAAAAATTATCTAATTGTTATAAAATAAAAATATTCAAATTATTTGGTATGAAAATTTTTAGTTTTTTAAAATATTTTTTATGCATAACTTTTTACTTCTTAGTTTTATCTTCTCCAGTTTTTGCCGGAGCAAATGTTGCTGTTAAGGGCGAAGGAGATGAAGTTCCAAGTTACGTAAGATCTAATATTACAGGATTTGATTTCCATGGAGAGGATCTTCATTTGTCTTCTATAGCTGGAGCAGTTGCGCGAGATGCCGATTTTAGTGATGTTGATTTACATGGGACAACTTTAACACTATCTGATTTAAAAGGTTCTAATTTAAATGGAATCGACCTGACCGATACTCTTTCTGATCGAGTTAATTTTCAAAAAACAGATCTTAGAAATGCTGTTTTAATAAATATGATCGCCTCAGGTAGCAGTTTTGCAGGAGCTCAAATAGAAGGAGCAGATTTTTCTTATGCCATTCTTGACAGCGAAGACCAAAGAAATCTTTGTGAAATTGCTGATGGGATCAATCCGACAACAGGAGTTTCAACAAGAGAAAGTCTTGAGTGCAGTTAGAAATAGAATTATAAGTAAACTTTTTTTCCATTATTAAATTTATAAATTCTTTGTTCATCATCTTGAAATATCATTTCACCATTTAATTTGGATTTCTTAAATTTTGAAAGTCTTGCTCTGTGAATATTGGATTTTCTATTTATATTATCTTCGTTGTCGTAAACCCCAATATAAATATTTATATTAGGATTTGAAAAGGTTTTTTCTTCCTCTCTTAAAAAAATCCTGTCAATATTTGTTTGCGTGCTCTGTAGTTTATTTTTAAATTTATCTAGTTTTAAGTTCTTTGTTTTTTTAGAATTAATTTTTTTGTAGCCCAAAATAATAACTCCTAAAATTAGAAAAACTAAAAATATGTTCATTATTTAATTTTTATTTTTATATCTACGCCTAAGTTACTTTTAGTAGTTAATATTTCTTTTTTTATGATTCCATATGTAAAAATTTTAGATAAAGTTTTTAAAGAATTAAAAACTAAAAAAACAGTAAATAAGAAGAAAACAATAATGTTTTCTATAAGTAGATTTTTATTTTTATTATCTAGATTGCTCATGTAAGTGTTAATTCAATTATTTTTCATCATTATTTGCATATGGTCCGAAAAATTCACTAGCGTTTCTTCCCATTACTTTAGCAAGATTTAAACTTTTATCTATATCCCATTTAGATGCCATTCCATAAAGAATACCCGCAGCAAAAGAATCACCACATCCATAAGAATCAACCTTTAATTTTTTGTTTTTAAGAGCCTTATATCTTCCTCCTGGGAATATTATTCCTCCCTTCTCTCCCTCGGTTTTAATAGTATATTTAGGTTTTAACGATAATTCAGAAAAAGAAAAAACTTCTCCGGGATCAAGATTACTGCCTATTAATCCATCTAAAAGAACATTTGAATTATTAATTGTATTTAATCCTACCCTTGGTGTTGTACATAGTATTGAAGCTGATCTAGCCATTTTAAAAATCTCAGAATCAGATGCAGTAATAAAAATTCCGTCCATTTTTTTTAAAATGTTCCATTCTAAATTGTCTTTATGAGTTGGAGCTAACCTTTCTCCAATAACTGTTATTGCTCTTTCACCTTGAGAGTCAATTAAACTAAATCCTCTTCTAGTTGGTTTGTCACGCCAAGCTACATGCAACTTAATTCCCATATTTGAGAGAATCTTGAAACACTTATCTCCATAATCATCATTACCTAATGACGTAAAGAAATGAATTTGATTCAAAGTTAAATCAGAAAGTATTTTCGCGATAATAGATCCACCACCAGCTGGATACTCAAGGGACTTTTCAGAATGAGAAATGACTCCGGGTTTTGGTAATCGATCAACCTTTAAAAAATTTATCCACTCAACATGACCAACTACGGCAAAATTTAAATTTCCTTTTTTAAATTTATAGTCTTCAACTTTATTATTCTTTTCAACAACCATAAGCTTTTAAATACTATTATTAAAAGAAATATTTTTGACAAGTGAATTCATTAAACATTTTAAAAGATAACAAACAGATACTATCTTATCTTTACCTTTTTCTATCAATTTTGGGAGCCGTCCTGCCAATGATGGCAAATTTCGAATTTGCTAGGGAATATGGAAACAGCTTTGATATAAATAACTTCATTTCTTTAGCGAATGCAAACCCTGCAGCTCAGTCAATTTCTAGAGACTTATTAGTAGGTGCAAGCGCTATTTTTATATGGATAGTAAATGAATCAAAAAAACTAAACATGAAGAATATGTGGGTTGTATACATTGGAACTTTTCTTATAGCCTTCGCATTCTCTGCACCTTTTTTCTTATTTCTAAGAGAGAGAAGAATTATTGAATTAGAAAAGATTAATTAAAATAATCTCTTAAATAGAATTGTAAAGGCAATAAAGCAACAACAAGAAATTGAAAGCCAGATTATTGAAGCATAACCAAATAGATCTAATATGCGTCCTGAAATAAATGGTCCCAAAAAATAACCCATAGCAAAACATTGTGATAATAGAGCAAGTGCAAAACCTTTTTTATTTGAAGGAGCTATTCGGAAAACGACATCTGTTGATGTTGGAAGAAATGAAGCAGTTCCTAAACTTACTAAAATCAATGCCAAAGAAATTAAATAAAACGCTGGGATATTTAAATAACTAGAAATAAATAATAAAAATGAAGCGAAAGTGAAATTTATTAAACTAAATTTCAAACCAAATAATCTTTCTTTCTTAGATATCCAAGAACCGACAGGCCATTGTAAAAACAACAATAAAATTAACTGAATAGAAATTATAAGACTAATAATTTCTTTGCTTAATGCATTGCGATATACTCCACCTTTAACAAGATCCAGAGGCAAAGTTACTTGTATCAAGGCTAAAGAAGTAGTAATCAATAAAATAGATAAAATTATTATTGTTGAATTTTTATTCCATTTCAATTGTCCCTGATTAATTGGATCTACTAATTTTTTTTGAAAATTTTCTAAGTTTCTTTTTATAGAAGAACTATTTCTAGATATTAAATACGTGATAACTAACATGCAAAATATATCATTTATAAATATTGATTTGGAATACAAAAAATTCGTCATATACCCCCCTAAGAATACCCCTATAAATATTCCTAAAGCCTCCGAACTTCTAACAAGGGCATAAGCTTTACGTGTTTCAATAGGATGACAAAAATAGGGCACCCCAAACTCGGCAGCAGGCCAATATATTCCTGCAGCAGCACCAACAAATGATTGTCCAATTATGTACAAAAAAGTATCTCTTGAAAAAATGAGGCATAAGCTAGCGGCTATACTTAGTATTGAAGAAGTAATTATCGGGAATTGTATTTTTCCCGTTTTATTAAGATAATTACCTGTGAAGAGTCTTGTTACTGTTCCAATTATTGCTGAAATGGTAAATCCCAAGCCAATATCTGTCGCCGATAATCCTAGGTTATTAAAAATAAGTGATGTTAAATAAATAACACCTCCTGCTCCAAATGCAGCGAAAAATCTTATCTTGGTTATTAACCTCAAATGATAAGGAAATTGAATCCACCAATTTTTGCTAATTTGTAAACTATTTGGACTAATCACTAGTGAAATACATTTTTATAATTTTTTTTAGTTTTTGTGGTTTATTTTTTAATAATGGTTTAAAGGCTGCTGAAAAGATAAATATTAAGTTTGAAGAAATGGAAATCCCTCTTACTATAGAACAATTATCAAAATTAGAAAAATACAAAGATGATTCAACAGAATTAATAGATTGGTTAAAAAAAAATGGATTTATAAGAGTTTTTGAATTATCAAAATTTTTAGAATTTCCAGTTTTCAAAGAAGATGGATTGAATAGAGAAATATTAAGAAGTTGGATAGGGCGTAAAATTCTTACAGAATTAAGCAAAAGCATTAAAGTTCCAAATGACAATAATGGAACAGAAATATATAACACTATAGAAAATTTATTAGATCAAAAAAAAGAAGTTTCAACTTTAGACATCATAAAGGCATTACCATCAGAAGAAATTTCATTAGATATTGATAATCTAATCTTAATAATTTCATCTTGGAAAAATGAATTATCAATGCAACAAGAACTGTTGTCCAAATTAAATAAACTTGAAAGAACTAAACAAAATGCCTTTAAAAATATAGAGAAAAAATCAACTAAAGATCTAATAAAAATTGATAAAAAAATTTATGCTCCTCACCGAGTGAAACCTTTTGAAATTGAAATATGGAAAAGCAATAAAAAAAACTTTGATAAAGAATTGATAATATTTATGCCAGGACTTGGAGGAGAAATTAATAATTTTAAATGGATAGGTAACGAATTGGCTAGAAGAGGCTGGCCAATATTATTCATAGATCATAGAGGAAGTAATTTAGAATCATTCATAGAAGTACTTGATGGTAAGGAAACAATACCAGGAAGTGCAGACTTTTTTTTATATAGAATTAAAGATTTAGATGCTGTATTGAAAGCTCATGAAAATGGAGTATTTGGTTTACCTAATAATTCTTATATTTTAATGGGGCATTCACTTGGTGCTTTAATAGCACTTTTATATGAAGGCAAGGGACCTACAGATCAACTAGAGGAAAAATGTAATTCGGCATTAAAAGACTTTGCAGTAACAAATTTATCAAAATTACTTCAATGTCAGTTAAGCGAAATACCATTCCCTAAGAAAAATAACACTAATAAGGCCAGTGCCATAATAGGTTTTAATTCATTTGGGAGTTTAGTATGGCCAAAAGAAAATAGTACAGGCATTAAAGCACCAACTCTTCTAATAGGTGGTACTTATGACCTTATTACACCGTTAATCAATGAACAATTTAGAGTTTTTTATGCTTTAAATAATCCATCAAATAGATTTCTAATTATTGAAGGAGCAAGTCATTTCTCTCCAATAAGAATTAATAAAAGCTATGAAGAAAATAATGACCTCTTCAAAATAAGTGAATCTTTTATTGGTTCAGAGCCAATATTAGTACAAGATTTATCTACTAAATATATAGTTGAATTTTTAAAAAATATTAAAGACCAAAAGATCCCTAATGTAGTTAAAAACCAAAGAGATTTTGGACTTGATTTCCATCTTTTAGATCTTGAAACGATAAAGGAAATTTCCGAAAATTAGTACTCTATTCGTGGATCTAAATATGCGATTAAAATATCCACGAATAGATTTAGAGAGACTATAAGCATAGAGGTAAAAATTACAATTCCTTGAACCAAGGTATAGTCTCTTTGAGAAATAGCTTCATGTAATCTTAAAGCTATACCTGGCCATGAAAAAGTCACCTCGAACAACAGGGCACCTCCTGCTAAAGAGGCCATAGTCAAGCCAGAAATTGTGACAATTGGCAATAGAGCATTCGGCAATGCATGGTTTAAAAATATTTTTTTCCTCGATATTCCTCTACATATAGCAGCATTCACATAATCACTTTTTAATGTCTTATCCAAATTTACTCTTAATGAGCGGCTGAATACACCACTTAATAAAAAACCAAGGGTAATCGAAGGAAGTGCGAGATGATAAAGACTATCTTTCAAGGCAATAATATTATTTGAAAGAATACTATCTAAAACTAGAAAACCTGTAATTTGGGGTTGTTGCTGAAATATCGGAAATCTCCCTCCAATTGGGGAAATATTAAAAAATACACAAAATAATAATTGCGCTAACATTGCCCCCCAAAAAGGAGGGATCGCATATGTAGCAATTCCTAATATTCTCGCAATATAATCAGTCTTTTTCCCTCTATTTCTTAAGCCAATTAATCCCAGTGGGAATCCTATTATTATGGCACTTAATATTGAAAAGAATCCAAGCTCAAGACTCGCAGGCAATGACTTTATAATAATATTAAGGACTGGCTCTTGGGTACTAAGAGATTGGCCAAAATCTAAGTGCAATATATTTTTAATATATGAAAGATATTGATTTATTAAAGGTTCATTTAGCCCCAATTTATTTCTTAAAAATTCTCTAGAAACCTCATCTGCACCAGATCCAAGTATGGCATCGACGGGATCGCCAGGAGCAACTCTTAATAAAATAAAAACTAATGAAGAAATTACCCATAATATTATCGGTATTAATGAAATTTTTAATAAAGAATAATTTAGTAGTTTATTTAAATTTCTACTCATTAATTAACTCGAGATCACTCAATGAAATTATTCCTGCGCCATTAAAAATAGGTTTTGATATTTTATTTTGTGACCATGCTTTTTGAGAGGAGATCCAAATAGGAATATAAGGTATTGAACTTGCTGCTATTTTTTCAATTTCAACAAGTTTTTCCAATCTTTTAATTCCACTTATTTTTTCACTCTCAAGAAATAAACTTTCCACTTTATTAGATCCCCAAAAACTACCGCTGTAAACTGATTCTCCTTTTTTACATATGTCATCAACTATTTCATTACAACTTAAAAGAGGGGTAAGATAAGCCTCTGGATCTGAATAAGCCCCAGTCCAATCGAGAAGAACTGCCGTATAAATTCCTAAACTTAGATTCTTATAAACTGTTGTAGATTCAACCCCATTGAGTTCAATATTAATACAATCTTTCAAAGAATTTTTAATTTCTTCTTGCCATGTCAGAGCAATAAGCTTGTCAGCTGGTACATTCGATCTATAAGTAAGGGGTATTTTTAGAATATTTCCATTACAATAATTTTCTTTTTGCAATAACCTTCTCGCTTCTAAATAATCATATTTAGGCCACAGTTCTTGATTATCTTTTTTTAATATTGGAGGAATAATTGACCTAGATGGCTTCCTTAATCCATAACTTACTTTCTCACTAATCAATTTTCTATTAAGACTTTTTGCCAAAGCCAGTCTTAAATTAAGATTACTTAGGGGATAAGAACTTGTTTTGAGGCTTATAAAACTTAATTCAGTGAAAGGGCTAATACCTTCATTAAACTGTTTATTTTTGCTTAAATCATTTAAAGTTTTTCTCTGACTATCATCAATTGAATTTGATAAAAGCACGTCAATTTGTTTACTTTTTAAAGCACCAAAAAGAGAGGATGAGTTTGAATATCCTACAAAATTAACGCCGTTATTTAAGGGCTTTTCACCCCAATAATTCAAATATGGATCAATTGATTGAACTTCATTAGAAAAACTGGTCAGCACATACTTGCCGGTACCAACAAATTTTTCATTTAGAAACTTATCAGAATATTGTTTGTAAAATGTAGGAGATATTGGAGTTAAATTTACTGATGTAAGTAAACCATTCAAAGAACTTGATGGTTTATTCAAATTTATTATGACTGAATATTCACTTGGCGTTTCTATTGATTTAATCTTATTTCCTAAAATATAGTTCATAGTTCCAATTTTTTTGAATCTATCAAAGGTAAACTTCATAGCATTTGAGTTAAATGCAGTTCCATCATGAAAAAAAACATTCTTTCTTAAATTGATTGTTATTTGAAGTCTATCCTTTGAAATAACTGGCATCTCCGAGGCCAATTCAGGTATTAATTCTCCATTAGAATTTAATTCATATAATGTGTCTCCAAGAGAACTGATTAATTGAATTGCTTTAAGAGTATTTGCTCTTGCTGGATCTAAAGATTCAATTTTTCCAGAACTTGCTACTATGATCTTTTTAGATATTCTTTTTGAGTCGCAAGAATTCTGTAAAAAAGAAATTAAAATTATAAATATTGATAAAACAATTTTTTTTTTCATATTTCCTAAGTTCTTAATTATTCTGAAGAATTATTTGAGCAGAAAATTTGTAAGGTTATTTGGCTAATTTCTAAAACAAATGTTTTTTTTGAATTACAAGCAAAAGGCCACTCTCTCACCCAACAAATTTCTTTACTTCTATTTAAACCAATTACTTGAAAAGTCTTATTGCTATTTTTAATTTTTACACAAGCACCTTTATAAAGGTTATCAGAAAAAATATAATTATTATTTTCATTATTATTATCTAATAGTTTTGAATGAATCATTAAGGTGCTAAAACCAAACACTTACTTTCTTCGGTTTACCAAGCTATAAAGAAATTTGCAAACTATTTTTTTAAATACAACTTAATTGACTTGCAATATTTTTGACTTCTTTTAGCGAATTTATTTCATCTTTCGATCTCTCAAAATCTCCATTATTCACCTCATGAGTAATAACGACAATTTCAGCTTTGTCCTCACTAGCATCAAGTTGAACAATTGATTCAATTGATACATTATTCTTTCCAAAAATATCTCCAATCTTTCCTATGACACCTGGACTATCAAGACAAATAATTCTAAGGTAATTTTTTTTATTTATTCGTGAAGAACTTATTATGTGGCAGTTTCTCCAGAAATCAAAAGATAATAATGGATCGATTGAATTATTATTTTTTACTGAGGCAGCATGCAGATTTAATATATCTGATACTACTGATGCTGCAGTTGGGCCACTCCCTGCACCTGGTCCGTATAACATTATTTCTCCGAGAGGATCAGCCTCAATCAATAAGGCATTATTAACTCCCTTCACTGTTGACAATGGATGAGATTTTGGAATCAAAGAAGGTCCTACCCAAATATTTAAAGCGAGTGAATCATTACTATTAATTTGTCCCCTTTCGGAGAACGCTAAAAGCTTTATTTCAAACCCTAATTTATTGGCATATTCGATATCCTTTAGATTAATTTTACTAATGCCCTCTGAATGAATCTCTTCTCTTTTAATTTTCCCTCCAAATGCAAGTTCACTAAGAATTGAAATCTTATCAGCTGCATCATGGCCCTCAACATCTGCAGTTGGATCAAATTCTGCATACCCAAGTCTTTGAGCCAATTTTAAGGTCTCCTTGTAATCAGCTTTTTCATTTGTCATCTTTGAAAGAATAAAATTTGTTGTGCCATTTATTATTCCAACCATTTTTTTTATGCTGTTACTTTTTAATGATCTTTTTAAGGGTTCAATGATAGGAATCCCCCCGCAAACTGCCGCCTCTGACAATACATAAAGTCCTTCTTTAGATGCAGTTTTATAAATTTCTTCTCCATATCTTGCAATGACTGCTTTATTTGCTGTAACAACAGATTTACCTAATTTCAATGACTGCAAAATAATATCTTTCGCCAAATCAACCCCACCCATTACTTCAATAATTACATCTATAGAGGGGTCATTAATTAATTTAAACGGATCATCAGTTAATAAACTTTTATCTAGCTCAATATCCCTTTTTTTATTAAGATCTCTAACTGCTATTTTTGCAATTTCTATTTCTTTTAGAATTGGATGAGTATCAGCTTCAGAACTCAATATTTTATAAATCCCTGAACCTACAGTTCCAAAACCTATAATGCCAATTTTGCATTTTCTCATTTTTTATCTCTTTTAACTTTGAGTTTAATTTTATATTATTAGGCCTACAAAAATTGATTTGCTTGAGACTGCATTTTCAACAATATGTTTAAAAAACCATTTGACCGAGAAGGAGTTAAGCTTGATCTCAAACCAGTATCTTCAATAAATTTCTTATCTATTTTAATAACCTCATTTGGTGTTAATTCATTTAACCCAGTAATTAAAAATGCTAGTAAACCCTTGGTTATTAGGGCATCAGAATAACCTTCCCAAAATAATTTGCCGTCTTTAATATTTGCCTTAACAAAAACTTCTGAAACGCATCCCTTAACTTTGTTTTCTTCAACAAGGATTTCATTATCTGGTTCTTTCAATTTTTTACCTAACCATAAAATGTATTCATATTTTCTTTTTGGATCATCTGATTTCTTCAACTTTTCTACTAATCTTGATAAATTATTGAATTTTTCCTGATTTTCCATTTTTAAAACTATAAATTAATCACTTTATGAATTTCCTATTATACAAATATTTCTTTTTCTGTGATAAAGCCCGATAAAGGAATATCCCACTCAGCTCTGGTTAATGGAACCGTACTTACACAATTAGAGGTTAAGACTCCAATGCATGGAACATTTCTCCAAGCATTATCTCTCCTTAATTTATCAAAATAACCTCCTCCATAACCTAATCTTGTTAAATTTTTATCAACGGAAAGACATGGCACAAATATCATACTTATCTGCAAATGACTTAATGGGGAAGAGTTATTTGGACTTAGTATCCCCTCAGAGTCTTTGGTAAGAGGTTTTTCGTCCCATGGATAAAATAACAACCCTTTTTTACCTTCACATCTAGGCAAAGCTAAGGTAAATTTTTTCTTAAGACTTCTTATATCAACTTCATTTTTTAGAGGCCAATATATGGCTATATAACCAATATTTTTATATCCCTTAATTAATGAATCTATATATAATCTTACATTTTTTTCTACATTTTCTCTTTGATTAAGAATAATCCCATCTCTTAGTTTTCTAAACCTATCCCTCTCCAATTTTTTATTTTCAAAGATCGTCATATTAAATTTTCAGTTAAAGCCATCCTCATTTAGTTTTGTGAGTGCTATAGCCAATGCATCTGCTGAATCATCAGGTTTTGGAGGTTTGTCAAGATCTAAGTTATACATAACAGCATCAAGAATATCTTTCTTAGATGCCTTTCCAGACCCAGCAATTGTTAATTTTATCTGAGCAGGTGAGTACTCACTAACATCAATTTTTTTAGAGGCCAATACCATCATAATTACACCTCTGGCCTGCACCACACTAATGGTAGTACTTGACCTATAAAAAAAAAATTTTTCTACTGCCGCTACAGTTGGTTTCCAATGATTTATTAATTCATTTAGATCATGGAATATCTCATAAAGTCTATCTTCTTCTTTTTTATCTTTACCTGTCTCAATAACACCACAATCTAATAATATCTTTCTTTCATTTTCTATCTCAATTATTCCATAACCAACTCTAGCTAATCCAGGGTCAATCCCAATTATTCTCACTGTTATTATGCTTCAGCAGATAATTGAAATTTTGAAAGATTTTCTTTTTCATCTAAATCAAATACTTTACAAAAAGCTTGAATAACTCTTTCACCTGAATCAACTTGTTCTAAGGGATCTTTTCTAAGTCTATGTCTTAAAGAACAAGAAATAACTCTTGCTATATCATCTTCTTGAACTTCAGTTCTGCCCTCAAAGGCTGCAATTGCTCTTGCCGATCGATTTGTAACAATATCTCCACGTAAACCATCAACATCTAGTTCTCCGCAAATTGCAGAAATATTTAATCTTAGGTCATCGTCCATTTGAACAGAATTTAATATTTCTTGTGCTTTAATAACCTTTTGTTGAAGTTCATCCTGTTGTTTCTCAACGCTCAATGAAAACTCATCAGGATTATCGTCAAAAGAAGTTCTTTGATCCACAACTTGAACTCTTAATTCAGCATCTCTAACTGTCTTAACCTCAACACTCATTCCAAATCTATCTAATAGTTGAGGCCTTAACTCACCTTCTTCCGGATTGCCTGAACCAATAAGGACAAATCTAGCAGGGTGTCGAACTGATACTCCCTCTCTTTCAACTGTATTCCATCCTGAAGCAGCCGAATCTAAAAGTACATCGACTAAATGATCATCAAGCAAATTCACTTCATCAACATATAATAAACCCCTATTAGCTTTTGCTAATAACCCTGGTTCAAATGCCTTAACACCCTCACTCAAAGCCTTCTCTATATCAATGGTTCCACAAAGTCTGTCTTCAGTAGCCCCTAAAGGTAAGTCAACCATAGGTACTTGTTTTTGAATACTCTCTAGATTTTCTCCTTGAGTAATTTTTTCCAAAACTTCTTTACTTTGTAAATCAGGATCGACTAAAGAACTATTATATGGATCGTCTTTAACAACATCGATCGCAGGCAACAAATCAGCTAAGGCTCTGATTGTAGTAGACTTTCCAGTCCCTCTATCACCCATTATCATCACACCTCCAATTCTGGGATCAATAACATTTAACAAGAGGGCTAATTTCATTTCTTCTTGACCAATTACAGCTGTAAATGGGAAAACTCTTCTTTTCTTTGTTGTAGGCACAGTTTTAGTTTTCTTAAATATTCAAATAATCAATAGATGCTACTTCAGAAAATGTTTTTAGTAAATATCCCTTTCAAATTAAAACTACAAAGAAATAAAATCTAACGTAATTATTTATGTAGCTAGTTTCTTTTTGAATTGTTCAAAAACCAGTTTATTTGATGGACAATTCCTCTTAAAACATTTATTTCGTGCTTTGATGTATTTGCCCCCAAAATAAAATTCTTAAATTTACTAATTTTTGCCTTAGAAGTATGCTTTAAAAGATATCCAACCTTCAAAAGTAATTCCTCTATTTCCAAAAACGAATCATGAATTTGTTTTGATGATGCAAGATTAAAAACTTTTAGCTCTTGATCAAAGTTTCTTTTTGAGGACTTATTTAACTCATACAAAGCTATTGAAACTGCGTGAGAAAGATTTAATGAAGGATTATTCTGAGAAGTTGGGATATTAAAAGTTTTATTTGCCAGAAGCAATTCACTGTTAGTTAAACCTCTATCTTCTCTTCCAAATATAATTGCTAAATTATTGATCTTTTTAAAGGATAAAGTCCAATCAAATATATCTTCAGAGGATCCAAAAAATGAATTTTGATTTACATCAATCCTTCCACAAGATGCTAGAACTAAATCACAGTCAAAAATTGCTTTTTGAAGATCATCAAAAATCTTACAATTTTCAAGAAATTTATGACCTTTAAGGGCCATTTTTTTTGCTTCTAGAGAAAATATATCGCATTTCGGAGAAACAATTCTTAATTCATCCACTTCAAAGTTGGAGCATAATCTGGCAACGCTCCCTACATTTAAAGTGCCTTTTGGTTCAACTAATATTACTTTTAAATTAGAAAAATTTTTTCCCAAAATCATTCAAGGCTATGAAGATAATTTAATAAATTGGACATATTTACAGGATCAATTTCAAAACTTGGCATAGGAGGAGTAAGGCCTCCAGTAACTTGTTTTATTATCTCTTTATCATTCAAACGTTTAGTTATCGAGTGTAAGTCTGGGCCCACTAATCCTCTTGCTGTAATTCCATGACATCCAACACAATTCATCTTAAAAAGAGCATCTCCTTCCTCAGCAGAACCATTAAGCTTAAGAGTTTCAATAATATATTTATTATTTTCATGATTATTTACGAAAAATATTGAAAAACAAATCAATAAAACTCCAAATGCAATGAAAACAATTTTTAAGAATTCTCTTTTAAAGTCTCTTTCTGCTGCAGTTGATGAAGATGTTGACACAAAAAATAATCTCTATGTAACAATTGTGAATAAGAAATTTAAAAAAGGCAAAAAAATGATCGAGCCTCTTCTATGTGGAATTGTTTTAGGTTTAGTTCCAATAACTCTTCTTGGATTATTCGTAAGTGCATGGAATCAATACAGAAGAGGTTCAGGGATGCTGGACATTGATTAAAAATGTTAATCTTGATTGCCCGTAATTTCTTACATCTATAGTTTCCCACAAAGTACTTTTTTTAATAAATAGGTTTGGAGAATGTTCACAAATAACTATTGAATCTTTTTTTAAAAAATTACAATTGAATAATTGATTTAAAACTAATTCATGGAAATTAACATCGTAGGGAGGATCTAGATAAACAAAATCAAATTTTAATTTGTTTAAATCCATATTTCTAGATGATAAGTTTCTATCATAATTTGATTTTGTCCATTTCAAAACGTCTTTACAAATAACTTCGATATCATTTCTCCTATTCTCTATGTTCTCCAACGAGAGTAAATTTTCTAAGCAAATTTTTGAGTTGATTTTATTTTTTTCAATTGCAAGTATTTTGTTTGCCCCATGGTTATAGGCTTCGCAAGATATGGCTCCTGTTCCACTAAATAAATCTAACCAGTTACTATTTTCAACTCTATTGTTCAATATATTAAATATGGCCTCTCTTACTCTCAAAGTTGTAGGTCTGGTATAAGAATTATTTGGACTTTGGAGTTTTTTGCCACCAATTAATCTTAAGTTAGTCTTCATCCCCAAGCATCCGTTATTGAATATTACTCAGCCATCTTCTCAAAAGTTTTTCACCGGTTTTGCCAGATTTTTCCGGATGAAATTGACAGGCCAATAAATTATCATTCTCAATCATTGCAGTTAATTTTTCAGAGCCATAATCAACCTGAGCTGCAATAATATTTATGTCATCTGGGATTGCATGATATGAATGTACAAAATAGACCCAATTATTTAATTCTTCAATCCCAAATAAAGTATTTTTTTTGGTGGGTAAAAGTTTGCACCAACCCATGTGTGGGATTCTTTGGTTAACAATATTGGGTATTTTTTGTATTTTTCCTTTTAAAATTCCCAGCCCTTGAACTTTTCCTTCATCACTAGATTCAAAAAGGAGTTGGAGACCTAAGCATATCCCAAAAAAGGACTTCCCACTTTTAATCCAACTTTTCAAATCAGTTATTAAATCAGTATTTATGAGATTATTCATAGCTGGATCGAATGCTCCAACTCCAGGAAGTATTATCGCCTTACAAAGATTTGAATCATTAAAGTTTTTAATTAATATAATTTCTTCTCCAAGACTTTCTAGAGATTTTGTTACAGAATGAATATTACCCATTCCATAGTCTATTAGTCCAATTTTATGCAAAGCTTTTAAGTTTATAAATGCTTAGTTAAAGTGCTCGAAAGAGTTGCTTTTGGAACGGCACCAACAACGGTATCAACCTTTTGCCCTCCTTTAAAGATCATTAATGTAGGAATACTTCTAATTCCATATTGACTGGCTACATTTGGATTCTCATCTGTGTTTAATTTAAAAACTTTAATTTTCCCTTCAAAGTCTTTTGAGATTTCTTCTACAACTGGAGCGACCATCCTACATGGACCGCACCATGGTGCCCAAAAATCAACCAATACTGGTAGATCACTTTGCAGTACATCCTTGTCAAATGAAGAATCAGTTACGGCTGGAGCTGATGACATAATTTAAGTATTCCTTTTTGAAAATTTAGCAGGCAATTCTTTGAAGTGATGATTTCATTACAGATAAAATAATATAAGTAACAAAATTTCAAAAAAAGCCCGATTAATCGGGCGATTTAGTGTGTGAGGAGTATGGGGTTTCCCCCATCATTTAATAATAACTCCAAATTAGAAAATTTTTCAATTTAATACTTAATTCACAAAGGTTTTATAATTTTCTTTAATTGAATTACTTACCCATCCCAAGCTGCTGAGCTTTTTGATAAACCTTACCCTCTGTAAGAAGCGATGGAGCAATAACTATTTCAACTTCTTGCATTTCTTTTATATTTCTTGCCCCAAGAGTACTCATAGAAGTTCTAATGGCTCCTAATAAGTTATGTGTACCATCATCAAGTAAAGCAGGGCCTTTAATTATTCTTTCTAAGGATCCTGTAGAACCAACTTCAATTCTTGTGCCCCTTGGCAATACAGGGCTTGGAGTAGCCATACCCCAGTGAAATCCTTTACCTGGAGCATTTGAGGATTTAGCTATTGGGGATCCAATCATTACAGCATCTGCTCCACATGCTAAACATTTGCAGATATCTCCGCCCGTCACAATTCCTCCATCACCAATAATAGGAATATAACGACCACTTTCTTTAAAGAAATCATTTCTTGCCGCGCTACAATCAGCTATTGCAGTTGCTTGTGGGATTCCAATCCCCAACACTCCTCTTGATGTACATGCCGCTCCAGGTCCTATCCCAACCATTAATCCTGCAACTCCAGCATCCATGAGAAGTCTTGCGACTTCGTAAGTAACACAATTTCCTGCTACAACTGGGACATTCATAGATTGACAAAGATCTTTAATATTTAATGTTTCCTTGCCTTCCATACCGATATGTTCAGTTGAAACAACTGTTCCTTGAAGAAAAAATAAATCTATTTTGGAATTATTTAGTGTTTCTCTAAACTTAATAGCAGCTTGAGGAGTCCCACTAAAAGCAGCGATACCTCCTCTTTCTTTGACCTCATTTATTCTTTGTAAAATCAATCCTTCCTTAACGGGTTCACTGTATATCTTCTGCATTAACGGAACGAAATCATTCTTCCCGACTGATGCTATTTGGATTAATATTTCATCAGGATTTTCATATCTTGTTTGTATGCCCTCCATATTAATAACACCTATGGAACCTAATTTTGTAAGTTCTACAGCCGTATTGACATCGACAACACTGTCCATGGCACTAGCTACGATCGGGACTTCTCTTTTGATATCACCTATTGACCAAGAAGGATCAGTCAAATCGTAATCAAGTGTTCTTTTACCAGGGACTAAAGCTATTTCGTCGATGCCATAAGCCCTTCTGACTTTTTTATTTAAACCAAGTTCAATATTCACGGAATTTATCATTTATTTTGAATAAATTAACAACTAAAGGGGTAATAAGCCAAGGTTTATTCAAAAACAACAGGTTTTATTTTGATTTTATGTGTAAATGTGAGTATTTGAGAATTAAATAATTCTTTTTTTTTATTCATTATGACAATCAGCGATTATTATTAAAAAAAGGATTTTTGTATGTCTGATATTTTAGATTCTGATAACTCAGGATTAAGCGAAGATAACGACCGAATTATTCAGACTGACTTAAGAAATGAGATGTCTCGTTCATACCTTGAGTATGCAATGAGCGTTATAGTTGGTCGTGCTCTCCCAGATGCAAGAGATGGATTAAAACCTGTTCATAGAAGAATTCTTTATGCAATGTATGAACTTGGTTTGACTAGCGGTAGACCATATAGAAAATGTGCAAGAGTTGTTGGAGAAGTACTTGGTAAATACCACCCTCATGGCGATACAGCTGTTTATGATGCTTTGGTTAGGATGGCACAGGATTTCTCTATGAGGATGCCACTCATAGATGGTCATGGAAACTTTGGTTCTGTTGATAATGACCCTCCAGCCGCAATGAGATATACAGAATCTCGTTTACAGTCTCTTACAGATGAAAGTTTACTAGAGGATATTGAATCTGAAACTGTAGATTTCGCCGATAATTTTGACGGTTCTCAACAAGAGCCTACAGTTTTACCTGCTAGAATCCCACAACTACTTCTAAACGGATCATCTGGAATAGCAGTAGGAATGGCAACTAATATTCCACCTCATAACTTAGGGGAATTAATAAATGGTCTTAAATCAATAATTAAAAAACCTTCGATTGAAGATAGAGAACTTTTTGAAATAATTAAGGGTCCTGATTTCCCCACAGGTGGTCAAATCTTAGGCAGAGATGGGATTAGAGAAACTTTCAAGACAGGAAGGGGTTCAATAACAATGAGGGGTGTAGCAAATATTGAGCAAGTTAAATCCTCTGGCAGGTCAGAGAAAGATGCAGTTATTATTACAGAACTTCCATTTCAAACAAACAAAGCGGCATTGATAGAAAGAATTGCTGACTTAGTTAATGAAAAAAAATTAGAAGGTATTTCTGATATTCGAGATGAAAGTGATCGAGATGGAATGAGGATTGTTATTGAACTAAAAAGGGATGCCTACCCACAAGTTGTTTTAAATAATTTATTTAAGTTAACACCTCTACAGAATAACTTTAGTGCAAATATCTTAGCTTTAGTTAAAGGAGAGCCCACGACACTTTCACTAAGGAGAATGCTAGATGTATTTCTTAACTTCAGAGTGGAGACAATAAGGCGAAGAACAGGATTTTTATTGAAAAAGGCCGAACAAAGAGATCACATCGTAAAAGGTCTTTTATTAGCATTGGGTTCTATGGATGAAATTATCAATCTAATAAGATCAGCAAAAGATACAATTTCAGCCAGAGAAAAATTAGAATCTGATCATGAGTTATCTGCCACTCAAGCAGAAGCAATTTTACAAATGCAATTAAGAAGATTAACAGCTCTCGAAGCAGATAAAATTAAAGGAGAACACGATGACTTAACCCGGAAGATTAACCAATATCAGCAAATTT
Organism: Prochlorococcus sp. AG-347-J14; assembly: GCA_003281505.1. Lineage (GTDB taxonomy): Bacteria > Cyanobacteriota > Cyanobacteriia > PCC-6307 > Cyanobiaceae > Prochlorococcus_A. The sequence goes on along the minus strand of QCBU01000001.1, from coordinate 61,197 downwards.
TAAATAGTAAAGAAAAGATTTTTGAAATTATTCTTGAAGAACTTAATAAAATCGACGAAAGATTTTCCTCTCCAAGAAAAACAGAAATACTTGATTTAGGTGGTGGTTTAGATGATATAGATCTTATCGCTAATGACAGATCTGTAGTTTTATTGACTGAAGCAGGTTATTTAAAAAGAATGCCTGTTAATGAATTTGAATCTACAAGTCGTGGGTCAAGAGGTAAAGCTGGAACAAAGACACAAGAAGATGATGAAGTAAAACTATTTATAAGCTGTAATGATCATGATACTCTTTTGCTTTTCAGTGATAGAGGGGTATCTTATGCTCTCCCGGCATATAGAGTTCCTATGAGTAGCAGAACAGCTAAAGGCACTCCATCCGTTCAACTTCTCCCAATACCAAGAGAAGAAAAGATAACTTCAATAGTTGCAGTAGATTCTTTTGATAATGATTGTTATCTTTTAATGCTAACCAGGGCTGGATTTATAAAAAGAACGTCACTTTCTGCCTTCTCAAAAATTAGATCAAATGGCTTAATAGCAATAAATCTTGAGGATGGAGATGCTTTAACTTGGGTTAGATTATCAAGAGAAGGAGATAGTGTTTTGATTGGATCAAGAACAGGAATGGCAATTCATTTCAGATTAGATATTAACGAATTAAGGCCACTTGGCAGAACTGCAAGAGGGGTTAAATCTATGAACCTTAGAAAAGGAGACAATCTCGTATCTATGGATGTTTTAACATCTGATTTAGTTGATCAATTAGCTAAAAATGAAGATCTTGCCAAAGAATTCGATGAGAATCTTGAAGCTAACTCTTCAGAAGGTCCTTGGGTACTAATAGCAAGTGCATTTGGACTGGGTAAAAGAGTGCCTGTAACTCAGTTTAGATTACAAAAAAGAGCAGGCATGGGTTTGAAAGCGATAAAATTCAGAATTAAAGATGATGTATTAGTTTGTTTGAAGGTCCTTGGAGAAGGGGAAGAATTACTTTTTGTAACAGAAAAAGGTGTGATAGTAAGAACAAACGCAGATAAAATTTCCCAGCAATCTAGAGCCGCTACTGGAGTAAAATTACAAAGATTGGATGAGGGTGATCATTTGTCAGAAGTTGTATTAGTTCCTCATGAACAAACAGAAGAAACAGACCAATTAAATTCAGTCAAAGAAGACTAAAAGAAAATGTTTTATTAGATCATATGGAAATTCTTGATATTTTAATTCTAGGTTCTGGACCTGCAGCTTTATGCTTGGCTTCAGAATTAGCTAAACAAGATTTAAATATAAAGGGCATATCAACTAAATCTCCATATGAAAAATGGGAGAATACATATGGTATTTGGGCTTCTGAATTAGAGGAATTAGGATTAGAATCCTTATTATCTCATCGGTGGCATAAAACAGTTAGTTTTTTTGGAAATGGGGAAAATAAAAAAGGTGATGATCCAACAAAACATAATTACGATTATGGTTTAATAAATCAAGAAGCCTTTCAGAATGAACTTTTAAAAAAGTGTAAAGGGATTGAATGGTTAAATGAAACAGCAAAAGATATTAAAGAGAAAAATAAATTATCAGAGGTAATTTGTTTTTCAGGTCTAACAATAAAGGCGAGGTTAGTAATCGACGCAAGTGGTCATAAAAGTAATTTTGTAAAAAGACCAATTCAAAATGAAATCGCTCAACAAGCTGCCTATGGTATTGTCGGTAAATTTTCATCGCCACCCGTGAATAAGGAACAATTTGTTTTAATGGATTTTCGTCCAAATCATTTAAACAATGAAGAAAAGTTATCATCTCCATCCTTTCTCTATGCAATGGATCTTGGGAATGAAACTTTTTTTGTTGAAGAAACATCACTTGCTAGTTATCCTGAATTATCACAAGAAAATCTAAAAAAAAGACTTTTTAAAAGACTGAAGAGTAAGGGTATTGAGGTAAGTGAAATTTTTCATGAAGAGAATTGCCTTTTCCCAATGAATTTACCCCTCCCATTTAAAAAACAATTTGTACTTGGTTTTGGAGGATCTGCAAGCATGGTACATCCTGCATCAGGATACATGATTGGATCTTTATTAAGGAGAGCTCCACTACTTGCAGAAAAATTAGCAATCTTTTTAAAAGATCCTCATCTAAGTTCACTTGAACTAGCGACAAAAGGTTGGGGAATCCTATGGCCTTACGAGTTAATACAAAGGCATAAACTTTACCAATATGGTCTAAGAAGATTGATGAGCTTTGACGAAAGTAGATTAAGAAGCTTTTTCTCAAATTTCTTTAGATTATCTACCAATGAATGGGTAGGTTTTCTAACTAATACACTTCCACTTCCTAAACTAATTTACGTGATGAGTAAGATGTTTATAAATTCACCTCTAAAAGTAAAACTAGGAATGCTCAAGTTAAATTAGTATTTTATTATCTCCAATCATCAATATTAATATCTGGAAAAACTTTATCTTCGTCTTCAATTTCTTCAAGAAATTTTAAATTAATCTTGGAATGATTTTTAATCATTTCAACTATTTTCCAGAACCTGAACAAGTGTCTTTCTATCCTCTCTTTTGCAAGCTCAGTTGTAGTTCCAGCTCTTAGTATAAAACTCCAATCAGAGGATTCAGAGAGAAGTAATTCTCTTGCTGCTTGCTTTAAAAGTCTTAAAGATAGGTCATCATATAAATTCTTAGAACACAAATCAACAAAAGTTGAGCCTGCTTTTGTGATCTCAGGAACAATCCATGCATTTGCATCATTAATCCAGTAATTATGGTAACCTCCTTGTCCCCAGCTTGATGGTGATGGATCACAAATCTGAAGATTTGGCCTTTTAAGTAAGAATTCTTTTAAATTTGTAAGCTTAATCGAATATTTACTAGATTTCTTTAAAATATTTTCAATAAAAAAAGGTCCCTCATACCACCAATGACCAAATAATTCTGCATCAAATGGAGCTACCAATAAGGGCTCAAAAGAGGAGGACAAAGTTAATTTCTCTAATTGTTTGGATCTCGCGAGAAGATAAGCTTCAGCATGTTCTGCAGCCTTTTTTTTAGCTTCATTTTCTAAATAAAACCCCTTTTCCCCTAATGGCAGGTTATTATCTGTGATTTTATGAAACTTCAAACCCAAAGGTCTTTTAGTTGAGATACCTTTCTTTTGGAGCTTGGAGATAGGTAATTCCCATCCTAAATCTTTGTGAAATTCCCTATAAACTTTATCTCCCGGGAATCCATCCTTAGCTGACCAAACGGGCAGAGTTGACTCACTATCTCTTCCAAAGAAGGCAACTCCATTTATTGAACATATTGGAGCGTAAACTCCATATCTAGGTCTTGGTGTGGAATTTAGAATCCCATGGCCGTCTAAGATTGCATATCTAATTCCGGAATTAAATAGTATTTCGTCTAAATTCTCATAATATGCACATTCAGGCAACCAAATACCTAGAGGCTTAGCTCCAAAAATATTTTCATGGTTCCTAATAGCTGTATTAATTTGTCCTTTAACAGTTTCTGGATTCTCCCGTAATATAGGCAAATATCCGTGTGTAGCAGCACAAGTAAGAATATCCAAATTTCCAGAGTTATTTAAGACCCTAAACTTCTCAATTAAATTTCCAGAACATTTTTGCCAATACAAGTATTTGTCATTAAGGTTATTCATTAAAAATACTGAGGCATTCTTTTCTTCTTGAGGCAGATCGTTTAAAAAATCATTTCTTGTTTCAATCCAGCTTGGGAAAGTTTCTTGAATTTTTTTATTATTAAGAAGTGATAATAATGTTGGGGACAAACTAATAGTAAGTTTGGTGTTTAGAGGATTTTCATTGTTGGAAGATTCAATTGATTGAAGTAGTGGTATATAACATTCCAAGATTGCCTGAAATAACCAATCCTCTTCTAACGAGTTTTTTTCATTTTTCCTGACATAAGGAAGATGAGCATGTAAAACTATCGCTAACTGACCTAAAAAATTTTTTTTGGAGTATTGCCCATTCATACTTTTATAATTTATGACTGTTAACCTATAAAAAATCGAAATTAACTTTTTATAAATAAGGAAGCTTTAAAGTTAAAAGAATACTTTAATAATTTAAAAATTTTATTATTTTTTTAAAAATTTAACCAATATTATTAAGTAATAAACCTGCAGAAAGTTTTTGTTAAACAACATCTAGTCAATTTTTTTTAATTAGCTTAATATAAGATTAATTAATTGTTTCTAATGTCCAAAGATCCTGGAAGAATTTTGATCTTTGATACAACTCTTCGAGATGGAGAGCAATCTCCTGGTGCAAGTTTAAATCTTGAAGAAAAGCTAGCTATCGCGCATCAGTTAGCAAGATTAGGAGTAGATGTTATTGAAGCTGGATTCCCTTTCGCAAGTCCTGGAGATTTTAAAGCAGTTAATAAAATTGCCAGTGCTGTGGGGAAAGAAAATGGCCCTATAATTTGCGGTTTAGCAAGAGCATCTAAAGGAGATATAAAAGCATGTTACGAAGCAGTAAGTCCTGCTCCCAAGAAAAGAATACATACTTTTATCGCGACAAGTGATATTCACCTTAAACATAAACTTAAAAAATCCAGGAAAGATGTTCTTCAAATAGTTCCGGAAATGGTTAATTACGCAAAATCATTAGTAGAGGATATTGAGTTTTCTTGTGAAGATGCCTCGAGGAGTGACCCTGATTTTTTATACGAAGTAATTCAACTTGCAATTTCTGCAGGAGCGACAACAATAAATATCCCTGATACTGTTGGATTTACAACTCCTAGTGAATTTGGCATACTAGTAGCCGATATAAATAAAAATGTTCCAAATATTGATGAGGCAGTAATCTCGGTTCATGGTCATAATGATTTAGGTTTAGCAGTAGCTAATTTTCTAGAGGCAGTAAAGAATGGAGCAAGACAACTAGAATGTACTATTAATGGAATTGGTGAAAGAGCCGGGAATGCCTCTCTTGAGGAATTAGTAATGGCACTGCATGTCAGGAAAAGTTTTTTTAATAGTTTTTTCAAAAGAAACCCAGATTCACCAACTCCTCTTACGGCTATAAGAACGGAAGAAATAACAAAAACCTCTAGACTTGTTTCCAATCTAACTGGAATGACTGTACAACCTAATAAAGCAATTGTGGGAGCTAATGCTTTTGCACATGAGTCAGGCATTCATCAAGATGGGGTTTTAAAAAATAGACTAACTTACGAAATTATCGATGCAAAAACTGTTGGTTTGAGCGACAACAAAATATCTTTGGGGAAACTTAGTGGAAGAAGTGCAGTGAGAGCTAGATTGGAAGAGATGGGATATGACTTGAGCCGAGAAGATTTAAATGATGCTTTTGCTCGTTTTAAGGATTTAGCGGATAGGAAGAGAGAAATTACTGACAGAGACTTAGAAGCAATTGTTAGTGAACAAGTTCAGCTCCCAGAAGCTAAATTTCAATTAAGTCTTGTACAAGTAAGTTGCGGTAACGCATCTAGACCTACTGCCACCATTTCGCTTCTAAACACAGAAGATAATACTGAGGACACTGCCGTTTCCATAGGAACTGGACCAGTTGATGCTGTATGCGAGGCTTTAAATAAATTAGCAAAAGTTCCTAATGAATTAATTGAATTTTCTGTTAAGTCAGTAACAGAAGGCATCGATGCTTTGGGCGAAGTAACAATAAGAATAAGGAGGGATAATAAAATATATTCTGGTCACTCTGCTGATACTGATGTTGTTGTTGCAGCAGCGAATGCTTACGTTAATGCTTTAAATAGACTTGTATTTTCTGAGAAAAAAAATTCAATTCATCCACAGTTTGATAATCTAGAAAATTCTAGTAACACATTTCTATCTAATCCTGCAAATTAAATTATTTCTCAGGATTATTATTAAGTAGAATCAAAATTGGCCTCTTAATATTGTAAATTGAATTTATAGTTAAAGCAGTAAATAATGAGAGAAAGGTTACTTGGATATTGGGCACTTTCATGGGTTGGTTTAATTGGCAACATAATTGCACTACCAATAATCGCATTAATAATAAGTTATGGACCTCCACTAAAAGTTGCAAATATAACTCTTGCTATAAGTCTTGGATGGCCTGCCGCGATTGTTGGAATAGTTTCTTCAGCAGCTCTTTTAGCCGAGAGAAAATGGGGAGTAACTTTAACTCTAGTATCTTTATCAATGGTAATTTCTGGTATGGGTCCTTATTCAGTTGTAAGGCTTATAGCTCTTCAAGACATTTATGGAATTGGTGGGTTTACTCTTTTAACAACTTTACTAAATTCTTTAGCTCTTCTTTATTGGTGTAATCCAAAACATCGAAGAAGTATTAGGCTATAAATTCAAAATCAAGAAAAAGTGTTATTTTTGCTAGTTGGATACTGAATTCTTCTATGTCTAATTCTTTTCCACACATTCAAGAATGCCCTTTTTATTAGAAAAATTTCTCCTTTTGATAAATTACTATCATCTAATTGTCCATCTTTTTGACGCGAATAAATAATATTAGATATTGTTGCCAAAGCTTCCTTATCAGATGCATTAATACTCATAGCTCTTAATGCTGCTTCACATCCATCTGCAAGCATTAAAATAGCTGTTTCTTTTGACTGAGGAATAGGGCCTTTGTATCTAAAATAATATTCATCAATATCGAGATTTTTTTCTTTAGCTTTTTGAAAAAAATATCCCATTTTTAGGGTGCCTTGATGTTCAGGGATAAAATTAGCTATCAATTTAGGTAGTCTATTTTTTCTTGCAAATCTCAATCCTTCATCAACGTGTGCCTGTAATACTTCTGCACTTTTAAGAGGATCATCTAATTCGTCATGAGGATTTTTTGAACCATCCTGATTTTCAATAAACCAATTAGGTGCATGTAATTTACCAACATCATGATATAACGCTCCAGTTTTAATTAGATCAATATCACCGCCAATCATTCTTGTTGCTTCCTCTGCTAAACCACAAATAAGTAAGGTATGTTCAAAAGTACCAGGAGCTTCAAGAGACAATCTTCTAATTAGAGGTTTCTCCTTATCAGCCAATTCGAGTAATCTTGCTTTAGTTAATAATTCGAATATCGATTCAAAAATAGGAATAAATAAAATTGTAAAAAGCATTACTATTGCCAATAGTAATGAATCAGAGTATACGTCCCTATTAGCTAAAACTAAATTTTGCGTATTAAAAGGAGATATTTTATCTTCTCCTATCAATATCCATTGACTCAAAAACGATCCTATGGGAACAAAAATTGATAATTGAAGTAATTGAGCTCTACTTCTTATTCTTCCTCCTAGTAGAGATACTACTGAAGAGCAAACTAATAAAATAAAAAATAAATTATTATTTATAGCAACAGCTGGATCTGGCCAACTAAAACTTGCAATTGATACCCAAGTTAAAGCTGTTATACTTCCCATTCCTTGAGATATTATTAATGCAGGTGGAATTATAATAGATAATGGACTTATGGTTGAAGATAAGGCTAATTTCGTAACTTGTACTGCTAAAAGAAGAGTAACTATCAAAAAGATCTGCCTTGAAGAAATTGTGGGATTCTCTTTTTTTGAAACTAATATCAAAACCACAGAACTAATAAGAATTTCAATAAACGACAAAAGCCAAGAATAAATATCTGCGATATTTAAGGGCGAAATAAGAAGGAGTTTATAAGAAGAAATTATTGAAATTAAAATGCATACTAAAAAAATTATGAGATTATCTATCCTTGAGATTTTAGTCGGCTGTTTTACTGGAACTTGACTTCGCCTCCACAGATAGAACAACTTCTTTATGGTAGTTGTGATGTTTTGCACAGAATATGAATAAACTTATTTGAATAATTTAGAATTATAGGCATGCTAGATGTAAAAAGGAGATGTTTTTCTAAATGTCATTAAAATTAGACGGTAAATTATTATCTCTTGAGATTGAAGAAAGGTTAAATGATTATATCTCTAGTAATAAAAAAATAGCAAAAAGAGCTCCCGGTTTAGCAGTAATAAGAATAGGTGAAGATCCAGCGAGTGGTGTTTATGTTACTAACAAGGAAAAAGCTTGTTCAAGGGTCGGAATAAAGAGCTTTATCTTTCATCTAAAAGATAGTGTAGAGCAAAAAGAAGTTGAACAATTAATAATCAAACTTAATTCTGATAAGGATATTGATGGAATGTTATTACAACTTCCTATCCCAAAGAGGTTTAATGAGCAAAAACTGATCAGCTATATTAATCCAAACAAAGATGTAGATGGATTAAATGAGATAAACATCGGCAAATTAGTGAAAAATGAGCCTGCGATGAGATCATGCACACCAGCAGGAATTATTAATTTATTAAAGTCCCAAAGTATTACAATTGAAGGTAAGAAAATTGTAGTTATTGGAAGAAGTCTGCTTGTTGGAAAACCCCTTTCGCTTATGTTATTGAATCTAAATGGCACAGTAACAATGACTCATTCAAAAACATTAAATTTGAATAAAGTCTGTAGGGAAGCCGATATTCTAATTGCAGCAGCAGGAAAACCCAATCTTGTAGATTCGAGTTTTGTAAAAAAAGGAGCAGTAATTATTGACGTTGGAATACATAGATTAAAAAGTTCCGATAAAAATCAAACCAGATTATGTGGCGATGTATTATTAGAAGATGTCATTCCTAAAGTATTTGCTTACACACCTGTACCTGGAGGTGTTGGACCAATGACAGTGACAATGTTACTTGTAAATACTATTTTTAGCTGGCAAAAACAATTTGGATTATCATCAACACTTAATGACCTTTTGCCATAAACTCCAAGATGAAAAAAAATTTTACTAAAGGTATAGTATGACTGAAGTTATAAATAGTATTTCTGATTTTGAAAAATATCTTAAAAATACAAAAAAGGTTGTAGAAGAAGCACTAGATTTTTCCTTGGGCCCTGAGAATCCAGAAATATTAAGAGAATCAATGAGATATTCCCTTTTGGCTGGAGGAAAAAGAATACGTCCAATTTTATGTTTAGCATCTTGCTCATTGGCTGGAGGAGAACCCTCTCTTGCTGTTCCTACTGCAGTAGCAATAGAAATGATCCATACAATGTCTTTAATTCATGATGATCTGCCTGCTATGGATAATGATGACTTGAGGAGAGGTAGGCCAACAAATCATAAAGTATATGGAGATGCAATAGCCATTCTTGCAGGCGATGCTTTACTAACCAGGGCCTTTGAAATGGTCTCTTTAAGAAGCCCTGGAGTCGATCCAAATAGATTATTAAATGTAGTTGGCGAATTATCCCTAGTTGCTGGAGCACCAGGCCTAGTCGGGGGACAAGTTGTTGATTTAGAATGCGAGGGCAAAGAAGTCGACCTTGAAACTCTCGAATATATTCATCTTCACAAGACTGGGGCTTTATTAAAGGCTTGCGTAAGAACAGGCGCTATGATCGCGGGAGCTAACGAAAAACTATTACAAGCTCTAACAACATATGCAGAGGGAATTGGTTTAGCCTTCCAAATAATAGATGATATTCTTGATCTAACTTCCAGCAGTGAAAAGCTTGGTAAAACTGCCGGTAAAGATCTTTTAGCTGACAAGACTACTTACCCTAAATTACTTGGAATGGAGGAGTCAAAGAAAAGAGCATTTGATTTAGTAGAAAAAGCAAAAAAAGCAATTGAACCTTGGGGTAAAGATGCAAAGTATTTAATATCGTTAGCCGACTTTATTACAAATAGAGACAGATAATTATTTTAATTTATGTCTGAGTTTTTTTCTTTTTTTAATAATTCAGTTCTTTTCTGGAGCTTATTATCCTGTTTGCTAGCTCAATTTTTTAAGATCGTATTCAATTTCTTTTCAAATGGAGAGATAAGATTTGGAATTATGTTCGAGACTGGTGGTATGCCTTCGAGTCATTCCGCCTTAATAACTGGTGCTACATCTGGAATAGGTTATGAACTAGGATTTGATAGCTCAATATTCGCATTATCAGTTGCTGTTGCACTAATTGTTATGTATGACGCTAGTGGAGTTCGAAAATCTGCTGGGATTCAAGCTGCAGAAATTAATAAACTATCTAAAAAACTAGACCCTCAATCTGAATTACTTTTAAAAGAAACTCTGGGTCATACAAAAATTGAGGTCATGGTGGGGAGTTTTTTAGGACCATTAATCACTTTGCCTGGAATGTTTTTTTTAGGTTCTCCTCTCAAAATATTTAATTTGATAATAAATTAAGAATGCTTTGAAAAAGTAATTTGGGTGGCATCTATAAAGTTTTTTGCGACTTCTGGAGAACTTGGCAAATGTAAGTGTATCCAACTTGCATGTAATTTTTCATCAAAATAGCCTTCATTTTTGTATTCAGTTTTCCATGATTTAATTTTCCAGGGGGAAGAAAGTTTCTTGTGATGCCCAGCTTTTCCAACATCAGATTCAGATAAATTATTTTCAATTTCCCAGTAATGAAATTCATGTCCTCTAATTAATTGATTTTGTTTAATGATCGGAGTATCTTTTAAACCCTCAATGTATCTATAACCTACTGAAAGTTTACTTTTTTTTGATCTAAAAGGGAGGATGCCACTCATTTTATGATTATTACCATTTTCATCCTTTATAAAGTCTCCTAAAATCATCATCCCTCCACACTCAGCATATATAAATCCATTTTTGCGGAATTTCCTTAACGAATCTAAGCTTTTTGTAGAGTTACTTATATGATCAGCATATTTTTCAGGAAAACCTCCAGGAATAATTAAAGAAGAAGCCTCATTAGGTATTTCCTCATCATCATAAATACTCCATGAAATCAATGGTATGCCTATTTCACTTAAATATTCCTTAGTTTCAGGGTATTGAAAATGAAAAATTTTATCTTCGGCAATTGCGATAGGTTTATATTTGTCTATTTCTAAATCTTTAAAATTGATAGAATTAAGTATCTTCTTTTGAGGAGATTTGAGGAATTTAACAAGCGAAAACATATTGAGATTTCTTTCGGCGAAATTTGCAAAATATTCAACATCAATTTCTTTTCCATTATCCATTGGAGATATCAAACCTAAATTAGCTTTGTTTAAAGTTATTTTTGAATCAGATGGTAAAAAACCAAGAATTTCGATGTCTTCATTTTGAAAAACTTCTTTGATTAATTTTTTATGTCTATCTGAATTAACATTGTTAAATATAATTCCTGCTATTGACAAATCACTATCGAAATCTCTAAAACCCCGAATATTCGCCAAAAGAGAAGCTACTTGACCTTTAGCATTAACAATAAAAATTATTGGGACATTGAGAAGTTTTGAGATATCAGCTGTGCTGGAATAGGTTGTTGACCCTAATCCATCAAAAAGACCCATCGCTCCTTCAATTAATGAGAATTCATATTTGAAAGAATGTCTAAAAAAACTTTGTTGAACCCATTTCTCACCACTTAAAAAAATATCTAAATTCCTACAAATAGGTTGGCCAATTGAACTAAGTTGTTGTTGATCAAGATAATCTGGTCCAACCTTGAAAGTTTGTATCTTTATACCTTTTGAGAACGCCCAACAAGATAGCAATAGCGATAATGTAGTTTTCCCACTATCAGTTGAAGGAGAAGATATTACACAAGGCATCTATTAGTTATTAAAACCATTAAATATTTGAAGTGCTATTCTAATAGAATTTTCAAAAAGAGGACTGGTATTACCTCTACTACTTCCCAATAATTTACTAACATCGTACTCTGATGTAGAAAAAGAATTTGGAACAACTTGTTCTATTAATTCCATATTAGCCATCCCCCCTGCTTCAAGTCTCATACATTCCACTGATTCGCAGCCAAGTATTACGCAAGTGTTATTTTTTTGAACCTCACTAATTTTTGAAATCAGCCTCAATCCAATAACTTGTCCTAAATGAATACCTGGATTTCCCAAAGATAAGGGATTAATTGATGCAGAAATAATTTCGCCATTAATTCTTTTAAACTCTATTTTTATTGATTCTGTATCCCTTTCAACTCTTAGAAAAGACCAACCAAGTTTATCGCTTATCCATGAAATCAAAAACAAAGCTTGAATCATATGATCTCCTGCGATATCGATGTCAATATCAGTAATATGATCTAAAATTGGTCTCCTTGAAGGTGGATCAAAAATCATTGCCAATGATTCCCTCCAATTTTTCAATCTAACCCAATTTAAATCATTAATAGCTTTATTTGAATTGTTTAATTGATCTAAAACTTTCAAACATCTTTGAGGCGATCCAAGAGCAGTATCAATTATTAACCTTAGACCATAATTAGAAAAATATTCGAAGATTTCAGGCGATTCATCCAAGTTTCCATTCCACCACAGCCATGAAGGTAATTCATCAATAGATAATTCATCAATTATTTTTAATCCTTTATTAGATATTGAGGGCAATCCCCCCCTAATAACAACTAAATCACCACATATAGGTTGCGTAGCTGGAGTATCACTTAATGGACAGTAAGCCGATACAAAAGTTTTAATATCTGAATTTTTATTTAATGTTGGCGCTAGAGTTATTAATCTCCTTGGATTCAAAGTACTTATTGATGATTCAAAAAATTGTCCTCTAAAATCTTCAAAGTTTTTATTAGATAAATTTTCTTTCATCAAATTCAATAATTCTTTACTGTCAAGAGAAGTAGTGATAGGAAGTCCTTGATCTAATATAAATTTTTTAGCAACTTCAATTATCTCTGGACTTAAATTTCCAGTAATTGGTCCATTTATTAATTCTTTTTGAACCAAACATTGTTCTAGCCAAGCAGGCTGCCAGACCATTAAGGTAAAAGTATTAGCTCCACTATTATCTTGATCTTCTGAAATCCATAATTTATTAAGGTAATTAGAAATTTCCTGATAAGGCAGCTCTAATGGGGTTTGGAGTGTTAGCTGAGGTTTCATTTTTAAGGTCTACGCCAGAAAATATTATCTTTTGAAATTAATTGATCAGACTCAGGAGGTCCCCAAGTCATAGATTCATAATTATAAATAGGTAATTTCCAAGGAGAATTATCCATCAATTCTATTAATGGCGTATAAAGTTTCCAGGCTGCCTCTACTTCATCACTTCGAGTAAATAAGGTTGGGTCAGAAAGCATTGCATCAGCTAATAATCTTACATAGCCTTCATCTGAGGGTTCTCCAAATGATTCATCATAAGAAAATTCCATCTCAACAGGTCTTGATTTCATACCAGAACCAGGAGATTTTACCTCAAATTTGAAAGTTGCACCTTCATTTGGCTGAATTCTAAGGATAAGTTGATTTGGAGCAGGATTTATTATTGTTGATTCAAATAAATGAACAGGAACGTCTTTGAAAGTCAAGACTATTTCTCCAAGTCTTTTAGGTAGTCTTTTACCTGTTCTCAAATAAAAAGGAACCCCTTGCCAACGCCAGTTATCAACGAAAACTTTTGTCGCGATATAAGTTTCTGTTGTGCTATTACAATTAACGCCATCTTCCTGTCTATATCCTTTGAGTCGATTTGAAAAATTTCCTCCCTCTCCATATTGACCTCTTATGCAACAATTCCATGGTTGATTTTCGTCAGCAAGTTTTGAAGCTTGAAGAACTTTAGCTTTTTCATTTCTTATTGCTTCTGGTTCAAACTTTCCAGGAGGTTCCATAGCAGTAACAGCAAGCATTTGAGTCATATGATTTTGAAGCATATCCCTAAGAGCACCTGAGCTTTCGTAATAACCTGCTCTATCTTCAACACCTACTGTTTCAGATGAAGTAATTTGAACACTTGATATATAATTTCTGTTCCAGATTGGTTCAAAAATAGTGTTAGCAAATCTCAAAACAAGAATATTCTGAACTGTCTCTTTACCTAAATAATGATCAATCCTATAAATCTGACTTTCTTCAGCACAACTTTGAACGATCTTATTCAATTTTTTTGCACTTGAATAATCTCTTCCAAAAGGTTTTTCAATCACCAAACGACTTTTCTTAGGGTCATCTAAAAGGCCAGCTCCTTTAAGAGCCTTGCATCCACTGGCATAGAAATCAGGAGATACTGATAAATAAAATGTCCTATTCCCATGAGTAGCTTGCGTTTTATCAATTTCATTTAATCTTTTAGAAAGCCTTACGACATGATCACTTTGTTGTAAGTCAACTGGTTCATAGAAAAGATAATTAGAAAATTGTTCCCACTCCCTTTCTTTACCAGATATTTGATTTGATAGCTTTACTTTCATCTTTTCCCTAAACTCATTATCAGTCCAAGGTCTTCTCGCACAACCAACTACCCCAAATTCACTGGGAATTCTTCTTTGCAAATAGAGTTCAAATAAGGCTGGTATTAATTTTCTATGAGTAAGGTCTCCACTGGCACCAAATATTACTAAGCATTGTGGAGATATGACTCTTTCCTGTCGTAAACCTAATCTTAGAGGATTACTTAAAGTTGAAGGCATATTTTTAGTGTTCTATATTTAAAATCCTCTTTTTTTCAAATATTAGCTACATATTGTGTCTAAACCAAAAAGTATTTAGCAGTTGAAACTAATTTTTTATATCAAAGATTTAGTAAGTTTCTACGTGCCATCTTCCTGCTTTTTTTAGTTGAGGTCTTAATTCTGACCAGTTCAAGCCTTTTTCTTCTGCTGCCTTAGTCATTGCTTCATCTATTCCAGGTTCCATACCCTTTAGACCGCAAAGATATATGTGGGTCTTTTCATCTTCAATCATATTGAAAAGTTCATTGGCTGACTCTAAAACTCTGTCTTGAATGTACATTCTTCCACCTTTTGAATTTTGCTGCTCACGACTAATCGCTTTTGTATATTTAAAATTATCTGGATTTTCAGTAATGTATCTTTGAAGATCTTCTTCGTATAACAAATTAGCTGATTTTGGAGCACCCATAAATAACCAAGCTTTACCCTTGAAATTCCATTTATTTTTTTCTTTTTCAGTTGGTTCGAACATTCTTCTTAAATAAGCCCTCATTGGTGCAATTCCAGTTCCAGTGGCCAACATAACTATGTTTGCATCCTCTTCGTCAGGAAGAAGCATTTCTTTCCCTACAGGACCTGTTATTTTTACTTTATCTCCAGGCTTAATATCACATAAGTAAGTGGAGCAGACACCATTAATGGTTTCACCATCTTTTTCATACTGAAGCTGTCTTACACAAAGAGAAACTGTATTACCATTAAAGTCATCTCCATGTCTGGTGCTAGCTATTGAGTACAGTCTTAATTTGTGAGGTTTTCCATTAGCATCTTCACCAGCAGGCATAATACCAATACTTTGACCTTCTACATAATTTAAAAATGGATCACTATCTTTTAGGTCGAAAGTTATGTGATTAACTCTACCAAGTGCTCCTTCTTTGAGAAGGCTATAGTTTTCAATGACTGTCCCCTCAAATGGTGTCTTAGGGCGATAAATATTGACTGGAACATCTGCATGTTTTTTCTTTGCCACTTTTGAAATTTCTGTTTTCGGAGCTTCTATTTTTGAATTTTCTGCTTTCGAAATAACTGGTTTTACTGGTTCCACAACTTTTGGTTCAGGTTTTTTTGTTTTTGTTTCTTCAACGAATTTTAAAGCTCTTTTATTAAAAGTTGTGAGTATAAAATAAAAAACAGCTATTACCACTGGTATATGAGCTAATCCCCCTGCGATTACTTTTGCTTGTGAATACATTTTTTAAATTTCTTTAATAAAAGATTATCAATTTGTAGTTTAATTTGTAGTGAATTTACAAAAATGGTTACGTTTTGAGATCGGAATAAATAGATGAAATTATTTTTATTTTTCAGTTTTTGTTGTTTTTATCAGTATAGTTACACAGAAATAATTTTTAACTAATTAAAAATTGATTGTATGAACAATCCTCGAGAATCAATGAATCAGTGCAAAGACAATGATTTCAGGACAATTGAGCAGACGATGGAAAAGCTTTCTGGCGGAACAAGACGACTAGCAGCTCAACTTACAACTTCTGCAAGTTTTGATTCTTTGTGGAGTGTTTTAACAGATTATGATCGATTAAATCTTTACATCCCAAATCTTTTATCGAGCAAAAAAATATTTCAGAAAGAAAATAATGTACACCTTAAACAAGTTGGGGCTCAGGATTTCCTTGGCATGAAATTTTCAGCTGAAGTAACTATAGACTTATATGAAGAGAAGGAGTTTGGCCTCTTAAAATTTAATCTGATAAAAGGAGATTTCAGAAAATTTGAAGGTAGTTGGAAAATACAAAATATTAAAAATACTTCAAAAAATTCATTGATTTATGATCTTACTGTTCAAGGTTGTCAATGGATGCCAATAGGGATGATAGAGAAAAGACTGAGAAAGGATCTTTCAGAAAACTTAATTGCCGTAGATAGGCAGGCAAAATCTTCAAAAAAATCATTATAAATTTAAAGTAATAGCCCCAAGGGGATTCGAACCCCTGTCGCCTCCGTGAAAGGGAGGTGTCCTAGGCCTCTAGACGATGGGGCCAGGAGATTAGCGTAACAGCTTATTAAAAACTAAGAGTAAGGCTAGCCTTTCGTCAAGTATTGTTGCTCTTTATTTTGTCCTTGCCACACAGGAACGGTGAAATGGAAGCAGGAACCCAAACCTTCTTCAGATACGACCCATATTCTTCCTCCATGAACTTGTACTATTCGCCTGCATACAGATAACCCTATGCCAAATCCTGAAGTACCTTCAGAAGTCTGTGGGAGCCGTACTCTATCAAGAAAAATTCTTTTTTGTTCGCTCAAAGGAATACCTGCTCCTTTGTCACAAATTGTTATTTCTACCCATTGATTTGTCTTATGAATCATAGTAATTTTTATAGATCCAGAGTCTTTAGAAAATTTAATAGCATTTTCAATTAAATTTAAAAATACTTGCCTCATTCTTCTTTGATCTGCAAATACACTTGGCAGATCAGATGGAATGTCAGTATCAATTTCAATACTCCTTAATCTCCAGAATTTTTCTAATTCGAGCATTACTTCAGCACTAATATTACCTAAATCAATTTTTTGAGGATTAAATAACGCTTCCCATTTAGTTGTCCCAACCTCTAAAAGATCCTGGGATAAGAGTTCAATCTCTTCTAGACGCCTTTTTATAACCTCTTGCAATTTTGAAATATCTATTTGTCCGAGTTTTTGACTTTGAATAGCCAAAGTAGCAGCAGTCAAAGGAGTTCTTAATTCATGTGCTACCATTCTCAATAATCTTTCCTGAGATTCTATTCTTTTTGTTAATGTCTCATTTTCTTGTCTTAAAACAAGAAGTTCGTCTTCCAACAGAAACTCTTTTTGAGTTCTTATTGAATCAATTTTGGATGGTTGCAAATTAATCCCAAGATTTTTTGTTAAGCCCTCCTGTGTCCACCTTGGCAACCATTTTTGTAACTGAGAAAAAATATTACTTCCAGCAAATATTTGCTTTGGAGCTGGGGAAACTTTTATAAGAGCAGGGATAGCAACTAATCTATGTAATTCAAGTAATTCCGGCTGCTCAGAGGGCTCAGAAACCTGGAGTGATATCTTAAATTCACAATCATCTGATTCTAGATAAGCAATTAACGATTTAATGTCATTACTAGAAAGTTGATTTCTAGCTGCAACAAGTATTAATTTTAACTCTTTTTTATCATTCAAAAGATTTCCCCTGAAGTGTTGAAAAGCTGTTAATCCTTATAAACACCTTAAGATATTTTTTTTTATTTTACAGATAGGCTATGAAATAAATAGAACTTATTTATATATGGTTGTTATTAATTCAAAGAAAGAATTACATTTTGGTGAAAATCCTCCTGAAATCAATTTAAATAGTAATTTAAAAAGGTGGTTTTCGAGGAATATTGGATTGTGGAAATCGAATAGAACGTATTTTCTTGATGAATCGCAAAAAACTTATAATTTGAGTATGAATATAAAAATACAAGCTCTAGAAAGTAAATCAGAATGGGAGTCGCATTATAAATTCACTTGGTACCCAGAAGAAAAATATAATTTCTTTGACGAAAATCCCCAATATAAAGAACGAGGTGAAATGCGAGCATACTTAAAAGGCCATCAACTCATAAGGGAAAATTTCTACTTAAGTGATAATGAAGGGATTTCAAATATTAAACAGGTAGACGAACACGAAATGATTTTTGAATCCTCTTACAAAGATTGGTATATAATTGAACATACAAGACTTGTAGATTCTGATAATTATAGATTTAGAGTAATATATTCATGGAACAAAAATAAGCTAAAAATAGTAGAAAATCATCATGAAATTAAAATTTTTAAATAAATTGTGTTGGGAGATTTAGTAAAAAATTAAAAAATGTTATCTTTGATAATGTGAATTAAAAATAAATCAAATATGAGTTTTAAAGTATCTAGAATTTTTGCGATCCCCCTTATTTTTTCATCTTTATTGTTTGATATAAATAATGAATTTAATAATGTAAATGCAAATGTTAAAATCTCGCCTGCAAAGAAAAATGATTTAGATTTATATCATGGTATGGGTGTTTCATTTTTGTGTTACGCAACAAGAAAAGGATTTGATTTAGATTTCCCAAAAACATTAAGCGTTGCCTCAGCAACTTTCGCATCAGTAGTTTCACAAAAACATGGGGGGAAAATAATAGAAGGAAAGAAAGAACAAACAGCTGATATGAAGCAATTACAATTTATTGCATCCCTGCAATTAGTTGAATCAGCTCTTAAAGTATGTCCGGATAATGTTCCTGAAAAGATAGAAAAACAATTCAAGATTGAAACTGAGAGACTCCAGAAACTACAAGGATTGAAAAAATAATATGTTCTTTATCTAAACATAGAACTAACAGAACTTTCTTCGTGAATTCTCCAAATAGCTTCCCCAAGCATATTTGCTACAGAAAGGACTTTTAATTGAGGAAAATTATCATTATGTATAACCGGTATGCTATTAGTGACAATAACTTGTTCGAATAGATTTTTAGTACTTAACCTTTCATAAGAAGGAGGAGAAAATACAGCATGTGATGCACATGCAAATATCCTATTAGCTCCTTCTTTTTTTAGTAAATTAGCTCCAGAGCAAATTGTGCCGCCAGTATCTATCATATCGTCTATGAGGATAGCTGTTTTACCTTTAACTTCCCCAATAACTGTTAGACTTTCGGCGATATTATGAGCCGATCTTCTTTTATCAATGATAGCCAATGGAGCATCATTCATTAATTTTGCAAATGCTCTTGCTCTCGCAACTCCACCTACATCAGGAGAAACGACTACTATTTCTTCTAAATTTAAAGTTTCTAGATAATCAATTAATACAGGCGAACCGTAAATATGATCGCATGGTATGTCAAAATAACCTTGAATTTGAGCCGAGTGTAAGTCCATTGCAAGAACC
The DNA here is from genome assembly GCA_003281505.1 of Prochlorococcus sp. AG-347-J14. Lineage (GTDB taxonomy): Bacteria > Cyanobacteriota > Cyanobacteriia > PCC-6307 > Cyanobiaceae > Prochlorococcus_A. The sequence goes on along the minus strand of QCBU01000001.1, from coordinate 41,802 downwards.
CTATCAACGCCAGATTTTTCAAGTAAATTAGCAGTAAGTTTTGCAGTTATAGACTCTCTTCCAGAAGTCTTTCTATCTGCCCTTGCGTATCCATAATAGGGAATTACAGCCGTTATTTGTCTTGCAGAAGCTCTCTTACATGCGTCAACCATTATCATGAGCTCCATTAAACTATCGTTTACAGGAGCACATGTAGGTTGTATCAGGAACACATCGCAACCTCTAATAGATTGCTGAATCTGTACATAAAGTTCTCCATCAGCAAATCTTTTAGATATTAAAGGTACATTTTCTATTCCTAAGTATGATGCAATTTCTTCAGCTAATTTAGGATTCGTTGTTCCACTTACAAGCCTTAATCTACTATTAGTTAGATTAAAGTTTGATTCTTTACTCTGCATTGCCGTGATAAAACTTGTCACGAAATTTGCACCATAAAACTATATTCTTATCGTAGTCGTTTATGTGAATTTCGCAAAAGATAATGACTAGATGTTTTCAAAAGTCACATGAATTAAGCAAATATTTTGATTTAAAATTAGAATTTATATTTATCCATACTTAAAAACTAAGAATGATATTTGTCAATTAAAAAAAATTTGTATATGGTTGAATTTAGAGAATAAAAAAACACGTTAAGCGTAAAGAACCAAAATATATTAAAAATATGCCTAATGAGTCAATTATTGCAAGAAAATCACTAGGCGTACTTATGCATCCAACATGTATTCCGGGAGGAAGATTATGTGGAACTTTTGGTAAAGGAGCTAAAGAGTGGGTAAAAAAACTTCATAAGCATGGAATTGAATACTGGCAATTTTTACCTCTTACACCTACTGACTCAACGGGTTCTCCATATAGTTCCCCTTCTAGTTTTGCTCTAAATCCATGGTTTTTAGATATAGATGATTTAATTGAAAAAGGTTTTATCTTCATTTCAAATAAAGAAAATCTAGGTCCAACAAATCAGAATAAAGACCATTTCGATTTTGATATTGCAGATGACTTAACAAAAAAATTAGGTCTCCTCCTTTTGCAAGGTTGGAGTTCACAATCTGAAGAAAGAAAAATTAATTTTAACAAATGGGTCAGTAGGCATTCTTGGGTTGAAGATTATGCAACATTTGTTGTTATCAGAGAGGAATTTAATATGTTGCCTTGGTGGGAATGGCCTCAAGAATTTAAAATAAAAAATAAAAAATTCTTAAAATCGTGGACCAAGAAAAAAAGTGAAGAGATACTTATAAAAAAATTAATACAGTGGCATCTTGATGAGCAATGGGGCGTCATTAAAAACTTTGCAAAATCAAGAAATATTAAGCTAATAGGAGATTTGCCCTTTTATGTCTCCAGAGACAGCGCCGACGTATGGAGTAATAAATCATTATTTTCAATTTTTAAAAATGGTGATTTAATCTTTCAAAGTGGTGTTCCACCTGATTATTTTTCATCAACAGGACAATTATGGGGTACCCCAACTTACTTTTGGTCAAAACATAAAAGGACTAATTTCAATTGGTGGAGAAAAAGATTTCAAAGACAATTTGAACTTATAGACATATTGAGATTTGATCATTTCAGGGGTTTAGCGGGTTACTGGAGAGTTAATGGCAGTTCTAAAACGGCAATTCTTGGAAAATGGATAAATTCCCCAGGTAAAACACTATTAAATAAAGTAAAAAAGGATCTAGGGTGTAAATATCTACCAATTATTGCGGAGGATCTAGGAGTAATAACCCCAGATGTAGAGAAATTAAGGAAAAACTTCGAACTGCCTGGTATGAAAATATTACAATTCGCTTTTGATGGAAATGAAGATAATCCTTATTTACCTAAGAATATTCAAGGAGAAAATTGGGTTGTTTATACAGGTACTCACGACAACTCTACTTCTGTTTCATGGTGGAAATGTTTAGATTATGAATCCAAAAAAAGAATAAAAGATGAGTATAAATTTTCAGAAAATGCTTCTTGGGATTTAATAGAAATTGGAATGAGAACTAATGCTAATCTCTTTATCGCTCCATTACAAGATATATTATCTCTAGACGATTCAAGTAGATTAAACAAACCTGGCACCACAACAAATAACTGGAAATGGAAGTTAAATAGTTCTTTAGAAGAAATAGAGGATTATATAAGAATGTTTAGTGAGCTAGGAAATAATTTTGGGAGAAATCTAAAGTAGAATTTATTAAAAATTATTTTTCAACCATTTGATTTTCAATATTTTGAATCTCTATAACATTAACATTTAAAATAAAGTATCTTTTTAAAATAAATATAGTTAGAACTAATATAAAAAAATACAAAAGACTTCCTTGCCATGTATTGATAAGATCGAATTTCCTGAACAAAAAATCCTTTTCCTCTTTCTTTAAAATTTTTCTTTCTTTAACTGCTAACGTTAATAATGTATTTTTTTTTAATACTAAGCATTCCTCTAATTTAATTAATATAGATCTAATAAAAGGATACTCTGGCCTAATATTTTTATTATTATTTTCAATAGAGTCTATTATTCTTTCAGGAATTTTTGAAATGAATGACAATTCCTTAATCGTAAGGTTTTTTTGTATTCTTGCTTCTTTTGCTAATTTTGCAATTTCTATATACTGATCAACCTCTAAAGGACTAAAAACTTTATTTTTTTCAGATTTTTTGTTAAGCAAAAAGAAATTTTTCAAAAAATGCATTTAACCCTAAAATAAATAATCCTTTTACTTCTCATTTTTAAGACATTAAATCTAATTCTAATCGAATTAAAATCATAAGTAAGTTAAATAGATATAAATATAAAAACTAAACTGTAGAAATAATATTTTGCACTGCACTTTTTGCGATATTCATAGGGCTAAAAGTATCTCTAATTAAAACTAAGAGTTTTTTGGCATCAGTAAATTCCAATTTTTCATCCTTTATAAGACTTAAAAGAAGATTTTTCCGAACTTCGGATCCTTTTTTACTGATAAACAATTTTAATCCAGCGTTCGCAACTGGTATTAGATCTGAATTAATATTCTCTGAATCTCTAAATAAAATATTTAATAAACTTTCAACTTTTTCTATTTGGATTTGACCTTTTTTATCAAAAACGACTTCTATAAGTATGCCTAAAATCTCTTCAGAATTATCAGTTAGTAGTTTTTTAGCAATATATGGATAAGCTATTTTTAAAATTTTAAATTCAGGATCTAACCTTAATGCTAAACCTTCTTGACTAACAACGGCTCTTATTATTAAGGCAAACCTACTAGGGACTCTAAAAGGGTAAGAATACATTAATTTTGAGAATTTGTCAGTTACATTTTTAAGATTAAAATCACCAACCTCAGCCCCAAAAGAACCTCCTAGAACTTCTTTTAATGGTTCAACAAGTTTTTGAAGATCTTGTTCTTTAGTTAAAAAACCTAATTTTTGGAAATCTTCTGCGAGAAGATAATATTCTTCGTTTATTATGTGAACAATTGCCCTAATAAGAGTAAGTCTATCTGAATTTGTAATAGTATCCATCATTCCGAAATCAACATAAGCTAAATTTCCACAATCTGCATTTCCTCCTTTGAGAGCAAACATATTTCCTGGATGAGGGTCTGCATGAAAATATCCAAATTCAAATAATTGCTGCAGTCCACTGATGACGCATGTTTTTATAAACGAAGCAGGTATTAAGTTATTTTCCTCCAGTAAAGCTCGATCTCTCAACTTAACTCCATCAATCCAAGAAGTTGTGATTACCTTTTTGGATGAAAACTGTTTTTCTAATTTAGGAATAAAAATATTTGGGTTTTCTTTAAATAAATTTGCAAACCTTAATGCATTTTCGGCCTCTTTTTGATAGTCAATTTCATCAAAAAGTGCCTTACCGAATTCATCTATTATTTCTCCAATTCCGACACCTATATTTAATGGTAAGAGCGGGGATAAAAAAGTTCCTAAAAACCTTAGGATTACAACATCCCTTCTTATGAGAAAGTGTAAATTTGGCCGCTGTACTTTTACAGCTAGATAAGAATTATTTATTTTTGCTTTATAGACTTGACCTAAGCTTGCTGAAGCAATAGGTTTATCTGGAAATTCTTCAAATAATTCATTGGCAGGGGATCCAAGTTCCTCTTCAATGATTTTTAAAGCAATTTTGTGATCAAATGCTGGGAGATTATCTTGTAATTTTGTAAGTTCTGTAAGCCAATCTTGTCTAACAAGATCTGGTCTAGTTGAGAGTGCTTGGCCTAGTTTGATAAAACAAGGTCCTAAATCAGTTATTACATCAAAAAGATATTTCGAGAGATTTTTTTGTACATTTTTATTTTTGCTGTTACCTTGAAAAAGTATTCTTAAAAAAAGAAAAATAAAAGTTAAAAGGATATATAAAACTCTTGGGATAAAAATCCATGGTCTCAAAATCAACCAAACCAAGTCATCTCTTGCTGAATATTTCGAATAAGATCTTTTCATTAAATTTAAAAAATATCAAAAAAGATTACCATGTAGTTCATTCTATATATGTCAACAATACTTTATGAGCATTTCATCTTTTCTAACTAAAAAGTTTTTAAAGTCTTTATTCTTTCCCGCTCATAACAGAGGGGCAGCTTTACCAAAAAAATTAGTGAAGTTATTAAAAAATCCACCTGGGTATTGGGACTTGCCCGAACTACCAGAAATAGGCTCCCCACTATCCCAAAGCGGATTAATTGCTAAATCTCAAAGAGAATTCTCAGATAATTTTGGGGCTAAAGGATGTTTTTTTGGAGTTAATGGAGCCTCTGGATTAATACAATCAGCAGTAATTGCAATGGCAAATCCAGGTGAAAATATCCTGATGCCTAGAAATGTTCATATAAGTGTTATAAAAATCTGTGCAATGCAGAATATAAATCCAATATTTTTTGACCTAGAATTTTCAACAGTAACGGGGCATTACAAACCAATTACAAAAATTTGGTTGGAAAATGTATTCAAAAATTTAAATTTTGATGAGAATAAAATTGCAGGGGTTATTCTTGTAAATCCCTCTTATCATGGTTATGCCGGAGATTTAGAGCCTTTAATAAATTGTTGTCATCAAAGAAATTTGCCTGTTTTAGTTGATGAAGCCCATGGTTCATATTTCCTTTTTTGCGATAACCTTAATTTGCCAAAACCGGCCTTATCATCAAATGCTGATTTAGTAGTGAATTCATTGCATAAGTCGCTCAATGGGTTAACTCAAACTGCGGTACTTTGGTACCAAGGAAATCTAATAAATGAAGGTAATTTAATCAAAAGTATTAATTTGCTGCAAACTACCAGTCCAAGTTCCTTATTACTTTCTTCTTGTGAAGAGTCTATTAGGGACTGGCTAAACCAAAAAAGTTTATCAAAATATCAAAAAAGAATTTTAGAGGCAAAAAGTATTTACAAAAATTTAATTCAAAAAAATATTCCTCTCATAGAAACTCAAGACCCCTTAAAAATTATATTAAATACCTCTAAGGCTGGGATTGATGGTTTTACTGCTGATAATTTTTTTTATAGAAATGGCCTTATTGCCGAATTACCAGAAATGATGACTCTCACTTTTTGCTTAGGATTTGGTAATCAAAAAGACTTTCTTAATATATTTGAAAAGTTATGGAAAAAATTACTCTTAAATACCAAAAAATCAAAAAGTTTAGAATTGCTCAAATCGCCCTTTAAATTAGTTCAAGCTCCCGAAATTGAAATTGGAATTGCTTGGAGAAGTAAGACTCGGAGCATTCCTTTCTCACAATCATTAAACAAAATATCTGGAGATATTATTTGCCCTTATCCTCCTGGAATACCTCTACTAGTTCCTGGAGAAAAAATTGATATAGAAAGATATAATTGGATCAATAGTCAAAGTTTATGTAACAAGGATCTGGTAAATTTTAATATAAGAGTCATATAACAAAAGAAATTTCATATGCGATTAAGAAGCGGATTACTTATAGGCATTTTTGGTTTAATTGTTGTTTTGTTGGGGGGATGGTTTTTTACATTGGCAACAGCTTTGCTTACATATTTGGCATTATTGGAATTTTTCAGAATGGCGGAATTTAAAGGAATAAAACCAGCTACAAAAACCACATTATTTTCATCTTTCATAATCATAATTTCTGCCTATCTTCAGACCATTGGTATGCTTGAAGGCGAAATATCAAATTCAATTTTGCCAATCTGTTCAGTTGGAATATGCACTTGGTTACTTTTGCAACCAAAACCTGGAACAATTTCAGATATTGCAGCCTCTATTTTTGGATTATTCTATTTAGGATTTTTGCCTAGTTACTGGATTAAGTTGAGAGGGTTAGATGCAGCGATAATAAGTTCAAATCAAGGTTTAATTTCGTTTGATAACTTATCAAATACTACAGGTCTCCATTTAACTTTAACTTCTTGTTTTTTAATTGTAGCTAGCGATATTGGTTCTTATTTTATTGGTAAGTCATTTGGGAAAAAATCTCTTTCTCCAATATCTCCAAGCAAAACTATAGAGGGTTTAATTGGAGGAATATCCTGTTCAATTTTACTGTCGATATTTTTCTCATTTTTAATGAATTGGGAATATCCATTAGTTTTTGGGATCTTATATGGAATTTTAATTTCCCTTATGGCATTAGTGGGAGATTTAATTGAATCTATGATGAAAAGAGATGCAAAAATAAAAGATTCCGGAACCTTTTTACCTGGACATGGAGGAATTCTTGACAGAATTGACAGTTACATCTTTACTCCATCTATTTTGTATTATATTTTTATAATTATCAAATATCTAAATTAATAAAAAATGCTTTTATTCCAAAAAATAATCTTGGATAATTTTAGTAGATAATGAAGGTAGATCTACATGTGGAAGATGACCACAATTTTGCAACCCTACAAAATTTAATTTTTCAATATTTCTTATATTTTTAATCTCTTTTTTACCAAGAATTCGATCATTTTCTCCACATAATGTCTTGATTGGGATATCTTGGATATATTTATGAGTTCCAGCAAAGCCTCCACTTTTTGCAAAAGATGCAAGTGAATTCCTCCAGCCCTTACAACCTAGATGAATTGAAGCGATTTGCTCTTCCATCTCACCAACACATTCATCTGGAAAAGCAAAGGCTTGCCTACAAAGACTTCTTCTGACCTGAGGCAATCCAAGAAATGAGGCGCCAATTTGATTAAGAGGAAAAGGGATACTCTTAGGTTCTCCAAACAATCCGGCAGGGGACAACAGGATAATTTTTTCAATAGAATCAGAAATTTCAAAAGCAAGTTTTAAGGCTGTTGAGCCTCCCATAGAGGCACCAATAATTTTTAGATTCTTTTTTATCTGTAAGGTATTAAGAAGATCAATTAAATACGAAATTATTTTCGAGGGATTATATTCATTTGTTGCACATCTGGGACTAAAACCAAAACCAAACAGATCAGGAACTATAACTTGGAAATTTCTTTTAAGTGATTTATATATTCTCCTGAACTCTAAAAAACTACTATCAAAGCCATGTAAAAGGAGTAAGGGTTGACCTTTTCCTCCAATAACTACGGGAAATTTTAAAGAGTTCCAGTTTTGGTTAGGCTTTATCCACTTAACATCATTTGCCAAATAAATGCCTAAAGGATCTAATAGTGACAATTTGGCACTTTCAAAAAATTCAATATTTAAATCATTTAATTGTTCAAAATTGTTTTTAGTCAAAAAAATATTTATGTTTTAATTTTTTGTTGTTCAAAATTCGCAATAACTTCAACTATGTCCTGTCTGTGAATTTCAAAAGGCAAAAAGTGAATCTCAGATTTATCTCGAAAAGTAAAATCAGCAATTTTCTCTAAATTGTTGTTTTCAAAAACATTTATTCCAAGTTGTGCAATAGTAGTTGGCAAATTCAATTCTTTCATAAGGACAAGTAATTGTTTAATTGATTGATCTGCTAATTTATTTTTATTTTTCATTTCTTCTAGTCTCAATTGCAATAATAATCCAACCCCAACAATCTCACCATGTAAAAATTTATTAGGGGTAATTATCTGAGTAATTGCATTATGAATAGCATGTGCTGCTGCAGTCCTACACTTTTCTCCACCAATACCACCTACTAATCCTGCAGTAAGTCCACATGCTTCTACAATATTTCGCCAAGAAGGATTATTTTCATATTGACCTTTAAATGCTTTTTCTCCGTCTATTAGTAGTTGATCTCTCAAGACTCTTGATATCTGAATTGCTTGTTGAACAAGGCCATCATCTATTGCTGAACTTGTTATCGAAGATTCATACCATTTTGCTAAAGCATCTGCTATGCCACTAGCAAGGGTTCTTGATGGTGCTGTTTGAATAAATTTATGATCATATATTAGTATTTTCGGGCAAGATCCTAATGCGACATCCTCTATGAATTGGCCATCTTTTGTATAAATATTGGATAAGGCTGTCCAACCTGCACATGTAGAGGCGCTAAAGGGCACAGTAATACAAGGAATATTGAGAGAATCAGCTAGATATTTTCCAGAATCTAGAACTTTGCCGCCTCCAGCTGCAATAACAGAATCATTATTATTCTTTAAAAGAATATTCTTAACTCTTGAAATATCTTCGTAACAACAATCATATTGTAAATTAGCAGAACTAACACTTAGATTTTGATTTTTTAAATCAATAAAAATTTTATTTCTTAAATTACTCGTTTGGATTCCTCTACCTAAAATTAATGGACTTTTAGTTAATTTAGAGATTAGAGGTAAAGATTCGTCCCAAGCATAATTCCCCCTAAATATAATTTCTGGAGAGATTGATTGCATATTTACTTTTAAAAATTAGAAGTTAGCACTAGCTAGTTCTTGAGGTGATTCTTCAGTTGAAATATTTATCGTGACTTTTTTATTATCATCTATATCAACTAAAGCCTTATCTCCATCTTTTATTCTCCCAGAAAGAACTTCTTCAGCCAAACTATCTTCTAGTAAACGCATAACTGCCCTTCTCAAAGGTCTTGCTCCGTAAGAGGGATTATAACCTTCTTCTACAAGTCTTTCTTTGAAAGCATCAGTTACATTTAATTTAATGCCTTTATCTTTTAATCGCGCAAAAACCTCTTGCAACATTATTTCAGCAATCTCTTTAACTTCATTTTTAGTAAGTTGCCTAAATACAATTATTTCATCAAGTCTATTCAAAAATTCAGGCCTAAAGTATTGCTTAAGTTCTTCATTAACTAAAGATTTTATTCTATTATATTGGCTATCTTCAGCTGAATCACCGGAGAATTCAAATCCTAAACCTCCTCCTCCTTTCTCAATAACTTTAGAACCTATGTTAGAAGTCATTATTAATAATGTATTTTTAAAATCTACAGTTCTACCTTTGGAGTCAGTTAATCTTCCGTCTTCCAATAATTGCAGTAATAAATTAAATACATCTGGATGCGCCTTTTCAACTTCATCAAATAAGACAACAGTATAAGGTCTTCTTCTGACAGCTTCAGTAAGCTGACCACCTTCATTAAAACCAACATACCCAGGAGGAGAGCCTATAAGCTTACTAACTGTATGCCTTTCCATAAATTCTGACATATCTAATCTAATCATTGCTTCTTCACTACCGAAGAAATATGAAGCTAATGATTTAGTTAATTCAGTTTTACCTACACCGGTGGGACCGGAAAAGATAAAGCTTGCAATGGGCCTATTAGGATTTTTCAATCCGACTCTTGCTCTTCTTATAGCTCTAGAAACAGCTTTTACAGCTTCATCTTGTCCAATCAACCTTTGGTGAAGTGTTTCCTCCATATTAAGAAGTTTGACTGATTCAGTTTCTGTTAATTTTTGAACAGGAACACCTGTCCATGAAGCTACAATATGCGCTACATCCTCTTCACTAACAAGGGGGCTTTGTAAGAGTTTTAAATCACTGTTCGCAGGCTTGTTATCAGCATCGAGTTGGTCTGCAGCTGTAGATTCTTTTTTATTTTCCAATACTTCCTTAATTTTTGCTGACAATTCCATCTCTTTTTCACGTAATTGGCCGGCTTGATCAAAATTTTGGTCTCTTACGGATTCTTCCTTCTGTTTTTGAACTTGTCTTAATTCTTTATCTATTTGTTTGGCTTCAGGCGGAAGTTTAGAATTTATTAAACGTACTCTACTTCCAGCTTCATCGATGAGATCTATAGCCTTATCTGGTAAAAATCTATCAGATATATAACGGTCCCCTAAATGTGCTGCTGCCTCTAGCGCATCATCAGTAATTTTTAGACGATGATGTTGCTCATAACGCTCTCTAAGGCCTTTTAGAATTTCAATTGTATCTTCAATAGATGGTTCACCTACCATTACAGGCTGGAATCTTCTTTCAAGAGCTGCATCTCTCTCAATATGTTTTCTATATTCATCTAGAGTTGTTGCTCCAATACATTGAAGTTCTCCTCTAGCCAAAGCTGGCTTTAGAATATTAGCTGCGTCTATAGCTCCTTCAGCAGCTCCAGCCCCTATTAAAGTATGAACTTCATCTATGACAAGTATAACGTTGCCAGCTGATTTTATTTCTTCCATTATTTTTTTTAATCTTTCTTCAAATTCACCTCTATATTTTGTTCCTGCAACCAAAAGTCCAATATCAAGTGTCAAGACTCTTTTATCTTCAAGTATGTCTGGAATATCTCCAGTTTGTATTCTTTGAGCTAAACCTTCTGCGATAGCAGTTTTACCAACACCTGGCTCACCAATTAGAACAGGATTATTTTTCGTCCTCCTCCCTAATATTTGAACTACACGATCTATTTCTGAATGGCGGCCAACAACTGGATCTAATTTTGATTCACTAGCTAATTTTGTTAAGTTTGTTCCAAATTCATCAAGAGTAGCAGTTTTTAAGTTCCCTTTGGAAGTACTAGTCCCTGAGCCAACTTCGGCTGTTTCACCAAGCATTCTTATAACTTGAGTTCTTACTTTAGTAAGGTCAATATTAAGATTTTCGAGAACTCTTGCAGCAACACCCTCACCTTCTCTTATTAAACCCAATAATAAATGTTCAGTACCAATGTAATTGTGACCAAGTTGACGAGCTTCTTCGAGAGATAATTCTAAAACTCTTTTAGCCCTAGGAGTAAAGGGTATTTCTACAGCTACAAACCCTGAACCTCTACCTATTATCTTCTCTACTTCTATTCTTGAATCCTTTAAATTAACACCTAGTGATTTAAGAACTTTCGCTGCAACCCCAGTTCCTTCTCCAATCAGCCCTAAAAGAATTTGTTCTGTTCCAACGAAATTATGACCAAGTCTTCTAGCTTCCTCTTGAGCAAGCATAATGACTTTTATAGCTTTTTCTGTAAATCTTTCAAACATCTGAAGAAAAAATTCCTATTTATAACCTACCAGTAATATGTCAATTTTGTGTTCAGAATGAGCTTTTGTGAATACCCAAAAGTAAAATTTATCAAATTAAATCGAACTTTTTTAGTGATATAGCAAGAAATTATAGTATTTTCAAGCATTCTGGTAATCCGAACATTTTAATTTTTACATTATTTTGTTGTTAATTTTTTTTCTTTTAAAAGAGCATGTGAACCATCTTTATAATAATTTTTTCTTATTCCTACAGTAGAAAAATCAAAGCGACTGTAAAATCTTTCAGCAATAATATTACTCTGAGAAACCTCCAAAAGTAATTTCTTCAAATTAAATTTTTCACAATTTTCAATTAAATAAATCATAAGATAAGATCCAAAACCCTTTTTCCTGTATTTCTGATTAACAACAAAATAATTTATTTGTGCTTCATCAAGAACAATTTGAAAAGCACATATACCAATAACTAAATTTTTAATTAATAACCCATAGATTTTTGTACCTTCTTTTTTGAATTCGTTAGCCCATTGTTTCTTGCTCCATAGAGAAATCGTATTAGAATCTAATTCATAACATAAATCAATATCTTTCTCATTTATTTGTTTAATAGATATCATTTTATTGTGTATGTATTGAATTATGTATGTATTGAAAGTTCAAATCTAGAGTCATTATAAAATATGACAGTTTTGGCAACGCTTTACTTAGAGTTCCCCCATGGAAGAAAAACATTATTTTTTTAAACAGAAAATTGACTTAGAAAGTCCCAATAAAAATATCGTACCTATTACCACATCTATTGGAGGAGATGGAAAACTTTCAGTTGGTGGATGTTCTATTGAGGAATTAGTTAAAAAATATGATTCTCCTCTATACATATTAGATGAAATCACTTTAAGAAGATCTTGTAGAGCTTATAAAAAAGCATTAGAAAAATATTACCCAGGGGAATCACTCCCTATATATGCCTCAAAGGCAAATAGCTCTATATTTATGAGTAACCTTGTTTCCTCAGAAGGTTTCGGACTTGATGCAGTTTCGGAGGGGGAATTATTAACTGCCCTAAAGGGTGGAGTACCAAATGATAAGATTGTTTTTCATGGGAATAATAAATCTGACGAAGAAATAGATTTTGCAATTAGAAATAACATAAAAATAATTGTTGATAATGATTACGATTTAAAAAGATTAGAGGATACATCAAATTCATTAAATCAAGACTTAGAAATAATGATCCGCTTTACTCCAGGAATTGAATGCCATACTCATGAATACATAAGAACAGGTTCATTTGATAGCAAATTTGGTTTTGGGATTGAATATTTAAAAAATCTTTTTGCCAGCATAAGTGAAACTAAACATCTCAAGTTAAAGGGGATACATGCTCATATTGGTTCCCAAATTTTTGAACTAGACCCTCATAAGGATCTAGGTGAAATAATGGTAAAGGTTATTTTGGACGCCAAAAAATTTGGCCATAATATTAAAGAACTAAACGTAGGTGGAGGCTTAGGCATTAAATATACAAAAAATGACGACCCTCCTTCCATATATGAATGGGTAAAAACAATTTCCACATCAGTTGTTAAAGCTTGCAAAAAACATAATTTAGAATTACCTAAATTGATGTGTGAACCTGGTAGATCCATCGTATCTACAGCAGGAATAACAATCTACAAAATTGGAGCTTTTAAAGAAATTCCCGGAATCAGAACCTATTTGTCTGTTGATGGCGGAATGAGTGACAATCCAAGGCCAATAACATATCAATCAAATTATTCTGCTTGTTTGGTAAAAAACCCCTTTAATCTTAATTCGACAAATAAATACACTATTGCAGGCAAACATTGCGAATCGGGAGATGTTTTGTTTAAAGAGATAGAACTAGCAAATTGCAAAACTGGAGATCTTATATGTGTTTTTGGCACCGGTGCTTACAATAATTCAATGAGTTCTAACTACAACAGAATTCCAAGACCCGCAGCTCTTTTGGTTTGTGATGGGGAAGCAGAGATTATTCAAAAAAGAGAAAGTCCATTTGATCTTTTAAGATATGATGTTTTGCCTGATCGCTTTATTAACCTAAATTAGGTACATTTAAATTAATTTTGTTTTTAATGTGAATTTCTGGGGAATTATAAATTTAAAACTTTTATTAGATATCTTATTTGCTGTTGGTTTCGGAATTTTATTGTTTTCTAGAGTAAAAGAACAAAGGACATTATGGCTTTTAAGAGGATATTTGTTTTTAGTGTCTTTAGCATGGTTTATTCAACGATATGCATACTTACCACTAACATCGAAATTAATTGATGCTGTAGTTCTCGCTTGCTCTCTCTCATTAGCGATCCTTTGGCAGGGAGAGTTAAGAAGATTAATGGAACTACTAGGCACTGGAAGGCTAACTGTATTACTAGGAAATCCACCAAAGGAATTTAGAGCGACTTCAACAACCATTACTCAGTTAGTTGATACTGCAGGTAAACTTTCTCAAAATAGAAGGGGTGCTCTAATCGTTGTAGATTTGGGGAGTGATTTAAGACCTGAAGATTTTTTATATGCAGGTACCAATATTGAGGCACAATTATCCACTGACCTTTTAATAAATCTTTTTGCAACAGATACACCCCTCCATGATGGGGCAGTTCTTGTGAAAGGAAATAAAATAATATCTGCTGGCGTAATTCTACCTTTATCTAGACAAGGAATAAGTAGATACGGCACAAGACATCTTGCCGCGCTGGGAATTACAGAAAGATTTGACAGGTGTATTTGTATTGTTGTCTCTGAAGAGACAGGTACATTATCATTAGCAAACCAAGGAAAACTTGAAAGACCAATTACCAGCAGCAGGTTACAAGAACTTCTTGTAGATTTAATTGGGAATCAAAAGTCAAATGGAACAAACAAATCATCTTTAGGTAAAAATCCTTTATCCCAAAATACAAATCTAAGTGATAATATTGTCAGTGATTCGAATGAAAAAGAGACCGAAAAGCCTTCAATCTTTATTAACAAGAATGATTAACTTATGAATCTAGGAAAAATAATTGACAAGAAAAATAATAACTTATCCAAAAAAATAGATAAGCAAAAAGTCCCAGAACATGTTGCTATAATCATGGATGGTAATGGTAGATGGGCAACAAAAAAAGGTTTACCTCGTACATATGGGCATAAAAAGGGAGTTAGTGTTTTAAAAGAAATTATCAAAGTATCAAAAAAATTAGGTTGTAAAGTACTTACTGTTTATGCTTTTTCAACCGAAAATTGGACAAGGCCAACACAAGAGGTTGATTTCCTCATAAATCTTTTTAGCAACGTTTTGAGAAACGAAATTGAAGAGATACATGAAGATTCAATAAAAATAAAATTCATTGGAGATTTAACTCCTTTCCCAGAAACTCTTAAAAAAATAATATCTAATTCAGAATATCTAACTAAAAACAACAATAAATTTTTATTAAATGTTTGTGTTAATTATGGAGGTAGGCAAGAAATAGTAAAAGTTGCAAAAGAATTAGCATTAAAATCTTCATCTGGTGAAATAAAGCCAAGTGAAGTTAATGAAGAATTATTTAATTCAGAGCTATTAACTCGAGGTATTAAAGATCCAGAATTACTAATAAGAACTAGTGGAGAAAAAAGGATTAGTAATTTTCTTTTATGGCAACTAGCTTATTCAGAAATTTATATATCTGAGGTAATGTGGCCAGACTTCGATGAGTTTGAATTTCTAAAAGCAATCATTGATTACCAATCAAGGAATAGACGTTTCGGCGGTATAGAATCATTACCAACAGAATCATTTGGAGATTCTCAATATTCTTCCTAACAAACATGGCAAATTCTAATAATCAGTCATTAAGAGAAATTAGGTTCGATTGGAATAAAGAGGAGATATTTGAAATACTTAATATGCCTCTGATTGATTTAATGTGGGAATCACAAAACGTACACAGGAAATTCAACGAATACAACATTCAATTAGCATCATTATTCAGCGTAAAAACTGGAGGATGTGAGGAAAATTGTTCTTATTGTAGCCAATCAATTTATAGTGCTAGCGAAATCAAAAGTCATCCACAATTTCAAGTTGAAGAGGTTTTAGCAAGAGCTCAAATAGCAAAAAATGAGGGGGCAGATAGGTTTTGTATGGGTTGGGCATGGAGAGAAATTAGAGATGGGAAATCTTTTAATGCGATGCTCGAGATGGTCAGTGGCGTAAGAGATTTAGGAATGGAAGCATGTGTTACTGCTGGGATGCTTACTGAAGAACAAGCTTCCAAACTGGCTGATGCAGGTTTGACCGCGTATAATCACAATCTCGATACTAGTCCTGAGCATTATAAAAATATTATTACGACTAGAACTTATCAAGACAGGCTAGATACTATAAAAAGAGTAAGAAATGCAGGAATAAATGTTTGTTGTGGAGGGATAATAGGTTTGGGTGAAACTAATGGCGATAGAGCATCTCTTTTGGAAGTACTCTCAAACATGAATCCGCACCCTGAAAGTGTTCCCATAAATTCTCTAGTTGCCATTGAGGGTACTGGTTTAGAAGATAATCAAGAAATAGATTCGATTGAGATGATAAGGATGATAGCTACAGCCAGAATTCTTATGCCTAAAAGTAAAATAAGATTAAGTGCAGGGCGAGAAAAGCTCTCAAAAGAAGCCCAAATTTTATGTTTTCAGTGCGGTGCAAATTCAATTTTTTATGGAGATGAGTTACTTACAACCTCAAATCCATCCTTTCAATCAGACAGAAAACTTCTTAAAGAGGTTGGAGTATCATTTAATAAAGATTTTGAAACTTGTGAAAAAACATTATCTTCTTTATGAATGGCAAAAATTATAAGATAGTTTCTCTTTACTCTTTCTTCCCATTTCAAGAAAACTTAATTCTTGATCTTAAAAAAAAATTAATCGTAATCGAAAATGAAAACGATCTTTCAGGTTTATTAATTTTTGCAAGTGAGGGCATTAATGGAACTATTTGTGCCAAGAAAAATGTAGTTGATATTGTTATCAATTTACTTAAAAAATATGCAGATAATAAAAATTTGAATATTAAAGTAAACTTTTCAGAAAAGAAAGTCTTCAAAAAATTGAAAATAAAAATCAAGAAAGAAATAGTTACCATGGGCGTCCCAGGAATAAGCCCTTCAGAAAATAATGGAACCTATATTGACCCAGCTGATTGGAATAAGTTAATTAAAAATCAAAACACAATAGTCATTGATACTAGAAATCATTATGAGGTTTCTATAGGTACATTTAAGAACTCTATAAACCCAAACACAAGAAACTTTAGCGAATTTCCAAAGTGGGTAGATGATCACTTAGATACCCATTTAGAAAATAAAGAGTCAACAAATATAGCAATGTTTTGTACTGGAGGAATAAGATGTGAAAAAGCTACTAGTTTGCTAAAAAAGAAAGGTTATAGAAATATATATCACCTAAAAGGGGGTATCCTTCAATACCTTAATAATATACCAAAAGAAAAAAACTTATTTGAAGGTGAATGTTATGTTTTTGATAAAAGAGTAGCTTTAGATAAAGAATTAGAAAAAGGCTCTTACTCAATTTGCCATGCATGTGGAATGCCAGTTTCAATTGAAGATCAAGAAAGAAAAGAATATAAAAAGGGTATCCAATGTCATTTCTGCATAGATCAATTTAGTGATGATGATAGGAAAAGGTTTGAAGAAAGACAAAAACAGATCGATAAATTAAATGTGGAAAATCATAAAATCTATAGGGACTAATTTTCAAAATCATGAAAGTTGAAGAATTAGAAAAATTAGCAAGTACCATTGGATTATTAGTTAAAATTCAGGTCAGAGAAACTTTCGGATTATGTTTCTTTAGAATCGTCATAGCAGAACAGAAAGATAACATTATAAAGATTTGGGCCGAAATGAAAGGTTGGACTTATTTAAATAAACAAGGTATTCAGCTTGATACATTAAGAATCCTTAAAAAAGCTCCTGCTTTTGTTTCGGAATTAATATGGGCAACAACTATGGCTTGGGCAATTGAAAAAAAATCAAGCAACAAAGTAAGACTTTTAGCTATTTTTGATAGTGAAGGATATAGTAAAAAACTTGTAAGATATTTCAAGTTGATAGGATTCAAAATTGTCAAAGAAGTTGGTTCTAGCCCAGTAGATCTTTTATTAAGATTGGTTTGGGGAGGTGCAGGTACACTTATGAACGGGGAATGTATTTCCATATTGAAAAAACTTGAAAAGAAACTCTCTTTAATTGAATAAAGTTAACCCGCGTGATAACTACTTCTAACTAAAGGGCCAGAAGATACTTTTTTGAATCCTAATTCCTTAGAGAAGCGATATAAATATTCAAACTCTGATGGATCCCAATATTTCTTAACTGCCAAATGATTGAATGAAGGCCTTAAATATTGGCCAATTGTAATTTGATCACAATCTATTTTTTTAAGATCATAAATTGTATTTTTTATTTCATCCAATGTTTCCCCAAGTCCTAACATAATGCCTGATTTAGTTTGAATATGAGGAGCAATATCCTTTGACTTTTTTAGTAAACTAAGGGATTTTTTGTAATTTGCTCCCCTCCTAACTTCTTTTTGCAGTCTTTCAACAGTTTCAAGATTATGATTAAAGCATATTGGATCTTTTTCTAAAATCATCTTCAATCTCTCAGTCTGAAGGTTATTTGTTTCATCAAGATTTTTGCCTCCACCCCATAAATCAGGAGTTAAAACTTCAATTTTAATTGTTGAATCAATTTTTCTAATCTCATCAATTGTAGATATAAATAAATTTGCACCATGATCAGGGAGATCGTCTCTAGCTACAGATGTCAAAACAACATATTTTAAATTTAATACTTTCACTGCTTCAGCGACTTGAGTACATTCATCAATATTAATAGAACTAGGTCTACCTTTATTTACCTGACAAAAAGCACATGAACGAGAACATATCGATCCACCCAGTAAGAAGGTGGCTGTTCCTGAGGCATAACATTCTGCTCTATTTGGACATCTTGCTTCTTCACAAATAGTATGAATATTTGATTTTTTGATGAGTGTTTGTATTTTTTCGAATTCTGAAGCTTTACTAATAGGAAATTTAATCCAGGAGGGAAGTCTTAAGATTTTTTCTTTCTTGATTAGATTATTGTCTCTCATTATCTAATTTAGTTTTGTTCTACCTTCTAAGGCCCTTGCAAGTGTAACTTCATCCACATATTCAAGTTCACTGCCCATTGGGAGCCCATATGCAATCCTCGTAACTTTAGTAAAAGGGGCTAACAATTTTCCAATATAAAGACTTGTTGTATCTCCCTCAACACTTGGGGTCAATGCCAATATGATCTCATCTATTTCAGACTTACTAACTCTTTCTACTAAGCTTCTTATTTCTAATAGTTCGGGGCCAATAGAATCCATTGGGGATATTAAACCACCAATGACATGGTAAACACCTTTAAATTCTCTGGCGCGCTCCAAAGCAAGCAAATCCTTAGTTTCTGCTACTACACAGATTAGTTTTTGATTTCTTTCAGTATTTCTACAAATTTCGCATTCATCTTCTGAAGTCAAATTGAAACATTTTTTGCAACGACCAACATTACTATGTGCTTCTAAAAGAGCCTTTGAAAATTCTCTTATTGTACTTTCAGGTTGTTTTAAAATAAAAAGGGCTAATCGTTGCGCTGTTCTTGGACCAATCCCTGGGAATTTCTCAAAATGACCGATTAATTTTGAAAGTGGTTTTGTATAAGTAATCAAAATTAAACTATTTCTAGAGATAATTTAGACGCAAAATTCCGATTTGCCATAATTGTTTGCTTTTAATGTCTTATTATGTTTTTAGTTAGTAATTTCAAACAAAATGAAAAATATTAAATTTAACCCTTTCAAATATTTATTTTTGATTTTTTTGTGCTTAACACTGAGTGCTTGTAGTGGCGGACTAAATGCGGGATTAGAAGCTTATCAAAGTCCAGATGGTAGATATGCCTTTTTGTATCCAACAGGATGGACTAGAGTAAAAGTCGATGGAGGACCTGAAATTATTTATCATGATTTAATAAATAGTAATGAGACCTTAAGTTTAGTTATTTCTGATGTCAAAAAAGAGGTTCAATTAGAGCAATTAGGAAGCCCAAGTGAAGTAGCTCAAACATTAATTGATAAAGTCATTGCTCCCGAAGGTTCAGGTAGAGAGGTAAAACTTATAAATGCAAATAAGAGGGAGGCAACCAATCATATTTTCTATGATTTAGAGTATGAATTAAATTTAAATGAACAGGCAAGACATGAATTAGCAACTGTCGTAATTGATAGAGGAACACTTTACACTTTCGCTGTAGGAACAAATGAAGAAAGATGGAATAAAGTTGACGGTATGTTTAGTAACGTGATTGAATCATTTAACTTCTTAATATAGTTAAGAAATTCATACTAGATTCCTACTTGAACATTCCACAAATCAGCATATATTTTGTTCTGGTCTAATAGTTTTTCATGTATTCCACTTTCAACTATTTTACCTTTATCAATAACTACAATATTATCCGCATTTTTTATAGTGCTTAATCTATGAGCTATTACTACAGTTGTCCTTTCTTTTGTGATTTTAGATAACGATTTTTGAATTAAAGCCTCTGTTTCATTATCCACTGAAGCTGTAGCTTCATCTAATATTAATATTGGAGCATCCTTTAAAACAGCTCTCGCCAAGGCAATTCTTTGACGTTGCCCGCCTGAGAGCCTTTGGCCCCTTTCCCCCACTATAGTTTTATAACCATCTGGTAATTGTTCAATAAATTTATGTGCTTCCGCAATCTTTGAAGCTTTAATAATATCTTTAAGACTTGGGTTGATTGAGCCATAAGCAATATTTTCTTGTACACTGCCATGAAATAAATAAGTTTCTTGACTTACTAAAGAGATACACTTTCTTAAATCCCTCAAATTTATTTCTTTAATAGAAACCCCATCCAAGGTTATTGAGCCATTATTACTATCATAGATTCTAAGTAGTAGTTTTATTATTGTACTTTTCCCAGAACCTGTTAAACCAACAATTCCTAATGTTGAGTTATTTTCAATTTTGAAATTTATGTTTTTTAAAGTTAAATCTCGTCCAGGATAATTAAAATTTACATTATTAAAAATAATTTCTCCTTTGATATCTTTAGGTTCAATTTTTATTTTTCCATCTTTTATTTTTATAGGCGTATCTATGAGATCAATTACTCTATTTATTGAAGCCATAGATCTCTGAAAATCATCTAAAACATGACCCAAAGTAGTCAATGGCCATAATAGTCTTTGTGTAATAAACACTAAAAAACTATAAGTACCTACATCAAGTGTCCTATTCCAAGTTTGGAAACCTCCAATTAATAGAATCGCTACAAAAGCAAATAAAATTGCAAATCTTATAAGAGGGATAAAAGCAGAAGATAATTTTATTGCAGCCTTATTACTTATTTGATAATCGAGACTTTCTTTATTTAATCTATTGAGTTCCCATTTTTCTTTAGTAAAACTTTTTATGGTTAGAATTCCACTTAAATTATTATTAAGCCTTGATGCCAACAGTCCAGCTTTATTTCTAACATCTCTGTATTTTGGGGCAAGCTTCCTTTGAAATTTAATTGATCCTAAAAATATAATTGGGATAGGAAAGAAAGCAAATAAAGCGATTTTTGGAGCGACAAAAATCATAGTGCCCCCAATTATTAAGACAGTTATAAATAACTGAATAATTTGATTCGCCCCTTGGTCTAGAAATCTCTCGAGTTGATTTATATCATCATTCAAAATAGATAATAGCCTTCCAGTATTATCATTTTCAAAAAAATCCATATCTAATTCCTGGATATGCTCATAAGCTTTTATTCTTAATTTATGTTGCGATAGCTGAGCCAAATTTCTCCATAAAATCGAATATAAATATTCAAAGGAGGATTCACCAGACCAAACTATTCCTGAAGCAAATGCAAGAAAAATCAATTGTGCTGGAACTTCTTTTATTCCAAAACCAGCAATCCATGAATTCTGTTCCTTAACAACTATATCCACAGCTAGACCAATTATTACAGGGGGAGCTAAATCTAATATTTTATTAATTATGGAACTAAGAAAAGCAAAAAATAGTAACCTTCTTTCCTCAATCAGATTTAAATAAAGTCTAATTATTGGATTTTGATTGTTCTTAGACCTCATAAAAATAATAATTAAATTTTTCTATTATGATATAAATTTTCTTTAGTTTCTAATTTACATTTTATTTTTGCATCTTGATGACTTGCAGTTTGCATAAATTCTTCGTAGTAACAATCACAAGTTTCATTCGCAATTTCTTCACTATATACCATTTCTGCTTTCATCATCTCTTCTTTGACACTCTGCAGACAAAATAATTTTATGATTGAATTTTGTTTCGTTTGAGCTAAATAATAACTATTAAAGGAGTTGAATAGTATTATCAGATTCACAAAAATAAAGAAATTAAATGTGCTAGCTTTCATTCTCTATTACTAGTTTCTGACTTTAATTTTTTTTAATTTATTTTTAGTTTCTCTATGAAGATCTCTGGGTAAATCTACCAAACTGTAATCATTAAAAATCTGTATCTTACCTATGGATCTACCATTTATATTAGTTGAATTACAGATTGAGGATATAATATTTGCAACTCTAACTCCATCAAATTTACCAAAGTTAAATTTGTAAGTTTCAAAAGAATCATTTTGATAATTATTTCTTCTATTTGAATTTCTCATACGATTATTACTATTTCTATTTGATCTATTTCGATCAATATTATTTTGTTTATTAATCCAAGAATCATCTTCATTAACAAAAAATGATTTATTACCTATTACTAAATTAATCGCCGCCATTGCAATATTTGAGTCATCCATAGAGTGTTTTTCTTTTAAATTATCTAGTACATCTATAATCAAAGCTTTATTTTCTTCATTTTCATCTTTAGCTAAAGAACTCTCATTAACATTATCTATTAGTTTCTCCATCCTTTTTTCATTTATTATTTTATTACTTGGTATATTAATTTCTTCAATCTTGGTTCTTGTTGAGTTTTCTAAGTTTCTTAAAAAATGTTTTTCTCTTTGATTAACAAATAAAATTGCTTCTCCTGATCTGCCTGCCCTGCCAGTTCTTCCGATCCTATGAGTATATGTTTCCTTGTCAAAAGGAAAATCGTAATTAACAACAAGTTTTATCCTCTCAACATCTAATCCTCTAGCTGCGACATCAGTTGCAACAAGAATATTAATAAATCCTTTTTTCAATCTATCTACAGTATTTTCTCTTTGATTTTGAGGTATATCTCCATTAAGTACTGCCACAGTATGACCTGAATTCTCTAAAGCTTCAGCTATTGAAGTAGTAAGTAGTTTTGTCCTAACAAAAATAATTACTCCCTCGTTATTGAGTTCTAGTATTCTTTTTAAAGCATCTAACTTGTGATGCCTTTGAACATATAGAAATTTTTGCGAAATTAATTGAGTTTCTTTTTTGACACTTTTGATTAATATTTCGGCGGGATCATTTAGATATTTTTTTGCTATGTTTCTTATCTCACTAGGCATTGTTGCTGAAAACAATACCATCTGCTTATTTTCCGGAAGTTGATCTATTATCCATTCAATATCTTCAAGAAAACCCATATTTAGCATTTCATCTGCCTCATCTAAAACAAGACAATTTATATCTTTAATTTTAAAAGTCCCCTGCCTTATATGATCCATTATTCGGCCTGGGGTCCCAACTACTACGTCAACTTTTCTTTTTAATGCAGAAATTTGATTTCGATAATCGGTACCTCCATATATTGCCACCGTCTTAAAATTACTAGATTCAGAACTATAACTTTTAAAAGATTCTGCCACTTGAGTTGCTAATTCTCTTGTAGGTGTCATAACTAAAACCTTGGCATTTAATTCTTTATTATCTTTAAGTTTTTCTATTAATGGTAATGCGAAAGCTGCAGTCTTTCCTGTTCCTGTTTGTGCTTGACCTAGTAAATCCCTACCTAACATTAATTCGGGAATTGCAGCTTTTTGGATGGGAGTTGGATTTTTATATCCTTTATTTATTAACGAGTTTAAAATCGATTGATTAAACCCAAAAGCGAGAAATCCATTCTCATTATCATCTGCTTTCGATACTTCCAATAGATGAGATTCAATTTCTTTTTTGTTATCTAAATTCTCGAAATTTAGTAGGGAAGAATCTTCATTCTGAGACTTTTCCTGATCACTACCAAGAGAGTTACTATCTTTTTTAAAATCCATTTTAAATGCCTAATAATCTTCTGATTAGGCATTCAACAAATATCTAAATTGACTTAAATTGTTGATTAGCCTTACAGAGCCGAAATATTAATCTAACATCTTGGGTTAAGATATTACTAATTTCTCAAAAATAATATTTAATTTAAATAATATATATTTAAAGATTTTTTCGCTCTTGTAACAGCAGTATAAAATAACCTTCTTTCAAAATTATCTCTGCAAAAGATATTTTGATTATCTTTTTTTTCTTTTACAGCATATTGATTTCTTTTATAATTTTGGGACCACAAAATGTTTACTTTTTCAGATTCACTTCCTTGAGATTTATGTATAGTAATAGCTATTGCTGGTACAACATTTTCTAAATTAGATGGATCAATTAATGCGACAATTTCTTCGTTATTATCATTAAATTTTCTAAAAAGATATTTTCTTTTATTTTTTAAACCTATAAGTACTCCGATATCACCATTAGACAATCCAAGTTCATTATTATTTTTTGTACACATGATCGGAACACCCTCTTTAAGAGTTTTAAGGTCATAGGGTTTTTTTTGACCAAAAACAATTTCATTCAAATATTCAACACTCCATATTCCAGAATTTTTTTCGCATAAAATCAAGTGACTTTGTAAATCCAGAAATATCTTATCTACTAAATCTTTTTCATTAAGCAATAAATTATCAATGCTCTCATCAAATATATATTTTTTTTTACTTAAATTTGAAGTTGAAATATTTAACTGTTTTAGATGACTTGTAATCGAAAGTAATAGATCCTTTGGAATATCTTTTTTTCTACTCTTTGAAATAGTAATTTCTTTTGAATCATTATCTTTTTCTAATTCTTTTATCTTTTGATTAAGTAAAGAAAAATCATTATTAAATATTAAACTACTAATTAATGCTATATCTCCAATATTTCTATAAGTTTTTTCTAAATTTACTACACAAGATTTAATTGAACTATTATCGGAATATTCAAACAAATAATTCCATATAGAACAGTTATTTACTGGAGACAATTGATTTTTATCTCCAACTAAAATGATTTTACAGTCATTCGCTAGCAAATTTAAAACTGATTCAATCAAATCGATATTAACCATTGACATTTCATCAATTATGAAAATATCAAGCTCTTTTAGTTTAAATTTCAACGAAAGAGATTTATTTTGAGAATTTAAAATCCATCTATGTAAAGTTTGAAATTCTATTTGGTCTAGAAATTTGCTAAAGGAAGTATTTTTCTTATCATTAAGAGCTTCTTTTAAACGAGCTGTAGCTTTACCAGTTGGAGCAGACAAACCAATATTTAAAAAGTTATCCATTTGAAGGAGTTCTAGTATTAACTTTATTATTAAAGTGGTTTTACCCGTACCTGGTCCTCCTTGAAGGAAAACTAAGTTTGAATATTTAAATATATTCTTAATTTGATCAATTTTATTATCATCTTTATAAATTATTGAGTTCATTAAATTATCGGTATCTATTTTTTTTAGAAATGAATTAATAACTCTTTCTATCTTTTTTGACCATTTTGATAAGGATAATTTTCTATTTATTAATACGAATGGAGAATGAAGGGAACCAATCAAACCTATATTTTTTAGAACATCTATATGTTTATTGGGCCAGCCATCTTCTAATAATTCAAAGATTATTAAACTATTATCAACATCAATAATAGTTTCTCCGTTTTTTTCAAAATCTAATAAAATTCTTATTACATCTTTTACGAAATTTCCATATTTTTTCTCACTAAATTTGAAAATACCTAATATCAAATTAAATATATGATCGTATTGGAACTTTTCAATATCTGCATTAGTTTTAGTCATTCTAAAAAAGGTTATCTAAATAATTTATTCTCTTTAAAGGTGCTTTGCTAATAAAAATACCTGGAGATATATCTTCAGACTTAGATTTTTCAAGTAATTCAAAATCTGGCAATCCCTTTATAAACAAATAAATATATCCTCCTAGATGTTTATGTGGTTGATAATTTTTAAGTCGCCACTTTAATAATCTATGCAATGCTAATAAATAAAGATGTGATTGCAATGGATAATGATGTTTAATCATTTCATTTCTCATGTTTTCATAGTTATAGTTTCTTGGTAAACAATCACTATTATCACTGCCAGAAATCAAATTACTTTTCCAATCAATTACCCACCATTTACTATCTTCTAATTTATTTCCTACAGGGAAAACACAATCAATGCATCCTGAATGAAACCCCTTATTCAAAATTTGAAGATCATTTATTTTATTTGCATATTCTTCACCAAATTCATATTCCTGATCTAAAAAAAAGCAATTTGATATATCATTAGAATTAATATTTCTACCTTCATAAGATAGGGTTAAATCATATTTGAGTTCCTTAATTAGGTATTCATTTGGAATATCAACTAGTTTCTTATTTTGTAATTCTCTTCCTAAAGATATATTTATGATTCTTAAAATCGCATCTTTTACTTTAAAAGCCAAAGAAGTATCGATTTGATGAAAGTTCAATTCCTCAATAATTAAATCAATTAATTCTTGATTATTATCGTTTCTAAATTCAAATCTTTCTATTATTTTGTGCAGGCAAGTCCCAGCAATAGTTCCTTTTGGAAATTCACTTAAGGGATTTGGATAAGAAAAATAATTAGGATAATTCTTTGAATTCTTAAAATTAGAATCTTTGATAATTGATATATTATCTTCATAATCCTTATATTGATTAATGACTGCATCAATATTTTTATCTTTACGTATCCAAGAAGAATAACTTGAATAAGAAATAAATTGATCAGAATTAAATACATTTGATATTTTTTTATTAACGTTATCGATTTTCCAAAGATTATTATTCAATCGGTTAGATTGTAACTTTGAAAAAATTTCTTTTATTTTCTCTTTTTCTATCCTGACTTCAAAATTAGACTTATAAATATTGATATTTTCCAAATTATTAAGTAAATCATTATTTAAAATATTATTTGTATCCTCAAAATCATTAAAAACAATAAGTTTATATTTGCTCCTTGTAAGTGCTACATAAATTAACCTCTCACTCTCTTTAAATAAATCCTCTTCTTCTATTAATTTAAATTTTTCAACCTTCGCGTAATTATTAGAAATATTAACATATATATTTCTATCAATATTTGATTTCCAAAGAGGCCCTTTTATTTTATTTGACTTATTTGAAATAATTGAGAGATATGGACATAGGACTATTTCAAATTCGAGGCCCTTACTACTATGAATTGTAGAAAGATTTATTCCATTTTGAAGATTATAATCTTTCGTGAAAAAATCTTCTCCAGTAGAAATTCTTAAAATATGATCTAACTGATTTTTATACCAGTTAGAAACTATATTGAGATCAAAATCATTATTTATTAATTCTATTTCAACAATTTCTGAAAGTTGAAATAAATTTGAATTTAAATCTGAATCTTGAATAATCGAGGAAGACTTGTAATTTATAAGTAGTTCATTAACAATGTTTAAAAAACCTTTTTCTTTTAGTTCTTGGGACCAAGTAATGCATTTATTAATTAAAATTTCTAAATTATTACTAATTCCATTATCAAGTAAATCTTCTAATTTTATTTGTATAAACTTTGAATTAGCAAGCAAAGTTATGTTTTTTAATGACCTTGGATTTAATAAACATTCAATGAATAAAAATAATAGAGAACTTGCTTCTGTATCAAAAATATTTTGTTTATTTTGAATTTTGGATGGGAGGTTAAACTGATTTAATTTTTTTTTAAGATCTAAGCATTGCGAATTATTTAATGTAAGAATCGCAATTTTATTAATATCAATTTCTTTATTATTTAAAATAAAGTTAACTATGTATTGAGTTGCAAGATCCTCTATATCAGTCTCCTTTTTTGAAAATTCTACAATTTCAAATACATCCTTAAATTTAAATTGAGGATTAATATTTTCATTAATTCTTGAGGTTAATTTACTATAGTTTAGTTTGGATTTTTTAAGTCCATTCTTATAAAGTTTATTAAGTACATCGATTAACTTTTTTGATGATCTATAGTTATCTGTAAGACTAAAAACTTCAATTGCATTTGATCTTGCATCTAAGTAAGTTTCAATATCTCCACCTCTAAATTTGTAAATAGCTTGTTTTGGATCACCTACGCAAAGTAAAAAATGATTTTTTGTATTAAAGAACTTTTTTATTAAATTCCACTGAGTAATATCTGTATCTTGGAACTCATCCACCAAGACACATTTAAATCTTTTTTGAATTTTAGATAGAGTATTACTATTAATAATTTCTGAATCAAGAAATGTATTTTCTACAGTCTTTATAAGATCATTGAAGTTGAAAATAGAAAAACTTTTCTTTAATTCAATTAATTTTATATAAGCTAATTGGGTAAATATTCTTACAAATTCAGTAAAGAGACCTTCTTTTATCTTATAAATTTTATCTTGTAATAAATTAAATTTAGTAAAATCTAATTTTAGATTATGTTTATTAATTTCTTTAGATATATTTTCATTGTAAAAATATTTAGATAAAAGATCATCCTTAGAAATATCATATATAAAATCAATAACATTTTTAGAATTAAGACTTTTGTTAATCTCTTCAATCCAACAATTTATTTGATTAAACTTATCATTTCTTGGTTTTGCAGCATATATTTGACTTTTTCCACCAGTTTCCTTAATTAATTTTCCCAACTCTATAAGTTGTAAAAATAATTCCTTGCCTTTCTTATTCCATTCAAAACAAAACTCGTTCCAATTTAAATAAAAAAATTCATTAAAATAATTATTTAAATCAATAATCTTATATTTATCTTTTATTTGAAATTTAAAGATATTTTCTTGATCTATATTTTTTAAAATTTCTACAAAAAATGACTTATTGATCCTACTTCCAAATTTAGAACTTATTTTTTTTTTGTTGACTGCTGAAATAAGCTGATGATTAAGATTCAGAAAATCATCAATCCATAAATTATCTATTACATCTTTATACAAATTATCAATATTATTTTCAATATGTGGATCTTGAGTTGCACCTATTTCAATACTATATTCATCAATAATATCATTACAAAAAGCATGGAACGTAGTTACTTTTAACTTATAGAATTGATTTATAAAATAATCAATTTCGGAAATTATTTTTTCCTTAGATTTATCTTTATCCTTAAAATTTAGATACCAATCCTTAAGAGTATTATCTATCTTACTTTCATTATTACTTTGTAAATATAACTTTAAATTATAAAATCTCAAAAGTATTTTTTCTCTTAATTCAGAACAAGTGTTTTTTGTAAAACTTAGCAAGAGTATCTCATCTGGTTTAACTTTTTTCTCCAAAACATTTCTTAAAACTATGTGAGCCAAAGTAAAACTTTTACCAGTTCCTGCACTTGCTTCAACTAATTTAAACTTATTATCTAATTTAATTTGATTAATATCCATTTCTTTATTAAATTAAACTTTGACCTCATTTTTATAAAGTAAGTAATTCTTAAATTTATTCATTAAATATTTCTCTTCCAAGGCAATCTTAAATTTAATTATTAAAGCTAAACTTATTGTCAAAAATAAATAATAAATAGATAATTTTATTATAAAAACTCCAATGGAAATAAATATTAAAGAATAGTACATAGGATGACGCATAAATCGATAAATACCTGTAGTAACGAGATCGCTATTGTTTATAGGTCTTGGGAAAGGGGATAAATTTCTACCTAAATCTTTAATTGAAACTAACATTATTATGAAAGCATTTATGATAATTAAAATACCCAGGAAATATGAAAATTGACTTGCTTGAATTATTTGTTTTTGTGGAAAAAATTCCCATTGAAAAAAATGAAGACTAATAATAAAGAACTGTAAAAAAACAAGCATTAGATCATAAGCAGATTTAAAAAAATTTTTTAACTGAAATTTAGACATTTTTTATTTCTTTAATGCATTAATTAGAGGACCATATAATCTGTATGATAATTGATCAAAATTATTATTTCCAAGAAAGAAATCTGGTTCTTTTTCATTACCAAAACACATTTTCATTTCGATATTATCTCTTTCTCCTTTAGAAAAATTTTTATTACCAATCCATTTATCTGTAAAAGCTTTTTTTTCATTTTTTGATTTTATTTTTGCTTCTACATATTTATAAGAACTTTCTGGAGGAAGAGGTAAACACTTTTCAGAATAATTTTTAAAAATATTTATGTACTCCTCCAAAATTAGATTTGATTCAGTTGATCCAGGTGATTGAATAATTTGCGATATATAATTATTTTCTGTTCTAAAAATTACTTTAGTCCTTACTATATTCCTCTTTAACGAAGAAATAAAGAGTAATTTTATCCAAGCCTCAGTCAAACGACTTAAACTTAGTTTCGCATGAATCAATTCAATTACGGTGTCATCAGCGATTAAATATTCTTCTTTATTCGAATTTAACTTAACATAGATTTTATTAATCTTATTATGTTGACTCAAACTTCCACATAGACTACTTAACAAGTCTTTGATTTCTTTTTCTTTTGTAAAAATACTATTTTTGGGCATAATAATACCATTTTCAGCCAATTGATCATTAATATTTAATTCATTTAAATCATTAATAATATTATGATTATCAATCTCTACTTGCTGGATTATTTTTGTAATTAGTTGCGACTTTTGCAGATTGCTCACATACTCCTCGTCTGGATGATGAATAAATATTTCCTTGGGAGAAATATTGTTTTTATTAAGCCAATATTTTTGTGGAGTCTTGAACCAATAAATTAATTCTGATAATTTGTAATTTTTAATATCAGATTTTTTTTCATTCCAATTTATATCTTCTATTAAAGAATGATTACTTTTAAGAATCTTAGATTTATCAAGATCAATTATTTCATTTTTATTTAAATCAGAATCTTTAATTATTAGTTCTCTTTGGCTTTGGTTTAAGAAACTATCAAAAAAAGAAATTAACTCTTTTATTGGGAAAGAAACATCTAATTTTTTATTGTCTTTATCATTTTTTACCCAAGTAACTATAAATTTATCTCTGCAGGCAATTAACAACTCCAGAAATGCATATTTCTCTCTTTCAAAAACAGATGGATCACCCAAATGATATTTGTTTTTTAATAAATTAATGTTTTCACTCTTTGGTAATTTTGGATAATTAACACTATTCATGTCTATTAGGAAGATAACCTTATGTGGCATATGCCTTGAATTCTCAATATCACTTACTAGGATCTTGTTGACTCGTGATTTGCTTTGATATTTAATTTTATTTATACAAGAAATTAATATTTCTCTAAAAACTTTTAACAAGATAAGATCATCAGGTATTAAAGGTATTGCGTGATTATCAAGAATTCTATTTATCTCACTAATTTCTAAATTGAAATTTGCATTAGAATCAGCAATACTTTTTAATATAAACTTTATCTTTTCAACCCAATTCGAGTAAGAAAAAGAGCCCCTTAATAAATTAATATATTTTTTTAAATGAATTAATATTTTAACCCATTTATTCAAATCCAAACTTATATTTGTATAGCTAAATGGTTTTAAATTAAAAGCACTTAAATTTACCTCTTTGTCATAAATTAAGCCTAAATTAATTCTATTTATACACCAATCTAGAGTATTTTTCTCGTCACCTAATCTTTCTTTATCATCTAATCCCCAATGAAACCCGGCTTGGGTAAGTAAGAAAATAATTTCATCCTTCTCAGTAATATTAAAATCAAAAATGTTCTGAGTTACTTTTTTCGAAAGAATATAATCTATTTTTTCAAGTGTAATTTTCTGACTTGCTATTTCAGTGATGTCAATAAGAAATTCATAAATGCCTGAATAGTCATGATTATCCTCATCAATAAAAAAATAAGGTATCTTTTCACCATTAATTAACTCATTATTAAAGATGTACCTTAGATAAGGTTTAATTAAATTAGTTTGTGGAGATAAAACAGCAATATCACTATATTTAATATTCTCGCAAGAATTTATTATTTCTATAATTTTATTTCTCAAATATTCAAATTGACTATTCTGATTAAAATGCTCACAAAGTAATATTGAATCATCCCTTTCATTTACTATAAAATCAACGTTATTATTATCAATTAGTCTTTTTTGTATTTGATTAAGAAGAGGAATATCTTTCTTATTATGAAAATTAGTTGTTGGATCGAGATAAATAAGATTATTTTTTAAATTAATACCTTCTGTATAAATATTTTCATCAATTAATTTCTGAAAGTTTGCTCCAAATTTACCAAATATTTTTTCTATATTTGTATTATTTAAATCTAATTTACTTACATTATCATCAAATTCCAAATCACCTTCAAGAAAATTTATTCTATTCCATAAATCTTCTCCAGGAGATAATAAATACAAATTTACCTTAATAAATTTTGAAAGTTCTGAATAAAAATTAATATGTAGTTTAGATAAGTTATTATCTGAAAAAAGATAAATTTGACTTGGTACTTGAAATTGAACGTTTTTAATTTTTCTTAAATTATTTATTACTTCAATCATGTATAAACATGATGGCTTTTCAGATATCTTTTCCTCCAATAATTTATATAAAATAGGTTGCCAAAATTGATCTGAGTTTAAATTCTTAAATAGATTAGATGAATTAATTTCATATCTATTCCATTGAGCAATCATTTCAGGTCTAAAAATCAGATAATCAATAAAATTATTTGTGATCTTTTTTGTCAGATTATATATGTCTCCATCAATTGTCTTTTTATTATCCAAATATTTATTAATCCAATTTCTAAGCGGAAATGATTCTTTAAAGCTATTTAATTCTTCCAGGGAATTAATAATGCCCCATTTAATTGACTCAAAATTCCATGCGCTCATATCAATTGCAGGGAAAAAATTTGTCAATAAAGATTCGGTATACGTTGATATTGTCTTTAATTCATAAAGAGCACTTATTTTGTTTTTTATAGTTATTTGTTCACGTAACCAATTCCCCAAAAAGTAATTGGGGACTACTATTTCTAATTTCTCATTTATAGGCGGAGGACATATTTTTAATTCCTCTGCTAAGAGCTCACTAATTACTTCAATTTTATTTGACTTATAAAGATTGAGCAATTTACTAGATGGTTATATTACTCAACTTTAAATGGATCAATTATTTCTGCATTAGGAAATTCGAATTCCCCAACAGCAACAAACTCTAAGCGAAGCTTTAAGAAAGTTATAAATTTTTTATCAGTCGATAAAACAACTGCTGGAGTAGATGGAATTTTTGCTTTTAGATCAGCAAATTGGGTGGTTTGTAAAAATGATGGATTTTTTAAGAGCCAAAAATCTATTTCTTTATTATTTTCTTTATAGTTCCTCATCCTCTCTTTCAAAATTTCATCAAGTGGTTCTTCAACAGTTAAAAACTTTTCACTTGCCGCGACGAAAAAGTATGTTGTCATTTTGAAATTTAATTTGATTTAATAAGGGACTTCATTTCACGTACAGACTTTTCTAATCCTATCGCTAAAGCCCTTGCAACAATACTATGACCTATGTTCAACTCATTCATATTGTTAATTGATGCAATTTTTTTAACATTATTGTAATTCAGGCCATGACCAGCATTAACAACTAATCCAAGGTCATTTGCTAAATGTGTAGACTCTATAATCCTTTGGAGCTCTTTATATTGTTCAGATCCCGATAATTCAGCATATTTTCCAGTATGTAATTCTATAAAGTCAAACCCTATTTCTTTAGAATAATTTATCTGTTCACCAAGAGGATCAATAAATGCACTTACTTCTATATTTGAATCCTTCAAATTTCCAACAAAATTTTTAAGGTATTGCGAATTACTTTTTAAATCCAACCCGCCTTCAGTAGTAACTTCCTCTCTTTTCTCGGGTACAAGCGTTACATAATCGGGAAGAATTTTTTTGGCAATTTCTAACATTTCTTCTGTAGCAGCCATCTCTAAATTGAGTTTTGTTTTTATAGTCTCTTTCAAAAGTAATACGTCTCTATCTTGTATATGTCTTCTATCCTCTCTTAGATGCACTGTTATGGAATCTGCCCCTCCTAATTCAGCTAAAAAAGCAAATTGCACAGGGTCAGGCTCGACAGTTTTCCTTGCTTGCCTTACATTTGCAATATGATCAATGTTTACTCCTAAAGTAGCCATAATTTTGAAAATCTTAGTTTCTAGACAATCTAGTAACCGCCCAATAATAGCTAATAAAAAAAGGTAAACACTTAAATTATTAATATATAGTAAATAGAACTTGAAGAAGAATTCCTTAAATATTTGGCATAAAATCAACCCTGTATTGGGATTTATTGCAATGTTCGTTACTCAGGACGTTGTTTTGAGATTCTTTTTTAGAAAAAAGAAAATATTAAATAATGGTTTTTCGATTCCTATAAATTCCTCTATCATTTTGGCTCCAACTCACAGATCAAGATGGGACGGCTTAATACTCACAATGGCAATGGGTAGAAGGGTAACAAAAAAGGATTGTAGATTTATGGTTACTAAATCTGAAATGAGAGGAATACAAGGTTGGTTTTTAAAAAGACTTGGATGTTTTTCAATAAATCAATTATCGCCATCTCTCTCAGCTTTAAGATATGCGATTGATCTTATAGAAAAAGGAGAACAGCTAGTTGTTTTCCCCGAAGGAAAGATTAATAGATATGGAAAAAAATTAGTTCTCAAAGAAGGACTATATAGATTAGCCAGATTAGCTACAAAAAAAACAACCTCTATTACTATTATTCCAATTGGAATTGCTTACAGCAAAATACCTCCGAATTTTAGGGGCGAATTTTGTTTATCCTTTGGAAAACCAATACCAATTAATGATTACTTAAACTTTACTATCGACGACTTTAATATATTTCTAAATAAAAAAATGACCCAAGAGGAAGAAAAAGCATTAAAAAATGTAGGTAGATGAATCTGCAATAAGTTACTATAAATTTTAATTATTGAAAAAGAAAATGAAATTCTTAAAGTTAATCCCAATTTTATTTATATTTTTTGGAAATATTCCTTTCAAAAATGAAGTTCATGCAGAAATAAAGGATCCAAAAGACTTCAGAGTTCTCTCAAATGATAATAAAAAGCTTTCCATTTCAAACGTAGAATATTTCATAAAACAAGGTGATAAATATATTGAAGACGGAGATTTCGATAAAGCCAAGGATTCTTACCTAGACGCTAGAAAACTAGCAAAGCAACTTGCATCTTTTTATTCCGATCTAAATTCATCCTTCAAGGGAATTGATGCGAGAATACCGAATGAAATGCAAAGGAAAGGTAAGCAAACATTACAAATTTTGGCAGAATCAAATGAGAGATTAGCATCCATGTACATTAAAACTGAAAAACCTGAGGTTGCAGTTCCCTTACTGGTTGAAACGATTAGAATAATGTCTCCTAATAGCAAAGAAGGTAGGGAGGCTTATGAAAGATTGATACAACTAGGATTTGTTGAAACAAAATACAAAGGTTAATTAAAATTATGATTACAAAATCAAAGGTTATTAGTTTAATCAAGAAGAAACTACCAAATTCCAAAGTTTTAGTTGAAAACCTTAAAGGAAATGATCATTTGCAAGTAACTGTGATTGCATCTGAATTCAATGGATTATCATTAGTTAAACAACATAAGCTAGTCTATTCTGCTTTAAAGGAAGAATTAGCTTCAGAGGCTATTCATGCACTGGCATTAAAAACAGAAACACCAAATTAAATTATGGACAACCTAACAAAAGATAAAATACAAAAACTAATTGATTCAAATCCAGTAATGGTTTTCATGAAAGGGACTAAATTAATGCCTCAATGCGGTTTTTCTAATAACGTAGTACAAATACTAAATTCCCTAGGAGTAGAATTTAGTACGTTTGATGTCTTGAGTGATTTCACTATAAGAGAGGGCATAAAAGAATACTCAGATTGGCCAACAATTCCACAAGTTTACTTAAAAGGAGAATTTCTTGGTGGATCAGACATTCTTATCGAAATGTACAATTCAGGATCTCTAAAAGAAAAAATAGAAATTCAATTAGCGTCTTAAGACAATTAGTAAGTATAAATACTGAATTGATTAATAAAAATTAATATTTTAAATCCTTTTTTTATCAAAAAAACCTTTATTTCCATTTCCATCTGGATCAATAAAACTTGACGGATCTAAAATCCATCTTTCAATTAATCTTTCTAATTTCTCTTGGTCCTTTTGCTCTAAACCATTGCAATTCCTAAGGGCTTGGAGATAACCATCACTATATAATTTAAGGTCAGATGGAGTGTGAAAACGAGTAACTAAGTCTTGGCAACTATCGCAAATTGATTGAAAATGACGAATTGCTTTAGGATTTTCAAATGATGTCATAATTCGATAGATTCTGATTTTTTTTTAGCATTTGTTATACCTTATTAAGGATGATAAAAAATTGCCTGGCCCAACAGTAATTAAGAATGCAATCAACTGAGCAAATCTTAGCTTCAACTCCTGGCAGTACACAATTGCCTTCGAGCTCTCAAACCCCCTCAAGAGTTCTAGTTGTTGAACCTCACCCCACACTTAGAACGGTCCTTGTGCAAAGACTTCGCCAAGATGGCCATTTAGCTGCTGCAGTAGGTACAGCAGCAGAAGCAGTTGACTTATGCAGAGAACAATCACCTGACTTATTAGTTAGTGCCGAAATCCTCGAGCAGAATACTGCAATGAGACTTGCCCAACAATTGGGATCTTCTGTCATAGTTTTAACTGCAAGATCAGGTGTTGAAGCATTAGTTAATTTACTAGATGAAGGAGCAGATGACGTTCTCAGAAAACCATTTGGATTGGAAGAGCTTGCGGCAAGATGTAGAACGCTCTTAAAAAGAGGGAGGATAGGATTGCAAGAAAAAGTTGAAGTTGGCCCTCTCGAGGTTCATCTTCTTTTAAGACAAGTAACTCTTAGCGAGAAGCCCGTAGAATTAAGCCCCAGAGAGTTTGCCCTGCTGTGTGCTCTATTAATGCCACCAGGCATGGTTAGAAGTCGACAAGAGCTTCTAAGGATGGCTTGGCCGCCTTTTAGTGGAGGTCCCAGGTCTGTAGATACTCAAGTATTAACTTTGCGGAGAAAATTAGAACAGGCTGGATTGGGAGAAGGTGGAGGAATAACTACTGTTAGACAACAAGGTTATCGATTTAGTATTGATAATATTTAGCTTAGAAAAGCAAAAACTTCACTAACAATCATTAAAACTGATAGTAATGTAAGTAATTTGTATGTCCAAAGAGGTGATAAATAAGATATTTCATCAATACCTATACCAGTATTTTTTGAAACTATTAATACAAATTTTTCGAAATTTTCCACTCTTTGTGGGACAAGAAAACTATCACCTTGGTATGTATTAAAGTAATAAACTTTACTACCCTGACTAGTTGGGAAAGATTTTATTAACTTAATATCTTTCCAAGAAATCTCCCAATTTTTTTTTCCAAAGAATTTAGAAATAAAGCTAGTTTTATAACAAATTTTATTACTGCAAGTTTCTACATAATCACTAGTGATATTAATTATCAAATAAAGTCCAAGGGCAAAAATTACGATAGAGGGGATTTTTAATTTTTCGATTGAAATAAATGGTAAAGGAATTGTAAGCGCTAAATAAAGGCAAATTAACGAACTTTTCACAAAAAAAAGAGTTTTAAATTTTTCTATCATTTCAGAAGGATCCTTTTTTTTAATCAGGCAATTTAAAACTATTTATATTTAACTTTGCACCTATTTTGTGAGCGCATGCGTATCCACTAAAAGCAACTGCATTTAGACCTTGGCCAGGGAAACATGAATCCCCTACACAATAAAGGTTTTGAATTTTTGTAGTGTTGAAAGGCATTGGCAAAAGTCCAAGCAACTTTTTACTGGGAATAGGCCCATAACTACCTTCATATCTTCCAAGAAACTTTTTATGAGTTTTGGGAGTACCAATTTCTTTGTGATCAATATTTTGTTCAAGATTAGGAAGAATAGTTGATAATTTTTCAACAAGAAATGAAAAATATTTTTCTTTTTTTTGCAAATATTCTTTTCTTGATAGGCCTTCCCATTCACTCATCGATGAAGGAGTAAATGCATGTACGATATGTTTACCTTCTGGAGCCAAAGACGAGTCAAGCAAAGTAGGTATAGAAACAAAAATAACTCCCTTTTCTCTTTCTAATTCATCCCAATTTTCAACGATTATATGATGACAATTAAAATTATCAGATATTAGATTTTTTTCTACTCCAAGGTGAATCGAAACAAAAGAAGGTGAGGGTTTATAAGTTTCTGACCACTTATATTCACTTTTTGGCACATATTTACTAGAAATTAATCCTTTAGTATTATCTTTTAATCCAAATGTATCCCATCTAGTGGAGTTGGATACAATAATATTTGAATATATCTCTTCCCCATTTGAGAGCTTAACTCCTACCGCTTTCTCATCCTTTAATAGGATTTCAGTCACATTGGCTTTATATCTAACTTTTCCTCCTAATTTTTCAATACCAGAAACAAACTTTTCTGCTATCTTTCCAACTCCCCCTTTTGGATAATTTATCCCACCAGCATGCCTATCTGTAAATACCATTCCCGCATTAATCATTGGGGTTTTTAGAGCCGGCATCACAGACCAACAAAAACATTCGATATCTATAAATTTTAAAAGTTCAGGATCTTTTATAAACTTTCTCGCAACATCTCCTGCATTTGCAGGTAACCATCTAGCTAACCCTAAACAGGATAATGGAGATTTAAAGAAAACTTTAAAAAGATAACTTGGATCCTCTATTGATAAAAGAGGCATTGAATCTAAACATTTAAATACACTTGCACAAGTATCATAGAATTTCTTGATACCTTTTTTTTCCTTGGGGAAACTAGCTGATAATTTGCTTATAAATTGCTCATAATTTTTATCTACAGAAATATTAAAGTTTTGTGGTAAGTGATATTCCAGTTGAACGGGGTCGGGGATAGTTTCGCATTTTTCATTTACATCTTTCAAAGCACGAGTTAATAAATTGGTAAAACCTTTCTCTCCAAATCCAAAAATCATTGAAGCTCCTACATCAAAGGTATAGCCTTTTCTTTTAAAAGAGCCTCCACTTCCGCCTGGAATAATATATTTTTCAAGAACTAATACTCGAGCTCCTTTCGCTGCCAATTGTGAAGCCGTTACCAAACCTCCTATTCCTGAGCCAACAATAATTACATCTAAATTTTCCTTATTAAATTCCATTTTTTGGATCTTTGATAATTAATCTTAGTAAATTTTGCTAAGTAAGTGGTCTTTTTCAAAATAAGCATCAAGTTTATTTTTAAATTCATTTAATACTTCTGTTGATCTTTCTTGGTAAGCTTTGTACCTTAATTTTTTATCTTTTATTTTTTTTGTTAGTTCAGGAACTAAACCAAATGAAGCAGGCATTGGTTGGAATTTATTCTTTTTCTGATTAGATAATATTTGATTTTTATTACTTATGAAATTTATTAGAGAACCAATCATTGATTCTGCAGGAAAATTTACTGGTTTTTTATCTTTGGCTAATAAGGATGCATTTATTCCTGCAAGCAGCCCTCCTGCTGTTGCTGCTGCATAACCTTCGGTCCCCGTTATTTGACCTGCAGCAAAAAGATTTTCTCTTTTTATAAATTGTAATGTCGGTAAAAGTAATCTTGGAGATTCTAAAAAAGTATTTCTATGCATTACTCCAAAACGTACAAACTCAGCATTTTCTAAACCAGGAATCATCCTAAATATTCTCTTTTGCTCTGACCATTTGAGATTAGTTTGAAAACCTACCATATTTAGTAATTTTCCTTCTAAATCCTCTTTCCTTAATTGGACAACTGCATGAGGTCGCTTATTCAATCTATTTTCCCTATCAAATAAATCACCCCATTTTGGATTCCACAAACCGATAGATTTCAAGGGTCCGTATCTCATTGTATCAACTCCTCTTCTTGCAATTTCTTCAATTGGCAAGCAAGCTTCAAAGAAATTAGCCGATTCTTTTTCAAAGTCTTTTAAGTGAGCTTGTTCTCCTTCAATTAGTTGATTTCTGAAATTAATATAATCATTTTTACCCATAGGGCAATTGAGATATGCAGGATCTCCTTTATCGTATCTACTAGCTTTAAATACAATCTCTTGATCAATACTATCTCCATAAATAATAGGACTAGCGGCATCAAAAAAATGACACGCATCAATACCTGTAAAAGCTTGAATTTTATAGGACAGCTCATCGGCGGTTAATGGTCCAGTTGCGATGATAGTTATATTTTCTTCGCTTGGGAGATCCAATTGTTCAAATCTCTTAATTTCAATTAATGGATGGTCAGATAAAGCTTTAGTCAAAGCGATACTAAATTTAGATCTATCGACTGCCAAAGCACCTCCAGCTGGAACAGCAAATTTATCTGCTGTTTGAACTATTAATGAATTAAAAGTTCTAAGTTCATTTTGCAATAAACCTGCAGCTCTATCAGGACTTAAAGCTCCGAAACTATTACTACAAACCAATTCTCCAAACTCTCCAGTATGATGAGCTGGAGTTGATTTGATAGGCCTCATTTCAACTAATTTAACTGGTATACCAGAATTTGCTACTTGCCAAGCAGCTTCAGATCCTGCAAGACCAGCTCCAATAACTATTACTTCTTTGTCTATCAAATTTGATTAATCCTTTCCCAAAAAGTCCCTATTGAATTGCTCTCTTGCAGGTTTTTGTATGTTAAACACAACCCAAGCTAAAGCAGCGATAATGGGGGCAAAAACTACAATTGTTCTTAGCATTTTAAAAATTCTATTGGTAATTAAATCATTTTAACTTTTAACTGCAAATTTAGAGGAAAATTTTAATTTTTTATTTCATAAGTTAAGAATTGTTTTTCTATTGCTCAACTTGAGATAAAGAGTTGTTTTTTTTTCCTTAAAAAGGGATAATTTCATATGTACTCGATTTTACAAAATGGGTCGCTAGCTCAGCGGTAGAGCATCCGGCTTTTAACCGGCTGGTCCTGAGTTCGAATCTCAGGCGACCCACATTTTAATCGAGTTCATCTTTTTAAAAGTGAAATAATAATTCCCTATTTTTAATTTATTTTACTTTGTGGTGTAGTTCTAGTTATACAAGGATTTCGAATTTTTTTCGAAAACAGGCTTCATGAAATCCTAGATTTCAATTCCGAAGTTTAAAATATCTTCAAGTTATTAAGAGAACTATAGTATTTCACTTAATTTGAAACCTAATTTCTAGTGAATTATAGTGTGATACTTATTATCCAATTTATACTGGATAAAGAACATGTTTATATACACAATTTTGTTACATATCTGTATTATTAAAGCAAAACTTCCTATAAAAAACGTAATCTCGCAAAAAAGCTAAAAATTACTTTACAAAGCTTCATAATTTCTGTTACAATGATTTACATAAATATTTAATTCTTTTAATCATGACTCCTGAAGCAGAACGTTTTAATGGTTGGGCAGCAATGTTAGGTTTTGTTGCAGCAGTAGGTGCATATGTAACTACTGGCCAAATTATTCCAGGTTGGTTCTAAAACTTAAAGTTTAGAATCTTTGATTATTGGCTTGATACTCTCATTGCTAATTTCAACAATTTTATATAAAAATTCCTCGAGATTTTGAAATTATTTTCTATAATTTCATTTTTCTGAGGTTTTTTTTATTTAAAGTATTTAATACTCAAATTAATTGTAATAACTGTTGTCTTACATTCAAATGAAAAAAGGGAAGTTTAGCCCTCATATGTTTTAAGACGTTTATAAATCATAGATTATTTTTGAGCACACCCTCTGACTTGTTTAATGAAAAACTAACTAAAATCTTATTTTCCAAATCATAATTCAAAGTTTCTTTTTTTCTATATTATCTAAACATGTAGAACATAGTAGGTGACCTTTTTTACTCCAAAATGCCTTAGTAGATCTCTCTATATCTTTTCTACAAATCAAACACTTAAATATTGGGGACATTAGTAAAAAATTTCTCTTTAAATTTTATCAAACTAAAATTAGTACTCAT